>DASRGC010000052.1:0-10840 GCA_035651235.1 Acidobacteriaceae bacterium
TACGACGCGCAGGCGCGCTTTGTAGCCGAGCTGCACGCCACGGCCAAGGACACGGGGACGACGATCCATCTCGTCGCCCACATGCGTAAGCGTGACGGCAAGGGGGGCGACGAGGCTCCCGGGACGATCCACGATGTCGCCGGCGGCCACGAGATCGGGTCGATCGCCGATTATGTGTTCCTGCCCTGGCGCGACAAGAGGCCGAACGCCCAGCCGCCGTGTCAGCTCAAGGTCGAGAAGCAGCGCGGGCGCATCAACTGGCTCGGGACCATCAAGCTCAACTTCCACGCCATGTCCCGCCAGTTCGTAGAGGACGTGCATCCGATGAGGTTTTGGGATGAAGAGCGCCCGGACTTCTAACCACGCGCAGGCGCCGCTCTGTGCAGCATTTGTTGAGCAAATGCGTCAGGTATTCGGCGCGGACCAGGTGATCGTGCTTTGGGTGGAGGAAAACGGCTTGAGATTGGGGGAGCGTGAGCCCGACGCAGCGCACACTGAAATACCTGCGTGAGTCCGGCTGGAAAGCCGAGATCACCGAGCGCTGGAACTCGTTCGCAGGCATCCGCCAAGACCTTTTCGGGATTATCGACGTGATCGCGCTGAAGCCTGGCATCACCCTTGGCGTGCAATGCACAAGCGCATCCAACGTCTCCGCCCGCATCGCCAAAATTGCCGAACACGAAAGCACGCCATTCCTTCGCGAGGCTGGCTGGCGAATCGAGGTTCACGGATGGACGAAAGGCAAGCGTGGCCCACCTCGAGTCGTGGATTGCTCTTGAGCAGAATCGGAAAACTTATCCACAGAGACCGCTCGCAAGCCCTTGACGGATGAATGACGTTATAAAGCACTTGACACCGTAGGCGATGGCCGTTAAACGTTCGCGCGCCGCCGTTGCTTATATCTCACCGCCAGTCATCAACTGGCAGCAGATCATCTCCGACCTGCACCGCCACGGCTGTAGCCAATACCGGATCGCACAGCATCTCGGCGTAGGCCACAGCACAGCCCGAGCCTGGCTTCATCCCAAGAGCGATATCGGGTACGGCTTCGGCCGAGCCCTGATCCGACTGCACGCACGCTATTGCGGTGCTGCTATGACGTTCCAGCGTCTTACCGAGGCCGAAGATTGCGCGTATATATCGCCCGCGTGATAGACGAACAAATCAAAAAAGAAACACGTGGCGGCTTCAGACCAGGTGCCGGTAGACCTCGCGGATCCCAGAGCAAAACAAACCGCGAGCAATGGGCTCAGAGACTCGGCGAAATCAAGAAACGACTCATGGATCACGGCCTTGGCAAAGTCGAGATGCAGCCTAGTCAGGTCAAAGCATTGGAGGTGCTGCTTGATCGGCTTGAGCCTCGCTTGTCGGCAATCGAGCACACAGAAGCGAACCCACGAGATGCGGCAGATCCAGCTCAACTTGCTGCTCGCCTGGCTGCTCTCTTCAACGAGAAACCGCATTTGTTCGAGCAGGTGATGGCGCTCAAGAACGCATCACAGCCACTACAGGTAGTGGAGCAGCAGCGGGATCCGTTGCCGACAACTCACTGAGAATGATTAATCAACAGCTTGCGAGCGTACTTAACATAATGACTATTGGAGTGCGCTCGAGCTGGCTGTGGATATTCTCATCTGCGAGCTCGAAAAGAATGCTTTGCCTCCTGGCGTACCCCCGGGAGACCCCCCAGAGCCGCGGCGAGTCTGAGCCTAGGCTCAATCCGAATTTTTCTCGGGTTTTCGCGACACCGGAGGTGCGAATGACATAGGCCGGCTGATCCGGCTCGGGAGTGTGAGATGGCGAAGGTTGGTGGCGGTGTGGATCCGATGCACTTGTCGAACACGGCGCATCCGTTCGGAAGTGCGAGGGGGATGAAGGCGACGAGCAAGTTCGCGAAGACGGTCGGCGTGGGTCCGAATCCTGGGGGCAACGGGGACAAGATCAGCGCGAATGCGGCGATGAAGAAGAAGCGACCGTTGAACGGTCCCGGGGACGCGAAGTGAAGGGCTACGGCAAACCGAAGCGCGGGAAGAAGAAGAAAAAGTGAGCTGCGGCAAGGAGCGTTTCCTTACGTTCGGCATGGCGGACCGTGTGGCGCGGCTTGCGCGCAATCGGCACGACCAGGTGAAGTTGCAGCCCTATCGATGCCGGGAGTGCGGTGCGTGGCACATCGGCTCGAGTGTTGGGCGGCGGGAGACGCGGCGCGGTCACATGACGGTGATCGAGGCGTGAGGTTCGACTACGTGGGCGGAGTGATGCCCGAGGAGCGCCCGACTATCGAGCGCTTCGAGCAGGACGTGTTGCCGTTCATCGAGAAGCACGGCGGCCGAATCGGCGAGGCCGCGATGATGGGAGACGAGGACGCTACCGAGGTCATCAACCGCTATCGGCTGTTCGTGGAAGGGATGGCGCATTTGCGCGCGCACAACCTGAAGCTGCTCATCCGGGCGCTCAAGCGCTGCGAGGCGAAAGGAAGGCAATGAGAAATAAAAAAGGCGGCGGCAATCCGCCGGACACTCGTGGCGTCGTGCATCAGGTGCGAGGCTACGCGGCGTTCGGCCGGCAGCGCGTAAGCGGAAACTCACAAGCGAAAAACAACATGGTTTCCGCGAATGCTTCAAGGAAGCGCAAATAACGCGCTGATCGACTTCTCGCGGGAGAAGCCGGAGCTCGTAAGGGGACTCGGGCCGTACCGCGGGAAGGTGAACTGGGATGCGCTCGAGCTCGTCGTGCGAACGACCGAGGGGAGCGAGTTCCAGAAGCAGTATTTCCGCAAGGGCTTCCTGAAGGCGATCAGAAAGCACGGCCTCTCGGCGATGACGCCGTGGTTTCGCTACCACTACGCCTGCGCGCGCCTTGCGCTCGGTGATTTCTCGGACTACTGGGGGTGGGAATTCCGCGGTCTGTCCGAAAAAGAGAAGGACAACTACGCCGCGGACGTGTTCTGGTCGAACACCTGGCTCGATAAATGGGGTGGTGCGCCGGTCGATCGCCTCCTCGTGATCGGTGAGGGTGGTGTCGGCGACTCGGTTTTGCTCGGGACCATCCTCCCCGAGTGTCTCGCGCGAGCGAAAGAGGTGATTTTCGAGTGCGACGAGCGCCTGCATGGGCTCTTTGAGCGCAGTTTTCCTCGTCTCAAGTGCAAGCCGGACACGACTTTCGATGATCCGCGCGAGTCGTACGGAAAAATCGATGCGTTCATCCTCGCGATGGATCTCATGCGGATGTTTCGCCGGGATATCCGTCATTTCCCGGGGAAGCCGTACCTGAAACCGGACCCGACGAGGGTCGCGGAGTTCGAAAAATTCCGCGGCCGAGAGGGTGTGGCGTGGAAAGGCCGCCAAGGCTCGTTCGATCCGCTCGCGCTAGGTCTGCAGCATCCGATTTCGCTCCAGTACAAGGAATTTCACCGTGATATCGAGCAAGCGCCGCTCGATTTGTGGGCCGACATCGAAGGAGTGGTGGCGCTTTGCTCGGTTCTATCGCGAGTCGTGACTGCTCCGCAGAGCGTTTATCACTTCGCGGGCGCGCAGGGCGTGCGCGTGGAGGTGATCGAGCCGGAGGTGAGGGGTGAAGAAACGGGCGCGGTTATTTGGGACCGGGTGCTCCACTACAACGACGCAAAAGCGCCCTGGTACAAGGACACGCGATTCTTCCAGAGCGTCGCTGAATGGAAAAAGTCTAGCGCGACGCATCCTGGCGCTCCTGAAGGGAGGCCCTAGATGAGCATTTCACGAGATCCCGGCTTTCGCGATCAATACGCGGGCGGGCTCCAACCAGACCCGGATGTCGAGGCGGCGCTCGCCGGTTCACCACAGGGCTCCTCCTCTTCCCCACAGGCGATAAGACGAGCGCCGTCCTCGATGCCGGGCCTGACCGATCAGTTCGGACCGATGGTGAAGCTCAGGTGATGCCCGAAAACGAGCGACCGGACGGAGATACATCTGAATACCTGCCCTGGGACTTCGACAACGACACGTACGGCGAGTCTGAGCTCGCTGATCTCCTCGATGACGGAGAGGAATAGATTTTTCGATGAGATCGCGCGCCACATCCGCCGGGCGCAGAGGATCTGCGACATCGGCCCGGGCATCCGGCCGCAGCCCTTTTATCGGGCTGATTTCCATCTTTGCATCGAGCCGCACGAGGAGTACGCGAACTGGCTCAAGGACAAGGGCTATCCGGTCCTTATGGGCACGGCTTGCGAGTGGCTTCCGCGCATTGAGCCGGTGGATGTCGTCTACATGCTCGACGTTATTGAGCACATGGACAAGGACGAAGGCGCCGAAGCACTCAAGCTCGCGCGATCCAAGGCCGAGCAGGTCGTCGTCTTTACCCCGCTTGGATTCCACGAGCAAAGCTACAAGGCGGGCGAGAAGGACGCCTGGGGCATGAACGGCACGCACTGGCAGACGCACCGATCGGGCTGGATGCCGGACGATTTTCCAGGCGCGAGCATCTACGTCGATCCGACGTTTCACGGGAACTATGGCGCGTTCTTCGCGATATATCGATGAGCGCTCGCTACTCGACCCTTAAAGCGCTGAAGTTCTACGACCGCATCGAAGCGATGCGCGGCGGCCGCGTTGCCGGGCCGGTGCATGTGCAACTGATCCTCTCGGACCTTTGCAATCAGTCGTGCCACTTCTGCGCGTACAGGGACCCGAAGTACACCAGCTCGCAACTATTTCACATCGCCGGCAACTACAACCCGAATCGGATGTTGCCGTTCGACAAGGTTGTGGAAATCCTGGACGACTGTGCCGAGCTCGGGGTGAAGGCGATCCAGTTGACGGGCGGCGGTGAGCCGAGCGTGTATCCGCGGTTCGACGATGTGGTGGATGCGATCGTCGAGCGCGGCATGCAGTGGGCTCTGGTGACGAACGGCGTGATCCAGAAGTGGGACTACTCGAGCGCGGCCTGGGTGCGCGTGAGCATCGACGCGGGGGACGGCGACACGTACTCCAAGATCCGCAGCGTGCCGCGCGGCCACTGGGAAGCGGCCTGGAAAACGGTACGCAAATACCGCTGCGGCGTCGGCTTCGTGGTGACTCCTGAGAACTGGGGGGGGATCTACCAGGCAGCGCGCACCGCGAAGGAGTGCGGCGCTTCGAACATCAGGATCGGCGCGCAGTTCTCGGAAGAGGGCGCGAGCCTCTTTGATGGCATCGCGGAGTCTGCTGCAGCGCTGGTGCTTGAAGCACAGATGCTCGCCGACGATAACTTCGAAGTCATAAACCGCTTCGACGAGAAGCTATCCGAGCTCGACCAGGGCGCCCCGGATTACGAGCGTTGCGGCTATCAGCACTTCACCACCTACATTGGCGCGGACCAGAACCTTTATCGCTGCTGCGTGTACGCCTACAACGAGCGCGGCAAGATCGCGAGCCTTCAGGGCCGGCGCTTCAAGGACGTGTGGCGCGAGACGGCTATGGCCGACTTCGGCGCCTTCGACGCGCGCGGGTGCGCTCGCTGCCAGTTCAACCACATCAACAGAAACATAAACGAGGTGCTCGTGGAAGACGCGAGCGCGTGCTTCGTTTGATGTCGATCGTGCTCCCATACTGGAGGCGAGCCGCGGTGACAAAGCGCTCGCTTGAGCTCTACGCGCAGCACTACAGCGCCCTCGACTTCGAGGTGGTGCTGGTGGATGACGGCTCTCACGACTTCGAAGAAGACCGCTTCCCGTGGCTGAAGATCATCCGGTTGCCGCTGAAGGACGTACCGAAGAACCCGTGCGTGCCGATCAACGCAGGCGTGATGGTCTCGCGAGGCGACGTGATCGTGATCTCGAACCCCGAGATCATGCACAACCAGCCGGTGCTTCCGCAGATGCTCGAGACGCTGCGAGAGCTGGGCGACATGGGATATGTGCTCGCGGCGTGCTGGTACGAGCGCGAAAAACAGTGGCATTGCCACTCGCATCTCACGATCGACGGATGGCACCACGGCTCGAATGCTCGCCAGCCGAAGGGCTCAGGGTTTCATTTCTGCGCGATGCTGAACCGATCGCTCTGGGACAAAGCGGGCGGCTTCGACGAAGACTATCGCGATGGTTCGCACTACGACGACCCCGACTGGGTGAACCGCGTGGCGCGAGCTGGCGCGATATTCAAGATCCGCGACGACCTCGTAGTCGAGCACATTCGCGAAGGCGCGGAGACGCATTGGCCTGGCGGCGCAGCCGACAGGAACAAGGCGCTCTTCCACCGCAAATGGCCATCGTGATCCTGAAAATCGTCGAGTTCGGCAGGCGCATAGGCGAGCTGGTCGTGGACCGGGACGCTATTACAGGCGTGGCGAAGGTGGAGGGTGCGTCCGACTGCCCCTTCATGGTTCACGTCGGAAAGCAGCCGGTCAGTTACGGGATCGACGAGAAGACGTACGAAGAACTGAAGGAGCGGCTGCTTTGTCGTCCCTGACCGTGGCCTGCGTGCTCGCGAAGCCCGGCTACGGCCGGGAGTGGGTACGACGCCTCGAGCGCATGGTGCGAGCGAATTTGACGGTGCCGCATCGTTTCGTGTGTCTCACGGATGACGATGGCGGCCTGACGTGCCGCACGAAAAGATTGCCTGCCGGGCTCAGATTCGGCTCTGGCTGGTGGGCAAAGCTAGCGCTATTCCAGCGCGGGCTATTTGAGGGACGAGTGCTCTATCTCGACCTCGACTCGCTCGTCCTCGGCAATCTCGACTTCGTGACGAAGTTCGAGGGCGACTTCGCCATCCTGCGCGACTTCTACCGGCCGGACGGTTACGGATCCGGCGTGATGCTATGGAACAAGCCGCATCCGCATGTGTGGGATGACTGGATCGCGGCTGGGGCTCCGCAGCATCCGCTCGGCGATCAAGGGTGGATGGAGCAAGCGCTCCCGAATGCGTACCGCCTGCAGGATGAGTTCCCCGGCAAGTTCGTCTCGTACAAGGTGCATTGCGCGGAGAAGGACGAAGCTCCAGAAGGTGCGGCGGTGCTTAGCTTTCACGGAGAGCCAAAAAACGCCGATTTCCCGCCCGAGCACTGGGTATCGAAGACCTGGCGCGGCGAGATGAGGCAGGCGGCATGAACGATTTTGCTGGCGTGCGCCAGTGCCAGAGGGGTGGTTCCCCGCGGCCGGTGGAAGCCCGGCATGAATAACGCCGTCGCCGACTTCCTCGAGGTGGGCCGTCTCATTGCCGACCTAGATCACGTCCAGTCGATCAACAAGCTCGACTACTACAAGCCTTATCCGTGGCAGGTGCAGTTCCACAACGCCGAGGGCATGGGCACGCCTGGCAAGCCGGCGGCGCAACGCGCGGCGATCTGCGCGAACAAGATCGGCAAGACCTTCGCGCACGCAATGGAAGTTGCGATTCATGCAACCGGCAAATATCCGGCCTGGTGGAAGGGGACACGCTTCGTCTTCCCGCCAGAAATCCTAGTCTGCGGGCCGACGAACGAGCTCGTGCGCGATATCTGGCAGCGCGAGCTGCTCGGTGATCCCACGGACGAGAAGGCGCTCGGCACGGGCACGATCCCGAAGCTCCGTATTGGAAAGCGGCGCCCGAAGACCGGCGTGCCCAACGCCTACGACTCGGTGCGCGTGCAGCACGTATCCGGTAATTGGAGCCGCGTGTATTTCCGAGCGTACGAGCAGGGATGGAAGAAGTTCCAGGGCATCGCCTTCGAATATTGCGGCTCTGACGAGGAGCCGCCGCCAGAAATCTGGTCGCAGTTGATCCGAGCTGGACTCGCTCGTCGTAACGCGATCATCGCATGCACGATGACTCCAGAGGAAGGCATGACCGAGGTGGTCACGCAGTTCATGGAGAACCTGCAGCAGGGGCAGGCGCTCATCACCGCGACGTGGGATGAGGCGCCGCACTTGACGGCTGAGGTAAAGGCGCAGCGCCTCGCAGCGCTTCGCCCGCACGAGCGCGAGATGCGCTCGAAGGGCATACCGCTGCAGGGCGCGGGGCTGATCTTCCCGGTGTCGGAAGAAGACATCGTTATCGATCCGATCGAGATCCCGCGGCACTGGGCGCAAATCATTGGGGTGGACTTTGGAATCTCGACGCTGCATCCGTTCTCGGCGGCGAACCTCGCATGGGACCGCGACGCCGATATCGTCTACCTCACGCACGAGTATCAGACGACGAACTCGCTGCCGGCTGTGCATGTGGACGCGATAAAGGCATGGGGAGACTGGAAGCCGGTTGCGTGGCCGCATGACGGCCTGAATCGCGAGAAGGGCACGGGCGACGAGCTCCAGGCCACATATCGCCGCAAGGGCCTGAACCTGCTCCCGTGGAAGGCTACGAACGCTCCTACGGTAGGCCAGATCGAGGGCGAAGGCGGAAATTCGGTCGAATCCTCGGTGCTCGCGATGCTCGACCGCATGCTGCAAGGGAAGTGGAAAGTGTTCCGCACGTGCACGACCTGGCTCAAGGAGCGGCGCATGTACCACCGCGACCTCAAAGCCAAGATCGTTCGCCTGCACGAAGACATGATCTGCGCGTCGCGCTACGCGCACATGATGCTGCGCCATAGCCGCACGGTGAGCGTGTTGCCGCGTGCGCGCCCCACCGAGCGCGTCGGTCTAAGGATGTGGTGATGGCTGAGAAGACACTTCAATCCGAAGCGAAGACCGGCTCCACGGTGAAGGATGCGGGCGGTTCTACCGAGGTGAAGCCGCTGCCGAAGGAGACGAAGCTCAACAAGCGCGACTGGCAGAAGATCGAGACGCACCTGAAGGACGAGCTCGATCAACGCAAGCAGTCGCCTTTCCGAACGTCCGCCGAAGGTCGGTGGCGAGAGGTTGACCGCCAGGTTTCGATGAACCCGATGGTCAAGGTCAACGCGGACGGCGCCGAGGTTTCGCTTGGCTGGCACAACGTGGTCGAGCTGGGCGAGCTATCGCGCGCCTCGGAGAACACCTCGGCCGACGTGCGAAGGATCATTTTTCCGCAGACGCGCTTCTGGTTCGAGGCTCATGCGGATATCTCGAGCGCTCTCGGGCTTGACAAAAACACTGGAGAGAAGAACCAACAGCCTAAGCTCCAGGAGCGCGTGAACGGCCGCGTCAGATCGTTCATGGCCCAGCAGCACGACGATTTCGGGCTGAAGGATCGCGTGGAGCTCTCCATCAAGGAGGCGCTGCACCACGGTTCTTTCGTCGCCGAGATTGAGCTGGACGAGCAGGAATTCGTCCACGACGCGGTGAAGGTGAGCAAAAAAAGGGCGCCAGTCTGGAAGCCGCATTCCATGTGGAATTGCTACCCGGATCTGAGCCCATCAGTAATCGGCACGAATATCTTCTACGAAGGATCGATGTTCGTCGAATCCTTCGCGCCGCGTCATCGCGCCGAGCGCATGGTGAAGGACGGCGGCGAAGGCTGGATGCCGAGCCAGTGGCGCAAGGTCAGCAAGGACGCGCACAAAGGGAAGGACAACCAGCAGGTCAAGGACGTAAAGATCACGACCTACTGGGGCGACATCTTCATCGATCGCGCCGACGAGACGCTGTACTACCCGAACCACAAGGCAGTGCTGATGAACGGGACCATCGTCTATATGGCCCCGAACAAGACTCCGTACCCGCCGATCATCTACCGCTGCTACGAGCGCATGGATGTGCGCGACCCGTACGGCATGAGCCCCATTATCAAGATGTCGCCGATGCAAAAGCTCGGGACGATGATGGCGAACAAGGGCATGGACGGCGTGGAGCTCTCGCTCGAGCCGCCGATCGTCTACGACGGCAACGACCCGGATTTCGTCCTGAATGGCGGTCCGGTCATCGAGCCAGGCGCAAAGGTCTCAACGAAGGGCTCGAACGCCTTCTCGCAGGTGCAGATCGGCAATCCGCAAGTCGCGTTCGATGCCTTGCAGTTCATCCTCGGCGAGATGAAGGAGAAGCTCGGGCGGCCTGGCCGTCCCGTGGGCGACCGAGCGACCAAGGCGGAGGTCGTCAAGGCAGCGCAGGATCAGGAGGCAGCGCTAGTGGACTTCATCGACAAGATGGAGCACTCGATGCGCTCGTTCCTCTTCATGCAGCACGCGCTGAACCTCTCCGAGGTGGACCGCTACTCGTACTACTCGCCGGAGATGGAAGACCCCGATTTCCTCGTCATGACGAAGAAGGATCTGCCGAAGGCGGTCCACTTCTCCGTGGTGGGCGCCCGCGGTGTGCTGGGCGAGGAGGAGCGCAACCAAAAGATGTCGGTGGTGACGGCGTTTGCCGCCGGCAATCCCCTGTTTGCGCCACTACTCGACACGAAGGCGCTCCTCGGTCAGATGTTCCAGGACGCCGGGGTCAAGAACCCGGAGCGCTTCATTGTGCAGGGCCCGAACGCTGGCCAGTTGCAGGTGGAAAACCAGCAACTAAAGCAGGCGGTGCAGAAGATTGGCGGACTGCTCCAAGAGGAGAAGAACAAGACCGGCGTGAAGATGGCGAAGGTCAAGGCGGACGCTATTGCCAGGGATCAGAAGCAGCGCGCGGAGCATGCTGCGCGCATCGAAAAACAGCGCATGGAGCATGAGGACCGCATGGTCAAGCTCCAGGCCGAGATCATGGCGAAGATGGCCGAGATACGCGCGGATCACATTGCGGAGGTGCGCAAGCTTTTCTCGAACTATGTGCTCGAGCAGCAGAAGATGTTCGTGCAGCACATGAGCGGCGGCGGTGCTGCTGGCGGCAAGGAAGGCGAGAAGACCAAAGGCGCCGATCCGCAAACCCTCAAGGACATGGCTGCTGCACTCGCCAAACTGGCGGGACCGCGTAAGCGCACCGTCAAGGGCAAGAAGGTGAACGGCGAATGGAGCGCGGAGGTCACGGAACACTAATGCAGATCAATCCTCCTGCAGT
>DASRGC010000053.1:0-121050 GCA_035651235.1 Acidobacteriaceae bacterium
CTCCATCTTCGACCAGGTCCAGGAGCTCAACTACACCGCCGCCGACCGCACCGCCCTCGCCCTCGTTGCCATCTCCTTCCTCGCCCTGCTGCTCGTCTATTGGCGCGCGTCGTCTCCGGAGACCGCCGTTGTCTAATCCCGCACCGCACTTCCAGTTGAGCCTGAACACTGATGTTGGCGCTATCCACATCGACGTAACGCTCACTTTCACAGCGCCCTGGACGATTCTTTTCGGCGCATCGGGCAGCGGCAAAAGCACCATCCTCCGCGCGATCTGCGGCTTGCTCCCAAATGCCCGCATCTTCTCTGCTTGTGCTGCACCTGAAGGCGGCGCAC
Source organism: Acidobacteriaceae bacterium (assembly GCA_035651235.1). GTDB lineage: Bacteria > Acidobacteriota > Terriglobia > Terriglobales > Acidobacteriaceae > Granulicella. Next base: position 337 of record DASRGC010000053.1, read on the forward strand.
TGTTTGCAGAAGCCAGCGTGAAAGCTGTCGAGCTCGACGGCAATTACATGCGGGTCCCTCCTCACTGTCGCCAGATCGCGTACGCTCCGCAGCAACCCGCGCTCTTCCCGCACCTCACCGTTCGCGACAACATCGCCTTCAGCTCCTCGCTCCACCAACCGGCCAACCCGCAACTCGCCGAAGAGGCACTCTCCCTCTTCGAACTCCACAAGCTCTCCCATCGGTCTCCGGCAAAGCTCTCTGGCGGCGAGCGCCAGCGCGTCAATCTCGCCCGCGCCTTCGCCCGGCCCGACACCCGCCTCATGCTGCTCGACGAACCCTTCACCGGACTCGACCTCAGGCTGCGCGACCAGCTCATCCCGCGCATGCAGCAATTCCTCGCCGCACGGTCCATCCCCTGCATCTCTGTCACCCACGACGTCGACGAAGCCCTCCTCCTCGACGCCGAAGTCTTCCGCATCGACTCCGGCCGCATCCTCGCACACGGCCCCGCCCGCACTATCCTCGCCGACGAGCGCACCCGCCTCCTCAACGCCCTCCGATAAGCGCTACACTCGCGTGCGAATGAATCATCCCGACAACCATCATCTGAATCCCCGGCAACACTGGGATCGCGTCTACTCGTCCAAATCGCCGACCCAGCAAAGCTGGTTCTGTCCGCACCTTGACACCTCGCTCGCCTTCATCCGCCGCGCCGCGCCCGATCTCTCCACACCCATCCTCGACGTCGGCGCCGGTGACTCCACCCTAGCCGATGACCTGCTCGCCGCCGGCTACACCAATCTGACGCTTGTTGACATCTCAAAACACGCTCTCGAGCACACACGCGCGCGCCTCGGCGGGGCCGCCGCATACGTCACCTTCCTTGCGGCCGACCTTCTCACCGACGCACTCCCGCCACAGCACTTCGGCCTCTGGCACGACCGCGCCGTCTTCCACTTCCTCACTTCGCCCGCCGACCGCGCCGCCTACATCAGCCACGCCACTCGCGCACTTCGCCCCGGCGCTCACATTATCCTCGCGACCTTTTCACCCGGCGGCCCCACAAAATGCAGCGGCCTTCCCGTCCAGCGCCACAACGCCGACTCCATCGTCCGCACCTTCGGCCCGCGCTTCCGTCTCACCCACGCAGCTAACGAACTCCACACCACACCCTCCGGCGCCACGCAGCCGTTCCTTTACTGCGACCTCGTTCTTTCCTGAACCCCGTTCCATCGCATCTCTCTGCGATCTCCAACCGGGTTTCATCGCCCGCAGAGAAGACGGATATACGCGCGCCGTTACCGAGGTAAACGGAGCGCCGATACCCGCGTTGTGCGGCAGATTCCGGAACTTCGCGGATACAAATCAACAGTGAGGGGAAAGGGCGCCCAGATCCGGGAAACCTTATCGAACCTTTTCAAACCCACGTTTTTTCGGGCTGAAGCTGTAAGTGCTTAAAAAGATTTGGCGTGCCAGATGAACGCCAGTTGGAACACTCTCCTCGATCAACTGAAGGCGTTTTCACGCATACAGCCTCAAGCGCTTCAGGGGTGAATTGAAGACGACGCATAACAGCAAGCACGGCGACGTCGCCACGGTGTCGCTATGGCCCATAATGAGGCTGTCTCCGGCAGGTACCCTTAACAGAAGCCACGTTAGCCCGTTGCACACCTTCCGCGCGGGCTGACTTCTTCGCGAGTGACATTTACAGGGATATGTCGCTGGGCCGCTCGAGCAGAAAACAATTCCACTACCCTCCAAAAAACGGAGGTATGCTGTATGTCGGGTTGAATCTACGGCCTCGGGGCGATAGCTCACGCTTTCCACCCAAATCCGAGGGTTCTTCTCACCATTTTCTTGAGAATGATCGCGAACCTTTCATTCTCGAAAAGGAGGCCTATATGGCCAAGCCTGTCTCTATTGTTTCCACAGAAGTCACCCGCCCAATGCAAGTCGGAAATACGAGCTTCATGCTCGATCGGCTTGGCGAGGATTGTGCGCCCCTTCAGTTCCTCCGAGAGCTAACCCAAAACGCCATCGAGGGCGTTCTGCGCCTGCCCGGGAAGACCGGTGAGGTGATTTGGGATGTCGACTGGAACTACCACACGCTAACAGGAATCTTCAAACTGTCCGTGACAGACACCGGCGTTGGGATGACAGGCGAAGAGATGATGCAGTACATCAATGCCCTCTCGTCTTCTGTCAATGTCCTTTCCAGCACTGGGAATTACGGTGTCGGCGCAAAGATTGCCGCTGCTCCCAAGAACAGACACGGCCTGCTCTATCTTTCTTGGAAAGATGGTGTCGGCTACATGATTCACCTTTGGCGTGATCCGATCAGTGGGAATTACGGGCTGCGCCAACTTGAACTTCCTGATGGGAGCTATGGCTACTGGGCATACGTCCAAGACGACACAAAACCGTCAGTCATCGACAAGCACGGAACGATGGTGGTCTTGCTCGGCAACGAGCCCGAAGCCGATACCATGACTCCTCCGGAGGCAACACCAAGCCCTTCGCGTTGGATCACGAAGTATCTCAATACTCGATACTTCTCCTTCCCCGACGGCATCAAGGTGAAAGCTCGGGAGGGCTGGCAGCTTCCAAGAGCCAACACCGACAGCAACATCTTACGAACTCTAACTGGACAGAAGTCCTACCTGGAAAAACACGCCGAATCATCGGGAATCAAGGAATTGTCCGGCGCCACGGCGCACTGGTGGATTCTTAAAGATGAGGACGCAATGACCCAAAACTCTGGGTACATAGCGTCCTCTGGACATGTTGCCGCACTGTACCAAAATGAACTCTACGAAATGGTAAGTGCGCGTCAGGGCGTTGCGCGCCTTCAGAACTTTGGAGTCATCTTCGGCCACAATCGCGTGGTTGTCTATCTGCAGCCTAAAAACGGCGACGGGCATCGACTTACATCTAATACCGCACGGACCCAACTACTTCTCAACGGCGAACCGTTGCCGTGGTCAGATTGGGCGGCGGAGTTTCGCGACGATATGCCGAAGCCGATAGCAGAACTGGTCGACAGTGTTGCAGCAGCCGCGTCTGGTTCGGATCACAAGCAGACCATTCGCGAGCGTCTGAAAGCTATTGTCGATTTGTTTCGCTTTAGCCGATATCGGCCGACTCCCAAAGGAAAGCTTCTTATTGACAGCGAAAATGGCGTTGCAGGAGGTCGGCCGAAGCCTCGAGGCGAGCAAACGGACACGAGTGATAAAGAACCTGGAGGAAAAGGCGGTAGGGCTGGCGATGTCTACAGTTTGTTCTTATCGGCTGGTGGCGTCCCGGGTGAGGAAGTATTAGTTGCTCATGAGCCGGAGGTGCAGTGGGTCTCTGTTGAGAACGGAACTCGGACTCCTCCCGATTTAGAAGACCGCGCCGCAAAGTATCTTCCCCAGCAAGATTTGATTCAGGCTAACGCTGACTTCCGCGTCTTCAACGACATGATTGACCGATGGTGCAGCCGCTACAAACAGGTGTCTGGAGCACGTGATGTCATCAGAGATGTTGTGCAGGAATGGTTCGAGCAGCAATTGATTGAAACCATTATGGGTGCAAATGCATTACGTGATGCGCGGCAGTGGACATTCGACGATGTTCAACGGCTTTGGTCTGAAGAAGCCCTAACAGCAGCGGTTCTTCCTAGATACCATGTGGATGTGGCGGTAAAGCGCACCCTTGGAGCGAAGCTGGGAACACTGAAAGACAAATTGGTGTAGCCAGCGGATCGACATCCGAGGAGCAACACGGCTTCAATCGAATTAGGAACTCCCGGCAGAGTGAGTTGGGAAAGTGAGGCGTAGTGGCTAAAGAAGCTGCGGCGAGCAATAAGGAACCACAACTTAATGGTATCGAGGGTTTCAAAAAAGCCCTTGCGCTACTAAATAACTCACTCTCCGAGGAACTTCGTTCCCTACTGGAGACAAAACACCTGTATCAGCGGGTCACGGTACCTTACGAAGATCTCACTTCTCAGACACGCGACCGGGTAATCCCGGGGTATCGTACGGAGTTCAATCAGTATCTACAGCGCCTGAAGGCACCCGTCTTTGTCACAACGAAAGAGCTATTCCTAGCAGAACGCGATGGGTCTCGACAACTTCTTCTTCAGGCGATCCTCCCAAACGTCAAGTTATTCTGCCAAAAGTGCGCACGACGAGAAGCATTCAAGCTCATATGGTTCACGGACGTCGCGAACGAAGTGAAGAAACCGTTGAGTGACCCAGTGATGTCCGATGTTGCTGCGACCTTCCAAATGTGGCTCTTGGTTTTCCGATGCCAGAGCTGTCTCGGTCCGTTGGAGGGCTTTCTTGTTCGACGAGATGAATGGAAGTTGTCATTGGAGGGACGTTCGCCAATTGAGAACTTCGAACTTCCAACATTCCTTCCAAAGACGGAACTCCAGTGGTTTCGTGACGCTGTTGTTGCGCGGAATAGCGGTAAAGTTCTGGCGGCGCTCTTCTATCTCCGCACGTTCATTGAGCAGTTTGCTCGACGGCAAACAAAGATGGACGGAAAGATTACTGGCGGAGAGATCATGACCGCGTATAGCACCCTCCTTCCGGAGACACAGCGCAGCTCCATGCCCTCGCTGAAAGAGTGGTACGAAAATCTCAGTGCAGCTCTCCACGGTGCCATTGAGGATGCTGACCTCTTTGAAAATGCGCGAGTGCAGATCGAAAGGCACTTCGATTTCCGCCGTATCTACAATATTGCCGAGGTCCCAAAAGACGTGCAGAACTCTGCCGAGAACGAGGAACGGCGATGAGTTCTCATGAGGGGTGTCGTTCTTCTCAAGCCAGCGTTTTGATACCGTCCCCAGGTACCCGAGTCCCTCGGGCGAGCGCAAATCGCACGCGACATACGATGCGTCGAACTCAGTCCTCAAGCTCATCGACTGGGCCGAGTGTCTGTTGATATTTCATCTGGAGCTGCGGGACGGCCTCCGCGATTTTGTCGACTAGGGGCAAGCTGGGCAACCCCCATTGGTTGCTGAGGCAGACCGTCTTTCCTCTCGCGTGGATCAGATGCTCATCGTCTGCGAACATGCGTTCAGGGCGGAAGACATACCCCTCAGCAGATCGGGCCTGTTGAGCGGCGGCAAGAAACTCTTCACCAGACAATTCGCCTTCGACTGCGAGAAACTTGCGACTTGGGATGATGCGTGCGAGCGCTTCGACGGAAAGCCCCGCCTGCAGCGCACGCGAGACCGCGATCCACATGAGGTTACGCTTCCAGAGGTTCCGATAGGTCTGACCACCCACCGTGAGGTCGTACCGAGTGAAGTCAATATTCGATTCGGCGGCTTTACGCGCCTCCTGCTCCTTCTCTTTGATACGGACGGTATAATCCTGCGCCTCCCGTAGAGGAATAATCTGATCAACCTCCACGATAGTGCGCCCGTCGAGTAGGTACGGCCGCACGCGGACACATCGGATATCGAGTCCGTTGGTATTCAGCCAGAGAACGGCAGTCGTGAGTTCGCGAGAAAAATCGGGCGAAACCAACACAATGCGCACTCGTTGTCCGAAGCTCTCCGGTACCTCGGGGGAACCAAGGAAATCCAGAATTGCTGCCTCAGCCGACGCCATCTCGCCGCGTAGGAACTTGGCGTGAGCTGCAACGGTTTGCTGGAAGCCCATAGTGGATATCATCGCCGCGTAGCGAACGGCCTGGAGTTCCATGTGCCCCCCGTCCTCGGTGCGCTTCAATTCGATTACAACCAAAGCGCCAGAACGATCCAAGGCAAGGAGATCCACTCTCCGTTTGCTATCTTCCCATTCTGAAAATTCCTCTGCGATGACAAGAAGCTCCTCCCCTAACACGGAGATGGAACCTTTCAGCAGCCGCTGCAGATCCTGCCGTTCTCGAAAATACTGTTCTTGCATGGTGGTTCTCGGAACAGCACTCAAGGAATCACGAGTTAGCTCAAAGATTGGCATCGCTTCAGTCTATTAGGCTTAGCTGGCTGGCGCGAAAGGATACTTCGCCTTGAAACCGACCCTGTTCAGGCTGTTTTCAAACTGATGATCAATCGGAAACGTAAGGTTCATAGCGAGCTTATCTGGACTTGAGGAATCGTGGAAATCAAGGTGCTGCAGGATCAACGGAGAGCCGGGCGGAACCTGCCGACAGAGCGTTAAGTTGCTGCGTTTCGCCCGGGCAGGTTGTGCTGGTTCGGGTTTATCCTGCGCGAAACACTCTGAGGGCGAATCGGCAATGCCAGAAGCACTTGAACCGAGAGTCCGGTGATATTCCAGAACTGCATCCGCGAAGTGAAGTCCCTGCCAAACGAGGCAGCAAAGAGATCGCGCTTTGTTTCCCTGTTCCCAGAACGCTTCGGGTTCGAGATGAGCACGAATTACCCACTCCGTACCGTTCCTAAAACCGCATATTTGGGTACAAATACGCATTTTCCGACGGCACGAAACGGCCAGTACCGATTAGGGTGCAGCCTGGACCCTCAATACGCATACAATAGGTAAGTCATTACCTTACTATAGTTTAGCGAGCATAGTTAAACTTGCAAATTTAGACCCTGTTTCCAGAATGCATGAAAAAGAGTGTAACCGCATGAGATTCATTGGAATAAGTAGCGATTGAAGGGCGGGGCCCCAATGTCTCAAGGGTGTCTTGGGCAGGAGGCCCTATTCGCACCATTTGGGTTCGGGGAGTTCCACTCCTCGCGATAGGTGAACATACATGTGTAGCTCTATCCAGACAGGCGGAATCGCTAGATATAAGGCCTGTCTGCCTGCTTTTGTCTCGCCCACAGCGCATCTCTGAGAGTGCGTAGCGCTTGTTCCAATGTAGTACATAGTGACATCGTGTACGGTTCTAGTCACATGATCCTAAGACCATCCGTGACAAGAACGGAAGAATAGAGAGCACTCCTAATGAGCAGACAGCAATTGCAACTGTCAGGAAGAACGTTCGGTAAGTTAAAGGTTTCAGGTAGGACCGAGGGCAGGACCTCATACTGGGATTGCATATGTGAGTGCGGGCAAACGACAGAGGTGAGGGGTACCTACCTCACGCAGGGCAAGACAGCATCATGCGGATGTCAGCGCACGGCTCATGGTCACTGTAAGGGTGGAAAGCGCAGCCGTGAGTACACGGTTTGGGCGGCGATGAAGGCTCGCTGCGACTCCGGTACAGATCCCGCCTACCAAGATGTTGAGTACGACCCTCGATGGGCAGATTTTAAGGCCTTCCTCGCAGACGTAGGGCCAAGGCCGGAAGGAACCACCTTAGATCGCATCGATGCGGCCGGTGGATACAACAAAGAGAACACCCGCTGGGCAGACAAGTTCACCCAAGCTAACAATAAGAAGAAGTCAGAGATCATTTCGTATGACATCCGCTTCTCTGGGAAGAGAGCCAGTGCGGCAGAATGGGCACGATTTCTGAGGGAAATGACGGGAAATCCAGATTGGACTGCGAAACGTTTCCAGACCTGTCTAAAGCTTATGACCATCGATCAACTAATTGCCGGAGTTCACCCGTCGGGAATCGATCCTCAGGAACTGGCTGAACGTGCGGAGGTCGACCATTTGTTAGGGATGGTAGACCGTTCGGTCATTGTGTCCCACAAGCATTGGAAGATTCAAAATGATGAACCAGAATCTGAATAGTGTGCACACGGCTTGTGATAATCAGTGCCAGCACGAACTGATTTGAGGCAGACTGCAGGACAGTTTCCGACGTCGGGCGGCTTATGATGACGGATCTCAATAGAGAAGCCGGAAAGCTGAAGACTGATGCGAAAGGGCCCGGTATCATGGTGTTGGACACCAATCACATATGTTTGAGCAGGCCTTCAAGAACATCGACGACGTCCTCTGGAAAGAGGCCGGGTGCACCACCGAACTCGACTACACCGAGCAGACCTCCTGGCTGCTGTTCCTGAAGTATCTGGATGACCTCGAAGAGGACAAGCGGGCAGAGGCTGCGCTACATGGCAAGCCCTACAGCTACATCCTTGATAAGCCGTACCGTTGGGAGAGCTGGGCCGCACCAAAGGACAAGCACGGGCAGCTTGACCACAACAAGGCGCTCACTGGCGACGACCTCCGCGACTTCGTCAACGCGAAACTCTTCCCTTATCTGCACGGCTTCCGTCAGCGCGCTACCAGCTCCAACACCATCGAATACAAGATTGGCGAGATCTTCGGCGAGATCAAGAACAAGATCCAGAGCGGCTATAACCTGCGCGAGATCATTGACCACGTTGACGAGCTGCGCTTCCGCTCACAGACGGAAAAGCATGAGCTGTCCCACCTCTACGAAGCCAAGATCCGCAACATGGGCAACGCCGGGCGGAACGGCGGCGAGTACTACACGCCACGCCCGCTCATCCGTGCCATTGTGCAGGTAGTCAAGCCGCGGATCGGAGAGCGCATCTACGACGGTGCGGTCGGCTCGGCGGGCTTCCTCTGCGAATCGTTCGACTATCTCAGCAAAAAGCCGGAGCTGACCACAAAGGACGTTAAGACGCTTCAGGAGCGCACCTTCTTCGGCAAGGAAAAGAAGTCGCTGGCCTACGTTATCGCGATCATGAATATGATTCTGCATGGCATTGAGGCACCCAACATCATCCACACCAACACGCTGACGGAAAACCTCGCCGACATCCAGGAGAAAGACCGCTTCGACGTCATCATGGCGAATCCGCCCTTCGGTGGTAAGGAGCGCAAGGAAGTCCAGCAGAACTTCCCTATCCGCACTGGCGAGACGGCGTTCCTGTTTCTCCAACACTTCATCAAGATCCTGCGCGCTGGCGGCCGCGCCGGCATCGTAATCAAGAACACATTTTTGTCGAATACGGATAGCACGGCGGTAATCAAGCTTCGGCAGCAACTGCTTGAAAGTTGCAACCTGCACACCATACTGGACTGCCCTAAGGGTGCGTTTCAGGGCGCTGGTGTACAGACCGTGGTGCTCTTCTTCGAGAAGGGCGCACCCACGCGTCGAACTTGGTATTACCAGCTCGACCCAGGCCGCAACCTCGGCAAGACAAACCCACTGAACGATGGCGATCTTTCCGAGTTTGTGAAGCTGCAGGCCACCTTGGCCGACTCGCCGAAGAGCTGGAGTGTGGACCTGAAGGACATCGACCGGACGACCTTCGATCTCTCCGTTAAGAACCCGAATGGCGGCGAAGATGTGACGCACCGCACTCCGCAGGAGATCCTCGCAGAAATTGCGGCGCTGGATGCCGAGAGCGCGCAGGTGCTGGCGAAAATTGGGGCGCTGATATGAGTAAAGAATGGCAGAGACAACGCTTTGAGGCGTGCATAGAGCCTGTTACATACACCAGAAAGATACTGCGAAAAGACTTCCTCGCAGAGGGAGCCTACCCCGTGGTGTCACAAGAGGAAGACTTCATAAACGGTTATTGGGACGAAGAGGGCGATCTCTTCAAAGTCACCACGCCAATCATTGTGTTTGGGGATCACACAAAGGTCTTGAAATACGTTGATTTCGATTTCGTACTCGGTGCGGACGGGGTAAAGGTCCTGAAGCCGAGAGAGTTTCTGTCGCCCAAGTTCCTATTCTATCGATTGCAAGCCGTGGAATTAGATTCTCTCGGATACGCGCGACATTACAAACTTTTGAAGGACTTGGAGATTGACTATCCCGCCCCTTCGGAGCAGAGACGGATCGTCGGCATCCTCGACGAAGCGCTCGAGGGCATCGCCACTGCCAAAACCAACGCCGAAAGAAACCTCCAAAACGCCCGCGCTCTCTTCGAAAGCCACCTACAGTCCGTGTTCGCTCAGCGCGGCGCAGAGTGGGAACGCGTTACGCTTCAGGCGCTCTTGAAGCGCGGCTGGATTGAGGACCACATGGACGGTAATCACGGAGGTGACTATCCGCGAAAAGAGGAGTTCATCCGCAAAGGAGTTCCTTACATATCTGCGAACTGCGTGGACGATGAGCGCATTGACATGTCTCGGGCAAAATACCTCTCACACAAGCGAGCTTCAATGCTCCGGAAGGGATTCGCTAAAGACAATGACGTGCTTTTCGCTCACAACGCTACCGTCGGGCCGGTTGCCATTCTTCGCACGAAAGAGGAGAAAGTTATCCTAGGCAAATCGCTCACCTACTATCGTTGCGACCCAAAACACCTACTTCCAGAGTATCTGGCACACTACATGAGGTCTTATGGATTCAAGACGCAGTACTCGCAGGTAATGAGGCAATCCACCCGGAACCAAGTGCCTATTACCAAACAGCGCGAGTTCTTTCACGTTATTCCACCGCTCGAAGAACAAAAGCGCATCATCGTCGCACTCAATGGTCTATTTGAGAACACTCAACGTCTCGAATCCGTCTACAAGCAAAAGCTCACCGCGCTAGAAGAACTGAAGAAGTCACTTTTACACCAAGCTTTCAACGGAGTCCTCTAATTTTGGACTTAGAGCAAAGACACATCGACGCGCTGGACCGTGCGGAGACGCTGATGTTTCACTTTGACTTCTGTCCTTACCTTGAGTTGAAAGCACTGCTTGCTGACCCTACGCCGCTGGCCAGAAAGCGCTTTGAGTTACTTTTCATCGGGTACTATGGCCTAGATCTCGCAGGGCTGTCGCAAGCATTTCTACAGCGGTATTTCCAGATACTGTTCGATGGGAATGTGCTTTCAAACGGTGAGCCCAGATTCGCTCCAATCCTGAGTGAACTCTATTTGATTCCGCGCAGGCAAGGCGGTCTTGCATTGCAGTTGTCCTTTGTGTCAAAGCTTGTGGCAATCCATTCAGAAATCAGTCCCATTTACGACCAACATGTGCAAACCTTCTTCAGCGAGTACGATCCGGGGACCTCGGTTGGCCAACCGGGACGGGTCGCGTGGTTTGTGGATTTCTTGAAACGGGTGAGTGACAGCTATGCAGCATGGGCGCAAGACGAAAGACTTACCCCAATCCTCCAACGATTCAAAGCGCGTGACGAGAAACTTGCTCTGTGTCACGTAAACCGTCTCTTGGATTTCCTAGTCTGGAAGGTTGGCAATCAGAAACTCCTGTGAGCCTATGAACGAAGCCGAGACGAGAGCCGAGCATATTGATCCCGCATTGAAGGCGGCGGGATGGGGCGTGGTTGAGGCCAGCCGCATCCGGCGCGAGTTTGCGATTGTTCCCGGTCGCATTGAAGGTCAGGGAAAACGCGGCAAGTGTCTGACGGCTGATTACGTCCTGGAGTATCACAACACTAAGCTGGCGATCATCGAAGCGAAAGCATGGGACGAGGAACTGACCGAAGGTGTTGCCCAGGCCAAGAACTATGCCGAGAAGATGACGATTCGTTACACATATGCTTCTAACGGCAAGGGCATATACGGAATTGACATGGACACCGGCAAGGAGGGCGAGACTCTTGCCTATCCGACGCCCGACGAACTCTGGAACCTGACGTTCCCAAAGCCGCTCGCCTGGCGGGACCGCTTCGCCGCGATACCTTACCCGGACAAGAGTGGCACGTGGTCGCTACGTTTCTACCAAGAGATTTCAGTCAATCGCGTATTGGAAGCGATTGAAGACGGCAAAGACCGTGCGCTCCTGACACTCGCAACCGGCACAGGAAAGACATCGATCGCCTTCCAGATCGCTTGGAAGCTCTTCAGCGCCCGCTGGAATCTGTCGGACTGGAAGAGCGGCAACGAACCCACCCGCCGACCGCGGGTCCTCTTCCTTGCGGACCGAAACAACCTTGCCGATCAAGCTTTCAACGACTTCACATCTTTCACAGCATTCCCCGACGACGCGCTGATCCGAATAAAACCGGATGACATCCGGAAGAAGGGGAAAGTCCCAAAGAACGGGAGCATCTTCTTCACCATCTTCCAGACCTTCATGAGCGGCCCTCCCAAGGACGGCAAACCTTCGCCGTACTTTGGTGAATACCCGCCAGACTTCTTCGACTTCATCATCGTCGACGAGTGCCATCGTGGCGGGGCAAACGACGAAAGCACCTGGCGCGACATCCTTGAATACTTCTCTCCAGCGGTTCAACTCGGCCTTACGGCAACGCCAAAACGCGAGGAGAACGCGGATACTTATTCCTACTTCGGGGAGCCGGTCTACATTTACTCCCTCAAAGACGGCATCAATGACGGCTTCCTGACGCCATTCCGGGTAAAGCAGGTCACAACGTCGCTCGACGAGTACACCTACACCGCCGATGACAAGTTGATTGAGGGTGAGATCGAAGTCGGGGAACACTTCGAGGAAGACGACTTTAACAAGGTCATTGAGATCAAAGAACGCGAAGCTTACCGTGTCAAGCTGTTCATGGACCAGATCAACCAGAAGGAAAAGACACTCGTCTTCTGCGCCACGCAGAATCATGCACTGGCTGTCCGCGACCTTATCAACCAGACGAAGACCAGCTCAGACCCAAACTATTGCCAACGGGTCACCGCCAAGGACGGCGAACTGGGCAACCAGCATCTTCGGGACTTCCAGGACAATGACAAGACCATACCGACGATTCTGACGACTTCGCAAAAGCTTTCGACCGGTGTGGATGCCCGCAACATCCGCAATATCGTTCTTATGCGCCCCATCAACAGCATGATTGAGTTCAAGCAGATCATCGGGCGCGGGACACGGCTCTTCGACGGGAAGGACTACTTCACTATCTATGACTTCGTGAAGGCATATCTTCACTTCCACGACGACGAATGGGATGGGCCTCCGCAGGAGCCGGAACCATGTGCGAAGTGTGGCTATCATCCTTGCCAATGTGTGAAGGAGCCGAAGCAACCATGCCTGATCTGTAGCCAGAGCCCCTGCGAGTGCCCGAAGGAGCCTTGCTCGCTCTGCGGGCAGCTCCCATGCGAATGCAAGAAGAAGGCCAAGGCGAAGGTGAAGCTTGCCAACGGCAAAGAGCTGACCATCCAGCACATGATCTGTACTACGTTCTGGCATCCTGACGGCACGCCAATGTCCGCCCAGCAGTTCTTGGAACTGCTCTTTGGTAAGTTGCCGGAGTTCTTCAAGAACGAAGCCGAACTGCGTGCATTGTGGAGTGTCCCCAACACCAGGAAGCTCCTATTGCACGGACTTGCAGAGAAGGGCTTTGGACCTGAACAACTGGTGGAGATGCAAAAGATCATTGATGCGGAGAAAAGCGACCTCTTCGACGTGCTCGCTTACGTTGCCTATGCGATGCCACCGCTTACTCGTGAAGAACGGGCTGCCCGAGCGAAGGCCGCCATCAGTGGGCACTTCAACGACAAGCAGCAGGCATTCCTCGACTTCGTCCTGGCTCACTATGTGGGGGTTGGGGTGGACGAGCTCGACCAAGAGAAACTGTCCCCCTTGCTTCGTCTTAAGTACGGTGCCATTGCTGATGCCATTGCTGACCTCGGCAAGCCTGAAGAGATCAACGAGGTATTCGTGGGATTCCAGAAATACCTATATCAATCGGCGAGTGAGGGGCCCAATAACCCTAGCGCTTGACCTCTGCTTTCTTGCGTCCGCAAGGGCGCGCGCAGGCTCAATAAACTACCTCCTAAGCGCGGAGATTTGATCGAAGTCATTCTTGTGACCCACTCTGACGGTTTGCAAAAGTTTCAGACTGGGCACAAAAACTTCCAGGCAAGTACCGCGTGATTCCCAGCGAGCGTTGCGCCCTACCATCGAACGTGAGGGGATTCTTTTAGGGTGTTCCCCTTTAGTCTCCCGACTCTGACACGAAACAAGCGACAAAGATACGGAGCAACTAAGTTGCTTGTATGGAAAACGTGCTCACTTATTCTCTCTTGACGTCAATACGCCATCATGTCACTCTGTATTCACTGAAACGAGCGTTTGGAGCGATTACAGTGAGCGGATTCGTAGCATACTACCGAGTAAGCACGGACAAGCAAGGGCAGAGCGGCCTGGGGCTGGAGGCACAGCGAGAAACCATACTGCGCTTCGTTGGCAGCAATCCTCTAGCAGCCGAATTCACGGAAGTAGAGAGCGGCAAGAGTCACACCAATAGGCCGCAGTTGCTCACTGCCCTAGAGATGTGCAAGCGGAAGAAGCTGACGCTGGTGCTGGCGAAGCTTGATCGTCTAGGCCGCAATCTGGCGTTCATCGCTTCCCTGCTTGAATCTGGTGTTGAGTTCGTCTGCTGTGACAATCCCCATGCGAACAAGATGACGCTGCAAATGCTGTCTGTCTTCGCGGAGTTTGAGCGGGAGCAAACATCTGTACGTACGAAGGCCGCGTTAGCCGCTGCGAAGGCACGCGGGACACAGCTAGGCAATCCACGTTGGCAGGAATCGCTTGACAGCGCACGTACTGCGAAGAACCCTATAAAGCCAGCACCGCAAGTAGTCGAGATGATGCGCCAATACAGAGCGGACGGATTGACGCTGCGTGCTATCGCAGACAAGCTAAACGGCCTGGGGCTGCGCACGCCTAAGGGGTTCAAGTGGTACGCTGCGACGGTAGCCAATGCGATGGAGGCGAGCTAATGGCGCGGAAGATGCCGACACCGAACGAGGATAGGGTACGGCGCGGACATGGTGACACTGTGGCGCTCACAGTGCGCTTGCCAAAGGCCGATTGGATAGCTCTGCGTACTTACGCTATGACAGAGGGCGAGACGTTGCAATCCATCGCTGTCCGTGCGTTCAATCGCGAACTGACTGCCAAGGGACATCCGCCATTGAAAGGTGGCGACTAATGCCGCTCATATCCGTTGACGAATGCCGCACGATCCTTGGCACTCTGGCAGACGGTAAGACCGATACCGAGGTTGAGGAGTGGCGCGATAAGCTCACCGCCGTCGCGAACGAGATGTACGACGCGCTGCAATCTCATCTGCGTAATAGGCCTCTTGATGAAATCCGTTGGGCTGCTTACCTGAACGAGTATCCCGAAGAAGCAGCGGACGACCGCATTGGTTCGGACGATGATGAGGACACGCTATGAAGGCTGTCGTATACGTTCGCGTTAGTAGCGCCGGACAAGTCGATAACACTTCCCTTGCAACTCAAGAAGAGGATTGCTATCGCTGGTGCGAGTCGCGTGAGTTAGAGATAGACCGTGTCTTTGTGGAACGCGGCGAATCGGCCAGTACTGCGGATCGTACTGAGTTCCAGAAGATGCAGCGATATCTCGAAACGGTGAGGGGGCACGTCAGCCACCTTGTTGTATGGCGCTTCGACCGATTGTTTCGCAACACTGCTGACGCGGGAGAATTTCGCAAGAAGTTGAAGGCTTTAGGAGTTCGGGACGTATCCGTCACACAGCCCACCGACGACTCAAGCAGTGGCGATTTTATGAAGGACCTGACCGCAGCATTCGATGCATACGACAATAAGACCCGCGCCGAGCGCAGCAAACGGGCCATGAGGCAGACATATGAGGTTAGACGTCGATGGGTGTGGACAACCCCGATTGGATATTTGAGCGCACAAGGGGCAATCCTGCCTGACCCTGAACGTGCTCCGTTTATAGTTCAACTATTCGAGTTGATTGCCTCAGGGCAGGTCAAGAAAACTAACGCACTCGCACAACTGACGCGGATGGGTCTGCGGACGAAAAAGGGGCACCCTGTCACAGCACAAACCGTCCATCGGGTACTGAGGAACGAACTCTATTGCGGCAGGATGGTGGCGAAGAAGTGGGGCATCCGAGTCAAGGGGGAGTTCACACCGCTGATAAGCGAGGAGCTATTCGATACTGTGCAAGCCATCCTCAATGGACGGTCCATTGCGGCTGTGGCCCACAAGAAACTGCATGAGGACTTCCCTCTCAAAGGCACCCTGCGCTGCCCAGTGTGCAATCAGGCCGTGACAGGTTCGACCAGCGCAGGGAAGATGGCCGCGAAGTTCCGCAAAGACGACCCCGAACGCGAGCGATACCTGTACAAGAACTATCGCTGCTACAAGCTTGCTGGACACTTCTCACTGAGAGCCGAACAAGCTGAGGCTGCCCTAGAGGAACTGTTGGCGCGACTGCAGCCAGAAGCGCAACGGATGGACGCAGTGACATCGCTGTTCCGTAAGGTATGGGCGGAACGGAATGCGATCGCCGTAATCGAGCTGGAGTCTATGCAAAGGCAGCTGCGCAAGCTGGAGGCGAAGGAAACGAGGTTAGTTGATTCCCTGGGTGAGGGCGTCCTGAGCAACGCTGCGTTCAAGAGAGCCAGTGAACCGCTGACCGCGGAGATGGACGGTCTGCGTCAAGAGCTTGCGCACCGTCAGTTTGAGCAATTGGACATTGAAGACGCAGTGAGTTACCTCCAAAGTATGTGTTGGAACCTTGCAACTCTATGGCAACACAACGACTTAGAGAAACGTTCGTCTTTCTTGAGGTTGCTTTTCCCGGATGGAATCCGCTATACGGCTGGAGTGTTGGAACCCAACTCAACTAACTCATTCTTTATGTACTTAGGGGCAGAACAAGTCTCAGAAGCGGAAATGGCGTCCCCGACGGGATTCGAACCCGTGTTACCGCCGTGAAAGGGCGATGTCCTAGGCCACTGGACGACGGGGACGCACACTCACAACTCTCTCATTCTACGCTATCGATCGATGTCGGGTCTCTAAGCCCACGTATCCTCATCCGACCCGCACGGCACTTGTTTCCGAACGCACAAACCGTCGCGCCTCTGCATACTGCTCCAGTATGAAATGATCCGTCATGCCGGCGATGTAATCAGCCGCAACTCGCGGCACTCCGTCGGTCTCGATCTCACGAGCGTATGACTCCGGAAGTTGGTCGGGATGAGTCATCCAGAACTCGAACAGCTCGGTGACGACAGTCTCAGCTTTCGCGTGCTCCTGTTCAAGTAGCGGACACGTATACAACGTGTCATAGAGATAACGCTTCCCTTCCGCGCGCTCGGCTTCTGTCGCACGCGAAAGTTGCGCTACGCGCTCCGGCAGCGCGCGAATATCTTCCAGACTCTTCGCTTTACTTGCGATCACGTTTTCGCCCGTCTGCCGCACCAGATCCAGGACCATAGCCTTCTGCATGCTCTGCAAAGCGTCATGGAAGACATATTTCTCTTCGGCGTTCGGATGAGCCTGCCGGACCATAACGTAGCTGCGTCGCAGGATTCCAACATGCTCGATGATGTGTTCGATTTCCAGCAGGCCTGATTCAACGCCATCGTCCAGATCCGCCGTCAGATAGGCAATCTCGTCCGCCAGATCAATAATTTGCGCCTCGAGCGGCGGCTGCTGATCGAGCAGATATTCCGCGAGCTCTGGATGAGAGCTCTCCTCGTAATCGCGCGAGTGCTTGATGATCCCTTCGCGCGTTGCAAGGGTGAGATTGAGTCCCCGATGACCCGCGTACCGCTGCTCAAAATGCTCGACAATCCGCAGCGCGTGCAGGTTGTGATCAAACCGCAGCCCATAGCGCTGCAGGCAACCATCCAACGCACGTTCACCCGCATGACCAAACGGTGGATGGCCGATATCGTGCGCCAGGGCCAGCGTCTCTGCGAGATCTGCATTGAGCCCCAGGGCCGCAACCACCTGCCGCGCTACTTGCGCGACCTCAATCGTGTGCGTCAGCCGGCTTCGAAAATGATCTGACGCTCGACTGGTAAACACCTGTGTCTTACCCGCCAGCCTGCGAAACGCACGCGACTGCACAATGCGATCGCGGTCGCGCTCAAACGGAGAGCGGCCGTCTCCCGCCGGAGCCGGAAATACCCGCACCGCAAGATGACGCTCCTCCGCACCAAAAACGCCGCACTCGTGCAGATCGAATCTCACCGAATTCAGTCTAATCGCGTTCGAAACAGCCGCGGGTCACCCATTACTTGGGTGTGTTCACATGCGCCAGCTTCACTCGCGCGCTCTCGAGCTTGTGCTGCACCTTCGCCACATCTGCCGGATCCGCCTCTGGAGCGAGCGACGTTGCATACTGCTGCAGCGAGCGCTGCCATTCGTCAATAGCCTGCGACAACTTGCCGGTCTTTGCGTCGATCTCTCCCAGATGATCCAGCACCGTCGGATCGTTCGACATCCGCACGGCCGCCTTTCGCTCAAAGTCCTCCGCGAGAGCATACTGACCCTGCTTGTAGTACGCCCACGCCAGCGAGTCCAGGTACGCTCCATTCTGCGGATCGAACGTGACAGCCTTCTTGAGCATCGTCACAGCCTCATCCAGCTTTTGCCCACGTTCCGCCAGCATGTAGCCGAGATAGTTCTCGATCGGCGCAAAGTCAGGCGCCAACTGCAGTCCCTTGCGGAATTCGATCTCTGCCTGATCAAAAAGCTTCTGCCGCTCCGCAACCGTCCCACGGTAATACGCTACGAATGCCTTCTCCTCGGGCTTCGTAGCCAGCGCCTCCGCCTTGTCCAGGATCTCGGACGCATCTCTCCAGCGCTTATCACGCACATCAATATCGGCAATCGTGAAATAAGCGTCACGATCGTCCGGCGTCCCAGTCAATTGAGTGTTCGCCAGTTTCAGTCCCTCATCCACCTTGCCTGAATCGGCAAGCTGACGCGCATAGGTCAACTGAATATCGTGATTGGTCGGCATAGTCTTGGCCGCCGCAGCCGCCGCATCCAGCGCAGCCTTCCAGTTGTGGGCGTCGCGGTACGCGTCAACCACACCCTCTGCTCCGCGCGCCTGGTAATCGCCACCTAACTGTCCCATCTCCTTGTAGGCCGCAACCGCATCGTCCGTGCGGTTGGCCTCACGATCGACGATCGCCAACCGATCCAGAAAGAGCGCGCGGTTGCTTCGGTCCGCGTCCGTATACTTGCCATTCGCCGGCAGCGTCGCGGTCAACAACTGCTTCAGCGTTTTGATCGAATCATCAAGCCGTCCGAGCGCGTCATACACGAGCGCCAGGTTGTAACTCAACTCCGCGTTGTCCGAGACCAGCGTCTGCGCCTTCTTCAGCGTCGCGAGCGCCTGCTCATAGTGCCCCTGTTGTCGCTCAATGTCAGCCTCACGGATAAGGGCCTGCGCATCCTCAGGATCGCTCCCGAGAATCTGCGCATAGACCTTTGCCGCCTCATCCATCTGGCCTGAGGCGGTCAGCGCCGCTGCCAACCCGCGCTTCGCATCGGCATTGTCCGGATCCTCTTCAACGGCGGCCCGGTACGCCTTCACCGCATTCTTCGGCTGCTTCAGTTGGTCATAGATTCCCGCCAGCGCAAAGTCCATGCGCGCGCTGCGATCATCCGCCGGCACGCCTTCGATCACCTTTGCTGCACGCGCAAGATCTCCCTGCTCCGAGTACAGCCGCGCTATGCTCAGCACGACCTCCTCAGAGTTCGGATCGATCTTCTGTGCCGCCTTGAACTCTGTCTCCGCCTTCGCCGAGTCATGAGCAAGCCCATACAACTGCCCCAGCAGCAGATGTGTTTCTACATCCTCCGGCTTCAGCTTGGCGATCGTCTCGTATTCCTTGATCGCGGCCTGCAGCATCTCGCCGGATTGCGGGTTTTGGCCGTCTCCTAGCGAGCGCAGATAGACATGCCCCAGGAGCACGTGTGCATCGACATCGTTGGGATGCTTCTGGATCTGTTCCTGCGCGGCCGACACAGCTTCGCGAATGCGCCCCAGCCGGAAGTACAGGTTGGCCAGCCCATCCTCAAGCGTCTCAGAATTCGGATCGGCCTCGAGCGCCAGCTTATACTGCTCAATCGCCTGCGTCGCGAGGTCCTGCCGCCCATTCGCCACTGCCTGGTTCTCATAGATCTTCGCCAGGCCATAGTGGAAGTACGAGGACGCGTGATCAGGTTGGGCGGGCGCGGGCTGCGCCGCCGGTGCACTACTCTGAGCACTTGCCGTCACACCGGGCAGCATAAACACACAACCCATAACCAGGGTTGCGCTGAGAATTGTCTTGGTCATGGGCACGTCCTGGGCCGTTTTGATCGAATTTACCCGCTGCATCGTTAGACTGTAGTCTACAAAATTTGGATGCGGTATAGCCCAATTGGACGGGTTTTCCGCTCACCCGTGGCGGAAGTGACGCAACCCCGTCATTACCATAGTTATACCGAGGCGGTTAGCAGCCTCGACCCCCTCCGCGTCCCGCACCGACCCTCCCGGCTGAATGATCGCCGTAGCCCCTGCGTTTGCAATAGCCTCCACCCCATCCGGGAACGGAAAGAACGCGTCCGACGCAGCCACCGTTCCCTCCAGCGGAAGCACCGCCTTCATCGCCCCAAACCGCGCCGCATCCACCCGGCTCATCTGCCCCGCGCCGACCCCGACCGTCTGCCCGAACCCGCCCTGCAGCCTCGCATAGACGATCGCGTTCGACTTCACGTGCTTGCACACCTTCCACGCAAACAGCAGAGCCTCCATCTCTTCGTTCGTCGGCTTCCGCTCCGTCGCGACCTTCACCGTCTCCGCCGTCGTTAAGGCGGCATCCTCTTCCTGAAGCAGGAAACCGCCGGAAATCTGCTTCAGCACCCGCTCAACCTTCGCCGGTTTGATCCGCAGCAGCCTCAGGTTCCTCTTCGCCGAAAGCACCTTCAGCGCCTCCGTGCTGAACTCCGGCGCCACAATCGCCTCCACAAACAACTTGGCAATCTCCGCAGCCGCCTCCGCATCCACCACGCGATTAATCCCGATCACACCACCGAACGCAGATACCGGATCCGCTTGGAGTGCCCGCTGATACGCCTCCAACACCGTCGTTCCCTGCCCAACCCCGCACGGATTCGTGTGCTTGATAATGGCCACGACCGTGCTCTCAAACTCACTGGTCAGCGCCCAGCACGCATCCAGGTCGACCAGGTTGTTGTAGCTCAGCTCCTTGCCGCCCAACTGCTCCGCTCCCGCAATCCCCAACCCCGAGCCGTCAACATAAACAGCCGCCTTCTGGTGAGGATTCTCTCCATACCGCAGTACCGTCTTCCGCACCGCGGACACACGAAGCCTCTCGGGAAACTCAGCGCTGTGTTCAACGCTACCGGGTTGCTCCGGCAGCGACTCCAGCGTCGACGCAATTCCCGCATCGTAGGCCGCCGTCGTCGCGAAGGCCGCACGAGCCAATCTCCATCTCGTCTTCCCGCTTAAGGCTCCGCCGTTCGTGCGCAACTCATCCGCGATCGCCGCATAATCCGCCACCCGCGAGACCACCGCCACATCCTCAAAATTCTTCGCCGCGGACCTCAACATCGACGGCCCCCCGATATCGATGTTCTCGATGATCTCCTCGAACTTGACACCTGGCTTCGAGGCCGTCTTCTCAAACGCGTACAGATTCACCACCACCATATCGATCGCCGGAATCTCATGCTCCGCGACCGCCGCCACATGCTCCGGGTCTCCGCGCCGGTGAAGAATGCCGCCGTGGACGACGGGGTGCAGCGTCTTCACGCGCCCGCCCAGCATCTCCGGAAACCCGGTCAGCTCGCTCACATCCTTCACTGCAAGCCCCGCATCGCGCAGCGCCTTGGCAGTCCCGCCCGTCGAGACCAGCTCCACACCCAATCCACTCAGAGTCTTCGCAAACTCCACCAGCCCTGTCTTGTCCGTCACCGACAACAGAGCACGCCGCACAACCTTCAGATCACTCATGCCAGGTCTGATTCTATCGGGTGCCCCATTCATGCGCAGCCGGGTGCCGGGTGCCCCATTCATGCGCGGCGTTCGGGGGTCCCCGGCGAACTTGTCCGCTGGGGTGATTCATCGCGCATGAGTGGGAAGCAAGACCGTCCCAACCACAATCTCTCCGATCGCCAGCTAAAATAACGGGGATATGCTCGATTTGGCTTTCGTACGTGCCAACCTCGCGTTGGTCGAAGAAAAACTGCGGCAGCGCGGCGCCGACACTTCCCTGCTGGCCAACTTCGCCGCGCTCGATACCGGCCGCCGCTCCGCCATCACCGAAGTCGAGAGCCTCAAGGCACAGCGCAACGCCCTCTCGCAGGAGTTCGGCCGCCTCAAGCGCGAAGGGAAAGACGTCGCTGCCATCAGCCTCGAAACCGCCTCACTTAAGGACCGCATCGCTTCCCTGGAGACGCGCGCCAGCGAGGCGGATCTCGAAATGCGCGCGGTCCTGGAGCAGCTTCCAAATCTTCCCCACGATTCCGTCCCGGTCGGCTTAGATGAGAATGCCAACAAATTAGAAAAAACCTGGGGCGAGCCCACTCAGTTCGATTTCCCTGCCAAACCTCACTGGGAACTCGGAGAACAGCTCGGCATCCTCGACTTCGGCCGCGCCGCCAAGATCTCGGGTGCGCGTTTCGTCCTGCACTACGGCGCCGGCGCCCGCCTTGAGCGCGCCCTCGCCAACTTCATGCTCGACCTCCACACCCGCCTCTATTCCGAGCCTGCCCACGGCTACACCGAAGTCCTTCCGCCCTACATGGTCAACTCGCGGTCCCTCTTCGGCACCGGCCAGCTCCCCAAATTCGCGCAGGACCTCTTCCACTGCGACGATCGTGGTCCCTTTACCGGCGAGCTGCAGGAAGCCGATCACTGGCTCATCCCCACCGCCGAAGTCCCCGTCACCAACATCTTCCGCGACGAAGTCATCGACCTCAGCACCGGCACCATCTCCTTCACCGCCTACACACCCTGCTTCCGCTCTGAAGCCGGCTCCCACGGGAAAGACACCCGCGGCATGATCCGCCAGCACCAGTTCCAGAAGGTCGAGCTCGTCAAATTCACGCGCCCCGAGGACTCCTACGCGGAGCACGAGCGCCTCACCCGCGATGCCGAACGCGTCCTCGAAATCCTCGAACTCCCCTACCGCCGCATGCTCCTCTGCACCGGCGACATGGGCTTCTCCAGCGCCAAAACCTACGACCTCGAGGTCTGGCTCCCCGGCCAGCAAACCTATCGCGAGATCTCCTCCTGCTCCAACTTCGAATCCTTCCAGGCACGTCGCGCCAACATTAAGTATAGAAAGACCGAAGATTCTGCCTCTAAGGCAAAACTGGATTTCGTCCACACCCTCAACGGCTCCGCTCTCGCCGTCGGACGCACCTATCTCGCCATCCTCGAGAACTACCAGCAGGCGGACGGTTCCGTGCGCATCCCTGCCGCTCTCCAGCCCTACATGAACGGCGAAACCGTCATTACGCGCCAGAGTGTCCGAGGCATCGCATGAGTAATCCAGCCCGTCTCTTCCGCGACTATTTCTTCTGGACCTACGAGCGTGGCAGCCTCCACTACGACGTGATGGTCACGCTGATCCTTCTGTTCCTGTTCCTCGGTCCGCGCTTCATCAACTTCAAAGATCACCCCGTCCCTGATGTCGGCTTGCAACCCACTCAGGTCCTGGTCCGCCACGCCGGCTACTCCGCCGGCACCGAGCACCTCATCTACACAGTCCGCGCCGCTGATGTCCACGGCGCCAGCGGTCCCGCGCTGCAGGATGCCGCCATGAAGATCATCGAGCCCATCTCCGGCCCCGTCACCGTCGACCGCATCACTCCCGTCCAGGACACTGCCGGCCACACCGTGGCATACGACGTCACCGTCCATCGCTGAGGTCCGCAATCCGGGTGCCCCATCTTCGCGGTCGCGAAGCGGGCGCTAAGGTGGGCATCGCGCGCAGCGCGAATCGTCACCATCTTCACAACAAATTAGCGTAACCATCATCTAACAGCTAGGAAACAAAACGCCGCGTAGAGGATCTCTCATGAACCTTCGCCATCTTTCGCTTGCCGCCGCTCTCACCCTCATGCCACTCTCTGCGCTCGCGCAATCGCCTCAGCTCAAATCCGTCCTCGATCAAATGGACGCCGCTAGCGCCCACTTCAAAAGCGCTCAGGCAAACGTCCGTTACGACAACTACACCCGCGTCGTAAACGACCATGACATCGAGACCGGCTCCCTCTACGTCGAGCGCACCGGCTCACGCGAAGAGATGGGAGCCGTCTTCTACAACACTGACCCCTCCGGCAAACCCGCAGGCACTCCGGCGCGCATCGTCAACTTCGACGGCAGCACACTTCGCATCTTCACTGTTGGCACCAACCAGGTCGACCTCTTCAAAGCCGGCGCCAATCAGGCCCGCTACGACAGCTTTCTCACGCTCGGCTTCGGCGGCAGCGGCAAGGATCTTCAGCGCGCCTGGGACATCACCGACCAGGGCCCAGACACCATCGATCGAATCAAGACCGAAAAGCTCGATCTCGTCAGTAAAGATCCCAGCGTGAAAAACATGTTCACCCACATCACCATCTGGATCGACCCAGCCCGCGGCGTCTCTCTCAAACAGGTCTTCTACGCGCCCAACGGTGACAATCGCACCGCCACCTACTCCAACATCCGCCTCAACAGCAGCATCAACAAAAAGCCCTACGAGATCTCGAAGAAGGCCACCGTCATCCCCCACTGACCGGCGACTGATCTTCGTGCCGCCACCACGCTATCGCCAGCGCCGCAAACATAAGCACCACCGGGTAACACTCCATCGTGTACCTCGGCTCCGAGTTATCGATGGTCAGCAGCAGCGCGCACCGCAGCGCCACAAACGCCATCATCGACCACAACACCACACCCGCCCGGCGCCACCGCCAGAACCCCACACACGCCAGCCCCAGATACGCCACATTCAACGCCCCCATCGCATACGCCCGCACCGATCCCCAGAGATGCGCCCCTAATCGCCACCAATCCAGCGGAATCTTCATGTACTCGATCCGCGGACGAAACCACATATCGAACAATCTCGCGACCGGCAGCTCCACGTAATACCGCAACGGATTCGCGCGCACCCGCTGCTCCGCCAGCCGCGCAAACTCCGCATCCACGTGCGGCGTGGACGCCGACTCCTCGTTGTATCGCGCCACAATCTGCGCGGTCTCCGCACGTTGCTGCGCTGAATCGAACGCCCTCGCTGGCAGATCGTTCATCGAGATAGGGTCACCGTCATATCGCCAATACACCTTCACCGTCGACGGAAATCCAACCGCCCACGTCCGATACCACCGCATGAATCCATACGCCACCTCTTCACCCGGATCATTCGCGTACTTCGGCGCAATCGGTTGGAACACATGAAACACCCTCCAGTTCCGCACCGCCCAAACACTCAGCGGCAGCGCCACAATCGCCGACGCAATCACCGCCGGTGCCAGCCTCACTCCCCACCCACGCCTACCATCACGCCGCACAAACCACAACATCGCCAGCACCACCGCAACCGCCAGCAGCCCCTGATCCGGCCTCAGCAATACCGCCGCGACAAGCGCGAAGCCCACGAGCGCCGCCCACCAATGTTGGTGCCCCATCTTCGCGCGCGTTCCTTGCGCCCTAAGGTGGGTCTCCCACGCCTCCGTCCAACAAACCAGCCCATAAAACGCCAGCGCGACAAAAAAAATACTCACACACTCCGGCACCACAACCACAGCGTAGTTCGCCGTAAACGGACACAGCACCGCCACCCACAACGCCCACATGCCGGCGCGCCTTCCGGCAATCCTTCTCACGATCCCCGCAATCAACCCGCAGCTCGCCAAATCCACCAGCAACTGCACCCACAACACACTCAGATAGTTCCCATCCCCGAACACCTCAAAGCACGCCGCCAGAAACAGCGGATACCCCGGCAGCCGAATCAGCGTCGGCTTCAGCACGCCCGCATCCACCAGGCCATAAACGTGCTCTTTGATCATGTGGTGCGCCAGCTCTCCGTACACCAGCGCATCGCCCCTGAACAGAGGATGCCGCCACAAAAACAAGGCGCGCACCACAAATCCCACCGCCATGGCCGCCGCCACAGGGGTCCCCAACCAGCTTGCTGGTTGGGGCTGTACGGCTCCCCCGCTGGATGCTAACCTCCGCATGTCTTTCGCATCATACCTTCGTACACTCTGGTCGCCCGTCAGCCCGCATCTCATGTCACGTTGACTGCGGATAACTTGCTCAATAGCATGGGCCTTATCAGCCGAGAAACGAATCGACACACCTGATGCCGAAACAAGTCTTTTACGACCCCCAACGCAAACGCTGGAAGCGATTACGGAGGGTCTTTGATCTTCTTGCTCTGTTCGGCGCCATCACCGGGATCCTCTTCATCGTCGGCCTGCTGCGCATTCGGCCAATGCACGGCCTCGACCTGCAGTCCACCTCCAAGCGTTACCGCGCCCTTTCCAACCCTCCCGCGCCCGAGCTAAGCACTCGCGAAAAACTCCACCGCTCCGCTCACCGCAAGACCGACCTCAATCCCTCTGACGTCGTTCTCAACACGACAGAAGGCCTGCGCGCCGCCTTCTACACCGACGTCGACCCCGCCAGCTACGCCTCCCTCAAGCAGCACATCAAGGAAATCGATCTCCTCTTCCCCGAATGGCTGCACGTCATCACGCCCGACGGCCACCTCACCGCCTTCAGCGCGGACAACACGCCCTTCCCCGTCATCGACAACGCCGGCGTCCACGGCGTCGATCGCGAAAACAAGGTCGCCCACGTCATCACCTCCGCCAAGGAAGACACCGAAATCTTCCCGATGGTGAACAACTACAACCCCAAGGACGGCGCCTTCGAAGACAACGTCGGTCAGTTCCTCGCCGATCCCAACGCCCGCGCCAACTTCGTGCGCCAGGTCGACCGCTTCCTCGCTGCCAACACGCTCTATCGCGGCCTCACGCTCGACTTCCAGGCGCTCGCCCCGCAGGATCAGGCTAACTACAACCAGCTCATCGCCGCGCTGTACGCCGACTTCCAACCGCGCCACCTGCGCCTCTACGTCAACGTTCCCGTCAGCACTCCACCCGCGCAGCTCACGTTCATCGGCAACAACTCTGACGGCGTTGTCCTGATGGACTACGACCAGCATCAGACCGGAACGCAGCCTGGCCCTATCGCCGGTCAGGACTGGTTTGAAAACAACCTCCGCACGGCACTCTCCGCCCTCCCGCGTCAGAAGATCATCTGCTCCATCGGCAATTATGCGTACGACTGGTCCACACCGCTCCCGGCCGCGCCCACCCCCGCTCCCCAAAACAACATCCAGACCAAACGCAATCGCCAGCACATGACCCGGCGTCTCAAGACGCCGGCCACCGCACCGCCTGAGCAGACCGACGTCGACGCCGTCTACATGTCCACACAGGAGGCCTGGCAAGCCGCCTCCGACGCAGACGCCAACATCGAGCTCGACGATCCCTCCCTCAATCCACACTTCGCGTACGTCGACGAAGACGAGCATGTTCGTCATCAGGTCTGGCTGCTCGATGCCGTGACTGCGTTGAATGAGATGCGTGTCGCTCGCGCGCTTGGCCTCGAGACATTCGCGCTCTGGCGCCTCGGTTCAGAAGACGCCTCCATCTGGAATATCTGGGACAACCCGCTCAAGATCGATCCCGCCAAAGCTCTCGCCGACATCGCGCCCGGCTGGGACGTCGACACCGAAGGCGACGGCGACATCCTGCGCGTCACCAAACCGCCGCAGAATGGTCATCGCACCATCACCATGGACGACGACAAAACCATCCCTTCGCAGTACCTCTCGGTCGTCGACGAAACCATGGACTCCTACCCGCTTCCCTACACGGTCTCGCAGTACGGCTATCACCCCAAAGAGGTCGCCATATCCTTCGACGACGGCCCCGATCCCACCTGGACCCCGAAGATCCTCGACATCCTGAAGCGCTATCACGTCGTCGGCACCTTCTTCATGATCGGCGAAGAGGCCGAAGACAATGTCGGCCTCATGAGGCGCGTCTATCGCGAAGGCAACGAGATCGGCAATCACACCTTCACTCACCCGGACATCAGCGAAATCTCCGAGCGCTCGCTCGACCTCCAGCTCAATCTCACCGAGCGTCTCTTCGCCGCCAAGCTCGGCGTGCAGCCTGTCTATTTCCGCCCGCCCTACTCCATCGATCAGGAGCCCGACACCAACGACCAGGCCGCGCCCGTCCAGCACATCCAGCAGCTCGGCTACACCATCATCGGCGACAAGATCGACACCGACGACTGGAGCGAGCAGCCACGAAAAACTCCGCAGGAAATCATCGACTCCGTCTTCCACCAGATCGAGCTCGCCAACACCAAAACTTGGATGCGCGGCTCCATTATCCTCATGCACGATGGCGGCGGCAATCGCCAGCCCACCGTCGACGCGCTGCCCAAACTCATCGAAGCCCTTCGCGCCCACGGCTACACCATCGTTCCCGTCTCGCAGCTCGTCGGCAAAACACGCGCTGAGGTCATGCCTCCGCTCACCGGTCATCAGAAGTACGAAGCCGCTGTCGATTCCGTCGCCTTCTTCTTCATCTCCTTCTTCAATCACTTCGTCATCGACGTCTTCTTCGTCGGCGACTTCCTCATGAGCCTCCGCCTCATCGTCATCGGCATCTGTGCGCTCATCGACCGCTTCCGCAAGCGTCATGACGATCCCACCGGCGCTTACGCCCCTCGCGTTGCCGTCCTCATCCCCGCGTTCAACGAAGAGAAGGTCATCGCCCGCACCATCCGCTCGGTGCTCATGTCCAACTACAAAAACCTTCGCGTCATCGTTATCGACGACGGCTCACGCGACAACACCTATCAGGTCGCAACCGAAACCTACGCTCGCGAAATCGAACAGGGCCGCGTCACCGTCCTCACCAAGCCCAACGGCGGCAAGGCCGAAGCCCTCAACTTCGCCCTCCAGCAAACGGAGGAAGAGGTCTACATCGGCATCGACGCCGACGGTGTCATCGCGCACGACGCCATCTCGCGACTCGTCTGCCACTTCGCCAACCCGCGCATCGGCGCCGTCGCCGGCAATGCCAAGGTCGGCAACCGCGTCAATCTCTGGACCCGCTGGCAGGCGCTCGAGTACATCACCTCACAAAATTTTGAGCGCCGCGCACTTGATCTCTTCGACGTCGTCACCGTCGTCCCCGGAGCCATCGGCGCCTGGCGCACCGCGGCCGTCAAATCCGGCGGCGCCTATCACCCCGACACCGTCGCCGAAGACGCCGACCTCACCATGAACCTCCTCGAGCAGGGCTACGCCGTCATCTATGAAGACCAGGCTCTCGCCTTCACTGAAGCTCCCATCAACGCCAACGGCCTCGCCCGCCAGCGCTTCCGCTGGTCTTTCGGAATCCTGCAGGCGCTCTACAAGCACAAGGCCGCCATTCGCAATCGCCGCGCCATGGGACTCTTCGCCCTTCCCAACATCCTCATCTTCCAGATCCTGCTTCCGCTCGTCTCGCCGCTCATCGATCTCATGTTCGTCGCTGGCGTCATCCACTACTTCATCGACAAGCACTTCCATCCCGAGACCACCAGCTCCGCCGACCTCGTCAAGCTTCTCGTCTTCTTCGGGGCCTTCCTCGTCATCGACTTCGCCGCCTCCGCCCTTGCCTTCATGCTCGAGCGCAGACACCCCGCCAGCAAAGGCGACGCCTGGCTCCTCTTCCACATCTGGATCCAGCGCTTCACCTATCGCCAGCTCTTCTCCTGGGTCCTGCTGAAGACCGTGAAGCGCGCCATCGACGGCAAGCCGTTCAACTGGGACAAGCTCGAACGCACCGCCAAAATGTCCAAGGCCGCCGAGCAGTTCGCGCAACAATAACCTCACCACTGCAGCCCGGACGAAACTCACTTTGACCACCCAAAAATCGCCCCCCACTGCCGCGGATGAACTTTCGTTCATCACCGCCCGCGACACTCATCTACACCGCATCACAAACCATATGAACGGTTTCGCCCGCGTTACCCTTACGGCCCTTCTGCTCGTCGCCCCGGCTCTGCTCGCCCAGGACACTCAACAGCCGCAGCCGGATTCCTCCTCACAGAGCACATCGCAGCCCCAGACCTCTGCGCCCAAACAGGAGACCCCGCAGCCCCAGACCAACCCGGCCACGCAGGCCAATCTGCCCAACGCGCCATCCTCCCTCATCACCGCCAAGCCGCACGGCCAGGGCAAGATCCCTCTCCAGGACGTTCCGCACCCACCCGTCGATCTCATGCGCACGCCCCTGAACGTCCTCGGTGACACCTATCGTCTCGTCACATCTCCCATCTACATCCGTGCTGGCGATCTCAAATGGATACTCCCCGTCGCTGCAGCCACCGGCATCTCCTTTTCCCAGGACACACACGTCAATCGCGATATCGTCAGCCATAACCCCAGCTTCAACAACACCGCTGACAACGTCTCCTACGATCTCGAATACAGCTACATCGCCGGTACCGTGGCCATGTACGGTGGCGGCCTCTTTAGCCACAACGACCATCTGCGCGAAACCGGCCTGCTCTCCGGCGAAGCCATGGTCGACGCCCAGATCTTCGACGCACTCGTAAAGCTCGGTAGCTTCCGCGAACGCCCCAGTCCCGTCGACAACTACGCCGGCAATTTCTATCAGACCTCCGCCGGCATCGACTCGTCCTTCATCTCCGGCCACTCCATCACCGCATGGTCCGCCGCAGCCGTCATCGCTGCCGAGTACCCAAGCCCGTGGAAGCAGGCCGCCATCTACACTGGCGCCGGCGCCACCGCAATCACACGCGTCCTCGCCGAAAAGCACTTCCCCACCGACGTCCTGCTCGGCTCAGCGGCCGGCTGGATGATCGGCCACTACGTCGTCCGCGCGCATCACTGCCATCCCATCTACCGTCACCACGGCAATCAACCGCCTGACTGTGCAGTCAGAAGCCGCTAAGCCACCTTCGGCGGCGTCGGCGCATACCCGTTCGCCACAAACCACTCGACCGCCTTGTGCAACGCACCATCCACCGGCACCACTCGCCACCCTAGCTCCCGCTCCGCCTTCGCCGAGCTCGCCCACATCATCTTCTTCCCCATCCGTACGGCCTCAACCGTCGCCCGCGGCTCTTTCCCGCGCATCTTGCCCGTCACCATCTCATCAAAAAACGCAAACGCCATCGCGACAACATGCGGCACCTTCATCGTCGGCGACGGTAGCCCCGTCATCGCAGCCAGCTTGTCTAAAATCTGTTTCAGCGTCAGATTCTCGCCGCCGAGAATGTACCGCTCTCCAAATCGCCCACGCTCCAGCGCCGCCAGATGCATCCGCGCAATCTCTTCCACATCGACCAGATTCAGCCCGGTCTCTACATACGCCGGAAACTTGCGATTCAAAAAATCAACGATGATCCGTCCAGTCGGCGTCGGCTTCGCATCCATCGCGCCCACCGGCGTCGTAGGATTCAGCATCACGACCTCCTGCCCCGCACGCGCCGCCGCAATCGCCTCCTGCTCCGCCATCCACTTCGAGCGCTTGTAATGTCCGATCATGTCCGCGTCGCTCACCGGCGTCTCCTCATCCACCGCCGACGCATCCTTGCGAAACCCCATTGTCGCCACGCTCGACGTGTACACCACTCGCCGCACACCCGCCTCCCGCGCCAGCCGCAGCAGCTCCCGCGTGCCCTCGACATTCGCCTTATACATTTCGGCCGGATCAGGCACCCACAACCTGTAATCCGCCGCCACGTGCATCAGCGCATCACAACCCTGCAGCGCCGCCGCAAACTTCACCGGCTCGCGCAAATCTCCCTGCACCAGCTCCGCATGTTGCGGCAGATTCTCTGTCTTCGAAGTCCTACGCGTCAGCAGCCGAAGCTCCGCACCCCGCTCCGTCGCCACCCGCGCCACATGCGACCCCACAAACCCGGTCGCTCCAGTGAGGAACAATCTCATCAGCGATCTCTCACTGAAGATCCGGTTCCCACCAGTGCAGAGGAACTGCCCAGAAGACGACCTCGCCGGGCTTTGCCTTCGCGGAAACCTTCGCGCTGCACAGATTCTCACTGACCAGTCCGCGATTCAACACATCGTCCACCCGCACCATCGAAAAATTGTTGCAATCGATATATGCGATTCGGTACGGCTCTTTGCCCAACTTTGGCCCGGGCAACATGGCAAACTGTGACCTGCCTGCCAGATCCAGCTTCCCACTACCGTCCCGCCCAAGATTCACAACCGTCTTGTCCAGGGTGTCGGCCCAGGCGATCGTTACGTTCTGGCCGGAAAGAGGCAGTCCAGACCTCGCGTTGAGAACACGAACGGTGATCGACTGACCAACCAAAGGTGACGCACCGCAGAACAGCAGCGCCGCAGACGTGGCGACGACAGCAGACGAAATCGTGCGAATGGATGGCATCATAGGCGGCTTAATCCAGCTTCTCCGCCTCGATCCCGATATTCTTCTCGCCCGCCACCTTCTTCTCCCAATACTTCTTCACCCACGCCTCAAAGCTCTTGCCCGCCGCGGTATCACGTCCCGAAAACTTCAGCGCCGCCACATCGCTGTACGGAATCATCAGCCGCTCCGTAGACGCGCCTTCCTTCGGCGTCGGAATAATCCGCACCACAGAATCCGCCAGCGTCTTTCCGTTGCGCCGATCGTACAGATACCCCTCGACGACACTGCCATCGCGCCGGGTAATGGTGATGTCCCCGCGATAATCAAACGCCTTCTCCAGCGCCTCGCGAATCTCAGCCTCGCCCGCCAGCTCCGGAACCCATCCTTCAAGGTTCTCGCGCTCACGCCCCGCCATTACCTCGAGCTCATCCTGCGACGCATGCTGCAACTGCTCAATCTTCCCGTGCTCCTGCTGTGCCGTCGACATCCCTTAGTCTCCCGCCACGCTGGTCAGGTTCTCGTCCAGCTTGCCATTCACCGACGTCGTCACCACGACCGGCGTTCCGATCTGCACCAGCGGCCCGTTATGTGAAGGCTCCGCGGGCTTCCACTCATGCAGCATCTTCATCGCGCCCTCGTCCTCGTACATCGGCTTGAACATGTACTTGGCCGCCGTCGTCAAAAATCCCTTGATCGACCCGAAGTTGTAATCCACCGCGCTCGCCTCATGCCCCGAGTGCACCATGCAGTTCGCACACCGCGGATTGCCGCTCTTCGCTCCGTACTCCGCCCACTCCGTCGCGTCCAGCAGCTCCTGGTACGTGTCCGCGTAGCCGTCCTGCAGCAGATAGCACGGCTTCTGCCAACCGAAGATCGAGTACGCCGGCATGCCCCACGGCGTGCATTCGAAGTCCCGCTTGCCCATCAGGTACTCACTGAACAGCGGATGCGTGTTGAACTCCCAGCTCTTCTTCCGGTTCGACAAAATCATTCGGAACAGCTTGCGCGATCGTGCCTTGCCCAGAAAGTGCTGCTGGTCCGGAGCCTTGTCATACGTGTACCCCGGACTCACCATCATCGACTCAACACCAGCCTCCATCAGCTGATCAAAATGCCTGCGCACCGAGTTCGGATCCGCTCCATCAAACAGCGTCGTGTTCGTGGTCACGCGGAAGCCCGCCGCCACCGCGGCCTTAATGCCCTCCATCGCGATGTCCCATCCACCCTCGCGGCAGACCGAGAAATCGTGGTGTTCCTTCTCGCCATCCAGATGCACCGAAAAGCTCAGATACTTCGACGGTGTAAAGAGGTGCAGCTTCTCTTTCAGTAACAGCGCATTCGTGCACATGTAGACGTACTTCTTGCGCGCCACCAGGCCCGCCACAATCTCCGGCATCTCCGGATGCAGCAGCGGCTCGCCGCCCGGAATCGACACCATCGGCGCGCCGCACTCTTCCACCGCTTTGAAGCACTGCTCCGGCGTCAGCTGCGCCTTCAGGATGTGCGGCGGATACTGAATCTTCCCGCACCCCGCGCACGCCAGGTTGCAGCGGAACAGAGGCTCCAGCATCAGCACCAGCGGATACCGCTTGCGGCCCGCGAGCTTTTGCCTCAGGACGTACGTCGCAACTGTCCACGCCTGCGATACCGGTACAGCCATCTCAAACCCTCCAAAAAATTCAGCCGGCGATCAACTACGCCGCCGCTTCCTCATCCTGTTCCTTCGCCATCGCCTTCTCATAAGTCGTCAGCGCCAGCAGCGGGAAGTACTGCTTGTACAGGTGATATCCCAGGTAAAACACCCGGGGAAACCCTGTACCCGTGTAATAGCTCTCACCATTGCGGCCGGGCATCAGTTCATCCCAGCTTCCATCCTCATGCTGCCGCTCAATCAGCCAGCGAATCCCCTTTGCCACCGAATCCGACCGCGTATCGTTCGCAGCCAGCAATCCCAAAAGCGCCCATGCAGTTTGCGACGGCGTCGACGGCCCGACACCACGCTGCAACGGATCGTCATACGTGCCACACGTCTCGCCCCATCCGCCGTCAGGATTCTGCACCATACGAATCCACTCCGCCGCCTGCTGCACCGCTGGCTCCAGATAGCTGTACTCCATCGCCTGCAAACCGCGCAGCACAAGGAAGGTCCCATACAGATAATTCACGCCCCAGCGCCCAAACCAGCTTCCGTCCGGCTCCTGCTCGCGAAGAATGAACTGAACCGCCTTCTCGATCCGCTTATCACGCCGCGTGTACCCATAGCTCGCGAACATCTCCAGCAGCCGGCCCGTTATGTCCACCGTGGGCGGATCGATCATCGCGTTGTGATCGGCAAACGGAATCGACTCAAAGATCTTCTTCGTATTGTCCTTGTCGAACGACGCCCATCCACCGGCCTTGCACTGCATCGCAAAAACCCACTCAATCGCGCGCTGTGTCACCTCGTACTGATAGCGCTCCCGCGGATTATCGACCGACTTCAGCGCCAGCAGCACCTCGCCGGTATCATCCACATCCGGCTGATGATCGTTATTGAAGAAGAAGCACCAGCAGCTCGGGTCCGCAATCTTCGCATTGTGCGACCAGTCACCCTTGTACCGAATCTCCTTCGACAGCAGCCAGTCCGCCGCCTTCACCAGCCGCGGGTCCGTTCTCGACAAGCCACATTCCCCCAGCGTCGACAGCACCTGCGCCGTATCCCACACCGGCGAGTAGCACGGAACCATCCGGAACGTCGGCGTCGGATACCCCGGCTCGCCATCCGGGCAATCGATCCCCAGCTTCTCAAACTCATCCATCGCGCGGATCATCTGCGGGTCATCAAACCCATATCCCAGGCACCGCAGCGCGACAATCGCATTCAGCATGGCCGGATAGATCGCTCCCAGTCCATCCGAGCGCTCAAAGTGATCGAGCATCCACCGCTCCGCGTGCTTGATCGCCACCTTGCGCAGCGGCCGCACATGCACCCGCTCAAACCAGTGCGTCATGCGATCAGTCAGAAGAAAAAAATTCCGCCACGAGATCCAGTGCTTTCGGTCCCAGCGCAGATGCAGGTTAGAGTTCTCGCGCCCACCCACAAACAGCTCATCAATTCCCTGCTCATCCGGCAGCTTCTTGAACGGCTTCGTTGCGTAAATGATCGACAGCGGCACCAGAATCGCGCGCGACCACGCGCTGATCTCATAAATATTGAAGTAGAACCACTTCGGGAACAGCACGATCTCCGGCGGAACGGCCGGCACCGCGTCATAGTCATACTGGCCGAGCGCGCACAGATAAATCTTGGTGAACGTATTGCAGTTCACGACGCCGCCCTGCTCCAGCACCTTCTCTCGCGCCCGCACCATCACCGGATGATCGGCCTTGTATCCCATCAGCTTCAGCGCCAGATAGCACTTCACGCCATAGTTCACATTCGACGGCCCACCCGGATACAGACTCCATCCGCCGTCCTCGTTCTGATGCCGCAGAATCTCATTCACCGCACGCTGCAGCTTGCCCGAATCTCCCGTCCCCAGCAGCGTGTGCATGAAGATGTAGTCCGACTCCAGCATCGAGTCCGCTTCCAGCTCTCCGCACCAGTACCCATCCTCGTGCTGCTGCCCCAGCAGCCAGTCCGCCGAGCGCCGGATCCCATCGCGCACACGATCCATCGCAAGGTCCAGGCGGCCAAATCTCGGCTGCGCTGCCGCCTTCGTCTCTCTTGGAGATCTGTTCATTCGCAATCGTTTCGCTCGAAACTCCAGCAGCCTGACTGCGGCTGCTCCTCGGTCTGCGCGCTCCTTAACTGACGTGCGCGTCTACGGGTTCGCTTACACAGCGGCGGCGGCTGCCTTCGGCGCCGCAGCGATCGCCTGCACAATCTCCGGCGGAAGTCCAAACCGGACGTTCTCCGGCATTACCTCAACCTCTTCGACCGAACCAAAACCCTTGCCCTGCAGGAAAAGCACAACGTCCTGCACCAGGATCTCCGGCGCCGATGCCCCCGCCGTGATCGCCACCGAAGCCGCACCCTCCAGCCACTCCGGCTTAATGTCGTCCGCCTTGTCGATCAGATACGAGCTCGTCCCCAGGTTCCGCGAAACCTCAACCAGCCGGTTCGAGTTCGAGCTGTTCCGCGATCCCACCACCAGCACCACATCCGCGCCATGCGCCACATTCTTCACCGCAGTCTGGCGGTTCTCCGTCGCATAACAGATGTCCTGCGCGTGGGGCCCCGCAATATTCGGGAATCGCCGCTTCAGCGCCGCAATCATCGTCCCCGCCTCATCCAGCGACAGCGTCGTCTGGGTCAGGTAAGCCACCTTGTTCGGGTCCGGAACCTCCAGCGCATCCACCTCTTCCGCCGTCGACACCACTTGCGTCACATCAGGAGCCTCGCCCTGCGTTCCCTCAACCTCCTCGTGGTCTCTATGTCCCACAAGAATCAGCGAGTAGCCCTGCTTGGCGAACTTGATCGCCTCCACGTGCACCTTGGTCACCAGCGGGCAGGTCGCGTCAATCACCTTCAGCCCCCGCTCCTTCGCCCGAGCCCGCACGGCGGGCGAGACGCCATGGGCCGAGTAAATCACCCGCTGGCCCTCCGGCACCTCATCCAGCTCGTTGACGAAGATCGCGCCCTTCTGCGCCAAATCATTCACAACATAGCTGTTATGCACAATCTCCTTGCGCACATAAATCGGCGCGCCAAACGTCTCCAGCGCAATCCGCACAATATCGATCGCCCGCACCACGCCGGCGCAGAACCCCCGCGGCTTCAAAAGCAGGATGCGCTTTTGGGCGGAACTGGAGGTCGAATTGTCGGTATCAATGGGCGCAGCTACAGGACTAGGCACGTCCTCTAGTATACCCGTGTTCCGGCTCTCAGGCACGCCTCCGGATGAACCACGGACGGTGCAACCACGCTGCCGCTCAGCCACCGCCAACGCTGCATCCAGAGCGGGATCCCCAGCGACGTCCGGCGCCGGACTAAGCATCACCATCTGCTCCGGCTCAGGAGCAGTCATCTGCCCTCAATCTCCTATTCGGGCCCCCGGCGAGCGGTCTTGGTTCGCTGGGGTGGTTATCCGGGCCCCCGGCGAGCGTTCTTTCGCTGGGGTGGTTACACATGACCCGAGCAGTTGTCATGCGGACAGTGGCAGGCCAGCGACGTCTTCCCGGCCGAGTCCTGACAAACCTGCGAGCAATACTTTTTTCCGTCCGTGCAGATGCAGCTGCAGGCCGAATGCGCACATTTCTTGGCTTCCGCCATAAGGTCCCTCCAACCTTCTGTCTCAGACAACGCTCCACCCCCACGGGTTGCCTTCGGTGGTGTAACCAATCCCGCACAACCTCGCGTGGTTCGGACCGCAGCGAATCAAGCGGCAAATCATCCAGCTGTCACCAGATCGAATTCCAGGGCCCCGAAACTTTCCTTCGACTACGCGGTCAAAACGGCGGCGGCACGATGCAGATTTGGAGAACAGAATGATCCTGTTTCGTTTCGTCTTTCTTTTGGGATTGCTGGCTGTCGGCTGCGGCTTCAGCTCCGCGCAGACAATCTGCAAACCTTCCGATCCGACCGGCTACTTCAAAGGCACCGCAGTAAGCCGGCTGATGGGAAAGCTCCAGATATCGCTCAACCTTCGCTGCGACAAGGGCCAGTACTCGGGCGGTATGGCGATTCCACTTGGACCGTCCGTGCTGACGAGCGGCCATTTCGAGAACCGCCGGCTGACGCTTACCTTCGATTCCAGCATCGTCATGGAATTAACGCCCGATGGCCCGCTCTTGCATGGCAAGGTGACCGCAGGCGACGATTCAGGACCAATCGAGTTGCAGCGGATTGGCGACGCGAAACCGCCGCCCCCTCCCCAGCGATCTGATCTGACGAAAGCCGAATGGCACGAGGACCTTAAATTCTTTGCCACTCAGTTGGCGGAGCGCCATGCAGACGCCTTCCACTTCATCTCCCGCAAGCAGTACGAAGCCGAGGTGTCCGAGCTTGACGCCAAACTGGATCGCCTGAACAGCGATGAGATCTATGTCGGTCTGGATCGGATCGCCAACTCGATCGGTGATGGTCACACCTACATCTCCCTGCCGGTGGATCAGGCGTTTTTGCCGATACGCCTGGCACGCTTCGGCAATGACCTGCGCGTCGTGGCGGTTGGTCCGGGATATGAGAGCGCGTTGGGCGCCCGTGTCCTCAAGATCAACGACACCCCGATCGCACAGGCGCATGACTTGCTCTACTCGCTCACTCCCGCAGATGAGACTGCAGCCCTGCGCGAGGGGCGCGTCGATGACCTGCTTACGATTGGCATGGTCTTGCACGGAGCCGGAATTGCTCAGGACCGCAACTCCGCACGGTTCACCTTAGCCTTCGACGACGGCAAGCAACTCACAATCAACGTGAACTCCGTGCCAGCGGAAAAGATCCCGACGATCCAATGGAGCCATGCATCGAAACGGCTGCCTCTGTTTCGCCAAAGACCACAGGACAGCTTCTGGTGTGTCTATCTCGACGATGCGCGCACGGTCTACTGCAGCTTCCGAGGCTACAAGGATCTGGATGAGAAGAGCAAAGGCCTCTTTCAGTTGATCGACCAGAAACACCCGGAAAAGCTCGTAATCGATATGCGTCTCAACGGAGGCGGAGATTTCACCGTCGGCTTAAGAGATCTCGTCCACCCGATTCGCAACCTCCCTGCCTTGAATCGCAAAGGCCATCTCTTTGTTTTCATCGGTCCCAACACGTTCTCCGCGGCGATGTCCAACTCTGCGCACTTTCGCAATCAGACAAAGGCCATTCTCGTCGGAGAGCCAATCGGCGAACGGCCAAACAGCTATCAGGAGCGCCGCGACATGACCCTTCCGAACTCAGGCTGGAAGGTGAACTACTCAACAAAGTTCTATACGTTTGTGAAGACCGGCGAGAACCTCATTCGGCCGGACAAGGAAATTACGACGTCCTGGAAGGACTACGAAGAAGGCCAGGATCCCGTGCTGGATTGGGTGCTGAACTACGGCAACCGGGCTTCGACCAGATAGATCTTCGCCGCGACAGCGGTTCAGCAACCCCAAAGATCTGCTGCGGCTTTACCGGCTCTGGGCCAGCATCTGCTCCGCGTGCCGCCGTGACGTCTCCGTCAAGCTCGCCCCCGACAGCATCCGCGCAATCTCCTCCACCCGTTCCTTCTGCTCCATCCGGCGCACACCCGTCTGCGTCCGTCCCCGCCTCTCCGTCTTCTCAATCAAAAAGTGCTGGTCCGCAAACGCAGCAATCTGCGGCAAATGCGTAATACACAACACCTGCTGCCCCTTCGCCAGCGCCTTCAGCTTCTGCCCCACCGCCTCCGCCGCTCGCCCGCCAATCCCAATATCAATCTCGTCAAACACCAGCGTCCGAGGAAGCACCGTCTTCCTCTTCTTGCTCCCCGTTTTTCCGAGACCAGCGGCACCCTCCTCCACCGCAACCTTCAGCGCCAGCATCACCCGGCTCATCTCACCGCCCGACGCAATCTCCTCCAGCGGCTTCATCGGCTCGCCCGGATTCGTCGCGATCTTCGCCTCCACACGGTCCCACCCACTCGCGCTCCAGCTCGACTCCGTCTCCTCAGCCGTTACGTCGACCGCAAACTTCGCATTCATCGCCAGCTCATTCATCTGCTTTTCCGCCAACTTCGCCAATCTCTTCGCCGCCGCCGAACGCTGTTCGCTCAGCTTCCGTGCCGCCTCCCTGTACCTCTTCGCCGCCGCTCCAAGCTCAACCTCCAGCTCCTTCAGTCGCGCCTCGCGATTCTCCAGCTCGTTCAGCTTGCCCTTCACCTCTTCGCCAAACGCAATCACTTCACTCAGCCCTGTAGTTCCGGCAGCGCCCGCGGCATTAGAAATAGGCCCATACTTCCGCTTCAGCCTCTCCAGCGCCGCCAGCCGGTCCTCAATCTCACCCAATCTCTCCGGCGACGCCGTCACATCTCCCGCAAAATCCCGCAGCGTCGCCGCCGCATCCTCTACACTCGCCTTCGCCGCGCTCAACGCACTCACCGTCTCGCGAAACCGCTCATCGAATCTCGCTAAATCCTCCACATGCTTCAGCGCTCCACCCAGCAGCGACTCCGCCGAGACCTCCGCCTCGTACAACACCTCCAGCGCCGCAGTCGCTCCCGTAAACAGCCGCTCCGCATTCGCCAGCACGCGCTTCTCCGCGGCAAGCCTTACATCCTCCTCCGCATCCACGATGCCCGCGCTCTCAATCTCCCGCGCCTGAAAGCTCCACAGATCCAGCAGCCGCAGCCGGTCGGCCTCAGCCGCCCGCAGCTCGTCAATCCGCTGCCTCACCTCACGCCACTTCGCGAAGCCAGCACTCACCTCGTCCCTACTCAAATCTCCAAACCGGTCCAGCAGCAATCTTTGCTGCGCCGCATCGAACGCCATCAGCGTCTCGCTCTGGGCATGCACCAGCGCCAGCTCCGGCGCCAGCTGCCGCAGCACATTCACCGTCGCCGGCTGGTTGTTCACAAACACTCTGCCCTTGCCGCTCGCCCCAATCTCGCGCCTCAGCAGAATCTCGTCGCCCTCCGGATCGATCCCGTTATCCTCCAGAATCTGCTCCGCGCCGGGAGTGGACTCAAACACACATCCCAACACAGCCTTCTCCGCGCCAAACCGCACCACATCGCTCGACGCCTTCCCGCCCAGCAGCAGCACCAGCGCATCAATCAGGATCGACTTCCCCGCACCCGTTTCACCTGTCAGCAGGTTCAATCCCGGGCCAAACTCCGCCACAGCATGATCAATCACCGCATAGTTTTCCGCGCGCAATTCCAGCAGCATCTCTGGGGTCTCACCGAGAGCATAGCAGCCCTCCGCCGCTGGCTTGCTTTTCTGCCCTTGCCTTCGCTTTTCTTGTTGTCATCCCTGAAGGGGATCTGCTTTTGCTTTTGCCTTATTCACTATTCACTACTCACCATTCACTCCTCCGGTCCTCACCCTTCCAAAAACGTCCCTTTCTTGGTAATACAGCGCACGCACCCCGCGCATTTACACTGAAATTGAGCATATGACTGTCCTCCCCCTCGCTCTCTTCCTGCAAGACACGGCCGCCCCCTCCGGTCCACTCGCCGGTCCGCACTCTAACGCCATCGTGGACATGGTCCACAACAGCGGCCCCACCGCGCTCACCGTCCTCGGCATCCTGCTCATCGCCAGCATCGTCTCCTGGGCCATCATCATCGCCAAGTGGCGCGCCTTCAATGAGGCCAATGTGCAAAGCCGCCGCTTCCTGCGCGCCTTCCGCAAGTCCGGCCGCCTCTCCGAAATCGCCGCGATCGCCGACCAGTTCAAGCCTTCCCCACTCGTCGCCGTCTTCCATGAGATCCACGACGAATACCAGCGCCAGGCCGGCGGCCGCGGCCAGCCACCCAACCCCCAGGCCCTCGAGCGTGCCGCCCAGACCGCCGCCTCCGAGTCCCTCACCATCATGGAACGCCGCATGACCTGGCTCGCCACCACCGCCCAGTGCGCTCCCTTCATCGGCCTCTTCGGCACCGTCATGGGCATCATCGACGCCTTCCACGGCCTCGGCACCGCCGGCGCCGCCACCCTCCGCGCCGTCGCTCCCGGCATCTCGGAAGCCCTCATCACCACCGCCGCCGGCCTCGTCGTCGCCGTCCCCGCCGTCATCGGCTACAACCAGCTCACCCAGCGTCTCCGCGAATTCGCCGCGCGCATGGACGACTTCGGCCGCGAGCTCCTCAACGCAATCGAGAACGCCGCGATCGCCACCTCGCACCCCCAGCCGCCGGCCTATGAAGAAACCGTTCGACGGAGGTCCTAATCCATGGCCTTCTCTGCCAACGGCCGCACCCAGTCCGCCCTCTCCGACATCAACATCACCCCGCTCGTCGACGTCGTCCTCGTGTTGCTCCTGATCTTCATGGTCACCGCTCCCGTCCTCCAATCCGGCATCGAGGTCGCCGTCCCCCAGACCCGCACCGTCAACCAGGTCTCCGAAGAGCACATGGTCGTCACCATCGACAAAGACCAGAATGTCTTCCTGCAGGACAAGCCTGTCAACATCCACGACCTCCCGCGCCTGCTCGGCTCCAACACACCCGCCGGAACCAAGCGCGTCGTCTACGTCCGCGCCGATCAGAAGGTCCCCTTCGGCGCCTTCGCCTCCGTCATGGACGCGGTCAAGCAGGCCGGCATCACCAATATCTCCATCGTCACGCGCCCCATCGAAGGGACCAACCCCTAACGCAGCATGAGCGTCTTCGCCAGCCTCGACTACGACAATCCCGACCGGATCGGCAGCGGCTTCGCCGGCGCCATTGGCTTGCACATCGCCATCGCCGGCTTCTTCGTCGCGCTCGCATTCATCGTCCCCTCGCACACTCCGCACTGGGGTGGTGACGCCTCCTCCATCGGCGCCATTCAGGCCTCCATGGTCTCCGCGCTTCCTCTGCCCACCAAGGTCCCGCCCGTCGAGCACAACGTCCTGGCCAGCGACAACGTCACACCCACCCCCAAGCCTCCACCCAAGGAAGCCACCCAGCCACCGCCCAAGCCCACCGACATCCTCATCAAGGAGAAGACCCCCGAAAAGACCAAGGTTGCGCCCATCGCCCAGCCCACGCCGCCCAAGCATCCGCAGCCCACGCCGCCCACGCCCAAGGCCGCCACCGGCGACGCCGCCACGCAGCTACCCGAGGCTCTCACCCAGCTCAAGAACGGCACCGCGATCGCCACCGTGCAGGACCGCACCTTCGGCAGCCGCTACGCCTACTACATCCAGATCATCAGCCGCATCGTCGGCCAGAACTGGTACACCCAGGAGGCCGACCCCACCACCTCGCAGGGCAAGCGCACCACCATCCTCTTTGACGTCAACCGCGACGGCGTTCCCCAGAACATCCGCATCGAAACTAAGAGCGGGTCACCCTCGCTCGACGCCTCCGCCCTGCACGCCCTCCAGCGCGTCGACAACTTCGGCCCCCTGCCCGCCGGAGATCACATAACAGTGGAATTCAACTTTGATTACAAACAGCAATAAAATCCACAGTGTTTCCGGCAGATTTCGACTACACTTCAAAAAAGAAGGTCTGATTACGATGCAACTTGGCCCCCTCCGTGGTGGACCCCTCGCCAACAAACGCCGCACCGCCCCCAGCGTTCCAGCCCTCCTCACGTTTCTCTTCTCTGCGCTGCTCTTTGCACCCACGCTCCCCGCGCAGGAAGGCCCCATCGTCATCACAAGATCCACCGGCGCCAACAAGATCCGTCTCGCCGTAGCCAGCTTCAAGGCCGCCAACGTCGATCCCGCCACGCACCCTGACAAGACCGTCTTCGACCAGACCCTCTACAACGACCTCTCCAACGCCGGCATGTTCGACCTCGTCTCCAAAGAGATGGCCCCGCAGGCCACGCCGGGCGGTCAGTCTGAGATTCAGCTCTCGCAGTGGTCCGCCCCGCCGGCCAACGCGTCCATGGTGGCCTTCGGCAATCTCTCCGTCTCCGGCGGCCGCCTCATCGTCAACGGCTTCCTCGACGACGCCAAAAATCCCCAGTACCCCCAGATCTTCGCCCGCCAGTACTCCGACACCGCCAGCGAAAACAGCGCCCGCCAGATCGCCCACCGCTTCGCCGACGAGATCATCGCCCGCCTCGGCGGCGGCACCACCGGCATCGCCGAAACCAAGATCTTTTACGTCAAGCAGGCCGGCCAGAACAAAGAGATCTGGGAGATGGACTACGACGGCGCCAACCAGCACCAGATCACCCACGTCGGCTACGCCATCTCCCCGCGAATCTCGCCCGATAACTCCCGTATCGCCTTCGCCGAGATCAGCC
Source organism: Acidobacteriaceae bacterium (assembly GCA_035651235.1). Classification (GTDB taxonomy): domain Bacteria; phylum Acidobacteriota; class Terriglobia; order Terriglobales; family Acidobacteriaceae; genus Granulicella. The sequence goes on from DASRGC010000053.1 coordinate 44,168, forward strand.
GCCACGGCGGCTTTCAGATCGGCATGTACTCCATGCTCCTGAACCGCACCGTAAACTTCGCCAACGCGGGCGGCACCAACGTCTCGCCTGCGTGGGCGCCCAACGGCCAGCAGCTCGCCTTCTCCTCCGACCGCACCGGCGACCCGGAAATCTGGGTCTCCGACTCCCAGGGCACCGCCGCCCACCGCGTTACCGACTTCCGCGGCCCCGACGCCTCGCCCACCTGGAACCCCAAGACCGGCGCGCAGATCGCCTGGGTCTCCGGCCGCACCGGCCTCCCCCAGATCTACATCATGGAAGCCGACGGCTCCGGCGTACAGCGCCTCACCGACGGCGGCTATGCCAGCTCTCCCTCCTGGTCTCCCAACGGCCAGTTCATCGCCTTTGCCTGGGACCGCAAGTACGGCCCCGGCGCCCCCGGCGGCCAGGACATCTACGTCATGGAGATTGCCACCAAGCGCTGGATTCAGCTCACCCACGACTCAGGACGTTGCGACTTCCCCTCCTGGTCCCCTGATGGCAGTCATCTCGTGTACGCAAACTCTCCCGATGGCCGTGCCGACCACACCCGCATCATGACCATGCTCGTCGACGGCACACAAAAACGCACACTCACCGGCTCCGGCGCCGACATGCCCAACTGGAGCTGGCGGTAATCTCCCCATGTTCCTCAGCACACTCCAGATTCGCTTCGGGCCCTAAACTAAAACGCAAGGTACATCTTCCATTGATTTGGCCTGGCTCGGCCGCGAGCTCAAACGAGGACCCCCAACAGAGGACAAGATGATCTCTCGACAAACCTCCCCATCCCGCAAGCTGTCCACTCTTCTCTTCAGTGCATCCATCGCTCTGCTCACCGCCACCGGCTGCCATCACAAGGCGAAGACCCTCCCGCCGCCATCCGCGCTTCCCCCCGAAGCCGGCGCCCCCGCGCCCACCGCGACCATCTCCGCAGATCCCATGGCCATCGATCAGGGCCAGTCCGTCGTGCTCAACTGGCGCACCACCAACGCCACCTCCGTCTCCATCGACGGCATCGGCAACGTCGCGACCAACGGCACCCAGACCGTCACGCCTGACGCCTCGACGAACTTCCACCTCGTCGCCAAAGGTGATGGTGGAACCACCGAGGCCAACGTCCGCGTCACCGTCCGCGTGCCCACCGTGCCTGAGTCCGGCAACATCACTGAAAACGACGCTGGCGCCGACGCCGCCTTCCACGCCGCCGTCAAGGACCTCTTCTTCGACTACGACAGCTATGACATCCGTCCGGCCGACGAAGCCTCCGTGACTGCCGCAGCCACCTACATCAACGCGCATCCGGATCTGAAGATCCTGATCGCCGGCTACTGCGACGACCGCGGCTCCGCCGAATACAACATCACCCTCGGCGAAAACCGCGCCAACGCCGCCAAGCAGGCCCTGGTCGCCGCCGGCGTCAACGCCAGCCGCATCCGCGTCGTCAGCTACGGCAAGGAGCGCCAGTTCTGCACCGAAGAGAACGAATCCTGCTGGCAGCAGAACCGCCGCGCCCAGTTTAACGTCGACCGCTAACCCCGTTGCCGCTATTCATCAGAACCGGGTGCCCCACCCTCGACCGGCGTAGCCGGACAGGGTGGGGTATCGCGCGTGGTAGCGCGCGAGCGCCGTTGCTCTTGTTCTTGCCGTTGCCTTTGTTGTTGTCATCGCCGCAGGGGATCGGCTGTTGCTTCTAGACAGCCCCACCCCGAGACTAGACTTGCATTCCAGGAGTCCAACTACCATGTCACGCACGCGCCTCATCCCCCTCACCCTTGCTGCCCTTCTCCTCTTCGGCGCAACCCCGCGCGCCCACGCCGTGAACAAGGACATGGTCCAGCTCCAGACCCAGGTACAGCAGCTCCAGGACGCCGTCGCGCGCCTCCAGCAGACCAGCGACGAGCGCTGGGGCGTCCTCAAGGATCTCGTCCAGCAGACCGCCGACTCCGTCAACAAAATGTCCGCAGCCGTCAGCGGCCTCCAGCTCAAGATGCAGAACGTCCAGGACGCCGCCGGGCAGAAGAACGACCAGCTCTCCGGTCAGGTCCAGTCCCTCAACGATTCCCTGGACGAGCTTAAGGCCCGCCTCGACCGCATCGAAAAAGACCTCAACAGCGTCCAGTCCTCGCAGCAGTCCACCAACGCCCTCCTCGGCAACCTGCCCGGCAACGTTCCTCCCGCTGGCGGCGCGGCTGCAGTCCCGGTCGGTCCCGCAAACCCTACCGACAGCAGCGGCAAACCGCTCCCCGGCACACCTCTCAGCTCCATCGCGAACGGCACAGCCCCCGCACCCGCCACGCTCGCCCCCGCCGCCTCCGGTAATCCTCCCCCCGGCGAGATGTACCGCACCGCCTACAGCGACTACATGTCCGGCAAGAACGGCCTCTCCACCTCTGAGTTCCAGGAGCTCATCAAGGCCTACCCCGACGACAACCTCGCCGGCAACGGGTACTACTACATCGGCGAAATGGACCTCCGCGCCGGCCATTATTCCGCCGCCATCAAGGACTACGACCACGTCCTCGAGCACTACCCCGACAACTCCAAGATCCCCGCCGCCCACCTCCACAAAGGAGACGCCCTCGTTGCCCTGCACCAGAACGAAGCCGGCATCCGCGAGTACCGCGCCCTCATCCAGCGCTTCCCCAACTCCCCGGAAGCCGCCCAGGCCAAAGCCAAAATCTCCCTCGCCGCCCGCCGCTAGCCGCCTGTGCACAATTCACCACACCCATGTGGCCGTTTGGACACAAGTCCAAGCCTAAAGTCTCTGCTTCGAAGACTTTGCGCAATTTAAGGGGGGGAGGGGGGTACCCCTCCAACCCTAGTTCCTTACCTCGCGGAACGCCCGCTCCACCGTCCGCTTCTCCTCCGCCGTTAACCCCACCCGCGGCAGCCGCGGAGCCCCACCGAAATACCCGTTCAAATCACACGCATACTTGACGCCGGCGATACCAAACTCCGCCACCACCGCATCCGCCTCGCGCAACCGCTCCGCCTTCAGCCGCGCCAGCTTCGGATCACCATCCTTGAACGCCGCCCACACCTCATGGCATCCCTGCGGAGCACACCCCGCCAGCTCCGGCGCAACCCCCTGCACCCCAGCCTCCAGCAAATCAACCGAGCCGCTCGCCGGGCTCGCAGCCACAACCTGAAACCCAACCGTCTTCGTCCGCGTCTTCAACGCCGGCTTCGGCGGAGCCACCGCCACCGACGCGCCGCCACTCGTCAGCGCATCCGCTGCCACAAACGTTGCCTCACCCTCACGCTGCACCTCAAGCATCCGCGCCGTAACCGCCGCGAACACCGTCGTGACCGTCACCTCGCGCTTCACACCCTCAGTCGCCGCGCGCACCGCCGCAAGCCGCTCCACTGTCAGCCCCGCATCCACCAACCCAATGACATTCGGATGCCCCGCCAACGCCCCCACCATCTCGACCGGCAGCTCAAACCCACCGCTCGCCCCATCACTCCACAGCACAACCGGCAGCGGCGACCGATCCGCGACCGCCCTGAAGAACAACTCCACCTGCTGGACCGATTCCCCACGCGCCAGCCGCCGCCACTCCACGGGAGCCCGCAGCACCACAGCGTCGAACCGCGACACCGCAGCCCACTCCGCCTGCATCACCGCACCCGCGACGCTCTCCGCGCCCACACCGGCGAGCAGCACCTTCTCCTTCGCCGCAACCTCACTCCCGACGCGCAGCGACTCACGCCGCTCCTCATCGCTCAGCCCCGTAGCCTCCGTGCGCGGCCCCAGCACCACCACCCCAGCCGCCGGCGTCCGCGAGTACCGGTCCACATTGTGCTCCAGCTTGCGCCAGTAGCACGCGCCGTCCGCATAGAACGGCGTGGTCACCGGGATGAACAATCCCTCCAGCAGCATCAGGCGGTCACCGCTTCCCTCGCCGCGTGTAGCTCCTGCAGCGAGCTCACGTGGTACTCACCGCGTTGCAGCGCCTCGATCCCATCTGCCGCAGCCTTGGCCGCAGCCATCGTCGTAATCGTCGGCACCCGCGCTGCAACCGCCGCGCGCCGGATCGCCTGCTCGTCGAACACACGATCCTGTCCCTGCGGCGTATTCACGATGAGCTGAATGTTCTCGCCCTTGATCAGGTCGACCACATTCGGCCGTCCTTCCTTCACCGCGTACACGCGATCCACCTGCAAGCCCGCGCCTTCGATCACCGCTGCGGTCCCATACGTCGCCACCAGCTTGAATCCCATGTCGACGAACCGCCGCGCCAGCGCCGCAACCGCGCGCTTATCATGATCGTTCACGCTGAAGAACACCGTCCCGCCGGTCGGCAGATACAATCCCGCGGCCATCTGCGCCTTGGCAAACGCCTCGCCGAACGTCGTCGCCACGCCCATGACCTCGCCGGTCGATCGCATCTCCGGCCCCAGCACAGGATCGACGCCGTGGAACTTGCCCCACGGAAACACCGGCGACTTCACAAAGAAGTGCTCGCCCGTTCCAAGGTCTTCGCCACTCGCCACCTGCTCCGGCAGCAGCTCCCGCAGCGTCTTCCCAGTCATCAGCCGCGAAGCCACCTTCGCCAGCTGCACACCCGTCGCCTTCGACACATACGGAACTGTTCTCGAAGCGCGCGGGTTGACCTCAATCACAAACACCTTGCCGCGCTGCACCGCGAACTGCAGATTCACCAAGCCCACAACCTTCAGCGCGAGCGCCAGCTTTCGCGTGTACGTGCGGAGCGTCTGCATCACCTCGGTTGACAGATCCACCGCCGGCAACACACACGACGAATCACCCGAGTGCACACCCGCCTCCTCGATGTGCTGCATAATCCCGGCAATCACCACATCCTTGCCGTCGCACAGCGCGTCGACGTCGACCTCCTGTGCGTCCTCCAGGAAGTGATCGATCAGCACCGGCCGCTCCTGCGAGTACTCGATCGCGGTCGTCATATACCGCACCACCTCGGTATCGTCGTACGCAATCACCATCGCGCGCCCGCCCAGCACATAGCTCGGCCGCACCAGCACCGGATACTCCACCTTGCGTGCGCCCGCGAGAGCCTCTTCCACACTCGTTGCCATCGCTCCCGGTGGTTGCGGAATTCCCAGATCCTCAATCAACTTTCCAAACCGCTTGCGATCTTCTGCAAGATCAATCGACTCTGGCGACGTTCCAATGATCGGCACGCCCGCAGCTTTCAAGGGCAGCGCAAGATTCAGCGGCGTCTGCCCACCGAACTGCACAATCATTCCGATCTCTGCGCCCGAGGAAGCCTCGTGCTCATACACCGCGAGCACATCCTCGAACGTCAACGGCTCAAAATACAACCGGTCGCTGGTGTCGTAATCAGTCGAGACCGTCTCCGGATTGCAGTTGACCATGATCGTCTCGTAGCCATCTTCACGCAGCGCAAACGCCGCATGGCAGCAGCAGTAATCAAATTCAATGCCCTGCCCGATCCGGTTCGGCCCCGAGCCCAGAATGATGATCTTCCTGCGATCCGTCGGCTGCGCCTCATCCTCCTCGTCGTAGCAGGAGTACAGATACGGCGTGAAGCTCTCAAACTCCGCCGCGCACGTGTCGACAAGCTTGAACACCGGCCGCACACCCAGCCGCTCGCGCATCGCCCGCACCTGCGCTGTGCCCTCGCGTCCTTCGCGTCCGAGCGCAGCCGCTAATCTTTCATCCGACAAGCCCATGCGCTTGGCCGCGTGCAGATCATGCGCTTCGAGCGCATCGATTCCTGCGAACTCTACGCGCTGCAGCTCGTCGGCAATCATCTTCATCTGGTGCAGGAACCACGGGTCCATCCCGGAGAGCCGCGCCGCCTCGCGCACGCTCATGCCCGTCTCGAATGCATAGCGCAGATACGCCAGCCGCTCCGGCGAGGGCGTCACCAGCCGCTGTCGCAGCCTGCGCGGATCGATCGCATCCGCGCCAGACTTCTTGCCGGTCTCCAGCGAGCGCACCGCCTTCATCAGCGCCTCTTTGAACGTGCGCCCGATCGCCATCACCTCGCCTACAGACTTCATCTGCGGCCCCAGCGTCTCATCCGCGCCGGGAAACTTCTCAAACTGCCACTTCGGAATCTTCACCACCACGTAGTCGATCGTCGGCTCAAAGCATGCCGGGGTCGCCTTCGTGATGTCGTTCTGCAGTTCATCCAGCGTGTAGCCCACCGCCAGCCGCGCCGCAATCTTCGCAATCGGAAACCCGGTGGCTTTACTGGCGAGCGCAGACGACCGCGACACACGCGGATTCATCTCGATGACGGTCATGCGCCCGTTGCGCGGATCCACCGCGAACTGCACATTGCTTCCGCCCGTTTCGACACCGATCTCGCGAATCACCGCAATCGCAGCGTCGCGCATCTTCTGATATTCGCGGTCCGTCAACGTCTGCGCGGGCGCCACGGTCACCGAATCACCCGTATGCACACCCATCGGATCGAAGTTCTCAATCGAGCAGATGATCACGACGTTGTCCTTCAAATCGCGAACAACCTCGAGCTCATACTCCTTCCATCCGAGCACGCTCTCTTCGAGCAGGCACTCGTGCACGGGAGAAAGATCCAGACCGCGCGACAGAATCTCCATCAGCTCTTCGCGGTTGTACGCAATGCCGCCGCCCGAGCCACCCAGCGTGAAGCTCGGCCGGATGACCACCGGAAACCCAAGCACACCGGAAAACTCCAGCCCGTCGCGAATGTTGTTGACGAGTTTCGACTTCGGCATATCGAGACCGATGCGATTCATCGCATCCTTGAACAGCAGCCGGTCCTCCGCCTTCTTGATCGCCTCCAGCTTCGCGCCGATCAGCTCAATGCCGTACTTATCCAGCACGCCCTTGTCGGCCATGTCGACCGCAAGATTCAGCGCCGTCTGCCCACCCACGGTCGGCAGCACCGCAAACTTGCCTTTCGAGGCATCGAGCGACTCCGCCTCGACGCGCAGAATCTCCTCGAGATACGCCGGCGTCAGCGGCTCAATGTACGTGCGGTCCGCAACCTCGGGGTCCGTCATGATCGACGCCGGGTTCGAGTTCACCAGCACGACCTCATAGCCCTCGGCCTTCAGCGCCTTGCACGCCTGCGTGCCCGAGTAATCAAACTCTGCCGACTGGCCGATCACAATCGGCCCCGAGCCAATTACCAGAATCTTCGAAATGTCGTTCCTACGCGGCATCTACTTCTCTCTCGTCTTCAATCTTCAATTCTCAAAATAATGGCGGGACTCGAGTCCCGCCCCACAAAAATGGAAAACACTACTGCTGCATCGAACGAATTGCAGCCGTGGGGCCTCACTTCTTCCACTCCTCCATCATCTTTCTGAAGTCACGGAACAAGTAGTGCGAATCGTGCGGACCGGGGCTTGCCTCCGGATGATATTGCACGCTGAACATTGGATCGCTCTTGTGCTTCAGCCCGGCAAGCGTGTTGTCGTTCAGGTTCACATGCGTCTGCACAACATCTTCAGGCAGCGACTCCGGATCGACGTTGAAGTTGTGATTCTGCGACGTAATCTCGACCTTGCCGGTCTCCAGGTTCTTGATCGGATGATTCCCGCCGTGGTGCCCGAACTTCAGCTTGTAGGTCCTGCCGCCCAGCGCCAGCCCGAACAACTGATGCCCCAGGCAAATTCCAAATAGCGGCTTCTTCCCTTGCAATTCCCTGATATTTGAAACCGCATACTCCAGCGGCTCCGGATCGCCCGGCCCGTTCGAGAAGAACACGCCATCCGGGTTCATCTGCAGCACTTCCGCCGCCGTCGTCTTCGCCGGAACCACCGTCACGCGGCAGTTCTCTCTCGCCAGCATGCGCAGAATGTTCTGCTTGATCCCGAAGTCATACGCGACCACATGCATCTGGTCCTTCGCTGCCGCGTCCTCGGCCGGCAGCAGCGCATCGCCAGTCTCGTTCTTCGGTTCGTCCGCGCTCCATTCGTACGGCTTCTCCGTGGTCACCACACTCGCCAGATCGGTTCCATCCATCCGCCGATGCGCGCGCGCCTTTGCCACCAGCGCGTCCACGTCCTCGACTGCAGTCGAGATCACGCCACGCAGGCATCCATTCGCGCGCAGATGCCGCACCACCGCGCGCGTGTCGATCTCCGCGATCACCGGAACGCCGCTGCGCTCGAGATACTCATCGGCAACTTCTGTAGACCGCCAGTTCGAGGCGACGGGTGAGAACTCCCGCACGACAAGGCCTTCGATCGCAGGGCGCGCCGACTCCGCATCGCTCGGCGACGTGCCATAGTTCCCAATGTGCGGGTTGGTTAGAACGACAATCTGGCCCGTGTACGACGGGTCGGTAAAAATTTCCTGGTAGCCAGTCAGCGATGTATTGAAAACAACCTCGCCGACGCGCTCCACCGGCGCGCCGAACGCTCGGCCGCGAAAGATGCGCCCATCCTCGAGCGCAAGAATTGCCTGCATGGAATCTCCCTTGGGGAGTGGACTCTATCTATCCTAACAGGCTCGCCGCCAGCTCGTCTCATAGCCGAAGCGCAGCAAAAAGCCCGGCTTTCACCGGGCTCCTGCAGCAAACTTCCGCTCCCCGCTAGCGGTAGCGGCAAACCCGGTGATGATGCCTCCAAAAACAGTGCCGGTGCCGGTGTTGCGCCTGCGAGTTGCCGGCCACCCCCAGAATCATGCCCAGCGTCAGTGCTCCCAACAGAACCCGTCTCATGTGACCCTCCCTTCCCGGAGAAGAATCTCCCGTCAAGTGCTAAGAATGCACAAACCTCGCCGCACGCTGTATGAACGCCGAAAAAAACCGGCGCTCAGCCTGGTTCTCTACAACCTCTATTGTCCTGTTGATCGGCTCAGCTCACATCAATCAGCACATCATCACCCTCAATCTTCAGCGGAATTACATCCACTTTGCCGCAGTCCGGCGGCAACGCCTCGCCGCTCCGCGTATCAAACGCCCACGAGTGCCATGGACAAACGACTGCCTCACCCTCAATCCACCCCTGTCCCAGCGGCCCTCCGCGGTGCGGGCAGATATTTCCGAGCGCGCACAACCGGCCGTTCACATTGGCGAGGCAGACCTGCACGCCATTTACTTCCGCCTCCGTCACCTCGCCCGGCTTCGGAGCCTCACTCAACGCGCACAAGGGCACCCACTCACTCACTCCACTCTCCATTCACGTTCGCGCATGAGATGCTTGATTCTGTAACCAGGACTCATGCCGAACTCACGCAAGCCGACCCCGCGCAACCCGCGCACACCTCCATCATCTCAGCGCCACACCACACCGCAATCCACCACGCGTGAGCGTAGCAGTGCGCCAGAGCTTAGCGGCGCGCCAGAACTTGTAGACCCGCGCTGGATTCTCAAGGCACTTGCCATCGTCTTTGCCACCGCGCTGCTTCTGTCCTGGGGTACACTTTGCCTGCTCTGGTATCAGGGCCAGTGGCAGCTTGTGCTGCATCCTTCGCGCACGGTAGTGAAATCGCCCGCATCTGCCGGGATCAAATTCACCGAACTCCACTTCGCCGTTGATGCCACAGGCCAGCCGCAGCTCGACGGCTGGTACATCCCCGCAGACGTAAGCTCGGCGCCCACGGCACTCATGCTTCATTCCGGCGACGGCTCCGATTCAGATGCGCTCCCCGGCGCACTTCTCCTCCACAACGCCCGTCTGAATGTTTTGCTTTTCGACTATCGCGGTTATGGCAAGAGCACCGGCCTGCATCCGAAGCAAGCCAGTATGCAGCAGGACGCAGAATCCGCATTCACCTATCTCACCGCCACGCAGCATATCCCGCCGCAGAGCATCATCATCTACGGCCACGGCATCGGCGCTTCTCTCGCCGTCAACCTCGCGGCGCAACACCGTGACATTTCCGCGATCATCCTCGACGCACCCGACGGCGACCTCACCGATCGCGTCGCGCGCGACCCACATTCTTCTCTCGTTCCTGCGCGTCTCCTCTTCCACGAACAGTTTCCACTCGCCGCGCCGCTGCATACACTCACCACACCCAAGCTACTGATCAGCTACGACAATAGGCAGCCTCCGCCCCCTCTCGCCACCGCCGCCGATCCCAAGATCACCGTCGAACTCTCTTCATCTGAAGACCCCGCGCTCATTCCCGTCATCGAGCGCTTCGTGGATCAGTACGTCACGGGCACTCCACAAGCGACTCGGCCTTAAAGGCGCGAAGGCCGCCGGTGTTCAGGCAGCCTCGGTACAGGTGGGGAGGGTAGTGCGGATTGGGGAAGCCGAAGCCGTGGGGACTTGCGCTCCAGCAGGTGTTACATCTGTTCAGACGGAGTATCGCGCAAAAGGTTTTGCTCTTCGCGCGAAATTCCTTGCGGGAATCTCATCTGCAACATCAGGCAACAGGCATGCGAAAACCCGCATCCTGTGCGGGTTTTTCGCACACACAATGCGGATCACGATCGATTCATCACCTGCTCAAAATTACGTAACAATGACACAACGCGCACACAACCTTTTGCGCGCAATGCCTCACTCTCTATACGCATGAGGTCTACACAAAGTTCAAAAACGCCGACGGCTCAAGCTGCGCACCCGGAAACACCACATCCAGCTTCCGCGCGCCCAGCGTTTTGTATGCCGCCTCGCCCAGCACATTTCTGAAGTCCGTCGTCACCTTCAGATCGCGCCCTTCGTTCAACTGCTCATCGTTCACGCCCGGCCACTGCCCATACACCTTGCCGCCCTTTACCCCGCCGCCGAGCACGAACATTACATTCGCGTGGCCATGATCCGTTCCGCCGGTGCCGTTCTGCCGGGCGGTTCGTCCAAACTCCGACATCGTCACCAGCGTCACGTTCTCCGCGTCGTCGCCCATGTCCCGCCAGAACGCCGCAATCGTGTTTGAAAACTCCGTCAGCCGATTCGCGAGCTGTCCATTCGCCGCGCCCTGGTTCTGATGCGTGTCCCATCCGCCGATATCCGAAAACGCCGCCTCCACTCCAAGATTCGCCTTCAGCAACTGCGCAATCTGCTTCATGCTATTGCCGAACGCCCCATTCGGATACACAACCCCCTCCGCAGGCTTGTACTGCGCCGGGTTCGCGGCCTTCAGCATCTTCACCGCCTCAAAGGTCTCCTCCCCCGTCCCATGCAGCACCGCGTCCGTGCTCTCGTCGTACATCGCCTCAAACGCATTTGACACCGCGGAGGTTTGCGGCCCGCGACCGCCCACCGAGAAGTCCGCCAGGTTCGCCACTGCGACTGCCGGCACCCGGCCCTGCAGCGTGCGCGGAATCTCCGCGTTCAGCGCAACCGCGCGGAACGGCGACGGCTTTCCGTCCAGCGGCTCAACCTGCAGCGCACGATTCAGCCATCCATCCGGCGTCGACTTCACACCCGGCGTTCCGCTCTCCATAAAGTCCTGCGCGTCGAAGTGCGAGCGCGTGGGATCCGGCGAGCCAGCCGCATGCACAATCGCCAGATGCCCCTGCTCATACAGCGGCTTCATCGCACTCATCGCCGGATGCAGCCCGAAGTATCCGTTCAGATCCAGCACATCGTTCTTCTGAATCGCAATCGTCGGCCGCATCCTGTAGTAGTTCTTCTCGGCATACGGAATCACCACATTCAGGCCATCGCACGCGCCCCGCTGGAAGATCACAACCAGCTTCTTGCGGCTCGCCGCTGCACGATCCACCTCGGCATACACCGCGCGCGTGAGGAAGGCCGGAACGACAGAGGTCCCCACCAGCGCGAGCGCACCTCCGCGCAGAAATCCACGCCGCGTCACGCCATTGCGCCGCGCCAAATCGCGACCGCACATATCGCATCCCCAGTCGCTCGCATCCGTGAATTTCATCCTGCTCGCCATCGCGCTACCCTCGTATTGCCTTTCCTGACTCGCTGACTTGCTGACTCGCTGACTTGCTTACCTTCGCTGAAACTCCGGAGACCCCAGCAACAGCCCCGCCATCGTATCCAGCGGCGAGCCCGGCCCAGGCTCCGGCCCACGCCCGGCCTTGCCACGCAGCAGCCCGCGCGCCGGAACCATCGATACGTCATCCTGCGCCGGCTTGGCCTTGAATGCATCCTCCGCACTCTGCTGCGCCGTCGGATCGCCAAACTGCGCCAGCACCGTCGACCGCGTCCTGTCCGACGCCGGCTCACCGAGCAGCGCAATCTCCAGCTTGTTCTCCGTCTCCACATCCGGAACCGGCGGCGGAGCACCATCGGTATCGCCCAGCAGCTCCGGCCAGTCCGTCTTCACGCCCATCACGCGATTACTGCTCAGCACCAGCGCAAAGTTCATGCGCGAAATCAGCGCGTTGCTGCTCACCCAATCCTCGTTCTTCCACGAGTACCCCTGCGGCGTCAGCATGCCGTAGATCGGCATTCCGAGCCGATCCATCGCCTGCACCAGTTGCAGCGGCGTCTTCACCGAAGCCCCACTCGCCCGCAGCGCGCTCGCCATAAACTCAATCGGTGTCTTTACCTTTGCGCGATACACCTGCGGGCTCCAGAACTCCGGCGAGCGATACATCGTCAACAGCACCGCCCGGATATTCCCGTCGGTCTTCAGGAACGCCGCCGCCATGCGGTTGACCAGCGCCGGCGGAGGATCGTCGCTCACAAACCGCACCGCCAGCTTCTGCGAGATGAAGTGCGCTGTCGCCGGGCTGGTCGCCAGGATGTGCAGCACCTCCAGACCTTCCTTCTGGCCGTTCTCCTTGATCTTGTGACCCAGCACAATCTTGGTGCCGGGCTCGTGCATGTTCTCGTTGTAGTACGCGCCACCGCCCTGGAACGGCTTATCGATGGTCCATCCGGTAAAGCACTTCGAGACCTCGATGACATCCTTCTGCGTGTAGCCGCCGTTCACGCCGAGCGTGTGCAGCTCCATCAGCTCGCGGCCATAGTTTTCGTTGATGCCCTTCGGCTGCTGCTTCTTCGCATTCGGCCGCATGAAGTTCGCCTGCTGGGCCCGCATTGCCTGGATCGAGTTCGGCCCAACGCTCTCCCAGTTGTCGAGATACATCAGCATCGCCGGGCTCTGCGCCACGGCGACCAGCAGATTCTCAAACTTGCCCAGCGCGTTCGGCAGAATCACATCGCGCTCATACGACGGCAGGTAGTACGGCTCGTTCTGGTTCTTCCGCAAATACACGCTGAAGTGATTCAGCCAGAAGTCCGTCATCACCGCCTGCAGCTGCCGCTCGCTGAAGACATCGCGCTCCAGCCGGGACTCCAGGATCTCCGCCGCGACTACGCGCTCCGGCGCCGTGATGAACTCGCCTGCAATCTCCTCATCCTCGGGCGACATGCCCTGCACCAGCTGAATCTTCTGGCCGGGCTTCAGCGCTGCCTTGAACGACGCCATCTCGTCCGGCTTCATGGCCACCAGCCGGTCCACGCGCTGATCCGGCGGCAGTGCCAGCACCGCCTGCACCTCTTCGGGCGCGGGCTCGGCCAGGTCCTTCATCTTCGCCTTGCCCTTCTTGTTCAGCTCCAGCGGCTGCGTCGCAACCTCTCCATTCGAGAGCAGCATCTGCCCTTGCGGCGTGTTTCCGCTCGACGCCATCGAAGGCTCGGTCGCTCCACCGCCGGCCATGTCCATGCTGGCCTGCATGCCGTTCTGCGGGGCGGGCCGCTTGCTCGCCGACTCATCTGTTTCATCCAGAGCAGCAAGGCCGGCCATCGCCTGCCGCCGCATCTGCTTCGCATTCTCCGGTTGCGCCGCCACTGCCGTCTGCGCCTGGCCCGGCTTCGCGCCGTTAGCCGCCTGCAGCTTCAACTCATTCTGCTTCTGGTCGTACTCGTACTTCGCATCCTCAAAGATCGCGTGCACGACCCGGTCGCGCGGAACCCAAAGATTTCCCCGGTCGGCCATCCGCAGCATCGCCTGGGATGGGAACTGGTGGATCAGATCCGCCTGGTTCAGCCGCAGCAGCGGATACTCCTTCATCCGCTGCTCAAAGGCGGAATCATCGATCTTCTCGGGCTGAAGCTGCTGCATAAACCAATTGGTCAGCCCCATCTTTTCGACGGCTTCAACCTCGCCCGGCCGCGGCCCAAACGTGAACCGGTTCAGCGCGTGCAGCACCCGCTCCTGCTGGGTCAGCGGAGCCTCGCGCTCGGGCCGCTTCGGCACACCTGGCGACGGCGTGTGAGACGCGCTCGGAGCCGCCCCGAACGCCGCCTGTGGAACCGCCATCAACCCGCACAGCAGACCCGTCAACGCGGTCTGCCCCGCCTCACGCATCCATCTACGCCGCGGCATCATGACAGTTGTTCTCCAGAACCCTCGCAAAGCATCGGTTATCCGCCTAAACCCCGGCACCTTCCCGAAAGTTGCGACCCGGACCGTAAATTCCTGATCCTAAAACTCTGCAAGCTCCTTCATGGCCGCAAACAGCCGCTCCGGCTGAGGCAGGATCACATCTTCCAGCAGCGGTTGGTATGCCACAAAGGTGTCCATCGACCCCACACGCCGCACCGGCGCATCCAGATCGTGGAACAGCTCATCGCCGATCCGCGCTGCGATCTCCGCGCCGTAGCCCCAGCTCAACATGTCCTCATGGGCCACGAGCACCTTGCTGGTCTTCTTTACCGACGCAGCAATCGCCTCAAAGTCATACGGGCTCAGGCAACGGAGATCGATTACCTCAACCTCCATCTTCAGATCCCGGGCCATCCTCTGTGCCGCCTGCAGCGCCCGCGGCACCACCGCCCCGTAGGTCACCACCGTCAGGTCCTTGCCCTCCCGGACCACCTTGGCCTTGCCGAACGGAATCATGTACTCCGGCCCTGGGTACATCCCGCGTCCAAACGTCTCGCGATAGAGCCGCTTATGCTCCAGGAAAAGCACCGGATCATCGCAACGGATTGCCGTCCGCAGCAGCCCCGCCGCATCTAGGGCATTCGAGGGCATCACCACCCGCACGCCCGGCGTGTGCGTAAAGATGCTCTCGCCCGACTGCGAATGATAGATCGAGCCGCCCGTGAGATACCCGCCGATCGGCACGCGCATCACCAGCGGGCAGCTGAACTGCCCGTTCGACCGCCAGCGCATCACGCTCAGTTCATTGCGCATCTGGTGCATCGCCGGCCAGATGTAGTCGAAGAACTGAATCTCCACCACCGGCTTCAGCCCGCGCACCGCCATCCCTATGGCCCGGCCGGTGATATTCGCCTCGGCCAGCGGCGAGTTCCACACGCGGTCGTTGCCGAACTCCTTCTGCAACCCCGCGGTGAGCTTGAACACGCCGCCCTTGCCCTTGATCTTGCCTCTGCGCAGCGCCTCATCGCGCGTGGCGTCGGCCACATCCTCGCCGAAGACCACGACCCGCTCATCGCGCCGCATCTCGTCCTTCAGCGTCGCGTTGATCAGGTCCGCCATCGTGCGCTCGGTATCGTCCGCTGTAGCGGCCACCTTCGTCGCAAACCGCGCATCGGTCGGGTCGATATCTTCGGAGTACACATGCTTCAGGATCGTGTCCGGCGTGGGCAGCACCGCCGACAGCGCGCGATCCGCCGCGTGCTGCACCTCTTCGTCTACCTTGCGCTCGAGCTCGTTGATTCCCTGCGCGTCCAGAATCCCCTCACGCAGCAGCCACATCTGCATCCGCGAGATCGGATCGCGCAGCGCATCCGCCCCAATCTCCTCCGCGCTGCGGTACAGCCGCTCGTCATCGCTCAGCGAGTGCGAGTACGGACGCGTCACATGCCCGTGCACCACCGCCGGGCCTTCGCCGCTACGGCAGTATTCGACGGCCTGCACCATGGCCTTGTAGCTCGCGATCGCGTCGGTCCCGTCGATCTCCCAGAAGCGGAAGTTCGGAAAGTTCGCGATCAGCTTTGAGATATTGCCGCCCGGCGTATTCGCCTCCACCGGCGTCGAGATCGCATACCCGTTGTCCTCGATGACATACAGCACCGGCAGCTTCTCGTTCGAAGCCGTGTTCAGCGACTCCCAGAACTCGCCCTGGCTGGTCGATCCCTCGCCGATCGACACATAGACCACCTCGTCGGCCTCAAACTTCACATCCTTGAAGCTGCGATAGTCCGCGCCATCGCTCATTCGATTCGCCGCCGCCGGATGACTCCGGTAGTACCGTCCGGCCTCCGCGCAACCGATCGCCTGCAGGCATTGCGTCGCAGTCGAGGACGACGGCGACACGATATTCAGCCGCTCGCTCGTCCAGTGGCTGGGCATCTGCCGCCCGCCGCTCGAAGGGTCGGTCGCCGCCCCCACGGCCTGCAGCAACTGGTCCTCGACAGTCATCCCCAGCGCCAGGCAGATCGCGCGATCGCGATAGTAGGGAAAGAACCAGTCGTAGCCAGGCTTCATCGCCAAGCCGGCGGCCACCAGCAGCGCCTCATGTCCTGCACACGACACCTGGAAGAAGATCTTCTGCTGCCGCTTCAGCATGATCTCGCGGTCGTCCGTCCGCCGCGAGAGATACATCAGCCGGTAGAACTCAATCAGTTGCGGCGCCGTGAGCCCCGCGGCCACCACCTGCTCCGCCGCGCGCTCACCCACCCCCGCCACCTTAACCGCTGTCCGCTTCTCCGCCAACCCGTGGCCCTCCTCCAGCCTCGACGATTCTACTCGTCCCGGTTAGCGCTTTGCCGGTTGAATACCCAATCTTCACACCGATGCGTCGCCACCCGAGAGAGGCCGAATTTCATGCATCTTAGCAGCCCAAAACCGGCACGATCAGTGCGCCATCTGGCTCTGCAGATCGTGAGCCAGCTTCTCAATTTCCTTCGCCTTGCGGAGAAGATCCGCCGGCAGCTCACCCTGGTGCGTCTTCTCGAAGTCCGACTTCAATTCAGTCGTCAGCGCACTCATCTTCTCAATGTCTTTTTGGGCATGATTGCGGCGGTCCGCCATCTTCATCGCCTCAAGCCGGTCGGCCCCCATGCGCCCGCTCACCGACGGGTCTTCTGAGGGAAGCGCACCTGGCGGTTGCGACGGAGGCATAATCGGATCCCTGTTCGTCCCTGGCATCGTCTGCTGAGCTGCCGCAACACCCGAGTTTCCGCTCCATGCCGCGCCTGCCAGCAGCACCAATCCAACAGCTGCAATCCGGAACATCTGATTTTTTCTTGTCATTCGCATCGATGGCCTCTCCCAGCGGCGAGACTCGCCTCCACAAATCCACGTCGCGTGTCTGTGCAGCCTTTATAGACCCGAACGGTCCATATGGCCAGACATCCTTAATCGCCGGCTGAGCCGGCCGCTGCCGTCACGTTAATTCTTCATCCGGCTCTGCACATCGTGCGCGAGCTTCTCAATCTCCTGCGCCTTCTTGATGACCTCCACGGAAAGCTCATCCTTGTTCGTCTTGTCCACATCCGTCTTTAATTCATTGCTCAGCGACACCAGCCGGTCGACATCCGCCGCCAGCTTCTTATGGCGATCGTCGTTCATCGCCTTCATGCGTTCCTCATCCATCTTCACGCGGAGCGGATCCGGCGCCGGCGGGTTTGCGTTCGGGTTCAGCGCATCCGGGCCCTGCTGCTGCATGTACGGCGGTATCTTCGGCTGTTGCCCCTTTTGCGCATGCGCCACCCCGCTGCCCGTGTGCAGCCCCGCTCCCGAGACCACCACAAACACAGCCGCGCACAACATCGCCACCACCAATATGTGACTGATTGCTCTCGGTCGCATTTCACTCCTCCTTGCCAAAAGCTACCTGCCGCCGGGTGCGACTCGTCTTACGCTTGGCTTCTCTCGTATCCTGCGGAGTAGACCGGATTTTCATTAATGATGACTCCTACCGCCACTCTTCCACAAGAGCAACACTCCCTCATCTCGCTCGAACACGGCTGGCATATGGACGTGCTGAACTTTGTACAGCATGGCGTCCCCAAGATTGTCATCGCTTTGTTGCTCGCGCTCATCGCCCAGCAGACTCTTGCCTTCTTCGTCAAACGCATGCGCAAGCGCGCCGAGGCCATGGTCGGCAACGCCCACCGCGCCGCCCAGCTGCGCACGCTGGCCGGAATCATCCGCGCCACAGGCTACGCCCTCATCGCCGCCTATGTCTTCATCCAGATCCTCGGCGCACTCGGCGTCCCGCTGGGTTCGTTCATCGCCGCCGCCGGCGTCATCGGCCTGGGCATCAGCTTCGGCGCGCAGTCGCTCTTCAAAGACATGCTCACCGGCCTCTTCATCCTGCTCGAAGACCAGTACGCCATCGGCGACAACATCAAGATCGCCGGCCTTCAGGGCACGGTCGAAAACCTCACCCTGCGTGTCACCACGCTGCGCGATGGCGACGGCACGCTCTACATCGTGCCCAACAGCCAGATCACCACCGTCTCCAACCTCTCGCGCGACTTTTCCGTCGCCACCCTTCCGGTCAGCGTCAGCACCAGCGAGAACCCCGACCGCGTCCTCCTGGTCCTCACCCATGTGGCGAAAGAAGTCCGCGCCGACGCGGCTTTCAAGGACGTCGTCATCGACGACCCCACCGTCCCCGGCGTCGACAAGATCAGCGGCCACGAGGTCATCTATCCCATCAACATTCGCGTGCAGGTCAATCAACGTGACGGCGTGCTGCGCGAGCTGCGCCGCCGCATCCTCCTCGCCTTCGAGAAAGAGAACATCGCCTTCGGCACCGCCAGCAGCACGCTCGTGCTCGAGCGCCCCGATCCCACCGCCGCTCCACCGGCTCCGCCCGGGGTGCCAACCGAACCACCGCAACCTGCGGCGCCTGAGACCTCGCACTAGCACAACAGACACGCAACATCCGCCTGCTACCATCGCCCTGTGAGTCAAGCCCTGTGAGTCAAGCGATTGAGCTGTGGAACTCGTTCCTCATCGCCTTCAGCGCGCTTCTGCCGCTCATCAATCCAATCGGCTCTGCACTGGTCTTCCTCGGCCTGGTCGGCGACGCACCCGCAGGCGCGTATCGCAGCCTCGCGCGCAAGATCGCGCTCAACAACGTCATCTTCCTCGTCGTCATCGAGCTCCTCGGCTCCGCCATCCTCCACTTCTTCGGCATCTCGCTCCCCATCGTGCAGGTCTCCGGTGGAATCGTTATCGCCGCCATCGGCTGGTCCGTGCTCAATGCCAAGGAGTCGGAAAAGACGCTCGACAAGCGCGAAGAGATTCGCCTCAATCCTGACGACAGCTTCCAGGCCCTGCAGAAGAAAGCCTTCTACCCATTGACATTTCCGGTAACCTCAGGCCCGGGCACGCTGGTGGTCACGCTCACGCTGGCGGCGCGCGCCCAGAACGGCGGCATCGTGCTCAACGCTCTCAGGCACGGCGGCCTCTTTCTAGCGATCCTTGTGCTCAGCGCATTCGTCTATCTCTGCTACGCCAACGCACCGCGGCTGACGAAAGCGATTCCGCCCGCGACCACGCAAGGTATCCTGCGCGTCATCGGCTTCATCGTCGTGTGCATCGGCGTACAGATCGCCTGGAACGGCTTCTCCACCCTTGCGCCGCATCTGCTCGGTCACTGATCAGGCCAGCGCTGAGTACAACTCCTCAGCATTCTTGATCGGCGGCAGACACGAGCTGCCCCTGCACACCAATGCAAAGCTCCCGGCATCTTCCGGCGCATTCGGCAGCGTCTCCGCCAACGCGGGCGGAAGCTTTTGCATCTGCTCGCGCCGCAGTTGAATGACGCTCTTGTTCACCATAAACCGCGCCATCGCCGCAACCAGCAACTCTTTCGCCGCGCTGTCTTCTCCCACGATGCACGCCTGCAGCGGCGGCTCAATCATCCTCCGCAGCGCCAGCGCATAACTGGCCGCGTACAACCCGAAGTGCTCGACGACACCCGCGAACGTCTCCAGCGTCTCCTGCGCACGTGTCTCGTAGTCCTTGTTGTTCGTCAGCGCCGCCAGCCGCAGCAGCACCGTCGCTGCCACTGAATTCCCCGCCGGCGTCGGCGCATCCTGCAGCGGCTTTCTCCGCGCCGCCAGCGCTCCAATCCGCTCCTCGCTCGAATTCACCTCCGTGTCGAAGAACCCGCAGCCCGTCGCATCGTAGAACCTCGCCAGCATCGCATCGGCGATCCTCTGAGTTGCCTCGAAGTAGCGCATCTCGCCGCTCACCTCCCACGCATCCAGCGCCGCATTGGCGACAAACGCATAGTCCTCCAGCACGCCCGCAACCGCCCGCTCCGGCGCCACTCCCTCGCCATACGCCACTACATGCGCCAGCCCTGCATCACTCCACGCCTCGCGCAGCACACGATCCAGCGACTTCAGCGCAAACTCCACCGGCTCCTTCAAACCCAGCGCGCGTCCCGCCGCGATGTACGCCGAGATGCACATTCCATTCCAGTTCGTATAAACCGTCTTGTCCACATACGGCGTGCGCCGCTCGAGCCGCGCCGCATACATCTTCTCCTTCGCCGCCTTCAACAACTCACGCGCTTTCTGCTCTTCCATCCCGAGCGCCTTCGCAACCTCCTCAATCGCCCGCGGCGTATGCAGCACATTCTTTGCCGGGTTGTGATGCATGTCACCCAGTGGCCGCAGATTGAAGTACGCCTCCGCAATGCGAAACTCCTCGGGAGTCAAAACACCCTGCGCCTCATCACGCGTCCACGTGAAGTAGTCGCCATCGTCGTCCAGCGAATCATCCGCATCCTGCGAAGCATAAAACCCTCCGCGCTCGCGATCGCTCAGCCACTCATCCATCCAGCGCAGAATCCCGTTCGCCACCTGCGCAAACTCCGGATCCGCGAAGCTCTGGAACGCATGCGCGTAATTCTTTAGCAGCTCGCTGTTGTCATACGCCATCTTCTCGAAGTGCGGCACAATCCACTGCTCGTCCACCGAGTAGCGATGAAACCCGCCCGCAAGCTGATCGTGAATCCCACCCGCAGCCATCTTCTTCAACGTGACGATCGCCACCTTCCGCGCCGCCTCCGCATTTTCTCCTCCACGCGTCGCCGCATCAATCAGCAGATCAATCGCGCCCGAATGCGGAAACTTCGGCTGCGATCCAAACCCTCCATTGCGCGCGTCGAACATCCGCATAATCGGCTCAATGATCTTGTCCAGCAGCGCCGATCCGGGCTCTCCGCTGCGCCCCGAAAAGCTCTCGTTGTGCTCGATCATCGTCAGGATGCTGCCCGCCGACTCCTCAACCTCCTCGCGCCGCTCCTGGAACGCCTTCGCCATCGTCAGCAGCACGCGCCGGAAACCCGGCCTTCCATACCGCTCGTCCGGCGGAAAGTACGTTCCGCCAAAGAACGGCTTTCCATCCGGCGTAAGAAACGCCGTCAGCGGCCATCCTCCTTGTCCACTGATGGTTGCCACCGCCGACTGATAGCGCGTGTCCACATCCGGCCGCTCATCGCGATCCACCTTCACCGCAACGTAGTGCTGGTTCAGCACCTGCGCGGTCTCATCATTCTCATAGCTCTCGCGATCCATAACATGGCACCAGTGGCACCACACCGCGCCGATATCCAGCAGCACCGGCTTGTTCTCTTGCTTCGCCTTCTCAAACGCCTCCGCGCCCCACTCATGCCACTGGACCGGCTGATGCCGCGCCGACCTCAAATACGCTGACGCCGACCTCGCGAGCCCATTCTCCGTTGCTTCACTCATCTCACTCACTCCAAACTCCCAGCCTACAGCAGCCAGTCAGTGAGGAGTTAGCAAGTGAGGGGTTAGCAAGTAACGAGCCTCCCACACTCGGACCAACAACGAGGCCGCAGCTCTCGCCACGGCCTCTTCGTTTTTTCTACTCTCTACCCTCTACTCTCTACCCTCTACCTTACTGCGGCATCGGCGGAGGCGTCTCCGTCAGCGGCTTCGGCGGAGCCGGCGGCGTCGGCGCCGTCAACCCTGGAATATTCGGCTTCTGCGAAATCGTTCCATTGGCCGCCTGCGTGATGCTGATGCCGTACTTGTCCAGCGTGATCGCCAGAATCTGGCTCAGTGATGCACGATCGCGCGCATACGCCGCCGTCGCCGAGATCATATTGTCCTCGGATGTCGCCAGGTTGCGCTCCATCTGCAGCACGTTCGCGGTCGTCGACGCACCAAGCCTGTACTTCTTCTGCTCGGCCTCCAGCGCCTGCGCCGCATAATCGCGCGCCGACTGCGACGACTGCACCGCCGCACGATCGTTCGTCAGCGCATACACGCCATTGATCACCTGAATGCGAATCTGCGTGTAGAGCTGCTGCAGCCGCATCTGCGACTGCCGGTACTCCATCTGCGAGCGCACCTGGTCTGCCTGCGCGATCCGGTTGCGGATCGGAATCTGCAGGTTCACACCCACGCCCCAGTCCGGCGACGTATTGTTCAGCGTGTTGCCCAGCACCGTGCCATAGCCGGAGCCTGGCACAGAGCCCGGCGGGCACGGCTGCGGAGCCCCGGTCAATCCGCCACAGTTCAGGTTCGGATTCTGCTGACCACCCACGCCGCTGCCGCCATAAAACCCATACGCATCCAGCACCGGAAGCAATCCGTTCTTCTCCGCCCGGATGGTGATCTGGTTGTTCTTCATGTTCAGCGTCGCCTGCTCAATCTGCGGATTGTTCTGGTACGCCTCACGAATCAGGTCTTCGGTCTGCATGTCCTCTTCCGGCAGCCGTTCCAGGCTCACCCGGTCCGTCGGAACCACCGGCGCATTCGCCAGTTGTGGATCGTTCAGGTTACGCACGATCGCCTGCTTCATCAGCAGCTGCTGATACTCGAGATTCGACTGCGACGTAATCAGCGCCTGCTTGTCGCTCGCCACCGCCGCGTCCGAGTTCACCACATCCAGCGGAGCCAGCGTTCCAATCTGCAATTGCTTGCGGTTATCTGCGGCCAGCTGCGTCGACTGCTGTAGCGCGCGCGTCTTCGCCTGTTCGTCTTCATACGCGCTCACCAGTGCCCAGTAGATGCTCTCCACCTGCCCCACCGTGTAGATCAACTGCTGCCGGAACGCCGCGTCCGTAATCCTGCGGTTGTTCTTCGCCTGGATGATGAACCGCTCGTTCACCCACTTGCAGCATCCCTGCAGCAGGTGCTGCGTCAGCTGCGCACGCATATTGGACTGCAGCAGCGGACTGTAGCTTGTCCGTTGGCTGTTCGTCGTTATGTGCGAGTTATCGAACGTCACGTTCAGCGATTCGCCGCCCAGGAACCCTTCCGTGTATTGGAAGTTGTACGTCGCCGTATCCTGCGAGAGCGTGTTCGTTCCGGTCAGCAGGGTCGTCGACTCCTGCGTATTCGCCCGCTCATACTGCAGCGTTCCCGTGAACTCCGGATCCAGCAGCTCCGGCTGCGGTCCGCCGCCGTTCGTGCTCAGCACCAGCCCCGACGCACCCGCGCCGCTTCCGCCCGCCGCGCTCGTCGTTCCGCCCGGCCCGCCGCCGCCCGTAATCGTCGAGCTCGATCCGCCCAGCGTGTTCGCCACAATTCCGGTCGACACACCACGCAACGACGACCCCGCCTTCGCGCGCAGAATATCCGTGTCCGCAATGTCGAGGTTGATCCGCGCAATCGCGATGTCGTAGTTGTTCTCAAGCGCCAGCGTGACCGCGTCATTCAGCCCGAGATAGATCTTCCCATCGCGCAGCAGATCGCGCAGGTCCGGCGTATTGCTCAGCCGCGGCGCCGGATAATTCGTCGGCGTGTAGTCATGCAATGGGTTCGGGAGGAACGGAATCGGTTCCGTGTAATCCTTGCCCGTCGGCCGCAGATACAGCGGCTCTGTTAGCTTTGGCGCCGGCGCCTGCGGCAGCCCCGGCGTTCCCGTCGTGTCATTCTGCACGCTCTGCTGCGGTGCCGGTGCGGTCGGATTCACTGTGCCCGCCGGCTGTTGCGCCGCAGGCGTCTCACCCGTCACATTCGGGTTCGTGGGCGCCGGCTGCTGCAGCGTGTCTGTCGGCTGCTGTTGCGTGGGCGCCGGCTGCTGCGTCGCAGCAGGATTCTGTCCGGTCGCGGGCGCAGCAGGAGTCTGTGCCGCGGCGCTGCTCAACATCAGGGCGACGCACGCCGCAGCCTGCAAATCCCTCAATTTCACGTTCGCTTCTCCGAGTCTGGTTCAGACCTTTTGCGCTTCAGATAGTTTGTCTTGCCGTTCTCTTGCAATACGGCGAGCAAGGACCCGAAGTTCCACCCGACGAACAGAAGGCAAAGAGCCGCTTCAGTATATCGTCCACACGCCTTCACATCTGACCCCACGCTCTAGCCTCTATCCTCTACTCTCTATTTCATGGCCGCCGCATCCACCAACTGGAAGCTCACCCTCGCCTACGACGGCTCGGGCTTTCACGGCTGGCAGATTCAGTCGGCCCAATCCACCGCGGTCCCCGGCGAACTCCGCGGTCCCCAGCGAACTGGTTCGCTGGGGTGGGAACTTCTTCGCCGGGGTGGCTCCGGCCTCGCTACCATCCAGGGCACGCTCGCCGACTGCCTCTTCCGCCTTACCGGCGAAGAAATTCTTCCACAAGGCTCCGGCCGCACCGACGCCGGCGTCCACGCACTCGCGCAGGTCGTCAGCTTCCGCCTCGCAGCACCGGTCCCCGCCGCGAACCTCCAGCGCGCGCTGAATCGCATCCTTCCCGCCGCCATCCGCGTGCTCTCCTGCGAACAGGTCCCGCACAGCTTTCACGCACGCCACAGCGCCCGAAGTAAAACCTACGAGTATCGCATCTTCGAGCGCCGCATCCGCCCCACCCCCGGCCAGCCTGCACTCGAGCGCATCTGCTCACCCTTCCTCGCGCCCTACGCCTGGGACTGCCGCTGGCCTCTCTCGCTCGACCTCATGCAGCGCGCCGCCGATCTCCTCATCGGCACACACGATTTCACCTCCATGGCCGCGTCAGATCCCGACCGCACGCAACGCGAAGCCGCCAACGACTCACCACACACACGCGCCACAAAAATCAACCCCGTAAAAACCATCACGCACGCCGAGTGGTCCACGCGCCCCTTCGCCAACACCCTGATCCCTGATCCCTGTTCCCTGATCCCCGATCCCTCTCTCCTCACCTTCCGCATCGCCGGCAACGGCTTCCTCCACCACATGGTGCGCAACATCGTCGGCACGCTCGTCGAGATAGGCCGCGGCTCGCTCGAACCCTCCGACCTCACCCGCATCCTCGCCGCTCGCGACCGCACCGCCGCCGGCCCCACCGCACCCGCCCGTGGCCTCTACCTCGTCGATGTCCTCTACGACCCGGACCACAACATCGGGTGCCCCATTCATGACGACCATGAAGTGGGCGTCATGGGTGGGGGAGAGGCCGCTCGATGACCCCCGCGCCCTCCACCCTCGCCAACACCCGCATCACCGCGCTCGCCGCCGACCGCACCATCCACCGCGCCTTCCACTGGCTTCACCTCTACGAGCAACAACTCCAGCGCTGGCACTCCGAGTTCCTCGCCATCCCCGCACCACCCTTCGGCGAAGCCGCGCGCGCCTCCTGGTTCCTCTCCCGCTTCGCCGGCCTCGGCCTCCATAACCCGCACATCGACCGCGAAGGCAACACTCTCGCCGAGCTGCCCTCTGATCCCTGTTCCCTGATCCCGGGGTCCCCGGCCAGCTTGCTGGCTGGGGTGGTGAGCCCTGTTCCCTCGCGTCCCATCATCCTCCTCTCCGCGCACCTCGACACCATCTTCCCTGCCGGCACCGAATGCACGCCGCGCGTAGACGAGCACGGCAAACTCCTCTGCCCCGGCGCCACCGACAATGGCGCCGGCCTCACCGCTCTCCTCGCCATCGCCGCCGCCCTCCGCTACGCCAACTTCACACCCGCCACAACCATCCTCTTCGCCGCGAACGTCGGTGAAGAAGGCGAAGGCGACCTCCGCGGCATGCGCCACCTCTTCTCACGCTCGCCGTACGCGCATCGCATCCAGACAGCCATCGCGCTCGAAGGCTGCGGCACCGGCACCCTCGTAGACCGCGCCCTCGGCTCGCGCCGTCTTCGCGTCGAAATCACCGGCCCCGGCGGCCACTCCTGGGCCGACGCCGGCCGCCCCAGCCCCATCAACGCACTCGCCGCCGCCATCGCCGCACTCACGCAACTCGCGCTTCCCTCCAACCCGCGCACCACACTCAACTGCGGCACCATCTCCGGCGGAACATCTATCAATTCCATCCCATCCTCCGCCACCGCGGACTTCGATCTCCGCTCCACCTCCACCGAAGAGCTCGAGAGCCTCGAAACCCTCGTCCTCTCCACCGTCTCCAAGTGCGTCAAAGCGGAAGCCCGCCGCGGCCGCGCACGCGATGCACTCCGTCTTCAAATCCGTCGCATCGGCGACCGCACCGCCGGCTCGCTGCCCTCCGACTCCTCGCTCGCCATCAGCCTTCGCGCCGTCGACCGCCACCTCAACATCCGCACCGAATCCCGCATCGGTTCCACCGACGCCAACCTCCCACTCTCCCTCGGCATTCCCGCACTCGCCATCGGAGCCGGCGGCACCGGCGGCGGCATCCACACCACCGAAGAGTGGTACTCGCCCACCAACCGCGAGCTCGCCCTCCGCCGCATCCTCCTCCTGCTCCTCGACACCTGCAGCCAACACGCCACCGACACCGCAACCCTGAGCGAAGCAGCCCGCTGAATCCCACAACCCGGGTGTCACTCGCACTAAACTCATCACGTGAAGTCGATAACGCTCGCCGCAATATCTTTCAGCGCACTCAGCATCCTCGCCGCTCCCGCATCCGCCCAACGGGGTCCCCAGCCAGCTCGCTGGCTCGGGTCAGAGCACTGCCCCCAGCCCGCGCACACCATCTACTACAACGGCAACATCCTCACCGGCGTCGGCCTCCACGCCATCGACGACCACACCCCGCCGCAGCGCGTCCAGGCCATCGGCATCAGCGGTGAATGGATCACCGCCGTCGGCTCCAACGACACCGTCCTCGCCTGCGCCGCGCCCGACGCCGTCAAGATCGACCTCCACGGCGCCTTCGCCATGCCCGGCTTCAACGACGCCCACACCCACATCGCCGAAGCCGGCCTCGATCGCCTCTCCGCCAATCTCAACGGTGTCACCTCTCTCGCCGAGATGCAATCCCGCATTGCCGCCTACGCGAAGACTCTCCCCGACCCGAATGAATGGATTCTCGGCGGCGGTTGGGATCACACCAGGTGGGCCAGCAAAACCCTCCCCACCGCGCACGACCTCGACTCCGTCACCGGCCCCCACCCCGCCTTCCTCTTCCGCGTCGATGGCCACATCGCCATCGCCAACACCGCCGCCCTTAAAGCCGCGGGCATCGACAACAACACGCCAGATCCTCCCGGCGGCCACATCGATCGCGACGCACAGGGAAATCCCACCGGCATCATCCGCGAATCTCCCGCAACCTCACTCGTCGAAAAAGTCATCCCGCCGCCGAGCTACCAAACCCGCCGCCACGCGCTCGAGCTCTCCATCCAGGACGCGCTCGCCCACGGCGTCACCTCCATCCAGGACTTCTCCACCTGGAACGACTGGCTCGTCCTCGAAGGCATGGAGCACGAAAACAAACTCCCGCTCCGCATCGCCGAGTGGATCGACTTCAACCTCCCCCTCGGCGACCTCGAACAGCGCCGCGCCAGCCACGACCCCAACGATCCTCTCCTGCACCTTACCTTCCTCAAAGGCTTCATGGATGGCTCACTCGGCTCGCGCACCGCCGCGCTCAATGCGCCCTACAGCGACGACCCCAACAACTCCGGCATCCCACGCTATGACCCCGACAAGCTCAACGCCATGTCCACCGAGCGCGCCGCCGCCGGCTTCCAGCTCGGCTTTCACGCCATCGGCGACCGCGCCAACGACATGGCCCTCGATGCCTTCGAAGCCGCCGAACAGGCCGGCATCCCCGCGCCCGCCTTCTTGTGCCAGGCGAAAGAAGAAAAGTACGAGCACACTCTTCCGCCCGACGCCATCGTCACCCGCGTCAACCCGTGTCCCCAGCCGCCCTACGCTCCCGCCGACTTCCGTTTCCGCATCGAGCACGCGCAGGTCGTCAGCCCCAACGCCTTCCAACGCTTCCATGATCTCGGCGTCATCGCCTCCATGCAGCCGTCACACCTGCTCGACGACATGGCCTGGGCCGAACAGCGCCTCGGCCCAGCAAATTCGGATCACGCTCGCATCAAGTACGCCTACGCCTGGCGCTCGTTCCTCAATCACGGCGTCCCACTCGCCTTCGGCACCGACTACCCCGTCGAGTCCATCAACCCCATGCGCGGCCTCTACGCCGCCATCACACGCATGAACGAAGCCGGCACCCAAACCTTCGATCCGCAAAACGCCGCCCACGAAAAACTCACCGTCACTGAAGCCCTGTACGCCTACACCCAAGCCTCCGCCTTCGCCGAGTGGCGCGAGACCATCAAGGGCCAGCTAGCCCCCGGCTTCCTCGCCGACCTCGTCGTCCTCGACCGCGACCTCACCCGCTCCACACCACAGCAGATCCTGCACACGCGCGTCCTGCGCACCGTTGTCGGCGGCATTACCCGCTACACCGCCGAGCAATCTACTCCTGCCGCTCCACCATCACCCGCCGCACAGCAACCCACCGCGCAACAACCCGCACCACCGGCGAAACCCTCACCCTACGCGAAACCCACCAACCCCGACGCCCGCACCGGCACCTCCCACCCACCCGACAACCCCGATTGATCCCCCTCCCCGCGCATTCGCTTGAGCTCGCACAAACCCGGGTGCCCCATCTTCGCGCGCAGCGATCGGGGTCCCCGGCGAGATTGCTCGCTGGGGTGATTCATCGCGCTAAGGTGGGCTATCGCGCGAGAGCGCGATCCGCCCTTGCCTTTGTCTTTGCTCTTGCCTTTGCCCTCACTAACCACTAACCACTAACGACTAACCACTCGCCCCATCCCCATGCCCCACCGCCGCCACAACCTCCTCGCCCACCTCCTGCTCATCGCGGTCGTCCTCGTCTGGGGCTGCACCTTCCCGCTCGTCAAAGCCGCACTCCGCGACATCTCCCCACTCCTCTTCAACCTCCTCCGCATGTCGCTCGCAGCCATCGTCATGCTCACCGTCCTCCTCGCACACGACCGCAGCCGCCCCACACGCGCCGAGCTCCGACTCACCGCCACCGCCGGCTTCTTCCTCGCGCTCGGCTACCAGTTCCAGACCTCCGGCCTCGCCCACACCACACCGTCCAAATCCGCCTTCCTCACCGGCCTCGTCGTCGTCCTCGTCCCCATCCTCAGCCTGCTCCCTCGCGTCGCCCCACCCACAGCCTCACGCCCCAACACCATCGTCTTCCTCGGAGCCATCACCGCCTTCATCGGCCTGATCCTCCTCACGTCGCAGCCCGGTACCGGCGCCGCCCTCCTCTCCGGCATGCACCTCGGCGAGTGGCTCACTCTCGCCTGCGCGGGCGCCTTCGCCGCGCACCTCCTCACCCTCGCCCACGCCGCCCCGCAGATCTCCGCGCGCCGCCTCGGCGCCCTCCAGATCGCCTTCGCTGCCATCTTCATGCTCCTCACCCTCCCACTCGGCGGCCACGCCACCCTCCACCTCACCCCCACCGCCATCCTCGCCCTGGCCGTCACAGCCCTCTTCGCCACCGCCGCGGCGTTCACCATCCAGAGCTGGGCCCAGCAAATCCTTCCACCCACCCACACCGCCCTCATCCTCACCCTCGAGCCCGTCTTCGCCGCCCTCACCTCGCTGCTCTTCTTCCACGAGCGCTTCGGCCGCCGCGAGCTCCTCGGCGCCGCCCTCATCCTCGCCGGCATCCTCCTCGCCGAGCTCCGCAGTGGCCCGCCCATCCCCGCCAACGCACCCGCCTGAATTTTCCCTTGCCTTTCTTTCTGTCATCCTGACCCTGAGCGTCGCGAAGGGGCAATGACCTGCTTCGGCTTCTGCCTTTGCCTTTCACTAACCACTAACTACTCCCACCCCCTCCCGTCGCCCCACGACCCACGGTTACTTTTTCCCGCTGGATTCCCGCCCCAAAACGCCGTATCCTTCTTCCACTTCTTCGGCCCCTTGCACTTTACGGAACGCTCAGCCCCGCTGAGCCCTCGGCCCCGCTTCTCACCTGCCTCCCTAAAGGAGCAGCCTCATGCGTCTCCACCACGACGAACGCGGCCAGACCATTCTGCTCATCGCCCTCTCACTGCCGCTCATGCTCGGCTTCATTGGCATGGCTACTGACGTCGGCGCTCTCTTCAAAGACAAGCGGACCATCCAAAGCGCCGCCGACGCCGCCGCCATTGCTGGTGCACTGAACTACAACCGCGGCTACACCGCCTGGAAGACCGCCGGTCAGAACGCCGCGAAAGCCAATGGATTCGACTACAGCAGCAACGGCGTAACCGTGAACATGCCGCAGATGCCCACCTGGCAATACAGCAACTACAAAGGCGAGGCTGGCTACGTCGAAGCCACAGTCAGCAAAACAGAATCCACCATTTTCCTCGCGTTATTCGGCTATCCAACCGTTACCGTACAGGCCCGCGCCGTCGCCACCAATCAAGGAACCGGAAGTGGATGCCTCTACACCACCGGCGCCACTGGCACCACCTTCAGGACCAACGGCAGTGCCGTCACGATCAATGCGCCCAATTGTGGCCTCGTCGTCGAATCCAATGACTCCAACGCAATGGTGGTTAACGGAAGCCGCCCGAGTATCACCTTAAGCTCAATCGGAGTCGTCGGGGGCTACAGTGGGCCGAGCCCTCCGCACGTGAGCCCTGCACCCGTCACCAACATCGCCCCCGAGAGCGATCCTCTCAACTACCTGCCGCAGTACGCCTGCTCGATCTCGAGCTCTGGCAAAGGTAAAAACAAAACGACCACCTACGCCTGCGACTGCGCGAGCGGTTACACCTGCACCGGCACCCCGATCACCTCGAACACCACCTGCTCCACAATCACGCTTACTGGCAACGCCACCCTCTCCCCGGTCACTTCCGGTTGCTACGCCAACCTTGACTTCTCCAAGGCAACGAGCGTCACCGTCGATCCCGGCGTTTACATCGTCGATGGCGACCTCACGTTCGGCGCAGGCAGCGTGACCGGCTCAGGAGTCACCTTCTACTACACCGGGCAACTGACGTTCGGCTCCGGCACCTACAATATCTCCGCTCCCAACGACAATTCCCAGCTTTACAACGGCGTGCTGTTCGCCGAAGGCATCCTGGATACCAACGGCATCACCTTCAGCGGCAACTCGAACACGGTCATCAAGGGAATCGTCTACGCCCCTGGCACGGACTTCACCATGAACGGAACCCCTTCCCTCACTCTCGATGCCGCCTTCGTTGTCAAAGATATGACCTTCAACGGAGACAACACATTCACCAGCTACGGCTCTCTGCCCGGCGTCCAGTCTCCACTCACCTCGGTCGCATTGGTGGAATGATCATGAGAACTCACCAAACTCCTGAATCCTCCGAATCCGGCCAGGGCGCTCTCGAGCTTGCCTTGAGCCTTCCGCTTTTCGCGCTTCTGATCCTTGCGTCAGCCGAGATCGGCAACCTCGCCTGGGCCTCGGTTCAGGTCAACAACGCCGCCCGCGCCGGCGCCGCCTATGCCTCGCTCTCCCGCGCCAACGCGGCTTCCACCACCAACATCCAGACCGCCGCCCAGAACGAAGCGCCTAATCTCACCATCACCGCCACATCCACCCAGGTCTGTTCCTGTATCAGCTCCGGCTCCTCCCCCACCAATGATCCCGGCTGCGGGTCCACCAACCTCACCAACTGCCCCAGCCCGGACGTCATTCAGGTATCGGTTGAGGTCAACACCAGCGCCACGGTCACGACGCTCATCCACTATCCCGGCCTGCCCGCCTCCTACACGCTTCACGCGCAGGCCACCGTCGGGGTCGAGCAATGAATGGTCCCGCAAACCCGCCACACTCCGAACACGGCGCAGCCGCTGTCGAATTCCTCGCCTCCGTCATCGTTCTCTTCACGCTCATCTTCGGCTGCGTCGCCGTCATGATGGCCTTCTATACCTACGAGGTCATCAACGAGTACGCGCGCGACGCCTCGCGCTACGCCATCGTCCACGGCAATGGTTGCAGCTATCAGCTCAAGGGAGTGGCGACCTCCTGCTCCATTGGCACAGGCGGCACCGCGAACGGCGCTCTCAAAACCTACCTCAATAACGAGATCTTTCCGGGCATCAACGGAAACACTCTCTCCATCTCCACCTCCTACGCCCACGGCCCCGGCGTCACGACCTGCAACGGCGCCAACTGCAACGGCGCCGGCGACCAGGTTACCGTCCAGGTCTCCTATCCCTATCTCTACATCGTTCCCTTCATCCCCCAGAACTCCTTCACGATGCACGCCACCTCCACCATGGTCATCTCCCAATAATCCCCTGCTGTCCGATGTTCACATCGCCAACACCACCCGCACCTCGCCTTCCACTCGGAAGACATTTACACAATTTCAGCGTCTAATTGAGTAGGCACGCCGCGCTCAGGAAATGGCCGGGGCAGCGAGCGATCTTCTCTGTCGCCAGCGCCAGCGCGGCGGCACACTTGCGTGAGGAAAACGAAAGTTATGGATACACCGAAACGGTTCGGGCGCAGCGGTTTCACCAACCTGCTTGCACGCCTGCGCAGCGGTCACCTCTCTACAACCCTTGCTCTGCTCGCTGTTCTCTCGGTCGGCATTCTGCTCGGCTCCATCGCTACCGGCAAAGTCAGCGGCAAGGAATCCCAGCACCTCGACTCCACCGACGCCCGCCCGCTCGCCATCCCCAGCCCCGTCAATCTCTCCAACGGCTTCTCCGCCATCGTCAAGCAGGTCGGCCCCGCCGTCGTCAACATCAACACCGACTACATCCCCAAGCAGCCGCATCGCGGCCGGCGCAACATGCCGAACCCGAACGCGCCTGATGGCGGTGATGACGACAACAACGACATGCAGGACTTCCTCAACCGCTTCTTCGGCGGCGGTGGCAACGGCGGCCAGATGCCCGAGATGGGCAAGCGTGAGGCCCTCGGCTCCGGCTTCATCGTCGACCCGCGCGGCTACATCATCACCAACAACCACGTTGTCGACAAAGCCGACCACATCTTCGTCAAGCTCGCCTCGGACCCCAACGATCCCCTCGATCAGGGCCGCCCCGCCACCGTCGTCGGCACCGACCCCGACACCGACATCGCCGTCATCAAGATCGACCCCCGGGGCCTGACGCTCCCCGTCGCCAAGATGGGCAACTCTGACGGCGCCCAGGTCGGCGACTGGGTCCTCGCCATCGGCAGCCCCTTCGGTCTCTCCCAGACCGTCTCCGCCGGCATCGTCTCCGCCAAGAACCGCGCCATCGATGACCCCGGCGCCAACGGCATCGACCAGAGCCAGTTCCAGCGCTTCATCCAGACCGACGCCGCCATCAACCCCGGCAACTCCGGCGGCCCGCTCGTCGACATGGCCGGCCAGGTCATCGGCATGAACACCGCCATCTACACCCAGTCCGCTGGCTCTGAAGGTGTCGGCTTCGCCATGCCATCCAACACCCTGATCCATGTCTATAACGACCTCATCAGCCCGTCGCACAAGGTCACCCGCGGCTCCATCGGCATTCAGTTCCAGGCGGCCACCTCCTCGGCTGTCGGCCGCATGTACGGCTTCTCCAACGGCGGCGTTCTGGTCTCCACCGTCACGCCCAACGGCCCGGCCTCCAAGGCCGGCGTGCAGCCCCAGGACGTCATCACCTCCGTCGACGGCAAGCCCATCAAGAACGGCGATGAGCTCGTAAACCTCATCTCCGACAAGCAGCCCGGTTCCACTGTCCACCTCGGCATCCTGCGCAATGGCAAGCCCATCACGCTGGACGTCGGCATCGCGGACCGCGCCAAGCTGTTCGCCAACCTCACCGGCAACGCCGAGCCCGGCGCCGGTCCTGACGTCGGCGACGTCGGCCAGAACAAGCTCGGCATCACCGTCCAGCCCGTCCAACCCGCCGTCGCCAACAAGCTCGGCATCAGGGGCGGCGTCACCGTCACCAGCGTCCGTCCCGGCTCCTTCGCCGACGAGATCAACCTTCCCAACAACGTCGTGATCGTCGAAATCAACCGTCACCCGGTCACCGACGAGCAGAGCTACCGCTCCGTAGTCTCCTCGCTCAAGCCCGGTGACGACGTCGTCTTCGTCGTCCGCGACCCGCAAAGCCAGAACGCCGGCAACACCTACATCGGCGGAACCCTGCCCTCCACCAACCAGTAACTCCGACCCAAAACGCAACACCACGGGGCACCCACACGGGTGCCCCCTCTCTTCACGTCCACTTAACGGCACTCATCCTTAGCCTCGACGAGCGCATCGGCGATTGATCGTCGATGCGAGGTTGATAGAGCCATTCCGGCCTGGCAAACACACGCCCGGCCACACGTTCGTATATATTCCGATCTCTAGGAGACGGTGTGGCTGATTGGCGAAGTTTGATGCATCACGTTCGCAAATGTCTTCAGCGCCGCACCCTCAGGAGTTCAGTAAGACGCGGCCTCGTCGCCGTGATTCTCGCCCTCGTAGCAGCCAGCATTGCCTCTGCACAGAAAGCGGACGATTCCCTCGCACGTGGATTTCAGGAGCCTCCAGACAGCGCAAAGCCCCGGGTCTGGTGGCACTGGATGAATGGCAATGTTACAAAAACGGGAATCAAAGCTGACCTGGAATGGATGAACCGTGTTGGGATCGGAGGCTTTCAGAACTTCGATGCCTCTTTGGGCACGCCGCAGATCGTTCAAAAGCGATTGATCTACATGACGCCGGAGTGGAAGGATGCCTTCCGCTACGCCACTACGCTGGCCGATCAGTTGGGCCTGGAGGAGGGCGTTGCGAGCTCAGCCGGATGGAACTTATCGGGTGGTTCGTGGGTCCTGCCTGCACACGCAATGAAGAAGTTTGTCTGGTCCGAAACCGGGATCAACGGTGGCGAGGCGTTTCATGGAGTCTTGAAGAGGCCGCCTTCGAACGCAGGACCGTTTCAAAACATTCCTTCCAACAGGACGGCGCCGGACTTCTACCGAGATAGCGCGGTATTTGCGTATCGCCTGCCTGCGAACCACCCACCGCTTCATGATCAGCCGAAGATTACGTCGAGCGGCGGCCAATTCGATCCGTCAACCCTAACCGATGGTGATCTCACCAACGCGACATTGCTCCCCGCCGCACCACCCAGTGAATCGTCCTGGATTCAATTCGAATACTCCCAGCCGCGACGGATCTGCGGACTGAGCATCGCCTTCGCATTTAAAAGCGGAGAAGAGCGCCGGGTTATGGCTCTGACCAACCCCGCTGTAGAAGCAAGTGACGATGGAAAGGAATTTCATTTCGTCGCCGATATTCCTTGGGCGTTAGCACAGTTCCCTGTGCGCACGATCGCATTCCCTGCAGTCACTGCGAAATTCTTTCGGGTCACTTTCAAAACCCCTCCCAAAGAGACCGCCGCGGTGGGAGCGCGCATCTCTGAACTTGCCTTCCATTCCTACATGCCCATCAATCGTTTCGAAACAAAAGCGGCGTTCGGTCGAGAGGGCAACTTACTCTATGTCGCAACGCCGCCCGCCGCTGCCGGAGATGCAATCCACAAATCCGACGTGATCGACTTGACCGCGAAGATGCGCTCCGACGGCACACTCGATTGGACCCCGCCGCCGGGACGATGGGTAGTCGTGCGGCTCGGCTATTCCCTTACGGGCGTAATGAACAACCCCGCTGAACCGGAGGCCACCGGCCTCGAGGTCGATAAGCTCAACTCCACTTACGTGAGGGAATACTTTCAGCGGTTCTTCGATAACTTCACGGACGCCACCGGCGGTTTGATGGGCAAGCGCGGCCTGCGTTATGTGGTTACCGATAGTTGGGAAGATGGAACTCAGAACTGGACCGACGACATGCTGGCTGAGTTCAAGGCGCGCCGAGGCTACGACATGCTCCCCTGGCTGCCGGTGCTGACAGGCCATGTGGTCGAAAGCTCCGAGGCCAGCGACCGCTTTCTGTATGACTTTCGACAGACGTTATCCGATCTTGTCGCAGAAAACCACTACGACCAGCTCACTGCCCTCCTGCATGCGCGCGGCATGGGGCGCTACTCCGAGTCGCACGAGCAAAGCCGCTCGCTGATTGCGGATGGCATGGAAGTCAAGCGAACCGCGGATATTCCGATGGGCGCCATGTGGGTTCCGGACGCCGGTCCTACTCGCGATGCCGACATACGCGAGTCGGCGTCCGTAGCTCATATCTACGGGCAAAACCTTGTGGCGGCCGAGTCGTTCACGACCTCCGAGAGAGCGTGGGCGTGGTCGCCCGAAACCCTGAAGCCGGCTGCCGACAGAGAAATGGCGGACGGCCTCAACCGGTTTGTGATTCACACCTCGGTGCACCAGCCGCTGGATGACAAAGTGCCTGGCCTTGGACTCGGAATGTACGGGCAGTGGTTCAATCGGCATGAGACCTGGGCCGAGTTCGCAAAACCCTGGATGACGTACCTGGCGCGGAGCTCCTACATGCTTCAGCAGGGTAAGTTTGTCGCCGATGTGGCCTGGCTCTACGGTCAGGACGCCAACATCACACAGCTATTCGCTGTCCGGGGGCCTGAGGTGCCGGCGGGCTACAACTTCGATTACGTCAACAGCGATGTTGTCCTTCATCGCCTCAGCGTGAGGAACGGAAGGCTCGTCACTCCGGGAGGCACCAGCTATCGTCTGCTCGCGCTCGATTCGAGTACACGTCGCATGACGCTGCCGGTGCTGCGGAAGCTGCGTGACCTTGTGAAGGATGGCGCGGTCGTTGTCGGGCCCATGCCGACCGACAGCCCAAGTCTGAGCGACGATCAGGCCAAATTCAAAACGATTGCGCATCAACTCTTCGGCTCAGGAACGGGCGACCATCGCTATGGCAAGGGCCGTGTGCTTGCAGGACAGACACTCGCCGAAGCATTGCAAAAGCTGAACGTGACGCCGGACTTCGAGGTCACTGAGGAACCGGCCGGCACAAACTTGCTCTTCACGCACCGCCGTATTTCCGATGGCGAGATCTACTGGGTGAATAACAGGAACGACCGGGCCGAGACAGTTGATGCTGCATTTCGCGTCGCGGGCAAGGCTCCGGAGCTGTGGCATGCCGATACCGGCAAAATGGAAGCCGCATCTTACCGGATCGCAAATGGGCGCACGATTGTGCCGCTCCGCCTTGGGCCCAACGAAGCCGTGTTCGTAGTGTTTCGCAGGAACGCAGACCTGCCGTCGCGAAGCATACCGCTGCCGATCGAGACGACCGTGGACAGCATCGACGGGCCTTGGAAGGTGCAGTTCCAGTCAGGCCGAGGCGCGCCCGCAGAGGCTGACTTTCAAAAATTGATCTCTTGGACACAGAGCAATGATTCTGGAGTGAGGTATTTTTCCGGTACCGCGACCTATTCGAAATCGTTCCAGGCTCCAGCGATCTGGTTCGACACTGGTGCGCGGTTATGGATGGATCTCGGCGATGTAAAGAACATTGCGGAGATATCCGTAAACGGCAAGGACCTGGGGATCGTCTGGAAGCCGCCCTTCCGGGTCGATGTGACCGGAATCATGAAGCCGGGCACGAACGCGCTGGAGATCAAGGTGACGAATCTCTGGGTCAACCGCTTGATCGGCGATCAACAGCCCGGTACGACCAGGAAGTACACCTATACGACTCGACCGTTCTACGGTGCCGAATCTCCTCTGTTGCCGTCCGGCCTCCTCGGTCCCGTCCGCATCGTGCAATCAGTTCCGGCCTCAATCACCGCGAATGCAGTTCGCAGCGCTCCTCCGCACCGCCCTTGATCCCCCGCCAGCTGGCTCCTCGTCCGAAAACAAAACAGACCGCTCCCACCCCATCGCCTCACGACTCTCCGTCGGCTACACAACAAAACAAACCCCTTCCCTCCGTTTCCAGTACCAAATGGGCTACATCTGTAATACTTCCGTCACGATACGAATTATGTACCCGTTTAGGCACACGGTGACTTGCCCTCATCCAACCGTGTCAGTAACAATCAAATCACGCCGACGAGCAACCCTTCGCGGCGACCTCTTTCCTTCGAGGTGAAGGCCTGATGCGAACCCTTTCGATCCTCTCGACCGCCGCTCTTCTCTGCGCTACGGTCCCGTGCTTCGGAATCACCCACCACCACTCGGCAAGCAACGCCAGCATCCGCCACGCCTCCGCAAAGTCACACAGGAGCGCTCACGCGACAATCCGGCACGAGGCCGGCATCGACTCCGAGCGCGCCACCGAAATCCAGGAGGCCCTGATCAAGAAGGGCTATCTCACCGGCGAGCCGTCCGGCGTCTGGGACTCCCAGTCCGCCTCCGCCATGCAGAAGCTTCAGGCCGACAATGGCTGGCAAACCAAGATCACGCCCGACTCCCGCGCCCTCATCAAGCTCGGCCTCGGTCCCCAGCAGGACACCATCGCCAGCAACACGATGCCCCAGTAATCCACAGGGCCGCACCTGACACACACCCTCGATCCGCACCCGAAGCCCGGCCCCGCCGGGCTTCCGTACTTAACAGTGAGCCTCGGGCGCAAAAGTCCAGACCTAAAGTCTCTCTTCCGAAGACTTTGCGCAAAAAGTACGGGGGGAGGGGGTACTACCCCCCAAACCCCACAAACCTCCCTGCGCAGGATGGAAGGGAGCCCTTCCCGGCCTTGCCCGAGACCTTTACATCCTCCCCGCTCACTGAGAAATTCACAGGCCCCGGACCAAGCTCGACGTCCGCATGCGCCGCCGTAATCCGGTACTTCGCCGCCCCATCCGTCAGCTCCACACCATCCAGCTTCACGCCCACACGATGGCTTGGATCCAGCCCGCCCAACTGGATCTTCCCTCCTCCGCTGATCCGCACATTGTGGAAGGTAATGTCCCTGTACTGCGGAAACAGGTCCTTCCCATTCCCCGGATAGCTGTACGCCGTATCCAGCAGGATCGGGTTCCGCGAGTCCCGTATGCACACGTCGTCGTAGGTCACATCCTCGACCAGCCCTCCGCGCGTGGGGTTGGACTTGATCCTCAGGGCATTGTCGTCGCCATCCAGGGTCAGGTCGGTCACCAGCACCTTGCTGACTCCGCCATAGGTCTCCGAGCCAATCGACATCCCGTGCCCGTAGTAGAAGTGGTTGTGGCTCACCGTCATGTTGGTGAGGCCCCCCGTGCCACCCTTGATCGCGATATTGTCATCCCCATCGCGGATGAAGGAGTGGGTCACGGTGATGTTCTTGGACCCATTGCCTGGGTCGACGCCGTCGGTGTTGCGCGCAGTCTTCGGTGTGTCGATGCGCAGGCCCCAGACCGTGAAGCCGTCACCCTTGTTGAAGGTGACGTGAAACATCGCCGAGTTCTTCAGCGTGATCCGGTAGATCGTCACGTTATTGCTCGCGTCGAAGATGATCAGGCGCGGAACCTGCTGATGACCTCCTGCACGCGCATCCTCGGCGAGGTCCCACCAGCTCTTCGGACCGGGCTTCCCGTTGACTAACAACTTCGCTCCACCGCGGCCGTCGATCGTGCCCTCACCCATGATGCCGCTGCCGTCGGCATGATCACCGTGTATCAGAGGATGGCAGCCGGCGCCGTGCTCGCTGATAACAATGCCGCAGCTTCCAGGGCTGACCGCATAGTCCGCAGGATTACGCGAGCCATACAGCGTGACGCCTTTATCGATGAGCAGCGTGACACCTTTACGCAGCTCGATTGGCCCGGTGAGGAACGCGTTGCGCGCGCCGTCTGGAGCGAGCTCGAGCGCATGGCCGGGAGTGCAGCTATCGATCGCCTGCTGCAAACGCGCGGTGTCGAGCTTCGTCTCGTCGGCTGGATCGATGCCTTGCAGCGCCGCCAGTTGCGCACGAAGGGTCGCGCAGACCGGCGGAACTGTTGGCTCA
Organism: Acidobacteriaceae bacterium; assembly: GCA_035651235.1. GTDB lineage: Bacteria > Acidobacteriota > Terriglobia > Terriglobales > Acidobacteriaceae > Granulicella. Next base: position 83,953 of record DASRGC010000053.1, read on the forward strand.
GTAACCACTCGCGTATCCTGCGCGGCAGCGCACGCACAGAACAAAACCATTGTTGTGAATGACAAGACTGCTGAAAATGCTCTGCTCACCCAAGCTCCGGAACCTGCCTGACAGGATTCAGGTTCAGGTATATCGCAGTTCTGGCGCGCGTCCAAACTCCGGCAACAGCGAAGCCGTTCGCCGTGACCGTATTCTGACAGCATGCAACTTCGCACCCTTGCATTGACGCTTGGAATGATTGCTGCTTCTGCTGTGACGGCGAATGCGATCGAGATCAACATCTCGTCGCAGGCGCTGGAGCGCACGCTGAACAAGCAGCTCTTCACGCAGGATGGAAAGTACTACTTCAAGGGCAAGCCCGGTTCAGCCTGCTACGCCTATGCAGAGGACCCGAAGGTGAACTTCAACGGCGATCGCGTGGTGGTGCATGTGAAGGCCCATGCCAAGCTGGGCACGAGCCTGCACGGCGCGTGCCTGGGTGTGGCGCTGAATACCGAGGGCGATGTGTCGGTGCTTCCGGATGGCGAGGGTGAGACGATCGGGTTTCGCGATGCGCGCGTGGAGCACCTGAGCGAGTCGCGCGAGCTGAACTTCTTCCTGGAGCCGTTTCTCAGCCGCAAGCTGCCGCAGCAGATGAAGGTGAACGCGGCGGACCTTCTGCGGCAGGTGTTGTCGAAGTCGGTGGAGACGACCGGATACGACATGAAGCTCGATGAGCTCAAGATCCACTCGCTGCAGGTGCAGGGACCGGATCTCGCAGTGGACTTTGATGGCAATCTGTCGGTGCACTAGCGAGTCGGCAAGTCAGCGAGTCAGCAAGTCAGCAAGTCAGAGTGCATGTTAGGCTGTCCGCCGCACACCAATCTGCATTTAGCATCTAAGCCGTTCCCGCTTTCACCAACCTTGTCGGTTTGAGCTTCTCACGGTTCCAACGGTCTGATTGACACCAGCTTGTCACTGACTTGCTGACTTGCTGACTGGCTGACTGGCTGACTGGCTATCTCCAGCTGACAGCAAGGTGCCAGCGCAAGCCGCGCTCAGCTGTCTTGCGGAGGACCTCTTCGTACTCGAGGAGTTCGGCGAGCACTTCCGTGCCTTCGCTGCCCAGTTGGGTCGGATCGTTGGTCAGGGATTCGACCAGAGCTTCGACGGTGCGGAGGCCGTCCTCGGCGCGGTACCACTGGGGCGGCGGAAGTTTCTTGAGCAGGTCCGGGTTGCCGGCGCCCTCTTCGATGAGGAGGGCCATGGAGCTTTCATCGGCGGAGAAGAACTCGAGCAGCGGCCGGACGCCGAGCTCCAGCGCGAGGCGCTCGACGGCGCTTTCATACCGGGCGAGCGCGCGGCCATTGACGAAGATGTTGAAGCCGGGGTCCTCGCCCTCGACCACGATGTACATGGATGCTGCCATTCGGGTTCAGTGTAACTGTGCCTGCTGTGTATGACGCATTAATCCGAATGCGACGGATGCGGGGCGGATGCTCCCAAATCGAAGGATGGCTCCTCCGAAGGTGGGATGAGCAGCGCGGCGGCCGCGATGGCGAGCAGCAGGAGGCCGGCGATTATCCGCGCTGAAGTGCCCGACGGCAGCATGGCGATTCCTTCGAGCAAAACGAGCAGCGGAACGATGGCGAACTGTGCGGACCAGCGCGTGGCGAAGAGCCGGCCGAGAGCCATAAGCGAGAGCAGCGCCTCGAGTGCGTCAAAGCCGGCGGCAAGACCAGCCGTATCAGGCCATGTGCCGAGGTGCATCGCGATGTTGATCGCGGCACCGATGCCGAGCGCGGCCGCGGCACCGAGCAGCGCCGCAGGAATGCGCCAGACGTTCGGCCGCGCGGAGCAGAAGAGCACGGCTCCGCAGCCGGTCAGCAGGGGCGTAAGCATGAGGATGAGGTCTTCGCCGGGACTGGCGAGCGAGGGCTGCGTCAGCACAAGCAGCAGACCGGCGATGGCTGCGAGCCCGGGCCAGAGGCGACCGGCGAGCGTTTCGCTGGTGTGGCGTGTGGCCGCCTCTGCAACGGCGATGACGACAGGCGTGAGCGCGAGCGCGATCGTGAGGCTCGCGGCGGGAATGGAGTGTGGGTACACCAGCGCGATCAGCGGGCCCACGATCAAAAGTGCGCCGCCGATAGCGGAGCGTGCGAGCTGGCCGGCTTGTTCGCGAACGGCGGGTCGCAGGATGAGAAGGTACAGCGCGGCGGCTGAGCCGCAACCGACCGCGGCCGAGCCCAGCGTCGTAGCCGAGCCGGGGAGCGATTCGGAAAGTATCCAGCGGCTGCCGCGGATCAGGCAGAGGAGGGCGAACGGCCACCAGAGGAGCCAGCTTGAGCTTCGGCGTGAGCGCACCTTCATCGTCTCTGTCGGATTGGACGAGACTCGATTGTGCAGAGACGACAAGGGCCACGCGTTCGCGCAGCCCTTGGCCTTGCTTATCTGGAGCAGGAGTTAGCGGTTCGCGCCACCCTGCGGTGTGCCGCCACCGGGACCGCTGCGGCGTCCGCCACGACGGCGGCGACGGCGCTGTCCCTGACCGCCTGCGGGACGATTGCCGCCCTGCGGTGCACCCTGGCCTGCGACTGCGGGAACGGCTTCGCCTTCGGTCTCGTCGGTCTCTTCAGTATCCAGCTCGTCCTCGATTTCGACATCTTCTTCGTCTTCGTCGAAGTCGGCTCCGCCCTCGAGGGTAATGGTGTTCTCGGGGGTGGGACGCTCGGCGCGCTCGGGACGCGGCGCACGCTCGGGCCGTTCACTCCGCTCGCCACGGTCCTGACGCTCTCCGCGGTCGCCGCGATCCTGACGCTCCCCACGCTCGCCGCGGCCTTCACGTCCGCCGCCGCCGGTGCCTTCCGGAACCTCAGGCAGGCCCAGCTTGGCGCGCTGCTCGCGAAGCACTGCCTTGCGGGAGAGCTTGATGCGGTTGCCTTCAATGGCGAGGACCTTGACGAGGACCTGATCGCCCTCGCGGAGTTCGTCCTTGACATCCTTGACGCGGTGCTCGGCGATCTCGGAGACGTGGAGCAGGCCGTCGGTGCCGGGGAAGATCTCGACGAAGGCGCCGAACTCGGCCAGGCGGACCACCTTGCCGAGGTAGGTCTTGCCGACCTCGGGCACCGCGGTGAGGTCGCTGATCATCTGGATGGCCTTGGCGAGACCCTCGGCGTCGGAGGAGGCGACGTTCACGCGGCCGGTGTCGTCGACATCGATCTTGACGCCGGTGGCGTCAATGATGCCGCGAATGACCTTGCCGCCAGGGCCGATGAGATCGCGAATCTTATCGGTCGGGATCTGAATGGTATGGATGCGCGGAGCGTACTTGGATTTCTCCTGGCTGGGCGCTGGGATGACGGCGTCCATCGCGTCGAGCAGAAAGAAGCGGCCCTTCTGGGCCTGCGCGAGGGCCTCACGCATGATCTGGGCCGTGATGCCCATGATCTTGATGTCCATCTGGAGCGCGGTGATGCCGTTGCGGGTACCGGCGACCTTGAAGTCCATGTCGCCGTAGTGGTCCTCGGCGCCGGCGATGTCGGTGAGGATGGCATAGTTGTCGCCCTCCTTGACGAGGCCCATGGCGACGCCGGCGACGGCGCCCTTGAGGGGGATGCCGGCCTGCATGAGCGCCAGCGAGGCGCCGCAGACGGTCGCCATCGAGCTGGAGCCGTTGGACTCGAGGATGTCGGAGACGACGCGGAGCGTGTAGGGCGACTCCTCCTCGCCGGGGAGGACGGCGTCGATGGCGCGCCAGGCGAGGGCGCCGTGGCCGATCTCGCGGCGGCCGACGCCGGTCATACGGCCTACTTCGCCAACGGAGAACGGCGGAAAGTTATAGTGCAGCATGAAGCGCCGCTTCTGCTCGCCTTCATAGCTTTCCATGCGCTGCGCGTCATCGGTGGTGCCGAGGGTGGCGGACACGAGGGCCTGGGTTTCGCCGCGGGTAAAGAGCGCCGAGCCGTGCACGCGGGGGAGAACGCCGGTCTCGATGGTGACCTTGCGGATTTCGTCGAAGGCGCGATGGTCGGGGCGGATACGGTCGTTGAGGACCTGGTCGCGGAAGATCTTTTCGCGGAGGAGTTCGTAGTATTTGCTGAGCTTCTTACCGGCTTCAGGATCATCGGCCGGGAGTTCCTTCTTCAACTCGTCCTTTAAGTCTTTGACCTTCGCATAGGATTCAAATTTGGGGTATTTTTGCGTGTTTAACGCGTCTTTTAAGCGATTTCCGATCCTTGCCTCAAGCTGTTTGGCGTAGGCTTCGTCGAGCTCGGGCGCGGCGACCTGGCGCTTGGGCTTGCCCGCGCGGGCGACGAGGTCCTCGATGCCGGCGACGATCTTCTTGATCTCGGCGTGGGCGAACTCGATGGCGTCGACGACGCGCTCTTCGGAGATTTCGCGGGCGCCGGACTCGATCATGGTGATGCCGTCCTTGGTGCCGACGACCATGATGTTGAGGGTGGACTCGAGGCGCTCAGAGTAGGTCGGGTTGACGATGAATTCGTCGTTCACGACGCCGATGCGGACGGCGCCGACGGGGCCGTGGAACGGGATGTCCGAGAGGGCGAGGGCGCAGGAGGCGCCGTTGATGCCGAGAACGTCCGGATCGTTTTCCCTGTCGGCCGAGTAGACGAAGGCGACCACCTGGGTCTCATTGCGGAAGGCTTCAGGGAAGAGCGGGCGGATGGGACGGTCGATCTGACGGGAGGTCAGGATCTCCTTCTCGGAGGGACGGCCTTCGCGCTTGATGAAGCCGCCAGGGATGCGTCCGCCGGCGTAGGTAAATTCTCTGTACTCAACGGTGAGCGGGAAGAAGTCAATGCCTTCCTTTGGCTCTGGCGAGGCGACGGCGGTTGCGAGGACGGCGTTGTCACCGCTGGTTGTGAAGGCGGCGCCGGAGGCCTGCTTGGCCAGCCTGCCTGTCTCGAATTTGATGTGCTTGCCACCTGCAAGCTCGATGGTGATGTCCTGCTTCATGATGTTTCCTCTTTTTTCTCTGTCGATAAAATCTGGGCGCCTTGGAGGCGATTTGCGCCTTAAAGCGAAAGCCCCGCCAGAGAGGTCTCGGGCGGGGCGGGAAATAAGTTGGGCGAGATGCCGGAAGGGCGAGGGGCGTGACCGCGCGGGCGCAGAAGAGCGCAAGCATCTCCGGAGGGAGAACCTGCGCGATCGATGGCGCTTGAAACGGTCAATGTCGTCTTCGCTGTCGTCTTCGCTCTCCATCGGCGCGCCACGCGAGCCGGAGCGATGGGTGAGTTACTTGCGGATGCCCAGCTTGCCAATCACGTCGCGATAGCGGTCTGAGTCCGTCTTCTTCAGGTAATCCAGAAGGCGGCGGCGCTTGGAAACCAGCATGAGGAGGCCACGGCGGGAGCCATGATCCTTCTTATGAGCCTTGAAGTGCTCGGTCAGCTCGCCGATGCGCTCGCTGAGGATGGCAATCTGCACCTCAGGACTCCCGGTATCGGTGTCGTGTGTGCGGAATTTGGTAATGATTTCGGTCTTCTGTGCGGGGGCCAACACGGCTGGTTGTTACCTCTCTCGTCTTCTGTACTCGTCCACTTCTCTCAGTGTCTGAAGTTAAAGATAGCACGTTGAAGAGCGATTTTCGGCGCTCCGGCAGCTTCTTTCCGGGGTTAATCGGCTGCCCGCAAAGGCTAGGCAATGTGGGTTTTGAGGAACTTCAAGGAGCGCTCACGAGCGAGCTTTTCGGCGTCGGCCTTATAAGACGGACGGTCGGGGTTGGCGAAGGCGTGCTCCGCGCCGTCATACAGGAAGATTTCGACCTCGCCTTCGTGCTTATCGTGCGCCTTGCGTACAGCGTCCACCTGGTCCTTGCCGATGTGGCTGTCGGCGCCGCCGAAGTGGATGAGCACAGGGCAGGCAGGCTCCTCGGTAGCGAACTTGCCGATGCCACCGGGGTAGTAGCAGACGGTGCAGGCGGGCTCGATAGCCTCGTTGTTGCCGCGGACGGCGGCCAGCCAGCTCATCAGGCCGCCGTAGCAGAAGCCGAGGACGCCGACGGAGTCGACGATGCCGCGCGCGTACTTGAACGCGGCGCCGACGTCCTTGAGGGAGTCGTCGGGATTGAGCTTCGGGTAGAGGGCGAAGGCCTTCTTCAGATCGGCCTCACCGTAGCCCAGGTTGAGGTTGGGCTCGAGGCGGTCCATGGTCGCCGGGGCGATGGCGAAGAAGCCGTCTTTCGCGTAAGAATCTGCGACGGCCTGGATGGACTTGTTGACTCCGAAGATCTCCTGGATAACAACGAGAGCGCCGATTGGCTGGCCCTGCGGACGAGCAACATATGCTGAGAGCTCGAAGCCGTCGGATGCCTTCACCTTCACCCACTCGCTCATGAAACATCTCCTCTACGCCCTTAGATGTTGGCGCGACGAGAAGATTGTACGCGGCGGGAGGAGTACGTTCTGTGAATGCTCGCAGGCGTGTTTTGATGAGACTTAATCGGCGCAGCTCAGTTTGCGCGGCGGCGTGTGCGCAGGATTGCGTCTGCCAGTTTGGCGGCCGAGACGCGATACTCGTCGCGCCCGATGGCTTCACGTAAAAGGATAATGCGCTCCCGGCGCTGGGCTTGTTTCCGTGCGCCCGGTGTGTCCAGGGCCGTGTTGTGCGGATCAAGGGCTGTATCGTTTGCGGGCAGCCGGACTGCGATTGCTTCTGAAGTCGTAACATCCACCATAAGAATCTCCTCACGGAACTTATCGGCGGCGTAACAGACGACTTTAGTGCGTTCTTAAATTTTCTTTGAGGATCACGCTGCGGCGTTGTGACGGGAGTGCGGACGACGTGCAGGTGTTGCCGCACGAGGAGCCGACGCTCCAAGAACAGTGCGCAGACGGCGGACGGCGCCGGAGTGAATCTGGGAGACGCGGGATTCGACAACGCCGAGCGTCACGCCGATCTCGCGCATCGTCAGTTCCTCGTAGTAGTAGAGCGTGAGGACCAGGCGCTCCTTTTCGGGCAGCTCCTCGATGGCGTCGATGAGGCGCTGGCGCGACTCGGCGGCGAGGCAGCGAAAGAGAGGATCCTCTTCCGGCGACGCGGGAACATAATCAAGCTCTTCGTCCTCTTCGTCCTTGCTGTGTTCGGCGTTGAGGCTGCCGAGCTCGGCGCTGCGCAGTTCGCCGAGAAGCTGCTGAAGCTCATCGAGCTCCATGCCCAGGGCGTTGGCGATTTCGTGCTCGCCGGGCGTGCGGCCAAGCTGCAGGGTGAGCACGCGGGAGGCCTCGGCGATGGCGCGCGCCTTCCGGCGCAGCTCGCGCGAACCCCAGTCGAGGGTGCGAAGCCAGTCGAGAATGGCGCCGCGAATACGGAACTGCGCGTAGCTCTTGAATTGCACGTCGCGGCAGGCGTCGAAGCGTTTTAATGCTTCCATAAGGCCGATCATGCCGGCGGAGATGAGGTCATCGAGCTCGACGTGGCGCGGCAGGGTGCGGTGCAGCTTGCGCGCGATGAAGCGGACAGAGGCAAGATGCTCCATCACAAGCTGCTCGCGAGCGGCTGGATCGAGCTGCGGAGCAGCGACCGTGACGGCGGGCGGAAGTTCGGGAGCGGCTGCGTTCAGGCTTAGAAGGGTGGGGTGAATGCCGGGCATCGGGAAGGCTCCTTCGATCGTTTGGGCTGGCGCATTCTCTGTGCGTCAACACTGGACAGAAGGAGCAAAATGCTTGCCGAAGACGAGCGCGTTTCCTAAGGCCTTTCCAAGGAGAAGGTGAGAGAAAACACAGGGAGGGAGCGAGTCAGCGAGTCAGCGGCTATCGACGGCAGCGGCTCACAGGCAAAAAAGAAAGCCCCTGTTTCCAGGGGCTGCGTTGAAGTCGGTTTCTTCGTCGTTGATAGATGGATGCCGAGGTGGGAAAAGATCGTTGTCCCGCGTGCGAATTTTTTCGTCTCGCGAGACGACAGTTCTATCCTCGCACGCGACGGCGACAACGGATGTGCTCGGCGGCAATTTCTGGCGAATCTGCGGCAAGAATCACGGCGCGCTCCAGGACATGGGCGAGTTCGCGGACGTTCCCCGGCCAGTTGTGCTGCTCGAGCGCGTGGAGCGCGTCTGCGGAGATGGATTTGCGGGGAGCGTCGGCGCCCAGACGGGCGAGCAGATGCTCGGCGAGCGCGGGGAGGTCTTCGAGTCGCTCACGGAGTGCCGGCACCTCGATGGGGAAGACGGCGAGCCGGTGGTAGAGATCGAGCCGGAAGGCGCCGTCGACGACCTGTTGCTCGAGATCGCGATGCGTGGCGGCGATGACGCGAACGTCGACGCGGGTGACCTCGTTGTCGCCGACGCGCTGGATTTCGCCGCACTCCAGGAAGCGGAGGAGCTTGGCCTGCAGCGGCAGAGGAAGCTCGCCGATCTCGTCGAGGAAGAGCGTGCCGCCGTGCGCAGCTTCGATGCGGCCGGTGCGGGACTGGACGGCTCCGGTAAAGGCGCCGCGGGTGTGGCCGAAGAGCTCGGCCTCGAGGAGGGCTTCGGGGATGGCGGCGCAGTTGAGCACGGTGAGAGGTTTGGAGGCGCGGCCGCTGAGCCGATGAATCGCGGACGCGACAACCTCTTTGCCTGTGCCGGTCTCGCCTTCGATGAGGACGGCGGCATTGCGCGGAGCGACGAGCCGGATGAGTTGGGTGAGCTCGCGCATCGCGGGACCATCACCGATAAGGCCCGGGATCGCGAGAGTGCGCGGAGCAGATGCCGGGGCGGGTGCGGCGGCTGCAGCCATGCGCTGTGGGGGAGCATCGAGCAGCACATCGGCGGGCAGCGGGAGGGAAAAGGACGTCCATTTCCCTGCTTTCCCTGCTGCGCTGCCCGGGATGGTTGCGGGCGCGGTGTTCCAGGCGGCGGTGTCGGTCTTTCGCGTAGAGGTCTGGAGCGCAGAGGTCTGGGGCGTGGAGGTCTGCTGGGCCTCGCGCAATGCGTGGAGGAGCTCATGGCGATGGGCGCTGCGCGTAGTGGTGAGCGCGCCGCCGTCCACGCTGAGGACGTCCACCGCCGGATACATCGTGGCGATATGGCCGGCGAGCTCGGAGGCCTCGAGGTCAGGAAGCCAGCCGTCCATGAGCAGCGCGTCAGAGGGCTGGCTCTCAAGCAGCGTAAGGGCTTCGGCGCCGCCGGCGGCCTCGTGCACGCGCCAGCGCAGGCCGGCGAGGCTCTCGCGCAGCCGCTGGCGGAGCGCCGGGTCAGCACTGGCAAGGACGACGTCTCTCTCGGTATTGCGGGCGGTTGCGATCATGCTGTGGCCTCCTCGTGTTCAATGGTGGATCGTATGCGGCGGACCCATTGCATGAGTTCGCGGGTGTCGGCGAGTGCGCCTTCGACGGTCTCGCGGAGGTCTGATTCCCCGCCCTGTCGGCCGAGCTCGAGCCGCCACTGCAGCCGGGTGAGCGGCTGGCTGAGGTCGTGCAGGTCCTGGCGGAGCGTCGTTTTCAGGTTCTGGTGGTGAACTGTGGCGCTCATGCGTGCACCGCCGAGGCCAGGGGATGCCCGCTGACGCGAGGCACCGCGGCGATGTCGGTGCGATGGGCACCCATGCGATAGCCGATGCCGCGGACGGTTTCGATGAGGGCCCCGGCCGATTGGACCTCGGTGGCAGCGGCGAGCTTGCGGCGCACGTAGTTCACGTAGACGTCAAGGACGTTGGTCGGGGTCTCGGGCGGCATCTGCCAGACCTGCTCAAGGAGCTCGGCGCGCGTGCAGGTCTGGCCGCGGCGCAGCATGAGCGATTCGAGCAGGGCGAACTCTTTGCCGGTGAGCTCGACGGTGACGCCGGCGCGCTCGACGGTGCGGCGCAGGCGGTCGAGCTCGATATCATCCCAGCGCAGGACGGAGTCGGTGTGGCGCTCGCGGCGGCGAAGGATGGCGCGGCAGCGGGCGGTGAGCTCCTGGAAGCTGAAGGGCTTGGGCAGGAAGTCGTCGGCGCCAAGGTTGAGGCAGCGGACGCGCTCCTCGAGGCCGCCGCGGCCGGTGAGGACGACGACGGAGGACTGCGAGCACTCGCGGGAGAGAAATTCCAGGACCTCACGGCCGTCGCGCTGCGGCAGCCCGAGATCGAGGACGACGAGATCGGGCGCCCAGGAGCGGGTGCGCTCCACGGCGGCGTCACCGTCGCCGACCCATTCCACTTCATGACCTTCGATCGAGAGACCCTTCTGGAGGAACATCCCCAGGGCGCGATCGTCTTCCACTACCAGAACCCGCATACATTACTCCTCAGAATCCTCAATGAGACCAGCGGCCATGGACGCCGGTCGTACTGAGATCTGGGAGAAGAAGGAAACTCGTGAAACCATTGCTTGGCCGATTGTTCTATTTTTCTTCGCGCTAGTTTCGCCTCACTGCGCTTCTCAAACATGAGCGGTGTCGCAACAAAAAGCAACGAAAAAGCGAACACCAAAAGTAATGTGACGTGCCATTTTGGGAATCGAAGATTGAGCGAAGGGGTCTGCTGGTTTAACTGTTCAGATTCGCAACACACTTCTCGCTTGCAGTTCGCCGTTTCTTCGCTAGAATGGCCCCATGGCGATCACACGTCGGCAAAAAGAGGTTCTTGACTTCCTTTCCAGCTTCACGGCACGTCACGGCTACTCGCCCTCGTATGAGGAGATGGCGTCCGGGTTGGGGCTGAGTTCCCTGGCTACGGTGCACAAGCATGTGACCAACCTGCAGAACAAGGGACTGCTGCAGCGGGCGCATAATCGCAGCCGCTCGATCGACGTTTTACCGCAACGATCGCAGAAGAAAAGCTTTGATCGCCTGCCCTTGCTGGGCCGGATTGCCGCGGGTCAGCCGGTGGAGGCGATCGAGAACGCTGAGTCGATTTCACTCGGCGACATCATCGGCGGGCGTGAGGTCTTTGCGCTCGAGGTGCGCGGTGACTCGATGCGCGACGAGCATATCGTCTCGGGCGACTTTGTGCTTGTGGAGCGGACGCGGACCGCGCGCGAAGGCGAGATCGTCGTGGCACTGATCGATGGATCGGACGCGACCCTGAAGCGGTTTTATCGCGAGGGGAGCCTGATCCGGCTGCAACCCTCAAATACCGAGATGGCCCCGATCTACGCGCCCGCCTCGAATGTCGCCATCCAGGGCAAAGTGCTGGGAGTCCTGCGAAAGTACTCCTGAGCCGGCTGGGAACCAACGGCTGTCTGACTGCGTATCCAGCTTCGACCCGTACTGCGAAGCTGGAGGCCCGCTTTGAACTCGTCCCGTAAGTCCCGGAAGCGGCTTTGGATCATTCTTGGCACGGTGGCTGCTGTGCTGATCGCCAGCGTGATCTTCGTTGCCCGAGCGCTCTCGACCCCGGACAAGCTGGATCCGTCGCAGCTCGGCAAGGCCGAGGTGGGCGATATCGCGCGGTCGGTGGTGGCGACGGGAAAGATCTGGCCGATCCAGCAGGTTGAGGTGAAATCCAAGGCCAGCGGCATTGTGACCAAGCTGGACACCGACATCAACCACCGCGTTCATGTGGGCGAAGTGCTCGCGCAGCTTGACCAGCAGGAGATTCTGGACGAGGTGGCCGCCCAGAAAGCGCAGCTGGCGGCGGCAGAGGCGAATTTGAAGTCGGCGCAAGCGGCCGTGTCTTACGACAGGGTTGCGGCCGAGGCTCCCGATCTTCCCGACTGGGAGCGGAACTGGCATCGCGCGGCGGAGATGGAGAAGTCCGGCGTGCTCTCGAAGCAGAACGCAGACCAGGCACAGCAGCAGTATCTGTCTGCCGCCAACGCGCGCGATCGCGCGGTGGCGCAGATTACGGTCGATACGGCCAAGCAGCGGCAAGCGGCGGCGCAGGTGGCGCAGGCCGAGGCGTCGCTGAAGCAGCTTGAGGAACAGCTCTCCTACACGACCATCACTTCGCCGATTGATGGCGTGGTGCTCTCGCGTGATGTGCAGGTGGGTGACGCGGTGAGTTCGATTCTCGTGCTCGGCTCGACGGCCACGCTGGTCATGACGCTCGGCGACACGCATGAGGTGTATGTAAAGGGCAAGGTCGATGAGTCGGACATCGGGAAGGTGTATCTTGGCCAGGCGGCGCGGATCAAGGTGCAGAGCTTCCCCGATCGCACCTTCTACGGCAGGGTGACGAAGATCGCGCCACTCGGGGTCGAGAAGGACAACGTAACAACCTTCGAGGTGCAGATCTCGATCGACAATCCGGGCGGCGAGTTGAAGGCGAACATGACCGCGAATGCTGAGGTCGTGCTCGAGGAGCACAAGCATGTACTCACCGTGCCGGAGCAGGCTGTTCTGTACGACAAGGACCGGAATGCCAGCGTGTGGGTGCCGGATCCGCATGGCAAGGATGGGCACCGCGTAGTCAAGGTGAAGACCGGGCTTTCGAATGGCAGCCGAGTAGAGATTACCTCCGGCCTGAAGCCTGGGGATACCGTCGTCCTGCAACAGACGTCGTAGGATTTTACGCAACACGCCTTGCGCCCACTCGGCGCAGGGCCAATACAAGGCGCGAGATCATGAGCTCAGCGCGATGGAGTACTCAATGAATCTTCGACCGCTTCTTCTCACAGCGTTACTCAGCGTCACAACGGTGGCGCTGGCCGACAACACCTTTGACAAGACCCTCAACGTATCGGCGCAGCCGGATCTTTATGTCTCGACTGGATCGGGCAACATCCACATCGTGCCGGGCAACGGCAGCCAGATTCATATCGTGGGCCACGTTCACGCGGGATGGAGCGCATTTGGCGACGTGAACTCGCGCGTGCAGCGCATCGTCGACAACCCGCCGATTGTGCAGAACGGCAACACCGTGCGGGTCGGCGAGGTGACCGACCACAGCCTGTTCAACAACATTTCGATCGACTATGACATCAACGTGCCGGCGGACGTAGCGCTGAATCTGCACAGCGGATCGGGTGACGTTGAGGTGACTAACGCAGGTCGTTTTCTCTCCGCCGGCAGCGGGTCTGGAAATGTGCGCGCGCATGGTATCCACGGGCCTGCGAATCTGGAATCCGGTTCCGGCGAACTGGTGCTTGAAGACGCAGGCGGCGGTGACGTAAAGGCGAAGACGGGTTCAGGAAACATTCAGATTCGCGACTTCAATGGAGCCCTGACTGCACGCAGTGGGTCAGGCAATATCGAGGCTGCGGGGCACCTGCAGGGCGGTGGCAGCATCATGACCGGCTCCGGCGATGTGCGCCTGCACCTTGCTCCGGACTCGCGGTTCACGCTGGAAGCGGCGACGGGATCGGGCGACATTCACGTGAATATGCCCGGCGTGGTTGCGGCAAATTCGGAGAGTTCGCGCCACCATCTGACGACCTCGGTCAACGGCGGCGGCCCGGCGCTGGAGATCCGCACCGGTTCGGGCGATATCCAGATCGCACAACGTTAGACCGATTCATTCGCGTGTTGCACAGTTAGCCGCAGAGCGAGCCCCTGCGGCTAGACTGTCTGGATGAAACGGCCCCGGCTTGTGGTCTTTGATCTGGATGGAACACTCATCAACTCATCCATCGATCTATGCAACTCAGTGAACGCGGCGATGCAGGGAGTGGGCAAGAGCACGCTGCCGAATGCGGTGATCGCAACCTACATCGGCGACGGGGCGGCCATGCTGGTGAGGCGCGTCCTGGGCGATCCCGGCGATCTGGATGCAGCGAATGCGTCTGCAGGTGATGCGCTGTTTCATCGTGCGTTTGAGCTTTTTCTTGAGCATTATCGCGAGCACAAGCTGGACAACACACGCTGCTATGACGGTGTGCTCGATTCCCTGCGCGCGATTCGCGAACGTAATCCGCAGCTTCCGATGGCGGTGCTGACGAACAAGCCGGTGAATCCTTCGCGGCAGATCTGTGACGCGCTGGCCCTGTCGCCATTCTTCTTCCAGAACTACGGCGGCAATTCATTCACGACGAAGAAGCCTGATCCGGAGGGCTTGCTGACGCTGATGCGTGAGGCGCAGGAGTTGCTCAGCGAGCCGCTATCGCCGGAAGAGGTCGTGATGGTGGGAGATTCGGATGTGGACGTGCTGACCGCGCGGCGTGTGGGAGCCCGTGCGGTGGGCTGTTTATTTGGGTTGGCCCCGCACTCGCTGGAGGCGGTGCAGCCGGACCGGCTGGTCGAGCATGCGTCGGAGTGGCCGGAGGCGCTGGGGCTTTAGCTCTTCGCTATTTTTTCCAGGCTCCGAGCAGGCGGCGCAGCAGGACGAGCTCTCCGACGTGATATGCCTCGTGGTCGGCGATCAGGAAGGCTTCGCGAAGCAGGTTTTGGCCACTCTTAGCCCAGGGAAAGGTCATGACAAGGTATTCGTCGTCGGTTGAGTCCAGAAGACGCTCGAAGCTCTGGCGGTCGGCGCGAATCTGTGCCACGCTCTTCTGCCATGCGCCGGAGCTGGGTGGTTCGGCTTGCTTCGGCCAGTAGTCGTCCGGCCATTTGAGCTCGCGATAGCTGCCGTCGTGATTACGGCTGAAGTCGAGGATGTCGCGCTGCGCAATGCGGAGATGCTCGAGCAACTGCCACGCGGAGTACGGCAGGCCATTGGGAACGGTGCCTTGCAGTTTGGCGGGCATGCCTTTCACGGCTTGATCGAAGGTGGCGTGCGCCTGGCCGCCATCGAGGAGGGCCTTGAGCTGCTGGCGGAGCTCGCCGCCGAGGCTGCGACCTTCGGGCCGAGCCGCATTCATTTTCGTTGCCATGCATCTGCTCCCTATCCGCGAGTCTCTACGTGCGTTGGATGCGCGTGGCCGGCTGCTGGCCACAGCCACGCGGCTCCGCGCACACCGCTGGAGTCGCCGTGCACGTTGCGGCGGATTGGAGTCTCTACGCCGCCGCCGAAGCCATAATCGCGCAGCCGGTCGGAGATGCCGCCACTGTATAGACGATCGATGCGCGAGACGCCGCCGCCCAGCACGATGACGTCGGGGTCGACGATGTTGACGATCGTCGAGAGACCACGCGCGATGCGGTCTTCCAGGCACACGAATGCTGCTTCGGCATCTGCATCGCCGGCAGCGGCAGCAGCCACGATCTCGGCGCCGCGAAGCGAGCGCCCGGTGACGCGCTTGAAGTTGCGTTCGAAGCCCGTGCCGGAGATCCAGGTTTCGAGGCAGCCGCGCCGGCCACAATAACACTGCGGGCCGGGGTATTCATCGGCCGTCATCCACGGCAGCGGTGTGTGTCCCCATTCGCCGGCGAGGCCGTTCGGGCCGGTGAGGAGCGCGCCGCGCACGACGACGCCGCCACCGCATCCGGTTCCGAGAATGACACCGAAGACAACCTCAGCGCCCACGGCAGCGCCGTCCGTCGCCTCGCTGATCGCAAAGCAGTTGGCATCATTTGCACAGCGAACCTCACGTTGGAGCGCCGTGCTCAGATCGCGCTGGAGAGGCTGGCCGTTCAGCCACGTGGAGTTCGCATTCTTAACCAGGCCCGTGGCAGCGATGATGGTGCCGGGAATCCCGACGCCGACAGTGCCCTGCATGCCGGTCTCGCACTCGAGGTCACGGACCAGCGTGGCGATGATCGCCACCGTAGCAGCGTAATCGTGCTGCGGCGTCGGGACGCGGATGCGGCGAAGCTCACGACCCGTGTCGTCAAGCGCCAGCGCCTCTGTCTTCGTGCCGCCGAGATCGACTCCAATCCGCATGTGCTCTCCGCTGGAAAATTCACCCACCGGGGCCTGCGAAAAGCAGCCTCCGGAGAGCGCAGTATAACGAGCGATGCGAGATTGGAGCGACCTCAGCGTGAGGAGGGCGCCTGAGGCGCGTCTTGCGGCGATGCGGGAAGCGTGTAAATGACCTCACCGGCGCGGGTGTAGTGCAGCTCCTCGCGCGCCTGATGCTCGATGGCCGCCGGATCGTTCTGCAGTTGGTCGACGTGATCGCGCAGGCGGCCGTTCTCCGTCTGGAGCTGCTGCATCTGGACCTGCAGTTCGCGCGCTTCCTCGCGCTTATACAGGAAGGCGGTCACACCGTTGTGGCCGAAGACAACGCCATATCCCATTACAACCGCGAGCGCCGCCGCGCCGAGCGTGGCCAGCTTCCGGCGAGATTCGTACAGGCGGGAGCGCACTGCAGCGATGACTGCAATGACACCAAACTTTGCCGAATTCTTCTTTTGTTTGCGCAAAGGCCCAGCCGGCAGACGATCTGGCTAAGTATCGCCGATACCAGGGAGGAAATTTCACAAATGCAGCAGAGTTGAACCACATTCGTCATCGATCATGCAAGCGGCACTGTGGCTGCCGGGAGTTTGGTATTCTGGGCTCCGACCGATGCGCATTCTGTTCGCCATCTCGCTGGTCGCGCTGGCTGCTTTGCTTTGGGCTTCGGTCTCGATCGCGCAACACATCTACCGCGCACGCCGAAGACAGCGCACGCTGTCGCAGGATAAGAAGAGGCGACAGCTCACGACGGTTCCGGTAGCACCTACCGCGTCCGACACAAAGGACGCGGGCCGGCATCGCAAGGCATCGTAAGATTCAGACGACCGACACTATGCAGACTGCTCTCACAAACCGCTTCGGACTCTCCCGCTCCCACGCCTTCGCCTCCACGATTCCGGGCAAGTTGACCCTTGGGCTGGCGGCGACGGCGATAATCGCGCTTGCGGCGCACGTCGCCTTCCCGCTGCCGTTTACCCCTGTTCCCTTCACCCTTCAACCGCTCGCCGTGCTTGGCGTTGGCTTGGCCTTTGGCCCCGCCGGCGGATTTCTGACGCTGCTCGCGTACCTCGTCGAGGGCGCATGCGGTCTCCCGGTCTTCAGTTCGGCAGGCCCGGGTGGCGTGGCGCAGCTCTTCTTCGGACCCACCAGCGGCTACCTGCTCTCCTACCCGTTGGTCGCCGCAATCACCGGCGGCCTGACGCGCCTGTTCGAGCGGCGGCTGTCGTTCTTCGTGTCGGCGGTCACCGGGTGCGCGGCCGCAACCGTTGTTCTCTTCCTGGCCGGCGCGAGCTGGTTCATGGCGCTCACGCACCTGCCGCTACGCGCCGTCTGGATCGCCGCCGTTGCCCCATTCCTGCCGGGCGAGACCATTAAAGTTCTTGCCGCTGCTGGCATCTACAGCACGCTCCGGCACCATTCCCGTAACAAGCGCTCTGCTTAAAGCATCTGAAGGAACTGATGACCCCCGCTGCATCTGCTGTCCGTGAAATTTCTATCGCTCATAGCCCCGACTCTGACGACGCGTTCATGTTCTATGGCCTGGCCACGAACAAGGTGCGCGTGCCCGGCTACCGCTTCGTCCATACGCTGACCGACATCGAAACGCTCAACCGCAAGGCGATGAATGAGCAGTTCTACGATGTGACGGCGATCAGCTTTCACGCCTACCCGTACATCCAGGAGAACTACACCTTGATGGCATGCGGCGGGTCAGTGGGCGAGAAGTATGGGCCCATGATTGTGGCTCCGCGGCCCTATACGCTGGACGAAATCAAGAAGATTCGCATCGCCGTGCCAGGGACCCTGACCACCGCATACCTGACGCTGAAGCTCTTCGCTCCGGAGATCGAAACCGCCACGGTTCCGTTCGACAAGATCATCCCGGCCGTTCTCGCGGGTGAGTTCGATGCAGGGCTGATCATCCATGAGGGCCAGTTGACCTACAGCCGCCAGGGTCTGATGAAGATTCTCGACCTCGGCCAATGGTGGTTCGAGCAGACCGGACTGCCGCTTCCGCTCGGCGGCAATGCGATCCGGCGCTCGCTCGGCGGCGATGTTCAGATCATCACGACGAACGCACTGCGCCAGAGTATCCAGCATGCGCTCGAACACCGCGAGGCTGCGCTCGAGTACGCGATGCAGTTCGCGCGCGACCTCGACCCCTCGCTCGCCAACCGCTTCGTCGGGATGTACGTGAATGAGCGCACGATCAACTACGGCGACGACGGACGTGAGGCGATTCGCAAGCTGCTCGACATGGGATACGAGCGCGGGATCATTCCGCAAAAAGCTGCGGTCGACTTCGTCGGATAGCTTCGCAGTCGGCGGCAGAAGACACTCTCGCATCGTGGTATACTTCTCTTCGTGCGCAAGCAGCCCCCGCGCACTCTCCTCGCGAACTTCCACGTAGTTCGCTCCGCTCACCCAGAGCGGATCAGGTCTGGACGCGTAGCTCAACTGGCAGAGCATTCGACTCTTAATCGACAGGTTGAAGGTTCGATTCCTTCCGCGTCCACCATCTATCTCTCGTCCTGAATCAGGGATAGAACTCCCGCTCTACAATCTCTGCCCTCGGTTCGCCTGCTTCCACCATTCGCGCCAGCAGCCGCTCCCGCAGCTCCGTTGCCGCCTGCTGCGGAGGCACACCGAACCCATGCACGAGCTCCGGATTGTCGCGCCGGCCCGCAAGATTCGTGAGCTGGTGGGGATCAGCGGGCAGGTTGTATAAGTACTCTTCCTGATAGCGATCGCTGGCAGCAGCCGTAGCACGGCCTGAACCTGGAGCCATCACCGCATAGGTCCACTCCGGTGTGCGCAGAGCGCGTCCGGTTCCCACTTCAGAGATCTGAACGTAGACCTCGTTGGACCAGCCGTCCGTCTCGCGATCGAGCAGCGGTATGAAGCTGCGGCCCTGCATCGATGCCGGCACAGGCAGCCCTGCAGCGGACAACAGCGTGGGCGTCACATCGATCTGACTTGTGAGCTCCGGAATTCTGACTTGTGAGCTCCGGAATATCGAGCGAGTGGTCGAACCCCGGACCCTGGATGACCAGCGGAACGTGAATCGAGCTCTCATGCGGGCTGCGTTTGTACTCAGCATTGCGAGTCCTGAAGTGGCAGCCGTGGTCGGTGAGGAAGAGGAAAATCGTGTCATCTTCCAGGCCGCGCTCAGCAAGCGTCTTGCGAATTTCGCCCACCGAGTCGTCGATGCTCTTCACTGCACCGCAATAATCCGGAAGCTGCTTCTGCCAATCGCCGGGCAGCGCTTTCAGATCGCCCGGCACAAACGGATTCGCGTACTTGCCCGCATATTCCTTCGGCGCCACGAAGCAGTTGCAGTCGTTCTGCTGATGGACCTCAAGCTGCGAGATCACGAGCAGAAACGGTTCATGCACGGTATTGAGGAATTGCTTTGCG
The DNA here is from genome assembly GCA_035651235.1 of Acidobacteriaceae bacterium. GTDB lineage: Bacteria > Acidobacteriota > Terriglobia > Terriglobales > Acidobacteriaceae > Granulicella. The sequence goes on from DASRGC010000053.1 coordinate 102,987, forward strand.
CGCTGCGTGATGAAGTCTGCGCGGTACACACCGGAAAACGGTATCGCCTTCCCTGTACCGTCGTAAATTTCGCCTTCATAGGGATGCGACGTCCATTCGAGCTCGTTAGAACCCTCCCAGAAGTCGAGAAATCCACCTCTCTCGTTCGGTGCGACCCGGCCTCGATCCGTGTGTGTTCCCTTCTCGCCTTCGCGCGGGGCGAGATGCCATTTGCCGATGTAGTTTGCGGTGTACCCGGCTTTGCGAAGTTCGGTGGCGAGCGTAACCGCGTCCGGCGCGAGACCAAACCCATTGCGCCACACCCCATGCTTGTTCTGATATTGCCCGGTAAAAAGAGCCGCGCGTGAAGGCGCACAGACCGGCTGGTTCGTGATGTGGCTGCGGAGCAGCGTGCCGCGGCGCGCCATGGCGTCGAGGTTCGGCGTCAGTTGCATTGGGTTCAGCCCATAAGCGGACACAAAATCCCAGCGGAACTGATCCGATATGTAAAGGACGATGTTTGGCTTTCGCCGGCCTGCACGGTTCTCCTGCGCATCCAGCGCCGCCGCTTCAGACCGGGCCGCGGGAAATGCGGCGGCAACGGCCGAGCCTTTGATGAAATCCCTGCGGTTAAGTCCGAGTGTCGACGATTCAGTGTGCCGGTTCGATCCGCTCATTGGCTGTGATTGTATCGCCCGGCGAAAATGGTATGGACCACAAGAACTCACCGATATCGTACAAACTCATTTCACGCGACTATGGAACACTGAAGTTAAGAATGATCAGCAGCAAACACACTCTGAAGGGCGAGCCAACTGAACCGCCTGCTGTGACAACGCAGCACAGGCGATCAGCAATCCGCACGACTGTTATTGCATGCCTTCTGGTCCTCGCGACGGCCCATTGCATGCTCAGCATCTTCTACACAAACTATTCGTTCATCGACCTGGCGGCATACGCCAACGGGCATGAGCGAATGCCTTTCCAGGGCCGCGTATTGATGTCGTTTGTGCTTCGCGCGACGCAGCACTCACAGGCTCTGCTGAAGCTGGTTCCACGCTTTACTGAGCACGTGCCGGCCCTCGAGACCTTCACGGTTTACAAATTGACCAGCCTGATTGCGGCGCTGATTTCGGCCATCGGTCTCGGCGCCGGCCTGGCACTCGCCTCGCGGCGGCTCGGGCTGCGTCGCTGGTGGCTCGCCTGGTCACTGCTTCTCATCATCTTGTACGCCAGCTACGCCGCACGGTATGAGCAGCCGCTCTGGTACCCGTACGACATTCCACACCTGGCGATCTTTGGCTTAGCGACGATCTTCCTCTTCATCGATGCTCCTGTCGCTTTTCTCGGCGCGATCATGCTCGACAGTCTTGTTCGTGAGACGGCCGTCTTTGCGATCGTGCTCGCGTTCGCAATGCGCTGGTCTCAGCGGAGATGGAAGACGATCCTCGTGATCGCCGCGGTCGGCTGGGGTGTCGTGATGGCAGCCACACGGTATATCTACCGTGCCAACCGGCCGGTCGGGCTACCGCGGCTCGAACAACTCCGTTATCTGCTGCCCTGGCATTGGCCTCAGCTTTTCAGCGTGGTTGCCTTCCTGCCGATCCCGGTGCTGCTGGCGCGACGATATCTTCCCGCAATCCATCGACGCGGCCTCTACGCAGCTTGCCTGTTGATCCTCGCCACCTATTACTTCGCGAACTGGGTGGAGACCCGAGCGTGGATCGAATGGTCCACTGCATTTGCGATCTGGGCAGCGCTGGAGCTCAGCGCCGCGCCTCTGCAGCCCACCACATCGACCGATCGCTAATCGAGGTCGAAATCGCGCAGCGGCTTGTCGGTCACAGGTGACTCCTTCGCCTTCTTGACCGCCTCGGCGAACTTCTTGGCCAACACATCATCCTTGTTCTTCTGGGCCTCGACGGACTGCGCGAAGATGCTCTCGCGGCGGGCGTCGGCGTCTTTCAATGCACGCGCCGCGGCCCCGAGATCTTCGAATGTCTTCTTCCTTGGCGCAGAGGTATGGGCGATGATCTGCCGGGTCACCGGATCGATCTTCAACATCGCTCCGCAGTCCGGACACATTACTTCAAACGGCTGATCACTCATTCCCATCACGCACCTGCCTCACCTCACATTGTATGGCGGAGCAGATGGAGGTACATAGGGAGCGTAGTAGTAGCGCGGAGTGTCACAGATCGCCCAGATGAGCGCGATGATCCAGCCCACCACTGTCCAGCTCAGGAAAATGTTGATGACCAGGATCCATCCGAAGTTTCGCGCGTGACGGACGCCCGCGATGATCGCCGGCAGAAAGTGCAGGACAAGCATCGGAAGCAGGAAAACCATGAAGAAGATGTGCACAGAAACCTCCAACAGGTTCTACGTCAAATTGGGCCCTGGAGTTCCTACAGGAAGATTATGCGATGGCCGGGGCATTCCTGCGCTGCATTCTCCACCAGCAGCCTGGGCAGGCCCTCGCCATAGCGCGCCAGAAACCATATCCCGCCGATCACCCGCTCCTGCAGGTGTCCATCCGGGAACAGGTTCAGCATGAGCGCGTTCGCATGCTTGCGCAGCGAACCTTCGCGCTGCACCTCGAAATCGGCAGCCATACGCCGCAGCCGGTTCATCTGGTAGCGCATCTTGTTCGCCGAAACGCCGGCGGCACGGCCCAGCTCCGAACTCATGGCTTCCATGTACTCCGTCAATGCGCCAAGTTCTTCGTCCAACGCATTGCCGGCCGCCGCAAGCTTGCGCTTCAACTCAATCGGCATCGCCCGCGCGCCGAGCCGCTGCGCTAATGCATCGGCCGTCTTCGCCTCCCATACCTGCGGAAGCTCCGCTTCATGCGAGGCCATCACCTTCGCCAGCGCGGGCTCGATAAGCGTCGCCGACAGCCGCGGCAGAATGGGCGTGACGCGCCCAAGAATCTGCTCATATACCACACTCGACTGCGCGAAATACGCGATCTCCGCGGGCCCGCCGATGTACGCTGCGGTCGGAAGAATTGCATCCTGAAACACCGGCCGGAGAAGCGCGTTGGGACTCAGGCGCTCCGGCGCGGACTCCAGGATTGCAAGAAGCTCGTCCGTCGAGAACGTCTGCCCGCCGGCCTTCCATGCGCCGTTCTCCACACGCCGCAGCGGCTGGCGCGCGCCCGTCTCCGCATCCAGCAGGAACAGCAGTGAGTGCCCGGGCGAGACCAGAACCTGCGCGTGATAGCCGCTCCTTGTCAGTTCCTCTGAGCGCTCCAGAAGTGCGATCTCCAGCGCCTCCGCATGCTCGATCGCGGCCCGGAGCACCGGCGCTCCGAGCTCATGAAAGCTATGCGACGAAGCATCCATCACGACCAAACCGAACTCTGCGAACACTGCGCTGATGAGCCTGCCAAGCCCCTTCGCCAGCGTCGTCCCGGGCTGCGCCGCATAAGACTCGCGCAGCAGATCAGCGACCGGACCCCATCCGATCAACTCACTCGCGCGTTCAACAGCTGCGTCGAGCTTCGCCCGGCCCTCTTCCGTCTCTCCATCGACGCGCAGCGTGCCAACTGAAACCGGGCGCACAGGATCGAGCCCGAGCTTCAACGTCTCGAGCTCCGCCTTGGCCGGCAGGCTGATCTGGTCCACCTCGGCAAGGTCGTGGTCTTCACTCGCGAGCCAGAAGACTGGAACATGCTTGCGGCCAGTCACCGCGCTGGCGTCCTGCGCTTTGCGAATCGCCGTGGCGGCCTTCAGGATCGTCAGCAGCGGGCCGCCGAACAGAGCCACCTGTTGACCCGTGACCACAGCGGCGGCGCCGTTGCGCAGATGCTCGATATTCTCTCGAGCCACATCCCCTGCCCCAAACTGCTGCGCCTCGTCGAGCAGCAATGCCGCGAGTCGCTCGCGATGCTCCGGACTCAGTTCGGGCGCGCTCTTCGCCCAGCCGAACCCGAACGGCTCACACGGATACCAGCGGCGCAGCGAAGCGGCATCAGCAACGGCCGGTTCCAGAAACGCGCGCAACAGCGGTGTCGTTCCCGGTGCGGTCGATATGGGTTGACACTGAACTTCCATTCGCCTGGTCTCCGCCTGTTCCTTGAGCCTGTTGGATGCTCCGTCCCGCGGCCCGATGCAGAATTCGCTCCCTCATCGTGTACTGTACCCTCATGCCGACCCGGAAGACGCCTGCCTTGAAAAAGAAGAGCACTCCATCAACAAAGAAGCCCTTCAAATCCCCTGCCACAGCACAGAAGGCCACCCCCGCGAGCAAGAAAACCACCGGCCGCGCCCGTACGCTCTCGTCAAAGACCGTTTACCAGGGCAAGGTCTTTTGGGTCACTACCGACGAGGTGCTTGAGCCCGGCGGCATTCGCGCACGGCGCGATGTCGTGCGCCACAACGGCTCGGTGGTCATCCTTGCCATCGACGATCGCAAGAATCCAAACGACCCCGACGTCATGCTCATCCGCCAGTATCGTCACGCCGCAAGCCAGTTCCTTCTGGAGCTCCCGGCCGGCCGCATCGAGCCCGGTGAGAAGCTGATGCCTGCCGCCAAACGCGAGCTGCTCGAGGAGACCGGCTACCGCGCGAAAAAGTGGTCACGCCTGGTGCAGTATTACGCCAGCCCAGGGTTCGTCGCCGAGTCCATGGACATCCTCCTGGCCGAGGACCTCATCCACGCGCCCGGCGAAGGGACGCCCGACGAAGATGAACATATCGAGCTGCACCCCACGCCGCTATCGGAGGCCGTCCGGCTCGCCCTCACCGGCAAACTGCACGACGGCAAATCGCTGATTGGAATACTCTTCTATGCCACAAGGCGTCTTGTTTCGATTTAGCGAAAAATTTTTCCGGCAAACAAACATGACTTAGCTTCTTTGTACTTTGTGCGACAAACCAACGCACAACTCTCCTGAGAATCTTTGCTTTCTACGCATTACAGAGGAGAAGTGAGGAAAGCAATCTCATGGGTCAGTACAAAGGCGTCATCAAGTGGTTCAACAATGCAAAAGGGTATGGCTTCGTCGGGCGTGACGGGGCTCCCGACCTGTTCGTTCATTACACCTCGATCCAGCACGACGGTTATAAGAGCCTGCGAGAGGGCGATCAGATCGAGTTCGATGTAGTGCAGGGCCAGAAGGGGCCGCAGGCCGACCAGGTCGTTGTCGTAAAACAGGCCTGAGCCGTTCGCCCGCTACAATCGAGGGCGGACGACCGCCAACGATGGACAACATTACGCTCGCTCGCCTTCTGGATGAGACCGCTGCGCTGCTCGAGATCGACGCGGCAGATCCGTTTCGCGTGCGCTCTTACCGACGCGCGGCCGAGGCCATCGAACAGCAGACCGCAAACCTGGCCGCGCTCGCCGAGTCGGCTCCGAAGGCCCTCCTCGCCATCCCCGGCATCGGCAAAACCATGGCCGCCAACATCTGCGATCTGGTCGCCACGGGCACGATGCCCCTCCGCGAGCAGTTGCTGGCGCGCTACAAGCCGACCATGCTGGAGCTCCTGCGCCTGCCCGGCATGGGCCCAAAGACGGTCGCAATGGTCTACTCCGCACTGGGCATCGCCGACATCGATGCGCTCGAAGAAGCAGCCAAACGCGGAGACCTCCTGACGCTGCCGCGGATGGGCCAGCGCTTCACCGACAAGCTCATCAAGGGCATTGAAGATTACCGCAAAAACTCTTCGCGATTCCGCATCGATGTCGCGCGCGAACATGCCGAACGCATCAGCGCCCTCATCCGCGAGTTCCCCGGCATCGAGACCATCACTCCGGCGGGCAGCCTCCGCCGCGGCCGCGAATCCGTAGGCGACCTCGATCTGCTCGTCACCGGCCCTGCCTGCGAACCTGATGCCGTCGCTGCAGCCGTCGAGTACGTCGCCGCGCTTCCGCTCATCGACAAGCTCCTCGCCAAAGGCCAGAACAAGGTCAGCTTCACGCTGCGCAACAACCTGCAGGTCGACGTGCGCCTGCTTCCCCGAGCCAGCTACGGCGCTGCACTCCAGTACTTCAGCGGCTCCAAGCACCACAACGTGGCGCTCCGTCAGCGCGCCATCAAACGCGGCCTCACTCTCTCGGAGTACGCTCTGCTTCGACTCGAAGACAACACCATCGTCGCCGCGGCTACCGAGCAGGAGATCTACAACGCCCTCGAGCTCGACTACATTCCACCCGAGCTGCGCGAGAACTGTGGAGAGATCGATGCAGCTGCGAAGCACACGCTGCCGCAGCTCATAACCCGCAGCGACATCCGCGGTGACGTCCACATGCACACCTTCGAGTCCGACGGCGCAAACTCGATCCGCGAAATGGCCGAAGCCGCCATCGCCCGCGGATTGGAATACATCGCCATCACCGACCATTCGAAAAATCTCGCCATGACGAACGGCATGGATGATGCGCGTGCACTCGCCCATGCGACACGAATCCGCGAAGCTTCGCAGCAGCTCGCTGAAGAGTTCGCCGCTCACCGCGGCCCCCAGTGGGATCGCTATCAGGCTCAACTCCAGCAGGACGAGTCCCACGCCCGCAAGCCCCTCGTTCCGTTTCGCATCCTTGCCGGCGTGGAGGTCGATATCCTGCTGGACGGCACGCTCGATCTCGAGGACGACACGCTTGCGCAGCTGGACGTCGTCGTCGCCAGCGTGCACTCCGGCTTCAACCAGACGCCGGAGGAGATCACCGCCCGCGTCCTTCGCGCCGCAGAGAATCCGTACGTCCACATCCTCGGCCACCCCACCGGCCGCAAGGTCCTCAAGCGCGAACCCTACAAAATCGACATCGAGCAACTCCTGACAACTGCCGCCCGGCTCGGAGTTGCCGTCGAACACAACGCCTCCCCTGCCCGCGCCGATCTCTCCGACCTGAACCTTCGCCGCGCGAAGGAACTCGGCTGCAAGATCGCGGTCAATACCGACGCGCACTCCACCGATGAGCTCGATCAGATCGACTTCGGCATCGTTCAGCTTCGCCGCGCCTGGCTCACCCCGGCCGACGTCCTGAACACGCTCCCTGTCGATGAATTTCTCGCCCGCATACAACGTAAACCCTGATTGGCGTTATCCTTTCGAGCATGGCTGATCGCCCCGTACTCGCAGTCGTCCTCGCGTTCATCATCATGGTGGTGGTGGCCGTAACCGTTTATCTTGTCATCCCGCACAAAATTACCGCGCTGTCTGTGTCGAAGGTCGATGTATTCGCTCCCCACACCGAATTCAAGGCATCTCAGGGAACCTCCGGCCAAGTGGTGGGCGAGCCAGGTCAGTCGGAAGATGATCTCTACGTCGTCGCGCACATCAACATCACGGACAGGCTCCATCAGCGCGTGTTTATCAGCGGCTGGTCTGCGACCGTAATGTTCCGCGACGGATCCACCGAAGACTCCACCCTGATCGCCAGGTCGGAGCTCCCGCGCCTGGAACAGATGTTTCCCCAGATCGCGGCCCTCGCACCCGATCCCATCGGTGACGGCGACGAACTGGATCCCGGCGTCACCAAGACCGGTTCCATCGTCCTCCTCTTCCCGAACACCACCCAGGAGAAATGGAACACCAAGGGCTCTGCGGTGCTCACCATTGACCTTCACGAGCACGTCGCACAAACCGTCAAACTGCCCTAGCCATCACAGTTCATCGCAAACAAGAATAGGGCCGCATCCCATGGACGCGGCCCTTGTTCTTCGCCTGCACAAACCAGCTTACGGAACTGAGATCGGTGCCGGTGCATTCTTCGGCGTGCTCAGATAGCCCGAGACCGAGTTCTTGCCGATATTGTTCACCACGATCTCAAACAACGCCGGCGTCTTGCCCGAGTAGAACTGCACAGGCTCGTCGACGTTCTTGTCCTTCTTCTCAATGACCCGGTCGTCGGAGTCCACATTCATCGTGTACTTCGCGTGCTTCTCGTTCACCTTCTTGAGCTGCAGCTTCACCGTCCCCACATTCTGAGCCGGCCCGCCCTTCTGCAGCGTGAACTCGTAGTAGTTCCGCTCGCCACGACGCTTCAACTCCATCAGCTCGTCGTGATTGGTGGCAATCAGCCCGCTCATCACCCCCTGGTCGCCGACCACGCGCGTCAGCTGCCCCTTGGTCTGCGCGAGATCATTCTGCGTGTTGGACAGATCCGTCTTCGTGCTGGCCACGTCCGTCTTCACCGCCGACACATCCTGCTTCACTGCGCCGACCTGCTGCTGCGTCTCAACCTCTTCCTTGCGCAGACGAGCTGTCGCCGCAATGGCCTGCCTCTGCGCGGCCACGAGCTGATTGGACTTGTCCTCCAACTGCTTCTGCGTGAGTCCGACACTCTGTCCGAGCGCCTCGCCCTGGGCACGCATACGCTCATTCGTGTCCTCGAGCTTCTCGCTCAGTTGCGTGTTCTGCTGTGTCGCCGCCGTCAGTTGGCTCTCCGCTGCCGTCAGATGGTTCTGCAAACCGAGACTCCAGCCGAGCGCACCCAGCGCCAGCAACAAACTCACCACGGAGATCCCGATCAGCCATCCTGGGGCTTTCGATTGGACTACGTACTCACGTTCCAGATCGCTCATGCCCTTGCTCCTCCTTAACGTCCAATGCGCCTTTTTCCGCTTAAAACTTATCAACTGGCGCAGCTTGGCTTTGGTGTTGGACGCATCCGCCCGGCAAAAGGTGTGTGTCTCGGCAAAATCTTCTTACCTGAACCCCCCGACCCACATAGGGCTGGCGGTCCTTTCCCCTCTACACTATACGAGGAGATGTCCCCCGCCCTTACCCCCGATTTCGTCATCGCCGGCGCAGGAATCATAGGCCTCACACTCGCCCTCGAACTGCACGCGCGCGGCGCTTCCGTTGCGGTCCTGGACACTGCCGCTGCCCTCAGCGGCGCCTCCAGCGCTGCGGCCGGCATGCTGGCCGCCAAGGATCCGCACAATCCTGCCGAACTGCGCGATCTCGCCGCGTTCAGCATCTCGCTGTATGACGATTTTCTCGATCGCCTCTCCGCACTGTCCGGTCTCGACGTTCCCTACCAGACGTCCACGACCATCGAGTACCTCGACGATGGCCATTCCTTCGAACTGCAGGAGAAATCCGTCGACCCCCGCCAGCTCGGCGCTGCAGCCCGGGAAGCCGCTCGCCGCTCGGGCATTCCTGTGCTTGAAAACTGCGAGCGCATTCAAATCACCGAAACCCCGGACCGTATCACGCTTACGCCGCTACACGGACCTGCACTAACCGCGGATCGGCTCATCCACGCCTCGGGCGCCTGGTTCAAAGGACAGTTCGCAGGCAAGCCCGCAATTACCCCGCGAAAGGGCCAGATGCTGCGCGTGCGTCTGCCGTCCACCCTGCGTCTCGAGCAGGTCCATCGCAGCTCCGCCATTTACATCGTGCCGCGCACTCACGGTCCCCAGGCCGGCACCGCCCTGATCGGCGCTACCGAAGAAGACGCCGGCTTCGACCTTCGCACCTGCGCGGCCGACCTCCACGAGCTCCGCGTTCGCGGCTCCGCCTTGGTTCCTTCACTTGCCGACCCCACCGCCGCTCCGCAGGTCGAAGCATGGGCCGGACTCCGTCCAGCCGCTGCCGACGGTCTTCCCTTAATCGGCCACCTGCCTGGGTCAACTCGCCAATCGCTCGCCGCCGGCCACTACCGCAACGGCATTCTGCTTGCGCCAGGCAGTGCCCACGCACTCGCCGATATGCTCGAAGGCAAGCCCCCCGCAGTCAACCTCCAGCCGTTTGATCCTGGCCGCCTGATGCAATGATCTCGCCCGCCCAAACCGATATTCGGCTATCGCATCGTGACAATCGTTTTCCTGCTCTCCGATAATCAGTAACGCTGTTGCTATTTCCCGCTCGGAGCACCTCGAAATGTCCAAGACTGCACCCAAAGGCCTGCAGGACGTCGTCGCGAATGAATCCTCCATCTGCTTCATCGACGGCGCGCGCGGCATCCTCTCCTATCGCGGCATCGACATCCACGAACTCGCCGAGCGTTCGACCTTCGAAGAGACGACCTACCTCCTCTGGAAAGGCAAGCTCCCCACCGCATCCGAGCTCAAGGAGTTCACCCAGCAGCTCGCCGCAGCACGTACCTTGCCTTCGCAGGCCATCGACTTCCTCCGCACGCTTCCGAAGACAGCCTCGCCCATGGAAGTCCTGCGCACAACCGTCTCTCTGCTCTCCACCTACGACCCTGATGCGAACTCCACCACGCACGAATCCAATCTGCGCAAGAGCTTCAACCTGACCGCGCAGATCGCCATGATCATTGCGTCCTTCGATCGCATCCGCAAAGGCAAGAACCTCGTCGAGCCCGACCGCTCGCTCTCCCATGCGGCAAACTTCCTTTACCTCCTGAACGGCGAAAAACCTTCCCAGACCGCCACACGCGCGCTCGACGTCGCCCTCATCCTCCACGCCGATCACGAGCTCAACGCCAGCACCTTCGCCGCGCGCGTCATCGCCGCCACGCTTTCTGACATGCATTCCGCCATCACCGGCGCAATCGGCGCGCTCAAAGGCCCGCTGCATGGCGGAGCCAACGAGGCTGTGATGCGCATCCTCTACGCGATCGACAAAGCCGGCGAAGATCCGGTCGAGCACGTGCGCGGCATGCTGCAGCGCAAGGAGAAGATCTCCGGCTTCGGCCATCGCGTCTACACCACTGAAGACCCGCGCGCCACGCACCTTCGCCGCATGTCCGAGGAGCTGGGCCGCGACGCAAACCCCAAGTGGTACGAGATGTCGCGCAAGATCGAGCTCTTCGTAAAGGACCAGAAGAAGCTCAACGCCAACGTCGACTTCTACTCGGCGTCCACCTACACCACACTCGGTATCGACATCGACCTCTTCACGCCAATCTTCGCCGTCAGTCGTATCGCCGGCTGGTGCGCGCACGTCATCGAGCAGCACGACGACAATCGCCTCATCCGCCCGCGCGCCGAGTACACCGGCCCGGCATACCCGGCCCCCTACACGCCGATCGAGAAACGCTGATAAAGCGGAAGAGCCCGTCTTTAGGCGGGCCGTAGCGACGTATGAAAATTGCAGGGCACGGCTTCAGCCGCGCCTGTGCTCTACTCAAGAAGCACAGCGGTGACCGTCACTGTCTTTCCTAACTCCTCACCTCTAACCCCTAACTCCCTCTCTACTTCGATCCCGGCGGCACAATCCCATTCATCCGCAGATACTCCACCATCTGGCCGTAATGGTCGTATCCATGCGCAGCGATGAACGACGCAATCACTGCGCGCGTGTGCAGACCGTCCACTCCATCAAATGCGACGTATGCATTCTCCGGAGTAATCGACGCGATTGCCTTATGCGCGTAGGCGAACGACTCCCCAGCAGCCTTCAGCAACTCATCCTTGCCCGTCAGACCGTTGATCGTCTTCGGATCAACCGGCACCTTCTCCCCCAGAATCTTCGAAGCGAAGAAGTAGTTCGCCAGGGTCACGTGCGAAATCTCCTGCGCAAAGGTCCGTACTCCCTCGTATTTGGCGCCGTTGGTTGACGGCGGCGCAAAGCTGTATTTATCCGCGGGCATCGCCTTCGCCACTCCCATGAATTCATGCTCGAACAGGTTCAGCAGTTCATCCTCCGCCTGCACCGGCGACATCGCAGTGCCCGGAGCCACCTTCGCTTCCATCGCACTCATCTGCGCAGAGCCCGCCAGCGTCGACCCGGCGAGAACCAGAACCGCGCAACAATACCCCACGCCATAACCAAGCCGCATAGATCACCTCACCCTGTAAGTTTTGTGACGCCAACAGGCTAGCAGAGCCGGCATCGCAACTTGTCACTGAACCAGATACTCTCGTCACAGATGCGCATCGACCTGGACGCCAACGCGACCACGCCCGTCCTCCCGCAGGTCCTGGAGGCGATGCAGCCCTTCTGGCTCGAGCGCTACGGCAATCCCAGCTCTGCCCACCAGGGCGGTCAACGCACCCGCGCAGCCGTAGAGCACGCACGCACCGCCGTCGCGTCCCTTCTCCACTGCGCCCCCAAAGAGATCGTCTTCACCTCCGGCGGCACCGAGAGCGACAACCTCGCACTCTCCGGCATCCTTCAGCCATTCTTAGACCGCAGAGCTTCTAATAATGAAGCCCACAACGAGCCCGCGCATCTGATCACGACAAAGATCGAACACCACGCGGTCTTGTTCGCTGCCGAGTCCCTCGAGCGCCGCGGTATCGAAGTCACCTATCTGAGTCCCGACCACAACGGCGTCATCAACCCCGCAGACGTCGAAGCCGCCATGCGCCCGCACACAAAGCTCGTCAGCGTCATGCTCGCGAACAACGAGACCGGCGCCATCCAGCCCGTCGGCAAGATCGCCCGCATCGCCAAGGCGCACGGCGCGATCATGCACACCGACGCCGTGCAGGCGGCCGCCAAGCTGCCGCTGAATCTAGGCAGTCCAGCCCTTTCCGGCGAGCTCAAAAACGTCGACCTGCTCTCCATCTCCGGCCACAAGATGTACGCTCCGCAGGGCACCGGCGCGCTTTTCGTGCGCCAGGGCATCGAACTCGCTCCGCTCTTCCTCGGCGGGCCGCACGAGCGCCAGCGCCGCGCCGGCACTGAAAACGTTCCCGGCATCGTCGGCCTCGGCCGCGCCGCCGAGCTCGCCACCGCCTGGCTCGAAGGGCAGGACCACCAACTCGTCGCTCGCACGAACCAGCCCACCGCGCAGATCCCTGGCTCTCAATCGCCCGCCGAACTCATCGCTCGCCGCAGCCACTTCGAGCGCCGTCTGCTCGCCCTCATTCCCGGCGCAACCATCAACTCCGGCGACGCTCCACGCATCTCCAACACCATCAACCTGCGCATCGATAAAGAAAACGGCGGAACCTCTGGGAATATCGACGCCGAAGCCCTGCTCATCGCTCTCGACCTTCAGGGCATCTCCACCAGCTATGGCGCCGCATGCATGTCCGGCGCCACCGAGCCCTCACACGTCCTGCTCGCCATGGGCCTCACACCCGAGCAAGCCAGCTCCAGCCTGCGCCTCTCGCTCTCCCGCCTCACCACCGACGAAGAGCTCGACCGCGCGCTCGAAATCATCCCCGCCGCCGTCGCCCGTCTCCGCACCCTCAGCTGACTCGCTGATTCGCTGACTTGCTGACTCGCTGACTTTGCTGACTTGCTGACTTGCTCTGCTACAGATACCACGGAATATTCACCACCACGATCCGCTGATTGCCCTTCAGCAGCAGCAGCAGCTTCAGCAGTTGCACGCGCTGATTGTGCAGCAGGTTCTCCCACCAGTGGCGTACCACCAGCTCCGGCAGCAGCACAGCAATCTTGCGTCCAGGATTCTCATCCTCCAGCTTCAGGATGTAATCCATCAGCGGCGACAAAATTGTTCGGAACGTGCTGTGAACCGTCACCAGTTCCGGCTCTGCGCATCCATGCTCGCGAATCGGCCTGAGCACAAGGTCCTCCCACGAGTTCTCGACCGGATCGAATTCCTCGCTGGACGCAACATGCACCACCTTCACCACCGGGCTCATCAGCATGCCGAAGCGCATCGCCTTTTCGCCGATTTTGTCCCACCGCGCCATCGGAATCACAACAATGGGTGGTTCGAGTCCTGTCAACCGCAGCGGCGTTGGATCCGCCGTCTCCACCTTCACGCGCCGATAGTGCCGCTTCACCCCCGCCATCAGCCCAATGATCAACGGAACAAGGATCACAACAATCCACGCGCCGTACATGAACTTCGTCATTAGCAGAACCAGCAGCGTGATACCCGTAGCCGTCGCGCCAAGCCCGTTCAGGAACATCTTCACCCGCCGGTGCCTGGCGTCCTTCTCCTTCATCCAGTGCCGAACCATGCCGGCCTGGCTCAGCGTGAACGCCAGAAACGCGCCGATCGCATACAGCGGAATCAAGCGGTCGGTCACACCATCGAAGAGAATCAGGATCAGCGCCGTAAATCCAGTAAGCGCATAGATGCCATGCGAAAACAGCAGCCTCCGTCCGCGCAGCAGGAAAACGTGCGGCAGGTAATCCTTCTGGGCAATCGCGCGCGCCATGCGCGGGAAATCAGCAAATGCCGTATTCGCGCTGAATGAAAGCGCGGCGAGCACGCTGCCCATCGTGATGAAATAAAACCAGCTGCGTCCGAAGACTGCGGCCACCTCCAGCGACAGCACACTTTGATAGTTCGAAGCGTCCGGATCCATCGCCGTGACCCCGTACGCGCGCGCCACATAAGCCAGCCCGAACAGCAGGATGATCAGCATGAAGATGATTACCGTCAGCGTCTGGTTCGCTCTCTTCGATCGTGGCTCCTTAAAGGCTGTCACACCATTCGATACCGCCTCTACGCCGGTCATCGCCGCGCAGCCGTTCGAGAACGCCTTCAGCAGCAGCCACACCAGCGCAAACTTGGTGAACGTGCCGAAGGCTGCAAGCGGCGGCGGTGGTGGTGTAACCGGAATCGGATGGCCGCCCGCTGCCATCGACCGGAAGACACCCACGGCAATCGTTGCCAGCAACGTGCCGACGAAAAGGAACGTCGGCATCATGAAGACAAGGCCCGTCTCCTTCACACCACGCAGGTTCACAATCACGATGATGGCGAGCACAAACAAACACAGCGCAAGCTGATGCGGATGCAGCGCCGGAATCGCACTCACCAGCGCTGTGACACCGGCCGAAACGCCCACCGCCGCCGTCAGGATGTAGTCGATCATTAGCGCAGCGGCTGCCAGCAGCCCGGCTCCATTGCCGAGATTCTCGCTCGCCACCGTGAACGATCCGCCGCCCGTCGGATAGGCATCAATGGTCTGCCGATAACTGAAATACAGGATGACCAGCAGGCTGAGGATTAGAACAAAGATCGGCAGCAGATGCCGGTCCACTCCGGCCATTCCCAGCGGAATCAGCAGCACCATCGCCGCTTCCGGGCCATACGCCGCGCTTGTCAGTCCATCCAGCCCGAAGATCGGGACACCGGCCGCTACGCCAATGTGCTCGTCCTTCTCGGCACTCGTAGCCAGCGGCTTTCCAAACAGAAGATCGAAGAAGCTCATGCCAGGGCAAATTCCTCGGCCGCCGGGAAGCGAACCTTAAATATCCTACGCTACGCTGTCAATCCGCACACTTAACCCTTTTCCTCACAACAGACCAGGCGCTTCTGCATGTCGCAATACGCCCTTGCGATAATTGCCGTATGCCTGAGATTTATGACATTCCGCTCGCCACCCTGTCCGGCAACGCCACCTCCCTCGACTCCTTCCGCGGTAAAGTCCTCCTCCTCGTCAACGTGGCCTCCAAATGCGGTTTCACTCCGCAGTACACCGGCCTCGAGTCCCTCAATCAGCGCTACAAGGATCGCGGTCTCGTCGTCCTCGGCTTCCCCGCCAACGACTTCGCCGGCCAGGAACCCGGAACAGAACAGGAGATCGCAAAATTCTGTTCCGTCGACTATCCCGTCACCTTCCCTCTCTTCAGCAAAAGTGTTGTCACCGGCCCTGACAAACACCCTCTCTATCGCGAGCTGATCGCGCAGCATCCAGACCGCACCGAAAACGGCAACGCTCTCCGCGAAGACCTCTCCGGCTATCTCAAATCCCAAGGCCTTCCCGGCCCGAACAACCCACCCGAACTGCTCTGGAACTTCGAGAAGTTTCTGATCGATCGCAACGGCCACGTAATCGGCCGCTTCGCCTCGGACATCACCCCCGACGATGCGCGCCTCACCGGTGCCATCGACCACGCGCTCAATTCCTAATCTCGGGCTCGCCGCGACTCCGGCGGGTCCTCTCTCGTCATCCCGTTATAACCTGCATTCCATCTGCTCTCACGAGAGGACCTTTCCCAAGATGCTCCGCACGTCCGTGCTCCTCGCCGCCGCGTCTCTGTTCGCAATTCCCTGCTTCAGCCAGGTACCGATCCGCATCACCGCCGACCTCACCGACGCTCCACGCAAGCTCTACCACGCCGAGATCGACCTCCCCGTGAAGCCCGGCCCCGCCGCTTTCACCACACCCGAGTGGATTCCCGGCAACCACCGTCCCACCGGCCCCGCCGACCAGATCACCGGCGTCGTCTTCACCGGCAACGGCAAAACCATTCCCTGGCGCCGTGACGACACCGACCTCTATCAGTTCCACGTCGACGTCCCGGCCGGCGTCACCACGCTGCACGCGCATCTCGACTGCATCGTCCTCTCCCGCGCCTCAGACAAGCTCGCCGTGCTCGAGTGGGAGAAGCTCATGCTCTATCCCGCCAACACGCCCGTTCGCGACATCCCCATCCAGCCCAGCGTGACCGTCCCGAAAGGCTGGGGCATCGGAACCGCTCTGCAGCCCGTCGGCAGCTACGACCCCAACGCAAAAGTTGGCGGCACCACGCAATTCCAGCCCACGACCGTCGAGCAGCTCGAAGACTCGCCCGTCGTTACCGGCGAGTACTTCCATGAGTTCGCTCTCGCTCCCGAAATCTCGCCCAGGCACTACATCGACGTCGTCTCCGACGAGCCGAAAGACTCCGACCTTAAGCCGGACGTCCTCGCCGAGGTTTCCAACCTTGTTCGCGAAGCCAGCGCCGCTTACGCCTCGCACCACTACAACGTCTACCACTTCCTCCTCACGCTCTCTGACGTCGCCGGCGGCGAGGGCCTCGAGCACGGCCAGTCCTCCGATAACGGCGTCGAAGAGAAGGGCTTCATCAACCCTGGCATGCGCCTCGGCAACGCCGACCTCCTCGCGCACGAGTTCACGCACTCCTGGAACGGCAAGTACCGCCGTCCTTACAACCTCTACCAGCCCGACTTCCACACGATGCAGCAGGGCGAGCTCCTCTGGGTCTACGAAGGCATGACGCAGTACCTCGGCAACGTGCTCGCCGCGCGCTCCGGCCTCAAGACCGCCGCGCAATACCGCGACCTGCTCGCGATGTCCGCTGCCAGCCTCGACAACAGGCCCGGCCGCCTCTGGCGCACCACCGACGACACCGCCATCGCTGCCAGCATCCTGCGCGGCGGCAACCCTGCATGGGCCAACTGGAAGCGCGGACAGGATTACTACCAGGAGGGCGAACTTCTCTGGCTCGATGCCGACACCCTCATCCGCCAGCTCACCAACGACAAGAGATCCCTCACCGATTTCCTGCACATCTTCCTCGCGAAGGGCGGCAATACAGGTCCACTCATCGTCACCTACAACCGCCAGGAGCTCATTGACGATCTCAATCAGGTCGTGAAGTACGACTGGGCCAAGTTCCTCCACGATCGCATCGACCTCATCAATCCACGCGCCGACCTCGACGGCATCACTCGCGGCGGCTACAAGCTCGTCTACCAGGACCACCCCAACGACTCCGAAAAACTGATGGCCGGTGCTTCACGCCGCGGTGGCGTCGGCCCCAACGTCTGGTACTCGCTCGGCCTGCGCATCAGCGGCGAAGGCAACATCATCGACGTCCGCTGGGGCGGCCCCGCCGATCAAGCCAGGCTCGCCCCTGGCCAGAAGCTCATCGCCGTCAACGGCCGCACCTTCTCCGCCGACCGCCTCCGCGACGCCATCGACGACGCCAAATCCACCAAAGAACCCATTCACCTCCTCATGCAAACCGAGGACTACATCATCCCCGTCGACATCAACTACCACGACGGCCAGCGCTACCCTGTCCTCGTTCGCGACGACAGCAAGAAGGACTTCCTCGACGAGATCACCACCCCGCTCACCGAGCAGGCAAAGAAAGCCCGCGAACAGGCCCCCACCCACGCCCACACCGCAACCGAATAGGCGTTCTACACTGAGGGCGCGAAGACACACCCGTCTTCGCGCCCTTTGTCTTTGCCGTTGCTCTTGCCTTTCTTGTTGTCATCCTGACCCTTACCTTGCGAAGGGGAAGGACCTGCTTCTCTACCACTGCCTTCAGGAGCCACCGCATGCGCACCCTCCTCGTCCTCGCCGCGACCGCCCTCGCCACCATCGCCTCCGCGCAAACCATGTCCACCACGCCCGCGCAGCAGCGCCCGCAATCCAAGTGGCCCACCAAGGACGAGCTCTACATCGCGCACAACTTCAAATTCGGCACCGGCGAATCCCTCCCCGAGCTCAAGCTCCGCTACCTCACCCTCGGCTCTCCGCATCGCAACGCCG
>DASRGC010000054.1:0-37958 GCA_035651235.1 Acidobacteriaceae bacterium
CCCCGCTCCCGCCTAACGTAGCGCTCTGAAGCAGTTCTTCAATCCCACCCCCAGCACGTCCCCCGAGGTTCCCATGTCAGATCAGCGCGTCAACCCCTCAACCCCAGATCCCGCCCGCCGGCCCGCAAACGTTCCCCAATCCACCGCCCCTGCCGTCAGCACGCCCAGCATCATCGGCAAGACCATCTCCATCAAAGGCGAGATCTCCGGCGCAGAATCCATCCTCATCGAAGGCCACGTCGAGGGCTCGATCTCCTTCCCGAACGATCGCGTTACCGTCGGCCCCAGCGGCCGGGTCTCCGCCACCATCACCGCCCAGGACATCGTCCTGCAGGGCGAGGTCACCGGCAGCTGCTTCGCCTCCGACCATGTCTTTGTCCGTCGTGACGGTTCCCTCTGCGGAGACGTCGTGACCTCCCGTATCTCCATCGAAGAAGGTGCTCACCTGAACGGAAGCATCGACATCCGCAAGGAGTCGAAGGCCGCCCCTGGCAAGGTTCAACATCAGCCCGAGCAGCAGGCCGAGCAACAGCTCGAGCCGGAACTGGTCGAATCAGCCGCCTGAAGTCAGTCCCGCCGGGTGTCCCATCTTCGCAACAGTGATCGGGGTCCCCGGCGAACACCGGGGTCCCCAGCAAACTTGTCTGCTGGGCTAGGAGCTTGTTCGCTGGGGTGATTCCTCGTCGCTAAGGTGGGCCTCGCGATGCGCGAAACAGCATAAGTTGCGTGCCCAAACCTCAACCGTGGAAATAACTATCCCGTTTCATCTTCCGCAAATAAACTGCTTATGTCAGTACCCCCTTGACAAGCCCTGTATAATACCCCCATAGAGTAAAGTTCTCGAAAAGCCCGGCACCCGCCGGGCTTTCGCATTTAACCCTGAAAGGCAAAAATGAGCATCCACACCACCGAGCAGACCCGGTTCCAATGCCGCCACCTCTTCACCGACGGCCGCCGCTGCGGCAGCCCCTGCCTGCGCAACGAAGACTTCTGCTACTACCACCACACCACCCGCGGCGCCGCCGCAAATACCTACGGCTCCCGCCGGCTGACCCGGGTGCCCCACCCTCGGCTTCCGGAGGAAGACAGGGTGGGCTGCCTTTCCCTCCCACTCCCTGAGGACCGCTCCGCCATCCAGCTCTCCATCGGTCTCATCCTCCAGCACCTCGCCACCGGCTCGCTCGACCCGCGCCGCGCCGGAATCCTCCTCTACGGCCTTCAGATCGCCAGCATCAACCTCCCCAAGCCCGACCCCAAAGCTCGTCCCACCGATCCCGTCGACGAAATCGTCCACCACCCCACCCACGGCCCGCTCGCGCCGGCCGCCGAACTCGGCGCCAACGACCCTATGGGCTCCGCCGAACGCCTCCTCCTTGAACTCGGCGGTGACGATGGCGACCAGGAAGAAACCGAGCCTCAGACTATCGACCTCCAGGCCGCCTCCGCAGCCGAGCTCACGCCGCCCGCATTGCCCTGTTCCATGGTCCCTGATCCCTGTTCCCTGCGTTCACCGCATCTCCTCCGTCCGCGGATATCTCGCCGTCACCACCGTCGAAATCCCGCCCCTCGGCCGAAAGTCCCCCTTCACCTCCGCCCACACCGGGTCGGTCGCCTTCACCACGTCGTCCAGCACCTGGTTCACAATGTTCTCCTGGAAGATCCCCAGATTGCGGTACGTGAACAGGTACTCCTTCAGCGACTTCAGCTCCAAACACCTCTCGCGCGGCATATACCGGATCAGCAGCGTGCCAAAGTCCGGCAGCCCCGTCTTCGGGCACACGCTCGTAAACTCCGGGTCATCGATCAAAATCTCGTACTTGGGAAACTGATTCCGCCAGGTCTCAATCGCCGGAAACTCAGCATCCAACCCCGACTTCGCATGGTCGTCGGTATATCCAGTCGTGTACGTCTTCTCTGCCATGCCCCCATTCTCTCAAACCAGGAGTAGGAGCGGGCTGCTAGCCCTGGGCTTTAGCCCAGGGTCTCAAGCGGACGCGGGGCGGGGAATCGAAGGGCTTCAGCCCCGGCCCACGGACCACCAAAGTCCAGACCTAAAGTCTCTCCTCCGAAGACTTTGCACGCAAAAGTACGGGAGGGGGTACCCCCCCTCCCGTACGATAACCGCACAACTCCGTTCCCTGATCCTTGTTCGCTGTTCCCTAGTCTCTCCGCCCCAGCGTCGGCCGGTCGTCCGTCGAGTTCGACGGATTGTTCGGTGCGTTCGGATCGTTGTTGCTTCCGCCCACGCGCCGCAGCGTTGGCTTGGAGTTGTCCCGCTTGTCGTTCAGGCCGCGCTTGTTCTGGATCCTCGCCAGCCGCGCCTTCACCTGGTCGAACTCCGAGCTGGTCACCATGTACTGAGGCTCCGGCGGCAGGATCGTCGCAATCTCATTCTCCACCGCTGCAATGCGGTCCGGCGTCGCCGGATGGTCGCTGAACGCCTTCGACAGCGCGCCCGGCTTGTGCTTCTCGAGCGCCGCCAGCTTCTCAAAGATGCTCACCATGCCCTGCGGATCGTACCCCGCCTTGTACATGTACTGAATGCCAAGGAAGTCCGCCTCCGCCTCGTACTCGCGCGAGAACTGCAGGAAGGTCAGCGGGATCGCAAGCTGCGATGCCTCATAGATGCCGTAGCCCGTCCACGTCCCCTGCGTGAAAATAATCAGCGGAATCTGACCGAGCTGCATATAGTTCAGCTTGGTCATCTCGCGCGCGGCATGGTGCGCCGCCACGTGCGAGATCTCGTGCGCCATCACACCCGCGAGCTCGTCTTCCGAGTCGCACGCCAGGATCAGGCCGGAGTTCACGTAGAAGAACCCGCCCGGCAGCGCCATCGCATTAATTTCGTCCGTGTCCAGCACCTTGATCGTGAACGGCACCTTCGCGTCCGAGTTCTTCACCAGGTTCTGGCCGATGCGATTGATGTACTCATTCACCACCGGATCCGTAATCAGGTGCGAGCTCTTCTCGATCTCCATCGAGTACTGCTTGCCGGTTGAGATCTCCCAATTGGTCGAGTACCAGTTGCCCAGGCCGCGGCCGCCGATATTACGCTGCCCAACCGCGTTCACATCCTCTTCACTGCCCTTCTTGATGTGCGGATCGAGGTCCTCACCAGGATTCGGAATCGAATCAGCCTTCGCATCCTCCGGCGCCTGCTCGGCCTTCACCTTGCCCTTCTTGCCGGGCTTCGCCGCCTTGCCGTTGCTGACGTCCGCTGTCTGGTTCTTGCTGTCCGCGGTCTGGTCTTTCGTCGAGGCTTGAGCAGCCGTGGTTGTGTCAGGCGGGGTTGTGCCAGGCGTGGAGGTGCTCGCACTCGGCTGACTCGCCGCAGGCGTCTGCTGCGCTGGCGCGGGCGTCTGCGCTGTAGTTTGCGTCTGCGTTGTAGCTGGCGTCGGATCCTGCGACGGCGTGGTCTGCGCGCGCGGAATCTCCGTCGCCGTAGGTGTATTCGCTCCCGTGGGAGTGTTCACTTGCGGCTGCTGTGCAAAGACGAGGGTCGCGGACAGACCCGCGAAGGCAAGAAGGATGGGGACGCGCATGGCAAACTCCCGGAGGCCGGAGGCCCTGCCGTTCAGGCACAGCACTCGTTCACATTGTAGACGGGTTTGGTGCTCTTTGGTTGCGGGAGGGGCCCTGTGGCTTCGTTACCACGTGTTATAAGTCGACCCGTCCGTCGAGGTCCCCTGCGAGCCCGAGTGCACGTTGTTGATCCCGCCGTCGGTCTCATCGATGTCAATCAGCGTGTCGGAGCTGTCCGGCATCCACGTATCCGAGCTGCCGGTCATCGGGTCCACCGGAATCTGTTTCAGGTACCCGGCCTGGACAAGGTCATCCAGCGACTGCGGCGCCTTTTCCTTGTCCACCGTATAGCTGTCAATCGCCTGCCGCATGGTGTGCAGATCCTCGCGCAGCACAGCCTCCCGGGCATGCTTTACCGCGTTGATAAAGCTGGGTATCGCGACCGACGCCAAAATGGCAATAATTGCCATCACGATCATCAGCTCGATGAGCGTGAAGCCGCGTTCGCGCCTTGCCTTGCGATGCTCCGTCCGGGATTTCGCGGTGCTCACCATGTGTTGTATTTCGTTCCGTCCAGCGCCGTCCCCTGGCTCTTGGTATAGACATCGTAGACGTCCTGCCCGCCGAAGCTGTCCGAGTCAGGGTCGTCCTGGTTGGACCGCAGGCCCCAGTCCGTCGAGTTCGTCATCGGATCGACCGGAATGGCGCGCAGGAACCGCACCTTGTGATCCTGGATGTCCACGCCGTCCACCAGCGTCTGCAGGTCCGGCGGGTAGTTGTTGGAGTCGGCCTTGGTCTGGATGCCGCCCTTGTCGGCCGCGTCCTTGTAGGCGTCGATCGCGGCGCGCATCTCCCAGAGGTCGCGGCGCAGCTCACGCTCTTTGCGGCGCTTCACATCAAAGCGCGCCACCGGAAGCGCTGCCGTCGCGAGGATCGCAAGGATTGCCACAACGATGATCAGCTCGACGAAGGTCACCCCGGCTTCGCGTGTCACGCCAGCTTCGCTGGCTCTTACTCGCTGAACGCGTTGTCGCAGGCCTTCCATGCTCAAGCCCTCACTGCCGGGGCGGTGCAGCATTTTCCATGACCCGCACCGTCGCCTGGCCGCCGGTCACGGGCAGGCTGTTGTCGTGGCTGTCGCGTGCCGCCATCCGGACCAGCGCGAGCGAGGAGCTGCCCGGGGCGATTGCCTTGAACGTCAGCACGCACAGCGGACCTTCGCCGCTGATTCCCGCCGTCTTCGGCGGCCGGCTCGTCGAGATGGTGACCGCACCATTGCCCTCATCCCTATGGACGAGTGCAACCGCCTGTCCGTCACGACCGAGCAGATCGCCGGCGTCGACGCCGACCAGCGACAGCACCTTCGGGTCGAACTGCATCTGGATCGGCACGCTGAACAGATCGCGCGCGTTGCTGGCGCGGACCGTCACCTGGAAGGTGGAACCGACCTGCGCCTGCGCGGGCGAGACCACCGTAAGGTTCAGCGGTGTCATGCCAGTCGCCGGCGGAATGTTCCCCGCCGGTGCGGTGCCGGGCGCCGGCTGCGGCAGCGGCTGTCCCGCGGCGGCGATGCTCGGAATCATCGCTGCGGCTGCGTTGGCTGCAGTCGTCGTCGAGCTGGGCGTCGGGTTGTACTCAGATGTCGGCTGCGGCGGTCCGACGGGAGCCCCTGTGGGAGCCTCCGAGCCATGCCGGATCAGCTCCACATTCTGGCCTGTGCCTGCGTAGATGGCACGCGTGTTCTCGTCGGTGAGTAGCGAGTCGCGAACGATGTGCGGAATGACCAGGAAGACGATCTCGTCCGACTGCTGGACCTTGTCGCGGCTGGAGAAGAAGTACTTCAGGATGGGCAGCTCACCCAGACCGGGCGTTCCAGCGATGGTGTTGTTGTCCTGGTTGGTCAGAATGCCGGCGAGCAGGCTGGGTTCGCCATCCTTGAGCTCGATGGTCTGCTCCGCCGATTTCTGCGCGATGATCGGCTGTACCACCCCGCCTTCGAGAGTCACATTGCCGTTCGTGCTCGAGACCTCCACCTTCATCTTCAGCGAGATCTCGCGATCGTAGTGCACCGTCGGCGTCATGTCGATGTTCACACCGACGTCGATGTACGTGAACTGCGTCTGGATGCCGATGCTGGCTATGCCGGTGGAAACACCCGCGTTGTACGAGCCCGTAGCGACCGGATACTTCGAGCCGATCTTCAGGATCGCGCGCTGGCCATCGGTAGCGCGGATGCGCGGGTTCTGCAGGACGCGTGTGTCGCTATCCGAAAGCAGCGCGTTCACCGTCGCGCCGGAGACGGCGACGGCGAAGTTGGTCGCGTTGATGTTGCCCAGCGTGTTCAGCGTGAGGTTGGTCGTGTTGGTGCCGGTTCCGGTCGTGCCCGTTGTGCCGGTCGTGCCGGTGCCGTTTGTGCTGGAGTTCGAGTTGGCATTGCTGGCCTGCGGGGTAAGCCCGAAGCTGGTGGGCAGCGTGATCCCGAGGTTGCGCTCCTTCTGGCGGCTCACCTCCAGCACCGCAACGTCGATGACAACCTCCGACTTCGCGCGGTCGAGGTCATTGATGATCTTTTCGGCGAGCACCAGCTCATCCGGAGAGGCTTTGATGACCAGTGCATTCTGGCTGGCGACCAGATAAAGCTTCGCGGTCGGATCCAGCAGATTGCGCAGCGCGATGAGCACTTCGTTGGCGTCGTTCTGCTGCGAGGCGTTGGTGAGATAGAACGTCTGCACCGCCTGCTCGGTGTCTTCGCGGCGGTTGTTCTGGTTGTCCTCGGCAACGTAGATGGTGTTGGGCGTGACCGGCTTCCAGAAGGTCTTGCTCTCAATGCCGACGATGCGCAGCGCGTCAAACAACGAGACGTTGGTGAGGTCGATCGGGATGCGCTTGGAGTTGTACTGCGGGTCGAAGATGACGTTCAGGCCGGCGGCCTTGCCGATCGCCTGGTAGATGTTCTTCGTGTCCTCGACCATATGCAGCGTGATGGGATCGTTGGAGACGGGCTGCAGCTGCGGCGGTCCGCCGAGCGACTCGATGTTGCGCCGCACTTCGCGCTGGTGCGGCGTCTCCTCGTCCACGCCCGGAATCAGCACCTGAGCCTCAGGACCGGCGTTGGAAAGCGCCTTGTTGTTGACTCCCGAGGGAGACGGACCAGAGGTCCCGGCCGGAACACCGGCGCCGGGCTTCTGCGTCAGCGCGAGCTCCTGCGCGGCAGCCTGATTGCCAGGATCGATCTGCAGAGCACGCGCGAATTCGTTGATGGCGCCGCCGGCGTCGCCCGCCTGGCGCAGAACGCGGCCGCGGTCGACGTGCTGATTGGCGGCCTCAAAGCGGAGCCGCTCGTAGCGCTCCTTGTAACGCAGGTCCTTGGGCTTCTTCAGCCACGCCTGGCGATAGGCCTCAAACGCGGCGTCGTAGTCCTCCCGGGCTTCGGCGTTCTCACCGCGCTTGTTCCATGTGCCGGCGGACTGGGCGTGCGACGGAGGGGCGAGGAGCAGGAAGACAAGCAGCAGAGACAGTCCGGCAAGCGTGCCCTTTGCAACGGCCGAAGACACGGCCCAGCGGGCTGAGAGCGCGTTGCGCAACCGGCCGATCTCGCGTCGTTTCATTCCTGTAAGCCGCTCCCGTCGATCCCGCACTGTGGGCTCGGAACGCCGCCGGAGGAAGCCTCCGGAGCGGCGCACACGGCGCTTCCGGGGTGAGTCTGCTGCGGTTTCGAGCGGATGTTCGGGCTCGCCCCATACTACCATCGGGCCCGCGGCAGACTCCTTGCGGAGAGTGCATGGCGAGGTGCCGGGCGAGCTGTTGGACTGCGGGCTTGCGGGCCCCGAGCCCGGCTCAAAATGGTGTTCAGGACGGTTCGCGATCACGTGTGACGGTTGCCTTATCGCATTGGACGGGTCGCGACACGTGACGTCATCGCCAGGCTGTTGACCAATCTGCGTCAGGTGTACGTCTTTGGCGGTAGCCGCGGCTTCGGCGCATCTGCCGTGCTTTGGTAGCATCGAATCTTCGCGCATGCCCCGCTCGCTCTCCAATCCGACCACGCCGGCCACGACGGCGAAGGCTACCGCCAGGCCGAAGGACCGCGACCCCGTCGCCGCGGGCCAGCGCGACGCCGCCTTCAACCGCTCGGCCAGCTTCAACTACTTCCTCGGCGATCGCTTCGAGTGCGGCGTGGCCCTGCGCGGCACTGAGGTGAAGTCCATCCGCGAAGGCAAAGCGAACCTGAAGGACGCCTACGGCCTGCTGAAGGACGGCGAGGCCTTCCTGCTGAACGCGCACATCGGTCCGTTCTCGCACGGCAACGCGATGAACCATGAGAGCCTGCGCACGCGGAAGCTGCTGCTGCACAAGCGGGAGATCGAGAAGCTGACCGCGGCGACGCAGGGTAAAGGCACAACGCTGATCCCGGTGCGGCTGTACTTCCGCAACGGCCGCGTCAAGTGCGAACTGGCCGTCGCGACCGGAAAGCAGCAGTGGGACAAGCGCGAGACCGAACGCAAGCGCGAGGCCGACAAGGAAGCCCGCGCGGCAGTCGCCCGCAGCCAGCGCAGTTGATGGGCAGAACAGCCGTTCAGGTTAAGATGAGAGCAGATGACCTCCAAGCTGCTCTTTCAGGACCCCTCGGGCTTTGCTACGCCTCTGCTCGTCGCCTTTGCTGTCGACATCGCAACCGGAAAGGATGAGCCCGGCTCTCCTGCCCTGCTGACCACCTCGGACGCACTCGCCGCGACCGTCGCCCCATGGTTTGCGTCAGGTGAGTTCAAGGCCGCGCTGGCCGAGACGCTGATGCTGCGCCGTCCTGAGGGCCTGAAGGCAGAGCGTCTGCTGATCATCGGGCTTGGCAAAGTTAAATCGCTGACCGCGAATGAGCTTCGCAAGGCTGCCGGAACCGCAATCCGTCTCGCTCGCCCGAGAGCGCTGCGCGATCTTGCGATCGCGTTTCCTGAGGACCGCGCCATTGCCGACGAACACATCGATGCCCTGCCCTGCTTTCTCGCCTCCCGCGCGATCGCCGAGGGCGCTATCGTCGCAGACTTTGACATCGACATCTATCGCAGCGACCGCAAGGATCTCAGCATCAGCAGCGTGACCGTGCTGCTGCCGGATGCCGACGACGAGACACGCAAGGACGCGCAGCGCGGCTGGGACGAGGGAATTGTCTTTGGCGAGAGTCAGAACTTCACGCGCGCGCTGGTGAACGAACCCGGCAACGTGCTCACGCCGACGGAGCTCGGACGGCGCGCGGCTGCGATGGCGAAGGAGATGGGCCTGCAGTGCGAGGTCCACTCGACGGACAAGCTGAAGGAGCTGAAGATGGGCGCCTTCCTTGGCGTTGCGCAGGGATCCTACGAGCCGCCTGCACTGATCGTGCTGCGCTATGAACCGGCGACTGCGCCGGCAGTGCTTGCGGCTAACCAACAGCCCGCTCCGGTGCTCGGCCTTGTCGGCAAGGGCATCACCTTCGACACCGGCGGTATCTCGATCAAGCCCGCCGACAACATGGACAAGATGAAGTACGACATGGCGGGCGCCGCGGCGATGCTCGGTGCGATGCGCGCGATCGCGCTGCTGAAGCCCGCCGTGCGCGTGCTCTGCGTCATCTGCTCGTGCGAGAACATGCCCTCCGGCCGCGCGTATAAGCCCGGCGATGTGCTCACCGCGATGTCGGGCAAGACGATCGAGGTGCTGAATACGGATGCCGAGGGGCGACTGGTGCTGGCCGATGGCCTGCACTACGCGAAGACGCTCGGCGCGACGCGGCTGATCAATGCGGCCACGCTGACCGGAGCGATTGGGATCGCGCTCGGCCAGCTCAACGCCGGGCTGTTCACGAACGACGACGAGACCGCGCGGCGCTTCTTCGATGTCTATCCGACCGCCGGCGAGAAGTTCTGGCAGATGCCCTGCACCGACGACTACCGCGACCAGATCAAGAGCTCGATTGCAGACATCATGAACACCGGCGGATCGCGTTATGGCGGTGCGATCGCAGGCGCGATGTTCCTGAAGGAGTTCGCCGGCGATACGCCGTGGATTCACCTCGATATCGCCGGGACCGCATGGGTGGACGAGCAGAAGCCGTGGCAGTCCAAGGGCCCCAGCGGCATCGGCGTGCGCAGCATCACCGAGTGGGCGCGCGGCTACGCGAAGTAATTTCCCGCTCCAACATTGTTGACCGGGCTGCTAGACTGCGCAGAACGAAGTGATCCGCTGCTGCGAGGTAAAGAACGTTCATGATTAGCCGCTCTCTGTGTCTTTTGATTGCCGGTTCTTTTCTGGCCGGCTCAGTCGTCTTTGCACAACAGACGGAACCCGCGGCCGCCCAGCAATCCGAGGCTGCATCTGCTCCGCGTCAGAGGCGCGCGATTCCAGCGCCCACGAACTTGAAGGTGCTGCCGAAGGACATGACGGGCGAGCAGGTCATCGCCATCATGCACAAGTTCGAAGGCGATCTCGGCGTCGAATGCAGCTATTGCCACGCCAAAGATCCAGTGACCCACAGGCCGAACTTCGCCTCCGATGCGAACCCGATGAAGGATCGCGCTCGCGTGATGATAAAGATGGCCAATGCGATTAATACGGAATACCTGACACAACTGACAGACCCGAAGGCAGAGCAGACCGTGACCTGCGGCACGTGTCATCAGGGCATGCCCGAGCCGATGCCCTTCACCCCGAAGCCGCATGAGCGGCCGAATGGTCCTCCGCCGGCGGTTGGCGGCGAAGCTCCACACGGCCGCTGATCGCTGGTTTGTGCATACGAACTGTAATGTAGGTCCATGCGCCGCGCGGTGCTGATCTTCAATCCGAACGCCGGGCGCGGCGGGCGCTCGCGAATAGCTGCGCTGGAACGCGCCGCAGATGTGCTGCGCCGCGAAGACATCCAGGCAGATATCGTTGCGACGCTCGGACCCGGGACGGCAGCCGTGCAAGCAGCCGGCGCAGCCGCGAGCGGCGCAGAGCTCGTCTTCGCCTGCGGCGGTGACGGCACTCTCCACGAAGTTGTGCAGGGGCTCGCACATCACCCTTCCGCGATTGTGGGTGTCATTCCGCTCGGAAGTGCGAATGCACTCGCGCGTCATCTTGGGTTGTCGTTCGACGCTGCCGAAGCGATGCGCCAGCAGCTTGCTTTTGAGCCGCGTTCGATTCCGCTCGGCCGCATCACCTGCGAGACGACAGCGGGTCAGCGCTCGCGCTTTTTCGCCGTGATGGCCGGTGCCGGGCCTGATGGCATGCTCGTCTACCGGATGCTCGCGCAAGGCAAGCATCGCCTGGGACGCGCGATGTACTACGTGCGCGCTGCGCGCCTGTTCATGAGCGAGCGCTTTGCTGGATTTCCCTTAGTCGCGCAGCTTGCGGATGGCACGTCGCAGGAGCGCAAAGCTGTAAGCGCGATGGCGATTCGCGTCGGCGACCTCGGCGGCTTGTTCAGCCCGCTGATTCGCGGCGCTTCACCCGCAGACGAGACCTTGCAGCTCACCGTCACCGAGCCACCACACCGATTCACGCTGCCCGCATGGTTTGCGACGAGCTGGACACGAACGCACCGCTGGAATCCCTACACGCAGCATCTGCGCGTCACGAGCTTCGCGTGCGCAGCAGCCGGACAGCGCATTCACGTTCAGGCCGATGGTGAATGGATTGGCACCACACCGATGCAGGTTGAACTCGTCCCGAATGCCCTGCAGCTGCTGATGCCTGCGTCGCGTTCTACATCGCCGTCGGGACAGTGATTCCCAGCCAGCCGAGCACGCGCGTGATCTCACGCCGCGCCACAGCGGCGGTAGCGAAAAGTAAGGTCTTTCGCGCTGCATCGCTCTCCGTGAGCACCCGATGGCGGTGATAGAAGTTGCTGAACGTCTGCGCTAGCGTGAACGCGTACTTCGCGAGCACCGCAGGCTCGGCAGCGGCAATCGCCTGCTCGAGCACCAGCGAAACACGCGACGCCGCAAGCCACACCTCCCAGATGCTCGTGCCCTCTTCGCCTTCGAGCAGCGGAGCGAGAGCAGCGGGATCGAGCTCTGCGAACTCGCGCAGCACTTCAGCCTCGTCCGCATCTCCCTTGCGGAAGATGTTCGTCGCGCGCACGGCAGCATACTGCGCATAGGGCCCAGTTTCGCCCTCAAAGCTGAGCGCGTCCTTGAAGTCAAAGGCGATAACCGTGTTGCGCGTGAAGCGCAGCATGAAATACCGCAGCGCGCCGACGCCAATCGCGTTCGCAATCTCTGCACGCTCAGCATCATTGAGCTCCGGATGACGCGCATCAACCTCCACGCGCGCCGCGGTGATGATGCGATCGATCAGGTCATCGGCCTTCACGCCGAAGCCCTTGCGTCCGCTCACCTCGATGAACGCGCGGTCCTTATCTTCCTCGCTGAGCACATAGCCGAGCTCCTGCGCGGTGCGCGTTGTGAGCCCTACGAACGCGTAGTTGAGGTGCGTGTACTGCGCAGCCTGCTCCTCGTATCCGAGCGCCCGCAGCGCCTCCTTCACCTGCGTCTGCGGGTCATCCTGGCGCGAGTCGATGACGTTGTAGATTGCATCGGCGTGACCGAAGCCCAAACCTAGATCCGGCCGCGGCTCCTCGCCGTGCATGGACGACACCCAGCAGGTGTGCGTCGGATACTCACGAAAGGGTGCGTAACCAAAGTCGCGACCAAGCAGACCGAACTTCCAGAGGTGATACGCGATGTCCTTGCCGACATACGTAACCGTGCCGTTCGAGCGGATGATGATCTTCGCATCCTCATCCACCTCGCCCTCAGCGAGCGGCGCCGCACCGGCTCTGCGCATCACCCAGCAGCCGGCGTTCTTTCCCGCGGTCTCCTTGTAGAGCACGCCGCGCTCGACCATCAGTGCACGCGCGGCCTCCCAGAAGTGCAGGTGCAGGATCTCGCTCTCGCGCGGCAAAAAATCGTACTCGATGCCGAGCCGCTCCATCGTTTCGAGATGGCGCCGCAGAACTCCGGTCGCGATGATCTCCGCGATCTCCGCGGTATCGTTGGCGCCCGCTTCGATGGCGTGCAGCGTATCAAGCCGAAGCTGCTTCCGCGCCGCGGTCTGATCCGAGTCCGCCTCGTACCACTGCGAAACCTGCGCGTAGAGATCCCAGCAAACGAAGTCGAGCCGCGTGTTCGTCTCGAGCAGCTCCGTAATCCACCCGCGCACAGCATTGACACTCATGCCCTTCAACGCGGTCACTGCGACGACAATGTCCGCCACCTGCACGCCGGTGTTGTCGATGTAGTTCTGCACACCGGTCGCGTAGCCGGGCTTGTAGTTATCCGGGCGCACCATGCGCGCGAAGCTGTCGCCCAGGATCGCATTGCGCAGATGCCCGACGTGCGCCGCCTTGTTCGGATTAATACTGGTGTGCTCGATCAGGCGAAACCCATCGCCGCCGATGCTGGCGTGCTCATCCGCCGCGATACGCTTCGCCGTGGCCGCGCGGTCGAGCTTCACGTTCAGATAGCCCGCGCCGGCGATCTCCACGCTCGCCACACCGTCAATCTTCGCCAGCTCGGGTTGCAACTCCTGCGCAATCGCGCGCGGCGCCTTCTTCAGCCGTTTGGCAAGCTCAAACGCGACAGGAAGCGCCATCTCGCCGAATTCGAGCTTGGGCGGCAGCTCAACCGCGAGCTGCGCCAGCTCCACGCCGTAGCGCTCGCTCAACAATGCCTGGATGCGCGCCTGAATTGTCTGCTGCAGAATCTTGTACATTCGCTCAATCTCAACTGAACGGCAGCGCACGCGCCGCGCTCTCTACTCTCTACTCTCTACTGTCTATCCTCTACTGTCCCCGGTCTTCACGGCAGTTCGGCGGGCAGCGTGTCCAGCTCCTCGACCAGCGGCACCCGCCGCGCACGATGCAGACGATGTACCAGGAACAACGCACCGCCGACCGCTGTAATCGAGAGGAACAGCCACGCGTGAATCAGAAGCCCGAACAGTCCCGCCGCTGCATGGGGCGCGCCGTGGCGAACCAGCGCGTCCTTGCACGCCCATTCGAAGGGCCCGATGCCGCCGGGCGAACTTGGAATCAGGAACGAAAGGTTCGCCTGCGACACCGCCTGCCAGGGCCCGAGGACGTCCGTTTTCAGCGCTACGAGCTTTGTCGCCGAGAGATAGATCAGGCCCTCCAATCCCCAGGCGATAAAGCTGAACACGAAGAGCAGCAGCGTGCCGCCGATCCCGATGTGCTCGATGCACTCCATGGCGAGCAGCAGCCAGTGCTCGATCTTTTTGACAATCTTGTTACGGCTCTTCGCTGTGAGCGAACGCAGTGGACCCTGCAACGTGTGTGCGCCGAAGACAAGAATGAGCAGACAAACCGCCGAGATCGCAAGCCCGATCTCCGCTCCGCCGGCAAGCTTCGGCGAAACTTTGCGGCCGCCATGCATCGTGATCACAAACAGTGCGGCAAGGCTGAAGACGTCCAGCAGCTTTTCAAGGATGACCGTGCTCAGCACCGTCGACGGTGTCGCGTTCAGGTCGGGCGCGTAGGTAAAGATGCGCATCACGTCACCGATGCGCAGCGGAAGAATGTTGTTCGCGGCAAGCGACGTCATGAAGATGCGCGCGCAATCACTGAAACGCGCTTTGACGCTGCGCAGCATCCACCACCAGCGCACGCACCGGACGGTGTATCCAGCGACGCTGAACACGACGATGCCCAGAATCCATGAGGGTGCGACGAAGCGCACGCTCTCGAGGTCCTTCATGTCGAAGCCGCGGAAGGTCCACCACAGAAAGAAGGCGCTGATCAGCAGCCCCGGCAGCATCTTCAGCAGATTGAGGCGACGCTCACGACTCATCGCGAGGTCCTCAGGGGGGCGGGCCGAGGGTTCCCCGGCGATGTTGTCGGTAGCTCGAGCATCGATATGCCTCTTCATTGTACCGTTTGCAATGAGACGATTTGGCACAGCACCGTATTGCGAACACCAGGTGGATTCCCGTACATGAAAATTACGCAGGAAAGAACAGTTTGACTAAAAATCCATCAACACCGCAGCGTGCCATAGAACGCTGGTCCGCTCTTCGCTGGAGCGGACTTTTCGCGGCGCTCACGATCGCGACGCTCCTGGTGCACGGGTACCATCCGCTCGCGGAAGATGGCGGCCTGTACGTCGCGGGCGTCGAGCTCACGCTGAATCGCTCGCTCTTTCCGCATTTCACGGAGTTCGTCTCCGCGCACATGCACTACTCCATCTTCGCTCCGGTAGTCGCGTCGATCACGAAGCTCACGCATCTTCCTCTGCTCGGCGTGCTTCTGCTCATCGAGCTGCTCAGCATCGTGCTGATGCTGACCGGCGCGCGCGCGGTCCTTCGCCGCATCACGCACAACGAATGCGCGCAACTCGCCGGAATCGCTACCGTCGCAGCACTCTGGACGGTGCCCATCGCCGGCACTTCCCTGCTCCTGATGGACCCCTACATCACGGCCCGAAGCTTATCAACGCCGCTCTCGCTGTGGGCCATTGCCTTCGCATTCGACGACTGGAGAATCAACCGCCGTTCGCTCACGGGATGCGTGGTGACAATCGCGCTGGCCGCGGCGTTTCACCCGCTGATGGCCGGCTATGCGCTTGGCCTCATCCTCGTGCTGCGAATTCTGCGCATCCGGCACAAGACCCTCGCGCTCGTCGGTCTCGCACTGCTCATCATCGCCGCGACCGCAATCCTGCAGGCGCACGCTCCGGCGGAGTCCGCTGCAGTTGTGCTCGCCGCAAAGAGCCGCTACTACTGGTTCCTCTCGCAGTGGCACTGGTACGAACTCTTTGGGCTGATCGCACCGCTGCTCGTGCTGGTTGCGCTGCGCCGGAGCCGCTTCGAAGTCGACGCAAATAAAGCGAGGCTCTGCAACGCGGCCATTCTGTACGGCTGCTTCGCTGCGGCTCTCGCGCTTGTCTTCGCGCACGAGAGCTATCAGGCTCACATCGTCGCGCGGCTGCAGCCGCTGCGCGCGTTCCTCGTAATCTACCTCATGATGTTTCTGCTGCTCGGTGCCTGGCTGCAGCAAGTCTTCGAGCGACTTGCTTCCAGGTCTTCCGCGCGGCAGTACACGCGATATGCGATGGTGCCGATCCTGCTCGGCGCTGCGGTCGCGATGTTCATCGTGCAGCGCGATCAGTTCGCCGCTTCGCCGCACATCGAACTGCCCTGGCGATTGCGACAGAATCCAAACCCGTGGGTCGGCGCGTTTTTGTGGTGCCGCGACAACACGCCGCCGGACGCGCTCTTGGCGCTCAACGCGCACTACATCACGACGGACGGCGAGGACGCGCAGACGTTCCGCGCCATCGCGCTGCGCAGTGCGCTGCCTGATTTCTCCAAGGATGGCGGTGAGGCTGCGATCAGGCCGCGGCTCGCGGACGAGTGGGCCACAGGCTTCACTGCGCAGCTCGATCTTGACCAGCAGACAACGCCCGAGCTCCACGCGCATCTCGATCCATACGGCATCGGCTGGGTGATTCTGCGCACCAACTCGCCCGCTGTCCTCAGCTGCCCCTATCGCAACGATGTTCTCAAGGTTTGCCAGCTCGGACCGTGATTCTTCCCGGTCCGCAGCGATCAGATATGACCGAGCAGCCGCTCGCGCGCGCGCCGCCGCAGTGAGGCCCGCAGCAGAACCGCCATCAGAAACGACTCCAGCACCACGAGAATCAGCAGCGCCCACGGATACTCCGCGGCCAGCCCAGTCGCCCGCCACCAGTCCGGCAACACTCGCGCGCGATAAAAATTCATAATCGCCAGGTCACTTTTAATTACCGGAGCTGTCGGAGTCGTAGCCACCGTCGCGGGCGCGGGCGCAAGCACAGGAGCGGCAGGAGCAGCCGGAACGCTTTTCGTCGAGGCCACCAGCCCGTTCACGGCGGACGCAATTGTCTTTGCCGTCGCATGTCCCGACTTTGCCGTTTTTGGAGCGGCCGCATTCGTTCCACCCTTTGTGGAAGAGCTCTGGGGACCTCCGCTGGCTGCTGCCGGCGAGGCCGCTGTCTTCGGAGTCGTCGAGGCCGCGCCTGTCTTCGCAGTCGTCGAGGCGGCCCCTGTCTTCGCAGTCGCCGAGGACGCCGCCGGTTTGTCGGCACCGTCGGCTTGCTTCACGGGTTTGGCCGGCGGATGATCCTGAGCGCTGGTCGAATCCGCCTCGACCTTCTTGGACGAAACCGCCGGCCCGGCTTTCGGCGGATCCGCTTTGGCGGTTTCGGCCTTCGCGGTTTCCGATTTTGCGGGCTCAGGCTTCGCAACTCCCGGCTTGACCGCCTCGGGCTTCGGCGGCTCCGCTGTCTGCTTCCCGTCCGTGTGCGTTGCAACCACCGGCGCCGTCGTCTGCGCATCCTGCCCTGAAGTCCGCGCCCACGCGGGTAACAGCACGGCCGCGATCACCAGCGGCACGATGCTCGTCACCAGGCCGGCCTCGCGCGAACGGCGCCCGGGGAGAATCGTCTGCCGCAACCCGCGAAACGCAAGCCGAACGATGCGCGCGAAGCTGCGCACCGGATGATCGCGCTCGCGGCTCTCGTCCCACCCAAGCCAGGTGTCGGCGCGCGAGTACAGCACCATCGTCAGCGCCTCGTCCTCTGCCAGCGAGAGCGCATCGAACTGCACGCGCAGCGACTCATCCTCCACGCGCACGACAGTTGCGGGCAGTGATGCGTCGCCATCCAAAACCGGCAGCACAATCCGCACAGCATCACCCGGCTGCACCTTCAGACGCGAGCCCGTCCACAGCCGCACGCCTGTGCTTGAGAGATCGCCTGTCAGCCCCTGCACAACACTGCCGTCCGGCAGCACCACGCCCGCCGGCACCTCGACATTCACGCGCACCGCGCGCCGCCGCTGCTGGTTCTCCCATGCCACCGCGGTCGCCACGCTCAGCAGCATCATGTTGAAGATCGTCCAGAGCACGTTCACCACGATCGTGCCAAGGTGATGCGGGTCGTACATGTGGTGCGGCACGCTCAGCACCCGGCCCTGCCAGCCGGGCGCGTTCGATGCAGCAAACAAATGCAGCCTCGGAATCGCACACAGCAGCCCGAGGAAGTTCACAAACAGCATCAGCAGAAACGGCCGCGCGATACGGCGGTCAAAGAAGCTCGAGTACAGCACCTGTCCCTTGGGTGTGACATTGAACTTGGGCTTCCGCGGCCACAGAAACGCGCCGATCGTCGGCAGCAAAACGTACGGTGCCAGCACCGTCTCGTAAATCTCGTTCCAGAACGAGTGCCGATGCCTTCCCTGAATTCGCAGGTGCGTCAGGTACAGCATGATCAAGTGCGGCGCGGCATAAGCGAGAATGAGCTGCCATGTGCCCGGCAGGTTCGTGCCGCCGTAGATCAGGTAAATCAGGGGCGCCATCAGGAAGACGAGCCGCGGCAGCGCGAACAGGAAGTGGGCCGCCGAGTTCAGATAACAAAGCCGCTGCGACAACTTCAGGCCGCTCCCGAAGAGCGGATTCTCGAGCCGCAGAATCTGCGTCATGCCGCGCGCCCAGCGCACCCGCTGGCGAATGTGTCCGCTCAGCCGCTCGGTGGCCAATCCACCGGCCTGCGGAATATTGATGTACGCCGTGCTCCAGCCGGCCTTCTGCAGCCGGATCGACGTGTGCGCGTCCTCAGTCACCGTCTCCGTCGCGATCCCGCCAATCTCGTCCAGCGCTCTCCGGCGCAGCACCGCGCACGACCCGCAGAACGACGTCGCATTCCACAGATCATTGCCGTCCTGCACCACGCCGTAAAACAGCTCGTTCTCCGCGGGAATGTGCCGGAACTGCTCGAGATTCCGCTCAAACGGATCAGGCGAGTAATAATGCTGCGGGGTCTGCAGCAGCGCCAGGTTCAGATCGCGCTCAAACCACCCCATCGTGAGCTGCAGAAAGCTGCGCGTCGGCACATGATCCGCGTCGAACACCGCGACGAACGGCGCATCCAGCCGCTTCAGCGCCGCATTGATGTTGCCCGCCTTCGCGTGCTCGTTGTGCGCCCGGGTCATGTAGCCGATGCCCGCCTCTTCGGCGAACGCGCGAAACTCCTCGCGCCGGCCGTCGTCCAGCAGATACACGTTCAGCTTGCCCTCGGGCCAGTCGATGTTCGTCGCCGCCAGCGCCGTGTACTTCACCAGCCGCAGCGGCTCGTTGTAGGTCGTAATCAGCAGGTCGACCTCGGGCCACTTCTCCGGGTCGTCCGGCAGCGGCACCGGTGTGCGGCGCAGCGGCCACAGGGTCTGGAAGTAGCCCAGCATCAGCGCGGCGAATGCATAGGCTTCAGCGGCCAGCACCACCACAACGAAGAACGCATCCAGCCGGCTCCACGTTGCGTCGCGGAAGCGGAAGTACTTCTCAACCGTATGCACGCGCCAGATGCCGTACCGCACCGTCGCAAAACATGAGAGCAGCACCAGCATCAGCGTGGTGAGATAGGACCCGGATCCGCGATGCAGCCATATCGCGCTGAGCACCAGCAGCCCGCCCAGCATCGCCTGCTGGGGCCACGGCAGCGGCACAGCCGCCGACGCGAGCAGGAACAGTGTCCCGCCCGCGACAATCAGAAACCGGAGGAGCCGTGGAAGCACCGCATCGCTCGACTCGAACTCCCGCCATAGAGGCGATCGCGTCATTGCTCGCTCCACCGCGCCTTTCTGAAGCCCGAAGCAGGCGCTGCCTGCGTCCTCAACCACGAGGCGAGGTTCAACACATCGCCTGCAACCGGCGCCTCCGGCGCGTAGTCCATCACCGTCATGCCCTCCGCCAGCGCCTCCGACACCGCCGGCGAGCGGCGAATCACGAACGGCAGCAGGCGATCTCCCAGCTGCTGGCGCAGCACCTCGCGCACATCCAGATGCAGCGGCTGCGACGCGTCAAATCCATTCAGCACATAACGCGGATGCAGAGGCTTGCCCGTAGCATCCGTCACATCCGCAAAGAACTTTTCCACCACGTTCAAACTGATCACCGAGCTCATATCCGGCTTCATCGGCACCAGCACAATCGAGTTCATGCGCGCCAGCCGGCGCAGCACCCAGGGCACCGAAGGCGAGAGATCGACCAGCACTCGCTGCATTCCCTGGCTGTCGCGCGTCAGCTCTTCGGCCAGCCACTCCTGCGCCTGCAGATCGCCACCTTTCTCCAGCAGATCGAAGCTCAGCAGATGAATCGGCGCATCGGCACTCCCGACCGGAGGCGCGAAGGTGCGCACCACGCCCGGCTTCAGCTCGCTCGCGCCAAAGTAAAACGGCAGCAGGCCATGCGAGGTCGTATCGGTCAGCAGCACCTTCTCGCCGCTCGACGCCAGTGCACGACCAAGCGTGGCCACCAGACTCGTCTTGCCCACGCCGCCGGCCAGCGAGAACACCGCCAGCACCGGCACCTCACCGGTCGCAGACTTTCGCTCCGCTGGAGGCTGCTCCGGTGGCCCCTGATCGAACAGTTCGCGCAGCGCAAACCAGCGCGAAGCCACGCGCTCCCGCGATTGCTGCAGCGTGTCTTCAAGGACGGGCGCAGCCTCAGACCGTTTCGGGTGCTCCTCCTCCTGAAGCCACGCCGGAAGCACCTCCGCCACGTTGACATGTTCTGCAGGCGTGGTCGCCGAAGCCTCAACTGGCGCGCTCGCCTGCTTCACTCGGTTCGACTGTTCCGCCTCCTTCGAAGTTCCACTCTCACCGGCAGCGGGCCCGTTCTCGGTCGAGCTCTGCGTCAGCGGGAGCGGCTCCGGCTCCGTAATCGAAAACGCGGCCGTGATCGGGTCGGCGACGAATCCCTTCGTGTCCGCATCGTCGATATCGCCGATCGGCGGCAGGCGAAAGCGCCCGGCGTGCGTCGGAAACCTCGCCGGGCGCATGTCCTGTTCCGGCGTGACGAGCGACGCAAAGACCTTCTCGGGCGGTGGCTGATCCGGCTCGCGCTGGTGCTGGTAGGGATCCGTCAGCTCTCCGGGCAGCTTCGCGACGGGCTGCGGTCCGGCCAGCTTGCGACGCCGCATCTCGGCCTCGGCATAGCGCAGCGCCTGCCGCTCTGCCGAAGCGCGCGCCTCCGTAATCTCTCTTGTCTCGCGCCGAGCCGCCGCGTCCGCGGCCATTGCCGCCTCCGCCCGCTTGGCTGCGTGCACGCGTTCGTCTGCGGCCTTGCGGCTCAGCTCGGTCGCCTGCCGCATCGCCTGCGCCCGGGCACCCTCCTCGAGTTCGAGGTCCCGGCGCTGTTTGGCCTCGGCTGCCTTTCGCGCAGCCTTCTCATGCAGCCGTGCAATCTCCTCTGCCTCCCGAGCCGCACGTTCTGCAGCCGCGGCCGCGGCCTCGGCCTCTGCCTGCGCCCGGCTCTCCGCATCCTTGGCCTCCTGTGCGGCACGCTGCCGCATCAGCGCGCGAGACTCCCGCCGGGCGCCCGAAAAGTCCCGGTATCGAGCGCCCTGCAGGTTGGCCCACGAGAACAGAACCGCTACATCCTCGGGGTTTTCCGTGCGCGACTGCTCTTCAAGTGCCTCCGGCTTGTGGCCGTCCATCCTTGCCTCAAATTCCGGGTGAAAATCCGTCACCACAGGCGGAGTTCCCGCAAACGACCCAGGATGGTCTTGTCAGGTAACGTGAGGCTACGTTCCCCGTTTTAGCCAGTCAATGCACCCTAAGTAACACAAAGACGAAACTGTATCGCCAGATTCGGGCTGCAAAATGGCCCTAATTCTGCTCCACTGTCCACGCCTGCCAAGGGCCGCCGCCCTAGTAACTTTCGTAACGTTCCAGGAAGCACTGCGGCGCCCCGTCCCGCACCAGGCTCTACGTCTTTTGTGTCATCCGCCGCTGTTCAGGGCCAGCTCCAGGAGCCTCCGCGCGACAGCTTCATAGTCATGCCGCAGCACGTCGCCCTCATGCACGAAACTGCCGGCCACCGGCTCCACGCCCAGCGCCCGTACCCGGTCCAGGTCGGCCTTAATCGGCTCCTGCCCCTCACGCGCGTACTGCGCCAGGGTCTCCGGCCGAATGGGCGCCGTGTTGATCAGCGCATAGTCGAACAGCCGCTGACCGCGCGCCGCCCCGCAGTGGTTCAGGATTTTCTCAATGTGCTGCGACGCCGTCAGCCCCAGCGACTCGTTCGCCTGCGTCATCAGGTTGCACACGTATACTCGCGTCGCCTTCGACGCCGCAATCGCCTCCGGAATCCCCTTCACCAGCAGGTTCGTGATCAGCGATGTATACAGCGAGCCGGGGCCCAGCGTAATCAGGTTCGCATGCGCGATCGCCTCGAGCGTCTCCGAAATCGGGTCCACTGACGCCGGGTCCAGCATCAGCTCCACGATGGAGCGTTTTGAGGCAGTGATGTTCGTCTCGCCCCGCACCACGGAGCCATCATCCATCTGCGCCGTCAACGTCGCATTGGCCGTCGTCGCCGGATAGATATGTCCGCGCGTCGCCAGAATCTGCGACGAGGTCTGCACGGCCTGCGCAAAATCCCCGGAGATCCCGTTCAGCGCCGCCAGAAATAAATTCCCAAAGCTGTGGCCCTCGAGATCGCCGTGCTCGAAGCGGTACTGAAACAGCCGCGACAGCAGGTGCTCATCCTCGCTCAGCGCGACCATGCAGTTGCGAATGTCGCCGGGCGGCAGCATCTGCAGATCCTCGCGCAGCCGCCCCGACGAGCCGCCGTCGTCCGTCACCGTCACCACCGCCGCCAGATCACGGATCAGACAAGGGGCGTCGGGACACGGAGCCGCACTGGCCCGCCGGCGGGAACCCCCGCGCCGATCAAAACCGGTCGGCGATCCCGGCGTGGCAACGAACCGCTTCAGTCCCAACAGCAACGTAGAGAGGCCCGTGCCGCCACCGATCGCTACAACACGCAGCTGAGCAAGAACTGGATCGGACATGCGTCCGTTAAGTGTAGACGGTGATCGGAGATTGGAACTTCCACAAGCGAGTCAGCAAGTCAGCGAGTCAGCCGGGTGGCCCATTCTTTTGCAGCTCCATCGCGAAAGGGTGGGGTGTCGCGCGTTAACAACGCGCGACCGCTCTCATCTCCGGATCGGCACAAAAAAAACCGGGGCATTCCGCCCCGGCTTCGTCTTTCCTGACTTGCTGACTTGCTAACCCTGGCTGACTCGCTCCCTACGCCTCCGGGTACAGCAGCTCCGTAAACCTTGGGTCCTCGGCGACGGTCTCAAAGTCCGAATCCGCCCTGGCCTGCAACCGGTTCTGTCCGTTCAGCCGGATCGCCTCGCGCAGCTTGTCGATGCACTCCTGCGTATCGCCGGTCATGCTGGCCAGCAGCGCCAGCCCGTAGAAGGCATAGTCTGCCGACTCATTCTGCTTCAGAATCTGCTCGAAGTGCTGCCGCGCGTCGTCATACTGCCCCTGGTTCAGCAGCGAGATCGCGTAGTCGTAGCGCTCCTCGTTGGACTCGAACTTCGTCGAGCCCTTCTCAATCTGCGACACGCACGCAGCAATGTACACGCGGATGCGATCCGCCAGGTCCTGCGGCGCCGTCTGCAGCATCTGCGTGAAGGCCTGGTGCGCCTTGTCATATTTGCCGCTCTGCATCAGCTTCAGCGCGCTCTCATACATCGCGAGCGTCTGCTTGCGCGCCGCGTCATCAGGCGCAGGCGTACCCGCAAGCGTCCGCGGCATGCGGCGCAGGTTGCTCGACTTCGGGTCGTTTTTGCCTGAGTGGGAACTGTTGGACGGGGCAATCGGGGATGCCGACTTCGTGGCCATAGCGCTCTCTGGTTACGTCGGGGGCTTGGGAGGAGCCTACGTTTCAATTTGGGAAGCTTGCTTGCTGGTTATACGTTTCCGCGCCTATCGCGGTCAAATTGCTCCTCGTATCCGCTTCTCTTCAGGTCTACCTTTGGGCCCGGTACAGCACCGGATTCAACGCCGGATCGTTATACATCTTCATCTGGCGGTACAACTTGAACCTGCGTCGTCCAGCCGACACATCGGCCCACAGAGCATCCAGCGCATCGCGGAGATCATCTCTCTGCTCGTTCAACACCGCCAGGCGCTCACGGTTGCGTTGCGCATGCTGCTCGTCACCATCGACGCGCGCAATCTCCTCCTCGGTATGGAACCGCTTCAGGTCGAGGATCGACAGCCGGTCAATCATCATTCCCGGAGTCTCAGAGTGCAGCGGAGCCTCCGCGCGTTGCTCGCCCGCCGCCGCCAGCAGCATCCGGTCGATCCGCTCCATCAGGTCGTTGCGCCGCTGATTCAGCCGGTCGATCGCATGCTTGATCGCCACAATCTTCTCTGGCGTCGCCTTCGGGTCCCGCGCCTCGTCCTCTTCATGCCATAGGTCGAAGTTTGCCCGATGCTGATCCATTACAAGCTGATCCAGCTCATTCGCCGTCGCCGGCATCTCTACCGGTTCGTGCCACCGCCGGGTCGCCTCCGACTGCAGCCTTACGATATGTGTGCCATCCATCATCAACAGCGTCCAGCATAACGAACTCCTTACCCCTTACCCTCTACACTTACAGCAATGCCGCCAGTGAACCGCGTCCTCGTCTACCGCCTCGGCAGCCTCGGCGACACGCTCATCGCTCTCCCGTCCTTCCACCTGATCGCCCGCGCCTTCCCCTCGGCCGAGCGCCGTCTCCTCACCAACCTCCCCGTCGCCGCCAAGGCCCCGCCGGCCGCCGCCGTGCTCGAGCACACCAGCCTCATCCACGGCTACATGCGTTACACCACCGGCACGCGCTCCGTTCGCGAGCTCCTCCGCCTCGCCGTGGCCATCCGCCGCTTCCGCCCGGACGTCCTCGTCTATCTCACCGGCGCCCGCGGCCTCGAGTCGGCCCGCCGCGACGCCAAATTCTTCCGCCTCTGCGGCGTCTCCCGCCAGATCGGCGTCCCGCTCACTACCGCCGCGCAGCTCAACCTCTACGGTGGCGAAACGCTCGCCACTCCCGACGCCGACCTCGAACCCGAAGCCTCCCGCCTCGCCCGCAACCTTCGCGAGCTTGGCGACGCTAACCTCGACGACCCCGCCTCCTGGGACCTCCACCTCACACCCGACGAGCAGGCCACCGCCGCCCGCGCCATCGGCCCCGAAGCCCTCGGTCCCGGACATCAGACCCTCGAAATCCTCGCCGTCTCTGTCGGCACCAAGGTCCAATCCAAGGACTGGGGCCGCGATAACTGGCGCGAGCTCCTCACCCGCCTCGCCCGCGCCTTCCCCAACCGCGCTCTCCTGCTCGCCGGCAGCCCCGAAGAATCTGACGCCTCCGACTTCGCCTCTGCCCACTGGCAACAAAACGGCGGAGGCCCCATCGTCAACCTCTGCGGCCGTCTCACGCCCCGCGAATCTGCCGCTGCCTTCGCCCGCGCGCGCCTCTTCATCGGCCACGACTCCGGCCCCATGCACCTCGCCGCCGCGGTCGGCACGCCCTGCATCGCCATCTTCGCCGCGCGCAACCTCCCGCGCCAGTGGTTCCCCTACGGCGCGCAGCACCGCGTCCTCTACCACCGCGTCGAGTGCGCGGGCTGCGGCCTCGAAACCTGCATCGAGCAGCAGAAGAAATGCATCCTCTCCATCACGCCCGACGAAGTCCTCACCGCCATCCACTCCGCCATGAACGCGGTCGCCCCCGCCGCGTCAGACTGAGCAGCGCGCGCCAGGTTCTGCGCCGTTCAGTTGACGATATGGAACGGCCGGGGAGCCGCGTGCGGGAGAGGCTGGTTTAATAGCGCCGCAGCAGGGCTCAGCTGAAGCCCCGGAGCGCGAAGATCAGGCATTGGCCTGGCCTGAAACAGCTTCCGGCACGGAATAGCAATCCAACGGCCCCACCGGTTGGCTTGCTTACGCCGGGCGCTGTCGGTTGCGATGCCCGTATTGGCATACATCTGGCGATACAGCTTGGACACCAGAAGAAAGGCCATACGGGCGCGCAGATTGGGAGTGACCGAAGCCCGGTCCCAGATGGCCTTGAAGCTATAAAACGCGTCCCACACACCCTGGGTCCTGGTGCGCATCTCTTCGGGAGACATGGTGGGGTGGGGCAAAATCATCTTGGGGCGCTGCTGCGCAGGGATCAGCCAGTAACGCGTAACGGGAACGCCGTTGACCTCGGGCGGATTGTCTCCCTGGTTCTTCTCCCAGCGCTGGAAATCGATGGTGCCGGGCAGAGGCGTCAGCATCACGAACTGCGCAAAAGCCAGGTCAGCCTTCT
Source organism: Acidobacteriaceae bacterium (assembly GCA_035651235.1). GTDB lineage: Bacteria > Acidobacteriota > Terriglobia > Terriglobales > Acidobacteriaceae > Granulicella. The sequence goes on from DASRGC010000054.1 coordinate 25,677, forward strand.
TCGCCAGTTCCTGCGTCGCAAAGAATGTGTCGGGTCTGTCTGTCGGCAGGCCAAAGATGAAAGACCCCAGGATGTGGACGCCGTGCTCGCGGAACACCTTGAGCCGCCGCACCAGATTATCGCCGGACAGATTGAAGTCTTTATAAACCGCCTTCAGGCCCTCTGCGGTTACCGCCTCCACCCCGACCAGGGCCCCCATAATATGCGCCGAGCGCATCGCTTCCAGGTATTCAGGGTCCTCGGCGGACTCCATCGTGATCTGCGTGAAAAAGACAAGGTCCTTCGGCAGAGCAGCCAGCTGGCGCATCAGCTGGAACTTCTCGGCTCGAAGAGCCTCCAGCTCGGCAACTCTTTCTGGGTTATGCTGCTCGCGCGCGAGCCGGAGATCCGTAAGGCTGACCGGATAGAAATTATCGTCGGCAAGAGTGATGAAGCGAATGCCGCGGCGCCGCAGCGCAACAATCTCCTGAATCACCGGATCGTAATGGCGTTGGCGAGGCTTCTGGCCGTCCGTGCGCCAGACCGAGCAGAAGGAGCAGTGTTTCGGACATCCGCGCGTGGTCTGGACCGAGCCCCACATGTACTTCCCGTCAGGGAGCAGATCCCACCGCGCTTGGCAAAAGCAGTCGGCCGGAAGGCGGCCGCCTTCATACACGCGGTTCGGGCAGCCGTTGGCGCAATCCTGGATGACCTGTCCCCAGGCGAGATCACCATCGCCACGGACTACAGCATGGGCGCCGCCGTGCGCAAAAGCCTCCTCGGGGTACAAAGAAGCATGGACCCCGCCAAACACCACCCAGGCGCCGCGTTCGCGCGCCAGCCGGCCGACCTCATAGCCCCGCAAAGCGTTGAGAGTATGGATGCCGATCCCGACCACATCGCCGGCCTGGATCGCTTCCGGGTCGATCTGCTCAAGAGTCTCGTCGATCAGCCTCGGGGCGCCGAATCGTTCCGGCGTCGCGCCCGCAAGAACGAACATCCAGCGCGGAGTGATGACTGCAATGCCAAAGGAGCTCTCGCTCGGGTTCACAAGCCGAATTGCCAAAATCAGTCACTCTCCTTAAAAGGCCGACACACTCTGTACGATGCATTTCCGAGGCAGTCTGAAAAAACAATGCTCGCGGCACTTCATCGCCCCGCGTCACAAGACAGCTCGCGCATCCGCGCCCTCAAAAAAACACTCGCCGTAATTCACGATTCACTGCTCACGATTCACTCCCCTCACATCTGCGAAGATGTTCCAAGTGACCATGCTTCCCGAACTCCACACAGTCCTCGGCCTCCTCGAAGGCGGCTTCCGCGACATCCGCGTCCTCGTCGTCGGCGACCTCATGCTGGACCGCTACATCCTCGGTGAGGTCGACCGCATCTCGCCCGAAGCTCCCGTCCCCGTCCTCCGCCACGCGCACCGCTACCAGCGGCCCGGCGGCGCCGCCAACGTCGCCATGAACCTCGCCGGCCTCGGCTGCCAGCCCTTCCTCGCCGGCCTCTGGGGCGCAGACGCTGAGCAGCGCGAGCTCGCCACCCTCCTCGAAGCCGCCGAGATCGACACCACCGGCGTCGTCACCTCATCGCTCCCCACCATCTCCAAGACCCGCATCGTCGGCCGCACCCAACAGCTCCTCCGCCTGGACATCGAATCCCGCGAAGCGCCCTCGCCAGAAGACCTTTCCTTCCTCACCGACCGGGTCCTCGGCCTCATCGAAAAGGTTCACGCCGTCGTCCTCTCCGACTACGCCAAAGGCGCGCTCACCAACGAGCTCTGCGCCACCGCCATCCGCGCCGCCCGCCGCGCCGGCATCCCCATCCTCGCCGACCCCAAAACCCCCGACCTCTCCAAATACTCCGACGCCACCATGGTGTGCCCCAACCTCAGCGAGCTCTCGCTCGCTACAGGCGTCGCCTCGCAGAACCTCGATGCGCTCCTCGCCGCCGCCGAAAAGCAACGATCGGCCCACGGCTTCGATTACCTCGCTGCCACCCTCAGCGAGCGCGGCATCCGCGTCCTCTCCGCCACCGGCAGCTTCCACTCCCCCGCCCGCGCCCGGGAGGTCTTCGACGTCTCCGGCGCCGGCGACACCGTCATCGCCACGCTCGCCGCCTCCATGGCGGCCGGCCTCAAGGTCGAGACCGCCACCGACCTCGCCAACCTCGCCGCGGGCATCGTCGTCGGCAAAGTCGGCACCGCCCCCATCGCCCACCACGAGCTCATCAGCCTCCTCACCCCCTCAACCAAACTCGCTGCCACAGAAAAAATTCTCGACCGCCAGCACCTCGCCGCGCGCATCGCCGACTGGCGCGCCGCCGGCGAGACCATCGTCTTTACCAACGGCTGCTTCGACCTCCTGCACGTCGGCCACATCACCCTGCTCGAAGACTGCCGCAAGTACGGCACAAAACTCGTCCTCGGCCTCAACTCCGACGCCTCCGTCTCGCGCCTCAAAGGCCCCACACGCCCCATCGTCGCCGAGAACGAACGCGCCCAGGTCATGGCCGCCCTCGCCGCCGTCGACGCCGTCGTCCTCTTCACCGAAGACACGCCCCGCGAGCTCATCCGCGAGATCCGCCCTGACGTGCTCGTCAAAGGCGGCGACTACACCATCGAAACCGTCGTCGGCCACGAAGACGTCCTCGCCGCCGGCGGCCGCGTCGCCATCGTTCCCACCGTCGAAGGCTTCTCCACCACCAACATCGTCCGCAAACTCACCGGCGAGCAATCCGCTTAGCTGCGCCACGAACCGGGTGGCCTACCCTTTCACGGTTTCATCGTGAAAGGGTGGGTTATCGCGCGTGGTAGCGCGCGAGGAAAGGCGCCGGCTGCCGAGAATCTCCGGATTCCCAAATCCCCGTCGCCCCACCGCGAACCTACTGCTCCATCACCACCACCGCCGACCGTGGCGGGATCTGAACCGCTCCATTCACCGCCCGTGCCTCCAACTCTTCCGGACTCGCCATCACCAGCCTGCCAGCATTCGGCAGCTTCAAGTCAGCCGTAATCGTCTTCGCCTTCTCCCAGCTCACGATAACAACGGCCCTCTTCCCCGCAGCCGTGCGGTACACCGTGTACCGATGCGACCCATCGGCGCTCACCTCAGCTCCCAGCGTGTCGCGGAACTCCGCATCCCACAACCACTCGCGATACTTCTGCCGCAGAGCATCGATCTTCTTCCCATAGGCCAGCGTCAGCGGAAAATCCGTCAGATGCCCTTTGAAGTTATACGGCTCGTAGCTGATGACATAGCGATAAAGAAGAATCAGGTTCAGATCTTCGCGAGAATCAAATCCCCTCACCGCCGCCATCAGCGGCGCCTGCGAATCGATGTAACGCGAAACATGTCTCGTGGGTGCATAGATCCGGTAATAGCCGAACGGATAGTACTGCATCATCCAGTCCTGCGGCCCTTCACCCGAAAACAGAAACTCCGGATTCACCTTATCTGCCGCCGAACGAAACTGCCGGGCCAACGGCATGTCGCCGCCGAATAAATATCCCGGCGCCCTGTACCCATGCTCTTCGCTGAAGGAATACAGAATCCCGTTATGCTCCAGCACTTCATCAAACAGCCAGCCGTCTGCACCCAGCCTGACAATATTTTCGAATTGCCGTGTCGCAAAATCGCGATATCCCGGCGCACAAACATCCATAATCGCCCGCCGCCGCCAATTTATCCCCGCCAGCGACACCGTCGTGTTATAGCCGTATCCATTCGACTCGTACACATCTCCATAAGGATCCGTCGCCGCATACTTATAAAGTTCTTTTTTATATAACTCGCTCGACAGCACCCCAAACGTCGGCTTGCCGAACAGGATCATCTTCACGCCCTTCGCCTGAATCTGCGCAATCGCCTCATGTAACTCCTGCCACGTGCCTAGCCCCGGATCAGTCTCGAGCGATGGATCGCCACCATCCTGCCCGCCCAGGCTCCATCCCACCAGTTGAATCGCGCGCACGCCATTCTGCGCACACTCCTCGCCATACTTCACAATCTCGCGATACGGAATCGTGAAATCCTGTTCTGCTCCATCGATCTGCAACTGCAGCCAGGAATGCACATCCTTACTCCACTCCGGCAACTTCGGCGCGACAAACCACGTCTTCCGCCACTCCTTATAGACATCGATGCCCGCGTGCCAATCCCCCGTGTAACTCCGCATCACAATCGGAGCCAGCTTCAGCGACGACTTAGGATCTGCAAAAATAAAATGGCAGCACCGGAACTCCAGATGCACGGGTATTCCTGAAATCTCATCCTCCCGCGGCACCTCCGAGTCAATCCAATCCACAAGCCCCGGATGTTGCTCAAACGTGAACTCGAGATAGTACCGCACCTCAGGATCATGCATCCCCACATAAACACCTTCGCTCGGCGTTTGCAGAAGACATATCTGGCTATCGCACGACCTGATCCGCTTCATCGGATACTTAACGCCCCAGTATCCCTGCGCATTCACAAAATGCGGATACAGCTCATCCGCCCAGATAGCTCCATCGAACATGTGCTCCGCCTGCAGAGCCGTCTGTGAGTCAGGCCTATGCAGATCGCCAAAGTAAGGATAATCAATCGAGTCCACCGACAACGACGAGTTATTCTCCAACTCACTCTCAAAAGTAAGTTCCCCGCTCTTCAGAGTTACCGTCGCCGTAAACGTTATCGGCAGCACGCCACCGTGTTCGCTGACTACGTTCCGCCACTCCAGCCGCACCTGGTTCTCAGAAATCTTCTTCACACTCGCGGCACGCTGCTTATGCCCCAGCACAAAATTGTCAGCACGATGCGGCAGCGGCGCCAGCAGACGAAACGATGCCGCCAGCGCCGGCCGCCGCTGAACCATCCACTGCGTCGCCTTCCGCTCCATCCGCGTAAGCGCACCCGACCCCTGATCAAACGCGACCAGTAACTCGTCGTCCTCTAAAACCACCTCGTGCTCGGAAGCAAACTGCTGCGCCCCTGATTCCCCACCTCGGGTCAACGCAACCATCGCCGTCAACCCGGCCAACTTACTAAATTCTCTTCTATCCATCTTTCTACTTACTCCCCCACTTACTCCGGTTTCACCACCACCACCAGCCGATGCGGAGGAATCTCCACCTTCACCGGCAGCTCCGCCTTCTCCTCCGCCAGCCCCGGCCGCGCAATCGTCACCTCGCCCGTCACGCCGTCCAGCTTCACCTCTGCCTGCTCCGGCGCATCGCCAAAGTTCACCACCACGCACGCGCGCTTGCCATCATTCGGCGTAAATGTCGTAAAGGTCGAGTACCGGATCCACGGCCCGCCCGTCACTGTCGCACCCAGCGTGTCATCGAACCGCCCGAAGAACAGCAGCCCCTCATACCTCTTCCGAATATCAATCAACTCGCTCACATACTTCGCCAGCGGCCTGGTCAGCTTCTCATCCACTGAGTCGTTATAGTGCCGCGGCGCCAGGTCCCACACCATCCCGTAGCGCATGCCATTGTTCATCGGCCCAAAATCGCCCGGACTCTCGCCAAAGATCGTCGCCGTCCACTCCGGAAACGTGTACCGCAGCGCCGTCGACGGCATATCGATCTGCCCCATCCGCAGATAGGACACGTCAATATACGGCAGATCGCGGTCATACCAGTTCTCCGACGCCAGCGAGAACTCCGGATCAATCGCCCGCGCCTTCTCAATCAGCTCGCGGTATGTCTCCTCCACGCCCTCCGTCAACGACTTATCCGGAGACACCGGCACATTTTTATTAAAGTCCAGCGCAGCCATGCTGATCGCCTTATCAAACTGGAACCCCTCCGCCCCATGCCGCACCAGGTCCAGATACTGCCGCATCAGGTACTCGCGATATGCCGGAAACGCCGGGCTCACCAGTGTCATGTTTGACCGCGTCTGTCCATTGCGCGCGCTGATCGTCCCCTCGCCCCACCCGCTCAAATGCCAGTCCGGAGCCCACTCTCCCTCGACCACAAACGGCTCCAGCTTGTCCTTGAACACCTGGGTCGCCGTGTCCGCCCACTGAATATTCGAAAAAATCAGCGGATGCACACCCATCGCGCGCATCTCTCCCAGCGCCTTGTAAAACTCCTCCGGCGTTCCCATCCGCGGGTCCGGCACATACTGCGGATACCCGCGATCGATTCCGCCAATATCCCACCCCAGTATCTCGAACGTGGTAATCCCATACTTCTTCGCATCCGCCGCCATCTTCGGCAGCTCATCAAACCGATGCACCACCACATCCTCGCTGTTCGACAAAATCATCGACTGCCACGCATTCTCCTTGCGCAGCCAGTCCGGATTTCGATTCGCCCGCTTCACCGTAAAGTGCTGATCGAACCACGCACGATACAGCCCGCTCGCCGTATGCCAATCCCCGGTGTGCGCCTCCAGAGCCACGGGCCCTGCCTTGAACGTGCCCTTGCCCGCATACGGCATATCCACCCAGCCGATCGTCACCCCCACCGGCTCGCCCTGCGCCTCCTCCTCCGTCGGCCAAACATCCTCCACGCTCGCGCTCTTCGAAAACGGCCGCAGCTCCATCTCCATCAGCGACAGCCGCGTGTCCGGATCCTGGTCCGCGTAGTAATAACCCACGCCCAGCTTCTGGTTCCAGACATCCATCCACCCCATCGCCATGTTGCCCGGGTACGTCAACGCGGTCGCGTCATAACGTATGCCCAGGTTCCCGCCGCCGTACCCTCCGCCGCCAAACCGCGTAAACAGCCTCGGCGCCGCATTCGCAATCGACCCCGGCGCCAGCGACTCCGTGTCCAGCCGGTTCCCAATTCCCTTCTGCCCGCCGACAATCCCGTACATCACCTCCGCCAGCTTCCGGTCCGTCGAGTTCCTCACCGCAATCGAAAACTGCACCTGCTCGCCCACCACCTGGATCCGGTACGTCACGCCAATCGGCAGCGTCTCGCGGCTGTTCTTCAGCTCGTCATACGTGCACACTGCGCCATCGTTCGCCGTCACGATGTGGCTCACCTGCTGCTCGCGGCTATAAAAGTAATTCCCCTGGTAGTGCTCCTGCGGCACCAGGATGCGGAAGTTCTCTCCCAGCCGCGGCTCGCCAATCACGTCGAGCTCCGGACTCTTGAACTGCAGCCCCACCACATCGCACGTGCGCTCGTCCAGCCGGATCGTCACCGCCGGCGTCTCGACCGTCCGCACCTGTGCGCCCGCCGAAGCTCCCATGACCCCAAACGCCAGCACCACAACCGTCAGCCGAAGATCTGGTTTCACACTCTGTTTCAAGCTGCTACCTCCGCGCCAGCCATCCTACCTTAAATTTCAGATACCGGTCCCTGAAATATTTGCAAGTCCAACTCGGCTCGCGGGCACAAATGCCTTTGGCTTGGCTTTTGGTGTTGCCCTCGCCTTTTCTGTCATTCCGAGCGAACCCGAGGAACTTGCTTTCTTCCAGGGTCACCCGTTCCCGCCCGCGCTAAACTAAAAGCAAATGGCTGTCCAGCAACAGAGCTCTCCTCTCAAGTTCGTCATCGCCGGCGCTCTCGTCGTCGGCGTCATCGTCTGGCTCGCCCTCTCCGCCGGCAGCCAGGCCAAGAGCTACTACGTCACCATCGCCGAGCTCCAGAAGATGGGACCGAAGGCCTACCACGAGAACCTCCGCGTCGCCGGCAACGTCCAGCCCGGCAGCATCACTCGGGTCGGCACCAACGCCACCTTCACCCTCGTCGAGCTCGACAAGACCCTCCGCGTCGACTACCACGGCGCCGAACCCCCGCCCGACGAGTTCAAGGACAACGCTCAGGCCCTCGCCGTCGGAACGTATGGCCGCGACGGAGTCTTCCAGGCTACCCAGATCCAGGCCAAGTGCGCCTCCAAGTACGCCCCCGCCAAACCCGGCACCACCACCCCCACCGGCAACACGAATCCGCTCACCACCACTGCCTCCGCCGCCCACTAAGCCGGTCTACCTCCCTCAACGCTAGCTGGACGAGTCAAGTCCTTTGATGAATCGCGACAACCACTCCTGATGCGACCGACGTCCAATCGGCGCGGGTCCGCTCTTTCCCCTGAGTCAAAGGGATCATCGAAAAGGAGCAGCATGGAAAACCAGGATGCTGGCGCAAAGGATGAGAAGGCGGCCGACAACGGCGACGTGTCGAAACCGGCACCACCACCGCCAATCGACGAAAGAGTCCAGAAAATCCTTGATAAAGCTCTGTACGCCGGTGGACGCCCCGAGGCACAGAAGCTCAGAAACTTTCTGAACGGTACCTGGCTGGGTGAGCCATTGCACGTCGCGCTGACGGACGTACCCATCGGCGCATGGACCGCCGCGATCATCTTCGACCTCCTTGGTCTGATCCTTGACCGAAAGGAGTTAGCCTCAGCCGCGGATGTCTCCATCGGCATAGGTCTGGCGGGAGCGGCAGGCGCGGCCATAACTGGTGCTACAGATTGGTCCGACGTAGATCCTCCAGCCCGCCGTCTCGGATTGGTTCATGGTCTGTTGAACCTTAGCGGAACTGCGATATTCGCGACATCCCTGATCTTACGAAGAAAGAGATGCCGTAAAAGCGGTTGGATCGTCAGCGCCCTCGGCTACGGAGTGATGAGTTATGCGGCGCATCTCGGCGGCAAAATGGTCTATGAACACCGCGTAGGCGTCGATCGCACCGATGGCCAGGTCTTCCCGGACAACTTCGTCGGCGTCTTGCCCGAGGCACAATTACCCGATGACAAACCGACCCGGGCGATGGCTCAGGGTGTGCCCATTCTTCTCGTCCGCCGCGCAGGACGTCTCTTTGCCCTCGCCGACACGTGTTCTCACTTTGGGGGACCGCTTTCGGAGGGTAAGCTCCTGGACAACTGCATCGAGTGTCCCTGGCACGCTTCCCGCTTTGACCTGGAAGACGGCCATGTCGTTAACGGCCCCGCCGTTCACCCACAGCCATGCCTCGAAGTCCGCACACGCGACGGACAGATCGAAGTGCGGAAGGCCATCCCTCAGCGATGATCTGAAGCCCAGGCGTCGCTACATCAGTTCTTGAATGAACGATTGGGCAGCATCGGGGGGCACTCGCGGGTCCCGAGTGACCAGAGGCCCCTGGTTCAAGATCGGCTCCGCTGTGTGCAACGGGGGAATGTCGGTGCGCTCGAAGAATTTGCCAATGGGGATTTCGTCGCCCCACAGCACAGATTTCTCCATCGCGGCGACCCAGTTTGACGCGTCGTACGATGAATCGTCCTCGAGCTTTTTCACACGCGGCCTGAACCATGGATACGTGTTGTCGTGGTTATAAGTGACGCACGGGCTGAAAACGTCCAGCAACGAGAAGCCCCGGTGCTGAATCCCCAATTTGATGAGCTCAGTAAGGTGCTTCTGTTCGCCGCTAAATCCACGAGCGACAAACGTACAGCCCGCAGCCAGAGCCAGTGAAATGGGGTTAATCGGCGGTTCGATGCTGCCGAACGGCATGCTCTTGGTCTTCATGCCCAGCCGGCTGGTGGGTGAAGTCTGGCCGGTCGTAAGACCGTAAATCTGGTTGTCCATCACGATGTAAAGCAGATCGACGTTGCGGCGCATGGTGTGAACGAAGTGATTGCCGCCGATGCCGAACCCGTCTCCATCCCCGCCGGTGACGATCACAGTCAGCCCGTGGTTGGCGAGCTTCACCCCCGTCGCCACGGCCAGGGAGCGGCCGTGGAGCGTGTGCATCCCGTAGGTATTGATGTAGCCGGGAAGGTTCGAGGAACAGCCGATGCCGCTGATGGTAATGGTATCGTGCAGCGGGATCTGCAGCTCTACCAAAGCCTTTTGAAGAGCGGCGAGGACGCCATAATCGCCGCACCCGGGACACCAGTCCGGATCAGCTTTGCCTTTCGTATCGGCGATCGTCAGTGTGCGGGGACTCTCTACGAGTGACGCCACGTGCGTTTCCTCCTCAAACCATGATTTCGTGAGCGGGAACCGAGAGCTTCGTCTTCCCACTGAGCTGTTCTTTTACGGCTTCGACGATGTGATGAGGCATAAACGGTTCACCATCGTATTTGCGAATGTGGCCGTCAGGCACAAAGCTGGTTTCGCTGCGCAGGTAGCGGGCAAACTGTCCGCTGTAGTTGTTCTCGACGATGATCGTGTGGCGAGCGCCTTTCAGGATTTGAAGGATCGCTTCGCCATGCAGCGGCACCAGCCAGCGGATCTGGAGTTGGTTGGCAACAATGCCTTGCTCGCCCAGAAGTTCGCAAGCTTCCTCGATGACGCCCTTGGTCGAACCCCAGCCGATCAGCGTCACATCGGCCTGCGCAGGGCCGGACAGAGCAGGCGGAGGAACGGCGGACTCGATCCCGGCCACCTTGCGCATGCGCTTTTCCATCATGGCGCGCCGCTTGATCGGATTCGTGAATTCATCGCTGATCAGGACACCATCTTCCTGGTGTTCATCGGTGGCCGCCGTGTGGATATGGCCGGGCACACCGGGAATAGCGCGCGGCGAGACTCCGCTTTCGGTGATCTTGTATCGCAGGTAATTGCTGTGTACAGAGGTCTCCGGGTCCGCACCATTGCCATTGCCGTTGGCCGCGGTAATCAGCTCGCCCCGATCGATGGCGGGATAGAAATCCAGTTCTTTCGGATCGACGCTAAGCCGGCCTTCCGAGAGCAGCAGGTCGCAGAGAACCAGGCCCGGGCACTGAAAGCGATCGGCGATGTTGAAGATTTCAGGAATCAGTTGGAAGCAGTCACCAATGTCCACCGGAGCCGCGATCACACGCGGGTAATCACCAAAGGCTGCGCCGAGCATCTGCCAGAGATCGCCCTGCTCTGTCTTGGTAGGCACGCCGGTAGACGGGCCAGCTCGCTGGCAATTGATGACGACCACCGGGGTCTCCATCATCGCGGACATGCCGAGGCCTTCACTCATCAGGGCAAACCCGCCACCCGAGGTGGCGCACATGGCGCGGACCCCAGCGTGTGCGGCCCCGATCGTCATGTTGATGACGCCGATCTCATCCTCGACCTGGCGGACCATGATGCCCGCCTCGCGAGCGTGCGCGGCCATCCAATGAAGGACTCCAGTGGAAGGACTCATGGGGTAAGCGCAATAGAATTTAACTCCGGCTGCGGCGCCCCCCATGGCCATCGCCCCATTGCCGCTCAAGATGGCGTAACGATTCTCGGTTCTGGGAATCGGATTCGGAAAGGGAGTGAAATGCGCGGCGGCGTAATCATAGCCGGCCCGAGCCACGGCGACGTTCTCTGACACGACAGCATCGCCTTTTTTCTTGAACTGCTCGCTGAGAACCTCTTCCAGAGAAGAGAAGCCGATTCCCATCATGTTGAGCCCCGCGCCGATCGCCAGTGTATTTTGCGCAACCTTGTTTCGCGTGATGTCCGCCAGCTCAGAAACCGGAAGGGGACACATCTGTACGCCGTCTGCGGCAATGCCGGGCTTAATGGTATCGGCGTTGTAGATACAGGCAGACCCGGCTGTAAGCAGGCGGAGGTGCCGATCCATGGTGTCCTGGTTGAGAGGGATGAACAAATCGATACGGTCACCCATATTCGTGACCCTATCGGGACCAGTCCGAACAGTCAGAAAAGTGTGGCCACCGCGAATGATGGACTGATAAGCGTTGTACGCGTTGAGATGCAGGCCGCGGCGACTGAATATCTTGGCGAAAATATCCCCGGGAGTGGCGACTCCCTGGCCGGCTGCTCCTCCGATGCCAATAGCAAAGGTCTGCTTCATTCACACCTTCACTGACTATGAGCCCAGCCGAAGGGCTGGAGAACCGGCAGGCCCATGCGATCCAGGATCCCGATAGAGCTACTCCTCACTCGAATGATGGGTTCGCCTTTTCGGGTAGCGGGAGTATACACCTAACCTTCCGCAAGTTCGCCAGAGGCCATTTCGAATGCTGCGGGCCCCCGTGTCAACTGCATCCGAGACTGCGAGTGGAAAAATCGCTCTCGTTTTGGGAGCCGTTGAAAGCTTGATCTGGAAAGCTCAATTGAGGCCAAATCGCCGATGCGCTCGCGGAGGAAACGAGTGCTAAGGCCTGTTCTCGATAGTTGACACCCGAACCGATTGCATCGCTGAGCCGTCTTCTCCAGACTTATATGTCACACCATCTAAACCCCGAACCGGACTTTCTTTACTCGGCGCTTCACCAGACGTTCCGAGCCCATCCCGATAACTGAGAGAGCGAGGCAGAACTCTCACCTCGCTTGAACGACAAGTTCCTGGCGCGCGTGTTGAAGGAACATCTGTGCCGAACTGGAGGATTCCTTATCCAGGGAGTCTCCTCTTTTTTCAACAGGAACGGCGAAATT
>DASRGC010000055.1:0-37212 GCA_035651235.1 Acidobacteriaceae bacterium
CAAAGCCACGCGCACCTTAAGGGAATCATCGCCGGCAACGATACGATGGCTCTCGGAGCTGTTGCGGCGGCCAGGGGCGCCGGGCGAAGCGACTTAATTATCGTTGGGTTCGACGGTTCACCCGACGCCATCGCGGCGATCCAACGAGGTGAATTGGTCGCGACTGCGCTACAGCCCGCCGTTCTGATTGCGCGCCTGGCTGTAGATGAGGCGGACCAATTTCGGCGCACGGGAAGCACCGGGAAACCGGAGCGGCAGATTATTCCGTGCGATCTCGTGACTCGCTCGAACGCGGCAGAGTTCCGCAACTTCGAACACATTTCAACAGCTACTGATTCATCAACGAAACCGTAGGCCACTCAGGAGCCATGTATGGCGACGACTCTCGGCGTAATTCTCGGCAATCGCACATTCTTTCCCGATCAGCTAATCACCGAAGCGCGACGCGATTTGACGCGCCTGTTCGCCGAACTCGAAATCGAACCCGTCTGGCTTACTCCGGAAAGCGCAGACTTAGGATCAGTCGAAACATGGGCGGACGCTGTTCGTTGCGGAGAGCTCTTTCGGCGTAATCGCGATCAGATCCAGGGCATCCTCGTTTGTTTACCGAATTTCGGTGATGAGAAAGGAATTGCGGACGCGATACGCCTGTCTGAACTCAACGTGCCGATCCTGGTACAGGCATCACCTGACGATCTTGATGCCTTCGGCCTGCAGCGGAGGCGTGATGCCTTCTGCGGCAAAATTTCGGCGTGCAACAACCTTCGGCAATATGGTTTGCGCTATTCGCTCACTCGAGATCACACGACTCCGATTCTTTCACAGCGCTTTCGCGAGGATCTATCAAACTTCCTCGCAATCTGCCGTGTCGCGCGAGGTCTTCGCCGTGTCCGCCTCGGCGCGGTCGGTGCGCGGCCAAACGCCTTCAATACAACCCGGTTCAGCGAGAAGCTGCTCGAAGCCTCTGGAATCTCTGTAAACACGATCGACCTCTCTGAGGTCTTTGGCCGCGCAGCCAAAATTGCGAACAACGACGCGAACGTGATCTCGCGGATTGAGCAGATCCGCTTGTATGCCGACAGCTCACGCGCCCCGATCGAATCGCTTCAAAAAATGGCGCGCTTTGCGATCGTCGTAGATGAGTGGATGCAGGAACTCGGTATCACCGCTACGGCCGTTCAGTGCTGGTCGAGCATGCAACAGAATCTCGGCGCGAATGTCTGCACCATCATGAGCATGATGAGCGAGAACATGATGCCTTCTGCCTGCGAGGTGGATGTCGCCGGCGTGGTGAGCATGTACATGCTCCAACTCGCGAGCGGACGACCCAGCGCCCTGGTCGACTGGAACAATAACTATGGCGATGATCCCGATCGTTGCGTTTTCTTCCATTGCGGCAACTGGGCCAAAGACTTCCTGCCGGACATCCGGATGGCGACAGCGCCGATTCTCGGCACCGTGCTTGGTGAGGAGAATACCGTCGGCGCGCTTGAGGGACGCACACCCGCTGGTCCCGTCACCTTCGGACGAGTAAGCACGGATGACACTGCCGGTGTGATCCGGGCGTACGTGGGCGACGGTGAGTTCACAGACGACCCGCTCGCCACCTTCGGCACTAGGGCGGTTGTACGCGTGCCCAGGTTGCAGTCGCTCATGCGCCGCATCTGCCGCAATGGTTTTGAGCATCACGCGGCGATGAACGGCAGCCATTGTTCCGTTCCCGTGTACGAAGCCTTATCGAATTACCTTGGATGGGATGTCTATCACCACAACGGACCTCAAGACTAGCTCTCGAACTCACGAATGAAAAGGATCCTTCGATAGCAATGAACCGAAGAGAGATGATGAAGGCTGGTAGCGCGGTCCTGCTAACAGGCGTTGCGAGCAGCGATAAAACACCGGCAGGCCCCACGACGCACTCCGCCGGAAAGGTTGAGCGCTGGGACGTCTTTGAACTCGTGCTCGATGGACCCAAAGAAGGAAATCCGTTTCTCGACACCTGGTTGAAGGCGACGTTTCGGATAGGTGCCCGGGACATGGCGGTCGATGGTTTCTACGATGGCGAGGGCGTCTACAGAGTTCGCTTCATGCCCGATGCGCTCGGTGAATGGACCTACATCACGGACAGCAGCGCCCCGTCCCTGAAGGGAAAGACCGGCGCGTTCGAGACAGTCGCACCGCGCGCAGGGAATCACGGCCCGATTCGCGTCCGCGACGTATATCACTTCGGCTACTCCGATGGATCTCCGTACTTTCCCTTCGGAACAACGTGCTATGCATGGGTGCATCAGAGCGAAGCACTGCAGGAAGAGACGCTCAGCACACTTAAGACCAGCCCATTCAATAAGCTTCGGATGTGTATTTTCCCCAAGTGGTACCAGTACAACCACAGCGATCCGCCGCGATTTCCATTTCCACGCCAGAACAATACGAACGACTACTCCCGTTTGAACCCCGAATATTTCCAGCACATCGAAAAGCGAATTCTCGACCTTCAAGCCTTAGGTGTTGAGGCCGACCTGATTTTGTTTCACCCCTATGATCATTGGGGTTTCCAGGAGATGCCGGCCGAAGTAGATGATCGCTATCTCAAGTACGTCATCGCAAGATTCGCCGCATATCGAAACGTGTGGTGGTCTTTGGCCAATGAGTACGACCTGATGAGAAAAAAGAACCCGGCCGACTGGGACCGTTTCGCGGAGATCGTTACGCAGAATGATCCATACGGACACCTTCGGTCCATTCACTACAGCAGGGCCCCATATGACTACAGCCGTGTTTGGTGCACGCACGCCGGCGTGCAGTCCTATGCGTTCGATCAGGCGGCATCATGGCGCGAGACCTGGCGCAAACCCCTCATCTTCGACGAAATGATGTACGAGGGGAACATCAACTCTCGCTGGGGAAATCTTTCCGGGCCGGAGATGACGCGCCGCTTCTGGCTGTGCATCGCTGCGGGAGCGTATGGCGGTCACGGCGAGACATATGTGAGCGCAGCAGATATCGAGAACGACAAGGCCTTGCTGTGGTGGTCGCACGGTGGCAAGTTGAAAGGATCGAGCCCGCAACGTCTCTCGTTTTTGAGAAGAATTGTTGAGGAGACTGGGACAGTGGGCGGTGGACAGATCGGTTTGACGCAGCTCCAGGTGCCGTACTATCCGAGCGCGAAGCGCAATCGGGACGAGGCATTTCTGTTCTACTTCGATTTCCATCAGCCCTTGTACTATGATTTCCTGTTGCCCGACACAGGGAAGTACCGTGCGGAACTGATCGATCCATGGGCGATGACCGTATCGCCGGTGCCCGGTGAGTTCTCCGGCAAAACCCGCCTCACCCTAAGCGGCCAGCCATATCGCGCGCTACGGTTCACACGGATCTAGAGTCCGATAAAGTCGCAGGTTCAATCCTGGTGTGCCCACCAACCCCGAGCCCGTCAATTCAGAAAATTTATCGTCGCTGTGCTTCGCTTTAACATCCTGGTCAGCGCGCCTGTCGTTCTCGTCGGCTAGCGGGGTAGCGTGACCGCACTGTGGATGTGGAAGGCGATCCCATCCGCACGCATTGGGAATGCCTGGATGCAGTGTCGATTGATAGTAATCGATTGACATTGATTTCGCGAGACGATTATATTCCTCGACGTCACAAACAATCCGGACTCAGATACCGCTACCCCGGAAACTCTGCACAAGAGGTTTACTTCCTATATGCAACGCCGCGCTTTTTCTGTGTGGTTCCTGCAGATGCTCGCTTTTGCAGTTTTGGCAACCGTGATGTCAGCGGCCACTTATGCACAGAATCTTACCGGCACCATCGATGGTGTGGTGACGGATGCGTCAGGAGCGGTGATCCCCGGTGCAAAGGTTACACTCTCGAATGCCGCCACCGGAGTCGTGGCACGCGTAGTGAAGACCGACAAGGGCGGACGATACAACGCGCCATCGCTGCTGATTGGGACCTACAAGGTGACTGTGCAGGCGCCAGGGTTTGAGACCACGGTGGAGAGGGTCGAACTGGACCTGGACAAGTCGGTGCCCGTGGACGCTGTGCTCAAGGTCGGTTCAGTGAGTACAGAGGTCGTGGTCGCGAGCGGTGTAAACACCGGGCTGGATCTGGAAGACGCGGCGCAGAGCACGCTCATCGAACAGAAGGAAGTCACCGAGCTTCCGCTGAACCAGCGAAATTTCGTGCAATTCATCGCTCTCCAGCCAGGCGTGAATGGGGGTACGGGAACGATCACACGCGGTCCGCTCGCGGTCGCGGGCGGCAACAATACAATGAGCATCTCGGTGAACGGCCAGGGCACGTCATCCAACGGTTATTACCTGGACGGCGCTGACTTCCTCAATCACGACGAAGACACGATGCTGGGCATGTTTCCGAGCGTGGATGCGCTGCAAGAGATCAATCTCCTGCGCAATAACTACGGCGCCCAGTATGGCGGAGAAGGCGCGGCCATCTTCAACTTGGCTTCAAAGGGCGGCACCAGCACCTTTCACGGCAGCGCGTATTACTACTTCCAGAACCAGCTCTTGAACGCGAATGGTTACTTCAACAATCTTGCCGGTAACGCGCGGATTCCGTTCCGGTACAACGACTTTGGCTTCACGCTCGGTGGGCCGCTTTTCGTTCCCAAACTCGTCTCACAGAGGCAATCCAGCACGTTCTTCTTCGTCAGCGGAGAAATCCTGCGGAGCGCTCAGGCTGCTACGTCTTCGGTGGGGAACGATCCTACGGCACAACAGCGCCAGGGAATCTTTTCCACTCCCGTTTGCATTGCGTACGACGCGAAGGGCGCCTGCAGTTCCAGCTCGACTACCGTGACTAACATTGATCCAGCCGCCAAGGCCTGGCTCAACGATGTCATCGATAAAACACCGCTGCCGAACGATCCGCGCAATGCACAGGGGCTGATCTCCTCGTTTGACGGCATCATGAATGAGGGCCAGATCATCGGACGCTTGGACCACTCCTTCGGCCAGAAGCTGAGCGTCTTTGTTCGCTTTTTGAACGATCCCTACAACTCGATCGGTCCCGAGGGAATTGGCGGCAACACCAATCCGATTCCCGGCCTCGCGACGACATCGGCTCAGTCCGGTGCGCAGAACACGCTGCTGCATGCCACGTATGTCCCGACGCCGCGCTGGGTGATCGAAGGTGGCCTCTCCCATATGAGAGCGTATGAAAACACGCATGTCATCGGCCTTTTGAACCCGGCCAATGCGCCGGACTTCAACGTCAATCTCCCATACGTGAACCTGACGGGCAAACTGCCGACCGTCACGATTGACGGCACCAAATACAACTCCGCAGGGCCGATCAACAGGATTAATCCAACCAATCAGGCGTTTCTGAATGTGACACACACGATGGGGAAGCACACGCTGCTGTTCGGCGTGAACGTGGAAAGGATGAAGTCGTCCTACACGAATCTGAACAACGGCAATAACGGCGGCTTCAACTTCACGGCGCCTTCGTCCGTTGGCAATACGCAGGCGGTGTGGAACCAGTCCTTCGCGGACTTTCTTATCGGCTACACCACAAGCTTCTCGCAGTCGACATTCGGGACCGGTGAAGGATATGGAGCTGATACGTATGAGGCGTATGTCCAGGATAACTACAAGCCAACCGAAAATCTAACACTGAACGTGGGTCTTCGTTACAGCTATTACAAAGATCCGACGGAATGGATTCTGAATTCTGATAACTTCGACCCGGCGTTGTACAGCGCAGCGCAGGCGGCGACGATCGACAACACAGGGTATATCTGCCTCAAGGCTCCATGCGCCGGCGGCGGAACACCCAACGCGGCGTATAACCCGCTAAACGGCATCATCATTCCGGGCGAGAACTCGCCGTTCGGAAGAGCGATGGTTTCACAGCCGGACTTGGACTTTGCGCCTCGTTTTGGATTTGCCTGGAGCCCATTCGCGAGCCGCAGCACCGCGATTCGGGGCGGTTTCGGAATTTACTACAAGTTCCCCACCATCTGGGGCAATTCGCCCAGCGGAAATCCCCCCTCGATCTCAACCATCAACGCCTCGAACGTCTCGTTCGAGAATCCCGGTGGAACTGTAGCTCCCTCGACGACACCACCGGCGATCGGTGCGCTGGGCGTCAATTACAAGGTGCCCTATCTCGAAAGCTTCGTCTTCGATGTGCAGCGGCAACTTCCCGCCGACATTGTTCTTGATGTAGCGTATGTCGGTAACGCGGCCCGGCATCTGGCCCTTCCGATTGACCTGAATGAGCCGCTGCCTGGAGCCTACGTGACGGCCGGTATTGCGAAAGCTGGCGGCCTTACCAGTGGAAACTCGATCAAGTTGAACGAGATCAGGCCGTACCGTGGGTATGGCGCCTTCAGTGCTTCGATGCCGATCTTCTCCTCGAATTACAACGGTCTTCAAGTGCAGTTCAAGCAACATCTCGGCACTTCGCTCGAACTGGGCGGCGCTTATACCTTCTCAAAGAACATGGGCGTCAGCGGTGTCCAGAGTATTTACAACATGAGCGCGGATTACGGCGTGTTGCAGCGGGACAATATGTTCGTGGCGCAGGCCGTCTACAATATCCCGTTCTACAAGCAGCAGGTTGGCGTGCTCGGGCATCTTCTGGGGGGCTATGAGCTCTCGGGCATCGTGAACCTGTCTGCCGGTGGCGTTCTCACCGCGACCACCAGCAATCAGGATCCTGCCGGACTCGGATTGCTTACCAGCAGTACCGCCGCAACGGCTCGTCCTGATCGGGTAGGGGATCCGAACAACGGCCCCCGGACCACCAAAGAATGGTTCGATACATCGGCTTTCGCGTTTGTTCCGGCGTCTCAGACCCGGCCGGGTAACGAATCGATCGGCAGCATTTATGGACCGGGGTCGAAGGTGGTGAATATCGCGCTGATGCGGAACATCCGCCTTTACGAAAATTTGACTATGCAGCTCCGCGTGGAGACCTATAACACGTTGAACCACACTAATCTGAGCAACCCCAACACCAGCCTGAACAGTTCCAACTTCGGCGTCATCGCCAATAACGGCGAGGCGAGGAAGATGCAGATAGCCGCCAAGCTCCGCTTCTAGATAGGAAACGCAGGCACACGATCGCAACGTGGCTGTGGAGAGAGCAGATGAAGAAGTCTCGAATGCCGAGAACGATATCGAGTTCTCTGTCTCCGGCGCCGGCTCGCTGGCTGGTGTCGCGAACGGCAGCCCCGCAAGTCATGAATCGAATGTGCATCGCGTCGCGCTGCACTCCACGGCCTTGCGATGGTATTAGCGCGTCCGGCCAACCATGCCGGGATGATCATGGTGCAGGCACGAGTGAACGGACAGCCTGCAACAACCATCACGATCAACACAGTTGAAGAGAAATCAAATTCCCTTGCACACCAATCTCTACGAATGCATCACCAACCATGACGGAAGGAAGCTAATGCCTGGCGCTTCGCAGCCATTTATTTTTTCAGCAAGGCCTCGAAAATCCACCGCGCGGCGCTGCCTCGCGCTTGCTGTTGTTTTGCTCGGCCCCATCCTCAGTGCATCTGGACAGTACATCGTTGGAGCCGACACTTCTTACGTCAAGCAGGCGCAGGACGCGGGCACGATCTTCAAGGACAATGGCGTCCCCACCCCAGCTCTCCAGATACTCAAGGACCACGGCTACAACTGGATCCGGCTGCGTATCTTCGTTCATCCAACAACGCTCGCAAACGATCAGGCCTACACCATCGCCTCTGCAAAGATGGCGAAGCAACTCGGCTTCAAAGTTCTGCTCGACTTCCATTACTCAGACACCTGGGCCGACCCGGGCAAGCAGATCATCCCGACCGAGTGGTCCAACCTCAATCATGACCAATTGGTCGATAAGGTCTTCACCTACACCCGCGATACCATCGCAGCTTTCCGCGATGCCGGCGTTCTCCCGGACATGGTGCAGATTGGCAACGAGATCACGCGTGGGATGCTCCGCCCCGACGGCCAATTGCCTGACAACTGGAAGAACTTCACGGATCTTCTCAAGGCCGGTATTAACGGCGTCGACGCCGGCCACGGCAATCAGCCGCGCCCGCTCATCATGATCCACATCGACCGCGGCGGCGACTGGACGCGTACGAAAGACTTCTTCGATCACCTCCTCGCCTATGACGTCCGCTTCGACATCATCGGGCAGTCGTATCACCCGTGGTGGCAGGGAAGTCTGGACGACTTGCGTAACAACCTCTACTGGACCGCTGTCACATACCACAAGCCCATCGTGCTCGCAGAGGTCTCCTATCCCTGGAAGCCCTTCGGCAAACAGAACGATCATCCGCCATTCCCGCTCACACCGCAAGGTCAGGCGGATTGGCTGCGCGCACTCAATCAGGTGGTCGAGCAAACGCCCGAGCATCTTGGCGCAGGGCTCTTCTGGTGGGAGCCGGCTATCCGCCTCACCCAGCCGCTGCATGGTCGAGACCTCTTCGACGACAACGGCAACGCGCTGCCTGCAATGGACGTCTTCGATGCGACCACACGCAAGTGAAGCACTCAGCGAAACCCGTCATCTCCAACGTCAACTCATTGTCATCGCGAGGTCGCTCGATGTCACGTTGTCTAGGTATTCTCTCCGCCGCTGTGCTCTTCGGCGTTTCCATGGCCTGCTCTGCCCAAACCATGAAGGCGCCGGACATCACGAAGCAGCCCACGCTGTACGTTGTGCCCTACGCTCATCTCGACACACAATGGCGTTGGGAGTTTCCGCAGACCATCAGCGAGTACCTGCTGAAGACGATGCGCCTGAACTTCTACTACATCGACAAATACCCGCACTATGTCTTCAACTGGACCGGCTCCAATCGCTATCGGCTGATGAAGGAGTACTATCCCGCCGATTACGAGCGCCTGAAGCAGTACGTTGCTGAGGGCCGATGGTATCCGGCCGGCGCGTCCGTCGAAGAGAACGATGTCAATCTTCCCAGCGCGGAGTCCATCTTCCGCCAGGTCCTCTATGGCAATGAGTTCTATCGCCGCGAATTCGGCAAGACCAGCGAAGACTACATGCTCCCTGATTGCTTCGGGTTTCCTGCGTCGCTGCCCACGATCCTCGCCCATGCCGGCGTGCGCGGCTTCTCAACGCAAAAGCTGAGCGCGAACTGGCAGCCCGGCGCGCGCGTTGGTGGCCCGGGCTCGCCGGAGCAAACGCCAGAGGGCATTCCGTTCAACGTTGGCCTCTGGAAAGGCCCTGACGGCGAATCCGTAATCGCCGCGCTGAACCCCAGCCGCTACGGCAGCCGCATCCGCTACGATCTCAGCAAGACACCGCGTGCCGATGTCGACGAAATCACCACGACGACCGGCGGCGGAAGAGCTACCGACATCGTCGATTGGCCTGCCCGCGTTGAGCTCGATGGCAAGGTCACCGGAGTCTTCGCCGACTATCACTACATCGGCATCGGCGACAACGGGGGCGCCACCGACGAAGAGACCGCCAAGATGCTCGAGGCCATCGTTAGCAAGGGTACGATCAACCTTCCCGTTCCGCACGATCCTGAACTCAAGTCTGCCTCCTCTCCCGCGCTCGGCCTGCTCCAGGCTGAAGGCCAGCCCGTTCGCGTCGGCGATGGTCCGCTCAGTGTGATCGCCGCAACCTCCGACCAGATGTTTCGCGACATCAAGCCGGACATGACCGCTCGCATGCCCACCTACCAGGGCGACCTCGAGCTCATCAACCACTCCGCCGGCTCGCTGACCTCGCAGGCGTATCACAAGCGCTGGAACCGCAAGAACGAGATCCTTGCCGATGCTGCAGAGAAGGCCGCAACGGCTGCCGCCTGGATGGGCGCCGGTCAGTATCCGCAGCAGCGCCTCACCGATGCCTGGACGCTCGTGCTCGCAGGCCAGTTCCACGATGTCGGCGCGGGCACTGCCACGCCGCGCGCATACCAGTTCGTTCAGAACGACGATGTCATCGCACTCAACCAGTTCGCGGACGTGCTGACAACGGCCACGCGCTCCATCGCCTCCGGCCTCAACACCGACGCTCCGGGCGTCCCGATCGTCCTCTACAACTCGCTGAATATCGACCGTCAGGACGTCGTCGAAGCCAAGCTCCCGGACTCGCTAAACGCCACCAACGTGCAGGTCTACTCACCAGAAGGCAAGCCTGTCCCCACGCAAGTCGAGGGCGGCCGGTTGCTCTTCCTGGCGCGTGTGCCGTCGGTCGGTTTCGCAGTGTACTCCGCGCGCAACGTCGCCGCGCCCAAACCCACCTCCGATCTCAAGGTTTCAAAGATCGGACTCGAGAACGCCCGCTATCGCGTCCGTCTCAACGATGCCGGAGACATCACCAGCGTCTTCGACAAATCTCTCCACCGCGAGCTCCTCTCTGCTCCCATCTGCCTCGCCATCTCCAACGACGCGCCAAAGCAATACCCTGCGTGGAACATGGACTTCGATCAGGAGCAGGCTCCGCCGCGGGCGTATGTCAGCGGTCCGGCGACTATCCGCGTCGTCGAAGATGGTCCCGTTCGTGTGGCAGTCCAGGTCACCCGTGACACCGACGGCTCACACTTCGTGCAGACCGTCAGCCTCTCCGCCGGCTCTGCAGGCAATCGCGTCGAGTTCCACGACTCCGTCGACTGGCACACGAGTTCCGCCAACCTGAAGGCCGTCTTCCCGCTTGCTGCGCAGAATCGCATGGCCACCTACAACTGGGAGGTTGGCACCATTCAGCGGCCCACGGCCGAGCCCAACCAGTTTGAAGTCGCCTCTCACTACTGGATCGATCTCACCGATCAGTCGAAAACCTTCGGCGCCACCGTTCTCACAGACGTCAAGAACGGTTCCGACAAACCCGACGCTCATACGATCCGCCTCACTCTCCTGCGAACTCCAGGCTTTCCGCCCAACATCACTCCGCAAGCCGCCGAGCACAGAGCCTACAGCGACCAGCTCAGTCAGGACTGGGGCCACCACGAAATCCTGTACGGTCTCGCTGGCCACTCCGGCGACTGGCGACAGGACAACACTGACTGGCAGGCCTACCGGCTCAGCACACCGGTTATGGCGTTCACAACCTCGCGGCATCCCGGTGCCCTCGGGCGCACGTTCTCGATCGTCCACGTCAGCAACCCGGACGTCCGTATCCTCGCGCTAAAGAAGGCGGAGTTCTCAGACGCCACCATCCTGCGTATGATCGAGCTCCACGGAGAAACCCTGCCGCTTGTCCGCGTAGCCTTCGCCGGTCCCATCTCGTCCGCCGAAGAGACCAATGGTCAAGAGGAAGTTAAGTCCGACGCGCCGATCACTAACGGCGCGCTCGACGTTTCCTTCACGCCTTACCAGCCGCGCACGTTCGCACTTCATCTCGGCGCTGCGCCCGCACATCTGGCTGCCATCACTTCCGAGCCTGTAAGTTTCCCTTACAACCTCGCTGCATCAAGCGCTAACGACACGCGTTCCAACGGTGGCTTCGACGCGCAGGGCGATGCTCTGCCGTCCGAAATGCTTCCCTCCATCGTTCACTTCAACGGCGTCAACTTCCATCTTGCCGCCGCTAACCAACCTGACGCGCTCATTCCTGCAGGCCAGACCATCCACCTCCCGGCAGGTGACTACAACCGCATCTATCTGCTCGCCGCGTCCGCGAACGGAGATCGCACCGCCACCTTCCGCGTCGGCGAAACCTCTATCACCCTCCGCATCGAAAACTGGACCGGCTTCATCGGCCAGTGGGACACCCGCATGTGGAAGCCCGAGCCCGACTACCCGATCGATGGCAAAAAATCAGCCACGCCCGTGCCCTACCGGAAAGACTGGGCCGTCTCGGCCAACCACGCTACATGGGATCTCGCAAACCACGGCTCACCCACATACTCGCCCCGCTATCCTGATGATTACCTCGGCGTGAAACCCGGCTATATCAAGCGCGATCCGCTGGCCTGGTATGTATCCCACTACCACACGCCGGCCGGACTCAACCAGCCTTACGCCTACAGCTATCTCTTCGGCTACGAAATGAACCTCCCGCCGGACGCCACAACTCTCACGCTGCCCAACGATCCGGACATCCGCATCCTGGCGATCTCCGTCGCGCACACGCCAGCCGACGTAACCCCCGCGCACCCGCTCTACGACACATTGGAGAACCAATCGCAATCTAAGGAATGATTGACTCTACAATTCCATCATCTGTCTCGCGCACACAGTGGGTCCTTGGCGTGAGCTGCGTCAGAGGGAATTGGATGAACGATCGAAATAGTCGCAAGTTGGCGGAGGCGCTGACCTCCAACTGGCACGCCGAAATGCGCGGATGGCACACCTATGGTACGCTGGCCGACCGCGAGGACGATCCGCACCGCAGAAGTGTACTGCGAGGACTTGCGCACGCCGAAAAGCACCACGCCGACCTCTGGGCCAACCGGATGAAGGCGCTCGGCATTGCAGTGCCCGAATACGAAGGTCCTCAGGCTGGCGATGCGGACTCGCTCACCGCTCGGATTGGCGGCGATCAGCTTGAGCTGCGCCGCCTGGAGCTGGACGAGAGCCGCGACATCGCTCGCTATGGCAAACAACTTCGCGATCTCGGCGACCAGGAGAGCATCGCGATCCTCGAGGAGGTGATCTCCGACGAGAAGGATCATTACCAGGCGCTCGGCCATCTCATCCGTCGGCGGCGGCCGGCTCCGGAAGTCACCACCGAGGAAGCACAGCGCGCGCTCGATGAGCTGGTGGCCGCGCGCGATGCCGGTCAGCCGCGCGCTGGAAGCTGGATTGGAGACGCTATCTACGGCGTAAACGACGGCCTGGGCGCCATCTTCGGGATTGTCTCCGGCGTCTCCGGTGCCACGCTGGGTAACAGCCACTTCGTGCTGATCGCCGGCTTGGCCGGAATGATTGCCAGCGCCTTGTCGATGGGCTCCGGTGCTTACCTCGCGGCAAAGAGCGAGCGTGAAATTTACGAGGCAGAGTATGCGAGGGAAGAGGAAGCTGTCACGCTGAACGAAGCCGAAGCGCGTGAACTGCTCACGCTGAGCTACCAGGTGCGTGGCCTGAACCGCGACGACGCGGAACGTTTCGTCGAGCACATTGCGAACGATAAGAAGAGGCTCGTCGCCGCACTGGCACGGGAGCGGCTTGATACGACAGAAGAAGGCCTCAGCAAGCCGATGGTTTCAGCGGTTTCCGGCGCGCTCTCCACGGCTGTCGGTGCATTCATTCCGATCATTCCGTTCTTCTTCACCTCCGGCTACACCGCCGTGATCATCGCCGGGATCATTTCACTCGCGGCGCATTTCGCGGTGGGAGCTGCCAAGTCCCTCATCACCATACGTTCATGGTGGAGCAGCGGTCTGGAGATGACGCTCATTGGCGCGGTGGAGGGCGGTGTCACATACGCTATCGGAATCGGACTCGGCCACATTGGCGGTGGCTCCTAAGCCGAAGCGAGCCGCCACACGGTTCAGCGGACAAATGCGCAGGTTCATGCGGCCTTGTTATGCTGGCCAATGCGGTAGCAACTCTTCCGCCGCAAATCTCCAGCTAGAGGAAAGCAATGGCCAGGATGGCTCCGCAGGAGCTTGCAAAGAAGATTGGTGGAGGGCTGCTCTCCTTTCCGGTGACCCACTTCAACGACGATTTCGCGTTCAATGAAGCACCCTACCGCGAGCATATTGAATGGCTGCTGCAGCACGCGCCCGCGGGTCTGTTTGCGGCGGGCGGCACCGGAGAGTTTTTCTCGCTCACCTTACCGGAGTTCAAGAGCGTCGTTGCGGCGGCGGTTCAGCAGACGAGCGGCCGTGTTCCAGTGGTCGCAGGCTGCGGATACGGCACCGCTATCGCAAAGCAGTTTGCGCAAGAAGCGGAAGCAGCCGGCGCCGATGGTCTGCTGCTGCTGCCTCCTTATCTTGTGAACAGTGAACCAGTTGGCCTGATGGCGCATGTCGAGGCCGTATGCTCGTCGACCCAACTCGGTGTCATCTTCTACAACCGTGACAACGCCATCCTGAATGAGTCCGCCATCGAGCGCCTTTGCGAACGCTGCCCCAACCTGGTTGGATTCAAAGACGGCTACGGAGACATCGAGCTGATGACTCGCATTTACGCGAGGCTTGGCGACCGCTTGACCTATGTCGGCGGGCTTCCAACAGCCGAAACATTCGCTCTGCCGTACCTCGAGATGGGAGTGACAACCTACTCGTCCGCGATCTTCAACTTCCTTCCAGAGTTTGCGCAGTCGTTCTATCGAGCTGTGCGGCGCCGTGATCGCGACCAGGTATTGAAACAATTGCGAGAGTTCGTTCTTCCGTACATCGAGATTCGCAACCGGCGCAAAGGTTATGCGGTCTCAATCGTCAAGGCAGGGATGCGTGCCGTTGGACGCCCCGCTGGTCCGGTGCGATCACCGCTCACGGACCTCGACCAGAACGACATGGCCGCGCTGAGCCGCTTGGTCACCGGACGATCATGAGTTCGTTACGATGACCGCCAGCAAGCAGACGCATGTTCGCTATCTGATCGTCGCGATGTTATTTGTCGCGAGCAGCTTCAGCTACGGCGATCGCGTTGCACTTTCGATCGCCGGCACGGCCATGGAGCGCGAGCTTGCACTCGACCCGGTGAAGCTCGGCCTGCTGCTCTCCGGTTTTGGTTGGGCCTACGTAGCAGGGCAACTGCCATCGGGCGGCCTTCTGGACCGCTTCGGCTCGAAGCGCATCTACGGCATCAGCATCATTAGCTGGACGATCTGCGCGTTCCTGACCGGCTTTGCCGGATATGTACTCCCGGCCATGGCCTTCACTACGATCTTCGTGTTGCGGCTTATCTCAGGGCTGGCTCAGTCGCCGGTCTTTCCCGGGAACGGTCGCATCGTTGCCGCTTGGTTTCCTGCGGCTGAACGCGGAACTGCATCCGCGATCTTCAACTCGTCACAATATTTTGCGCTGGTGATGTTTGGGCCGCTGTTCGGCTGGTTGACCCACAGCCATGGATGGCGAAGCTGCTTCTGGTTCATGGGCGCATTCGGCCTGCTGCTCGCGCTCATCTGGTGGAAGACCGTCTACAACGTCAAAGAACATCCGCTGATCTCACGCGCTGAGATAGAGCACATCGAGAAGGGCGGAGGACTCGCTAACCTCGATCGCGGCAAGGCTAAATCGAATCCGATCACGTGGAACGGCGTCAAACAACTCTTGAGTCAGAGGATGCTGATCGGCATCTACATGGGCCAGTTCTGCATCACGACGCTCACCTACTTCTTCATAACCTGGTTTCCGATCTATCTTGTTCAGGCCCGGCACATGTCCATTCTTCGCGGCGGCTTTGCGGTGGCTCTTCCCGCGCTGTGCGGCTCCGTCGGCGGTGTGCTCGGTGGCGTCTCGTCGGACGGTCTGCTTCGGCACGGATATTCGCTCACCTTCGCGCGCAAGGCGCCAATCATCGCCGGTATGCTGCTCTCCATCACGATGATTGCCTGCAACTTTACGAATACACAGAGTGTCGTCATGTTGCTGATGTCCATTGCATTCTTCGGAAAGGGCTTCGGTGCGCTAGGCTGGACAGTGATTGCGGATGCTTCGCCTAGAGAGCTGATCGGGCTGAACGGCGGCATCTTCAATTTGTTCGGCAACACCGCCGGCATTACAACGCCAATCATCATTGGATGGCTGGTGAAGAAGACCGGCTCGTTCAATGACGCTCTAATCTTTGTCGCCGCAACAGCTGTGCTGGCGATCATCAGCTACCTTGTAGTTGTCGGTGAGATCAAGCGAGTGGAGATCCATCAGCCGGCACACGAGCGTGCCGTTAGAGAATGATTCGTGAGCCAGATGGAACAATCGGTCAGCAAAACGCCTGTCGTTATCGGAATGCGAGTGATTCCCGTTGCCGGCCAGGACAGCATGCTGCTCAATCTCAGCGGAGCCCATGCGCCATTCTTCACGCGCAATCTCGTGTTGCTGAACGACAGCGCCGGACATGTCGGTGTTGGAGAAGTTCCTGGCGGCGAGAAGATCCGGCGTGTGCTGGAATCCGCACGTCAGCTCGTAGAACGGCAGCCGATCGCCGCATACCACGCTGTTCTGCACTCCATCCGAGACCAATTCGCGGAAGATACAGGCGGCCGCGGGCTGCAGACCTTCGATCAGCGGACTACGATCCACGCGATGACTGCGATCGAATCCGCAATGCTGGACCTGTTCGGCCAATTCCTGGGCGTTCCCGTTTGCGAGCTTCTCGGAGAAGGGCGTCAGCGCTCGACCGTCAATGTGCTCGGATATTTGTTTTACATCGGCGACCGGCGCAAATGCGATCTGCGATATCGAGATGAGAGCACTGAGAACAACGAATGGTTTCGGCTGCGCAACGAGGAGGCGGTCACAGCAGATGCCATCCTTAGCCTTGCGACTGCCGCGCAGGCTCGCTATGGATTCCGTGATTTCAAGCTGAAGGGCGGCGTGTTCGAGGGCGCCCGCGAGATGGAAACTGTAGCTGCGCTCGCAGAACGTTTCCGCGAAGCACGAGTTACGCTCGACCCCAACGGTGCATGGTCTCTCGAAGAAGCAATTCGTCTGTGCAGCGGAAAGCATAATGTGTTGGCCTATGCCGAAGATCCGTGCGGAGCAGAGAACGGCTTCTCTGGCCGCGAGATCATGGCTGAATTCCGCTCCGCAACCGGCCTGCCAACGGCGACCAATATGATCGCGACAGACTGGCGTGAGCTCAAGCACGCAGTTCAGCTCCACGCCGTGGACATCCCGCTCGCCGACGCACACTTCTGGACAATGCAAGGCTCGGTGCGCGTAGCGCAGCTCTGTCAGCAGTGGGGACTTACCTGGGGCTCCCACTCCAATAACCACTTCGATGTCTCACTCGCGATGTTCACGCACGTCGCCGCGGCTGCACCGGGCAAGATCACGGCAATCGAC
Source organism: Acidobacteriaceae bacterium (assembly GCA_035651235.1). GTDB lineage: Bacteria > Acidobacteriota > Terriglobia > Terriglobales > Acidobacteriaceae > Granulicella. Next base: position 16,895 of record DASRGC010000055.1, read on the forward strand.
ACGCATTGGATTTGGCAGGATGGGCAGCGTCTTACCAAAGAGCCACTGCAGATCGAAGACGGAACGATTCGTGTGCCGGATCGGCCCGGACTTGGAATCGAGATCGACATGGAGCAGGTGGAGCAGGCACACGCGCTCTACAATGAAGTAGGATCCGGTGGCCGCGATGATGCAAGCCCAATGCAGTCTCTTATCCCCGGCTGGAAGTTCGACAACAAACGCCCCTGCATGCTTCGTTGAAACCGCTCCCGCGCGCCACCTCCTGATAGCAAGGAATTCGCGATGTTGAACGCCGAAGGATCACGTCCGCTGTATGTTCAGGTTCACCCCGACGATAACGTCGCCATCGTGGTGAATGAGGGCGGCTTGCGCGCCGGGACGAAGTTTGATTCGGGACTGGTGCTCACGGAAAACATCCCCGAGGCGCACAAGATTGCACTCAGCCATATACATGCCGGCAACCCGATCGTTCGTTACGGCTCCGTCATCGGGTTCGCCGAGGGAGAGATTGCAAAAGGAAGCTGGGTACATGAGGAGAAGATGCGCCTTCCCAGCGCGCCCTCCCTGGATTCTCTTCCGCTCGCGACTGCCGTGCCTCAGCCGCTCTCGCCTCTTGAGGGCTACACGTTCGAGGGCTTCCTTAATGACGACGGTTCCGTCGGCACAAAGAACATCCTCGGCATCACCACCACTGTGCAATGCGTTGCCGCAACCGTGGACTATGCCGTGCGACGCATCCAGGAGGAGATTCTTCCGCGCTTCCGAAACGTGGACGACGTCATTGCGCTCACACATAACTATGGATGTGGCGTAGCCATCGACGCTCCGAATGCCGAAATCCCGATTCGCACTCTCCGCAATCTCAGCCTCAATCCAAACCTCGGTGGCGCGCCCATGGTCGTAAGTCTGGGTTGCGAGAAGCTGCAGCCGATGCGATTGATGCCTTCCAGCACGCTGCCCATCCTCAGCGCATCGCCCTACGTGGTGCAACTGCAGGATGAGCGGCACCGCAGCTTCGAAGAGATGGTCGCAGCCATCATGCAAATGGCCGAAAATCGTCTCGATATGCTGAACAAGCGCCGCCGCACAACACGTCCCGCAGCTGACCTCGTCGTAGGCGTCCAATGCGGAGGCAGCGATGCGTTCTCCGGTGTGACTGCGAATCCAGCCGTCGGCTACGCTACGGATCTGCTGGTCAGGGCTGGTGCAACCGTGATGTTTTCCGAGGTGACGGAGGTCCGCGACGCTGTGCATCTCCTGACCGCACGCGCCTCGACCGAAGATGTCGCCCGCGACCTCGTTCGCGAGATGGCCTGGTATGACGCGTACCTCAGCGAAGGCGGCAGCGACCGCAGTGCGAATCCGAGTCCCGGCAACAAGCGCGGCGGCCTCACCAACATCGTCGAAAAAGCGCTAGGCTCAATCGCCAAGGCCGGCACCGCGCCAATCAATGGCGTATTCGGCCCTGGCGAAAAAGTTACAAAAAAGGGACTGATCTTCGCAGCCACTCCCGCGAGCGATTTTGTTTGTGGAACACTGCAGCTCGCCGCCTCGATGAACATGCATATCTTCACGACGGGGCGGGGAACTCCCTACGGCCTTGCCATGGCTCCCGTCATCAAGGTGGCCTCACGTTCCGCGCTCGCAGAGCGCTGGCGCGATCTGATTGACATCGACGCAGGAACAATCGCCACAGGTGCGGCCACAATTGAACAGGTCGGTTGGCAGATATTCGAAATCGTGCTGGAGGTCGCCAGCGGCCGCCGCGAAACCTGGGCCGACCACTGGGGCCTGCACAACGACCTCGCACTCTTCAATCCAACGCCGCTCACCTGAGCGTCTTGCCCGCACCCTCGCCTCAGCTAAGCCACTCCAGACGGCCTGCGAGCCACTCCTAATGGCTCGCCATGTACGACGGCTTCCACAGCGACCACCGAATCGGAACCGAGACTGAGAACTGCAGGTTGGGCGTATCCGGTGTAAGGCCAACACCCATGCTGATGTCCATCAGTCGCCCCGGCGCAAACATATACGATGTGCCGATACGCAGCGAACCTTCTACGAGGTACGACGCCGGCAATGGCTGACCATCCAGCTTCGCCTGTCGCGTAAACTGCTGGCTCCAGCCAACCGTCATCGACGTTTCCGGGTTAAGTGACAGCACCGAACCCAGCTGGAACCCATAGGCATCGCCCGGACGAATATAACCAACCTCGCTGGTTACGCTCGGATCCGAAGGATTGCTGATGGGAATCGTGTGGTGTGCCGGAAAATTCTTCGTATAAGAGAGGCTGCCGAAAAACACGAGCGGATCATTTGTCTTGGCCGCCGTCAACGCTGCTGTTAGACCATTGAATCCCGTTCCCAGCGACGTCTCAGCGCTTGTAAGGTCATAGCCATCCGTCCCTGTGCTCGACTTGAAATGCAGGCTCGCCAGAAGATCTGGAGCGTTCCCGTGTTCGGTTTGGAACTGGTAGGACGCGCCTCCCGAAATGTCGCCCAATCCAAACTGGCTCTGTGTCGTCTGCTTTTCTGTTGCGTCGACCGTACGATTCAGAACGTAGCCATAGGGAACATTGGCATCCAATTGCAAATGTTTTGTGACTCCGACTCGCGTGGTAACTGAATTGACCAGGATGTCTCGGCGCAGCCGCTCAGACGTGATATCTCCGACCACCAGGACAGGGAACAACGCGAACCCGTTCACCGTCACGTGGTCGGACGACAGGCTGTAGTACGACGCCGCGTCGTCGACCTCCATCAGTCCGGGGGGCAGCAGCAAACCACCGCGAACCAGCAACGCGCGATCCAGCGCTGCTGACGCATGTCGCTCCGCTTCGTCATACGTGGAGTTGCTGATCGTCGTCGCGAGCGACGTTGTCGGCGGCGGCGCTATGGCAACGGCCGAGGGAACGGGTCCATGACCAGTCAGCCCGGTATTGTTAACCGCGTTCAGTCGTGACTCAAGCTCCTGGACACGCTCCAGAAGATTTCGAATGATTGCATCGCGCTCGCGCAGGGCCTGCTGAATCTTGATGTCGACAACATCCGCTTGCGTGCTTCGCACTTGTGTTGAACGCTCGGCCTGGGCTGCTGGATTTACAGGAGCCGGTGATGCGGCAGCGGACTGCGTTTGTGCGCTTAGGCTGGCCGCAAAGAGCAGAACTGTGCCTATTGCAAATGACCGTAGAAACATATAGCCCTCCCCGTCAATACAGGCCATTGGTAGGCGTCGTCACCCCAAGGGTGCGCGTAATAAAGGTCTCGTCAGGAATCAGCTTCGCCGAGGAGCTGATTTGTTTGGCGACCTGCATACGCTCATCCGGAGGGTGAACGATAAAGACAATCCCGTTCTTCCAGAGTTTTTGGAAGCGGTCTGTCTTCATCGTGACGTTGCCAAAGCCAGGATCAGCAAGAAATACTCTGCCCTGAAGGATGCCTTTGACAACAACAAAATGATCGAAGCCCTTCAGACGGATTGGTACGATCACTGCCGTCTTCTGGCTGGCCAGTTCGTCCATGGACATGTCGCTGTAGCCTTCAGCCGTGTATCCGCGCGCCTGCGCAAAATGCTTCATGTCCAAAAGAGAAAACCCGTGCCTCGCGCGGACGAGGGCCGGGTCGGTTCGATGCAGCATCCACACGACAATGTCCGTCTCAGGTGTGGCGTCTTTGAATTGATACGTGAGAAGCGTGCTTAGCGCGGCAGCGCCGCAGCTCATATCCCACCGCTGACGTGTAACTCCGTCGTTGCGCAGCTCTTGCAACGACGCGATAGGTTTCCCCCACCCCGCGTCTTCCCCTGGTGCAGGCTTGTTCGGAGCCTGCGCCAGGGTGACGGCGGATGATGCGCTCAGCAGTACTACTGCGATCCCGATCCCGAATGAGGTCATTAATGCGATTTCCCGCTGAGGTTGCTTTGCGTGATGGTTCCAACAGTTGAGTTGATGTTCACGTTTAGGTTCAACAGCACGTTAATCGCGGAGTTCACAGCATTGATGTTGATCAACGAACTCATGTTCTGCTGTGCGTTCCCACTAAGATTGATCGACCCCACGGTTGTGTTGGTCGTCGTGCTGTTCGGCGCTTGAACAACAAGCGATCCGATACCGGAGACAAGGCCGTTTGCTGTGGGCACCTCGCCCGAAAAATTGATGACGTTACCCGGACTGACGCTTGTCGTCACCCCGGCCGCCGTCACCCGGTCAAGCATGCTGTCGTCGAGTGCCTTCTTCCTCGACTGCGACACACCTGTCTGTGTCGCCAGCAAAAGACCGATGACCAAAAGAGTGCGATACATGATTACTCTCCTCGCGAGCAGTTACGCCGCGCGGCGGAGCCATCCCGTTGTGGGGTGGCTCCGTCCGTGGTCATCAGTGGGCCTGGCTGATCGTGTTCGATTGAGTCACTGCGATCGGCGAGGTCGCTAGGCCGGACGTGTAGTTGATGTTGACGCCGTTGGCAACCATGCTGCCGACTGCGTTGACGATGTTCACGCCCGACGCGCTCGATTCAGACGAACCTGCTAGGCTCAGCGTGTCTGTCTTGGTCGAGTTGATCGTCGAGCCGTCAACCGCGATGTTCTGTCCGACCGCAGAACCGATGGTCGTCGGTCCCATGTAGGTCAGCGCCAGCGTGTCGTTGGTTGTGCTGCTGTGGGCATAGTTGTCGCTCGCCACCAGAGAGTGGCTGGCGGTCGTGTTGGTCGCGAAGTTGTTCGAGGCCGTCGTTGTGTGAGAGGAAGACGACTGCTCAGCAGCCTGCTGGGCAAACGCGTTCGTGGTGGAGGTCGCAGCCTGCTGCTGTCCGCCGACCGAGGCGTTGTGGGCGTACGCGTTCGTGGTGGAGGTCGCAGCCTGCTGCTGTCCACCAACGGACGCGGTGTGGTTGAAGCCGTTGGTCGTCGAGGTCGAAGCACCAAAGCTTGCGCTCTGCGAACGGTTCCCTGCATCGGAAGCATTGGCGCTCAGAGACGCGTTGTTGGTGAGGTTCGCGCTCGCAGTGTGCGATCCCTGGCTGGAGGTCGCAGCGTTGTTGTTGGTGGTGGTTCCGGTTCCGGTGGTTGTCGAGGTGTTCGTGTTGCTTCCCGTCGTGTTCGCAGCGTTGGTGCTGGCGGTGTTGGAGGGGTTGCTGAACGTGTCAGTCCCCGAGATGGAGCTGCCGCTGCCCGAACCGGTTGAACTGCCAGCCTGATGTTGCGTGTTCGAGCTCGAGGAGCCATTCGATGCGGTGGAACCGCTCGCTGCTAGGTTGTCGCTCGCAGTCAAAGAGCCACTCGCCGTGTGGGACGACGAAGACGCTTCTTGGCCGCCAACGGACGCGTTGTGCGCGAAGTTGTCGGTCGTGCCGGTTGAGGCGCCGAAGCTGGAGCTCTCGTTCGCACCGTGCGCAAAGTTGTCAGTTGTGGAGGTCGACGCGCCGAAGCTGGAGCTCTCGTTTGCGCCATGGGCGAAGTTGTCGGAGGAAGACTCGCTCGCACTCTGGCTGTGTGTGCCGGTGTTGGAGTATGCCGCCGCATCCGTCGTGGTGTGGTTGTAGCTCGACGTATCGGTCAAGCTCTTGTTATTCGTCGTGCTGTTGGTGTTGCTGTAGGTGTTGTTGACGGTCAGATCTGGTCCGTTGCTGTAATTACGCAGCGTTGCATTCGAGTCCGGATCGGTCTGGGTGATGTCGTTGCTCTGGTGAAGCGTTACACCAGGACCGCCGATGACAGTCACGCCGCCGCCGGGCATCGTCTCTGCCTGGATGTTGACGCCATCGCCCACGGTGCTATCCGTACCGCTTACGATATTTACGCCGCTTGCGGAGCTCAACGAGCTTCCCGCGAGGGAAGCGCTCGCTGCATCGCTCGTCGTTACTGTCGAGCCGGCAACAGCGATCGCATTGTTGTCCGTCTGACCGGCGGTGATGTTGCTCATCTGGCTGTCATCGATCGCATGAGCTTTCTTGTTGTTGCTGCTTTGAGCTGCGGCCACCCCGGCAGCAAGGAAGGACGCTGTAATGAGAGTGCAAACAATTTTGTTCACGAAATCCTCCACACATGTGCGTTGTTGAAGAACACGACCAAACCCGCCGGCCGAAGCGGGCGGCGGAAGGGCCAATTGAGCGTGAACCTCCGTGCCCTCTTCACGAGAGGGTTGACGCGATCCGCGCAACTATCTTCTTTGGGGCCGAAATTGGGGTTGAAACGGGGGGCTGACCGAACGGAGTGGCTTAAACTCACTTCCGTCAGCAACCGAGCGTGATCAACCTTCTTGCACGTGAGCCCAGGGACCCGGAGAACTGCTCTTCTTTTTTGCTCCGCCCATCCATCGCGCAATGGGGTAGATCGATCAGGCAAGACCGCGGCGCCGTCGCTGTGGCTTCGATCTCCTGGTATCCTGATTCGAACTTGACCGTCGTACTTGCAATTCCATTGCCATGCAAATCCCCCATAATCCCGCAACTTTGTGCAAAAGTACGTGGGTAAATTGCAGGAAAATGCACTCCTCAAAGGGAACTACTTTGCTCCTGGCAGTGAGACCTGTTCACTGGTGCGCAGTAAAGAGAACACCACAACAGAACATTCGTCAACTTCCGGTCCTGTCACGACCCAGACATTGGTGGGCTATCGCTGCCGCGTGAGCTATAAATCGATCTCAATTAGTCCCGATGGAAGTTCACGCTCCGGTACGCCCGCCCCTCGTTTCAATTGTCGGTGGGAGGATCGGTGTGGTCGATTAGGATGACCTCCACCGGAGCTTTGGTGGACTTGAGCCGTAAGCGTAGTTGCTCAGGCAATGCGGTGAAAAGTGGTGGCGCGTCACTCCCTGCTGCATCGGACGAGCCGGATTGCGCAGTCGCGGCGAGACTTTGGCGCGTCCAGCGGAACGTGAAGTCGTAGAGCCCGCTGAGGCCCGTCTGGTTGACCACAGGACGGCCTCCGACTTCGGAGTAGCCCGCTAACCAGTGCGCAAGATCGTCCAGCGAGGCCCGTCTGGCAGTCATCTCGGCAGACTGGCCGGTGTAGAGAACAAGGATGCCGTGGCGCAGGTCCTCGGGTTTGGATGGCAGTCGAATGGATACAGCGGTTTCTTGTGCGTTGGGCTCGGTGGACTCCGCGGATTCAGATTGCCTTGTGCTCTCGACGAGATTCGGGTTCGGTTTGGCGACTGCCAGTGCATACACGCTCAGAACCCTGGTTTCGAAGTGGAGCTTCAGGCGGAAACGCTCGGCGAGCAGAGACTGCAGCATGAGGCTGATTTGCCGTTTCTGCTGATCGGGGGATAGTTTTTTCTGGGCCTCGGCCAGGTCACCAGGGATGCGGGCGACGATGTCGTAGTGGTTGGTGTCGAGCCACGCTGGACCGCCCAGAACGCGTTCGTTTTCCGCAGACGTCCACGGGATTCCGTAAGCCTGCTCGATGAGGTTCCGAACCGTCACATTGGAGATGTGGACTTCGGCGGGAGATGCGCTGGAGGGCCGCGGCTGGGACGAGGCGGGTTTGATGGTCGCGACTTCGAAGGAGGGAAGCGGGTCGCTTGCGTGGATGATCTGCGCGGAAGAGCCGATGGCCAGCCCGAAGCAGATGGCACTGACCAGCAAGACACGCGTGCAGTTCTCCTTCGAGGGCATGCCCCAAGTTACGCTGCAGTGAGCTGGCGGGTTCCATTCGCGAAATGGGCAAGAATGGTGGGCCCACCAGGACTTGAACCTGGAACCAACGGATTATGAGTCCGCTGCTCTAACCAATTGAGCTATAGGCCCTTCAATTACTTACCGAAATCGCGTCGCCCGATGTAGCGAAAAGTGTAGCGGATACTTGTTCCGAAGTGCCGCTGCTCTTACCGCTCATCGCCGTGCGCTGATTACCCCGCTGGAGGGCTTCAAACGCGTTCGACTGCCTCTGGCGTCGGATGAACATAACGCTGTGACACAACGATGCTACTGTGACCCGCGATCTTCATAATGGTGAAGGCGTCCACTCCCGTCCCCAAGTCTAGTAAGCATTGTATGTCGAAGCGAGTGCAGAACGAATTCGCCGGGAAAGGGTTGCCGACGCTTGCCGTTCTGCTTTGGAAGCGAACGCAGCACGGTGCATGTGATTGATTGATGTCGAGACGTACCGCTCACCATCACCGTTGCAGAACACGAAAGCGCTCTTTGATGCAGCGTCGCGTCGCTTGCCCTTGAGGGTCGTGCGATCTTTCTCCGGCACGAGTCCGAGGGCCTTCCTGCTTTCCAGCCGATTGTGCAGCATGAGTCCCGGAGGCAAATCGCCTGACCGTGCATATCCTGGCAGCCGTAGCGGAGCATGAGGCTGCCATGATTTCGGCTAGGACGAAAGCCTCCTTAGGCTCGGGTGCGCGGAGTAGCTCTCGGAGGGCTCAGGGGCAATCCGGAGCGTATGAAGCGTATGGCGGCTGAAGGAACACGACAGAGCGCTATTGTGCGGCAACAAGCAGCGGCCGGCGATCGCTCCGACTTGCTCCCGGTGATCGAAGCACTACGGTCGAAGGGGGCAGAGTCTTTGCGCGCAATAGCGGCCGGTCTGAATGAAGCTGGACTGACCACCCCAGGGGCGCAAAATGGGGCGCTACTCAAGTGATGAGGATCCTCGCTCGGCTAAGAGCTGAGGTTTCTGAACTCACCAGAGAGGTATCACGCTCAAGTCCATTCCGATCACACTCTGCCTCGCGCTGACTGCTCTTGGCCTCTTGCCTCAGAGACCCATGACCACGGCGTTCCTGAGAAGTTGGGAGCCGTTTCGTTTCCTATCTCCTGCACGCCGGCCGGCCAACCGCAATTCAATCGCGCCGTCGCCCTGCTTCATTCCTTCGCTTACTCTGCCGCTCGCGAAGCCTTTCTGCAGGTCGCAACCGCAGATCCAACATGCGCTATGGCGCACTGGGGAGCGGCCATGACCTACTACCACGAGCTATGGGATCCGCCGCTTTCTCAGCAGACCGTTCCGCTTGCGCAGCGCGAGATTCAGGTTGCCCAAAACTGCCTAGGCTGTTCCGCACGCGAGTGGCAGTATGTCTCCGCAATCGCCCTCATCTTCGTGAGGTAAACACAATCCCGTATCAGGTCCGGGCCTTGATTGGAGCGAGTTCAAGAGCGCGTACGCCGCCAGTGCCATGCCCATCCGCTTCGCAGTCGAGCAAGCTCAATGGGTAGAGGCGGCAAGTATCTCACCACCGGCGGGAGCGCCGCTACAGGTGATCGCACTTGCAATTTGGGCCCGCGGTCTCGGCCTCGTCCACGATGGTAAGCCGGACGAAGCGCAAGCAGAGGCAGACAAACTTCAAGATCTCGAGGACCACCTACGCACGGAACAGCAGGAATACTGGTCGGTCCGGACCGGAATTCTCAAAAACGAAATCCTGGGATGGATCTCAGAGGCGAACGGGGACCCGCGTCGCGCGGCGTCTCTTCTGCATGCCTGTGCTGACCAAGAGGACGCGATCGAAAAACTGCCCGTCACCCCCGGCCCCATCTTTCCCGCCCGCGAACAACTCGGCTCGCTGCTGCTCGAGCAACACCGGCCGGCGCTCGCGCTGAAGGAGTTTCGAATCGCACTCGCCAACGCCCCAGGACGCCGTTCCGCCCTCGAGGGCCTGTCTCGGTCGGTCTCCGCGGTCTCCAACGGCAAGCGGATCACCACCCCGAAGGAGCCCTAGCTTGGCTACTGCGTTCGTCTATCACCCTCGAGTTGAGTCAGGGCAGGTTCACGCACCGGAGAAGCTCTCGAAAGCGAGCGTCCGACCGGTAGTCATCAAAAACCGGATCGACCGCCAGATAGCTGTTCCACACCGCATGATCGTCACATGCCGCCTGCAGCCATCTGAAAGTTTCCCGATCGTTGTGAAGCGTCGCATAAATCTGAGCCACGCCGTAAGGTGAAACATAGCGCTTCTTCGAATTCGTTTCCAATTCGCGGGCGAGTCGAAGTGCCTCGATCTTTCGGCCGGATGCTGCAAGCGCAACGCCGACCTGCGCCGTATAGAGCGGACTGTTTCCTGACAGATTCGCGGCTGTTTTCAGCTCATTCACCGCTTCATTGTGCAGGCCTGCTTGAACGTAATCCTCGCCGAGCAAAAGGTGTGCGGCCGCGAAGTCAGGACTCAGTTCGACAGAGTCCCGGTTCTGTGCAATGGCGGCGGCATAGTCATGTTTCAGGTAGTACCGCTGCCCCACCCAGGTGCTGATCATCAGGTTCAGAGGATCAAGTTCAAGCGCGCGTCTCGCCTCTGAAACGGCCTCTTCGTGTCGGCCCTTGATCGAAAGCAGGTCTCCATACCAATGGTGTGCGTTCGCGTAGTGTGGGTCCAATTCCAAAGCGCGCCTGAACTCATTCTCCGCTTCCTCCCATTTCCATCGATGGCTCAGCACGAGCCCCAGTGACGCGTGGGCTTCAGCCGATTGCGGGTCGATTTCAATTGCCTTGCGTGCCGCTACTTCGGCCTTAGGCAGCGCGTCCGCAGGGGCTTTGAACCCGTGCCACGCCAGCCCGCTATTGCAGTCGGCCAGTCCGGAATATGCCGCCGCGAAGCTGGGATCGCTTTCAATTGCCTGCTGAAAGTATTGCTCCGCCTTTCCGATGCTTTCGCCGGTGCGCCTATTCCAGTAATAGCGCCCCTTCAAATATGCAACGTAGGCGTCGGGCGCCGTCTGCCGGGAGTTTGCCAGGCGCGTTTTTTGCTCCGGCGTAAGTGCGATATGAATCTCGTCTGCGATGCTGCTCACAACCGAGTCCTGCACCGCCAAAATGTCTTCGAGGTCGCGGTCGTAACTGCCAGTCCACACGTCTGTCTGTTTTCTGGAGTCGATCAGTTCAACCCTGACTCGTACACGATCAGACCAACGTTGAACGCTACCTTGAACAAGATAGTCGGCGTTCAGTTCCTTACCGATCTCCCTTGCGGTTAGCTTGGTTCCTTTGTATTTGGCAATCGAGTTCCGGGCGACGACCACCAGGTCATCCCTGTGTAGCCTCCCAATCTGAGTGATCATCTCTTCGGTTAGTCCGTCACTGAAAAACTCTTGGTCTGCATCGCCGCTCAGGTTATCGAAGGGCAGGACTGCCAGTACCGTCTTGTGATCCGTGGCCGAGGGCATGGTGTGAGCGACCCGCCAGCGCCAGACTCCAAGGAGCGCCACGAAACTCACGCACAGTACCGCTACGGCAATGAATCGCCAGCTGCGAGCACTTTGAGGATGTTTCCGTCCATGAACTTCCTCCGCATCCTGGGCTTGCACCGCTGTCCGGTTTCGCTCTGTGTCGCCGCCAAATATCTTCACGGGAGCCGCTAATGCTTCAACATCAGGCTCCTCTGGAGGGAGTCCGGTTGCGACAACCGGCGCGATGAAACGATAGCCCCTTCCGGTTAAGGTCTGGATAAACCGCGGCTGTTCGGGGTCGTCCTTCAGTGCTTGCCGGATCTTCCGGATCGCACCCCGGATGCTGTTGTCCGTGTCCAAAAAGACGCCCTCGCCCCAAACCGTGGCGACGATTTGCTCGCGAGTGACGATCTCACCCGAGCGCTCGACGAGCAGAAAAAGAACCTCGAGCGGTATACGCTCCAACTTCAAAACGTAACGGCCGTGGCGCAGTCTTCGGGGGCGAAGGTCGAGTTCGAAACCTTCGCCGAACGCGATCGATTGCTGCACCCTGATGGATTGGGTGGTCATGGCATGACCTGCGGAAGCGCACCGATTCTACGCTACTTCCAGCCACCAGTGTCTAACTGCAGAAGCACTAGCGTTTAGCGCGATACAAACCAACACATCCCAACACGTCCACCGCTATGGACAACGAAGTTCCCTTCGCAAATGATGGCGCTCACTCATACCGCTCGATATCGGGAGGGTGCAGCAATGAAACCAATCGAGGTCACGCCCAAAAAGAGAATCGTCAGGCTCGCATGCGTGTTGATGCTGAGTCTGTTGGTTGGAAACACAGCCGCGAGAGCCGATGCCGTTACCGATTGGAACGAAATCGCAGTCGACACAGCCGTTGCCGCTAATGCAAACCCGTTTGCTCAAGGGCGCTATGCGGCCATTGTGCAATTGGCTGTTTTTGAAGCCGTCAACTCGATCACGCGCGAATACGAACCCTATCTTGGGACCATCGCGCGACGACCGCTTGCCTCGCCCGACGCGGCGGCCATCGAGGCGTCCTACAAGGTGCTCAGCGATTATTTCGGATCCGTGAACCCGACGATTCAGGCGGCGCTGGATGAAGCACGAATGAATTCGATGTCGGCAATTCCTGACGGCCAAGCCAAGACGGATGGTATTCAAGCGGGTGACGACGCGGCCCAGGCGATGATCAATCTGCGTGCCGACGATGGCTCGGCGACTCCGCCATTGACCACGATTCCCGGCCCGGCAGGTCCAGGGGTCTACCAATTGACGACAGGCTGCAAGGCCGCCATCGCCTACAACTGGCAATTTGTTACCCCGTTCGGCATCCAGAGTGCCAGCGACTTTATGGTCGGACCGCCGCCGGCTCTCACCAGCGAGGCGTTTACAAGGGCATTCAACGAGGTCAAGACGGTCGGCGCCATCGATAGCACCAGCACCGAGCGGCCTCCCGATCGCGCGAATGTCGCACTGTACTTCGCGGCCACATCGCCAACCCAAGCCATGAATCAAGCAGCCCGCGAGGTCGCCGAGGAACAAGGCGGATCTCTTTCAGAGAATGCTCGCGCGCTGGCTCTGATGAATATGGCAATCAATGACAGCTTGGTAGCGTCATTCCTAAACAAATATCACTACAACTTCTGGCGCCCCGAGACAGCGATTCACACAGCCACTATCGCTGGCAACCCGAAATTAGTGGCTGATCCCGGCTGGGCCTCATTCATCGTCACCCCATGCTTTCCGAGCTATCCGTCAAACCATGGCAGCGCGGTCAATGCGGCGGGCGAGGTCCTGCGGCGTCTTTACGGCGAGGCCGGGCATGTGATCACGTTGACGAACACCACTACGCCCACCATCATCCTGCACTACAACTCGTTCACGGAGATCGACGATGACGTGTCCGATGCGCGCGTTTACGGCGGGATCCACTTTAGAACCGATCAGGAGGCGGGCTCGGATTTAGGGGGTGCTATCGGCGCTGCAGTCTACAGAAGCAATCTGCGTCCACGCTGGCCACTGAGCATATTACCGACAGCCGAGCGCAGATAGTTCCGAACAGCACAAAGCCGATTTTCCTGGAGTGATGACATGCAAATCTCACGCAGATGGACCGCAACAATTGCCCTGCTCACAGCAGCGAGCATCGCGTCGGCGACGAGCGCATTGGCTCAAACGACTGAAGTCACCGGAACGGGTAACCCAAGTGTGGATGTCCCGGCAATTCAGGCGGCCGTCAATCTCGGAGGAGAAGTCGTCTTGAGAGGACATTTCTCCTTTGACACGCCACCAACCATGCCAACCGCACTGCAAGTAGCCGGGTTTCCGGAAGCCACAGTCCTGATCTCCAAAGCAGTTTCGATTTCAGGAGCACGAGCCGACGGCGATGGCGCGGCAACCATTGATGCCGGAACGATTCCTTTTTATGTCGATGCTCCGGGAGCAAGCGTCACCATCCAAAAATTGCGATTTGTTCGCCCCGCAAATGCCGGCGTTCTAGTCTATTCCGTGACTGGCCTGGTGATCGCTTCGTGCCGTATTGAGGGAATCACGCCGCGGCCAAACGCCCCAATTGTGCAGTTTTCAGGGATCACCCTCTACGGAAGTGATATGGCGGTGATACCGACGCCAACTCAACCGGGCCACCCGCAGAATATCTCCGGAAGGATCGTGATCGCCGACAACAACCTCGATCTTACCGGAGGAGCGGCGACCGATAACGTGCTCGGTATTACTACATTCAGCGTGGGACTATCGCCGAGCAATGAAGTGGACATGTACATTTCCGGCAACACGATAACGAACGTTACCGAGCCCGCGATCAACATGCGCCGCATTGGCGGCAGCGCGCACGTAGAACGGAACCTGATTACGACCGGCCCGGTATCCTCGCAAACTTCGCCGCGGCCGGAAGCGATTCGCGCCGCAAATATTGGGACATATGTGATTGCGGACAACGTGATCCGTTCCGAATGGCCGGATCCGGACGCTATCGGCATCGGCGTATTCAGCCAGTTTGCAGCATGGCCGGTCACCGGCGCCGTGGTAGTCAAAAACGAGGTGACCATGTCGCCGCCTGAGGGCGTGGTGTTTGGGAACTACAGTGCAGGCATCGACATCAGGGGCTTCGTCCAAGGCAATGAAATAGGGGACAATACCGTGCGAGGCCACGCCAGAACCGGCGTCGGCGTAGATGTTTTCAACGGGGGCACACCAACTGACACCGCACTCGTTCTCAACCGCTTCGACGACTTCGAGCCGGCAATCGCTGACGTAGTTGTTGATAGTGGGGTAACTGACACACTCATTCTGGGCCAAAAAGGCACAGTCAATGACCAGGGCATCAATACTCAGATATTGCCTTTCTGAGACGTTTCTTCCTCGCCGGAGAAAGCCCATATCCTCGGCGCGGATCGCGTGCTGGTGCCAGGCGGAGACGGTTGGAGCTAACACCGATGTCGCTCGAACATTCTCGTTGGGAGCCGTATCTAATGAAGAAGCTCGCAATCATTGAAACTGTGATCCTCGTGTTTCTCGCCGGATGCGCGAGCGCACCGGCTAACAACCCGCCGGCTAACACGCCTGCGAACAACAGCCCGTCTCCGACTTCTCCGTCTCCCGCGACATCACCCTCGAACTTCACGACAGTGGGTAGCATGAGCGCGGCGCGGGCTAGCCATACAGCGACCCTACTGCCGAATGGCGAGGTCTTGATCGCCGGGGGCCTTAACGGAACACAAGCACTGGCCAGCGCAGAGTTGTACGACCCCGCCACGAAGACGTTCGCTGCTACCGGCAACATGACTACGGTCCGGGGGGGCCACACGGCGATTCTACTTCCCAATGGCAAGGTCTTGATCGCCGCAGGCTCTGACGGGACGCAACAACTGGCCAGCGCAGAACTGTACGATCCCACCACTGGCATGTTTGCACCCACGGGCGGCATGAAGAGTGCGAGAGCCAGCGCTTCAGCTGCCGTGCTTCCCACGCCGGCGGTCTTGCTTGCCAACGGTAAGGTCTTATTCATCGGCGACGATGCCGAAGTCTATGACCCGTCCACAGGGACGTTCGCGCTTGCCGGCCCGTACGCTGATACGGCTTCGATATTGTGGAACACGGCCACCTTGCTTCCCGACGGGAGAGTTCTGCTCATTGGGGCCACATACGGGGCTGGCGTCGGAGCGGCTGAACTCTTTGACCCCCAGAGTGGCACGTTCAGCATCACGGGCCCGAGAACTCAGGTTGAGTTAAACACCGCGACATTGCTAACGAATGGGACAGTGTTGGTTGTGACTGCCAGTTTTGACTTCAGTACGGACGAAGTGGCCGTCTACGACCCTGCGTCCGGGACATTCACCGATATCGGGAATACGATCGGGTACCACGGGTACTCCGCTGCTGTACGACTCGCCGATGGCACGGTTCTCATCTCTGGCGGCGAGATGATTGGCGGCAACGGAAGCTCCTTCACTGAGGTCTACTTTCCCTCAACCCGCGCGTTCGAGGCTGCGGGCAGCATGGCAACGGGTCGCCAAATGCATACATCCACCCTGCTGCCGGATGGCACGGTTTTGATTACCGGTGGCCTAAGTGTTTATGGCTTCCCATCTCAGATGACATCCACCGCCGAAATCTACACCCCACGAGGTCCTGGAATGTGATCTGGTGCAACTAACCTGGAGAAAAAGCTAGGTGAATAACATTCGGAAGCGCTTGGATGTGTAGCGGAATTTGTAGCGAGTCGCGGTTTATAAGCGCTTGTATCGCAATGGACTGGTGACTGAAAAACACCAGTAAATACAAGGGCTGACAAATGCAACAGAGCCAGCACAACCCGATCTTCCGCAGATTATGAGTCCGCTCCTCTAAGCTATAGGCCCCACCGTGAACGTAGCCCTCGCGCCCCTGCCTTCACCCACATCGGGCGACTACGACGTAAGTGCATTCTAAACGGCCCCTTCGTAATTACCTACGGTTACTCCTCCAGCTCTTCACCCGCCGGTTTCTTCGCGCCGGCGGCAATCTTCTCCGAGATCGCCGGCGGCACAAAATCATAGTGATCCATCTCCATCCGGAAGCTGCCCCGCCCTTGCGTCATTGAGGTCAGCGTCGTTCCGTAGCTCAGCATCTCCGCCAGCGGCACCTGCGCATGCACCACCGATCCGGTGCCAGCGCTGTCCATGCCCTGTACGCGGCCCCTTCGGCTGTTCAGGTCTCCCATCACAGCTCCAGCAAACTCGTCCGGCATTTCGATTTCCACCTTCATGATCGGCTCGAGCAGCGCCGGCTTGGCCTGCTCCATCGCCGCGCGAAACGCCAGCCGCCCCGCCATCTTGAAGGCCATCTCGCTGGAGTCCACATCGTGGTAGCTGCCGTCATACACCACCGCACGAAAATCCACCACCGGATAGCCCGCAAGATATCCGCGTGCCGCCGATTCCTGAATCCCTTTCTCCACCGCCGGCACGAACTGCCGCGGTATCGCTCCGCCGAAGATGTCATTCACAAACTCGAATCCCGTGCCGCGCTCCATTGGCTCAATGCGAATCTTGCAGTCGCCGAACTGCCCATGTCCTCCCGTCTGCTTTTTGTGCCGCCCATGCCCCTGCGCCTTCGCGCGCACCGTCTCGCGATACGGAACCTTCGGCGCCTTCAGCGTCACCTCCGTATGGAACCGCCGCTTCAGCCGCGAAACCACGGTCTCTATATGCATCTGCCCCGCACCTGCCACAAGAAACTCGTTCGTTTGCGGATCGCGATAAAACTTCAGCATCAGATCCTCTTCCATGAGCTTGTGGAGCGCAGGCGCCAGCTTATCCTCGTCCGCACGAGACTTCGGCTCAATCGCGTAAGTCATCGCAGCTTCCGGAATCGGGGCGCCTTCCATCAGCACGTCGTGTCCCTTTGCGCCCAGCGTGTCTCCCGTTTGCGAGACTCGCAGCTTCGCCACAGCACCCAGATCGCCCGCGTGCAACTCCGCAATCTCCGTCAACTTTCGCCCTTGCACAATCGACAGATGACTCAACCGCTCCGTCTCCCCGCGCGCATAGTTCTCCACCGATGCATCATTCTTCACACATCCACTCATCACCTTGAAAAACGAAATCCGTCCCGCAAACGGATCCACCATCGTCTTGTACACGTACAACGCGACCGGCTGGCCATCGTCAACCTTGCGCATCACCGTGTCGCCCGACCCGTTGCCCGCCGCCTTGCCCACTGCGCGCATCGCCAGTTCGCCGTGCTCCACCGGCGACGGCGCATACACCTTCAGAAAATCCAGCAGGTGGTCCGTTCCAACATTCTGCAGTCCACTCACATACAACACGGGAAAAATCCTGTCCTCACGAATCGCCTCATGCAGCGCGCCGACCAGGTGCTCCTCCGGAATCGTGCCCACCGCAAAAAATTCCTCCATCAACTCGTCCTTGCCCTCAGCGACGAGTTCAATCAGCGCCTCATGCGCGGCCTTCGCATCCGCCTCCATCGCATGCGGGATCTTCCCCTTCGTGCCGCGCCCATCGCCATCCGGCGTGTACAGGTACGCCTCCATCGTCACCAGATCGACGACCCCATGAAATCCCTTCTCGTCCACAATCGGAAGCTGCACCGGCACCACCTGCCGTCCCCACCGTTCGCGCAGCCCCTCCAGCATCTCCATCCGTCCGGTGCGCGAGTCCGCCTTCGGATGATCCACCTGGTTCATCACAATAATGCGCGGCAGCCCAATCTCCGCGGCATAGTTCCACACGCGGTCTGTGCCTGATTCCACGCCCGTTTGCGCATTCACCACCACCAGGGCCGTCTCTGCCGGCACCATCGCCGCGCGCGCCTCATGCAGGAACATGTGAAAGCCCGGCGTATCGATCATGTTCACCTTGATCGAGTCCCACTCGGCAAACGCCACTGCATTCGCCATCGTCATCTTGCGCGCAATCTCTTCTTCGTCATACTGCGTTACCGCGCCGCCGTTCTCGCGGGAGGACGCCGCCGGCGACTTCGCGGTCTTCAGAATCGCCGAGATCAGTTCCGTCTTCCCGCTGTGTGCATGGCCCACGATGGCCACATTCCTGATGTCAGCTCCCGCATAAACCTTCATCTCTGCCATCTCCTTCATCTCGCATCGCAGGCCGCCGCGCACACACGCACACAGCAAATCTCCTGCCAGAGGAAGGCAAGAGCTCTCCTGCCAAGATCGCCATTCTAGTCCTTTACTTCCTATCGCTGCATGGGGTCCCCCGCCAGCACGCTGGCTGGGGTTGACGGCGGTCACGAACCAGCGTAGTTCGTCAGTGCTGCGTCTTCCCGCAGCCCTCGAGGGCTCAGCAGCTTCACCACCAGAACCGCCACCGGCACAAGGAAAACGATCGAGTTCAGCACCCACATCTCCGCTCCCGCCAGCACCTGGTCCTTCAGCGGCGTCAGCGTCGAGATCCTCTCCGCCGCCGCATACGACGGATACAGCACCTTGCCCGAGAACGTCAGCACCGCCGACAAAATCGTGTTCACCACATCCGCCGTCAGCAGATACGGAATCACCATCCAGCGCGACCACGCCGTGCGGCTCGGCCACGGCTCCACAACCACCCACCAGAACGCAATCGACGTGAACAGAAAACACATGTGCTCCGTGTTGTGCCAGCCCTCCGAGCGCAGCGTCAGCTCAAACGCCTGCGGCACATGCCACCCCAGGTACGCGATATTCATCGCCAGCCACGCCACCACCGGACGCGCCAGCCCATGCGCCACCTTGTGCACGCCGCGCGACGCAAACACCGGCCGCAGCCCGCGTATCAACCATCGTGGCAACCCGCGCAGCATTGGCACCAGCGGCGCGCCCAGCACCAGCAGCGGCGGCGCAATCGACATCAGAATGAAATGCTGCAACATGTGCGCCGAAAGCAGATAGTCATCCAGCGCATCGATCGGTGACGCCAGCGCAATCCAGATTGCAACCAGCCCGGCAAAGGAGCACACCGCCCGCCACACCGGCAGATCCCGCGCACGCGTCCGCTGCAGCGCGCGCCATCCACGCAGATAAAGCGCGCCTGCAATCAGCAACCCAATCGCCGGCCAGACTGGAAAGCTCCACGCCGCCAGAATTCCGTGCGGAAACTCGTCCATCCCTCACTGCCTTTCTAATGAGGCGCGTTCTGCTGCCCGCCACCGGTCTCGACCGTACTATGCGGAGGCACACCGCCGCTTTGCACAACCTCGCGCGACGCATCGCCCGCAGCCGGCTGATAGTTCGGGTGCATGGTGTCGAGGAACCGCACCAGCGCCGTCGTCTCCGCCGGCGATAGCGTGCTTCCGTACGCCGGCATGTTTCCTCCGCCCAGCAGCACCTGCCGAATCATCTGGTCTTCGGTAAGACGCGTGGACACATCACTCAGCTCCGGCCCGCGCTGTCCGCCAATGCCGCCCAGCGCGTGACAATTGCGGCACTGCTTCTCCTGGAACACATTCGCTCCCTGCCGCTCCAGCGGCGTGCGGTTGTGCAGATACTTCACCGGCACCGCCGCTCCGCTCCACGCGTTCATATGCGGGCTCCACGGCGTCGATGTGCCCAGCTCCGTAAACACACCAAAGCACACCGCGATGAACATCACCGCGAACACGCCGATCGGCCGCCGCCACCAGCTCTTCTCACCCACTCCCGCCACAAACGGCAGCGCAATCAGAATCGCCACCGCAACCGCCGGCACGATCAGGATAAACGGCGTCTCCATGCTCGGCGGCAGATACGACAGCACTGTGTAGATCCACAGAAAGAAGAAGTCCGGCTTCGGCACCGTCTGGATGATGCTCGGGTCAGGTATCCCCGTCGGCCCATATGGTCCAAACACCGCCGCACAGAACGCCACCGCAAACAGAATCGCCGCCGAGAAGAAAAGATCCTTCCAAACCGCGCCCGGCACAAACGGCAGCCCATCCGTATGCGCCAGCTCGTTGTACTCCTGCACATACGTTTCACGCCGAACAATCCGTCCCGGAACCGGCCACTCATTGATGCCGAGCTTCACCACCATCCACACATGCAGCGCCGTAAACAGCAGCAGCACGCCCGGAATCACGAACACATGCAGCGCGAAGAATCGCGTCAGCGTCGCGCCGTTGATAATCGGCCCACCCAGCAGCAGCTGCACCAGCGCTCCGCCAATAAACGGCACGCGCCCCATGATCGACGCGCCGAT
>DASRGC010000056.1:0-84693 GCA_035651235.1 Acidobacteriaceae bacterium
TGCGTTTGCAGTTGTTGGCATTCGAGATGGAACAATGCCGCGAACTGGACGCGGACTACGTCTCTGTTCTCCATGTCGCTCCTTATGAAAACCAGGAGTTGATGAGAGTGATAGCCTCTCCAAAATTGCGGCCGCTCGGCGATGATATCCACTCTGTGTGGAGTGCTCTCGTTTCGTGCGGACGGTTCAAGGGTGTGAGCATGAAAGACATGCTAGGCTCGGCTGTGCGCCATCAGAGCAGTCTCGGCCTTTCTTCCGGAAAATATAACGGGCAACGTTACGGCGGAATGTGAGCGCGAGCGAGTGCGCGAATGGTACACGGATTTGCGAACACTTAACCAAACGAGCGCGAAATCGCCAACGCACTCATCGATCAAATTCGTGTCTGGAGAGTCAGCTGTGGGAAGTACGGGCCGGGGAGATACCGGCCGGCAGCAGTCCTTCCAAATTGGATGTCACTACGCAGCTCCGCCGAGCAGTTTGCGCCGCATGAGGGCTTCGAGACCGTTCCCGTCATCTGCGGCTTTCGCAGGTTGCAATTCCTTTACGGCAGTTTTTGGAACAAGCTTTATCCGTTGAACACTGTTCGTTTGTTGCCCCGCATTCTGAAACATCCGAAGGCAAAGACGGAGTTTCTGAAGAATGGTAAGGACGCGCGCCATGCGGCGACTTTTCTCGAACAACCTACGGTCAGCAAAGCCCTAGCGGACGCCTCAATAGCCCAGCTCGCGGCAGCTCTCAAAAACTCGATTTACAGTCTGCCATGGCCCGAGAAGGATAAGATTTGCAAGGATCCCGGTGGTGAAGCAGCACAAGCGCTAACTGAAGCTCTCGATGCTTTACGCAATTTGCTGGATGTTCCTCAGGAGGCGAATTGAGTGCCGGATTCCTTGAATCACACAGCGCTTTTGCAACGCCTACACACCTACGTACAGGGGACCATCAATCCTAATCAACAGATTGCTATCCTCCATGATTTGCCGGGGCTAATCGGATGCGAAAAGCCTCCATATATTGGCCAGTTCCGTCCTGACCTATACGCGAGTGACGCACCCACGAGCTGCGTCATCATTGGAGAGGCTAAGACTGCTCAGGATCTAGAAACGCCCCACTCCAGAGAGCAGATCAACGCCTATGCTCGCCATCTTGCGATGTATCCTGGCTCAACGCTGATCCTAGCTGTCCCATGGCAGTTGCGTGTGCGCGCTCAAAACATCATGATCCAAGCTCTAGACTCTGCGGGCGCGGAGCGTGTCGATCACGTTGTGATCGATGACGTACAGGAGCTTTCGGTATGATCATGGCGAAGCGCGAACCTGACCTTGCGGTGAAACACAAGGGCTTCCCGTATCAGGCGGAGGCGCTGGCTGCCACCAAGGACTTGCCGTTCGCCGCGATCTTTCACGAACAGGGTTTGGGGAAAACCAAAATCGGCATCGACCTAGGCCTCACGTGGTTGCAATCTGAGATTGTCGATTCCGTAATTATCGTAACCAAACGAGGTTTGATTCAGAACTGGGTAGATGAACTGCGATTCCACACGCATGTTGAGCCGCGCGTGATAACGCAGGATCGAAAAGCCAACTTTCTTGCGTTCAATAGCCCTGCGCGAATTTACCTTGCACATTATGAGGCGATCAGGTCCGAACAGAGGCGG
Source organism: Acidobacteriaceae bacterium (assembly GCA_035651235.1). Classification (GTDB taxonomy): domain Bacteria; phylum Acidobacteriota; class Terriglobia; order Terriglobales; family Acidobacteriaceae; genus Granulicella. The sequence continues at coordinate 1,658 of DASRGC010000056.1, forward strand.
CTGCAAATTTTCCTGCAGACCCGAAACGTCGGGATGATCCTCGATGAAGCTCACAAGATCAAGAATCCGGATGCAGCGATCACCCATGCGCTGTTCAGTCTGATTCAATTCTTGAAAAAGCGCGTCATCATGACAGGAACCCCCGTCGCTAACCGCCCGTACGATTTGTGGTCGCAGGTTTACTTCTTAGACCAAGGCAAATCCTTGGGGACCAACTTCAAGGATTTTCAGTCTCGCCTTGACCTCTCGAATGACCTCGCATCCGATGGCGAGAAGGCTAGAGCGTTTGAACAAAACCTGTCCGAAGTATTCCAAAAGATCAGACCATTCTCTGTACGCGAAACAAAAAACGGTGCCGATATCCAACTTCCTCTGAAGAGATTCGAGACGATATCGGTAGAAATGGAGTCTCGTCAGGCGGAGATTTACGAACAGTACAAACGTGAGTTCTCGTGGATACTGCTGAAACATGGACAGCCCGTCTTAGATGACGCTGAGGATTCATTGAAGCGTCTCCTACGTCTGGTGCAAGTTGCTTCGAACCCAAGATTGATTGACGACTCCTATCGAACAGTTCCCGGCAAGCTGCCAGTTCTCCAAAGCCTCATAGATGACATTGTGGATAAGGATGAGAAGGTAATTGTGTGGACGGCTTTCACGGCCAATGTTGATTGGCTCGCGAGAGAGTTCCGCAGCTACGGCGCAGTTCGGATTCATGGGAAGATGGATCACGAACAGCGCACGGCGTCTATACGCTCATTCAAGACTGATGCCGATTGCAAGGTCCTGATCGCAACCCCGTCGTCGGCAAAAGAAGGATTAACGCTCACAGTAGCGAACAACGCAGTCTTCTTTGATCGTGGATTCAGTCTTGACGACTACTTGCAAGCACAGGACAGGATTCATCGCATCTCGCAGACAAAAGATTGCATCGTCACCGTGTTGCAGTCTAAAGGTACTATCGACGAATGGGTGGAAAACCTTCTATCGGCGAAGAGCCTCGCCGCACAACTCGCTCAGGGGGATATCACCAAATCCGTGTATCAACAAAAAGCTGAATATTCATTTGGAGAGATGATCAAAGACGTGTTGGGATTTGATCGGAAAGAAGAACATGCAATCTGAGAACGTCGCGTCTCCAACGCTTCTGATCCGTGGTCACGAAATTCCAGTCCAGAACAAGCTAATCGATCAAGCTTCGCTCAAATTCTTTGTGGACAACCCACGTGTCTACTCCGTTCTGCGAGCAGGAGGTAACGACCCTTCGCAGAAGGAGATTCAGTCCCGACTCCAAGAACTTGAACATGTTAAGGAACTCGTACAGGACATCAAGATCAACAAAGGGCTCTTGGAGCCACTGATCGTCAAAGCCGGTAGTCTCGAGGTTCTTGAAGGGAATAGCCGTTTGGCAGCGTATCGACTGCTGGCCAAAACGGATCCACTCAAATGGGGATTGGTCAAATGCAACCTCCTGCCATCTGACATCGATGATGCACTCGTATTCGCTCTTCTTGGGCAATTCCATATTAAGGGCAAGAAAGATTGGGCTCCTTATGAGCAAGCGGGCTTCTTGTACCGCCGTTACCACCAGCATCATGAAAACCTCCAAACGCTAGCACAGGAAATCGGCATCAGCCAGAAGGCCGTCGCTCATCTAGTATCCGTCTACGAGTTCATGATCAAACATGGCGAGAACGACGTGAACCGATGGAGTTATTACGACGAATACATCAAGTCGAGCAAGGTAAAGAAGGCGCGAGCGAAGCATCCGGGGCTCGACGAGCTCATTGTCTCCAAAGTCAAAAATGAGGAGATCAAGAGAGCGGTTGATCTTCGCGAGCAGTTGCCTGTGATTTGCAGTTCCCAGCGTGCCCTTACCAGGCTTGTTAATGGAAGTTCGACTTTCTCGAAAGCATACGATTCGGCAGTTTCTGCCGGTGGTGAGGATACGAACCTAGGAACCATAAAGCGGTTCCGCAACTGGCTGACACGCGGCGAGGTAGAAGAGAAGCTGCTCGCATCGGACGGCTCCATCCGAAAGAACGCCATATACGAGTTGAGAAAAATTGCTGACCGGACAAAGCACCTGCTCAAGAAGATGGAGTCCTGATTTTCACGAGATCGGCCGATTTTTCGTCCCCCCCCCCGCGAACAGTTTTGTGGCCAGGGTCGACTAGTTTGTCAGCTTCACGCACGGCAGGGAAGAGAATCAACGCCGGACTCTAGTGACCTGCTTTGATTGTGGATACCGCATCGCGCAGATTCTTTACCCGGACTACTCCGGAAGGCAGCTCGCCTTGGTTATAGGGGCGGTCGATAAGGACTACTCTACACACTTGTGATAGTAATTTTGCGTTCGACAACTGGTCTTCAATGAACCAATCAATCTTGAGATCCTTGACGAAATCCTGTTTTGCCACCTTGCGTGCAAACGCTATCGTATCGTAGGGAATCTGGTATGAGCGCAACCACTCTATCGTGTCTTCTTGAATCCCTTCATACCAAAACCTATCGGTGATAATGCTTATCTTGCTTCCCCTAGACTGGAGAACACTCACCCACTTGCTTGCGCCACGAATAGGCGGCATGGTTCGAAAGAAGGTCGGAGACTCAAAAAGCTTGTGCAGTTGTTGTTGACTGATGGGAGTGCAGGTCTCAATATTTTCCGATGTGAAAGTCTTTTGCTGAAGACGAAGTCGGTATTCTGCGGCTGAGAACCGCACGAGCTGCAGAGCTATGTTCCCTAGAACGCCATCTAGGTCGATGGCTACGGCGGGTCCAGTCCTACGTTCCATTAGTGATGCCCGGGATTTCCTTCTTTGTCCGAGAGGAGCTAAACCACCAATATGAAGCGACATGTAAGAGAAAGAACACGACCCCGATGAGCCAAGGCAAACAAACGGGCATGAAGCCGCTAGACGTAAGGTTACCAAAAAAGATGCCTAGATATGCGGAGTTCAGCAATGCAATAAGGGCGAATATCCAGGTGTACGACCGAGAAATGCCTTCGAAGTACGGAGGTTTATTTTTGTCCGTCGGTAATTTGAGGTATGAGCGAAAGTTTGAGACACCGAGCTCCGTCGCGCGCATATTGAAGTAGTCTCTGACGGCATTCACAGCTCGGGTATACAAGATGATGTCGAATCTCATGTTGATCATGGCCAAAAACATCAAGAAGCCCAAGATTGGCACGACTAAGAACAGAAGCAAGAGGACGGTGGGCAGCTTCAAAAACTGGATTGAAGCGTCTTTAAACACCGCAAATACTGTGAAGGGAATGGCAATGAGCCCGAGATAGAAGCGAAAGTTTTGCCTGAGCCCTCCGTGAAGGTCAAAATGAGCAGATGCAATCGTCTCGTATTCGGTCAGCATAAACTCGTCAACGGGGGTTTTCTCCGTTTTCTCAGTTAAACAAGAGTCGTCGTTGTCCGGCATATTGTGTAAGTTCTCCCGTGCTTTGAACGCTTCGCGAAGGCAAAACAATCTCAATTATATGTGTCGAAAAGGAGCCGTTGGATCCGGTGGGCCTGAAGCGGTTCGGGCACAAGGGGGCCGTATGCAACGTCCCAAGAGAAACTTCATCACTATGAGCGAGCTGGAGGGCAGCGGATGCGGAGGGGGCCCTCGTCGACCCTGCGGGAGAGCTTGGTTGGTCTTCTCCGGAACGCTTTCGGTATTCTCCGGGCGACGCCCGTCTGGTGCACCGGCGCGACCTCAACCTGCTACAGCTTCGCCGAAGAAATGCCTCACCAGTGTTTGGCGAACTGTGCACGTAATGGCTCCATCGCGCTCGGCAGCACCGTTTCGCAGGTAATGCCGAGATACGTAGCAGCTCGCGTCGCCCCGACGTAGAGAAATCGAGCGAATTGCTCCGGTTTGTCTTCGGCGAGACGGTCTATTGACGTAAAGAAGGCCGCTTCAAACTCCAAACCCTTAACGTGTTGAATATCGAAAACCCGCAGATCCGTATCCTGTCCCTTGATTTGGCCTCTTACGCAAGCCACTGCTCTGAGGCTGTCATCTCTAAACTGGATATTCAACGCGTCGGCCAACGGTTCAACATTTGTTTCGGAGGGCACGAAGATCGCCAGCGACGGCATTTGGCCGAGCGCGCGTTCAATCTCTCTTGTCCGTGCTGCTAACCATCCTGCCAATCCATCAATGGCGGCATGACCCTCGAACAGCACCGGGGATACTTCGGTGCCGTTGATCTCTGAGGGGACACCAAGTCGTGGCTGGTTTGGCTCAAAGACGCTCAAGAGGTTGTTCGAAAGATCTTGGAGACGCCTACTCTGCCTGAATAGAACCGTGAGCTCCTTGACAGTCATCCTTGGAGAGAACCAGCGACTGTCGTCGAGGGATCGAAGGCCCATCGTTGTGAGGCGTTGATTTACATCACCAGACGCGAAAAACGAATTGATGCTCGGATGCATAAGGTTGGTCATGCATGCCAATTGAAGAATAGAAAAATCCGTCGCCTCGTCAACGAGCACTTGATTTCGATAGAGTCCGAGAACCGGTTCCAGAAGCGCCCAGAATCGAGACCGCACGTTGACTCGAATGTCATTTCGTACAAGCAGTTCTCGTGCAGCCCTCAGAGAGGCTAGGAGCAGCACATCCAATTCAACTTCATTGATTTCGCTTTTCAGCTCCGCATCGGGCGCAAACCACTTGGACTCACGAAGTCTCGTGCGTCTAAATGCACGATAGCGGCGCGGCAGTTCGAATACGGCTCGTCTGACGGCTCTCTGAAGCGTGCGGGCGTGCCCCAGGACAGTCAGAGAGCTTGCAACTTCCGCGAGTTGTGCTGAACTTAGGTCTTCTTCGCCGATTCTCTCGAGCACAAGCGCATTGCGGGTACCCGGAAGTACGCGTCTCCCACCGTTTCGAGATCGGGCGAGAGCCCGAAGCGCTGCTCTGTAAGCCACCACGCCAAGCTTGGCTCCAGTAGCGGTTTCGACCTCCTCTTCCTCGTCATCTTCGTTCGCATCATCGCCGTCGACATCCTCTCCAATCGAAGATTGCTGAAGGTAATCGGCGAGCTCTTGGGCAAAGCTTCTATTTCGATTCAAGCGTTGATTGAGGGCACCATCAATGGGACCACTGATTGCCTTACGAAGATCTTCGACCGCAGAACGTAGCTGCTCCAACCTTCGTTCGATTGTGAGAAGCAATTCGACCGCGGAATTCAATTCCCGCTCACCGGCTGCCATCACGAGCTTTCCGACCTCAGCCAACCGAGAGTCTTGCACGTTCGATAAAGCTTCGGCCGATATCTTGATGGCTTCGAGAAATTGGTGTCTTTGCCAGAAATCGAAATCTTCGAAGTAGGCTCGCAGTTCGGTTTGTTTGACCGTAAGTCCCGTTCCTTCCGACCGGAGAATAAAGCCACGCCGTACGGGAGTCCTCAGGATTGTGAAGATGTTTCGAGCAGCATCGCGCCGGAACTCCTCCCATGTGCGGATATGCAAATCCGATGCTGGCACGCCCTCGCGCGCGAACGCCTCTTTGACGTATTGGCGCAGAAGTTCGGTCGGCGTAAACAGTACCCAGCTCTCGAAGTGCGGAGCCACATTGGAAATGGCGGCGGCTTCGACCCGACTTCGTTCATCCTCGTTCAGGTGCTGAACGTCTAACTTTTGACCGAGCCTTCGAATGAGAGTCGTAGTCTTGCCAGTGCCTGGAGGGCCGCTCAAAAAAATTTGTTCATCGATCGGAAGCCGAAAAATCTCATCTTGCGAGGCATCGAGAATGGGTTGGTCCCGCAGCTCCATTGAAGTGAGAATGGCCCGCTTCTGACCTTCGCGGAATAGTTCTTTCTCTTGTTCGCGAGTTAACATCTCGGTCAGCAGATCCACTGCCTCGGCTTGTGTGAGTCCAAGCAGCAGAACAAGTGATTCGACCGTGAGAGCCCGGCCGTCTCCAAGCCTGAAGATATTGTTCTTCGAATCCCAACCTGAAGGGGTCTCCTCTGGATGCACCTCGACCCGCTGAAGGACCGTAAGGACTTTGCCGTTTGGCGCGGTCATGCTGTCCCCTATGGCCAGTGCCGCCAGCCTCCCTTTCGGCGCCCGCTGACTAACAAGGTCTAGGTTCTTCAAGGTCGGGGGAGTAGCACGGCAAACGTAACTAACGCACTCTTTCTCGCCGTCATCAAACACAACCCTCGCAATCGCTGGCTCTCGCCGTAGCTTCTCAGACTCTGCTATCAGCTGCCGGTGCCCGTCCATGAGGCGTGAAGCCGCGATAGGAGCACTCGTGAAAGTTGAGTTGCTGGTATTCGCAAACACATCGGTTGGAGCATGATGAGCGGACTTGAGGTCCTGTTTTGCTGCGGTCGCTATCGTTTCAAATGCCGAAAGAATTTCCTTGGCGGTCGGCTCTAGGTCCTGCGCACGATTCGTGGTTTTCATATTGAGATGTCCGGAGCAACATCATACTTCGTTCTGGCTTCTGAATGGCGAGCAAACGCAACGCGCCGATAGCTCGAACGCTTTCGCACCTCCTTGAAAAGGAGGTAATGTGCCATACAGGATTCGGCCTTCCCGTCCCCGCCGCCCTGCAAAGCCGGCCTGTTGTCTGTGCAATGTCCCCTGTCGTTCCGGTGAGCTGACGCGCACCAATACGGAAGCCAAGGCTCGCTAAGGGGTGAGTGTACCGGCACATGCGTTACGTTGTGGACCTGAGACATCCGTTACAAGCCCCTTGCGTTGGCGATGGTGCGAGTTGCAGGGGGCACGAGAAGACATATATCTAGTAGTCGAGGCCGTGGGAATGTGGGAATCCTGAAAGGATTTCCAAAGAGTGTGGGAAGGGTGGGAAGCCGGCTTCATGGCTTTCCATGCTTTCCATACTCTGTCATTTCCATGGCCTGCTGTTCGCCCGGGCGACGCTGGGTTGCAGCTACATCGACCAGCGCAATGGGCCGTACGCGCAAGGAAGTGATCGTCGTGATTGTTCTCGATGAGAGCATTGGCGATGTTGCGCTCATTAAGAATGCCAATGTACAGCAAAGCACGAGAACACACAGCACAGTCTGAAGGAAAGCGAGCGCTTCAAGAACTGTTGGCGCACGATGCTCATGGCGATCGCAGTGTTTTGAACGGCGGAGGTCAGCAGAATTTAGTAAATCTTGGCTGAAATCAGTTATGGTAAGTCCTATTGTGGGCTGGCGAGTCAATGGTTTTGTTTTGAGGTTGCATTCGAGAGGGGCAAATGTTTTTAGTTCTCGTTATCTTTGTTGCTTGCATTGCGGCTTTTTGTATCCGTACCTTAATTGTAGGAAAAAGCCGCATTCATTTTGCGGATACTCGTCACGCCATGCGTGAATTTGAGAAAGGGAACATCCGACCTCCTTCGTGGAGCTCAGATAAGACCCGCACGCAGGAATTCCTTTATGTTGTGCGCAAACTCGCCACGCATAAGGGCGTCCCGGAAGACTTTGCCTCGAAAGCAGTCCTTGCTCTCACCAATGCGTCGGTTGCTCTTGTCCACTACACCGGGACAGTGGAGGCGCAGGGCGCTTCATTCAATAGCCAAAAGGTGGCGGCTGCAGATTTCCTGTACACCCTGTGGAACAATGCATCTCCTGCTGAACGCATGGTTCTGCTGGCTGCGCCGGAACAAGGCGACTACACAGGAGATACAGATAAAGCTTCAGTCCGTCAGCGTTCTGTGCTTGACGAGCTTGATGACATGGCGGTTGAGCTGCTGTCAAGCTGCGCGGATGATGATAGATCGAAAAAATTTGTCGATTCGTATTACGAATCCGTGGATTTGGCCCTGAAGCAGGGAAACAAAAAAACATTGGCTATACCGTCATGGGCGAAGCGAGAGGGCGAACTGAAACTGTTTCTATCTTGCGTGACTGAGAAATCCTCGCGTCAAGGTGTGGCCAGCACATATGCAATTTTAATGTTCCACAATAAAGATACACAGAGCATGATCCTTGACTGTGTAGCCCAGGCTGAAAGCCAAGGATTTGATTTTGTAAAGCAAATCGGAATTGGCGTTGAATTCATCAAGGAAGCTTGGCGAAGCTTGGATGATGAGAACAAGAACAAGGCGCTCAATATTACTTTGGACGAGAAGGCCCTCGAGGCACTGTCTGGCATGAATTGATCCGGGCCGGCCTGCGGGCTGGATCAACTCTTCGGGCCATAAGAGATTTCAACCGTGTCGGCGAGTCCCGGCGAGTTGGACCATATGGGCTCCGTGATTGTAAACTCGATTTGCCGGTTCTACTGCATCCGGGCTGGCGTGGTGGATTGGAGCCACGTTATTACGGAAATCACGAACCTCAACTAGCGATATCGGGGCAATGTGCTTGACCGAAGGTCTGGAGAGACGACATATCGATGCCTTTCCATAACACGCAAATAAACACCTCAAAAATTCGGTATCGTAGGTATATGGCCGTGCAAACCCGAAACCGCGAAGAGGTCTAAATGAGCTTCCTGAAATCCCTTTTCTTACCAACAATGCAGCATGCAACGATGTTCGAAAATCTGATAGAAACGCTTGCAGTAAGAAACGACCATTGTGAATGGCTAAAGAAAATCCCCTATGAGACAGCCACAAAATACATGAATGACGCCGGTGCACGCGTTCTCCGAACAGGGAATCCCTATCCAGAAGAAAGCGTACTCTACGAGATCGTCATAAATGGGCGAGCATACGGCGTAAGAACGTCGCGAGACGTGCAGAAAACGGGTATCTTATTTACGTCCCAGTTCCGCGAAAAGTTGGATCTATGAGTGGATGCGGACCGAATAAGCGCCCTTACAAGCTCATCTCCCGATCCCGTTGGAGGGTAAGTCTGGCCTTTGGTCGAAAATCGTAAGAGCTAATTACCCGCTCGATGTTTTATCGAGTTCTAAATCAAAGCAAAGAGTAGGCTAAGGAATCGGAATCTTACTGCATGTTGCGTAGACGCTGTGGTTTAACAGGATCGCTAGTCCAAAGCTGGTCACCGTTTGACCATTTCTCGACAGGCCTTTGCGTTCCAGGTGAACGTATAGTCGGCTTTCCAACAAATGCCTCGATTCGACTAGAGCTAACAGGGCGATGCACTCATCGAGGCTCAAACGACTCTTCGTGCAGCTCTGAAGCGAAGCTCTTCCGCATTTAGCTCTCCAACCTCGAGGTCTCTGAAGTAAACTCTGTAGAACCCTGGTGTGGTTAGCTCAAGTGCGAGCTCTTCGAAGCGGAATACTTCGCTGATGAAAATTCTGGTCTTGTGCCAGCTGATATCGCCACTGTTATTCACTTTTCGCAGACGAAGCCCTTTGGGGTACGTGAACTCCGGCAATTTTCGTGGCAGTCGGACAGAACTGGGATGATATAGACTGGCCGGAACTGCGTTCTTCAGGCCCTCATGTGGGCGCTCGTTGTTGAAGACGTAGCGAAAATTATCGAAGCGGCTCTGCTGTGCACGAAGAGATGACGCAGGCGGTTTCGTCGTGTCCTCCTTCAGCGTGCGATGCATACGCTCGTGACGACCGTTCTGGTGCGGTCGGCCTGCTTGAATCTGTTCATGAACGATCCCAAGCTTCATCCAGCCGAGCGCGAGTTTCGAAAGTCCCATGAGCCCCGTGCCCGCGAACGGCGCGCCGTTGTCGGTCCTGATTCGAGCGGGCATTCCGTACTCCCGCATAGCTGCCTCACAAATCGCTCGAACCTGGCTAAGGTCTATGCGCGAGACGATCTGGCAACGAATCAAATAACGGCTATACGCATCGGTTATCTTAAACGGATCGCATCGCTTGCCGTCGCCCGTCACGAAGTAGCCTTTGAAATCCATACACCACAGCTGATTGGGTCCCGTGACCATTGAGAACGGCTCTGAGCAAGGCGTGATGCGTTTTCTTTTCTTCTGTGGACTGGTCAGGCCCGCACGACTCAATATGTTTCCGAATGTGCTAGCTGCAGGCCACGCCAGTTCTGGCTGTAACATTTCCAGCCTTGCCTTAAGTTTGCGCGCCCCAGGACGGATGCTTGGCACGGAGCACGAGGATAGCGTTCTCCATCGGCTCAAGGGTAGCGTGCGAACAGGTATGCGGCCGGCGACTGCGCTCCACGAGTCCTTCTGGTCCGGTCTCGTCGTAACGGTTGATCCATCGGTAGGCCGTTGGCCGTGAGATTCCATAGGCGCGACACAGGTCCGCTACCGACATCTCTTCCTTCTGATAACTCGATAAAAACTGCAAACGTTTATCCAAGATACAACTCTCTTTCCAGGGCATACACCATCGTCGTGTGTCACCCAAACGGCGCGTGTCCGTTACCGTCGCGCTTCGCTGTAAACCATGTCTCCGGTCTGTTTCGTAACGCAAGTGCTAAGTACGCTCAGGGGCTCTGCCCCGATCGCGCGGCGCAAGGGGCGTCCCCAATCTTCCGCGCCTGCGGCTTGTGCAGACCTCCGCTGCGCTCCGTCCTTTCCGCTCCCTTGCACTCCGCTCCAAGGATGGGGAGACCCCTCCCCCTGCACCTTGCTACCCCCGCCTTCGCCAGGAGGCGTTCGGCATGTACATGCCGCGTTTCACGCGGACGTGCAAACGCCAAAGCCGACCAGCCAAGGAGCAGACCACCATGAGCAACCCCGCCAGCATCGAGCCGACCACCACCAAGAAAACCCCCAGCACCAAGCAGGAACTGATTGCCGCCAACATCAAGCTCCTGATTGAGCAGTTGAACGCCGGGAAGTCCGACGCCCTCACCAACTACCTCACGGCCATGAGCCGCTTCCACAACTACAGCTTTGGCAACGTGCTGGAGATCGCGCGGCAGATGCCGACCGCTACCCGTGTGGCTGGGTTCTACACGTGGAAGAATCTTGGCCGCAGCGTGAACGCCGGAGCCAAAGGCATTCGCATCCTCGCGCCCATCGTGGGCGTGAAGCGCAAGAAGGCAGAGGAAGCCGAGAAGGACATCACCCAGCAGAACACCCGCACCCTGTTGGGATTCCGCAACGCCTACGTCTTCGATATCTCCCAGACCAACGGCGTCGAACTTCCGGAGATGCACCAGGTATCCGGCGACCTCGGCGAGAACATCGAGCGGCTGACCGCCTTTCTCCAGACGCAGAACATCCAGCTTGTCTACAACCCGAACATCGCTCCCGCGCTCGGCTGCAGCTACGGCGGACGCATCGCCCTGCTACCCGGACAGTCGAAGGCGGAAGAGTTCAGCACCCTTGTGCATGAAACCGCGCACGAGATGTTGCACAAGGCCGAGCGCCGTACAGCCACCACCAAGACGGTGCGGGAGACCGAAGCCGAGGCCGTCGCGTTCGTGGTGGGGAAGGCGGTTGGCCTTGTCACCGGGAACGCATCCGCCGACTATATCCAGCTTTATCACGGCAACGCTTCGCTTCTGGCCGAGAGCTTGGAAGTCATTCAGCAGACCGCCGGTTTCATTCTCTCCGCGCTGGAGCCGCCGCTAGCCAGCGAAGACGAGCAGGGCGGGGAACTCATGCAGGAGGCGGCGTAATGGACACCGTTCTCCGGATCCTCCAAACCGCGGGAGGCTGGAATCCCAGCCTCTACCTGCGCATCGTGAACCCGCCCTATATGGCGTTGGTGATCGAAGCCGTCGACGAGTCGGGCCCGTGTGGTCTCCTCGCCATATCCGTTGCGCACTACGGCGAACAGAACGGCGATGCCATGCGCGACCCCGAGATGCTGTTCGAGCTTGGCTTCGCCGGAGGCGTGCACCTCGATGCGTTCTACTTCCGCAACGACTACGTCGCCGGCGAGCAGTGGTCTCGCTTCATCGCGGACGGCCAATACCTCTGCCGCGCCCAACTGCACGCGCAGCATGAGCGCTTAGCCAAGCTGTGGGACAGGAACCTGCGCGATCAGGGCTTTGCTGAAGCCTTCAGGCGGCAGCGCCAGCCACACGCCTAACCCAAGCTCTCCGCCCCCGGAGCGGATACAGGGCAGCGTGTGCGCTCCACAACCCTTTGCCTCTCAGCCACGCCCAAGGAGGGCATCATGCAAGACAGCAGCAATTTCCAATTTTTGGCCGTAGACACGATTCACAAGTCCACCACCAACCCGCGCCAGACCTTCGAGCAGAACAAGCTGGAGGAGCTTGCCGAATCCATCCGCCAGCATGGCCTCATTCAACCCATCACCGTCCGGCCTAACGCGGACGGCTTTGAGATCGTTGCAGGGGCACGGCGTTTCCGCGCCGCGCAACTGGCCGAACTGTTCTCCGTTCCGGCGCGCATCGTCGAACTCGATGACGCCGCCGCGATGGAGTGGCAGTTGGCCGAGAACTCGCAGCGCGTGGATGTTCACCCGTACGAAGAGGCGCAGGGCTTTCAGCGTATTCTCGATCTGCCCGGCTATGACGTGACGGCGCTTGTCCAGAAATCCGGCAAGAGCGCCAGCCACATCTATGCCAGGCTGAGCCTGTTGCAACTCATCCCGGCTGTGGCGGAGGCGTTCCTTCAGGAGCGCATCACCGCCAGCCATGCTAACCTGATTGCCCGTCTTCCGCAGGAGCATCAGGCCGAGTCCTTTGACAACTGCTGGCGCAAAGACTGGCAGGACAAGGAAGCGCACCTTCTTCCGGCCAAGCACCTGAGCGCATGGATTCAATCCAACCTCTACCTCAATCTTGCCGACGCGCCGTTCGACCGCGAGGACACCACCCTCAAACCCGAGGCCGGAGCCTGTGTCGCTTGTCCGCGCCGCAGCGGCTTCAACACCAGCCTGTTTGCGGACGTGCAGGGCGATCAGTGTCTTGACGCGCCGTGTTATCAGGCGAAGGTGACTGCACACATCGAGCGCGAGATCGCCGCGCGGCCCGAGCTTGTCAGCATCGAGACCGCATGGCGATCGCCGAAGGAGCAGCGACCGGGTGCGCTAACGCGGCACCAGTACAGGGAACTGGCCGACCCCGACAATCCCGATGCCGAGCCACCGTGCTCCAGCGCCAAACCCGCCATCATCGTGTTCGGCAAGAACGTTGGCCACACGGTGACGGTCTGCCTCTACGACGATTGCCCGGTGCATACCAATCACCCGCAGCGTGAAGCCGCCGACCCGCCGCCGAACCTGCCTCCCGCTCCCGACGAGGAGACAGAGGAAGGAGCCGCGCAGCGGAGAGCCGAGCACGAGCAGCGCATGGCCGAGTACCAGGCCGAACAGGAGCGCAGGGAAGAGCAGCGCAAAGCCGAATACGATCGTCAGCAGAAGGAGTGCGAGGCCGAGCAGGCCCGTCGCGAGAAACTGCGCAAGGCGCGATTGGCTAGCTTCGACCGTATCCTCGAGCATGCACCCCCATTCTTCAACGCCGCGCAGATGCGGTTCCTTCTGCGGCTGCTCATTCAACTGGATTGCAGCTTCCTCGAGGAGGTTGCGACGCACTTTGCCAATGGTGATGAGAACACGCCGCAGACGGACGAGGAGATTGTGCTCGCCGCTCTGGACAGCACCGCAGAAGAGAAGCTAACCGGCTTCGCTCTGCGGCTCGTACTTTCCGATCACGTTGGCATTCCGCACGAAAGCCAGCCCGATCTGCTGAACGAAGCCGAGCAGGTTTTCCTGTCTGAAAAGCCGAGAGCGCAAAGGAAGAAGGCCAAAGCTCTCGTCAAAAAGGAAATCAATGCGGTTAAGTCGTCCGCGAAGAAGGAGGCCACCCGAAAGAAAGCTGCTTAGGCGAGTCCTCCACCTTGGCCCGGGATGCGTCCGGGGCCGCTTTTTGTCCGTGCGGCAAATCGCGCCGGGAGACACCCCTTCGGTTTCTCCCGAACCCTCTTCCGGCAAGAATTCGACCTGGCCGGGTCGAATCCCAGACGAACAAGGAAATGAACGGTAACAAGCTCTTGATGCTCTCGGGCGGTTGACCAGAGTTTCCGAGCTAGGCGTCTCGCTACCCACGTATGCAACACGATTGTTCTCGGTCCTGTGCCAACTCGGCGGCATATCGATTCGAAGTCGGCTCGCTTTTCCGTGGTTCCGAATCAGTTCCTGCCGCCTCTAATTGCGCTGCTAGTAGATGCATACGGCGCTGGACGAAAAATCGAATGAAAAAAAATGTATCGCCGTCACGGTCCGTGTGTATCATGGCTTCGATTCCTTGCGTCGTCCTGAGTGAATAAAAGCAGCATATTTGTGTGCTGCTTTCCCAACGTTGTGTACAGGAGAGTGTTATGCGCAACGCAGTAGCCTTCGCTAATAATGACGTCGTGACCATCGCCTGGAGTTACGGGACCAAACCCGAAGGCTGTATGGGATTTGCTCTTTATCGTATCGATGCCAAGGGTAAAGAGACCGCCCTTCCAAGCCACGCCGTTTTCCCAGGTATGACAATCAAGCCGGGTCAGACAACGGCACAATTTCCGGTTCAGAAGTTTTACTGGAAGGATGTGTATGCGCGGCTCGTCGGAGATCAAACTGGAAGCTACGACTTCCGCTATAAGGTTGTTCCGCTCGAAGGGAAGTGGAACGCCTTGAAACCGATGGCGTCCCTACCCATTTTAACCACGAATGAGGTGACCGTCTCGGGCGTATGTTCTCCAAGCGTCACGGCGATCTTCAACCGCGGCATAATCTCAACGCAGCACGTGGCCCAAGCACTAAAGGGTACCGCCAGCAAGAAGAAACTGCTGGATATGATCCAGGATCCAGCAAATCAATTGCGGAAAGACCTCGCAGGCGACATTCTCAAGACGCTGACCGATTTTGTCGCGCGCGCTAAGAGAAATGGGAAAATCTACGCCGCACTATATGAACTGACCGATGTACAGCTGCTTCAGTCTTTAGTGGACATTGGAGATAGGCTGAATATCGTGTTGGCTAATATCGTCGCTAAGCCTACCCCGGGCGGATCGGAAGAGACCGCAGGTGAGAACGACAACGCAGAGATGAAGCTAAAGCCGCCGACGTCAGCGGCTCTTCTATATCGGAAGCCGCCGAGCAGCCACATCGTACACAATAAATTCTTGATCTATGTCGATAGGAGCGGAACTGAACAGGCGGTCCTGACTGGTTCCTGTAACTGGACCGACACCGGGTTATGCGCCCAAACAAATAACTCAATTGTTATTGAAGATCCGACAGTGGCTTCACGGTACATGAAGTATTGGAATAAGCTGCAGGCGGATGAAGCGGCCCATGAGGAAGGGAAGCCGTTTCAGGATGTTCCGCTGAGAACCTTCAATGGCACAGGGAAAAATCTCAGCTTGGACAAGGAAACCGAAGACGCAAGCACGTTGACGAGCTACTTTTCTCCAAATACAGAGAGGCCACGGAGCAAGGCCAAAGGAAAGAAAGAGGATCCTCCCGTGGATATGGAGGACCTACGCAACCGCGTGCTATCCGCGAAGAATGCGGTCTTGTTTCTAGCGTTCATTCCGGGAACTCCGAGCATTACGGATTTCGCGGCTGAAGCCCAAAAGGCGAACAAAGACCTGTTTGTTCGCGGATGTGTCACGTCGCCAGACGCGGCGGGTGAATTTGAGTACGTCCTAAAAGGCACCTCACCTCCCAAGAAGCAGAAGGGGGTTAAGAATCCGCCCGCGAAACAGGATCCGCGGGTGATCTCTGCGGACGCTTTGGGCAAGACGATTCCAAAGGGATGGCAGAAGGAGCTATTGAAGGCCGGCTTTGCAATTACTCACGACAAGATCGTGGTGATCGATCCCTTTTCCGACGATTGTGTCGTGGTGACGGGAAGCCACAACCTCGGCTACCAGGCTTCGTATAACAACGATGAAAACCTATTGATGATCAAAGGCAACAAGCGACTTGCAATGGCATACGCCACGCATGTACTGGACGTATACGATCATTTTTCATGGCGTTGGACGGTGGAGCGAGGAACTAGCACTGATGCCAATTTGAAGACCAAGCCAGACGACTGGATGAAATGGTACTTCGACGCGAAAGGAAACATCAAAACGGCGCAGTTGAAGTTCTGGATGCAAGCAACCGTTGAGTAATCGTCTGTCGATCTCTCCCATCTGCCGAATGCGTGGACGGCCTGAGAAAACTGTATACATTTATCGAGGAAGGATTTGCGTCTGGAGAGTTGAGCATGTCGCAAACAGATGGAAGCCTGAGCTTTTACTTTTTCGATGTTGATGACAATCTAGTCTTTCTTTCGACCAAGCTCTATTTGTGGAACGCGGAAACACAAATGGAGCAGGCGATCAGCTCTGGCCAGTTTGCTGCGATTCAATCTGAGTTGGAGCGTCCCGGTCCTTGGCAAACCTGGGCGGTGCGGAGCCAGACGTTCCGCGACTTCAATGATCAACCTGGAGTTGCCCCGGACCAGCAGACATTTGTACGCGACATTCTCTCCGCAGCGCATGGAAGCGCTCCGTGGCAAGGACCTTCGTGGCCATTGATGGTGCATGCGGCGAAGATGCAGCGTCCCATCGCACTCGTCTCCGCTCGCGGGCACGCTCCGGCCACAATGCAGGCAGGTTTGCAGGCTCTGGTCAATCTCGGCTGGCTGGCGGCTCTCCCACCTATTCTCGGGATCTTCACTGTAACGAATCGTGACGTACTTGCCTCGTTGGGCATCACCGACCAGGCGACGACGGTTCCGTCGGCGAAGAAGATTGCGATCAAGAAAGCGGTGTCCCTTGCTTTGGGACGGTACGGTAGCGCGCCTAGGCACCGCTTCGGCATGTCAGATGATGATCCAGCGAACGTTGTGCTTGCCATCTCCGCGATGCGTGATTGCAAGCTTCAGTGGCCCGACAAGCGGTTCTTTGTGATCAACACCAACGGTAAAGAGTTTGTGAAGCTTGAAATCTTTCCCATGGACGATCCAGTCACCGCCACGGACCACCTGCTCGACAGCGTTGCCGCCGGTACGGAAGACCGCGGCATCGGATCTGCGACGACTTCGATCTACATCACGAACATGGACCGAGCTGTGAAGTTCTATTCCGAGGCGTTGGGTTTCAGCTTGACCAGCCGTATCGGCGACGAATGGGCAGAATTCCATACCACCCAGGGATTCACAATCGGGCTGCATACGGCCGAACCGCCTCGTACGGTTCCGGCGGGTACTTCTGGGGCGATCAATTTAGAACTGCAAGCTCGCGGCGACCTTGAAATAGCTATCTCGGCTCTGAAAGCACATGGCGTCACCTTTGATGGAGATATTCAGAGCTATGAGCACGTGCGGCTGATCACGGTGCTCGATCCGGATGGGAACAAACTCGTCTTGGCGCAGCCCCTTTCATAACTCAATCGAACGGAGAACGCATGCATCACAACGATACGCAGTACTGGCGATATCTCCAGTCGCTTCCGCACGGACATGAAGATCTGCCCTCGCCTCGTGTGTGCCGCCTGCTCTTTCGCATGTTTCAGCGGTGGAGAGGCCGCAACGCCTGGCTCACGGCGGACCAGGTAGGTCACCTTTTCCGCAACAAGAACACGCCAGAGAGCCAACGGCGTGAAATAGCGGCGCTGCCTGTTGCCATCCGTAAATCGATGGCAGTGGATCGGATGCTGCACATCGTAGCCAGCCCAGAGTTGTCGGGGGAGGCAGGAAGCAGCCGAATCCACCCCGATGAACTGATCGTCGGCACAATGCCACCATACTCTGTCGGCCAAGGTAAGGAATTTGTACGCTACCTTACTGAACAAGAAGAATTGGATGGCGAGATCCAGTATCTAAATGAGTTGTCTCCGATGGGACACATTGTCCCCAATCACGCGGTTGTCCTGGAGAAGGGGCTCGGCGCGATGGTTGCAGAATGCCGAGCAAAGGCGACTGACGGAAAGTTCACCAAAGATCAACTATCCTTCTACGAATCGGTCGCTCTCTCACTCGAAGCAGTAGTAAAGTTCGCTGAGCGTCACGCGAAGAGAGCGCGCGAAAAAGTGGAGTCACTTCCAGCCTCCGATCTCCGAAAGAGAGACCTCGAAAACGTCGCCTTGAACCTGGAACACGCTCCGAGGTATCCCGCGAAGACTTTCCACCAGGCACTCCAAGCGATCTACATCGTGCATTGCGCCCTCCACTGGACGGCCGAGATTGTGCCCCTCGGTCGTTTGGATCAGCTTCTCCATAACTATTATGAGCGTGACATTTTAGACGGAGTTCTGACGCGTGAGAAAGGTCAGGAACTGATCGATTGTTTTTGGATCAAGTTGGACGAACCTGTCATCCTTACTCCTCGTCACGCGGAAAATCGCTTTACCTCTTGTGACGGCCAATTGACCGGTTCGACAGGTTCGGCGAACTACGATCAAGGGGCTCTACTTAATCAGTGGATGCAGCAGATCACGATCGGCGGCGTTCTTGCTAATGACGCAGAGGAGGCAACGGATGCGTCCAATGATGTCACTCGCCTGTGCCTGGCGGCAGCTCGACGTTTGCCGCTGAACAGCCCAACTCTCGATCTCCGCGTGCACGGTCAAACTCCGGACGACCTGCTGGAGCTTGCGGCGCACGCTTTGCTTAGTGGTGGTGCGCATCCAGTGCTTCTAAACGACGAAATCATAATCCCTGCCCTCATTGAGCACACCGGAGCTTCAATCCCCCGCGCGGCTGCCCGCAACTATGCCTGCGACGGTTGCTACGAGACCATGGTTGCGGGAGAGAGCGAATTTAGCTTCGGCTTCGTTCCGGCTCTCGACCTGGTGGAGAAGACACTTAACCGGGGAGCAGGGATCGCAGCTGCCGGCACTACGAATCTTCGTGGCTTCAAAGCATCGTGGCGGAGTAAGCCTGCGGAACAGATTAGCAGCTTCGCAGAGTTTCGGGCGATTTTGCGTGAGCATATGATCCTGTCTCTGCACCGGTATTTTCACGACCTGTATACGTTTTACGGCAACAAAGAAAAGATTGCCCCTTCGCCTCTTCTCTCTGCTCTAATCCAAGGCTGTCTTGAAAGCGGCCGCGATCTCACGGCTGGAGGGTCGAATTATCACATTTTCTCTCCTCTGCTAAGCGGCATCAGCAGCGCCGCGGATTCTTTGTATGTCATCCAGCAACTTGTGTTCACGGAAAATCAATTCACGCTTCCCGAACTCCTAGCTTGCCTCGTCTCTGACTGGGGAGAGCGCTTGATCCAAGTTGGTGGAGACACGGTTGCGAGCTTCGGGACAAACATTACATCAGACCGCTCCAAAGCGATCCGTCAAATCTGTCTGCAGCAGCCCAAGTTTGGCAGCGGCGATCAGCGCGTGGACCAACTCGCGTGGTGGTTGATGGAAACCTTTGCCGATTGCGTCGAACTGGTCAGCAAGGACAAGAGCCTGGGTGCTCTCCGCAAGAAGCTGGAAGAGTGTTATGGCAGTGACGGCAAGCCTTTCCGCATGAACATCGCTCCGGGGGTTGGCACCTTCGAGCAATACGCTTTTAGCGGTTCGTTCATCGGAGCTTCGGCAGACGGCAGGCATTCGATGGAACCTATAGCTTCGGATCTCTCGCCAGCACCTATTCCTGCCGATCTACCTGCATGTCTGAATGGGCTCGACGGAGCAGTTCAGCACGCGCGCGTTTTTCGATTAGCTGACAGCCTCCGTAGCTATGCGCACCCGGTTATGCGTCGCTTCGGCGATGGCGCTCCTGTCGATTACAACATTCCGGAACATATGCCGGTGGCTGAATTGAAAGATATACTGCGTCGTTTTGCCAACGGTCAAGGTGGTTCCATTTGCACCTTCACGGCTTGCGATCCGCAGACCTTTGCAGCGGCACAAGCGGCGCCGGAGAGCTATAACCTTTTACGGGTACGCATGGGAGGCTGGACAGAGTTTTTTATTACACTTTTTCCCAATCATCAGGAACAGCATAAGAGGAGACCGCTCTATGTCTAGGGTGATTCTGCCACTGCCGCTACCCCGCCCAGCATGCGACCTACAGCCTGGTGTGACGGATCCCGTATGGCCTTCAACACCTCCTGCGGGTGTCGATAAGACTATTTACGACGAGGAATATGGTGGACAGCTCGCACGCCAGCGTTATCTGCACTTAGTTACGGCGAATCTGGATGCCGCCAAGATTGAGGTTCTGCAGTCGGCATTGTCGAGCATCGCTTACTTTGCCAATCATCAGATGAAAAAACAGCCGGCTGTCGATGATCGTCGGACATACGATCCTCCAGTGCAGAACCGTCGGGTGACGATTACGCTCGGTCTGGGCTCAAACCTCTTCACAACCCCACAGGGGGATGATCGATTTGGACTGGCAAAAGTGCGCCCCAAATGGCTCAAGATCCTTGAGCCGATCGCGGGGGACGCACCATCGTTTTCGCCTCGCAGCTACAGCACGGATTTTCTGTTTCTCCTGGCCAGTGACGACTACTATGTGAACGAATACCTTATGGGGCTACTGTACTACGGCAATATTCACCCGCTTATCAAGGTTGTGAGTGTGGAACGAGGCTACGCACGCCCAGATGCCCATGAGCCAAGCGGCTTTGAAGACGGTTCATCGAATCCGCGTGGCAGCGAGCCTGGTTCAGACATGCATCGCTCGGTTTATATCCAGCATGAGGATGATGAACCCGGCTGGTGTGTCGGTGGAACTTATCTCGGTTATCGCAAGATCCAACGCGAGATGCGGAGCTTCTTCACACTGACGGAAGTGGAGCAGGAAGCAATTGTTGGGACACACAAGAAAACGGGGGAACGCCTGAAAGATCCGCCGCCATGCAGTCACGCATTCAAGCTCAATCCCCGGCGAAAGACACCTGATCTGATGGGCATTTTGGACCAGCAGAGGCAGATACTGAGACGACCTTACTTCTATGATGATGGTGTTGATAAGGATGGGATCGAACTTCGGGGCCTTCATCACCTCAGCTTCACGCGACACTTGGGAACGGCCTATGACTGGCGAATCCGTATGTGGCAGATGAACCCGGATTTTCCGGCAGACCGTGCAGGATGCGATGCGCTATATGGGCGGTTCGGCGGCGCTATGAACGTCGGCGGAGGCTATTACTTCATCCCTTCGATGCGAGAGGGTAGATTCCAAGTCGGTCTGTAGCTCTCATCGTACGCTGTAAGCGCAATCGGCCAAACAAGCTCCTGCCAAACCGTCGCTCGTCCGGTTCAAGAACTCGTAATGAAGCGTTGTGTTCGGAGCCGTAAACGACAATAATCTGCTCAACGGGTCTGGGGCACAAAAATAGTCAAAGGTGTACCAAACTTCCCATTGCCATGGCCGCGCTTGGATTTGAGTGTGAGGTTTGCCAATTGTTTTGCGCCTATCTGCGATTGATAGGTCCCCGGATCGAATACGATTTCGTTTGTCACAGATCAGGGTCGCTCGAGATTCTAGATCTCGCGATTGACTGTTTCGACGTGGGGCTGTGACACTATTCCGCGATTACGTGGCATTGAAGCCCATAATTTCTAACGCCTCTACATTTCTGCTGCTGCGCATTCTGCGGCTCTGACGTCCGATAGATCGCGGAAAGTGGGGCCTGCTTTCGCCGAGTCAACGGATCCGACCATGGGTTAATCGCTCGAACCGAAGATGCTATTCGCGCAAAGAACTAACAGCCAAAATGGACCAACGTTGCACAAGATCGCCCCTAAGCGACACCCTAAACGATGCTGGATAGAGATTGCTTAATTTCCGAGTATCAGTGGCGAGAAACGCGCCGGTGTCCCTGAGCATTCCTGGTTTTCGCAAAATCGCCTAGTCGGTGCGCCGGGGCAAAACCGGCATAAAGCAGCGAATGATAGAGCCCTATGAGGAAGGAATAGCGAACCACTCGGCCCCAACTTTTTCGTTGTGCATGGTGAGGTGTGCATGGCCAAGCGTAAGCAGGGCGCAGGCCGCCTGCGTAGTGAGTTCCGAAAAAATGCATCAGGACGCGGGCACTTCTGACTTGGTGGAAGGCAAGATGGCGGGGGCGACTTCGCAAGTTCTTTTCAGTCTTTCGTAGTCGAAAAGATTGACATCCCCTAATCACGGCGCCAAGCGCCACCGGCGAACTCAACCGTTCCAAATCCTGCCCGTTCGAAGCATGAGTTCAGGAGGCAGATCTATGGATCGGCACAACGTTGTCTGCCTATTTTTGAGAATCCCAAATACGGGATGGGCAACGAGGGCCGGAAGTCACCCGCTCAACACTCATCGAGATACAATCCCCTCCGTGTGGAGCTTCATTTGAGCTTTTGTGCTGAGTCGTCCGCCAAGAGGCAGGGGCATATTTGGTCGAACTCCCATGGCTCGGTAACATTCCTACGGGTCAGCCTCCAGACGACATCGAAGCGTTTGGAATCCCATGGATCCGGAATACCGTCATTCGATCCCTTGATCAGAGCAGCAATCTGTGGAATAGCTTCGTGCTGCCAGCAGACCAGAGTTGTTCCGTCGAGTTTGCCGATCGCATCCGCTAGGTCTCGCTCCTCGCCTTTGGCAAAGGTCTGATCGGGTGCCAGACCGACCTTAGCGGCCAATGGCGTCACGGTCTCCATCGGCCGCGAACTGCGGCTACCGACCTTCTCACCAGGAGCAAGCTTTTCCTTTCCTGCTGCCGCAGCATAGATGCGGTCTGGCTTGGATAATCCTTCTAACGACCCAAAATAGGTCGTCCATGCTCCAGCCCGCTGCCACCCGCGAGGGGTAAGCGATCGGGGGTCACTTTTGCCTTGTTCTGTCACGCCATCGTTGCTGTTATCAGGCTTCTCTGAGTGCCGGATGATAAGGATAGTGGCCATAAAGTGTCCTCGCTCCTTAGTCTCACTTCGTCTCTTGCGCCGCTTTGCATTGGAATGCCGCGTCCTGCTTTCGTTTCGACGCCTTTAGGCGACCTGATTTGAATCTCCAGCACGTACCTAGGTCCCTACCCCATTCAGCCCGGGTCGTAGAACCATAAACGGATTTTCAAGTACTTAAGACTCCGCGAGACTACCGATCATGCCGGATAATTCGTCGATAGTAACACCACAGTTGCGCAAGTTGCAGCGCTAAGATCATGTGCTCACGCGGATTCCTGGAACTTCGAACCCGTTTGATTTCATTGGCAGGCTGCGTGCGCTACGGATTTTGGTTCCACGAAGATTTGTGGCGCCTGCGGCGGCAACGCCTGCTCCGCGATTCGCCGACTTTCGGATCAAGTCTAGCGCTGAAATGAAGCCGAAGCTGAATTCGGTCTTGCCGGCCACCGTGGTTTCATAGTCTCCGTCGCAGGCATAATTGCGAGCCGCTCGCCGAGCGATTGGATAGCCTATGTGATCCACCAGTGCAGGGGCGACGATTTCGTCATACAAGAGAACCGGCGTGCGCGGTTCGCTGGAAGCAGAAGCTGATCCAAACGGCCGATCGCTACGATCTCCGCTGTCCAGTGCGGACTGCACTGCACGATATAAACTGCTTGGAGTGCTTAGGATGACGTCCACGCTGGATATCTAGGAGGATTTTCTAACTGATCGTTGAAGTCGCGGAAGGTCTGGCTGTGCACCGCCAAAGCCTGCCAAGTTCCTAGGCGGCCCAAATTCGATTCTATGGCGGAAAACTGACCGGAACTGATGGGCGGTTCGATCGTATCTCTCCACTTCACAGCTAAAGTTTGCTAGGTAGCAAGAGCAGATTGTCATCAATCTGGAAAAGACAGATAACTAAGCTACCATCTGGCCTTCGGCATGCAGATCCCTCACATTAGCCACTTCCGAAAGCTCCGAAAAACCGATTGGGTTTCACTCGGGAAGAAGCATGTGTAGCTGAAAAGCTGTCAGCGCGGGCTTTCGCGAACATCAGAGTTCGAGACCAATTTGCGATAGATAACGCGACGGAAGGAAGTCGGCGTCCTCATAGAGCGCCTGCAAGTCTTTAGTTTTGCAAGATACCAATTTTGCTTTAGGAATTTCATTGCCGCCGCCTTCATGCCAGGCGCTTTCCCATAAAGTCGCAAGTCTGGAGGCACCCATGAGCCAGAGTTTAGCGGTCTCGTTCCCGCACGTACTGAAGAGCGCCATAAATGTTTTCAGATTCGGCTTCCCACCGGCTTTGATATAAGCTTCGATAATTTTATCCGGCGGAAGGGCTAACTGCGTTTGCCGCATTAGCTCAACAATCATCGCACCTGCCGCCTGACCGCCATGAACAGTGGCCTCCTGTGTGGGCGTACCAAGATCGACTATCTTCTGATAGAGCCTATCGTGAAACTTGTCGACCATCTTGTCTTCGTAGGCGCTATGTACTCCCTGTCCGGGCCACACTCGTTTGGTTCCCTGGGTCCCATCACGTTTATGTGTGACCGCAGATGTGGCCTGCTCGCGGTAACCGTCTGAGTGGTACGAACTGTGCAGCGGCTGGCAAGCATCACCTATGTAGTGCGAGAGAATACCTGCTGCGCCCACGAAGGACGTCACGTCTTGAGCCTGCAGGAACTTGATCATCGTTTTGTAAATTTGCCAGACTCGGAACGGCAATAACCCCTGACTCCCTTTCTCCGTATGTCCAAGGTCATTGAAGTATTTCTGCCAATTTGCGAGAGTGAAATATGAGGGATTCGCAGAAAGCGTCAGCATCGTTTGGCCGGCATCGGGATTTCCTGCCGGTAGAGGCTCATCGACGTCTGCGAAGTGATTGGGATGCTCCGGTCCAGTCCAGCCATGCCCACCGTGCTCGGTGTCGCGGCCGCCCGAAACATCTTTCGGATTGTTTTTCCAGATCGTGTCTGGCACATCAGCGAGCGGGCAGAAATCGCCGTTCTGTTTAGCGGCTCTCAGCTTCTCCACGATCGTATGCGGGTCCAGGGCGCCCCCTGTGTTGTCAAAACTGATGTTTCCCTTATTTGCGAGCATAAGCGTCTTGAGTTCGGGACTTTGAATGAGGTCACAGGCGTATGCGGCGATTGTGTAGTGACCTGTCGATCCCCAGGTAACTGACGCGCCAATGTTGTGCGACTGAAGTACTTCAACGTCCAGCAACAAGCAGATATTGTTCAGACTAGATGCGAGTGCAAATTGCATCTGGCTTTGCTCTTCACCCTCTGAGAATGACTGGGCGCCCCACTGGACCGCGAGGGGACGAGGCAGCGTTGTTGTCCCGTCGTTTGGGTCGGACGAAATGACCCATACGGTTCCCGAATCGCCCAAGCGCGTTTGAAGCCCCTCGTCTGGCGCGATTAGAAAATCTGTAATGAAGTCGATGCCGGCCATGGTTTTGTACCGGTAAAACAATCCGAGGATTCTGCCTCTTAAATGGCCAGAGGCAGACCCCACAGCTTCAACTTTCTTGTCGATCAATTGTAATGACTGCGTGCTCACGTTGAGATCGACCAAGTCTCCTATCGCCCCAATGGGTGGCACGATCTCCGAAGACCAGAAAGTGGCATCATCGATCTCAATCAGTCCGATATCAAGATTCGAGAATGCGTTGCGGCCAGGGAGATCTGGATAGACCTCGCTGAAGGGTAACCGGGTAAGTTGTTTGGTGCTGGTGAGCCCGACCGGGGTTGGTCTTCCTCGGAGAAGGGTTTTGATTTCATCGCCAGCCTTACCCGCCACACGTCGATTTGTGAGGGCATACTTCGTATGTCCGTCCGTCACAACGCAGCCCACACTCGCGAGATGATACTCGTTCTGTGACTCGATAAGGAGCGGATAACCCCCGCCGATTATGTGATTGGGCCACTGCACCTGGGAGACTTGCGCCGAATCGTCGCATTCTCGTCGGTCGACCTTTACTACACACACCGGCACCGAACGGCGATCCTCTAATTCAAGCGATTTTGGGACCATTTCGCTAGGGTGCACTGCGCCCAATGTCGAAAAAGCGCTCTCATCTACCCACTTATCTACAAGGACAATCACACATGGCCAAGAGTATGGCCGCACGCATGAGTTGTAGAAAGTGCGTTCGCTTTTAGCGAGGACGGTATCAAACTCGCCCATCCCATGTGGCCCCGGCCAAGGATCTGTGCTGCGAATTAGGTACCGCCCGATCGCCGTGCCGACAACGTTCGGCTTGTTGACTAGTGTGTAATGACAGTTGTCTCGAGCTTTAAGTAGGTCTTTCACTGATAAGCTAGAGAATTGATCGCTTGACAGCTGCATAGGGCCACCTCAACGCAGAACTCCATAGGATTGGCCAGCGTGACGCATCTTAACACCCAACTCGAAGTTGCGTCGAGAATGATTGCAGATATCGTCAGGCTTTCATTCAGTGATGATTGAGTAGTCAATGAGAGCAAGGCTGGCATGACTAGCTGTAACGCCGCGTTCTTTATGAGCTCATCACTGCGAGATTTTTCCAGAACTGCTGCAGACTTTGCAAACCAGAGAATGCCGAACTCCAAAGCGTTGCATCGCAAATGAAAATGTGGCCACCGCGGGAGTGCGCGGGAGGAACCCACAAAAGAGCGTTGAAAACAGTGTTACCTGCTTCTACGAAGGGGTGGCTGGGCGCATGCAAATCAATGTATTGTTTCGCCATCACTACCACGTCGCCAGCATTTGCCCCACCGACGTACAAATGAGGTAGATGTGCATGCAAGTTGAAACTGGTAACATTCTGAAGTACGTTCGGCATGCGGGAATCCACAAGGATTTGAAGAGGTGCCGGAGAGAAGTCCCGTTGTGACCGCGCAGGGCGAAGCCCGTACCTGTTCTCGATCAGAAAGCCGAGTGCTCTTAATAGTTCGCGGGCGAAGCCCCCTATCCGTTGCTGTTCCGGCACAAGTAAATCCCCGTGGTGTTTGAATTCTTGCTCACGGACGGCATGTGCCGATTCGTCACCGACAAAGTGATGTGGACAGATTATCAAGCATGAATTCTCTCGCCGAAGAAAATCCATGACGAGTTCCACTTCCTCGGTGGTCGGCGTCTGAGACGTACGCAGGTGATCCAAGCTCACAACGATCAGTGTGTCTGTCCTTTGAAGAAGCTCAGAGTCAATGGTGTGAAGTAAACCGTCATCGCCAACTCGTTGGGTCAGACCCACTGGTTGGCCAGTAACGCACTGAATTACCTCTCTGAACCTCTTGAAGTCGGACAACACCACGTCATCCAAGAAGCCGGCAGTGCCTTGGTTGTACGCACCAACGTCCTTTAATTCTTCAAATTCCGGCCATGTCGCCCGACGCAATTCGAACAGCGTCGGATAGCGGTTCTCGAGAATACCGAGATCTGAGCCTATCTCGGCAGGTCTGCTCCACGAAAAGTAAAGTTCGAACCGTCGACCTGGCATGTTCAGTAGCCCCGCATGTACGTGTTCCGGAACATGGTCATAGCCTCTGTGACGGCAGCGCGGAACTCTGCCTCGAGAATATCGATGAAGGAGCCTCGCTCGGTTTCCGTGACCCACGGGTCCATGACAACGGAGCGGAGTACCGTTACAATTGAGCCCTCGGATTTGCCAACCCCCATCCTCTCTTTCAATTTCGTGAGGAATACCGGGCCGTAGTTAGCCTCGTTCAAGTCTGTTGTGCTGACAATGAGCCGGTAGCCGTAGATATCGGCGCCGGGACGGATACTAAGCAACTTGTAAATCTCGCTATTTAGTCGATTGGCAGCACTAAGCTGTGAGTTGAGGCTCATATCGGGCAGCCGAAAGTTGAACGCATACGAGAGGATGTTCTGATCCGGACCAATCTGGGACAAAAGGTCAAACGCTCTGGAATCGGCGCTGATATCGGAATTCGTGCGGTCATCTATGGTCGCACGAATTTCTTCTATGACTTGAAGAATCTTGCTCGCGTCACATTCATCTTCGACAGGTAGCAACGGAATCGGGGTGATGACGAACGGATCGTCTGGACGTGCCATACACAAGAGCCGCGCATAGAGCCTTTTGCAGCTGTAAAGGGCTCGTCCAATCACGCGGCCATATCCGTCACGAGTGGGGCGGATGACTTTATGGCTGAGATAAACAGCCGCTGCTGATGCTCCTGGTTTCGAGCCTTCAATCCCAAATATCCCAACAGTCGGTTCTGTCTGGCCGTGATAGACGACGGGCGCAGAAAAGGTAACCACGTCACGCATACCGGAGTTACGGTAGCAGAGAGCCCCCGCCGGATAGGGTATGTAACCTGATTTGTGGGGATCCACTGTGATTGAATCAGCCCCGCCTAAACTCCGGAATTGCTTCTCCACGTATCGACTTAGGGGGACTTGGGGAGGAGGATCGGGTTGTTGCTGAGGCGGAGCGAACGCGTGGGGGAAGTCATAGAATTCGCGTATAAGGGAAGCGTGATATCCTCCCCAAGCCGCGTCCGCGTGGATAGTAAACTCCAATCCCTTTTTCCGAAACTCATCGCGCAGAAGCAAGACATCCGAGATGGGATCAACAGCACTCTCTTCAGTACTTCCCATTACACAAACCACCGTGCAGACCGGCTGTTTCGCTGCAAGGAACCGCTGCAAGAGCTCGCGGAGCTTGCGAACGTCCATGCGGGCTCTAGTGTCCACCGCCACATCGACCATGTTGGCGGCCCCAAGACCGAGCAACGCTGACGCTTTAGTAAACGAATAGTGTTTAGTGCCAGGAACGAGAAATACAGGAAGTCTTGAGACGTCGGCAGACTGCTGTCGCAAAACTTCATACATCCCAAGTTGCTGCAATGAATAGACTGCGAGCGAGCGCGAAATCGCTTCTGGACCGATCTGGCATCGACTCGCTAACTGGCTCGGCAACCCGAGAGTATCATCAGCCCTCAAATTTAGTAGTGTCCAGTCATCGGCGTCTATGAGTCGCACCGAGCGGCCGTCCACTAATGCGACGACAGTATCTCTCGCAGCCGCTAATGTTGGGTCACTTCTAAGGGCCTGGCGTATGGACAACGGATAATATTTCAGATTTCGCGCAGCCCATATTGCTTCGATATTAGCTAGGGTGCCATCAGCGGTTATGTGACCCCACGGCCTAATTCTTCGGTCGTGGCGTCCTTCATTGGCGGTCGGGGCGAGACCTAGCATCCGGCATAAGTCGTCGCCGACCAGCATTTCAAGAATAGTGGTGGCAGTGGATCCCTCGAAGGCGACATTGTTTGGGTTATACAGCATCGCAGCAAAATAACCAGCAACTGCCGCCATTGTAAGATCCCAGTTCATATGTCCTTGGTAGCGCATGCTGAAGAACGGCACTGACTTCTTCAAGAGTGCAAGCAGCGAGCGATGATGTTGTCGTAGCGCACCGATGGCGTCCTTGAAATCCTTCGATTGCCTAATCTCTTCCGTGATATGAACAGGATCGCCCGGTTGATAGTTCCTCCTCCAATAGGCATGGTCTCGCAGCGAGTCTAAAATTAGGTTCTCTAATTCGTCTATATTTTCTGCTCTTGGCCCTAGGAACCATGCTTCGACGGAACGCGAGCCTCGATCATCGAGGGAAATGCCTTCGAGGTAATCCTTGTACCGCAAATTTTGGTCGGAAAGCTCTGACTCGTCCGATCTAGCCATCGAACCACACCTCGTGATTACTCCAAGATTGCTAGAGCTTTGTATGTACATATCAAAACAGTTGCGATTCGAAACGTTGCTCAAAACAGTAACGGTCTGTCCGAATGCGCAGTTCTAGCGGCCCGCATTGCCTTAGAGCTCATATCCCTGATGGTAGAGACGAGTCGCCTGTAACCCCTGTGAAGAAAGGCCCGTTGGTCTGTGCCTGCGCCCCCATTCCAAATCTTGCGAATGAGTTCCATATAGCTCGTCTGGCCTCAGTGAATGTTAAGGTCTGCAGCTTTCCAGCCTTTTCTAAATCTTGTAGAGCACTAAGAATTGCATCGCGCGCGTCAAGGAAACTTGGGTTTGCTGACAATTGTTTCATGCCATCGACAACAATTTGCCATCCCAATTCGTGTCCCTTGTCCTTGTCTCTCAACACGTGACCCAACTCTCGATTCATCTGCATTAGGGCCGCGCACCAAATTTCTCCAACATCATGTTCATCGGACAAATTGGCTAGATCTCCGAACGTATTAGGATAATTTTCATCGTAAGGGGCGCGGCGAATGCCTGCTGGCCTCCCTGTTACCCAGTCTCCTGTAACCGTTTTTTCCGGGGAGCGCCCATGGTTCTGAATGGTGAGGGCAAAATAGTCGCTCCATCCTTCACCCATTCCACGACTCTGAGGTTCAACTAGCGCCTGGCTGTTGATTCGACCACCGACAAGACGATTGCTAAGACCGTGGCAGTATTCGTGAAAGACAACATCCGAGTCGAAGGCGGTGTGTCGATTTGTTCCAGCGACGAGCCCCATGTTCATCGTAGGGGCCTGACCGTCTGGCGGAGTAAGCATATTAGCAGTACCGTTCACAATCCCCGGATGTGCGTGGGCGTGGACTGGATCATTGCCTGTCCCGAGACCTGTGAAGTCAATGCTTTGAAAATTACCTGCGTTTTCATCGAAACCAAGCATATATAGAAAATCATGCATAAAGTTGCAAAAGTAGAAAATGTTGAGCATTTTCTGCTCATCACCTTGATCCTGTAAAGGATCGAAAGCTAGGCCATCACCGTTCATTGATCCCTTAAACGTCGTTGTACTGTTACCCTTCACTGCTACGGTGCAGTTACCCACGGTTTCATCTTTCTCCACCCACCATCCTGGAGGAAACGGGGTTGGAAGCGTGCCTCCGGTCAATGGATATGTCGTCGGAGAGATTGGAAAGCTAACCAACTGGCGTTGTGCAAGACCCGGATTGTGCCTGAAAACGTTGCCTGTCACGATCGCGTGCGAGGGGATCATATTCGGACTGCAGTAGAGAACAAGCTCATCGGATGGTTGATCACCCGTTAGCAACCGGTCCGCAGCTATGAGAATTATGTATTGAGCGATCCGCTCTGGCATTGTGACTGTCATGTTCCAAACCAGGCGGATCGCGCGCCCTTGATTGAAGAAATTAAGAACTGCTTTTACCTCCTCGCCAAAAGGTCCTCTAGCAACTGTCGTGGGCTGGCTTGGAGAGTCGAATTTGGACAAAGTCTGGGGTCGATAGTCCGACGCGACCTGCAGTGGCCCGATTGTCAACTTCTGACCCCAGTGATCTACCTTCTCGTCCTCGGTATGGGACAGATAGGACGCTGCGATCCCCACCGCGGTCGCGGCGTCGATCTTTGGTGCTGAATCAAGTTCCGTCTCGATTGGTGTGCTATCTCCAGTAGCTTTGTCGAGTGTGGTGCTATTTTCGAACTGAACATTCTGATTCATCAAAAAAAACGGAATACCGCGATACTTTTGTTGCAGATAAACAATAGCCCGATTCCCAGTTGTTCGTTGTACATAGGCATCTGGAACAAACTCGGGCTGATTGTTCGATACATAGCCGAAGGCTCCCTTCGCATCGCGGTTGAGATAGTCACTTGCCCGTTGAACGAGAGAACCGCTTGTAGGTGGTGCGTTTTCGACATTAATCTGACGAGCTGTGCCGGTCAATGGGTTGATTCGGCTAACCTCTACCCGGTGATCTCCCGTCAATGTTTGAGAGGCTAGCGCAGCCAAACGATTTGCGGCATCGAGTGGACTGCGGGTAATTGCGGAGAAATCACGAGTATCTTTCTCTCGGGGCATGTCTTCCTCCTCTGCCTGTCGGTCTTATCGAGCACCTAGCGTGTCGGGCCAATCAAGATACACCGCATCCATGAGGATCAGGCAACACAGATAGCCTTCCTCCACGAAGGAGGATTATCCCAAAGCCCGAAGTACTATCGCAGACGCATCCTGTAAGCCCAATGTTCGAATTCTGACCAAAGCTCATCGTACTGGATTACCTGATGTGGTCCGGGCGCTATTGTCGAACACCAATGGCCCAGTCGGCAACCAAATTCTGTCGAGGGTAGGCATAGACGACCACATTTGTGTCCGCAGCCATTTGTACGACAGAAAGTCAGGATTGCGCCTGACACATCGACTCATTAAAGCCTTTCGCCTCTGGAAGGTTTACCTGATTGTGGCGGAGAACGAGACTCTTCAGGCGACCAAAATGTGCCGAATAATCTAAGTTCATAAAAACTACTGACGCATACACGTGTATCGGATGCGATTTGTTAAGCGTTGTGTGATACAGTCCGCAGGCCTCTAGTCCACCGGGCTCAGGAATCAAATCGATCGTTGAATCGCAGCATTTCGGATGGCGATTCTTGCGGCGCGTAAAATGAGATATTCTACCCAGATGATCCCGAAAGAGAACAACTGCTTTAGAAGAGTTGTACGTCAAGCTTCAGGTCGATACTAGGGGATGAAGTAGAAAGGGTTCGGTAGCTTTACTGAGTGATCAGCAGAGTGAGGACCGGTCAAGTCGCTCATTTGGTCGCCGACATTCAGCACGATCCGATATCCCATCCGAACGATCTCTCCGCGTTCGCCCGATTTGTAGTCCGACACGGACTGATCCACTGGATGATTGACAGGTCTCAGGTACAATCTCCCCCAAGAGGCGTACCCCACCGCTTTGAGATTTGCTTCGGTGTCAGCCCGTTGTGGTTCTGGGCGTCCGGTAATGAAGAACACTGTCACGCCAAGCCTAGACGCTTCCTCGTAGAGCCGTAACGTCGGTGCGATTGCCTCACCGCAATGCAAGGCAATGCAAAGATTCGAGTCATTCGGGATATAGCCGAAATCATCGCGTGTTTCGATCCGCCAATTCGACAGCGAGGTCTCGTCGATGTCCAGCACCAGAGCAAGCTTTTCTCCGGGCTTGGCGTTCGCAACGCTGCCGTGTAGAAAGCCCACTGCCAGGTCAATTTGTCGTTGCAATTGCGGCTGATAACAGTTTTCTTCGGTGCAATCGTGATAACGACCCAATTCCTTCTTCGCCGAATCGAGATTCGCTGGTTCGTTCTTGACAGTCGTAATCTCTTGCTGTGTCCATGCCGGCAAGCAGCAGAGATAAGTCAGAAGAAGCGCTAAGCGGCGAGGCTGCATACGGAAATCGCTCCTAAAAATTGTGAGATCGTGTGCAAGCCATTTTCTACCACTGATTGGACTTCAAATCGATCCGATTCTGACGTTCATGATTGCCTAGCCGGTTTGGCTACCTGCAAATGGCTTCCGTGAGCGTGCTTGAACCCGACCCGCTAGGCTTCATGGTTCAATCGTTCGTGGCTGGGAAACTGAGCGTCTTGGATGCCAACAAGGTGTTAGGGCGGATGAACGTTTGCGGGCCGAGTATGCCAGATCGCGAGATTCAGGTCCCGAAGTGGTGTCGGTTCGCACAGAAAGTTTTCTGAGGATCTAAGAGGTTGCTGCTCGTTTTCGTCTGCTTCTGGTACGCCCGCCACTGGGCGCGCCTTCGACAGTGTGTGTGCGCGGTACCATCGGAGCAGAAAGCAGTCGAAAGACTGAACCGGCTCGAGGCATGGCTAGCGAGTGAGACTCTCTATTCAAGTAGCGCACCCGCTAAAATCGGCAAACGCAAACTATAGAAAATATTAGGTTTGGGCTCCGGCATGCCTTCCGCAGCTTTTTACTTGCCTCGTCGCAAACGAAAGCGCATCCTAAGTAGTGAGGTAGTGTAATGAACTTGGCTTCTGACAGCCAGCTGCAGGATCAACTCCAGGCGGCCGAAAAGAGCCAGAGCACTGTGCAGGCCTGGTTTCAATTGCGTTCAGATCGTCCTGGTGAGTTGACCCCTTCTCCTGAACGAACGAAAGCTTTGGCGGACGACTTGGTCCAGAGGGCGACATACGACAGTGGTGAAAATCCTGAGAACGTACAGGTTCTCGATCAGCTGGGGAGCTTTCAGGTGCAAGCGAAGCCTGAATTCCTGCGTGTGCTTTCACGGCAGCCCGAGGTTCTTACGGCCAGGACGACCAACTTGCCGGGTCTCGAGTTGATCAGGCCGGTGAAAACTGAGCCTGTTAAATTCACCGAGGGGCGTAAGAAGCACACATCTCGAAAAGAATCCGCTAGAACGCGTTCAAGTCGTGAATTGTGACAGAAGGCGTTCTCTAATCGTTTGATCTAATCTACCGCGATCGCTTGACCGGTTTTCGGCTTGCTCTCTTTTGAGATCCTTTTTGGGAACTCCCTTTTGGGCCTTTCGTCGCAACGGTTTTTCTCCTCGTTGTCGTGGTTCTTCTTTTCAGAGCAGCAGGAGCGGAAGCGGGTATCGAAAGGGATCGACCGGTAAGTATCTCGTAAGCGCGTACAGCGTCCGGCAGTCCTCGATTTGCTCGGCTTGCTGGAAGCCCTGGTGCAAGAGAACAAGACTGGAAGATTGAGGTCTCGATCTGATCGATTGTGGCACCCGGCGCGGCCTGCATTAATAAGGCTGCGAGCCCCGCGATGTGAGGAGTTGCCATGGAGGTGCCAGACATTCTCATGAAGTGGCCATTCGGAACTGCAGAGACGATATCGACACCGGGCCCGACAAGATCCGGAACGAGCGGATCGTTCTGACGAATAAACGTCTCGCTGCTGGAGAAATCAGCTATCTCCTTGTTGTTGTCGCATGCGCCAACGGAGAGTGCCTCGGCGTAGTTGCCGGGCGATCGGCTCATGCCCGGTCCATCATTGCCCACTGCGATCACGGGAAGGACGCCCCGGGCGCGCAGAATTTGTACGATTGGCAAAAACTCCGGTCTGTAACCAGGTATGCCGAGGGACATGCTGAGGACCTTGGCACCTTGATTCACTGCCCAGTTTAGACCGTTCAACACGCGCGCCAAGATTTTTCCACCCTCTATGACCAGAGCACTCACCAATTTTGCTTCCGGCGCCACGCCGACAAACGCGCCACGGTAGGTGCGGCCAACAATAATTGCGGCTGTATGGGTTCCATGCTCCTCGGTGTCATGAGGATGTGCTCCTCTGACTTCGTTCCCGTTGAGATCAAATTCTGCAAAGCCGGAGATTGCTCCCTTAAGGACAGGGTGTGAGGCGTCGACTCCGGTATCCAAATGGGCGATCACCACATCTTTCCCTCGAAATCCGGCCTTCCACAACTGTGGAGCCCCGAGAAGGCGAGCGCCTGATCCCAAGTCTTTGAGACGAACTGTTGCGGCGGGCCGAACCGGCCGGACGAGGCTGAATGTCGGCGCTGCTGTAACTGAAGCGATCTGCGGGTCCTTTTGGAGGCCGAGCAGTCCCTGGGCATTCACGGTTCCTAGCACAACGCCCAAGGCTGGAAACTGCCGCATGAGTGGCTCGGCGCTTGTGTTCGCTCTGAATCTCGCGGACGTTCGCATCGAGAGCGACGCTTTCGTCAGACTCGCGAGGATTTGCGAACGCTCAGAGGGCACGAAATATTTCTCCAAGTCGGCGGCGGACAGTGCGCGACCAGCGGTGCGGCCGGAGGAAGAAGCGGCGGGCGTTTTGAGCACCACGATCACTTCCGCAGTTCCAGTCGCTTGGATCTGATTGAAGAGCGTTGCGCTTGTCATAGGGACAGAAACGATGTCCACCTCAGACTTAAGCTCCGGAATTTGAGTGTCGGCGATCATTCATCCTCATCCATGTTTACTGACCTTTTGAAGTGTGGAGTCCCAAGCGTAACCAGCAAGGAGTGCCTGATGCCATTTCCATGAGTGAACGGCGTCTCCCGCGAACGCGATTACTAGGATCGCGGTGAGAAGCGAAAAACAAGCGATCACGACAAACGGACGGAGTTGCGCCCACAGATCCGGGCTAGCCAATGCATTGGACGGGCGAGGTAGGAGCGCACGAAGGAGCGGTAGGGTCACGCTCAACAGAACTCCCGTGATTACCCCGACGTAGAGGTGTTGGTTCAAAAAGCCTTCGATCGGCTGGTTCACGTTTCCTCCAGTCGTTTGGCCATGCAGCGGAGGGACTGTGCACGACCCACTGAACAATGGAAGTCTGAAGAGATGCTGGGAAACAGCAAAAGATCTTATCACGGTAATGGGTGTCATGGAACGAATCTGCGACGACCGTCGCCCGCCATCACCCTCCTATTCGGAACCAGTGCTTCGCAAGTTTGATGTCGTGACCGGATTGTCTTCCAAAACTCACAATGACGCGGTGACTTGCCGAGCTACGCAAGACAACGGGATACCGTAGGGATGGCAATCCATGTTGTAAGTGACACCAAGACGCAGCCAGCTGGACCATCTGCGGCGTGAGGTGTTGTGCCCACTCTGTCAACCCCAATTGAACCCCGGATAACAGAAGGGTCAACGTGCTTTCAGATAACTTAGCACTCTGCTAGATTACCGATCATGCCGAGTAACTCGTTGAAATTACATTACTTGCGTCACTCATAAAGTCGCAGGGTGCATATGACTATGCTGCTTCGGCTGGATACGTTTCAGGTGGCCGCGCCGCCTTGCCAATTAAGAACGGCCATGGCGTCGACGACTTGTGAGGGCGCGAAGTGAGCGTAGCGCATTGTGGAGGCTATGGTCTGATGCCCGGCAGCCTCTTGGACCACTTTGAGATGAACTCCGGCCTGTACCAACCTGGAGCAGAAGGTATGCCGATTATCATGCCAACGGTAATTCTTGATCTTCGCCTGTTTGACAGCGGCTAACCACCACTTCTTGTTCTCTACCTTCGAGAACACCTTGTCGTCCAGCTCCAAACCCTGCTTGCGCTGACGATCGGATCGTCGCAAATAAATTTCATGCAACTGTTTGAGGGCCCGAATCGTGTCGTCGATCATAAAGGCGTTACGCGGCTTCCCGTTCTTCGTTTTCCGAAGTCGCATGATTTTGCGGTTGTAGTCAATGTCAGGCCAGCGCAGATTATATTGCTCACTCTTCCGCATTCCCGAGCGCAGAGAGACGTCAAATTCCAGCAGGCGTTCAACAGCCTCATCCTTGAGGACTGCGTGTTCCGCGTGAGCTGCGATATCGGCTTCAAGCACCGCGCGTAGCCGCTTCTCCTCAGCGGTCGAGAGGAATCGTTCGATGCTTTCACCCACGTCGCGCAAGGGCACATCCGCCGCAGGGTTCAGATCGATGAGGTCTTTGCGCTTGCCGTGCTTGTATAGCATCGAGAACGTACCGCGTAGCTTGTTGATTGTGGCGTTTGACACTTCGCGGTCCTCTTGAACACTGTCAAGCCACTCCTCGATCTCTGAGCTCTTCAGTGTCTCAGCGGGTCGGTCGCCGAACTCGGTCCTGATCTGCTCGATTCGTCGAGGCGGATTCTTCTGGTCGCGGTATTCATCCGGATGCGACTTCACATACCTGAGGAACTCGTCGCAAAGCAGGCCGACTGTCACTTTCGGCGGTTCGGCTGTCGCCTTCTTCTGTTTGTGGAGGATGGCCGTGGCCGGTAGTTCCGCGGCGTTATTCCGGCGGATGGTGCGGGCCTCTTCTACCCAAGCGACAGCGGCCTTGCGGTCGGAGCCGAACCGTTTCCGTATAAGCTTTCCATCCGGGGTGCGGTACCGTCCGCACCAAAGGCCAGGCTCAAGTTCATAGACGCCGACCACTTCTTTCGCTTTGCGTGGCACTCGCGCCTCCCCGGCGATCAGGCATCGCCGGATCGATGCTAACGCAAAAATGATACAAAAGTGATACTTTTCCCCAAATTCCGATGCGACTCCTTGCAATGTTTCCTTCCTAAGTGAATCGCAAATAAGCCAGTGAACAGTGGGAATTTTGCATGTTTTGCGGTCCCTTGCAACCCGGTGCGCCGCGGACCAGATCGCCCTTTTAAGGCGCTGGTCCTGGGTTCGAGCCCCAGCCCGCTCACCACAAATCCATCACCAAACACACCGTCTGTTTTCGCGCATCCAGCCGCGCATCCCAATGAGGTGTGCCGCAGACGGTCGACCGCCTCTCCTCGCTCGCGCAGATGCTCACGCTGGAGAAGGCGAATCCATACAAGGTTCGCGCGTACCGCCGCGCGGCCGCCGTCGTTCGCGGATTAGGCGAGAGCGTCGACGAGCTGGTCCGCAGTAACGCCGATCTGCGCGTCTACGCTGGCATCGGCGACGCAATCAGCGGCGCCATTCGCGAGATCGTCGAAACAGGCACCCTCAAAACTCTCGAGAAGATCCGCTCGAACTCCACACCCGAACTGGTCGAGCTCAGCGTGCATCCGCGCCTTGACCCGCGGCGTGTCCTTCGCATCTACAAAAAGCTTGGCATCTCCACGATCGAGGCACTCCGTTCCGCTCTCGACAGCGGGCAGATCGAGAGCATATTCGGCGCTCGCATGGCCCAGCACGTTCGCTACGGTCTCATCGAGACCCAGACCATCCTGCTCTATCACGCCCATCCGCTCGCCGAGTCACTTGCGAAGTTCCTGCTCAACAAAGCCGGCGCAGAACGCGTCGAAGCTGTGGGCGAGTACCGCCGCCGCGTCGAGATCATCGGCAGATTCGACTTTCTCGTGCAGGCGCACGACTTCAATAAGGTTGTCGAAGTCATGCAGCGTTACGGCGGCCGCACGTCTCTGATCGACTCCACCGCCTCAACAGCGACATACTCACTGTCATCCGGCCCGCTCCTCTGTCTTGAACGCGCTCAGAAGAAGAACTGGGGCTTCTGTCTCATCCGCGGAACGGGTTCGGCGGCGCATCTGCGCAAATTGAGCCGTGTGACCGGCAGCCTCACTGCACTCGAAAAGACCGCTGCATTCCCGTCCGAAGACGCTTTTTACAAGCGTTTCCAGATGCAGTTCATTCCGCCTGAACTCCGCGAAGGCCTTGATGAAGTCAACCAATCGCGCAAAGGAACGCTGCCGCAGCTGGTCACACACCAGGACATTCGCGGCGACCTGCACACCCACACCTTCGGGAGCGATGGAGCCGATTCCGTTGAAGAGATGGCGCACGCGGCACAGGAACTCGGCTACGAATACATCGGCATCACCGATCATTCGCCGAGTCTCAAGATTGCGAATGGCCAGTCCATCAAAGACCTGCGCGGCCAGCTACGAACCATCGACGAGCTCAACGCCCGCCTGTCGGGGTTTCGCGTGCTCAAGTCCGCAGAGGTCGACATCCTCGCCGACGGTGCACTCGATCTTCCCGATGACATCCTGCGCGAGCTCGATTACACCGTCTGCTCCATCCACTCGCGCTTTGCGATGAGCAGGGAACAGCAGACCGAGCGTGTCTTGCGCGCGATGGATAACCGCTACTTCACAATCCTGGGCCACGCTACTGGC
Source organism: Acidobacteriaceae bacterium (assembly GCA_035651235.1). GTDB lineage: Bacteria > Acidobacteriota > Terriglobia > Terriglobales > Acidobacteriaceae > Granulicella. The sequence goes on from DASRGC010000056.1 coordinate 40,622, forward strand.
CGTCTGCTCCTGAAGCGCCCCGGCTACGAACTGGACTTCGAGCGCATCATCGAGCATGCCAAAGACAGGCGGTGCTTCTTCGAAATAAACTCCAGTCCCGACCGGCTCGATCTCTCTGCCGAGAATGCAAGACTTGTGCGGGAGGCGGGAATCAGAATCGCCATCTCGACTGACTCGCACAGTACCGGTGAGTACCGCACGATTCGCTACGGCTTGGAGCAGGCCCGCCGCGCCGGTCTGGAGAAATCGGACGTGCTCAATTGCCAGCCGCTGGACGCGCTAAGGAATCTCTTCAATCGCGGATAAAGGGCCGTCACTTGCACTCGACCTCCATCTGGAGGCGCGGCTATCCCCAAACCGCATCGTCCATGTAGCGGTTGCGGAATTTGCCGGTCGGATCAAACTGCTGCGCGAGCTCTTTGAAGTCATTCCAGCGGGGATACACCACGCCGAGTTGATCTGCCTTCAGCGCGAAGAGCTTGCCCCAGTGAGGCCGCGGCTGAAACGGGGCGAGTCTTGCTTCGATCTGCGGGATCATCCTGCCGACCGCAATGGGCTCAGGTTTCCATGTGAAATGAATCGCAAGGGAGCGGCGCTTGTATGCCATGCTCATCCAGAGGTCGTCGGGGGCTACGGCTCGCAGCTCAGTAACGAAAAGGTGAGGTGTGATCTGGTCGCGTAGACTCTCCACCGCGCGGATCGCCTCGTAGCCTCGTTCAAACGGCACGAAGTATTCCGTCTGGATCTCCTGCCCAACAGAAGGCGTGAATTCCATCTTGAAGTGGGGAAGGCGCTCATACCATGGGCCAACCTCATTCATTTGATCGGTGGTTCTCACCGGGTCTTCGCCGGGCACCGGATGAACGTTATCTTTGGCCAGAGTGGCCCCGTAGAACACCGGAGCTGGAGCTGGCACGCCGCCCTGGTCGACACGGCGCTTGATCCAGACCTGGTCGGCCGTCTCGTCCTGCCAATTCGTGAACAGGGAGACGCTGTAGCCCGCGGTCATGATTGCTTCGAGATTGTGCTCGAGTTGAGCAAAATCCAGATCGCGGTAGACCACCTGTGTCATCTCATATCGGGGCCGCACGTCCAGTGTCACGCTCGTTACAATCCCGAACGCGCCCAGGCCAACGACCGCTCCGGCAAAACGCTCGCCATCCGTCGCGCGAGTCAACGTGTGAATAGAGCCGTCTGCCGCCACTATTTCGAGCCCGCTAACCGCACTCGCCAGACTGCCGTTGTGTAAGCCTGAGCCGTGGGTTGCTGTGGCGATCGATCCAGCAACAGAGATGTGCGGAAGGCTCGCCATGTTATCCAGCGCGAAGCCGGCCCGATCGAGCTGTAACGCGAGATCACCGTATCTCACGCCGGCGCCGACGGTAACGGTTCTGTGGTCCGCGCTCAGCTTGAATGCGTTGAGACGCAGGGTAGAGATTTGAGCTTCGGCGGAGTCTGCGATGCCATTGAAACAATGGCGCGTGCCGAGCGCGCGCGCCTTATCGACAGAGCGTACCGCGTCCTGGACCTCAGCCAAAGTCGAGGGTTGGAGGACTTTGTCCGTGCTGTAGCGGTAATTGCCGGCCCAGTTCTCACGGGGAATCTGGCCGTCTTCTGCCGCGTGGAGAGGGTCAGAACTCGCAGACCTGGCGGCGCTCAAACTTGATCGCTTCAAGAACTCCCCCGTTTGTATCTTGCTTCTCGGCAAGGTCTGAGTCCATTGAATCCACGAAATGCCGCGATCGAGAAGCTGGATCACCTTTCGAAGACTTTGCGCAATTTAAGGGGGGAGGGGGGTACCCCCTCCCCCTGTTTTTGCGCAAAGTCTTCGAAACAGGTTAGTTAGGCCTGGACTTCAGGGGCTGTTTTACGCAAAGTCTTGATTCGAAAGGGGTAAGCCTCACAGGGAGGCTGCGGATTCAGGCCGTAACTCCTTTCAAGTCAAGACTTTGCGCGCGTGTAGATTATGCGGACTGGGCCGATGAGGCCGCCGGACATCAGTCCGGAGCTGTTTTCGGTGGGGCCGGGGGCGAAGGCTCTGGGGGTGCGCAGGGCCATGGCGTTGAAGAGGGTGTTGGTAACGGCGATCTCGAGCGCGTTTTCGCCGGGACGAACGTGCGCTGTGATGTCGATGGCGTAGGGACGCAGCAGGAGGGAGCCGACAGGTGTGCCGTTGATCTTGACGTCGGCGACCTCGCGAACGTCGCCGAGGTCGAGGGTGACGCGGCCGTCGTGGAGATCGGAAGGAACGGTGAAGCTGGTGCTGTAGACGCCGCGGCCGGAGAAGCTGCGGAGGTCCGGGTCGAGGGACCAGTCGATCAGCAGGGGAAGGGTGCGGCGGATGGTCCGGGAGCCGTGTTCGGGAAGGGACTCGGTGGCAACCAGGGTCCAGCCGGTGGTTCCGATCGCCTGCAGTCTCACGATTTCGGTCGAGGAAGACGCCTTCGCGGGGAAAGGACGCTGGGCGGAGTCCGGGCTGAAGGCGATCAGCGCGGATGAGAGGGGATCGAGATCGAGCTTGATGGCGAATCTGTTGGCGCCGGCTCTGGTGAATGGAAGCGTAGTGATCTCGCCCGTCCATGGGTCCCAGAGTTCGGGTATGCCCCGGGCGTCAAATTCAGCGTCGAGTTTGCGCGCCTGATCGGATTCGTTGCGCAGGAAGAACAGGGAAGTGCTGTCGAGTTGCTTCTGGATGAAGAAGAAGGATTCACCGCGGAAGCGAATGTTTGGAGCGGCGACGGTGCGGAGGGTGGAGATGAGGTCCGGGATCTTTGGCTGTGCGTGGAAGGATGGATGGCTGCGGATGCGAGTCATCGCGCGTTCGACGCGCTGATTGGCATCGAGGTGAGAGGTGAAGCCGCTGGCGCGTGTGGGGAGATCGCCTGAAAAGAGAACGGGAAGGCCGGCGGAGGCGGAGGACTCGATCTTTTCGGCGACGTCTGCGGGCAGTGAGTTGATAGAGGGAAGAACGAGGGCGCGGTATTTTGTTCCGGCGACGGTGATCAACGATTTGTTTTCGACTTTGCAGTGGAGGAGCGAGTCGCCGTTGATGTGGTCGTAGAAGTAGCCGGCGTCCGTGATGGCCTGGTTCAGAGGCGGGGTGGGCGGTTGCTCTTCGGCGCCGTGTGTGAGGGTGTCGCGGAAGAGTGCGACGGCGGGGACGGTTTTTGCGGACTGAAGGATGAACTGCAGGCGACTGAGGTAGCGGTTGACCTGGGCGAAGTAGGGCCAGAGCGGGTTGAGCTCGTTGAACTGCGACGAGTAGTTGCCGGAGCTATAGATTCCGCAGAACGGATGCCAGCCGGGCGCGGGGAAATCCGGCACCTGATAGGCGAAGCCGTGAAAGACGATGGCATTGATGCCGGCGGTGAAGAGCTCATCGGCGGCGAGCTTCATCTTTTCTGGGGTGGTTTGGTAGGCCGCGTTGGGCCAGACGAAGGACTCGCTGCCGACGAGGGCGCGGCCGTTGATGTGCGCAGCTGAGGAGGCGAGCTTGAGGAAGTCGTAGCAGCCTTCGTCGTAGAGCTGTTCGGTCTCCGGGATGTCGGCCTCTTCGTAGACGCGCAGGACGTCGACCGGAGCCCCGTGAGCCTGGGTGCGGGAGAGCAGGTTGTGGTCGTGCGCCCAGCGATTGAACTGGCTGTAGAAGCGCTCGGTCATGAGCTCTGCGACGGTGAGGCGATAGTCGTGGCGGACCTGATCGCCGATGTCTTTGATGTCGAAGAACGGCATTTCATAGAAGCGCGCGTAAGGCAGGTTGGCTCTCTGCACCTGGAGGACGGGGAGAAAGGGCTGGAGATCGTAGCCGCGGCGGCGCTTGAATTCGGCGAGGAAGTCATCGCTCCAGAAGATATTGCCGCGCACCTCGAGGCTGTCGCAGAAGATGGCGCGCATGCCCTTGCCGAAAAACTCTTTGAGGAATGGGACGGCGGCGTCGCCGACGCGATGGGCGTGAGCGCGGAAGGCGTCGGCGCTGAGGTGATCCATGACGAGCTGCGGACCGGCGCCTGCGCCGGCGTTGAGCCGCTGGCCGGTGGGCATGGAACGGAAGACGAAGAGCTGCCATGTGCCGGCGGGGATCTCCCAGTGCAGGAGGCCGTCGGGCTGGAGGTTCGCGGTGAGGTCGATGGCGGTGTCGTGGACCAGCTCGCCGGGTTTGAAGACGGCGCGGCCGCGACCGTCCTGTTGATGGAAGGCGAACTGCGGTTCGGAGCCGCGGACAGCGATGACAGCGGCGATTTTTGCGCGGTTCTGCATGCGCTCTGCCCAGCCGGCGGGCAGGCCGTTCAGGGTCTCGGAGCCGTGGAGTGGGTCGCCGTCAGTGATGGAGGGAATTTGAAGGCGCGAGTGAAAGGTGGCGGGGCCTTCAACAGACAGATGCGAGGAGCGGAGCTCGATGGCGGCGAGCTCGGGCGTGATGGCGAAGCCGCCGCCGAAGGGCCAGCCGGAGCCGAACGTGTAGTCGATGAAGAGGCCGCGATCGCGGGCGCCTTGGGCGGCGGTGGCGACGTGACGGAAGAAGGTGTCGGTGGCGAAGCCGTTGATGCGATCGAGCCGGGTGGAGAGTTCTTCAGGGCTGAAGGCTTTGTTGAAGGCCTGGATTTCAGCGCCGCCGAACCAGGCATCGTCGAGCGCGGAGAGCTCGCGGAGGAGCTCGGTTTCGGTGACGTCGTCGCCGGGCCACCACCAGCGGACGATGGGGCGGAATTTTTTGGGGGGCGTGCGGAAGTTTGCGCGGAGGTCGTTTGTTGTTGCGGAGATGTTGCTGGTGAGGGCGCGGAGCTTGAGGGCGCTGGCGGCGAGGAGGGCGCTCTGGAGGAAGGATCTGCGGTTGAGCGGCATGGTCACGATTGTAAGATACCGTTCTCTCGGGGTAGAAAAGCAGCGGCAAAAGCAAAGGCGGTCTGAATCAGTTTTGAGTTTCGAGTTTTCAGTTGTGAGTTAAGGCAAAGGCAAGAGCAACAGCAACGGCAACGGCAGCAGCAACAGCAAACGCAGATCCCCTTCGGGGATGACAAAAAGAAAAGCAACAGCAAGAGCAACAGCAAGGGCAAAAGCAAAGACACTCGCGCGCTACCACGCGCGATACCCCACCCTGCCGGCTGCGCCGTCGAGGATGGGGCACCCAGATCGTGGCACCCGGCTCCGGTGGTGGTCCAAAATACGGAGGTCCTTCGCCTACGGCTCAGGATGACGGCATCAAGAGATCGACGGCATCAAGAGATCACTGCCGAAATTGATTCTTTCAGGCGGTGGGTTTGGCGGGGGCGTCGAGGCGGGCGTAGAAGTCGGTGAGGAAGCGGGCGGTGTAGTCGCGCAGGAGGGATTCGATGCGCGCGGGGTCGGGGCTGCGGAGGATGAGGCCGGCGTGGTGGAGCTTCGAGAGGCGGTGGACGATCTCGGGGTCGGTGTAGGCGGAGGTGTCGGGCCATTCCTGGCGGGCGAGTGAGATGAGGCTGCCGGCGTAGTCGGGGCGGATGGGCGGGAGTTGGTACTGCTCGATTCGGGCTAGTGCGACTTCGATGCGGGCCCACTCGATCCAGGGATTGATTCCAGCTGCGTGCTCGACGACCTCGGCAATGTAGGCTCCGCCGACGCGAGCGGCGGTTTCGAGGAAGTAGAAGCGGCCGTCGGCGTGAGCACGGATGAATTCGGAGTGAGTGACGCCGGCTTGCATGCCTAAAGCCTGGAGCGTAGCGGCGTGAATGGCTAGAAGTTCGGCGGCGTCGGCGCTGCTGCGATCAATGGCACGGGTGGAGAAGATGCCGCCGGTGTGCATGGTTTCGAAGGGCGGCTGTCCGTATTTGTGCGGCGCGGCGAAGAGGACGTTGCCGTTCCAGGTGATGCCTTCGACGTGGAAGATGTCGCCGGGGACGAAGCGCTCAACGAGGTGATTGGTGGCGGCGTCGCCGAGGCGTTCGAGGATAGGCCAGACTTCGTCGGCGGAATTGAATTTGTGGATCCCGATGGCGGAGGCGGACCAGCGTGGCTTGAGGAGCCAGGGGCCTTCGGTGGTGGAGAGGAATCGCCAGAGGGCGTCGTGGTTGGCGACGGAGGAGAATGCGGGGACGGGGACGCCGGCGCGGGCGGCGGCTTCGCGCATGGCGAGCTTGTCGCGGAAGAAGCGGGTGGCGGTCTGGCCGAGGCCGGGGAGGCGCAGGTGCTCGCGCGCGAGGGCGGCGGTTTCGAGGTCGAATTCGTCGAGTGGAACGATGCGCACGATGGGAATGTGGCGCATGAGGTTGGCGATGTGCGGGAGAGTTTGCTCGGGGGTGAGGTCTTCGGGGATGGTGTGGAGGCCGGCGAGGATGTCGCGCGGCCAGTCGGCGTCGCGAAGCTTGTGGACGGTGAGGAGGTGGATGTCGCAGCCGAGCGCAGCGGCTTCTCGGAGGAAGGCCTGGCCTTTTTCGTAGGTGCTGATGCAGAGGATGGATGGGCGCGACATTGCGTGCAAGAGTACACGATGCGGTGTTGGGCGGCTGTCATCCTGCGAATCATCGCGCGTCTTAACGCGCGACAACCCACCCTTTCGCGATGAAGCTGCGAAAGGGTAGGCCACCCGGGTTGTGGCGGGATGCGAGGGTTAGTCGAAGGTGACGGGGAGGGTGCGGCGGAGTTCGCTGGATTGGCGGGCGAGGTCGAGGAGGCGGAGGGTGCGGAAGGCGTCTTCTGGCGTGACGGCGAGTGGGGCGCGGCGGAGGATGGCGTCGCGGACGTTGGCGTAGAACTGGCGGTAGTCGCCGGGGATGGTGGGGTAGGTGGAGCGGGTGAGCTGGGTGTTCTGCGTGAGCTCGGCGGCGGAGGTGAGGGTGCCCCAGGCGGAGTCGGGTTCAGGCAGCCAGGGCTGGGCGCTGCCGAGGCGCGGCGGTCGGTCGTTGGTGTTGACGAGGGTAGGCTCCTGGGGGTCGACGCCGAATTTGCGGTAGCTGCCGTGGGTGCCGTGGATGAGGAAGCGCGGTGAGGGATCGGGCGCGAGCATGGTGGCGGCGGAGATGTAGCGGAGCGTGTGGCCGAAGCCGCGGTCGTATTCGAGGGTGATGTCGAAGGCGTCGTCGATGTCGGTGGTGTCGCGGTCGTGGTGGATGAAGGCGGTGAGGCGCGCGGGCGGACCGAAGAGCGCGAGTGCCTGGTCGACGAGGTGGGGGCCGAGGTCGTAGAGGAGGCCGGTAGAGGCGGCGGCGGATTCTTTCCAGGTGTCGGGGCGCTGGAGGGGGCGGTAGCGGTCGAAGCGGGAGGTGATTTCGATGGGGCGGCCGAGGGTGTTGTCGAGGAGGAGCTTGCGGACGGTGAGGAAGTCGCCGTCCCAGCGGCGGTTGTGGAAGGGCGCGAGGATGCGGCTGTGGGCTTTGGCGAGGGAGGCGAGCGCTTGTGCGGATTTGGCGGAAGAGGTGATGGGCTTGTCGACGACGACGTGCTTGCCGGCCTGGAGCGCCTGCGAGGCGAGGTCGAAGTGGGTCTCGTTGGGTGTGGCGACGACGATGAGGTCGATGGTGGGGTCGGCGAAGGCTTCGTCGATGGAGCGGAGGATGCGCGCGGAGGGGTAGGCCTGGGCGGCTTCGTCGCCTTTGCGCTGGACGATCGAAGTCAATTCCAGGCCGGGGACGGCGGCGATGAAGGGGCAGTGGAAGACTTTTCCGGCGAGGCCGAAGCCGAGGACTGCGCAGCGGATGGTAGTGTCGGGTGTGGCGGACATGCGGATTATGGTACGACGAGTAGTGAGTAGAGGTTAGAGAGTAGAGAGTAGAGGCAGAGAGTAGAACTTGATGGGCAGTGGTCTTAAAGAGAGGTGGCGATGCGAGGGGTGTTCGCGAGTGATGCCATGTTAACTGGACAGGACTGCGGCGAGTTTAGGATGGGAGACGTTTCCGAGGAGATCACATGAAGAGACTGGGGATGTTGGTCGGTGTAGTGGCTGCGCTGCTGGGTGTGGGTGCGTGCGCACAGGATTCGCCGCAGACCTGGCAGGGGACGCTGCATGCGGGACAGCAGGATCTTCGCGTGGTGCTGCAGGTAAGCAAAGCCGATGGCGCGCTGAAGGGAAGGATCTACAGCATCGACCAGGGGCCGGGCAGTATGGGCACAACGACGCTGTCACTGGATGGTGGCGCGCTGAAGTTCACGATCCTGGGCATGGATGTGAGCTATGACGGCAAGGTGACGCCGGATGGGAAGATGGCCGTGGGAACGTGGAACCAGGGAGGGCATGAGCTTCCGCTGACGCTGGAGCATGTGAGCGCGGAAGCGGCGTGGGAGATTCCGAAGGCGAATCCGGCGCTGAGCCTGATGGACCCGAAGCTTCAGCCCGGGTACGAGGTGGCGACGATTAAGCTGACCGATCCGAACCACCCGCGCAACGGGTTCTGGCTGCAGGGACGGCATGTGATGGCGGGGAACTTCACGGTCGAAGGCATGATTACGCTGGCGTATAACCTGCACCCGACGCAGGTCATCGGAGGGCCGGATTGGATCAAATCGGATCACTTTGACATGGACATTCTTCCGGATCACGAGGGCTTGCCGAGCCTGGAGCAGGCGAGGGGGATCGTGCGGAAGCTGCTGGCGGACCGCTTTGCGCTGAAGTTTCATGAGGACAAGAAGGAGCTGTCGGTGTATGTGCTGTCGGTGGCGAAGACGGGGTCGAAGCTGATGAAGAGCGGAGCTGATCCGAATAGTCCTCCGGGGATGGGTGGGCCGCCGGGCCAGATGCGGATGCGGAATGGGAGCATGGAAGAGTTTGCCATGATGATGCAGGGGATTCTGGACCGGCCGGTGTTGGACCAGACGGGACTAAAGGACCGCTATGACCTGATGCTGCGATGGACGCCGGATGAGTCGCAGTATGGGGGAAGGATTCCGCCGCAGAACACCGCAGACAACGCAGCGACCGCGGACGCACCGCCGCCGTTGTTTACGGCGATCCAGGAGCAGCTTGGGCTGAAGCTGGAGGCGACGAAGGCACCGGCGAAGGTGTTGGTGATTGAGAGCGTTGAGAAGCCGTCGGCGAATTAGGCGTTCGCGTTCAGGCGGCTTCGGCGTGGGCGCGCTCTACTTGAGTGTGGGCGCGGCCGCTTTCAGCGTGGGCGCGTTCGCTGGAGAAGTCGGTCATACCGACGACGGCGGCTTCCATGAGGCCGTTGCCCTGGAAGACGCGCGCGGCGGGAGTTCCGCCAAAGCCGAACAGGCGCGGCATGATGGGAGAGGACGCGGCGAAGCCGGTGTCCATGCGGCCGTGCGTGCCGAAGGGGATGACTTTGAAGGCGCCGAGCGGATAGTCGGTGAGGAGGGATTCGGCGAGGATGAAGGAGCCGGTGATGAGGGAGGCAAGCGCGGCGGGGCGGTTGCTCTTGCGGCAGAACCAGGCCATGCCGAGGAAGAAGGCGGCGTGGCAGTAATCGATGATGCCGTGGGTACGGGCGTCGATGACTTTGGGGAGACGGGATTCGAGCTGCTTCTGCGCGGTGGATTGGATCGACATGTCGGTGCTCCTGCGCGTTTGGATGCGCATCGGGCGCGGAGGTTGGACGGTTTTGATGGGGCAGCCGGCGTCTTCTCTGAAGCTGGGTTATTTGCGAGTTGCGGTGATGCGGATGTACTCGTGCTTGATGAGGGTGTGGTTGGCCGGGTCGGGTGCGGCGTTCTCTGAGGACCAGAGGTGTTCGAGATCGGCGAAGAGGGCCTTCTGGCCTGGCTCGTCGAGTTTGCTGAAGGCGACCTTGGTGGGGCCGAACCAGGTGCGAAAGAAGTCCACGCAGCCGGCGGGGTTGGTGGGCATGTCGAAGTCGATTGGCATGGGCTTGGTTTCGATGTTGGTGAAGTACGGTGCGAGACGCTCGCGGACGGTGGCGTCGTCACCCCAGAGGATGGGTGGCTTGACGCCGGGCGGCGGCGGGACATGCGAGCTGCCGACCTTGAACATGCGCGCGACGAAGGCGCCGGGTCCCCAGTTGCCCATGGCGAGCAGGCCGCCGGGCTTGAGGACGCGGGCGCACTCGGAGGCCACGAGCTCAGGGCGCGGGGCGAACATGGCGCCGAACATGGTGGTGACGGCGTCGAAGGTGGCGTCGCCGTAGGGGAGGGCTTCGGCGTCGCCTTCGTCGAAGGTAACGGCGAGATGTTCGGCGGCGGCGCGGGCGCGGGCCTGCTCGAGCAGGTTGGTGGCGATGTCGACACCGGTGACGATGCAGCCGCGGCGGGCGAGCGGGATGGCGGTGTTGCCGGTGCCGCAGGCGACGTCGAGAACGCGGGTGCCGGGAGGGAGGTTGAGGCTGGCGATGAACTCGTCGGCTCCCGCGGTGATGGTCTTAGCGACGACGCCGAAGTCGCCGGCCATCCAGGTGGCGCGCATGTTGGCTTTGATCTGGTCTATAGAGGGAGAGACGGGTGCGGGGGCTGTGCTCATGAGGGGCTCGCTTGAGGTGAGGATGAGAGGGCCCGGAGTAACAGGAGAAAACTTTACCGCAACGGCTCGCGAATAGGCGCATCCAAAGGACAAATTTTTCGGCGGTTCATCGTGGTGGCGGGATGGCGGTCGTAGGGTTTACTTCAGCGAGGAGAGGGTTACATGAAGATTGCAGTGCTGGGATTCGGAAATGTGGGCGGGCAGCTGGGCAAGTTGTGGGCGAAGAAGGGGCACGAGGTGACGGCGGGTCTGCGCGAAGGGAGCAAGGACCGGCAGAAGGCGAACGATGCGGGTGTGGCAGTGGCCACGCCTGCAGATGCCGTGAAAGATGCGGATGTGGTGGTGATTGCGCTGCCGTGGCAGGCAGTAGAGCCGGCGGTGAAAGGCTTGTCGCTGAAGGGGAAGGTGGTGATCGATGCAGTGAATCCGCTGAATGCGGATTTGAGCGTGCTGGTCCCGGAGGGCGGAAGCGCAACGGCGGCGATTGCGGAGTGGGCGAAGGGAGCGCGCGTGGTGAAGGCGTTCAACACGATCGGCGCGGCGCTGATGGGGGATTCGGACTTCGACATGATGTACTGCGGCGACGATGCCGACGCGAAGCGCGTGGTGGAGGGGTTGATTGCGGATACGGGCATGAAGCCGGTGGATGTGGGGCCGCTGAGCAACGCGCGCTATCTGGAACAGGTGGCAGGATTGTGGGTTGATCTGGCGGTGAAGGGGAGGATCAAGGGGGCGTTCGGGTTCAATCTGGTGCGGAAGTGAGTTCTTGCCCGGACCTCCGGCAGCGAGGATGCAGGAAGCGAGCTTGTGATGCGGGGGCGAAATTGTTGAAGCGTGTTCTGGTTGATGGCTCGTTGGGCGTCAGGACTCAATCGATTTGAGGGCGGGGTAGAGTTTGCGGAAGCGGGCGTAGGCTGCGGCCATGGCATCGGCGTGTTGGGGGGCGATGGTGGCGGCGGGGCGGATGGTGGCGTCGCAGGCGGCGGCGACGGAGGGCCAGGCGTTGACGCCGGTGCCGGCGAGCAGGGCTGCGCCGAAGGCTCCGCCTTCTTCGGCTTCGAGGATTTCGACGGGGTGGTTGTAGACGTCGGCCTGGATCTGGCGCCAGAGCGGGCCGCGCGCGCCGCCACCGCCGAGGCGAATTTTTTCTACGGGAATACCGAGCTCGCGGAAGAGGGTGAAGGTGTCCTGCAGGGAGAAGGCGACGCCTTCGAGGACGGCGCGGACGTAGTGGGCAAAGGTGGTAGAGGCGTTGATGCCCGCGAAGGCGGCGCGGGCGTTGGGGTCGAGGTGCGGGGTGCGCTCGCCGAAGAGGTAGGGTGCCCAGAGGAGGCCGTCGGAGCCGGGAGGGACGTCGGCGGCGAGTCGGGTGAGCTCGTCGTAGGAGGCGAGCGAGCCGTCGGGGTTGCGGGGCGCGAAGGTGTCGCGGAGGTAGCGGAACGAGAGGCCGGCGCCGTTGGTGACGCCCATGACGTGCCAGACGCCGGGCGCGGCGTGGCAGAAGGTGTGGAGGCGGCCTTTGGGGTCGAGTGTGGGAGCGGAGGTGGCGGCGAAGACAACGCCGGAGGTGCCGATGGTCGCGGAGACGGAGCCGGGCGCGAGGATGCCCATGCCGACCGCGCCTGCGCCCTGGTCGCCTGCGCCAGCGGCGACGGGCGTGTTGGGATCGAGGCCGGTGGCGGCGGCGCCTTCGGGGGAGATGCGGGCGCAGATTTCGGGACCTTCGAAGAGTTGCGGGAGCCAGGACATCGGGATGCCGGCGGCGTCGGCGACCTCGTCGGACCAGCGGCGGTGCGCAACATCGAGGAGGAGGGTGCCGGAGGCCTCCTGCATGTCGATGGCGTAGACGCCGGTCATGCGGAAGCGGACGTAGTCCTTGGGGCAGAGGACGTGGCGGATTTGCTTGAAGATTTCGGGCTGGTGCTGATGCACCCAGAGGAGTTTGGTGAGGGTGAAGTTGGGCAGCGCGGGGTTGGCGACGAGCTGGATGATCTTTTCGTAGCCGATGGTCTGGTTGAGCCAGTCGGCTTCGGGTTGGGTGCGTTGGTCGCACCAGATGAGCGCGGGACGGAGGACGCGGCCGTCGGCGTCGAGCATGACGCAGCCGTGCATCTGGCCGGTGAGGCCGACCGCTTCGACTTTGGTGCCGTGGCCTGCGATGGCTGCGGATTTGAGGGCGCCGAGGATGGCTTGCTGGGCGGCGCGCCACCAGTCTTCAGGGTTCTGCTCGGCCCAGCCGATGTGCGCGGAGGCGATAGGGGCGTGCTCGGCCGAGTGGGAGGCGAGGACTTTGCCTGCGCGGTCGATGAGGACGGCGCGGGTGCCGCCGGTGCCGACGTCGATGCCGAGAAACATGGTGGAGGGCTCCTGAAGGTGAGAAGTGTGGCAAAGAAGACAGTGTAGAGGCTGCGAATTTTTATGTCGCGGACATCTAAATCGAAAGTGTGCTGCCGGCGCTATCCGAAGTGCCCGGGTGCGATCTGAAATGTGCGGCGGACGGACAGCTTTCAGGCGCTGACGGCGGGCTGTCCGAATTTTTCCAAGGCAAACTTTTGAATATCCGCGGGCGGGTTCTGCATCTGTATGAAGAAGAACGCTTCTGTGCAGGTTTGTGGACCGCCGGGTGAGCACTGCTGACGGGTTAGCATGAGAGATATGTTTGAAAAAGGGAGACGCGCGTCGCAGAGCGCGACCGCGTTGCTGGCGGCGCTTGCGTTCGCGGCGGCGGGGATGGCGAATGCGCAGTCGCAGCCTAGCCCGACCGGGATTCCGCTAAACCAGACGAACCCGCAACAGACGGACCTCCAACAGGTGCAGCAGGTTCAGCAGCAGTTGCAGCAGCCCGGGCCTCCGGTGGCTCCGCAGAGCAGCGTGGACCCGAGCTTTCACGGCAGCCTGGTGAGCGGGAAGGCGACGGCGGACGTGCTTCCGCTAGGCCTAGACGACGCGATTCAGCGTGGGCTGAAGAACAATCTTGGGCTGATTCTGCAGAGTTCGAGCGAGAAGAATGCGAGCGGCGAGCGGCTGCAGGAGTTGCAGCGGCTGCTGCCGACGGTCACGGGAGCGGCGTCGATTGAGGTCGAACAGGTGAACCTGGCGGCCTATGGGTTGAAGTTTCCGGGGATCAACCCAATTGTTGGGCCGTTCCAGGTGGTGGATTTTCGCGCGTATTTGACGCAGAACCTGGTGAACCTGCAGGCGTTCGAGAACTACATGGCGTCGAAGCACAACTTTGAGTCGGCGAAATTAACGGCTCAGGATGCGCGCGATCTGGTGGTGCTGACGGTGGGCAATGCGTACCTGCTGTGTCTTGCGGACGAGTCGCGGATTGCGGCGGTGCAGGCGGAGATGGCTACCTCGAAGGTGCAGCTCGATCAGGCAACGCAGGCGCATCAGGCGGGGACGAGTCCGCGGCTCGATGTGCTGCGATCGCAGGTGGACTACCAGAACGAGCAGCAGCAGTTGATTGCGACGCAGAACCAGTTCGCGAAAGACAAGCTGTCGCTGGCACGCGCGATTGGTCTGCCGCTGGATCAGAAGTTCGATTTGAGCGACAAGGAGCCGTTCGCGGCGCTGGACACGCCGGATCCGGACCAGGCGTTTCAGCAGGCGCTGAAGCAGCGGAAAGACCTCGCGGCGGCGAACGAGAAGCTAAAGGCTGCGGAGGCGGGGAAGAAGGCGGCGTTCGATGAGCAGTTGCCGGTGGCGAGCTTCTCGGGCGACTTTGGGGATCTTGGGACGACGCCGGCGCACTCGCATGGGACGTACTCGGCGACCGGGCAGGTGAGCGCGCCGATTCTGCAGATTGCGAAGACCCATGGCGATGAGCAGGTGGCCGAGGCGCAGTATGACCAGGCGAAGGCGAAGCTTTCCGACCAGGTGCAGCAGGTAAATCAGGATGTGCGGGATGCGATTCTCGACATCCAGAGCGCGGAGAAGCTGGTGGATGCGGCGCGCAGCAATGTGCAGCTGGCCAGCGAGGCGCTGAACGAGGCGCAGCAGCGGTTCAAGGCGGGCGTGAGCGACAGCCTGCCGGTTTCGCAGGCGCTGGCGCAGGACGAGCAGGCAAACGACCAGTACATCAGCGCACTGTATCAGCACAACGTGGCAAAGCTCTCGCTGGCGCGCGCGCTGGGTGTGGCATCGACGAATTACAAGGATTATCTCGGAGGGAAGTAGACGTGGCCGATCAGAATGAGCGCGGACAGCAGGGCCAAACTGCGGAGATACAGGGCACCGTACAGATCAAGCCGCAGGATGGACAGCCTGGTGCGCCGCAGCAACAGCCCGATCAGAAGAGAGTAGAGGAGGCTCCGGAGAAGAAGAGCCGCCGGCGGATGATCATCATCATTGTCGTCGCGATCCTTGCGGCCATCGCGATCTTCTTCTACTGGCGCTCGACGTTTACGGAGGACACCGACGACGCGCAGGTGGATGGCAATCTGTACCAGGTGAGCTCCCGCGTGGCGGGACAGGTCGTCCAGGTGGATGTCGAAGAGCAGCAGACGGTGCACAAGGGCGATCCGATTGCTGAGGTTGACCCGCGCGATTTTCAGGTGGCACTCGAGCAGGCGCAGGCGAACCTCGCGAATGCGAAGGCGGACTTTGAGCAGGCACGGGTGAATGTGCCGATCACGAGCGTGACGACGCATACGCAGGTGCTGACCTCAACCTCGGATGTGGCCTCGACGGAGGCGGCTGTGTCGCAGGCCGAGGCGCAGGCGGCGGCGGCGAATGAGCGGATTCAGCAGGCCAAGGCGAATGCGCTGAAGGCGCAGATCGACGTGGACCGCTATACACCGCTGGTGAAGAACGATGTGATTTCGAAGCAGCAGTTTGACCAGGCTGTGGCGACTTCGACGGCGGACCAGGCGGCGCTGAACGAGGCGGAGCGGAGCGCGACCGCGTCGCAGGACCAGATCCGGCAGGCGCGGGCACGGCTGGCGCAGGCGCTCAGCCAGCAGCGACAGAGCCAGCAGACGGCGCCGAAGCAGGTCGCAGCGCAACTGGCTCGTGAGCAGGCGGCGCTGGCCGAGGTGCAGCAGGCGCAGGCGCGGCTGGACCAGGCGAAGCTGAACCTGGGCTATACGAAGATTGTGGCGCCGATTGACGGCATTGTGAGCCGCAAGACGGTGGCCGTCGGGGCGAACCTGAGCGTGGGGCAGTCGCTGCTGACGATCGTGCCGCTGGAGGACCTGTGGGTGACAGCCAACTTCAAGGAGACGCAGCTGAAGGAGATGCACCCCGGTCAGGCGGTTGAGCTGTCTGTGGATGCGCTGGGCGGAAAGAAGTTCAGCGGGCACGTGGCGCAGATCGGCGGAGCGACCGGCTCGGCGCTGAGCCTGTTCCCGCCGGAGAATGCTACCGGCAACTATGTCAAGGTCGTGCAAAGGATTCCGGTGAGGATCAATTTTGACGATCTGGCGAAGCAGGATCCGAATCACGAGTTGCGCATCGGGATGTCCGTGGAACCAAAGGTTCGGGTGAAATAGCAGGGAACAATCACCGATGGCAAGGCCGGGCGATCGCGCCCGGCCTTTTTTGCGTGGGTGTCTCGTCATTTAATTCGTGCTTTGCCGTGCTTTTGCTTCTATCTTTTCTGCAACGGACGAGTCCACAGAGACATCTACGAAACATCCGGAAGAGTTGTGGGGGCGGTCATGGGTCTGATCAAGATGCTGTTTCTGCGACACGCCTACACCGTGATGTTTGGCTGGGTGCTGGTGGAGCAGGCCGGGTTGCCGATTCCCAGCGTCCCGCTGATGCTGGCGGCGGGCACGATGAGTGCGGCGCACAAGCTGCACCTCGAGCTGATCGTTCCTGTCGTGCTGCTGGCGTGCTTTCTGTCGGACTCGATGTGGTGGTGGCTGGGGCGGCGGTTTGGCAGCCGCGTTCTGGACCTGCTGTGCAAACTCTCGCTGGATGCCTCGACGTGCGTGAACCGCGCGCAGGGATCGATTGCCCGGCGGGGTGGGCTCACGCTGCTGTTCGCCAAGTTCGTCCCGGGAGTGAGCACGATCGCAGCGCCGATCGCGGGCCAGGCGGGAATGGCCTACTTCGACTTCGTGATCTACGACATGATCGGATCGCTGCTGTGGGCGGCGGGCTGGCTGTTGACGGGGCGGTTCTTCGGAGACATGGCGGCGCGATCCGCCCAGCTGTTCGCGACCCTGACACACTTCGGCGTCGGATTGGTGTTGTTGATGATCGTGGGCATCATCGTCTACCGGTATGTGCAGCGGCGGCGGTTTATGGCGGAGCTTCGGGGCCTGCGGCTGGAGCCGGATCAACTGCTGGGAATGATGGAACTGGCCCGCAAGGGTGGAATTGAGCCGCCGTTCATCATCGACCTGCGGCATCCGCTGGATGTGCTGACGGCTCCGGAGGTGCTGCCGGGAGCGTTGCGGATCGGGCCGGACGAGCTGCGAATGCATCGTGATGAGATACCGGACGATCGCGAGATCGTGCTGTACTGCACGTGCCCCAGCGAGGAGACCAGCGCCAAGGTGGCGATGGAGCTGCGAAAGCTGGGTGTGTTACGCGTGCGTCCGCTGCGGGGCGGACTGCAGGGATGGAAGGATGCGGGATATCCATTGGAATCAGTGCTGGTGAACCCGCAGCCGACGGTGTTCAGCGCTTAGAGCATTTCTGCTGATACTGAGCGGGGTGAAAGAGTGGCGAATGCCGTTTTCGCTCCGGGAAGACGGCCTCAACGGCTTCTGCTTCGCTTCACATGTTCAGGAGAAATGCACTAGCCGTTCCTTCGAAACACAATTGTGATGGTGGTTTCGACGTCTGTGGGCTGGCCGTCCAGCAGGAACGGGTGGTAGCGCGCCTGGCGGACGGCGTCGAGTGCAGCTCCCTGAAGAATCGGCGAACCGCTGATAACGTGTGCGCTTTCGATCGTGCCGGTGCGGGAGATGATTGCCTGGATGACAACTGTGCCTTCGATGCCGGCGGTGCGGGCGATCGCTGGATATTCGGGCCGGATGGGTGCGATGAGGTGGCCGGCGGTGACGCCCTGGGAGAGATTCAGCGGCTTGGAGGACGGCGCTGCTGCGGGTGGACCGACGGCTACGTGCGTACCGGCGGGTGCAGCACTGTTGATGCCGAGAGGAAGAGCGTTTTTCGCTCCCAGATCGACGATCGGCAGGGATGGGTTGTCGAGAGCAGGGCCGGTTGGATGCAAAAAGGTCTGGAAGATATGCTGCGGCTGCGTGCTGGCCGGTGCTTCCGGAGCGTGAGTCGCTGTGGAATTTGAGAGCTGCGGCCTGACGTGAATCGCTGGAGGTGGCGGGGCGGGCGGGCGTGGAGGCGCGAGCGTTGCCGGAAGAAGGTGCGGCATCGGCAGAAGCTCCGGGTGAAGCAGCGGCAGGGTGAGGATGAGCGCGGCAGCGCAGAGCTGCGCGCCGATGGAGAGCAGTGCGGGCCAGCGGTTATGCGTGCGGAGCAGTGCAGCGGATTCGACGAGTGAGTCCTCGAACATGGGGCACCTCGAGTCGGGGTGAGTCTCGATGTGCGTCCGGCGAGGAACGCTTCTGCCGCAATAGACACCGCGGAGCCCGGTTCGGTTCCGCGAAAGAAGTGGCGCGGGTTGCACGGAATCGTGGATGATGACTGTCATGGCAACGAGCGTGGTTGCAGAGCGCGCGAGCGCAGAGTGCGTGGTGGTGAAGCCGCAGCGTGTGCTGTCGGTGGATGTGCTGCGCGGACTGACGATCGCGCTGATGATTCTGGTGAATGATCCGGGGGACTGGTCGCATATCTTTGGGCCACTCGAGCATGCGGAATGGAACGGCTGGACGTTGACGGACCTGGTCTTCCCGACGTTCCTGTTCCTGGTTGGTGCATCGATCGTGTTCTCGATGACGGCGCGTGAGGCGCGCGGAAACTGCCGGGGAACGCTGACCGGAAGAGCGTTCGTGCGTGCGGGCAAGATCTTCCTGCTGGCAATGGTTCTGAACTTCTTCCCGTATATGCGCTGGACCCACTTGCGGCTGTACGGCGTGCTGTCGAGAATTGCAGTGTGCTACCTGTTCGCCGCGTTGATCGTGATTGCGACGAAACGTGTGCGCTGGCTCGTGCTGATTACTGCGGCGCTGCTGGTGGGCTACTGGATTCTGCTGCGATGGGTGCCGGTGCCGGGTGTCGGCATACCAGGACACGACGTACCGTTCATGGACAAAAACCTGAACCTTGCGGCGTGGCTGGATCGAGCGGCGATGGGGTGCACGCAACGCTGGCTGCACACAGGCACGCTGTACAACCGCACTCGCGATCCCGAAGGCTTGCTGAGCACTCTGCCGGCAATTGCAACGACCTTGCTGGGCGCGTTGGCGGGGCTTGGGATGCAGGCTGCGAGTTCGGGACGTGCGAGCTGGAAGAATGTGCGCGCGCGGCTGCTCGCGTGGGGCGTGGCGGGCATTGTGGCCGGCGAGGTTTGGTCGCGGTGGTTTCCGATCAACAAAAATCTGTGGACCTCGAGCTATGTGCTGCTGGCCGCCGGAATTGCGGCGATCGTGCTTGCGGCGTGCTCCTGGCTGGTGGATGACAGACCGCAGCCGTGGCCGGGCGCGCTGCGTGCCGTGACGTGGCCGTGGCTGGTGTTCGGCTCGAATGCGATTGCAGCGTTTACGGTCTCGATTGTGATTGTGAAGACGATGCTGTATCTGCATGCCACGGGAGCCGACGGCGTGCGCCGTACGTGGTGGTATCTGGTGTACTGGGATGTCTTCGGACGCGCAGGATCGAATGTCTGGACGTCACTCGCGTTTGCGGTGAGCTTCGCGGTTGTCTGCTTTCTGCCGGTCTGGTTCCTGTGGCGGCGGAAGATCTTTTTGCGGCTGTGACGAGGGCACAGCGTGTGGGGCATTGGAAGGCGGGTAGTGTGGAGTCGCTTGAACGCAGACTGCCCGCGCTCTATTTCGTCTTTGCGCTGCTACTGACCACGGTGCTGTGTTGGACGGCGGCGCCGTTTTTTGGCCCGGATGAGCCGAACCAGTCTCTTCGTGTGCTTGCGTTGATGCACGGTGAAATCCTGCCGCGGATGGGGCCGGATCAGGCCGGGGGGAACATCGACACCGGCGCTGTGCATGCGATGGATGCAATGGATTCCATCCGCATGCGATGGGAGCCGCAGAGTCCGGATTTTCACGACAGGAAGTATGGGCCGGTGACGCCGGAAGCGCAGGCGCGCTGGGCGGATGTGCGCTGGTCGGGCAAGAGGAGATTCGTCGGATTCGGGAATACAGCGACGTATCCGCCGGGTTTGTACGCGCCGGCGATGGCTGGATGGAAGATTGCACAGGCGGCGAATCTTACGATCTTTGCGAGCCTGCGATTGGCGCGGTGGCTGACTGCGTTCACCGCAGCTCTGCTTGGCTGGCTGGCGTTGCGTTGCAGTGGGCGCGGCGCGTGGATGTTGCTGCCGCCGTTGTTGCTGCCGAGTCAATTGTTTCTGCAGGCAACGTGCTCGCAGGATGCACTGCTGTTGCCTGTTTCCGCGCTGGGTGTGGCGCTGATCTGCAGGGCGCTCGATGAGCGGCGGGTATTGGGCGGTGGCGAGTTAGTGGTTGCGACGGTGCTGTTCGCACTTTGCGCGATGGCCAAGCCGCCGTTTGCGGCGCTCGGACTGTTGATCTTTGTGCCCGCTGTGGAGTTGAAGCAGCGTGGATGGAAGCTGTGGGCGAAGCAAGCCGCGAGCTTCGCGAGCGTTGTGATTGCATGCGGGGCGTGGTGGCGATTGGTGGCGCGCTTTGGAGTGGACACTGCCGATGAAGCCGATCCTGTTGGTCAGGCGGCGTTCCTCAGGTCGCATCTATTCGCGGCGTCTGCCGCCGTGTTCAGGGGAACGGCGGATGCAGCGTGGGATTTTGTCCACCGTGGTCTTTATGTCGTTGGATGGAACGATCTGTTGCCCCATCACGGGGCTGCTCTGGTGTTGAGTGTCTGTCTGCTGGTGATTGCGTGGAGGGCCCCGGGTGCCGGTGTGCGAAGCTGGCGCGCGCGGATCCTGATCGCGGTCGCCGTAATCATTCCGCTGATAGCCATCTCCGTCGCCGAGTATTTGATTTGGACACCAGTGGGACTGCAGACCGTGTATGGTGTGCAGCCGAGATATTGGCTACCCGCGTTCCCCGCTATGATGCTGCTCGTGACAAGCTGGCGCATGCAGAGGCGCGAGAAGCCTGAACGCAGAGGATGGTTGTTGTTTTCGGCGACGATCTTGCTCGCGTGCATCGCATGCACGCTTCCGTGGATGGAGGCGAGAGCGTTCTATCGTGCCGAGTTGATGCAGGCGGTGCTGATCAATCTGCGTTGAGCAACAATACTTGGGCGACAATGTTGCGAGGAGATCAACGTGGCGTTCGATGGATTGCGGGATTGGATGGAGGCGCTGGAACGTGCGGGCGAACTGAAGCGCGTGAAGGCGGAGCTGTCGCCGGTGCTGGAGATGGCCGAAGTCGCAGACCGCGCGGTGAAGGGCAACGGGCCCGCGCTGTTGTTTGAAAATGTGGCGGGTTACAAGGGCGCCCGTGTGCTGATGAACCAGTTCGGCAGGGAACGCAGGATGCGTATGGCGCTTGGGGTGGATTCGCTCGACGATGTGGCGAAGCGCATTGAAGCGCTGCTGCATCCGGTACCGCCGACAAGTCTGATGGACAAGCTGAAGATGCTGCCGATGGTCGCGGAGGTCGGGTCGTACTTCCCGAAGATCGTCCATCGGAAGCGCGCGCCTTGCAAGGAGGTGATCCTGCGTGGTGACGATGTTGACGTGCTGAGGTTTCCGGTGCTGACGACGTGGCCCGATGACGGTGGCCCGTTCATCACGCTGCCGTGCGTCGTGACGAAGGACCCTCGCAGCGGCAAGCGCAACGTCGGGATGTATCGGATGCAGGTGTACGACGGCAAAACCACGGGCATGCACTGGCAGCGGCAAAAGGTTGCGGCGGAGCACTTTCGCGACCGGCTGCGCGAGGCAGCGGAGAGCACGGCCGGCGCTGTGGATGTGATGGCGCGCACGGCGGGAGGAACGACGGCTGCTGTGGATGTGAGCGGAGTTCCGCAGCATGTGGTGACGAAGATTCGCGGTGAGCGCATGGAGGTAGCGGTTGCGATCGGTACGGACCCGGCGGTCACCTTTAGTGCAATCGTGCCTGCTCCGCCGGAGGTCGAGGAGTATCTCATTGCAGGATTCCTGCGCGGGAAGGCAGTTGAGCTGGTGAAGTGCGAGACGGTGGACCTGGAAGTTCCGGCGACCTCTGAGATCGTGCTCGAGGGCTATGTGGAACTCGGTGAGTTGCGTGGTGAAGGGCCGTTTGGTGACCACACTGGTTTTTACACGATGACGGAGGAGTATCCGGTCTTTCACATCACCTGCATCACGCATCGCAAGAATCCTATCTACGCTGCGACGATTGTCGGAAAGCCGCCGATGGAAGACGCTTGGATGGGCAAGGCGGTCGAGCGAATTTTCCTTCCGCTGATGAGGCTGACGCTGCCGGAGATCGTGGACGTGAACCTGCCGCCCGAAGCGGTCTTTCACAACCTGATGATCGTGAGCATCAGGAAGTCCTATGCGGGGCACGCGCGCAAGGTGATGAATGGAATCTGGGCGATGGGCCAGGCGATGTTCACAAAATGCATCATCGTCGTCGATGAAGACTGCGACGTGCAGGATCTGAGAGAAGTGACATTGCGCGTCGCGAACAATATCGACCCAGAGCGTGACATTCAGTTCACGCTGGGGCCGGTGGATTCGCTGGATCACGCGAGCCGGCTGCCGAACTTCGGCAGCAAGATGGGAATTGATGCGACGCGCAAGTGGGCCGCGGAAGGGTTCACGCGTCCATGGCCGGCGATGCTCGAGATGCCTCATGAGGTGAAGCGGCGTGTGGCGGCCGTCTGCAAGCAATTGGGCTTAGACTAGCGCGTTTAATTCATCGCCGCGGCGATGACTAGTGCATCCAGGGCGGAGCTCTGGCGGGTGGCATCGGTGGAATCCACCGGTCCTTGCCACAGCGCGCCGAAGCGATTGCCGCTGTTGTCGTTTGTCCAGATGCTGTCGGCGTTTGCGTCGGCAAAGGACTTGTACTGGGCGTTTGGCGCCGCGGCATACAGCGCCATCAGGTTGCGCATGAAGATGCCTTTGAACTGTGGCGCATCGCCGCCGGATACGCCGTGATCGACAAGAATGCCATTGGACGTCAGCATCCCGGAGTTGGGTGAGAGCACCGCGTTCGCGATGCTTTGTGCATGCGCGAGCAAAGTTGGATCAGAGGCGGCCTTGGCAAGTTCCACCAAGCCGCCGAGGATGACGCCCTGGTTGTAGCTCCACACGATGCCATTGTTGTTGGTGCATGCGGCCGGGTTGCTGCTGTTCAGCCCGTCATTGATAAGCCCGCTGGCATTGATCATCCCGGATGCCAGGAACCACGTCCATTCCTTCTGCGCCCATGCGAGATAGCCGCCGGAGGTATCGCCGCTCGTGCGATTGGCGAGCTTTGCGGCCACTGAGAGAAAGAGCTCGTTGGCGATGGCATTCTTGTATGTGCGTGCTGTGCTCCACCATATGCCGCCGCCACAGGTCGCGGTGTCCCATCCGCCGGTCATATACGTGAAGATCGTCTCGGCCATGGAGAGATACGCCTGATTGCCCGTGAGGTCGTAGGCGTCGATCCACGCAAGCGCCCACCAGCCGCTGTCGTCGTAGAACATGTTCGTGAAGTTCGGGTGACCGCCGGAGCCGGTCTGCGCTTTGCTGAAGGTGTTCTCGATGACGGAGACGTAGCCGGTGTCGTTCGCGACACGCTCATAATTGACGAGAGTCGTGATTGCGTTGGCCGTATGCCACCATCCGGCCGGCGAGGCGTACTGGCCAGTGCCCGAGTCATACCAGGTCTGCAGACTCTGAACGGCAAGCGTCGCCTTCTGCAGATAGCTGGAGGCATTTACGGGCATACTCGCTGCTGCCACCGTTCCGCTGCCGCATGCGGCCGGTGCAAGGCACAGGGCACAGGCGAGCGCCACAGATGCGACGGTTCGAAATGATTTCGTGCGTAGCATGATGAGAGAGCGGTCTCTCGGACAAAATGATACAGGCAGATATACTGAGACTTGCGGCGTAACGCACATATTTCGTTCTCTGGAGAGGCGTTTGGCGAAGGCGGAGATTGGAATCATCGGCGGCAGCGGACTCTATGGCATGCCCGGGCTGACCGACGTTCGTGAAGAAAAGATTGAGACACCGTTCGGAGATCCGAGCGAGGCATTTGTTCTTGGAAAGCTTGAGGACCGCGATGTAGCTTTCCTTGCACGTCACGGCAAAGGTCATCGCATTCTGCCCACCGAGTTGAACTTCCGCGCGAATATTTACGCGATGAAGAAGCTCGGCGTGGCCAGCATCCTGAGCGTCAGCGCGGTGGGCAGCCTTAAGGAAGAGCACAAACCGACCGACTTCATCGTTCCCGACCAGTTCATCGATAGAACGTTTGCACGGTCGAGTACGTTCTTCGGCTACGGTGTTGTGGGACACGTGGCGTTCGGTGATCCTGTCTGCCCGATCGTCGTGGACACCTTTGTTAAGGCCTGCGAAGAGGTCGGCGTCGTCGGCAAACGCGGCGGCACGTATGTCTGCATGGAGGGCCCGCAGTTCTCCACGCGCGCGGAGAGTAATCTCTACCGCTCATGGGGCGCGGATGTGATCGGCATGACCAACCTGCAGGAGGCGAAGCTCGCGCGCGAGGCGGAGATCAGCTACGCCACGCTGGCGATGGTGACGGATTACGACTGCTGGTATGAGGGCCATGATGATGTCACGGTTGAGCAGGTGATTGCGGTCATGCATCAGAACAGCGGCAACGCCCAGAAGGTCGTAAAGGCTGCCGTGCGTCTGATGCCCAGTGATCTGAGTGCGAGTCCGGCGCAGACGGCGGCGAAGTTCGCAATCATGACTGACCGCAAGGTCATTCCGGAAGAGACGAAGCAGAAGCTGGATGTCCTGTTCGGCAAATATTTCTAACCCATATGCGGAGATTGAATGTCGATTCTTGTAGTCGGATCGGTGGCGTTTGATTCATTGGAAACGCCGAGTGGAAAGCGCGAGCGCGTGCTCGGCGGAGCGGCCACGCACTTTGCACTGGCAGCGAGCTACTTTACGAAGGTGCGAGTTGTTGGCGTGGTGGGCGAAGATTTTCTGCCTGAGCACGAGAACGTTCTCACCAACAAAGGCGTTGATACGAAGGGGATCGAGCGTGCCCCCGGAAAGTCCTTCCATTGGCGCGGCGCTTACCTGCGCGATCTGAACGAGGCGGACACGCTCGCGACCGACCTGAATGTGTTCGCCGAGTTTGCGCCCAAGATTCCCGCAGAGTACGCGGACTCCGAGTATCTGTTCCTGGCAAACATCGATCCCGTGCTGCAGTTGCGCGTGCGCTCGCAGATGCCGAAGGTCGCGATGGTGGCCGGCGACACCATGAACTACTGGATCAATGCGCATCGCGAAAATCTGCTCAAAGTGCTCCGCGAGATGGACGTGTTGCTGATCAACGACAAAGAGGCGCAGATGCTCAGCGGAGAATCAAACGGTCTGCGCGCCGCCGAGGCCGTGATGGCGCTCGGCCCGAAGTCGCTGATCGTGAAGCATGGTGAGTACGGAGCGACGGCCTACTTCAGCGAGCGCAGCTTTGGCGATGGGGTCAAGCGCCGTCCGTTTCGCGCGCCTGGTTTGCCACTGCACGAGGTTGTCGACCCTACCGGTGCGGGCGACTCGTTTGCCGGCGGCTTCTATGGCTTTGTCGCCTCGCAGCAGCAGCTCACGCCGGAGCTCTTCCGTCGCGCCATGTTCTACGGCAGCGCGATGGGCTCCTTCGCCGTCGAGCGATTCGGCACGGAACGTCTGCAGCAGACGACACGCGCGGAGGTCGAGGAACGCATCGAGCATCTGCGCGAGCTGTCGCATCTCTAACCGGATGGCGAAACGCCACCGAAGCACAGAGGAGCGCGACGGGTGAAGAGTCCCCAGAAGCGACCGGCAAGCACAAAGACCATCACGCGTCCACGCCGCGGAGCGCGAACGCCTCCACCGTGGGATCCCGAGGCGGTGAGTGCGGCCACGCGCAGTGAGGTCTACCCGTTCACCGCCGCTGGGGTCGTGCTCGGTTTTTTTTCGCTGCTTGTTTGCTACTCCAAGGGCTACCTTTTGCTGTACGGTGATGCCGTCGCGCATCTCGGCATCGCGCGCCGCATTTTCGACTCAAATTATCCGGGCCTCGCACAACTCGGAGGCGTGTGGCTTCCGCTGCCGCATGTACTGATGCTGCCGTTCATCGGGAATATGCAGATGTGGCAGACGGGCTTCGCTGCGGTGCCGATGTCGATTCTGAGCTTTGCCCTGAGCGCCGCGGGCATATGGCGGCTTGCGCGCAGACTGATGCGGCCGCGCTGGGCGCTCGTCGCCACGACCTTCTATGCGCTGAACCCGAATCTTCTCTATCTCGCAACGACGGCGATGACAGAGGCGCTCTTTCTCTGCCTGCTCGTCTGGACGGTCGTCGCCGCGACTGAAACCGTCGCCGCACTGCGCGCAGGCCGCTCACGCGGGGCTGCGGGTGGCATGATCGCGGCGGGCATCCTTGTGCTCGGGCAGGTGATGACGCGCTACGACGGCTGGGTCATCGGTGCGGTCGTCTGGTGCTGGATCGCGTGCGAGCTGTGGCGCAGCAACGCGCAGCTCCGTCGCCGGCTGCTGACGCCGTTCATCTTCTTCACCCTGCTTTGTCTCGCCGGGCCCATCTTCTGGTTCTGCTACAACGCGCACTTCAAGGGCGACTGGCTCGACTTCCTGCGCGGACCGTACTCTGCCGCCGCGATTGAGCGCAAAACAGCGCCGCCAGGTCAGCACTATCGTGGATGGCACAATCCTGGCTGGGCACTGCTCTTCTATACGCGCACCGCGCAGATCGACGCGGCTGCGTGGGAGACCGGCTTCATTCTCATGATTGCCGCGCTCTACGCAGCGTGGCTGCAATGGCGGCGCCGCGCAGACGCCGGAGCTCGCGCACGGGCCGAATCTGGACTGTGGCTGCTCTGGCTTCCGCTGCCGTTCTACGTCTACTCCGTCGCCTACGGGTCGGTGCCGATCTTCATTCCGCAACTCTGGCCGCACTCCTATTACAACGCGCGCTACGGGATGGAGATGCTGCCGGCGCTTGCAATCTACGGCGCTCTCGCAGCGGAGCGTCTCGATCTGTGGCTTCGCGCACAGACCGCCGGCTGGGCTCGAATCGGCGCGCGCCTGTGGCAGCCGATCGCGATGTTGCTCTGCGTCGCTAACTGTATCGCCATGATGTACCGCATTCCGCTTGTGCTGAAGGAAGGCATCGTCAATGCCTCCACGCGTATTCCGTTTGAGCGCTCCATCGCCACGGTCATTGAAGGGCTGCCGCTGCAGACTCCGGTGCTGATGTCCACGACGGCGCATGTGGGCATCGCGCAGACCGCCGGCCGGCCGCTGAAGGACATTCTCAGTGAGGACGATGAGGTCGCCTGGCAGCAGGCACTTTCCGACCCTGCGCACCACGCGGCGATCGTGATTGCGATGGCCGGAGACCCTGTCGCAAAGGCTGTGGCAGCGCATCCCGAAGGATTAAAAGAGCTTGAGGTGATCTGCACCACGGGGCAGCCCTGCGCAAAGATTTATCAGTCCGAAGTGTGGACGCCGCAAACCACGCACTAGGGTGAACCCGCATCCTACGGTGTGTGGCGCATGAACGCAGCGTCACAGAGGCCGGCCGGAAAGTTCGCCGGCACACAGAACAATCCGAAGAAGAGCAGCAGCGCTCTCAGGCCTGACGGCCCCCCACGTGCGCTGAGAGGAGCAGAAGACTATGGGACTGTTTACACCGGATATGAATAACCTTCGGGAGCTGTACAGGACGATGTTGCAGCGGTCACTGGACAGCGAGCGCCAGATCGTCGATGACGGTCTGCCGGCGATGATTGAAAACTCAACAAACAGCCAGTTGAAGAACGCGTTTCGTACTCACCTGGAAGAGTCCAAGGAGCACATCTCCCGCCTTGAGCGCATCATGCGCGACAACGACGGCGAGGCGAGCAGATCCAAGTGCAAGGTGACTGCGGCCCTTATCAGTGAAGGCAGCGCGTCGGCCAAGGATGCCAAGGACCAGACCCTCCGCGACGTGGTTTTGATCGCGGCCGGTAATCAGGTGGAACATCACGAAATTGCAATCTATGGCACCCTTCGCAATATGGCCATCATTCTGGGCGAGGCCGAGCATGCAGCGCTGCTAGACAAGACGCTGGATGAGGAGAAGCATGCGGACAAGGTGCTGACCGAGCTTTCCGAACAGATCAACGTTGCAGCTCCGGTCGCCTGATCTTTCACGGTGAGAGCGTACCCGTGCCGTCAACATGCGGCACGGGTCCTTTTTTTGCTGCGCTCGTGGGGTGACGTCGCGGGTGCATGGCTGCTGCGTGTTCCGGGCGCGGTAGTATCCTGACTCGGTGTTGACCCCCGTCAGTCACATCAGTTTTCTCCAGCAGATGGCGCTAAGCGGCCCGGCGGCTCGCCGTCTGCTCGTCGCGTGCGCACTCGGCGGAGCCATCGGGCTTGAGCGCGAGTGGCATCATAAGGACTCCGGCCTGCGAACCAACATGCTCATCTGCATGGGCGCAGCACTGTTCACGATCATGAGTGTGATCCTCGCCGGCGACTCGACGCCGAATAAAGGACAGGTGGCGGCGAACATCGTGCAGGGTGTCGGCTTCTTGGGCGCAGGGCTGATTCTGCATACGAAGAGTCGCGTACTGGGACTGACGACCGCCGCCACCGTGTTTGTCGTGGCCGCCATCGGTATGGCCTGCGGCGACGGCATGTACATGGCGGCGCTCATCGCCACGGTCCTTCTGCTTGCCGCATTGCAGATTATCGGAGCGATGGAGGCCAAGCTCGGATGGAAGCGCTATCCGATGGTGTATGAGGTGCGCGCCGAGGTCGGCTCGGTAATGGGCAAAGACGTCGTCGGCGCGGAGCGTGCTGAGGAGCTCGCCAAGCAGGTTACTGCTGCGCGCTTTCGAATGATGTCTGCCATCATCAAGGTGCTGGACGCAGTCGGGCAGCGGCTGCAGGTAATCGATCGTGACAATGTGGCCGGTTGGGAGCGCGTCTCCTTCACGCTTAATGCGACAAAACGAAAGCACGCCCAGGTGCTTGCCGAGTTGAAAGCGAATGACGCCACGGATCACGTTGTGGTCTTCGATGATGCGGAGGTCGAGTGAGTTCGCTTCAGTTTGTGAAGGCGCATGCCTGTGGAAACGACTTCCTCGTCATCGAGGAGAGCGCCGCTGCAGGCCGGCATGCCGCATTGGCGAAGAGACTTTGCGAGCGTCACACCGGCATCGGTGCCGACGGCATCGAGTTTCTCGAGCGCAAACCGGACGGCACCTTCTTCCTGCGGCTCTTCAATGCCGATGGCAGCGAGGCGGAACTCAGCGGTAATGGAACGCGCTGTGTGGCCGCGTGGCTCGCGCAAAATGAGAACCTCACGCAGATGACCTTCGGCACGCACGGCGGCACGCGCACGTGCCGCGTGCTTAGCCGCGATGGCGCAACGTGGTGGATCGAGAGCGGCATGGGCGTTCCCCGTGTGATGCGTAGAGCGATTGGAATCGACCGCGTAAACGGTGTGATTGACGGCGCGTTGGTGAACGTTGGTAATCCACACTTTGTCACGTTCGTAGACACAGATGATTTTTCGAGCCAAGGCATGAGTTGGCAGCAACTCGGCGCGATCATCAGCGTCGATCCAATGTTTCGCTTCGGCACCAATGTTGAGTTCGTGCGCATTCTGAGCGCCAACGAGATCGAGTTCCGCATCTACGAGCGCGGTGTGGGCCCGACGCACTCGTCCGGGACCGGCACGTGCGCGTCATCCGCCGCGGCCATCGTCGTTCACGGTGTGGAACGCGACCTGAGCGCTACGTCCATCGGCGGTCGTCAGCGCGTCGTGTGGCCGGCGAACGACCAGGAGATGCTCCTCACCGGTCCAGCAGAAATCATCTGCCGTGGCGAGGTGGAGCTTGCGTGAGCCGCTGCGCCCGCGGCTGCGGGACGGAAGCCGGGTCGCCGTCGTCTCGCCCGCCTCGGCTGCGAAGCCGGAGCTCGTCGAAGCCGGCGTCGAGCGCCTGTTGCACTTCGGCTATCGGCCCGTCCTCATGCCGCATGCGCTCGCACGCGGCCCGCTCTACTACGCCGGCACGGCAGAGCAACGCGCGCACGATCTGCACTCAGCCTTCGCCGATCCTCAGATTGAGGGCCTGCTCTGCACGCGCGGCGGATGGGGTTCCGCGGAGCTGCTGCCGCGCCTCGATGCCTCCATCGTGCGTGCAAATCCGAAGGTCTTCGTCGGCTACAGCGACCACACGTCGCTGCACGTGTGGTTCTGGAACGAGCTCCGCATCATGAGCTTCTACGCCCCGATGGTCGCTGCCGACTGGTCCAGCCTTGATGGTGTGCATCGCGCATCCTGGTACTCCGCCGTTGAAGGCAGATCCCGATGGCACGTGGGTGCCGACGACGGCCTGCGGTGCCTGCGCGGTGGCGAGGTCCATGGCCGGCTGCTCGGCGGCTGCCTCTCGATCATCGTGGAAGGCCTCGGCACACCATGGGCCCTGCGCATCGACGAACCGACCATCCTCTTCCTCGAAGACATCGGCACCAAACCCTACCAGTGGGACCGCATGCTGCATCATCTGCACGCCGCCGGCCTGCTGAAAGACGTGCGCGGCATCATACTCGGAGACATGACCGCGAACGTGAAGCCTGACGAGATGGAGATGCTCGAAGCCGCATGCCTGCACGCGCTCGAAGACTTCGTCGGCCCGATCGCGATCGGCTTGCGGAGCGGGCACGTCACCGGGCAGAACCGTTCGCTGCCGCTCGGCGCGTGGGTAAAAATGAGCAACGACATCGTGGAGGAAGCCTCGTGAGTAGCGCGAAACACGTGCATCTGATCGGAATCTGCGGGACCGCCATGGCATCACTCGCCGGCATGCTGCGCGCGCAGGGCCACCGCGTCACCGGCTCCGATACCGCGGCCTATCCGCCGATGAGCGATCAACTCCGCGCCATGGGTATTCCCATCATGGAGCCTTACGCCGCAAAAAATCTCGAGCCGCGCCCTGACATCGTCGTCGTCGGCAACGCCATCTCGCGCGGCAATCCAGAGCTCGAAGTCGTTCTCGACGACCGCATCCCGATGACCTCGATGGCCGCGCTCATCCACGACGAATTTCTGCTTGGCCGCGAGCGCTTCGTCGTCTGCGGCACGCACGGCAAGACCACCACGACGAGCATGCTCGCGTGGATCTTCGAAACTGCATCGCGCATGAAGAGCGAAGATGCCGCGCAATGGAAGCCGTCGTTCCTGATCGGCGGTGTCGCCGAAAACTTCGGCACGAGCTTTCACGTGCAGGAAAGCACGCGTCCCTTCATCCTCGAAGGCGACGAGTACGACACCGCCTTCTTCGACAAGGGCCCGAAGTTCCTCCACTACTTCCCAGACGCCGCCATCCTCACACACGTCGAATTCGACCACGCCGACATCTACGCCGATCTGGAAGCCGTGAAGACCGCATTCAAGCGCATGGTGAACCTCATCCCGCGCCGCGGCCGGCTTGTCGCCTTCGATGACAGTGAGAACGTCACCGAATGCGCCGCGCGCGCCTTCTGCAAGGTCGAGCGCTACGGCTTCCTCAAGGATTCGTACTGGCGTGCCGTCAATCTCCGCCAGGATGGCGCCTCAACCTCGTGGAAGCTTCTTCGCGGTGGCCTCGAATTCGCGCGCCTGCGCCTTCCGATGGCCGGCGAGCACAACGCGCTCAACGCCACCGCTGCCGCCGCGCTCGCCGCAGGGCAGGGCGTTCCCGTTGAAGCCATCGAAGCTGCCATCGCCACGTTCAAGAGCGTGAAGCGCCGCCTCGAAGTCCGCGCCGAGGTCGCCGGCGTCACGGTCATCGATGACTTTGCGCATCATCCCACGGCCATTCGCGAAACCCTGCGCGCACTGCGCGGCGCGTACTCCGGCCGCCGTCTCTGGGCCGTGCTGGAGCCGCGTTCCAACACACTCCGGCGCAATGTCTTTGAGCGCGAGCTCGTCGATAGCCTCTCGCTTGCCGATGAGGTCGTGCTCGCGGCCGTCTTCAAGAGCGACGCAATTCCAGTGCTCGAGCGGCTTGAGCCGAGTCACGTCGTCGAAGCTCTGGTCGCGCGCGGAGTGCCCTCAGTGCTCTGTGCAGACGCAGATGCAATCGTCGCCGAGATCGTGCCCCGCGTGCGCTACGGTGACGTGATCGCAATTCTGTCCAACGGGGGCTTCGGAAGAATCTATGAGAAGCTGCCCAAGGCCATTGAGACCGGATCGCATCTCGAACGCCGCAGAGATACTTAGCCACTTAGCCACTCCTCACCCATGGCAAGAACACGTTCGATATCCTGACACCTATGTTCGCTTTGGTTCGCATGCTGACCGTGTACCTTGTTGTCGGCGTGCCCGCTGGATTGATCGGGATCCCGTGGTCCGCGCTGCGCAAGAGCTTCGTGATGATGTACGGCTGGGGGATGAAGATTGCCGCGCTGGGCGCGAAAGCTGCCGGCATTCGCGTGCGTGTCGAGGGACGCGAAAACATCCAGCCCGGCGTTCACTACATCTTTCTCAGCAATCACGTATCGAATCTCGATCCGACCGTTCTGTTGCCGGCGATTCCCGGTATGACGAGCGTCTTTATCAAGAAAGAGCTGATGAACATTCCGCTGCTCGGCACGGCGATGCGCATGGGGAAATACGTTCCTGTCTCACGCGCCAACTCACGCGAAGACGCGCAGCGCAGCGTCGAAGTGGCGGCCGAGGCGCTCAGCAGCGGCCTGCACATCACGGTCTTTCCTGAGGGCACGCGCTCGCCGGACGGCCAGCTGCTGCCGTTCAAAAAGGGCGCATTCTTTCTAGCAGAGGCGACCGGCGCGCCCATCATTCCGGTTGTGATCAGTGGAACCGAGCGGATGATGCCGAAAGGAACTGTCCGCATCACACCCGGCGAGGCATACCTCAGATTTCTTCCACCGATTCGTCCGCAGGATGCGACATCGCGTGAAGATCTGATGGAACGTGTACGTGCCGCGATGGAGGCAGAGCTCGAGCGCCGCCGCGCTGTCGCGCAATCCGGAACGTCAGCTACTTGACGATGGCGTTGTAGCCGTCCACGATCAGTCGCTCGCGCATGGCCTCTGCATCGGCCTTCGTTGCAAAGGGACCCACCTGGATGCGAATCAGATTATCCTGCGTTGCCGTGCGCTCGGACACCTGGTATCCCTTGGTGTGCAGCGCATTCACCAACAGGTCCGCATCGTCCTTGTGCGCCGCGGAGATGGCAGCGATCTGCACAACGAATGCGCCGCCAGGAGTGATCGCCGGCGCCGCAGCTTGCGTGGGCTTCGCGGGTGAGCTCGGCTGGGTTGCGCTAGTGGGCCGGGTTGCGGCTGGTGCCGTGGTGTGTGCCGGTGGGGGTTGCGGCTGAGTCACCGCTGCGGGAGAGTTTTCCGTAACGGCAGGCTGGCGCGATGCAGCAGGTACCGGCGATGAACTCGCTCGAGCCGCCGAAGGAGAGTTCGGGGAAGGCTTGAAGTTGTCGAAGGTGGGATTTCCCGTACCGGCAGGTTCGGTGTCACTCGTCGCTGCAGGAAGCGCGGCATTCGGCGGCGTCGTCGACTTGCGTCCGAGGTTATAGCCGAAGCCGAAGAACACTCCGCAGAGGAGCACCAGGCCGAGGAAGATCGCGAGAATCGCACCGGTGCTAAGAGTCAGCTCCCGCTCGCGTTGCGGAAGCTCGTCTTGTTCGTCGTCGAGGAGGCGGCTCATGAGGTCTTGCTGCGAACTAGAAACGGAGGTAGAAGCCAATGGTCGGCTGAAGCGTGGTTGTGCGCTGCTTGATGGTCAGATAGTTCTGACCGAAGTCCGGCGCGAGGAAGAAGTTCTCCCGGAATGAAGCACGCACGCCGAAGTTGATGAGCACATCCTTCTGCAGGCCAACGTTGTAATAGTAGGTTGCGCGAAATTGGTGCGGCGCCCCTTCGCCACCGCCGGCGGTCGGCTTGAAGTCCGTCGTTCCCGCGCCCGCAGACACGAACGGCTGAAAACCGAAGATCGGGTGTGGCGGCGTGATCAGATAGCCGAAGCTGGTCTCGTTCGCGGTGTTCTGAATCTGAAACAGGCTGGACCCGTTGGGTGCGGGCGAGTAATTCTCCGTATAGCGCGCCCATCCATAGTTGAACTCAATACCAAAGTATGGCTTCGCTGTGTAACGGATGCTGCCCAGGGCGCCCACTGTGTTGGACCCATACAGTGACATCACCGTGCCATGGTTCGTAGCGCCGGTAGGCAGGACCGGCCCGCTGACCGTCTTGTTCAGCGCACCCGCGCCGCTGATGCCGAAGTCGATCTTCGCCATCTGGCGGCCGAATGCGGTTGTTTGTGCGGCGGCGATGCCGGTAAGGGATAGGAAGAGTGTCGCGGTGGCGAGCATGGCTCGCGAAAGGCTGTGCATCAGACGAGAAGGCTCCGGGCGCTTTGTGCGCTCTGTCCTAGTCTAAACCTTTGTTCTGCCGGGCGCGCCGGGCGATGCGGGTGAGCACGGTGGTTCCGGCTCCGAGAATGACGCCACACAGGACTGCGGTCCACGGGTTGATTCCGGGCTGAGCCGTAGCTGGAAGCAGCGTTGCGATGGAGTAGATGAGCAGGATTGTTGCGCTTAGCGGAAGCAGCCAATGCAGTATTCGCCTTGTCTGCAGGAGTAACACCGCCATCGACAGAATGATCTGCAGAACAGATTCGGCACTGGGGTGACGCAGCCACAGGCTCGCCGCAGCGAGCAGCGTCAGAAGCGCACCAACCGCCCCGGGAAGAATCGTGCCAGGCCGGTTGAGTTCCACTGCGACCAACGCGACTCCCACCGTAAAAAGCAGGATCGCGATGTTTGGTGTCAGCGTCGCAAGTAGCGGGAGCATTGCGCTGTCAGCGTACCGTCTGGCCGCGCTGCTGCAGGTTCTGGCGCATCGCAATTGCCGCTGCATTCGCAGGTTCGACATGCAGAGCCCGCGAGACGTCGTCGGCAGCAGCGGGGAGATGATTCTGCGCGACGTCCAGCCGGGCCAGCACGAGCAGCGCCGGCACGTTAGGCTGAAGGTTCAGCGAGCGCTGCGCTTCGGCACGTGCTTCCTTAGCATTGCCGCTGCGTTCGCGGACCTCGGCGAGGCCGGCGTGCGCTGCTGCGCTGTTCGAGTCGGCTGCAATTGCCGACTGAAACTGCTGCTCCGCCTGCGGGAGCAGGCCCTGGGTGAGGTAATCGCGTCCCAGGGACGTGTACTCCGCCGCGCGCTGTGCGGGCGCAAGCGTGGCCATGCGGGCGGCGCGCAACTGATCAAGCTGGAACGCGGCCTGGCGGAACGCGGCCTCGGAGTAGTTGCGCCGGATACGTTCGACAGGAGCAAAGCCGCCGTTCGGATCGAGCTTCGATCCCACGGGAGCGATGGCGAGGTGCGCGCGTAACGAGCCGGCCTCCGGATCCTGTGGCTTCAGTTTCAGCGCCGCATCGGCTTCTTTGAGTGCAGCCGGCAGATCTCCTCGGCGATAAAGCGCAATCGCAAGGTTGTAGTGGTAGTCCTCGTCCGACGGGTCAGCGGCGGACGCACGCTGGAAGAGCGCCACACCATCCTTACCCTGTCGGCTGAGCGCGACGCCCTGGTTGTTGACAACCTCGGGCAGCGGGAGGCGGCCCGCAACGAACTCGAATGCAGTGGCGGCGCCGGCGTAATTTGCGGAGTTGAAGCGGGCCAGACCCAGGTAGAAGTTCGCCTCGAGGGCTTGCGGATCCGAGAGCGGGACCTTGGCGAGGGTCGCGGCTGCGGAGTCGTAGTCGCGCGCGAGGTACTCCTGTTTGCCGAGCGCAAGGAGTGCGGCGGCGTAGTTTGGCGCGGCGGCGACTGCGGTCTTGAGGCGCTCAAGCGCCTCAGCCGAACTAGATGCGTTGATGCCGCGAATGTAATCCTCGAAGGCCGGCAGCGGAACCGCGCTTTCGCCGGCTGCGAGGAAGGTCTGCTCCGCCACGTTCAGGTTCGGCTCGATGACGCGGGCGACCTTCCAGGCGATGGAGTTCTCGGCGTCGTAGAGGTGATCGAGTGGGCCCACGCCATTGACCAACGGCGAGAGGCGAAGCTGGTCGACGGAGAGCACCTGGGACTCGATAGAGATGGAGTGCTCGGCCACGGTGAAGTCGCCGATCACTACGTAGTCAGCGTCGAGTTGTTGAGCGATGCGGATGGTGGTGGCACGGGAGGGGCGGAAGTCGGCGGGGAGGCCGAGGTGGGTGAGGGCGAAGACGCGGTCGTCGTGGGAGATGGTGAGGAAGCCGGCGGAGTTGAGGCGGCGGTCGAGCGTGTCGGGGAAGGAGTTGCCGATCCAGTTGAGGGTCGCGTTGCCGGAGCGGTTCTCGAAGGGGAGAACGAGGATGACCTTTCCTCCGGTGAGCGATTGCGCGCTGAGGATTGCGGGCGAGAGGGAGAGAAGGATGAGGAAAAATATTTTGGCGAGGCGGGTGCCGGCGGGGTCGAGGGCCATCGGGAGTAGTTTAGCGGAGTGGTTTCTGGGGGTACCCCCTCCCCCCCGTACTTTTTGCGCAAAGTCTTCGGAAAAGGGAACTTAGGTCTGGACTTCGCTGTTCGATTGCAAGGGCCAAGTGGGCGGCGGAGAAAAAGAACCCCCGGTTTTGGGGGCTGGTTTTGTCAAGGAGGGGTGGTGCGCTCCGTAGCGGAGGAAGCCCAGGCCGACGCGCATGTTGCGGATGAGCGGAGGGGGGATGGTGATCGCGAGGGTGATGCCGAAGGCGGCGTGCGCAAGGGCGAGCGGGATGATGTTGCGGTAGTGGAGGAAGAGCAGGCAAGAGAGGAATCCCCACAGGAGGGTGATGGGCACGAGGATGGGGTTGGGAAGGTGGGCGAGTGCGAACATGACCGCGGCGAGGAGGGCGGCGAGGCGCCGGGATTGGGTAAGGAGGAGCAGGCGGCGCAGGAAGACGTCCTGCAGGAGGATCTGCTGGACGAGGGCCCAGAGTGCGTATCCCCAGAAGCGCGAGATGAATTTTGACGCAGAGGGTGGCGTGTGCAGGGTGTGGAGGTGCGCGGCGACGAGGACCAGGATTGCGGCGAGCAGCAGAGCGGCGATGGCGATCCAGAGAGAGCGGAGAAGATTGGTACGGCGGAGGCCAAGCTTTTCGCAGCTTCGGAAGGAGAGGGCGAGGACGGCGGCGAGGACGATGACGGCAGTGATGTAGAGGATGCGCTGGATGGGATTTGGCGTCCAGATGACGAGCAGGATGAGCGTGTAGGAGATGGTGAGCTCGAGGAGTGCGCGGCGGCGGGACATCTGAAGGGATGACGAGAGGAGATGAGGGTGAGACCCCTGCCGATTTGTGTTGCGCCGGGGTTCGCTCAATGAAAGCGCGGTTTTTATTCCATGTCCGCAGTTTTTGACGCAGCGGGGAACAGAGCATTTTTGTCAGCACGGCGTGGAGCTTGATTGACATCTCCCGCTGCCGCCAATATTGTCACCATATTCGCAACAGTTGAGTCCTGCAGGTCATTTCTGCCAGGACCGGAGAGTCTTCGTTTTCGATGCATCGGGTAGCGAGGCGAAGCCGCAGGGCTGGCCTCTTCACCTTGTCAGGAGGCGTATGTTGCTGCGAAAGTCCCCCCTCTTCCTTGTCACCCTTCTTCTCAGTGCTTCGATTACTCTTGCCCAGGGCACAACCAGCCGCATCTCGGGCACAGTCACTGATTTGACGGGCGCGGTGGTGCCGAATGCGACGGTCACCGCAACCAATGACGCGACGGCTGTCTCGTTCACGACGCACAGTTCCGGCGCGGGCACCTACGCGTTCGAGTCGCTGCAGATCGGCAGCTACACGGTGAAGGTCGATGCGCCGGGCTTCGCGGAGTTCGTCTCCAAGAACAACGTGCTCGCCATCGGTGTGCCCACCAGTGTGGATCCCAAGCTGAAGCCGGGGTCCAATACTGAGACCGTCACAGTGGAAGGTGGGTATGGACTGGTCCAAACCGAGTCTTCCGGCAACTTTGGCGGGATCATCGACAGCGTCACGATGACACAGCTTCCGATTGTCGGCGTGCGCGGCCGGAATCCGGTCGGTTTCACGCAATATATGCCAGGCGTGATCCAGAACAACTCCGCCAATGCGGCCGGCGGCGACATCATCGTGAACGGATCGCGCGACCGCGCGTGGAACTACGTGCTCGATGGCATCGACGATAACGAGACCTCTTCGGGCGGGTCGAACACGTCGCCCTCGCACCAGAACCCGGACATGCTGGCGGAGTTCCGCGTGATCGTTTCCAACCCGACGGCGGAGTATGGCCGCAACTCGGGCGCCCAGGTGCTAATGGTCACGAAGTCGGGCACCAATCACTTCCACGGGAATCTGTTTGAGTTTTACCAATCGCCTTTCCTGCAGGCGAACACCGCGGCGGCGAAGGCCCAGGGCCTCTCCCGTCCGCAGTTCGTGCAGAACATTCCCGGCGGGTCACTGGGTGGACCGATCCTGCGGGACAAGCTCTTCTTCTTCGTCAACGTGGAGCTCTTACACGCGCTTTCAAGCTCCGTGGTTACGCGCACGGTGTATACGCAGTCTGCCCGCAACGGCCTTCTGCGCTATGTAGTGAGCCCGAATGGAATCGTCCGGATTGGCAATGCCGGTACAGCGCTGGTCAAGAATACGGATCCCAATACAGATGCGAACTTACCGTACAGCGCCGGACCGTCGATTGATGCGAGCGGCAACGTCAAGCTGCTGCCCGGCACAACGCTGGGGACCTATGACATGGTGGCTAACGACCCGGCACACATAGGGCTTGATCCGGCTGTGAAGGCCTATCTCGGCCTGGCGCCATTGCCGAACAACTTCTCTTTTGGCGATGGATTGAACACGGCGGGTTATACGTTCGCCGCGCCCGCTACGGACAAGCAGGTCGATTCGACCGTGAAGATCGACTACACGATCAATCGGAAGAACACGCTGTTTGGCCGCTACTCGCAGGGGCACCAGAACACGTACGCCGATGTGGTGAACGGAGGACTGCAGGCGTTTCCGGGTCTTCCCGCGACGGTGAACACCTTCCGTCAGCCACGCAATCTCGCTTTGAACTGGCGGTTCTCGCCGACGACCAGGGTCACCAACGAGTTCGTCACCGGCTTCAATCGATTCGGATACGCGTTCGTGAATCCCGGTTACGCCACTTCCACGCAAACGCCATTCAATCCCAATCTGGTTACGGCACCGCTCTCCAGCTACGTATCCAACAACCGCTATCTCACTACCATTCAACTGGTGGATAACTTCTCGGTCGCACACGGGGCGCATCTTTACAAGGCCGGCGTGAATCTGCGGTATGGGCGCGAGATTGACCATCGCGGCTCTGTCGGAGCGTTGGACATCATCCCGCAGGTTTTCTTCTCGACTGGCAACAACCCGGTCAGCTCCTACTACAACGTACCCACGAGCCCCTCCGGCTGCTCGCCTTGTATCAACAGCACGGACATCTCCACGCTGAACAGCGCGGTGAATGACCTGCTGGGCAGGATTGGCAGCGTGGCGGCGGGCTATGTCGCCGCGAACCTGAACACCTTCAAGCCTGCGGAATCGATCAACATCATGGATTCACGCTGGCCGGAGTACGACTTCTATCTGCAGGACACGTGGCACATCACACCGAAACTGGTTCTGGATTACGGGTTCCGCGACGACATGCGGCTGGCTCCGGTATTCAAGAGCTTCGTTCCGCTGGTGCCGAACCAGGATGTTACATATGGGCGTGCGCTGACGAGCACGCTGCAGTTTGTGCCCGGCAAGTTCATGGACAACCGGCTGAACAATATCGGACCATCGGTCGGGTTTGCGTGGGATCCTTTCGGGGATGGAAAGACCTCTGTGCGCGGGAACTACCGGCTGGCGTTTGACCGCATCAACTCCTTCTCGTTCTCGTCGTCGGTCTTTCAAGGCATGCCCGGACTGACGTACCAGGTGACCGACACGACTGTTGGTCAGGATGTCGTAGGCCCCTCGGGATTCGTGTCAGCAGGTGTTCGTGCGCAGCACTGGGCGCCTCCTGCGCTGCCGGCCGGTGCGACGCCGCTGTCGCTCGCCACGCCGCCGGCCTACAGCACGAACTCGCTGACGGTGTCGGATCCGCGCATGCAGACGCCGACGGTCGGAGAGTGGGGATTCAGCGTGCAGCACGAACTGGTTCGCAACCTTGTGCTGACTGTCAGCTACGTTGGCAACCACGGAACACACCTATACGACGGCTACGACTCCAACCAGGTGAACTACGCAAACAATGGATTCCTGGATGCGTTCGTTGCGGCGCAGCAGGGCACGAGCACACCGTTGATGCAACAGATCGTCAACGCCGACACGCGGCATACGTCGGGTCAAACGGCGGTGCAGTTTCTGCAGAAGTACTATGCGGCAAACCTCAGCCATAACGATGTGGCCGGCGTGGCGAATTCCTTTGCGAATCGGCTGCAGGGCACCCCGACCACGGCGAACCCCTATGGCGTTCCGCTGGTGGTGACGGCGGGACTTTCGCCGACGTTTTTCAAGCCGTATCAGCAGTATCTCGGCGGTTTGTTTGTGCTGGAGACGCACGCGTACTCGAACTACAACGGCCTGCAGGTGCAGCTGGAGAAGCGCTACTCGCAAGGGTTGCTGGTGACGGCGAACTACACGTACTCACGCGCGATGGATATTCGATCGTACGATCCGACCTTCACCACGGTAGCGACGGGCAGCAGCCAGTCGGCGGCTGGAACGCCGTTTGACTTCCACACGCCGCGATTGAACTATGCTCCGGCGGATCTGGATGACACGCATGTGATCAACGGGTTCTTTGTCGGGGACCTGCCGTTCGGGCACGGGCGTCATTTTGGTGCGAAGTGGAATCGTGCCGTGGACGGAGTTATTGGTGGATGGCAGCTTTCGGGTGACGGGTACTGGCAGTCCGGCCGTCCGATTACGTTCTTCTCGGGCTACAACACGTTCTCCGGCAGCGTGCAGACGCCGGCCTCGTGTGCGGGCGATTGCAACGGTCATATCGGGTCAATTCATAAGGAGAACGGCCAGAACTTCTGGTTCACGGCGGCTCAGCGGGCGCAGTTCTTCGTGCCCGGTCCGGGGCAGTTCTCGAACATCGGACGGAATCACTTCCGGCAGGATCATGTCTGGCAGATGGATGCGAACCTTTCGAAGAGTTTCCGGACGTTCCGCGAGCAATCGCTGCAGATTCGGCTGGAGGTGCAGAACGTCTTCAATGTGGTCACGTACGATACGTTCGGCTCACAGAGTATTCAGTCGACGGTGTTCACGCGGCTGAATGCGGCGAGCGATGGCGTGCTCAACAACTCACCGCGGCGGGCACAGCTTGCAGCCAAGTATGTGTTCTGATGCGGCTGCGCGGTGTGTGTTCTGATGTGGCCGGGCGAGGAGGCTCAGCGGACGGCAGGCGTTTGGCGGACAACGACCACGCGGGTTGCGTAGGGGTCGAAGTGCAGAGCGACCGCGGGCGGACCGGCTTTCGTCTTAGCCGGTAAGTCGGTGATGGATGCGGTCTGCGCGTCCCAGAGGTGGGTTGTGCCGGGCGCGCTGGAGAGAGTTACGGTGGTGTCGAGCGGCTGGGCGCTCTCGTTGAAGAGGAGATAGACGTCGGCGTCGGTGAGGCGGCGCTTCATGACGCGAAGAGCGGTTGTCGGTGTGGCCGTGCGGACGGTCGCGGGAGCGGCTGCGTCGAGGGCGTGGAGGATTTCGGGTGGGACGACCTGGGGCGGCGGGGGTGCGGCGGGAGGAAATTGGCCCGGAGTTGGGGTGGGTGGCAGTTGTGCGTTGACGACGGTGGCCCAGCCGAAGTCGGCGCGTGTGGTGGCGCGGGCGTCGCGAATGGTGCGGCCGGCGATACCTTGCGGAGTGCCGCCGAGGAAGATGACCTTGCCGCCGGCGTGTGCGAAGGTGCGGAGGCGGTTGAAGGCGGCTGCGGAGAGGAGCTCGGCTGCGGGGAGGATGACGGTGCGGTAACGATTGCCGCTGCGGGTTGTGAAACCCCCGTGGGTTGCGGTGAGGTCGCGGGCGAGTGCATCGTCGCTGATGATGTCGAAGTCGATCTGGTGCTCGCTGAGGAGGCGCTCGGTGGAGACGAACTGTGTGTCGGCGGTGTCGTCGCCGAGCCACATGGAGCTGGACGGGATGTAGAGCGCGACTTGCGCGTCGGGGCGGCCCATGGACATGAGGAAGCTCATGCGGCGGACGTAGGCGGTGAGGTCGGAGAAGCCGGGCTGGCCCATGAAGGATGGCGGAGGCTTGGGGCCGGATGAGGTTGCGGGGAAGTACATCATCTCGACGAGATTGACGCCGCGAACGAATTGTTCGTTGAGGATGTAGCGCGCCATGGTGACGTCGGGCGTGGGACGGTAGGCGGCGAAGCTTTCGGTGAAGGCGCGCGGCTTGCCGTAGAGGTGAGAGACGGAGCTGGCGAGGCGCGGGTAGTCGGCGATGGTGTCGGTCCAGATCTGATGCCAGATGGCGTCGATGCCGGGGACTTCGACGAAGCGCATGTCGCGGAAGAACGAGCCTTCGCTGTGGGTGAGCTCCATCTCGAGCTCTTCGTGGTTGAGGTGCACCTGGTATTCGAGGTTGTTGGCGGCGCACCAGTCGCCTTGTGGCTTGAAGAAGCCGGCGGCGAAGAGCTGTGAGAAGACGTCGTAGTAGTCGGCCTTGATGCGGAGTTGCTCGGGCGTGAGGTGGATGGGAACGCCGGGGTTGCGGCGTGAGGGAGTTTGCGCGAAGAGCGCGATGTAGGGCTGGACGTCGTACCCTTTGAGGGCGCGGAAGCGTGCGAAGAATGCGGGTGTCCAGGGCAGGCCGGCGATGGAGAAGTCGGGCTCGTCGCCGCGGAAGCCGAGGATGGTTTTGCCGAACTCGTCGCCGACGTAGTGCTTGTACTGGTCGTGAGTCCAGGCGAGATATTGCGCGGTGGCGGCGGGGTTGAGGTAGTCTTCGAGCGACTGGGATGTGTCCTTGACGCGATGCGGGTTGGTGTCGGAGCGCGTGGGCGAGGTGCGGAATTCGTGGTCGACGATGAGGACGGTCCAGTTACCGGGTGGCGCGGTCCAAGTGAGCTCGTTGCCTTGGAGTGGGATGGGAGTGGCATGGCCGTCGGCGTCGATGGCGGCGGCGCTGACGACGTTGGGCGCGAGGGATTGGTGGAGCGTGGTGCCGGCGGCGACGGGGATCTGTTGCGTGACTTCGAGGGCCTGCATGCGGAGATTGGGCGCGCTCGAGGAGAAGCGGCCGCCGGCGAAGCCGCTGGGATAGCCGGCGTCGTCGACGATCCAAACGCGCATGTTGCGGGCTTTGGCGGCGTCGACGAATTTGCGGACGAAGGCGAAGTACTCGGGCGAGAGGTAGACGAACGGCGTGTTATAGCCGGCCTGCACGGTGACGGCCTGGAAGCCGAGGCGCTTCATGGTGTCGAGGTCGCGTTCGACCTGCTCGATGGTGACTGGGCCGTTGAGGCCGTAGTAGGGCTCGGGGCCGTACTCGGGCGGGGGCGACTGCCAGGCGGCGGCGACCTGGGATGCGGTGGGGTTTTGCAGTCTCTGCCAGGGTTCGGCGGCGCGCAGTGCGCCAGCGAGCGCGAGGAAGACGAAGCTCGTTGCGAATGCAAGACGCATGCTGCGTTGACTCTTTCCGGTGGAGTAAAGACTCAGGCGGACTGCGGCTGGCCGTTCACGATGACATTTTCGAACTTGAGGCCGTTGACGTCGGAGGCGGCGAGCTTGTCCTTGCCGGGCGGAAGTGTGACGTCAAAGTCCTTGAGGAGGATGTTGTTGATCGTCGTCTGGCCGGGGTTGGGCTTGATGGTGCCGAAGGCGGCGTAGCGGCCCTTGATCCCGGTGAGGGTGATGTTGCGAACGATGGATTGCGGCGGAGCCTGACCTTGCAGGTTGAAGTACTGCGACCACGGCTGAACGGCGAGGATGGGACCGGCGTCGGATTCTGAGGTGATGTTGCGGAAGATGATGTCTTCGTAGTGCTGCGGTGTGTCGGCGCGAAGCTTGAGCGTGGCGATGCGGACGTTGCCGGTGATGCGGCAGTCTTCGACGACGACATCGCGGACGATAGTGGCTTCGCTCCCGCAGGTGAGCACGCCGCCGCCGCGCTTGTAGGTGCAGTTGCGTACGCGGATGTGCTCGACGGGTGGGCTGGTGGTGTCTTCCTCGGCGCGCGGGCCTTTGGAGCCTTTGAGCGCGATGCAATCGTCGGTGACGGAGAAGAAGCAGCCGTCGATGGTGACGTTGCGGGAGCTGTCAACGTCGATGCCGTCAGTGCTGGGGGCCTGCCTGTAATCGTCAGGGACCTGGAAGCGGACGTTGTGCACGAGGACGCCGTCGTTGTTGTAGAGGTGGAGGTTCCAGAACTGCGAATCCTTGAAGGTGATGCTGTCGATCTTTACTCCGCGCGAGTTTTCGATGAGCGCGAGGCGTGC
>DASRGC010000057.1:0-8903 GCA_035651235.1 Acidobacteriaceae bacterium
GAACAGCAGCGGCCACTCCACCGTATCCGCCACCACCAGCGCTACGTCGTGCTCCCTTAGCAACTCCACAAACTCCTCGCACGCAAAGCTCTCATCGCGAATCTCAACCGCATGCCGGATCGGCGTCTTCTTCGGCACCCCTTTCGCCACCTCAACACACGCCCTGCCCTGCAACCGCTCATCATGCGCAGACGCCAGCGTCGCCGCCGCTCCCTGCGTCCTTGGCAGCAACTCAAAAAACTCCCTGAACCGTGACGCCTCGAACCTTAACTGCGGCGGAAACTGCCACAGAATCGGTCCCAGCTTCTTCCCCAGCTCCAGCAGCCCGCTCGCGAAAAAATTCGCCAGCGGCTGCTCCGCATTGCGCAGCTTCAGCATGTGCGTCAGGTATCGCGACCCTTTCACCGCAAACACAAAATCCTCCGGAGTCTGCGCGCTCCAGTCGCGAAAATACCCCGGCTTCTGCAGCGAATAAAACGTGCCGTTAATTTCCACACTCGGAAACTTCGTCGCCGCAAACTCCAGCTCGCGCCGCTGCGCCAGCTTCGGCGGATAAAACTTCCCACGCCAGCCCGCATACCGCCAGCCCGAAATCCCGATCCTCACCCTGCCTACTCTCATCTGTTCCAACGCCCCAAAATCCGAAACCGCAACGACCCAACAAACCACCGCATCCTAGCCACCATGGACCACGCCAAGTACCACGCCAAGCCCTTGATGAACACGCCCGTCGTCCTCACGCCGGACACCACCATCGAGATAGATGGCGAATCCATCCCCGCCGAAACCGGCGAGCCCCTCATCGAAGCCGTCA
The DNA here is from genome assembly GCA_035651235.1 of Acidobacteriaceae bacterium. Taxonomy (GTDB): domain Bacteria; phylum Acidobacteriota; class Terriglobia; order Terriglobales; family Acidobacteriaceae; genus Granulicella. Next base: position 815 of record DASRGC010000057.1, read on the forward strand.
ATCGCGCCATGGCCATCCGCCAGCAAACCTTCCCGCAGGTCTGCTACCTCAAGCCCATGGGGCCCATCGGCTCCTGCGACACATGCATGGTCGAGCTCAACAGCCAGCTCGTACGCGCCTGCGAAGCCCGCGTCGCCGCCGGTCAAGTCGTCTTCACCCGATCCGACCGCGCCGACGTCGCGCAGCGCGACGCCTTCGACCGCCTCCTGCACCACCACGACCTCTACTGCACCGTCTGCGACAACAACAACCAGAACTGCACCGTCCACAACACCACCAAAGAGCTCGGCGTAAAACACCAGGCCCGCAAGTTCGAGCACCGCCCCTACCCACAGGACCACTCCAACCCCTTCTACCGCTACGATCCCGACCAGTGCATCCTCTGCGGCCGCTGCGTCGAGGCCTGCCAGAACGTCCAGGTCAACGAGACCCTCACCATCGATTGGTCCCGCGAAATCCCGCGCGTCCTCTGGGACGGCACCGAGCAGATCGCCGGCTCAAGCTGCGTCTCCTGCGGCCACTGCATCTCCGTCTGCCCCTGCAACGCGCTCATGGAAAAAGGCATGCTCGGCAAGGCCGGCTATCTCACCTCGCTTCCCGCCGACGCCCTCAACAACATGATTGAAGCCGTCAAAGGCATCGAGCCCTCCACCGGCTACCCGCCCATCCTCGCGCTCTCTGAGATCGAAGCCGAGATGCGCAAGCAGCGCGTCAAAGTCACCAAAACCGTCTGCACCTACTGCGGCGTCGGGTGCTCGTTCGACATCTGGACGCGCGACCGCCACATCCTCAAAGTCGAACCCGCGCACGGCCCCGCCAACGGAATCTCCACCTGCGTCAAAGGCAAGTTCGCCTGGGACTTCGTCAACGCTGAGGACCGCCTGCGCAAGCCTCTCAAACGCACCGTCGTCGATGGCAAACACACCTTCGTGGAAATCGAGTGGGACGAAGCGCTCGACATCATCGCGGAAAAATTCACGAAGATCAAAACAGAACACGGCCCCGACGCGCTCGCCTTTGTCGCCTCGTCCAAGTGCTCGAACGAAGAGAGCTACCTCATCCAGAAGCTCGCCCGCGCCGTCATCGGCACCAACAACATCGACAACTGCTCGCGCTACTGCCAGACCCCCGCCAGCAAAGGCCTCTCTCGCACCGTCGGCTACGGAGGCGACTCCGGCTCCATCTCCGACATCGAGATCGCCGACCTGGTCATCATCATCGGCTCCAACACCTCCGAGTCGCATCCCGTTCTCGCCACGCGCATCAAGCGCTCGCACAAACACCGCGGCCAGCGCCTCATCGTCAGCGACCTCCGCAAGCACGAGATGGCCGAGCGCGCCGACCTCTTCCTCCACCCCAATCCATCCACCGACGAGGTCTGGCTCGGCGCCGTCACCAAACACCTCATCGACACCGGCCGCCACAAGCAGGCCTTCATCGACAAGTGGGTCAACAAGTGGGACGAGTACCGCGCCTCACTCGAGCCTTACACCCTCGAATACGCCGAAAAGATCACCGGCCTCCCCGTCGCCACACTCCAGCAAATCGCCGACGAGATCGCTTCCGCCGAGCGCGTCTGCATCCTCTGGGCCATGGGCGTCACGCAGCACTGCGGCGGCTCCGACACCTCCACCGCCATCTGCAACCTGCTGCTCGCTACCGGCAACTTCAAGCGCCCCGGCACCGGCGCCTATCCTCTGCGCGGCCACAACAACGTGCAGGGCACCAGCGACTTCGGCTCCATGCCGGACGTCTTCTCCGGCTACCAAAAAGTCGACAACGAAGACATTCGCGCCAAGTTCGAAGCCGCCTGGGGCGTCACCCTGCCCACCACCAAAGGCCATGACAATCGCGAGATGATCGAGGCCATCCACCAGGGCAAACTCAAGTCCCTCTACATCACCGGCGAAGACACCATCACCTCCGACGCCAACGCCAACGACGTCGCCGAAGCCTTCGGCAAGCTCGACTTCCTTCTCGTCCAGGACATCTTCTTCTCCGAAACGTGCCGCTTCGCCGACCTCGTTCTTCCTGCCTCGCCTTCACTCGAAAAAGACGGCACCTTCGTCTCCACCGAGCGCCGCATTCAGCGCTTCTACAAAGCCTTCGAGCCGCTCGGCCACTCCAAGCCCGACTGGCAGATCTACCAGCTCATCGCGCAGAAGCTCGGTGGCGCCGGCGGCTGGGACTACACGCATCCGTCCGACATCATGGAAGAGATCGCCAGCCTCACCCCAACCCTCGCGGGCGTCAGCTACGAGCGCCTCGAAGGCTACAAAACCCTCCAGTGGCCCGTCGCCAAGGACGGCACCGACGAGCCGCTGCTCTACGCCGGCGAAACCACCTTCCCCTTCCCCGACGGCAAAGCCAGCTTCCACCCGCTCCAGTACATCGCGCCCAGCGAAGAGCAGAACGAGACCTACGATCTCCACGTCAACAACGGCCGCCTCCTCGAGCACTTCGAACAGGGCAACCTCAGCTATCGCGTTCCCGGCATCAAGGAGATCACGCCCGAAGTCTTCGTCGAGGTCTCGCCGGAGCTGGCGCAGGAACGCGGCCTCGAGTCAGGCCAGTACGTCCAGCTCGAAAGCCCGTACGGCTTCGTCCGCGTCAAAGTCCTCGTCACGCATCGCGTCATCGGGAAGCAGATGTACATGCCCATGAACTCCATCACCGAACCCGTCAACAAACTCACCAGCTCTCACCTCGACCGCGCAACCCACACTCCCGCCTACAAAGAGCTCTCGGTCAAAATGACCGTCCTCCCCGAAAAGGGCGACTCTCCTCTGCCGCGCGAAAACTTCCGCTTCGGCACCCGCACACCCACCGACGGCGTCGACGTCGCCGCCCTTCGCTCCCGCGCCGACTACCACGTCCCCGGCACCCGCCCCAAAGACAAACTCGTCCAGATCGAAACCATAAGACCAACCTGAGGCGAGTAGTTAGCAGTTAGTGGTTAGTAAAAACGCTGAGTGTTCTAGCTGTTGCTGTTGCTCTTCTTGTTTGTCATCCCCGAAGGGGATCTGCGTTTGCTTTCGTTTTTGCCTTGCCGTTGCCTTTCTTTCTGTCATTCCCGAAGGCAATCTGCTTTTAACTCGCAACCCGATCTCGCATCTGGAAACTCATCGCCGGACCGCCTTTGCCTTATTCACTACTCACTACTCACTATTCACTGAAGAGGAACCCATGGCGCACCAGATCACCTTCAAACCCGAACCAATCGACCCGCAAAAAGAGCTCATGAACCGCATCCAGAACGCGCCGCGCGACCACGCCGAGGCCCTCCTCGCCGCCTGGGACCTCCTCGAAGCCTCGCACCAGAAGGGCATCCTCGACCTTGCCCAGGGCGTCATCGGCGGCCGCGACATCATCGCCGGCAAGCTCGCCGAAGCCGCCAACTCGCCCGACGGCATCAACGTCGCCCGCAACCTCATCGCCCTCGGCCGGATCGTCGCCTCCATAGACCCCGACATGCTCTACAAGGTCAGCCGCGCCCTCGACCGCAACCCGCCGCGCGTCCAGGAAAAGCCTCCCAGCCTGCTGTCGCTCTTCCGCCAGTTCCGCGCCGAAGACACCCGCCGCGGCCTCGCCTACGGCCTCGACATCCTCGCCGCCGTCGGCGCCGCCACCCGCGAACCCTGACGCCACAACCCCATTTAAGAGTGCACCCCCTGCACCGGATAACTCCTTTGCGCTGAAGACTTTGCAGCCACATAATGTTGCAAGTATCTGAAAACAGAGACTTTGCGCAACACGGCAATATTAAAGTCCACCCCTAAGTCCAATCTCCTGAAGACTTTGCGCAAAAACAGGGGGAGGGGAGGGGTACCCTTCTCGCCAGCAATTTTCACGTCCGCGGGCTCCTCGAAGCGCTACACTTCCGTCAGCTTCCATACATTCAGGAGATCCCTCATGGAGCAGGTAGCTGTCGCGTCCGAAAATAAGCCGCTCTCGCAGGGCGCACGCTTCATCGACGCCTTCATCGCGCCCACAAAAACATTCACTGACATCCGGCGCAACGCCAGCTGGTGGCTGCCCTTCATCGTCATCTGCATCCTCAGCTTTCTGTTTGCGTACACCGTACTGCATAAAGTCGGACTCGCGGGTCTCGTTGACGGCATCATTCACAACAACGCATCCCTTGCGGACCGCCTCGCCAACGCCCCGCCCGACCAGGCCGCCCGCATCCGCTCCAGCATCGAGATGCAGTTTCGGTTCATGTACGTTGCGCCGGTGATTCTTCTCGTTGTGGGCCTCATCGTCTCCGGCATCTTCCTCGCCACCGCAAACTTCGCCTTCGGCGCCAAGACGAACTACAAGCAGATGCTCGCCGTCTGGTTCTACGGCACACTCCCGCTTATCTTCATCTCCATCCTGACCGTCATCACGCTGTTTGCCGGCATGCAGAGCGACTCATTCAACATCAAGAATGCCGTCGGGACGAACGTCGGCTACTACCTGCAGGGCGGCGGCTCACCACAGTGGCTGATTACCCTGCTCTCCTCCGTCGACATCTTCGCCATCTGGGCCGCCGTCCTCCTCACGATGGGCATCTCGATCGTTTCCGGAATCAAGCGAAGCTCCGCCGCGATTATCGTCTTCGGCTGGTGGGCCCTCTATGTGCTGGTTCAGACAGCCATCGCCGCCGTGACAGGCTGAGCTCACGTTCAGTTGAAAGCAAAGAGCCTGGCGATGGCCGGGCTCTTTCCTCTTCAGCCTTTGACTGCGTTGAAAACTTGTTCTGCCGCACGCAGTCCCGTGCGCAGCGCCGCATGCACAGTGCCCCAGTTGCCGCTTGTGTCGGTGTGCTCGCCGGCAAAGAACAACGTGTCGCCTTCCGCTTCGGTCATCCTCAGCGGAGCATCGATCGCATTCACCGGCACGTAGGTGTATGCGCCGCACGAGAACGGATCGAGCTGCCAGTCGTTCCTGTGCGTCGCGATAAGCGAATCGCGAACCAACTGCTCGGGAACGCCGAACACCTGCGCCAAATCACGGCACGCCTGCTCTCCAAGCTCCTCTTCACTTCGCCCAATCAGTTCCGCCGCGCGCGGTCCTCCCGCCCATCCCGTAACTGTAGCCAAAGCCTCCGGCTCCGGGTAGCGCGTCCACCACACCGGCGGCGAGCGCCGATACGTGAACAAAAAACTCATTACCCTGAGCGCCTTCTCGTTCACGCGCTTGGACTGCTCCCACCAGCGCTCGCGAAACTCCATCGTGAACCGCTCCGCCGAGCCCATCGCAAGCCGCCGCGCCTCGGCAATTGCGCGCGGCTCAGGATCGAAGCGGATTCCACCGTCACGATTCACGATCTGCAGCACACCAAGCGGAAGCGTCACAATGCAACGCTGTGCATGATGGACGCCGCTGCTTGTATCGATGACGACCTGTCCTGCGCTCCAGCGAACAGACCGCACAACACAGCTCAGCCGCACCTCGCCGCCTGCAACGCGCACGCGATTCGCGAGATACGTCGTCAACTGCGAATAGCCTCCGCGCACGTGCCACACGCGATCGCCTTCAATGCTGTCCTCTGCCCTCTGCTGCACGGCCAACGCACGCGCGCTGATCCGCATCGCATCCGCCGCGTTGAACCCCTCCACATATCCGAGCAGCGCTCGATGCCGCTCCTTTGGTACATCGCTCGATGCAAGCCACGCAGCGAAACTCATGTCGTCCGGAAGATGAGCAAGCTCTGCCAGCGAATCCGACTCGCCCGCTGCTGCATCTTGCTCCCCAACGAGTTCTCCGTCGGCATCCTCGCGCAGCATCGCGCCTTCGCGTTCTATAGTCTCCGCTCCGGCCTCTTCGATCAGTTCCCACAACTTCGCATCACGGCCGTGCACAAACTCCGCGCCAAGTTCGACAACGCCTTCGCTCGTCTGCAGCGAATGAATACGGCCGCCAACGCGATCTCTCGCCTCAACCACCAGGGTGCGCAACCCACGCTCCGCCAGCGCACGCGCCGCAGCAAGCCCGGCAATGCCCGCGCCAATCACCAGAACGTCCGCGATCTCCCGAGAAGAATCTCCAGCAGTTTCCGTACTCATCAAGATCTCACCTGCTCTGCAACTTCCGGCACACCGAAGCGCTCACGAACCAGCTCCAGCGCTTGCTCCCGCGTCGTGACTGCACCCTCAAGCTGCGCATCCTCGGCGGTCGTCAACATCTCGCGAAACCTCGGTCCCGGCCTGTAGCCGGCAGCAATCAGGTCCTCGCCGTTGAGCAGCAGACGCGGCCTGATCGCGTCTTCACCAAGCCGCTCGTAATTTTCCTTCGCGTAGTCGTACATCTCCAGCAGCCCATGCGAGCTCATCACATCCGCGTAGTGCAGCGCGAGGTGCTCGTCGAATTGGGGCAACCGGAGAAATCGCTTCAGCGTAGACTGCTTCATCTTCTGCACATCGCCAAACTGCATGTGGTGCTTGATCAGCGCGAGGATCTGTGCACACTCTTCATTCGAGAAGCGCATTCGCGTAAGAATCTTGCGCGCAATCGCCACACCCACATCGACATGCCCGTTGAAGCGGATGCGATCGCCGGGCCGGTTCGGATCCGGCGGAGTAAACGTGGCAGGCTTGCCGATGTCGTGCAGCAGCATGCCCCATGCCAGCGTGCAGCTTGCACCGGCCCGCAGATGCTCCAGCAGCATCAGCGTGTGCACCCAGACATCGCCCTCAGGATGATACTGCGGAGGCTGCTCCACACCCTTGAGCCGCGCAACTTCCGGCAATACATGCTCCAGCAGACCCGTCTCATCCAACAGCTCGAACCCTCGCCGCGCTGCGCCCTCTGTAAGAATCTTCGTCAGCTCATCACGGGTTCGCTCACACGAAACCTGATGAATCGAATCCGTCTGCTGTTGAATCGCTGCAAATGTGCGCGGCTCGATCGTGAAGTTCAACCTCGCGGCAAAACGCACCGCGCGCAGCATGCGCAGCTTGTCCTCCGCAAACCGCAAGGAAGGTTCGCGGATCGCGCGGATGATGCCCGCTTTAAGATCTTCCTGCCCGCCGACAACGTCAAAGATGCAACTCGCCAGCGGATCACCGTTCTCAAACGCGATCGGATCAAGCAGCAGCCCATTGATGGTGAAGTCGCGGCGCTGCACGTCCTCCGCAGGATCGGTGGAGAACCGGACTGCATCGGGACGCCGTCCATCCGAGTACGCTCCATCGCTGCGGAACGTTGCCACTTCGGTCGCGATTCGCTTGCCGTCCAACTCGTCGATTACCAGGATCACACCGAAGTGCGCTCCAACGGCCTCGGTTCGCGGAAACGTTGCCTGTACAACATCCGGAGTCGCTGAGGTCGCGACATCGAAGTCCAGCGGAGTTCGATCCAGCAGCAGATCGCGCACACATCCACCGGCGAAGTACGCCGCGTGGCCCAGCTCGCGCAAACGCTGTGCAATCGCGAGCGCCGCGCTGTACTCCGGGATGTTGGGGCGAGCCATGTGCTTTCAACCTATCACCGCTGCCAACCATCTGCCGTGCCGCGGCCGCTTGTACGATGGAAAGGGTGCGCGACGGACTCATTCTCGGAATCGAAAGCTCCTGCGATGAGACCTCCGCCGCGGTTGTGCGCAACGGCCGCGAGGTGCTCGCGAACATTGTCGCCTCGCAGCTCGTGCACGCCGATTATGGCGGCGTCGTTCCGGAGCTGGCCAGCCGCGAACATCTGCGCGCCATCGTTCCCGTTGTGCGCGAGGCGATGCACCGCGCCGATATCAGCTACGAGCAGCTCGATGCGGTGGCCGTAACCGAGGGCCCCGGCCTCGCAGGCGCGCTGCTGGTCGGCATCACCTTTGCAAAAGCTGTATCACTCGCGGCCGAGCGCCCGCTCATCGGAGTGAACCATCTCGAAGGTCACATCCATGCGGTCCTGATGGAGGCCGAAGCGTCTGTTGAGGCCGCGGCGCCGCTGCTCGCTCTTGTCGTCTCCGGCGGACACACGCATCTATATCTCGCCAACCGCACACCGGATGGTACGTGGAACTATCGCAATGTCGGCAAGACGCTCGACGACGCTGCGGGCGAAGCGTACGACAAAGTCGCGAAGCTGCTCGGTCTTCCGTACCCGGGAGGGC
>DASRGC010000058.1:0-146698 GCA_035651235.1 Acidobacteriaceae bacterium
CATGTGCTGCGCGGCGTGGGCATGGGGCTGGACGAGAAGGCGGTCGAGGCGGTGCAGCAGTACAAGTTCAAGCCCGCGATGCAGAATGGCAAGCCGGTCGCGGTGTACCTGAATGTCGAGGTCAACTTCCAGATCTTCTAAGGGCAGAGGGTAGAGAAGTAGATGCTAGATGTACAAGAAACCGCGAACACCTCAACATCTAACATCTAGAATCTAAAGTGTGTTCGCTGCGGATGCTACCCTAAAGGTTCGGGGCTTTTGCCTCGGCCCCACAGCATGGACCCCAGGTACATCCGCAATTTCGCGATCATCGCGCACATCGACCACGGCAAATCCACGCTCTCCGACCGGCTGCTCGAGCTCACCGGATCGCTGACGGCGCGCGAGATGCAGGCGCAGGTTCTCGACGCGATGGACCTCGAGCGCGAGCGCGGCATCACCATCAAAGCCCACACGGTGCGCATGATGTACACGGCCTCCGACGGCAACACCTATCAGCTCAACCTGATCGACACGCCCGGTCACGTCGACTTCTCCTACGAGGTCTCCCGTTCGCTCGCCTCCTGCGAGGGTGCACTGCTCGTCGTCGACGCGTCGCAGGGCGTCGAGGCGCAGACACTCGCCAACGCCTACCTCGCCATCTCCCACGGCCTCGAGATCATTCCGGTGATTAACAAGATCGACCTCCCCAGTGCCGATATCGAGCGCACGAAGGAGATGATCGAGAAGTCCGTCGGACTGCCTGCAGATGATGCGGTCCCTGTGAGCGCCAAGACCGGGCAGAACGTCCACGACATCCTTGAAGCCGTTGTGCATCTTCTGCCGCCGCCCAAGGGCGACGCCGAAGCTCCACTTCAGGCGCTCATCTTCGATTCGTGGTTCGACCCGTATCGCGGCGTCATTGTGCTCGCGCGCATCGTGAACGGCCGCATGCGCAAAGGCCAGAAGATCCGCCTGATGTCGAACGGCAAAGTGTTTGACGTCGAATCGATGGGTGTCATGACGCCCAAGCCCGTGGAACTCGAAGAGCTCTCCGCCGGCGAGGTCGGCTTCTTCGTTGCGACGATCAAAAACGTTGCCGACACGAAGGTAGGAGACACGATCACCTCGGTCGACAACCCCGCACCCGAAGCTCTGCCCGGCTTTGAAGACATCAAGAGCATGGTCTTCGCTGGCCTGTACACCGTGGATTCGCACGAGCACGCGCTGCTGCGTGATGCGCTCGAAAAGCTGCGCCTCAACGATTCGAGCTTCAACTTCGAACCCGAATCCTCCGTCGCGCTCGGCTTCGGATTCCGCTGCGGCTTCCTCGGCCTGTTGCACCTCGAGATTATCCAGGAGCGCCTCGAGCGCGAGTACAACCTCGACCTCATTACCACCGCTCCCGGCGTGCAATACAAGATCACCTTGACGGACGGCAAGGTTCTCACGGTCGACAATCCTTCGCGCTGGCCGGACCCGAGCGACATCGAGCAGATCGAAGAGCCCGTGATTGAGGCCAAGATCCTCACCAACGAGGAGTACCTCGGCGGCATCCTCAAGCTCGTCGAAGAAAAACGCGGACGTCAGAAAAACATCGAGTACGTGAGCGAGACGCGCGTGATGATCACCTACGAGCTCCCGCTCAATGAGATCGTGCTCGATTTTTACGACCGCCTGAAGTCCGTTTCGCGGGGCTACGCATCGCTCGACTACCACCTCGCCGGCACATGGATCTCGCCGATGGTGAAGATGGACATCCTCGTCTCGGGCGAACCCGTGGACGCGCTCTCGATAATCGTGCACCGCGACTTCGCCTACGATCGCGGCAAAGCTCTCGTCGAAAAGATGCGCGAGCTCATCCCGCGACAGATGTTCGAAGTTGCCATTCAGGCCGCGATCGGCTCGAAGATCATCGCGCGCTCCACCGTTACCGCCATGCGCAAGAACGTCATCGCGAAGTGCTACGGCGGCGACATCAGCCGCAAGCGCAAGCTGCTCGAGAAGCAGAAAGAAGGCAAGAAGCGCATGAAGCGCATTGGCAAAGTGGACATACCGCAAGAAGCTTTCCTTGCTGTGTTGAAGGTCGGCGAAGAATAAATTCCTCAGTGCGCGGCAATCCGCCTGAGGGATTCGGTGTAGCATCTCCACCCATGTGCAATGAATCTCAGTTCGAGCGCGCACTCGGCTCTGCGCTGCGGCATGCGGTTGCGCATGTGGATGGTCTTCGTGAGCGAGGCGTGGATGCCACGGCATCGCTCGAGGATCTGCGGCAAAGGATTGATGTGCCGCTGGGCGAACACGCCATTGATGCGGAGCAGGTCATCAACGAGCTGGTCGCAGCGTGCGACGGTGGAATCGTCGGCAGCGCGGGGCCGCGATTCTTCGGCTTCGTCATCGGCGGCTCGCTTCCCGCGGCACTCGCGGCGGACTGGCTTACCTCGGCCTGGGACCAGAACGCAGGCCTGTACGTGATCGGGCCCGCGGCTTCACTGGTGGAAGAGGTGGCCGCCAACTGGCTGAAGTCGCTCTTTGGATTGCCTAGCAAAGCCAGCTTTGCATTCGTCACTGGATGCCAGATGGCGCATGTGACATGTCTCGCGGCGGCGCGGCATCGAGTGCTCCAGCGCGCCGGATGGGATGTCGAACGCGATGGATTGACTGCCGCGCCGGAGATTCGAATTCTTACCAGCACGGAGCAGCATGCAACGGTCCCGCGAGCAACGCGGCTCCTTGGGCTGGGAACAGCATGCGTCGACACGCTGCCTTGCGACGCCGAAGGATGTTTGCGCGTGGACGCGCTGGAGAGTGCGCTGAAGGATCGTGCCGCCAGGCCGACGATCGTTGTACTGCAGGCCGGCGATCTGAACCGCGGAGCGTTTGATGATTTCCGCGCACTGATTCCGCTCGCGCATTCGCATGACGCGTGGGTGCATGTTGATGGAGCGATGGGACTGTGGTGCGCAGCGTCCTCAAAGCATCGCGGCCTCTTAGCAGGGGCCAACGATGCGGACTCCTGGAGCACGGATGGACACAAGTGGCTGAACGTCCCGTACGACTGCGGCTATGCGTTTATTCGTGACGCGGAGGCACACCATGCCTCGCAAAGTGTTCATTCGTCCTACCTGGTGCAGGGCGCGGGAGCGCGCGATGAAGTGGACTGGACACCGGAGTTCTCACGCCGCGCACGTGGATTTGCAACCTATGCCGCGCTGCGGCAGCTTGGACGTGATGGTGTAGCGGAGTTGGTCGATCGTTGTTGTGCAATTGCGCGCGAGCTCATCGAACGTATCGGCGCCTTGCCCGGAGCGGCCGCACTTTGCGAGCCACTCATCAACCAGGGCATGGTGCGCTTCTTCGATCCGCGACCCAATGCGAGCGACGCCGATCATGATCGCATCACGGACGCAGTCATCATCGGCGTGCGCGCGACGGGTGAGGCGTTCTTCACGCCAACGACCTGGCATGGCGTGCGTGCGATGCGCATCAGCGTCTCGAACTGGCAGACCACGGCGGAAGATGTTGAGCCTGTGGTCGCCTGCGTCGCGCGGGTGCTCGAGACAGAGCGGGCGAAAGTCAGCTGCTAACTGCTGACCAAAGCTCCCTTATCGACAGGAGTCGATTGAGTGCTGCTCGTCTTCGCCATCTCGGCGCCGCGGAGCCAGCGGTTGGCCGGCTCTGTAAACCAGCGGGTCAATATCCAGGCGAGTGGCGCGGTTGCGAGCAGCATCCCAATGACAAAGGCAGCGATCACACCACGCGAGGCGTGATGTGGGTACAGTCTTGCGTATATCGCGATACCCGCAACCACGATGAACTCGTGTGATAGATAGAGCTCATAGCTGTGCCGGCCGAACCACCGCACCGGAGCGCTCCATCGTGAGCCCCGTTTCCGACGGAGAGTCACCGCCGCCATCACCAGACAGACGGAGAGCGCGAGCAACGCATCATCGGTGCCGCTCTTGCCGAGCGTACGCATCCCCGGCCAGCGCGGCCAGACAGCAATCAGCAGAATCCCCGCCCAGCCTGCGATCTCGACAATCCGCAACCATGCAGTTCGGAGCTCTCGACGCGAAAGCCGCTCGACGATGTACGCCGTGAAGCACCCGAGCGCGATGCTCGCCATCCCGGCGAGATAAGAGTTCTCCGCCTGCAGATCATTCTTCGCCCAGACGACGCGCGCAAACGGCCCAAGCGCAAACAGTGTCAGCGCGACCGCAATCCAACCCCAGCGGCCCACAGCCCCGCCGCGAAACAGCGCCAGGCTAATCAGAGGGAAGAAAAGATAGAACATCTCCTCAATGGAAAGTGACCAAAGCACCGTCCAGCAGGCCGGCAACCAGTCATTGCGCGAAGCCTCCAGCCAGTTGAGATGAAACGTGAGCGCCGCAAGCAAAGCGCGCGGAAGCGTGAAAAATTTATGGTTGATCACGTAGCCTTCAACGTGCAGCAGGTGTAGAACGCTCAGCACTGCGAGCATGAGCAGCAGAAGGGGCATGATTCTCGCAAACCTGATCCGGTAGAACGCGCGCGGACGAATCTCTCGCAAGGATCCAAAGCGCCGGATCGAGGTTAGCGTAATCAGAAAGCCCGACACAGCAAAGAACGCCGTGACACCGTTTCCGCCGTTTTGAAAGACGAAGTGCCGCGTATATAGCGGCCAGTACCGGCCAAGCCGGACATGCACGCCCGCGAAGCGTATCCAGATGTGCAGCAGGATCACCGCGACAATTGAGAGCCCGCGCAGAATGTCGATTCCATCCAGCCGCGGCACGGCTGGCTTGCGGTCCTGTTCGTTGAGCACTGGCCGAATTCTAAATCGAGACTCTGGCAGTAACACGGCGCCAAGAGAAGAACGGAGGCCCGAAGGCCTCCGCTCTCGTCAAGCTTGATTTGCTGCTTAGTGAGTCGTTGTCGCCGGATGCGAAGCGGCGGCCGGCGTCGCGTGATGCGCGGTCGGAGCCGGAGCAGCCGGCGGCGGAGGCGCAATACCCGAAGCCTGGTTATACGCATTCACTACAGCCTGTGTGATATCCGTCGTCTGATTGAACCAGAGCACCGGGTTCGGCACCTGCTGGTTGCCACCGACGTTCAGCATCAGCGTGTAGCCGTTGTCCTGCGCGTACTTCACTGCGGCCGCGCCGACCTTCTGCGCGACTTTGCCGTAGGCCTCCTGCAGGTCGCCCTGGTAGGCGTTCTGCGCATCCTCAGCATCACGGTTCAGGATCTTCTCCTTCTCGTCGACCGTGCGCAGACGGCTCGCGCGCTCCTCATCGCTGGTGGTGGAAGGCAGGCCCTGCACCTGCTTCTTCAGAGAATCCACCTCGGCGGCTTCACTGTCGATCTTGGCCTTCTGCGGCTCGTACTTCTTCTGAACTTCGGCCATGGCTCGCTGTCCTTCGTTCGTAGCGACAACGGCCTGCTCGAATGCAATGATGGCGACCTTTGCGGGGATAGCTTCAGGCTTTACGTTGGGCGCTGCTGACGGGGGAGCGGCAGAGGTTGCAGCCTGTGCTGTAAGGGTGGGGACGGCGAGGCCTGCGGCCAGCGCTGTAGCAAGGACAAGCGTGCGGTTCATGTGGTGATGTTGCTCCTTCGGGATCGAGAACGTGGTTTGCTAAATCTGAATTCATGGAGTGCGAGCTGCGCCACTCGACGGGTCCCCAGCAAGATCACTTGCCGGGGGTGGTCAGCAAGGTGAGCCACCCTCCGCGTCCTGCTTTCATGTCGTTCTCACCTGAAAATGACAGGCGAGAGAGGCGCGGGCAGACTGCTGTGGGGCCGACTGCACCAAATTATATAAGAGCCGAAGCATGGCCGGTCAAACGGCAAGCGAACCATCGCCTCGGCGGTAAATGGCGCTCAAACAGTGAGACGTTTTCACGCCGCGGTCGTTTCTCAGCTCAACCTGAGACGGCTCTCGCTGCGCTGAAAGTCCAGATACACGAAACGTCTCCTTCCGAAAAGCGGAGCGGAAGGCGGTAGATTCTCCGATTTTTGGGTAGGGAAAGGTTCCGGCCCCACGAGTTTGTAATGATTTGCGCCCTTCAAAACTTTGGTACGCGGATTGCTCTACCCATTAACGTTCGATCCTTGCGCCGCATCGCGGAGCAGACCGGCGAACGTCCAGCGGTGTTTGACAGACCTCCATTCAGTGAGGCACAGCCCGCACGGACAGCTCCGATGGAGCATTTCGGAGGCCAGTGACTGGCCATGTAGGGGTCCGAGGGCCATCTTCCGGGGAGGGGAGGTGGCCCAACGGCTTTCTGAACGCAATTCTGGTGGATAATGGCGCTTTCAGAGTGAATCAGTGCGCCAGGTTACAGAGAAGGAAGAGCTTGCATAGAAGTTGTTCCGGCGATATACTTGATAGTGTTCCGGGCGCGGAGCGCATGAGCCGCTGGCGGGCATTGCCCCTGAAGGCTGCACGACTCCCAGACGCCCGTAGTGGGAACAAGGATATCTCTGGAAAATCGAGGGGTTGGACGGTCGCGCCGGGTCGTATTCGGCATAGAACCGTCTTGTCCGAGGGGCGTGTCCAGGCTCGCAGCCGGGACAGTGCAGGGCGACCATAGAGTTCGAGGTCGATGATGGCGGCGGAGTTCTTCAGCGCGAACGCAAGGGCGCTCGCAGAAGTTGAACCCAGCCGGTTAGTAGGTTAGAAAGCCGTTCCAAGAGCCAAGATTTGAGATCGTCGGAAGACTCTCCTGTTCGGATCGCGGCTCGCGCAGAGCACTACCAATGCGCGAGGCAAGAGGCCGCGTCTCCGGTCATTCCCGGGGAGCTTCTTGGAAGGACACAGTAAGGGGACCAACAGCAACCATGTCAGAACAGAATGTAGTGGACGCGCCCGAGCAGTTTGGCGGCGATGGATTTGATGGCGACGATTTCGACGGCGCAGCCAATGAGGGTGGCGGTCCGGCGGCCCCAGGCATGGGGCAGAGCAAGAGCAGCCGCAGGCGCCGCCGTAAGCGGAAGAACAAGCTGATGGCCGCAGCCTCAACCACTGACGGCGGCGGTGTACCGGCCGCGACCGATGACGCCAGCCCCGCGCCGGGAACGATTGTCATGGAGGGTGAGAGCCTCGCCCTCGCCGGCGGAGCAGCCCCCGTGCGCCGCCCACAGCCCCAGGGAACCGGCCAGCAGCCGCAGTTCGGCCAGGGTCAGGGCGGCAAGCGCTGGAAGAAAAAGTTCCGCGACCGCGAGCGCCGCACCCGCAATGACAACCCGGGCAACGACTTCCGCTCCGATAACGGTGGCGGCTACAGCAACGGCAACGGCGGGTACGGTGGCGGCAACGGCTACCGTCAGAATCTCCCGGACAACTTCGGCAACCTGGTCGGCGGTTTCAAGCGCAAGAACAAGGGCGGCCAGTCCAGGGACCGCGGCTTCGTCGGCCCTATGGACCACAGCTACAGAGCCGGTGACGCAAACTACGCCGATGCGCCTCCATCAACCATCCAGGTACATGGGCATCGGCGTCATCGTCACCAGGGTGACAACCAGCCACTCGACTTCTCCGGTCCCCGGCCCGTGCCGATCCCTGAGGATGCCCAGACTCATATCTATCTCTTCATCGAGGACCTGTTCCTGACGGCGAAGATTAATGAGGCCGCGCGCAAGCTCGGCGTCAAGGTCGCCTTCGTCAAGAACGACAAGGACGCGCTCGCCGACCTGACCAGCGGCGAGGATGAGAACAAGCCGTCGCTGATCGTCTTTGACCTCAACAACGCGAACGCGAAGCCGCTTACGGTGATCCCGAAGCTCAAGGCCAAGCTCAAGCGCTCAGCCTCGATCGTCGGATTCCTCTCGCACCTGCAGGGCGACCTGAAGGCCAAGGCCGTCGAGGCAGGCTGCGACGTGGTGATGCCGCGCGCCGCCTTCTCGCAGAATCTCCCAAATCTCCTGCGCCGCTACGGCATCGATGACGAGGAAGAGGTCAACTTCAACCACTGAGACATTAGAGAACAGGGATTGAAAACTGGAAGCGCTACAACCGTCTGGTTGTAGCGCTCTTTGTTTGTCTGCCTGGTCTCTGTTCTCTAATTTCTAATATCTGCTCTCGTCACAGCGAGGACTGCGCGGCATCCTTGAAGAAGTCCAGCGTGAGATCGATGACATTCAGGTTGCGGTCCGTCGACGGAGCGAACGAGTAGTCCAGCCCCTTCAGATTCGCGCTCTCCTGCACCTTCGCATGCAACTCATCCACCGCAATCTGGTCATAGACGTCGCCCGGCGCCAATGCAAGCATCTTGCGAACCTCGGCCTCCTGCGTCGGCGAAAGATTCTTCACCGTCACGGTGCGCAGTCTGTACTGCGGCCCGGTCACGGTCTGCAGGCGATATGTCGCAGTCGCATGTTCCGGGTCGAGCACCGGCTGATCGACAAAGTGCACCGAGGCATACCCCGCCTGGAAGTACACCGTCATAATCGAGCTCTCGAGCCGGTCAAAGGCATATGGCGTCGCCACTTCACCTGTCTGCAGATCGTAGTACCCCGACAGATCGCGATCCTTCAGCAGTGGTCCACCATCGGCGCTGATCATGCCTACGTGATACAGCGGCCCGGCTGATACCTCGGCCCGCATGGGAACGTAGTAGCTATCGCCCACCCGCATCGGGTGCCCGGGCGTGACAGCGACCTCGGCCGAAAGATATCCGTGCCGTTGCAACGGTTCAGCCAGTTGGTGTGCCTGCAGAGCAACGGCGCTCGCGTCAAACGGCTTGCCTTCCATCTGCCTGGCAACCCGCGAAACCAGATCGCCTTCGGGCGATGAATCCATATCGATTCCGCCAACAAGAACCTGCGGGGACGATATGCTGAACACGATGTGCGGACGCTGCGTCGTGCCCGGAATATAAAACGGCAGCGTCTTCATGAATGCCGAAACCACGGCCGAAGTGGGCGAAGGTTCATCGCTCACCACCGTCGCGTGCACGCCCTTCTGGGCGAGCATCGCTGTCAGGGCGTCACGAACCTGCGCCTCCTGCGCGGACCCGCGCCCCACCTCATCGCCCAGGCTCGGTATGCGGTGCTTCAGCTCGGAACGAATCTGTGCGTCGGTCCACCAGGCGAAGTTGCTGAAGCTGTAGGGAAGGTGTTCAGAGACAGGCTGCTGCGGCGGCTGCACAGCTTTGGTCGCTTGGCCGAAGACGCCGGGCGTGCAGGCTGGCAGAAGGAGGAGCGACAAGAGGCCGGCGGTCAGGGATGCGGTGCGCATACAGGGTGCCCGAATAGAGAATATGACACTTTCGGGGTATGTGCTGCATAAATTGTGGGACTTCTACGGTACGGCCGTAAGTAACTTTTGGTCGAGTGAAAATGGCTTGTACCTGAAGTGAACCACGGAAGTTAACCCCTACCTAAAGTGTCACTTGAGGTATCGGCAGGAATCCGCCGGACAAGAGATGGTCCGGCCCGAAAGTATGTCAGGCAGTGCGCCGCGCGTCCCCAGGTTGCATCTCCCGGCTCCGCATCTCTCGGGTCCTGATCTCCAGGAAGCATTGGATTAGCGACAGCGCCGCCGGCGTCACCCCCGGCAGCCGGCTCGCTTGCCCAATCGTCGATGGCCGCACCCGCCCCAGCTTCTCCACCATCTCGCGCGAAAGGCCGCTTACCGTCGTGTAATCGAACGACTCTGGGATCACCCGCGCCTCATCCCGTCGCAGCCGCTCCATGCTCTTCTGCTGCTGGGCCAGGTACCCGGCGAACTTGATCCCCGTCTCAACCGTCTTCATCTCATTCCGCACCCATACAGGCAGCGGCTCGCCCCGGCCGTACCCAGCGGCCTCCAGCGCTGCGGCCCACCGCGCCAGATCCGGCGTCCCCTGCAGCCGCTTGATCACCGCCGGCAGCAGCAGTTCCACACTGAGGGGCGGCCGCTTCAGCAACTGCGCCGGCCGGTCGCCCTTCGCCGGCACCGCGCCAGCATTCTTCGGCCACACGTCCGCGAGTGCCTTCGCTTCGGCCTCGGTTAGCTTCGCTGTCTCCAGCAGGTTCCCAAATGCCGCCGCCCTGGCCTGCTTGGCCTTGAACCCCGCCCAGGCCGCATCGTCGATCAGCCCGCGCCCGCGCCCATGCGGCGTCAGCCGTACATCGGCGTTATCGATCCGCAGGTGCAGCCGGAACTCCGCCCGCGACGTGAACATCCGGTACGGCTCGTCCGTGCCCTTCGAGATCAGATCGTCGATCAGAATCCCCGTGTACGCCTCAGTCCGATCGAGCGTGAACGTGTCGGTCTCGCCCTCTGATCCCTGTTCCCTGGTCCCTGACCCCTCGCTCTTCGCCCACAGCGCCGCATTGATCCCTGCCATCAGCCCCTGGCACGCGGCCTCCTCATAACCCGAGGTCCCATTGATCTGGCCGGCCAGGTACAGCCCCGTAAAGCTCTTAACCTTCAGCGTGCGGTCTAGCTCCGTCGGGTCAATCGCGTCGTACTCGATTGCATACCCTGGCCGTAGCATCTCCGCGTTCTCCAGCCCGGGAATCGACCACACCATCGCCGCCTGCACCTCCATCGGCAGCGACGTGCTCATGCCGTTGATGTACACCTCGTGCGTGTTCAACCCCTCCGGCTCCAGGAAGAACTGGTGCGAGCTCTTATCCGGGAACCGCACAATCTTGTCCTCGATCGACGGGCAGTACCGCGGACCAATTCCCTCGATTTGCCCCGTAAACATCGGCGACCGGTGCACATTCTCCCGAATCAGCCGCAGCGTCTCCGGCGTCGTCGTCGCAATGTGACACGACACCTGCGGCAGCGGCGGAGTCCACCGCGCGCTCCCATCTGAAGGCTTGCTGCGGAAGCTGAACGGCGTCGGGTCCGCATCTCCGGGCTGCTCCTCAAAACGGGCCCAATCGATGGTCCGCCCATCCAGCCGCGGCGGCGTTCCGGTCTTAAGCCGGCACTGCCGCAGCCCGAGCTTCTTCAGGTTCTCGCCCAGCAACACACTCGCCGGCTCGCCACTGCGCCCTGCCGTGTACTGCTGTTCACCGCAGTGAATCAACCCATTCAAAAACGTCCCGGTTGTCACCACCACAGCATGTGCCCGCACCACACGCCCATCGCGCAGAACGACTCCGCTGACTCGCCGTTCTGATCCCTGATCCCTGGTCCCTGATCCCTCAACCAGCAGATCCACCACCTCCGCCTGCTTAATAAACAGGTTCCTGATCGACTCCAGCTTCTCGCGCATCTTCACGCGATACAGCGCCTTGTCGCACTGCGCTCGCGGCGACCACACCGCCGGACCGCGCGACGTATTCAGCAGCCGGAACTGGATGCCGCACGAGTCCGCGACCTCGCCCATAATGCCGCCCAGCGCGTCCACCTCGCGCACCAGGTGTCCCTTCGCCACGCCTCCGATCGCCGGATTGCAGGACATCTGCGCAATCAAATCCATATTCAGCGTGAACAGCGCCGTCCGCAGCCCCATCCGCGCAGACGCCGCCGCAGCCTCGCAGCCCGCATGCCCTGCGCCGACGACCAAAACGTCAAACTGCTCGGAAAAAGCCATACATCTCAGTTTATCCGACCGCGCAGCTTCCCAATGAGCAACGGCCTTACGCGCCGAACTGCCGTAGATGATGATCCAGATGCTTGTACATCAGGGCCGACCACTCGTTCGGCTTCAATGACCCGAAGAAAGAGTGCGGATAGTCCGTGCAGCCCCGCTCCCCGCCCGCCACAAACCGGTCCAGGGCTGCCAAGAGCCGCGCACGCGAGGCCTCAAGATCCGCCGTGGGGTCAACGATCAGCGACGGCGCTGTAGGCGAGTCCTTCCTCATCGGCACACCCTCCTTCAGCACCATCGGCTTGACGATGCGGCCCAACAGCCGCCCGATCAGCACGCGCGGAGGCTTCAACTCTCCCGTCGCCATCTCCAGCCCGCGCGCACAATGCTCCATCATCTGCGCGGCCGACATCTTCCCCCACTGCCGCTGGCTTTCCGGAGTCACCGAGCGGATGCGCTGACGAAACTGTTCCGCCGTGGCCGAATCGAAGAGGTCTTCCATAGCCGCAGACTATAGAGAACTCCGGGACCCTCCCGCAACACGCCCTCCGCGATGCTGCCGTCAGTCCTTCAAGGCCGCAATGCGCTCCGAATACTGTCGCTCGACCTTCTGCTGACTGTCGCTCAACTGTGGCAGCGGCCCGGACCTCAGCTCCAGTTTCTCCAGCGTCCCCGTAAACGGGAACGGCGCACGATACGGCCCCACCGCACTCGCCGTGTCCTCGCCCACATCAAATGTCTCCTCAAACGAGTACGCCCGCGGCACCGTCTTCTCCAGCCGCGCCTCGCCCTCCTTCTTTCCATTCACCATCAGCGTGACCGTTGCACCCTTGCCCAGCCCGCCACCGTCATACGCAAAGTGCAGCTCAATCACCGAGTGCCCCTCGGGCAGCTTGTCGGGCGACGTAATCGTCGTTACCTTCTGCCGGAAGTAGTTGTACGTGTACGCCGGATGCCCCTCCTTCACGTACAGCGAATACCCCGCAGCCTCGCCACCCTCCGCGACCAGCACACCATCGGCGCCGCCGTGCGGCACGTCCACATACGCCGTGAACGTGTGTGTGCGATTGCGCGTTCCCGGCGCCAACGCGTCATATAAATGCGTTGCGCCCGGATAGAACGTGTAGAACGCCCGCCCTCCCGGCGGCGGCGGATTCGGATGCTGCCGCCCCGCGATCCGCGGATCGATCGGATACACCTTGTTGTTCCACGCCTCCTCGTCGAACAGCTTCTCCAGCTGCACCAGCTTATCCGGATACTTCGCCGCCAAATTATTCGCCTCCGAGTAATCCTTCTCCAAGTCATACAACTCCCACGGCAGCGGCCCATTGTTATTCGTGAACGTATAAGCCCACGGCAGCAGACCCGTCCGTTGCGCCGCAATCCATCCGTGGTCATACATCGCGCGGTTGCCATGCATCTCGAAGTACTGCGTCTCCCGCTCGGGCGCCTGCGGATCCTCGAAGCTCGCCAGAAAGCTCACACCATTCACCGGCTGCTGCACCACACCATCCACACTCTTCGGCTGCGGCACGCCGGCCGCCTCAAGAATCGTCGGGAAGATATCCGTCACATCTTCATACTGTGACCGCACCCCACCCGGATCCTTGATGTGCCCGCTCCACGCCACCACCAGAGGATCGCGCGTGCCGCCCAGGTGCGAGCCGATGCGCTTGCCCCACTGAAACGGCGTATTTCCCGCCCACGCCCATCCGGCCGGATAGTGCGGGTTCGAGCCCTCCAGCCCAATCGTGTCGAGGTGCTTCACCGTCTCCGACGCCGGCGGAACAATCCCGTTCACCTGCTCCATCAGGTTGTCCGTGCCATTGATGTTCCCCTCCAGGCTCGCGCCGTTGTCGCCCGCGATGTAGAAGATCAGCGTGTTGTCCAGCTGCCCCGTTCTGCGCAGCGTCTCGATCACGCGCCCGATCTCATGGTCCGCCTGCGCCATGTAGCCGGCGAAAACCTCCATCAGGCGCTCCGCCACCTTCTTCTCGTCTGGTGAAAGCGAATCCCACGCCGGCAGCTCCGCCGGCCGCGGCGTCAGCACTGTATCCTGCGGCACCACGCCCAGCCGCTTCTGCCGCTCCAGCACCATCTCGCGGTACTTGTCCCATCCCATGTCGAACTCGCCCTTGAACCGGTCGATCCACGCCTCCGGCGCCTCCAGCGGAGCGTGCGTCGCTCCCGTCGCGTAGTAGATAAACACTGGCCGGTCCGGTGCCAGCGCCTTCTGCTGCTCGATCCACGCACACGCATGCGTCGCCAGGTCCTCATTCAGCGTGTAATCCTTCTCGCGTCCCGGCGGCGGGACCATTTCAATCGGCTTCGTCCCCTCGGTCAGCTCCGGATGCCACTGATCCGTGTCCGCCCCGATGAATCCGTAGTAATAGTCATAACCCTGATGCGTCGGCCAGTGATCATATGGTCCCGCAAGCGTCGTCTCCGGATCGGGAATCAGGTGCCACTTGCCGAATGCCGCCGTCGCATACCCGTTCTCGCGCAGAATCTCCGAGACAAACGCCGCGCTCTTAGGAATCGACCCTGTATATCCCGGATAGCCGTTCGCCCAATTTGTAATCGTGCCCATCCCCACCGCATGATGGTTGCGCCCGGTCATCAGCGCAGAGCGCGTCGGCGAGCACAGCGCCGTCACATGAAAGCGCGTGTACCGCAGCCCATCCTTCGCAAGTTGATCGAGCGTCGGCGTTGGAATCATCCCTCCGAACGTCGCGGTCTGCCCGTAGCCGGCGTCGTCCAGCAGGATCAGCAGCACATTCGGAGCGCCCTTCGGTGCGCCCCAGGGTTCCACCGGCCGCTGCGTCGACGTCCGGTAATCTCGCGTAATGTCGCCGCGGAATGGCGGCGGAGCTATCGGCAGGTTCGTCCGGTCCGGCGTCTGCGCAAATATCAACGGAACCGTGGCAAACGCAACGACAGCAGCAACGGTGACGCGAACCGATAGATCGAATTTCGACGCCATTCCTCTCCTCCGCGAACTGAAGCCACAACTCTAGGTGACCCTTGCAAACGGCGCAATCGACCCGAACTGGCAGCAGGGCCCGACGACCCGCAAGATTTGTGCAGCGCAGATTGGCCCGTCACGGCTATGCTGGTGGCTCGATTCACGCCGTTGCCGTTTTCGAACAGGAGACAACCAGAACGATGAGACGTGCTCTGAAACGTGGTGGCCTTGCCGCCCTTGCCCTGCTTCTCACCTTACCCGCGCTGCCCCTCAATGCCGCGCAGACGAGGGCCGCCAAAGCGCAGACGTCCGAACAGAAGCTCAAGCTTCCCGAAATCAAGTACGAGAAGTACACGCTGCCCAACGGCCTCACCGTGATCACGCACGAAGATCACCGCCTGCCGCTCGTTGCCGTCGACCTCTGGTATCACGTCGGCCCGCTCAACGAGCGCCCCGGCCGCACCGGCTTCGCCCACCTGTTCGAACACATGATGTTCGAAGGCTCCGAGCACGTCGGCGAGAAAGCGCACATCAAGGATGTTCAAGCCGTCGGCGGAACCGACATCAACGGCACAACCTCTTTCGATCGCACCAACTACTTCGAGACTATGCCCAGCAATCAGCTTGAGCTCGCACTCTGGCTGGAAAGCGACCGCATGGGTTTCCTCATGGAAGGGCTCAATCGCACGCTGCTCACCAACCAGCGCGACGTCGTGCGCAACGAGCGCCGCCAGGGTGAGGGCCGTCCCTACTACGTCGCCAACGAAGCCCTGATGCATGCGCTCTTCCCTCCCGGCCATCCCTACTATGGCAACGTCATGGGCAGCCACGCTGACATCGAGTCCGCACGCATTGCGGATGTGCGGGACTTCCACCAGCAGTACTACACCCCCAACAACGCCTCCATCGCCATCGCCGGCGACTTCGATCCGAAAGCTCTGCGCGCTCTGCTCACCAAATACTTCGGCCCCATCCCGCGCGGCCCAGTACCCCCGCCGGTTAACGTGACCACGCCACCCATCACGTCGCAGAAACGCATCACTGTCACCGACACCGTCAAGCTGCCGCAGATCCGCTTCGCCTGGCTGACGCCTCCTTTATTCACGCCGGAAATGTACAACACGGACGCGGTCGTCTATGCGCTCGGCGGGGCCAAGGGAAGCCGTCTCAATCAGGCACTCGTCTATAAAACACAGCTCGCCCAGAGCGCGTTCTGCGGCAACGACTCACTCAAGCTCACCGGCATGGCGCAATGCATCATCACACCGCGCCCTGGCGTAAAGCTCGACAACATCGAAGCCGTCTTCTGGAAGGAACTGCAACGCCTGCAGCAGGAGGGCCCGACCGCTGAGGAGATACAGGCTTACAAGGCCAGCACGTTGACCCAGACGATCTCCGGCCTGCAGCGCCTCGGCGGATTCGGCGGCGTTGCCGACACGCTCGATGAGTACAACCAGTACACCGGCAATCCAGGCTTTCTTCCGAAGGACGTCGCGATGACCGAAGCCGTCACGCCCGCTACCGCGAAGGCCGCGGCTGTGAAGTACTTCGCGAGCAACGCCGCCGTTGTCGTCTCCTGCGTCCCCGGCGAGAAGGTGCTGCATGACGTGCCGCGCAGCCCCGCCGACACCGATGCCAATGTGAAGATCACCGACCCGTATACTCCGCAGTTTGAAGCTTCGCAGGAGTGGCGCAAGACCGAGCCGAAAGGCGGACCGCCGCCGGTCGTGCATCTGCCCGTGCCGTCCACCTTCGCGCTCGACAATGGCCTCAAGGTCTACATCGTCGAAGACCACGCGCTGCCGATCCTCTCGGCCTCGTTCGTTACACGCGCCGGCAGCGAGACAAATCCGAAGGACAAGGGTGGCCTTGCCACACTCGTCGCCGAAACCATGGGCGATGGCACCGAGAGCCGCGACCTTACAAAACTGGCCAACGATGAAGAGCTCATCGGCGCCACCATCTCTCCCAACGCCAGTATGGACGGCAGCTTCGCCGGCATGACCGTGCTGACCAGCAACACCGATCGCGGCATGGACCTGCTCGCCGATGTCGTCGAGCACCCTGCATTCCGTCCAGCAGATCTTGACCGCCGGAAGAAGCAGCGTCTCGTGCGCATCGCGCAGGAGACCGACTCCGTGCAGATGATGGCGAGCCGCGTTGGACCGAAGCTCGTCTTCGGCGACAGCCCGTACGGCGCCTCACCCACGGGCACAACCGAGAGCGTGCAGGCATTGACGCGCGATGATGTAACCGGCTTCTACACCAGCCATTTCGGTCCAGCGGACTCCGCACTGGTCTTCGCAGGCGACATCACACCCACCGACGCCCGTCGTATAGCCCAGCAGTACTTCGGCAGCTGGAGCGGAACAGCGAGCGAGGCCGTCACGCTTCCGCCCGCGCCGGAGTTGCAGCCCACTCACGTCGTCATCGTCGACAAGCCCGGCGCTCCGCAGACCGCGCTGATGGCCTTCGGTATCGGCGTACCCGCAAACTCGCCAGATCTGCCGATACTCCAGGTGATGAACTACACGCTCGGCGGATCGTTCGCCAGCCGCATCAACATGAACCTGCGCGAGCAGCATGGCTACACCTACGGCGCCAGCTCCTTCTATCAGGGCTACCGCGCCGGAGGCGACTTCATTGCCAGCAGCCTGGTACGCACGGACGTCACGGCTCCCGCCGCAAAGGAGCTGATGTCCGAGATCATGCGCTTTCCCTCCAACCCGCCCACTGAAGCCGAACTGAGTGCGAGCAAGGACGCTCTCGTGCAGTCGCTGCCCGGCCGCTTTGAAACGAGCTTCGCCACCACCGGAGTGATGCAGTCGATCTTCCTCTATGATCGTCCGCTCGACTACTACGCGAAGCTGCCGGACAAGTACCGCGCAGTCACTGCGGAGGACGTTGCGAAGGTCGCCAGGGAAGACCTCCACCCAGACCACCTCGTCATCGTCGCTGCAGGTGACCGCGCGAAGATTGAGCCCGGCCTGAAAGACGCCGGTCTCGGCTCCGTCGAAGTCCGCGACATCAACGGCGACCTGGTCACAGACGCGAAGTAGTTCAACCCAAACCGACCGAAGGGCGCAGCTTTCTCGCTGCGCCCTTTCTCTTTTCATTTCATCGACTAAGCGTGGAAGATCGCTAGCGCCTTCTCCAGATTCGCCGGGCTATCCACGTGGCACGTCACCAGGCTCTTGTCGATCTTGTGATTTAAGCCCTGCAGCACCTTCCCGGGACCGACCTCGATGAAGTGGGTTGCACCGGCTTCTTTGAGCAACTGGATGCATTCCACCCACCGGACCGCGCCGGTCACCTGCCGGATGAGCGCATCACGCACCTCGGGCCCGCGGCGCAGAAGCCGCGCATCGACGTTTGCTGCGACGGGGAACGCAGGATCGTTGAACGTGATGGACTCAAGTACGCTCGCAAGCTGCTCCTCCGCCGGCTGCATCAGCTTGCAGTGAAACGGCGCGCTCACCGGAAGCATCAGGGCGCGCCTCGCTCCAGCCTCCTTACACAGCGCCGAAGCCCGCTCGACAGCGTGCTTTGATCCGGAGATAACTGTCTGCTCCGGCGAGTTCAAATTTGCGGGAGCAACAACAGCCGCGACACTCGCCGCCGCCTGAATCGGCGTCTCCGCCGGATGCTCCGGATCATTTAACGCCTCGATCGCCGGTGCCGCTTGCGCGGACGGATTCGCGGGATCGTCCGGCGGCGCGGGGCTGAGTTCGTCTTCAACCCGGGCGCAGATGTCGTTGATCTTGGCGGCGGACATGCCCAGGATGGCGGCCATGGCTCCCTCGCCCGGCGGGACGGCCTCCTGCATGAAGCGGCCGCGCGCCTTCACCGTGCGAACGGCCTCGGTGAAGCTGAACGTCCCTGCGGCCACGTGCGCCGAGTACTCACCCAGCGAATGGCCGGCCGCGAACGCAATCGGCAGGTTGCGGCGCTTCAGCTCCGGCTCCAGCGCACAGAGCGCCGCGATCGATACCGTGAGGATTGCGGGTTGAGTGTTCTCGGTGAGCTTCAGCTCCTCCTCAGGCCCTTCGAAGATCAGCTTCGAAAGTGGAAAGCCAAGGGCGGCGTCGGCTTCATCGAAGATCGAGCGGGCGGCGGGGACGGTGTCGTAGAGCGCGCGGCCCATGCCGACGAACTGAGAGCCCTGACCGGGAAATAGGAGAGCAATCTGTGGCTTGGTTTGAGTGTTGTCGTTTGTCTCGGACATGCGAATTTCAGTTTAGATGCGAGGGGGTACCCCTCCCCCCCTTTTTTGCGCAAAATCTTCAATGCAGATACTTTAGGTCCGGACCTAATGGTCGTGCTCCGTGCAGAAATTGCGCGGGATGGGCTTCCACCTGCCTTGTCTGGGGCAGGCCTTTGTCAAGTGCGGTCACTCGATAAGGCCGGTGACGAAGGTCTGCTGGGCGTCGGCGGTTGCCAGGGAGTAGAGGGCGAACTGGCGGCTGGAACGGGCGCGGAGCTCGAAGAGCAGGCTGGCGCGGTGGGAGTCATCGGGGTCGACGGCATCGACGAGGCGCATCCAGGGGGTGCGGTCGAGGTGGTTCTCGTCGGTGACCGATTTGAGGGAGATCTGGAGCTCGCCGGAGGGCAGGCGCTGGGCGACGACCGTGACGCGCACGGGAGGGCCGGCGGTCGTCGGGACTGCGGCCGAGTAGACGAAGGTGGGCAGGCCGCCGTAGCTGAGGGTGTAGCCGGTGATCTGCTCGTCGGTGAAGGCGAGCGGAGTGGAGGCTGCGGAGGCGTGCGTTTTGGACCCCACCCTGCCGCTCCCTGCCCCAGCGTGCGAGCCCGCTGGGGGACCCGTTCGCGTCGAGGGTGGGGCACCCGGGGTTGTGGAGCCCACCTTAGCGTGCTGCGCACGCGAAGATGGGGCACCCGGGGTGGTGTCGAGCTTTGGGCCGGTGCTGCTGGGGCCGGGTTCCAGGTGGTTGGTGGCGAGGTACTGGCGGGCGATCGGCTCAGCCAGCTTTTGCATCGCGGCCATCGTCTGGGCGCGCTCCATCGAGGAGTCCCACTCGCGCGCGAAGACGTGCGGGGGGTTGTTGGCAGCGTCGGATACGGCCACGGCCTGATGGAGGTTGGCCGGAACACCGGTGAGCTGCGGCGGGGCGGTCGCGGATTCGACTTTGCCGCGGTGCAGTTCGGGGCGGTCGGGGTCCTCATTGAGCGAGGTCGGCATGGGCTCGACGCCGGAACCGGATTCCTTCTTCTTCTTTTCTTTCTTCTCCTGGTCGCGGCGGCCGAGGGTGGGACGGTCGGGATCGTCTTCGATGTCCTTGGTGCCAAGGGACGCAGGCGCGTTGTCGGCGCTTGCATCCGAGTCGCGCTTGCTCATGTGCGGGCGATCGGGGTCGTCTTCCACCCCAGCGGACGAAGAACGTCCGCCGGGGACCCCGGCGTCGGGCGGAGCGGGTGTGTTGTTTTTGGCCGTCGTCGTCGAGTTGTCGTCATTCGGGTGCCGCGGGGCGACGAAGTGCGGGCGGGAGTCGTCATCACTGCCCACGATGACGGCGGGCGTGGCGGAGTGCTGGACGAGGTCGGACGGGGCGGCCTGGGTGGACAGCGGGAGGAAGCGGCCATAGCCGTACCAGGCGCCGAGCGGATTGTCGTCGGCGGTGCTGCGCCTGTCGACGACGTCGCGGGCGTAGTCGAGGTCGAGGGTGCCGATGATATCGCCAGCCCGTTGGATGCTGTAGACGTTGCCGGTCTCGAGCGCGAGCGGGATGGGCTGCGCCATGAAGACGCCGGCGTCCTGAAAGTGGCCGTCCATGTAGAGGGAGACGGGGATGAGGCGGGCGGCGTCGGGCTTGGTGAGGTCGCCGGTCCACTCGTAGACGCCGACCGCACGGGTAACGTGCTGGGGCTTGTCGACGTGGTGCATCTGCGCGCGGAGAGCGGCGGAGAGCGGCAGAGTGAGGGCGGCTGTGATGCAGGGGCCGAGGATGCGCGTGCGGAGCATGGCTGTTAATAGCTTAGACGGGACACAGGAGGGACTGTGTCGGGCTGCCGGGTCACCCAGGCCACTCTGGTGGGAAGTGCGTTTATCGTTCCCATTTGCGAGCTAATTTGCGCGGATCTCCAGTCCATTGATAAAAGCCGAGACAGTGGGATCGTCCCAATCAGCTCCGCCTGCATGCTGAGCGGCGATCCTGCCGTCTTTTGAATAGAGAAAAGTTGCCGGATACTGGTGAAAGTACATTGAAGACGGAATGTCTTCATCTCGTGTAACGAAGAACGGCAAGGAATAGTGGCCGAGGCGTGCATAGCGTTCCACGCGTTGCGGCGTATCCAGCCGAGAGACGATTAGAAAGACGACCCTTGGATCATTCTTGTATCGGTCGTATAGCGCCTGCACCGTGGGCATCTCTGCGACACACTGTATGCACCACGTTCCCCAGAGATCGAGAAAAACCACTTTCCCTTTGTAGTCGCTCAGGTGCCGCTCCTGTCCATCGAGTGTCTGGAACGCGAGATCCGGTGCAGGCAGCGATACAGCGACGAGTCCCGGCGACCGCGATTCAACATTTCTACGAACAATGTGAAAGAGGAAAAATCCGGCGAAAGCTGCAAGAACGCACAGAGCGAGAAAAGCTCCGCCGATCCATTCCCACGCTCGTTTCATGCGCTCCTCTTCGTTCGAGCCAAAATTCGGGTGGCATTGCACAGAAAGCTTACCAGTCTTGTGAAGTCGGCTTGTCGTCAGGAATCATTCCTGACGACAAGAGCGTTTACGAGGAGTAATTCGTTGAAGTTGCCGAAAAGACGACTCTACAGGCGATTCGAAGATGGACAAGTCGCCTTAATTCGCCCCTGGCCGCTCCACCTTGTCCACCACCAGCACATCCGCCATCGCCTTCGCCGGTTCCAGCCTCAGCCCCAGCTGCTCCGGCAGCGCAGTAAACAATCCCGGCGGCGCATCTGTAGGCGCTGACGTAACCGCATCGTCCGTTGTCCATCGCAATTCAAAGTCATACCTGCCTTTCAGTCCTGTCTGGTCAACCGCCGGGCGGTCAAGAGCGATACGCATCAACAGTCGCGCCAGCTCGCCCATAGAAAGGTTTTCGGCATGCATCGTCTCCAGGCCGCCATTCTCGCGATCGTTCTCATTCGAGAGGCCGTTTGGATCACCCTTGCTCGCCGCCATCTTCGCGCCGCCCTTCGCCACTGTCAGCATGTAGACGGATGACATGCGCTTCTCCATGTGCGTCACCAATCCAAACCGCTCCGTCAACAACTTCCGAACCAGCGCCTGCATCTGTTCGCGGTTTGGCTGCCCGGGCACATCCGCATAACCCTTCGCATCCCATAACTCCGTCCTTATCCAATCCGGCGTATTCGCCAGCTGGCTCTTGTTCAACGCGTAGGCATAGAGCAGCATCGACTGCACCGTCTTGCGCCGGATCAGCACATTCCGGCCCTCCACCTGATATCCACCAAAGTGACCGTTTGGATCGCTCGGCCGTACCGTCACCACGTCCCAGTTGGGATCAGCCTCCTTGGCCATCATCGCTACCCGCTGCCCCGCGTCCTGGGCGACCGCCCAAGATAGGAAAAGGCTAAGTGCGAACCATCCACAAAAAACCGCAACCCGTGCTATTCGTTTCATGCCCACTTATACGCACCACTGCTTCGTTTCGGATGACTTTTCTCGTGCTGGGGTGGGGCGCTCGCCAGCTTAGCTGGCGAACCCGGAAGTAACCTGAATTGGCAGCTTGTTACTTCGGTGGAACGCCGCGAAAAACGGCGTTATCGGCAACTACGATTATTACTGATAAGTTGGCTTATGGCAGCGGCCAAACACGCTCGCGCGTCGTAACGCGCGTTATCCCACCGTGGGTTCCTCCGGAAGCCGACGGTGCGGTACCCGGGCTGGCCGCGATGGGCAGAGCGAACGCGGGCGGTTGGTGCAGGGGCCGAGAATGCGCGTGCGGAACGTGGCTCGTCGACCCGGGACATCGGCCCTGTGAGGAGCTCCGGAGACCACCTGCTGATGGGAAGCGCATTCCGCAGTATCTATCCTGCGTCTCGCTCCGATTCGCTATCTTCGATTGCCGGAAGAGCAGAACAAGACGAACCGAGCCATGAGCTCGGCGCATGCATCATCGTCCTGCCCCTGCTCATCGGCCAGCGACCGCCAGGTCGAGAACGCCAAAGCATGACCCAGGGCCGGAACCATCCGCTGAAGCGCCGCCTTTCGACCCGGCCGTCCCTGGAGCAGAACCTTCCGCGCCTCCTCCAGATAGAACCGGTACCCCGCAACCTTTTCGCGGACGGCCGGCATTTCCTCGTCGCGGAGCACATTCAGCATCATGCGTTCTGTCTTGCGATACCAGCTGTACAGTTCTCGCAAACCGATTCTCAAACGTTGATCCGCGTCTTTCATCGTCGCCCAGCGCCCCAGCTCTGGCAGTGGATGCATCGCAAACCAGTGGTTCGTGCACGCATTGAAAAGGCTTGTCTCATCGGGAAAGTGGCGGTACACCGTCGAGCGCCGCACGCCCGCATGTTCCGCAATAGAGCTGATTGAGGTCCGCGAAGGCCCCAACGACCCATGGAGGGCCATGGCGCTTTCCGTAATCCGCAGCCGCGTGCGCTCTTCCGCCTCCGCCCGCCTGGTCATCCGATAGGCTCTCTTTTTCATTGAACAGTGCTGTCTATTTAAATTGACATCCGCTGCGAGTTATTCCTAATATTGGTCGGTCATCGCTGTAGCGTCAAATTAAGGAGGAATTCCATGGCAGCAAGGGTCCTGGGTCCGCGCGATGGAGCGCTGGGCTTTCTCGGCACGATTGGCGTTCGTTTCATGATCAACGGCATCGAATCCGGCGGCGGTTTCGCTCTGGTCGAGCATCCCATGAGCGCTCGCGCCCTCGCCGCGCCGCTCCACCGCCATACGCGCGAGGATGAGTACAGCTTTATCCTGGAAGGCGAAGTGGGGGCTCTGCTCGGCGAGGACGTGCTCATCGGAAAGCCCGGCGATCTCATCTTTAAGCCGCGCCATCAATGGCACACCTTCTGGAATGCCGGCGACCAGCCTGCGCGCCTGCTCGAGATCATCTCTCCGGCCGGGTTTGACCAGTTCTTCCGCGAACTGAGCGATGCCGGCGGCGTCACCAACGTCAGCCCCGACTTCCTGGGCGGACTCTGCCAACGGTATGCGCTGGAGATGGATCCGGCCAGCGTACCCGCCTTGATAGAGCGATTTGGGCTTCGCTTTCCGGGAGAGCAGGTCTTCTCGAACGCGTAACCTTTCAGCTGCAGAATTGTTTTCGCCTACCGCAACCGCTCGACGGCGATTAGTTCCTCGACGCGCTGGTTAATCTCCCCTCGTATGGCGCGCACCTCTGATGAGGAGCTGAGCCTCCTTTGCCGGCTCTTCGGTGAGCTTCTGCGGTCTCGCCTGACTAAGATTGAGGCCAACCTCTTGCATGGCAGCCTGCACTTCCGGGTGGACGCGCTCGCCTGGCGCTGTGCCGGCCGATATGGCGCGAGCCTTGTCTGGGTGTGCGAGCTGGTTGAAGAAGGCGGCCATCTGCGACCGCCCGGCGTTAGGCACACACGCGAAGATAACCTTCAGCATCTCGCCCCTCTAGACGCAGCACGACGGCCCGAAGCACGGGGCCGGCGGTGTGGCTGTGGCTCAGGCGTTAGGCTTGATGGCGTACACCTTCACGCTGGCCGCGGCAGTATTCACGTCGTAGTTCGCCAGCAACTCCGACAGTTCCTTGTGCAGAGTCGGCGCGTCCGGCGCAGGTGAGCAGCACGAGCTTCCGTCCATCGCCAGAGAGCAGCAGCCGGATTGATTCTCGACCTTGGCGTAGGCGTTGAGGTCCGCGCCGCTGTCCACGATCTCCACATGCTCGAAGCCAGCGGCCAGCAACCCGGCGCGGTAGTCGTCGATGCGTATGGCTCCGGCGATGCAGCCCACATATGCCGCCATGCTCTTCGCTACTGCTTCGGGCAACTCGCCCTTCAGAGCGATGTCGCTAACCGCGAAACGGCCACCGGGCTTGAGAACGCGGGCGATCTCGCGGAAGACGGCGAGCTTGTCCGGCGCGAGATTGATGACGCAGTTGGAGATGACGCAATCGACCGAGGCATCTGGCAAGGGAATGTTGTCGATGGTGGACTCGTGGAACTCGACGTTCGTAAACCAGCCCGCGGCCGCATTGGCGCGCGCCCGCTCCATCATGGCGGGAGACATGTCGATGCCGATGGCGCGGCCCTCGGGCCCGACCTTCTTCGACGCCAGGAAGACATCCAGGCCGCCACCGGAGCCGAGGTCTACGACGACTTCGCCGGGGCGAAGGTTCGCGCTCGCTGTCGGGTTGCCGCACGACAGGCCCATGTTGGCGGCTGCGGGGATGGATGTCAGTTCCTCCGCCGAGTAGCCGAATGCTTCGGCCACGGCCTTTACGCCCGCATCGTTGGTCGATAGCGTGCTCTCCGCAACCGCGCCATACCTCGATCGCACCGACTCAAGTATCTGCTGTGCCATGGAATCCTCCTGTGAAACATATTCGTCAAACTGAATATATGGA
This sequence comes from Acidobacteriaceae bacterium, assembly GCA_035651235.1. Classification (GTDB taxonomy): domain Bacteria; phylum Acidobacteriota; class Terriglobia; order Terriglobales; family Acidobacteriaceae; genus Granulicella. The sequence goes on from DASRGC010000058.1 coordinate 25,020, forward strand.
CTTGCGGATGTATTCGTCAATGCGTATATATGAGCCATGGCTCGCAAGCGTGAGTTCGATATGCAGCAGTTCTTTCAGGCGCTCGGGGACAACACTCGGCTGCGGGTGCTGAACCTGATGGCGGAGCAGGAGGTTTGCGTCTGCTACTTGGTCGAGATACTCGGCGGGCCTCAGCCGAAAATTTCGCGGCATCTGGCTTACCTGCGGAACGCGGGTATTGTCTCGGCGCGGCGTGAGGGCAAGTGGATGCACTACCGCATCGTGATGCCGCCGCACATCGGAGCGTCACAGATTCTGCGGCAGACGCTCGCCTGGCTGAAAGAAGACAAGGCAATGCAGGCAGACCGAGCGCGTCTCGCTAAGGCTTGCTGTGCTCCTGCAAAATTCGATCTGGCGGGCGCTCCTCTGCCCGTTTCGCTGGGTGAGCCTTGCTGTGAGGCTTGCTGATCGCTCTCACAGTTGAGATTTGCAGCCGTTAGAATTGGTGTCCACGTTCGCTGCAGGCGAATTCAAGTCGCATAGAAGGAGAGTTCCGATCGTGGCATCCAATGGAATCAATCGCAGAGAGTTTATCGAGAAGGGTTCTGCTGTTCTGGCTGCAATCTCGTGGCCGGCGGCCAGCTATGCCCGCATTGTGGGCGCGAACGATCGTGTGCGCGTGGGCGTTGTGGGTTGCGGCGACCGCATGAAATCTGCGCTGATTCCTGCGTTTCTCGAGCATGCGCAGGAGCTCAACTTTGAGTTCGCGGCGGTGTCAGATATCTGGAATCGGCGACGGACGGAGGGTGTGGCGTATGTCGAGAAGCTGAGTGGGAAGCGGCCGGAAGCGGTTCGCAACAATGACGAGTTGTACGCGCGCAAGGATGTGGATGCGGTGCTGATTGCGACGGCGGATTTTCAGCATGCGTTCCATGGTGCGGAAGCGGTGGAGGCCGGACGCGATGCCTACGTGGAGAAGCCGACGGCCCACACCATGGCGGATGCGCGCAGGTTTCTGGCTGCGGTGAAGAAGAGCGGGAAGATCGTGCAGGTGGGCACGCAGCGCCGCTCGACGCCGGGCTATCAAAAGGCCGCCGAATACATCAAGTCCGGCAAATTCGGCGACATCGTCATGGTGGAGATGACGTGGAACGTGAACCAGCCGGAGCGGTGGCGGCGGCCGGATGTTGTGCCTCTGCTGAAAGAGGAAGACACCGATTGGAAGCGTTATCTGATCAACTATCCGCACGCGCCTTTTGATGCGCGCAAGTATCTTGAGTTCCGGCTGTTCTGGCCGTACTCCTCGGGGATTCCGGATCAGTGGCTGGTGCACCAGATCGACACCGTGCATTGGTTCACGGGATTGCCGCATCCGCGCTCGTGCGTGGCGAATGGCGGAATCTATCTCTGGAAGGATGGGCGGACGAACTGGGATACGATGACGGCGGTGTTCGACTATGGCCCACTGGACGATCCGACGAAGGGGTTCCAGGTGCAGTACACGTCGCGCTTTACGAACTCGGCGGGCGGGGTGAAGGAGCTGTATTACTCGAATGGCGGCATGCTGGACATGACCACGCAGAAGGTGACGCCGACGGGCGGTCTGAAAGAGAAGGACGCCGCGCAGATGAATATGAAAGCGAATCTTCTGCCGGAGTATTCGCTTGTTGAGAAGGCTGAGTCGATGGCTACGGACGCGACGACGCATGGCGACCCTGAGACCTCGGCGAACATGCGCAACTGGATGGAGTGTGTGCGCAGCCGCAAGACGCCGAATGCGCCGATCGAAGCGGGCTATAGCCACTCGATTGCGCTGTGCATGAATGTGGCGGCGATCCAGACGGGGTTGAAGGTGACGTTCGATGACAAGACGCAACAGGTAATGGCTGGAGGGAAGGTCTTTGCGTAAGGCATCGATTTTGAAGATTGGGGCGTTGGCTGTGCTGGTGGTTCTGGGGGCCGCACCGATAGTTGCGGCGGCGCAGAAGGGTGTTCGGGTTGTGCCGGACGTGGCGCATCGGCGCGTCGACATCACGATCGACGGCAAGCCGTTTACCTCGTACATCTGGCCGACGACGCTGAAGAAGCCGGTGCTCTATCCGATCGTGGACACTGACGGGATCACCGTTACACGTGGGTGGCCGCTGGAACCGCGGCCGGGCGAGCGCACGGATCATCCTCATCACGACGGCCTGTGGTTTAACTACAGCAACGTGAACGGCTTTGATTTCTGGAATAACTCGGATGCGATTCCAGTGGCGCGTGCTCCGAAGATGGGCACGATTGTCTTTGACAAGATCGTCTCGCACAAGAACGGCGCGACCAAAGGTGAGCTGGTCACGGACTCGACCTGGATAGACGGCAACAATCATCCCATCCTGGCTGAGAGGACGCGCTATGGCTTCGCCGATGAGGGATCAACGCGCAGCATCGATGTCATCGTCACGCTGAAGGCGCTGGATCGCGTTGTGTTTCACGATGACAAGGATGGGTTGCTCGGGTTGCGTGTGGCGCGGTGGCTGGAGTCGCCTGAAGAAAAGGGTGGAACCTTCACTGACTCGAACGGCGTGGCGACTCCGGTTGCGGCAGCGGCGAATGTTCCCGGTGTCGCTCCGCCGACTGGTGAATATCTCACCAGCGAAGGCGTGAAGGGCGAGGCCGTCTGGTCGACACGTGCCCGGTGGTGTGCAATCACAGGTCACAACGGTTCAGGCCACACTGTCACGATCGCCATCTTCGATCACCCGGATAACGTTGGTTATCCCACGTACTGGCATGCCCGCGGATACGGGCTGTTCGCCGCGAATCCGCTTGGGCGGCACATGTTTGATCCTAAGCAGCCGCCGCTTGATTTCACACTTGAGCGAGGCCAGTCGGTTACGTTCCGCTATCGCGTGGCGATTTATACGGACACGCCTTCGACCAAGGTGCTCAATCAGCAAGCGGAAAACTTCGCGGCTTCCTATGGCAAGCCAGTCCACGCGCTCGGCACAGGGAATGCCGGCCGCTAATTGACTACGCCGGCTGGCAGGGGAACAGCATGCTGGCGACGGTGCCTGCCGATCCTGGACGGGTGCTGCTGCGGATCCGGATAGAGCCGTTGTTTTTTGCGACGAGATCGCGCGTGATCCAGAGGCCCAGGCCGGTGCCGCCGATTCCTTTGGTGGAGAAGAAGGGCTCGAAGAGACGCTGGGTGACGGCCTTGTCCATGCCGCTACCAGTGTCGGCAACGGTGATGCGGATTGCCCGCGAAGCTGTGGAGGGGAACGCGACCTCACGGCAGCGCAGAGTCAGGGTTCCGCCGGAGCGCATGGCGTCGAACGCGTTCGCGACGAGATTGACCAGCACCTGGCGCAGCTCGCCTTCGTAACAGACGAGCTGTGTAGAGCCTTTGCAGTCGTTGACGGCTGTGATGCCGGAGTTCTGAAGACGCGCACGATAGAGGCCGAGCACCGAATCAAACAAGCTGCGCAGATCGACCTCGGTGCGGCCGCTGCTTTGCTTGTGAAATCGCAGCGTGTGCGTGGCAATCTGCGAAACACGCGCGAGCTCATCCTGAGCCATGTGGATGAGTTGCTTGGTCTCGTGATCCATGTCCCGTTTTTCGAGGATGTACAGGAGGTTCGTGACAGCTTCGAGCGGGTTATTGATTTCGTGCGCGATGGAGCTGGCCAGACGGCCCACGGAGGCGAGTTTCTCGGTCTGCAGGAGAGCCTTCTCGGCAAGCTTGCGTGCGGTCGCGTCACGGATAATCGCGGAGTATCCGACAAAGATGCCAGGCGCTTCAAGATGCGGCGTCATGCTGATGGACACATCGACGAGCGCACCATCGTCGCGGCAGCCTTTCGTTTCGGTGACTACCTCAGCGCCGCGCTTCACCTTCTCAATCGTTTTCGCGAGAGCGGTCCGGCTTCCTTCGGAGATCAGGAGATAGATGGACTTGCCCACGGCTTTGTCGGCCGCGAAGCCGAAGATCTGCTGCGCACCGCGGTTCCAGCTCTCGATGAGATCGTCTGCGGAGAGACGGATGATTGCGTCCGACGACCGGCGCACGACTTCAGAGACCTGTTCCGATTCGCGGCGCGCGCGCAGGAGTTCGGACTCGTAGAGACGGCGCTGCTTCGCTCCAAAGGCAGCGAACAGAATGTGCGCGGGCATCTGTCCTTCTTCCGGTCGCAGAACTGCGTTGACCAGAGTGGGAACGCGCTCGCCGTCGTCTTTTAGAAATTCGAAGGAGATTTCTTCCAGAGCGCCGCGCAGCAGCAGGCTGGGCGCGAACTGCGTTTCGTAGAAGATGGCGCCGCCGGGCGTGAGCAGTTCCTGGAAGCGGACATCCGGGATGGACGCCTCGTCTCGCCCGACCAGTTGGAGGAAGGCCTTGTTGGCGTACAGGAGTGTCCCGTCAGTGGCAACCACAGCGTAGCCGCAGGGAAGATGTTCCAGCAGGTCCCAGGCGTGGTTGCGATCTAGGTGCGTGCGGGGACCGGAGTCGGCGCGAGGAACCGCTTGAGCTCCCCGATCACCTGCCGGGGCGCGCTCATGTGCGGGCAGTGTCCGGTCGCCTCCATGATGACGAGTTGGCTGTTCGGTAGGCACTCGTGCACGTATTTTCCCACGCTCAGTCCAGCGATGACATCTTTCTGGCACTGCAGGATGAGGGTCTTCGCTGTGACGTGAGGCAGGTCGGCGCGGTTGTCGGAGAGGAAGGTGACGCGCGCGAAATGGCTTGCAATGAACGGGTCCATGCGGCAGAAACTGGCCTCGAGCTCGGCGGCGAGCTCAGGTGTTTCGAGATTTCCCATGATGAGCGGCGCCATGGTGGCGGCCCAGGCGACATGGTTGCTCTCGAGAGTTTCGAGCAGCCCCTCGATGTCGCTGCGTTCGAAGCCGCCGGTATAGCCGTCGCAGTTGATGTAGCAGGGCGACGGGCCGATCATGGTCAGCGTCTCGATGCGCTCCGGCTCTTCAATGAACGCGAGTGCGCCGATCATGGAGCTCACGGAATGGCCGACGAAGTGGACGTTGTTGAGATCGAGCTCGGAGAGGATCTCGAGGACATCGAGAGCATAGCCACGCAACGTGCTGTAGCGCGTGCGATCGAAGGCCGAAACGTCGGAGAGACCTGAGCCGACATAGTCGAAGAGCACGATTCTGTACTCTGCGGAAAATGCGGGAATGAGATGGCGCCACATGTTCTGATCGCAGCCGTATCCGTGCGCAAACACCAGGGTCTGCTCGCCTGTTCCGGCAACTTTGACGTTGTTTCGCTGGATCGCTTTCATCGTTCCTGATCCGGCTCAGTATCGCAGGGTTTGCCCGCATTGAGCCTTGGTGGTGTAGATCATGGGTTCGCAGTGTTAGATGGCCGAGGGAGCGGATAGGGGTTGTCTCCATGTCTCTGGCGCACGCGGGACGCTCGGACGGCCCTTGAACCAGAAAGATTTTGCGTTCCGAAGACTGCTGCTGAACGTTATGGTTCGTAAGTGAGTTCGGAGGAGAACGGGAATGTTGTGCCGGCGAGCTGTTCCCGGATTCTGCGCGGTTGTATTGATCGCGGGCTCTTTATCCTGGCTTGATGCGCAGACGATCGAAAGTGTGCAGCCGATGGCCAGCGATGCGCACCCGTCGTTTGAGGTAGCCACGATCAAGCAAAGTGATTCGACGGATCAAAAACATCGGTTCGAGATTCATGGGCGTCGGATTGTTATCGAAAACCAGACAGTGAACAGCATGATTCGGATGTCGTATGGAATCCATGCGCGGCAGATTGTGAATGCACCGTCGTGGACCGACTCCGAGCGGTTCGATGTGCAGGGCGTGCCCGATGTGGACGGGCAGCCGAACATGGTGCAATTCCACGAGATAGTGCGCAGACTGCTGGAGGATCGTTTCGGGCTGAAGCTGCATACGGAGAAACGGGAGATGGCGCGATACACGCTGACGATAGCGAAGGGCGGGCCGAAGATGGAGGCGACGAAAGGCTCGCCGGATGCGCTCCCTGATACTCGGGTAACTGGGAACGGGACGAGCCGGTCGATGCAGATGGTGAATGTATCGATGGCGGACGTGGCACGGAATCTGCAGCGAGAGTTGGACCGGCCCGTGGTGGATGAGACGGGGCTGAAGGGACGGTATGACTTCACGGTGAAGTGGCTGCGCGCGGATGCGGCTCCGGCAGCGGATGATCCGGACAGCGCTTTGCCCGGAATCTTTACGGCGCTGCAGGAGGAGGTAGGGTTGAAGGTAGAGCCGTCAAAGGGCGACGTGGATGTGCTGGTGATCGAGCACGTGGAGCGGCCGTCTTCGAATTAGCTGCGATCAGTCGCCGGCGGCAGGAGTGGGTGTGGGGCCGCCAGGTCCAGTGGATGTTGCCGGGCGGCGGAGGCCAATCGATTCGAGTGCGGCGCGGCGCCAGCGTGGGAGCGCGAAGCGCAGGCGGTCGAACATGAGGTAGATGACCGGGGTGGTGAAGAGCGTGAGGCACTGGCTCACGATGAGGCCGCCGACGATGGTGACACCGAGAGGCTGGCGGAGCTCGGAGCCGGTGCCGCTGCCGAACGCGAGTGGAACGCCTCCCAGCAGCGCCGCCATGGTGGTCATCATGATGGGCCGGAAGCGCAGCATGCAGGCTTCGTAGATGGCCTCTTCGGGATTCTTGCCGTGCTCGCGCTCGGCGACGAGAGCGAAGTCGATCATCATGATGGCGTTCTTCTTCACAATGCCGATGAGCAGGATGATGCCGATCATCGCGATGACCGAGAGATCGATCTTGAAGATGAGCAGAGCGAGCAGCGCGCCGACGCCCGCGGACGGCAGTGTGGAGAGAATCGTGATGGGGTGGATGAAGCTCTCGTAGAGGATGCCGAGGACGATGTAAACGGTGAACAGTGCGAGCGCGATGAGGATGGGCTCGGACGAGAGCGACTGCTGGAAGGCCTGCGCCGTGCCGGCAAAGGCGCCGTGGACGACCGAGGGCATGCCGATCTGCGTGCGCGCGTTTTGAATCGCGGCGGTGGCGTCAGAGAGTGAAACGTTCGGCCCGAGGTTGAAGGAGAGCGTGACGGCCGGCGAAAGCGCCTGGTGATTGATCGCCAGCGGAAGGCGGTCCGTGACGAGGTGGGTTACGGCGGAGAGCGGAACCTGCGCGCCGGTTGAGGACTTCACGTAGATCTTGCTGAGCGCCCCGGGATCGTTCTGGTAATCCTGCGCGACCTCCATGATGACGTGATATTGATTCAGCTCCTGGTACATGGTGGAGACCTGGCGCTGACTGAAGGCGTCGGAGAGCGTGGCGTCAATGGCGAGCGGGGTCACGCCAAGTCGCGAGGCCGTGTCGCGATCGATGACCAGTCTCGCTTCCAGGCCTTTATCCTCCTGATCGGTGTTGACGTCGCGAAGCTCCGGCAGCTTTTGCATGGCCGCCATGAGCTGCGGAGCCCATGTGTCCAGCTGCTCCTGCGTGTCGGCCGTTAGGCTGTACTGATACTGGGCGGCAGACGAGCGGCCGCCGACATGGAGCTCCTGCGAGGATTGCAGATAGAACTTCACGCCGGGCAGGTTGGTGGTCTTGGGGCGGAGGCGGGCAATGATTGTGTCTGCCGTGTCGCCGGTCTTGAGGCGCTCGTCCTCCGGCTTGAGGACGACGTACATACGCGCGCTGTTGGAGGCGCCCCCGCCGGGGCCACCGCCGCCAACGAAGCCCAACACATTTTCGACCGCGGGATCCTGTTGCACGACGTTTGCAATGCGGGTCATGCTCTCGCGCGTGCGCATGAAGGACGCGTCCTGCTGCGTCTGCAGCGAACCCTGGAGACGGCCGGTGTCCTGCAGCGGGAAGAAGCCTTTCGGGACGATGATGTAGAGATAAATGTTGAGCGCGAAGGTGAGCAGAAAGACGATGAACGTCGTGATCTGGTGGCGGATGACCCAGCGGAGGCCACGCTCGTACTCCGTGGTGAGCCGCTTCAGGTGCCTTTCGCCCATGCGGTAGAACCAGCCCTTGTGGACGGAGGACATGGGCTTGAGGAATTTGGCGGCCAGCATCGGCGTGGTGGTTAGGGAGACGACGAGTGAAACGGCGATGGCCGCGGAAAGCGTGATGGCGAACTCGCGGAACAGCCGGCCGACGAGGCCTCCCATGAGCAGGATGGGAATGAAGACCGCCACGAGCGATGTGGACATGGAGAGGACGGTGAAGCCGATCTCCTTGGAGCCGAGCATCGCGGCCTCGAACGGACCGTGGCCTTCTTCCAGGTGGCGCGTGATGTTTTCGACGACGACGATGGCGTCATCCACGACGAAGCCGGTGGAGATGGCGAGCGCCATCAGCGACAGGTTGTCCAGCGTGTAGCCAAGCAGGTACATGATGCCGAAGGTTCCGAGCAGCGAGAGGGGGACGGAGACCGACGGGATCAAGGTTGTGCGGCCTTCACGCAGGAACAGGAAGACCACCAGGATGACCAGCAGGATGGAGATGATGAGCGTGCGCGTGATGTCCTGGACCGACGCGCGGATGGTGCCGGTGCGGTCGAGGACAACCTGGAGCTTGATGGCGGGCGAGATGGACGCCTGAAGCTGCGGCAGGATGGCGAGCACGTTGTCGACCGTCTGGATGACGTTCGCTCCGGTTGCCTTGAAGACGACGACGAGGATGGCGGGCTTTCCGTTGAAGGTTCCACCCGTGTGGACGTCGGCGACCGAGTCGACGACCTGCGCGACGTCACTGATGCGAACGGTGCCGGAGGCGTTCGCAACGCCGACGGTCTTCACCTGCGAGGTCGCGAAGTTGGTGACGCCGGAGTTGGGCGCTGAGTTGGTGCTGGTGCCGGAGGCGTTGGCGCTGGAGGCCGCGTTGCCGGTGGACGAATTGGAATTCGTCTGGCCGTTGGCGTTGGGGGTGCTGGATGTGGTGGAGCTGACGGCCGAGGCGACGGATTTGGGCAGACCTGTGGCCGCGTTGCCGTTTGAGACCGGGCCCTTGCTGGTGGCGATAATCAGCGGAGCGTACGCGGCGGCGCCGAAGAGCTGGTCCGTGGTGGAGAGCGCCATGCGGTTGGACGGACCGTTGATGTAGCCGGTCGGCTGCATGACGTTGAAGGTGCCGATCGCGGTGCGAACATCCTCCAGCGAGAGGCCTTTGGAAGTGAGCAGATACGGATTGATCTCGAGGCGTACCGCGGGGCTCGACGAGCCGCCGGTATAGACCTGTCCGACGCCCTCCACCTGCGCGATCTTCTGCGCGAGGATGGAGTCCGAGGCGTCGTACATCTGCGGCTTGGGGACGGTATCGGAGGTGAGCGCAAGAATGAGGATGGGCGAGTCGGACGGATTGATCTTGCGGTAGGTGGGGTTCGACGGCATGTTCGCCGGCAACTGGGCGCGGGCTGCATTGATGGCGGCCTGCACGTCGCGGGCGGCGCCGTTGATGTCCCGGTTGAGGTCGAACTGGAGGATGACGCTGGTCGATCCGGTACCGGAGGTGGAGGTCATCTCATTGACGCCGGCGATGCGCGAGAACTGGCGCTCGAGCGGCGTGGCGACGGCAGACGCCATGGTCTCGGGGTCGGCGCCGGGCAGGGATGCGCCGACGGAGATGACGGGGTACTCGACCTCAGGGAGTGAAGAGACGGGGAGAAGTTCGTACGCGACAGCGCCGGCGATGATGATCGCGATGGAGAGCAGGAAGGTCGCGACGGGGCGCTTGATGAACGGCGCGGAGAAGTGGACCGTCTCGACCTCGCCCGAGCTGGACTGGCCGAGCGGGGCGTCGGATTCGGTGGTCTGGCGATGAACCTTTTCGCGGTCGGCTGCAGTGGCGCGATCTTCGGGCGCGCGTTCACCGGCGACGTCGTCTGGGCCAAACACGCCGCGAAGCTCATCCTGATCACCAGGACGCGGCTGGTCGCGAGGGTCTTTGTCGCCGGGTTTGGGGTCGGTGAAGGACATTAGAAAAAGATGAGGTGTTTCTTTCGCTTCGTAACTGTGGCCATGGGATCGCAGATCGGGACGACTCTTCCGAGAACGACAAAATGCTGCGGGTCCTTACTGCTGACTGGCTGGTGTGGCTCCGGAGGTATGTCGCAGGAGTCCGGGTTCATGAGTTCGAATGAGATAACAATCGGGCACTCTCGTGACCCCGTAGACGCGCCGGATTTCGAAGCTTCGATAAGGCGAACTGCCGCCGGTTGAAGCATCGGTGGCCCTTGAAGCATCCGTGAGACCTTCGCATTCCCATTGTGATCGAAGGATGCCAGTAGAACGACGGTGCCGGAGACGCGAGCGGCCTGTGCGATTGGAGGATAGAACTTCGTGCCCGATTCCGGTAGGCGTGTGATGCCGCATGAGGCCGACTGCGCGGGAAGGAGGGCCGTGCCAGCGAGCAGCAGCATCGCCATTGCGGTTCGCGCGATAGCCCACCCTCTCGCTGCGCGTCGAGTGTGGGGCGCGCGGCATGGGTTACTCGCTCGTCTGGTCAAGCTGCTGTCCTGCATATCTAATCCCTGCTATGTTGACGACTTTCTCAGCTTCCACGACCTCGAAGATTACAGAGACTCGCCGTTCAAAGCCGATGGATCGCTGATCGAACTTGATTCCCTCGCGATGCTCTCCGCGATGCGGCGCAATTGCCAGCTCATCACAGAAGGCTTTAAGTCTCGCCATGTACCGGGCCGCAACCCGTCTTGATTCCCGAGCGGCAATGTAATCCCGAAGCTTCTTCAGCTGAGCACGGCACTCGACCGTGTAAATGACCCGAAACACTCTTCTCTATTCCCCGTCCTCAGAGTCGTCCAAAAGTCCTTCAAAGGCCTGGTCACTCGTCAGACCGCTGGATGGATCACGATGAAGGGCTTCGAGGCGGCGCGCGCCCTCGGTGTTCATCCAGCGAGTCAAATCATCCTGATCGATCGGATCAAACAATGTCTGCGACAGAAGCATCGATTCAACATATTCACTCTCGCTCGTATAGACGCCTTTGGCGACCTGCTCGCGTAGGTGCTGGGCGACATCCTTTGGCAGCGTGAGCGTGAGGTGCAGCGTCTCATTCGTGCTGGTTACAAGAGCCATGAGTCCTCCTTCTTGCGAATAGTGTGCATAGTCTAGTCTCCCGGTGCCGGTTGCGGCAGGCCGCCACCGTCGCCATGATTCGGTGGGTGCTTGCCGCCGTGGGTGTGCTCGTAGAACTCTTCGTCGGCCTTGGCGGTGCCAAGGTACTTGCGGCCGATGCGGTCGAAGAACAGATAGACGACCGGCGTGGTGAAGAGCGTAAGCACCTGTGAGATCAGCAGGCCGCCGATGATGGTGATGCCGAGCGGGGCGCGCAGCTCGGAGCCGGTGCCTGTGCCGAATGCCAGCGGAACAGCGCCAAGCAGCGCGGCCATTGTCGTCATCATGATGGGGCGAAAGCGCAGCAGGCACGCCTGATAGATGGCCTCTTCCGGCGTCATGCCCTGCTCGCGCTCGGCTTCGAGAGCGAAGTCGATCATCATGATGGCGTTCTTCTTCACGATGCCGATCAGAAGGATGATGCCTATCAGCGCGATGACCGAGAGCGACTTGCCGGTGATGAGCAGCGCGAGGATGGCGCCGACGCCGGCAGACGGAAGCGTGGAGAGAATTGTGACCGGGTGGATATAGCTCTCATACAAAACGCCGAGCACGATGTAGACGGTGATAAGCGCGGCGAGAATCAGCAGCGGCTCGTTGGTGAGCGAGGCCTCGAACGCAGCCGCCGTGCCCTGGAAGGCAACGTTGACGCTGGGCGGCAGGTGCATGCCGGCGACTGTCTTGTTGATGGCGTCGACAGCGTCGCCGATGGACTTACCGTTGGCAAGATTGAAGCTGATGGTCGTGGACGGGAACTGGCCCTGGTGACCGATCGAGAGCGACGTGGGTTGCGTCGTCAAGGTGGTGAACGTGTTGAGCGGGACCTCGCCGCCGTTGGAGCTCTTCACGTAGAGATTGTCGAGCGAGTTCGCCGTGCGCTGGAAGTTCGGTGGCACCTCGAGGATCACGTGGTACTGGTTCTGCTGCGTGAAGATGGTCGAGACCTGGCGCTGTGCAAAGGCATCGTCGAGCACGTTGTCGATGGAGGACGGCGTGACGCCGAGCCGGCTTGCGGTGTCGCGATCGATGACCAGCGTGGCGCCCATGCCGTTGATCTGCTGATCGCTCGTGACGTCTGTGATGACGCTGCCGAGCGCTCTGAACTGCTTCACGAGTTGGACGGTGATCTGGGCGAGCTCAGCGGGGTCGGGGTCTTCAACGGAGTATTGATACTGCGTGCGCGAGATGCGGTCCTCGACCGTGAGGTCCTGCGCGGGCTGCAGGAAAGTCCCCATACCGGGGATCTGGTTCAGCCGGGTCTGCAGTCGTTGAATGATTTGCTGCGCAGTGTCCTTGCGCTGGTCGCGGTCTTTGAGGTCGATCTGGATGCGGCCCGAGTTCAGCGTCGCGTTGGTGTTGTCGATGCCGATATAGCTGGAGAGCGACACAACATCAGGGTCCTCGAGGATGGCGCGCGCGACCTGCTGCTGCCGCGCCTGCATGGAGGAGAACGACGTGCTCTCGTTGCCCTCGGTGATGGCCATGATCACGCCCGTGTCCTGCGACGGGAAGAAGCCCTTGGGCACAACCACGTACAGCCATAGCGTGAGCACAAGCGTCGCCGCCGTGACGATCAGCGTAAAGGTCTGGTGCCGCAGCACCCACTGCACGCCCTCGCCGTAACGCGCGATGGTCCACTCGAACCACTCTTCGCTCTTGCGATAGAAGGCGTTCTGCGCGGACTTCGGCTTGTGCTTCAGCAGGCGGGCGGACATCATCGGCGTGAGTGTGAGCGAAACGACCGCCGACACGAGAATGGTCACCGCGAGCGTGACGGCGAACTCGCGGAAGAGCCGGCCCACGATGTCTCCCATGAACAGCAGCGGGATCAGCACGGCGATCAGCGAAACGGTCAGGGAGAGAATCGTGAAGCCGATCTGCTCGGAGCCTTTAAGCGCGGCATCGAGCGGACTGTCACCCATCTCGAGATAGCGATCGATGTTCTCGATCATCACGATGGCGTCGTCCACGACGAAGCCCGTTGAAATGGTGAGCGCCATCAGCGAGAGGTTGTTCAGCGAGTAGCCGAGCAGATACATGATGCCGAAGGTGCCGACAATGGAAAGCGGCACGGCGACGGCAGGGATGATGGTGGCCTTCACGCTGCGCAGGAACAGGAAGATCACCAGGATCACGAGACCGATGGTGAGGCAGAGCTCGAAGTTGACGTCGGTGATCGAGGCGCGGATGGTGTTGGTGCGGTCGGTCAAGACCTGCAGATTGACGCCGGCAGGCAGCGATTCGCGCAGCTTGGGCAGCAGCGCCTGCACCTCCTTGACCACGCCGATGACGTTCGCGCCCGGCTGGCGCTGAATATTGATGATGATTCCCGGTTTGAGGAACGCCTTCGATGCCGGCACGTGCACAATGGTGCCGTCGGGCTGCTTTTCATCGTGCGCAGGTTGGGCCGCGTAGCCCATCCACGCTGCCTGATACAGATTCTCCGCACCGTCGACGACGTTCGCCACGTCTTTCAGCCGGACCGGCGAGTTGTTGCGATACGCAACGATTACGTCTTCGTAGTCGCCCGCCGACATGAGCTGATCGTTGTCGCCGATGGTATAGGCCTGGCGCGGCCCGTTGAGCGAGCCTTTGGCCTGGTCCACGTTCGCCGTGCCAATCGCCGAGCGGATATCCTCCAGCGACAGGCCGTAGCTGGCAAGCTGTGCCGGGTTGGCCTGGATGCGCACCGCCGGCTTCTGGCCGCCCGCAATCGAAACCAGGCCGACGCCCGAGAGCTGCGAAATCTTCTGCGCGAGAGTGGTGTCGGCGAGATCCTCGACCTTTTGCAGCGGAATGGTATCGGAGGTAAGCGACAGCGTCAGGATCGGGGCATCCGCCGGATTCACCTTCGCGTAGACAGGCGGGTTGGGCAGGTCCTGCGGGAGATAGCTATACGCCGCGTTGATGGCGGCCTGCACGTCCTGCTGGGCGACGTCGATCGACTCAGAAAGGGTGAACTCCAGCGTGATGATGGAGCCGCCACCGGAGGAGATGGAGGTCATCTGCTGGAGTCCGGGAATCTGCCCGAACTGCCGCTCCAGCGGTCCGGTCACCGACTGCGCCATCACGTTGGGGCTGGCGCCAGGGTAGTAGGTCTGGACCTGGATGATCGGGTAATCGACCTCGGGCAGCGCCGACTGCGGAAGCTCCAGCCAGGCGACGAAGCCCGCAAGCAAAATGGCCACCATCAGGAGTGAGGTGGCCACCGGCCGCAGAATAAATGGCCGTGACGGACTCATTATTGCGTGCCTCCGCCGGATGGGGCGGATCGGCCGCCGTTCTGATTGCGGTTCTGGCCCCTGTGCTGGCCGTTATTTTGGCCATTGCCCCGGCCGCTGCTTTGGCCATTGCTCTGCGCATTACCCCGTCCGTTGGCCTGTGCCGCTTGCTCGGTACTGTCCGGCGGAACAGGCGAGCTGCCGGTAAGGCCGCCGGAGCCGGCCGCGGGCGCAGACGACTGCGCATTCGGATTCGCCGCGCCCACCGAGCCTCCGCTGTTCGTAGCGGGAACGCCGCGAGCCTGCGATGGCGTCACCGGCGAGCCGTCCACCAGCTTCTCCTGGCCATCGACCACGACCTGCTGACCCGGCTTGAGATCGGTGCTGTTCGAGAGCACAGAGTTGGTGCCGATGGTGAAGTCGACGTGAATGGGAACCGTGTCGGCGTGGAACTGCTGGCGCGTCTTGCCATTGCGGCCAGTCCCACCCCCTTCTCCCGCGCCCTGCCCGTTGCCGGAGGATGCGGGTGCGGCCGCTTTGGAGTTGCTGCTGCTCGTGGTGGTCGCGGTCTCTCCGGGCAGGTTCTTGATCTTGTCCGGCGGCGTTGGGCCAGGGTTCACGACGAAGACGTAATCGCCCTGGTTGCCGTTCTCAATCGCGGCAGTGGGCACAACGATCGCATTCGGCCGCTGGCTCAGGATGAGCCGAACATTCACAAACTGGTTCGCGAACAGCGAGTTGTCGGAGTTGTCAAAGACAGCCTTCAGCTTGGCGGTGCCGGTGGTCGTGTCGATCTGGTTGTCGATGGTCAGCAGCGTGCCGCTGGCAATCTTGTGTGCGTCGGTACGGTCATAGGCTTCGACGACCAGCTTCTTGCCGCCGCGCATCGCCTGCTGCACCTGCGGGAGCTGGTCCTCGGGCAGCGTGAAGATCACGGCGATGGGATGGATCTGCGTGATGACCACCAGGCCGGTCGAGTCGGACGCGTGGACAATGTTGCCCGGATCGACGAGGCGCAGGCCGACAACACCGTCGATCGGCGAATAGATCTTGGTGTAGCCGAGGTTGACGCGCGCCGCTTCGATCGCGGCCTGATCGGCTTTGATCGAGCCGGCCGCCTGTCCTTGATTTGAGACCTGCGCCTGCTGCTGCTCTTTCGAGACAACGCCGGCCTCGTACAGCGCGGTATAGCGCTCGGCCTCAGCCTGCATGTTCTTCAGATTGGCTTCGTCTTTCGTGAGCGTGCCGATGGCCTGATCCAGCGTGGCCTGGTAAGGGCGCGGATCGATCTGGAGAAGGAGCTGCCCCTTGCGGACGGACTGCCCTTCGCGGAAGTTCACCTGCAGGAGCTGGCCGTCGACGCGGGTGTGCAGCGTGATGGTGTTGTACGCCGTGACCGTGCCCAGCGCGGTAAGGAAGACCGGAACCGTCTTCTGC
This sequence comes from Acidobacteriaceae bacterium, assembly GCA_035651235.1. GTDB lineage: Bacteria > Acidobacteriota > Terriglobia > Terriglobales > Acidobacteriaceae > Granulicella. Next base: position 40,760 of record DASRGC010000058.1, read on the forward strand.
TGAACGGCAGTGATCTGGACGGGTGTAGGACGGTTGGCGGCGGCGGCCTGCCTGGCGGCCTGCTGCTCGGCCGCGACGTTGTTGGAGTGAATGCGCCAGACGATGAAGCCGATGATCGCCAGGACAATCAGCAGGACGATGATCAGACGGCGGCGGCTGCCGGGACGGCGGCCACCGGGCTCAGAGGCATGCTCGGGCAAAAGGTGCGATGGATCGTCAACGGTACTGGAGCGAATCTGTCGCTCCGCCGTAGTCACACGGGGCATGGCGCCAGCAGCATTGTGGCTGGAAGAGGCAGACATGAAGATCGAAGAACTCCTGCGAAGCTGTTGGAACCAAACTTAGTAAGACGCCTGTGTACCTTGACAGGTGGGCCATGCCGCGCCGAATGCCGGTGTCCCGAGGGACGAGGCGGCGCCTTCCCCATGATACTGACGGTATAGTGACGAAGAGCGCACCTTCAAGGTTTCGCACCATGATTTCGGACAGCGGCGTACAATCCGGAGCCCCTCCGGTGATGGAGGGAGAGGTGAGCGTGGGAGATCCTGTTCCCGGGCAGGCCACGCTCGCGCCGGGCGTGCCACTGTGCGTGGATCTGGATGGAACGCTGGTGAAGTCGGACACGCTCGTCGACTCGGTGCTGGTGCTGGTGCGGCAGAGGCCGGCTGGAATACTTCGTATTCCGAGCTGGATCGCGCAGGGCAAGGCACAGTTTAAAAAACATGTAACCTCCGCCGTCACGCTGGACGTAGAGCATCTGCCCTACAATCGGCCGCTGCTGGAGTGGCTGCGCGCCGAGCATGGCGCCGGCCGCGCGATTTATTTAGCCACTGCGGCAGACCGCACGTTGGCCGATCGCGTGGCTGAGCACCTGGGGATATTCGCGGGCGTGCTCGCCTCCGACGGCAACACCAACCTTGCCGGCAAGAACAAGCTCGAGGCGTTTCGGCAGCACTTCGGCGAGCGGTTCTGCTACATCGGCAACGCCAAGCCGGATGTGGCGCTGCTCTGCGCGTGCGAGAGCCCGATGACGGCAAACCCGCATGGCGCGCTCACGACAGGCCTGCGCAGAGCAGGCAAAGTCCCGGCCGCGACCTTCCACGACCGTACCCCAGCCGTGAAGAGCTGGCTGCGCGCCATACGGCTGCACCAGTGGGCCAAGAACACGCTGATCTTCGTGCCGCTGCTGCTGGCACATGCATGGAGCGTGCCGACGGTTGCGGGAGGACTCGTCGCATTTTTGAGCTTCGGGCTGTGCGCGTCGGCGACCTACATCATCAACGACCTACTGGATCTGGAGGTGGACCGCAGGCACCCGCGCAAGCGTCGGCGTCCATTCGCGGCGGGCGATCTGTCGGCGATTGCGGGCGTGAGCGCGGTCGTGGTGATGATGGCAGCGGCTTTCGTGCTGGCGTTTCTGGTGCCGCATGTGATCCTGGCTCTGCCTGGGCAGCATGGCGTGCTGTTGCCGCACAAGTTTGTGGAGTGGCTGGCGCTGTACACGGTGACGACGCTGTCGTACTCGCTGTACCTGAAGCGGATCCTGCTGCTGGATGTATTTGTGCTGAGCGGCCTCTACACCGTGCGCATCCTGGCAGGAAGCGCGGCAACCACGGTGCCGATCTCGGAATGGCTGGGCGCGTTCAGCGTCTTCTTCTTCCTCTCACTGGCCTTCGTGAAGCGCTTCAGCGAGCTGGAGAGCCTGCGGGAGCGGGGCGGCGCCGCGGCGGCCGGCCGGGGGTATCACATCAGCGACGTCGAACAACTGCGCGCGTTCGGCACGGGATCGATGTTCGCCGCCGTTCTCGTGACGACGTTGTACATCTCCAATCCGCAGACGAGCCTGCTGTACACCCACGCGCTGCGGCTCTGGCTGGTCATCCCGGTGCTGCTGCTGTGGCTGAGTCAGGTGTGGATGCTGGCCAGCCGGGGCCAGATGCACGACGACCCGGTAGTCTGGGCGATCACCTCCAAGCGCAGCCTGCTGCTGGGCGCAGTGATGGCCGTAATCGTGTGGTCGGCGGTGTAGGCCAAGTAGACTGTTAATAGAAATGGATTTCTCCCAACTGACAGACTTTTCTCCGTCATCGCTGGATGCCGCGTTCGCCGCGGTAGAGGCAGAGGCGCGTGCGCAACTGGCTGCTCCTGACTTCGACGCCGAGGCGTTTCGGCTCGCCTGGCTGGGGCGCAAGCAGGGCCGCCTGAAGGCGATCTCGGACGCGTGGCTGAAGTCCGCGCCGGCTGATGCGAAGCGGCTGATCGGGCAGCGCTTCAACGCGCTCAAAGAGGCGATCGAGGCGGCCGTGGAGACCGCGGCCGCGCGCCCAAAAGCGGCGGTTGGCACGACGATCGACATCACACTGCCCGGCATCGCCCAGAGGATCGGAGCGGAGCATGCGCTGGTGCGCACGATGCAGGAAATCGTCACGGTCTTCGAGCGCATGGGCTATTCCGTCGGCCTGGGCCCGGAGGTTGAGACCGACTTCTATAACTTCGAGGCGCTGAACTTCCCGCCCAACCACCCCGCCCGCGATACCCAGGACACCTTAGTTATCGCCAATCAGGAGAATAAGTTAGCGCGGGAGCGGCTGCTGATGCGAACACATACGTCGCCCGTGCAGATTCGCTCAATGATTCAACAAGATCCGCCGCTGCGGCTGGTAATTCCGGGCAAGGTGCACCGCAATGATGCGGCGGATGCGACACATTCCCCAGTTTTTCATCAGGTTGAGGGCTTGTGTGTGGATGTAAACATCACATTCTCGGACCTTAAAGGGACGCTGGACCATGCGATGAAGGCGTTCTTTGGCTCGGGGGTGAAGACGCGGTTCTTCCCATCGTTTTTCCCCTTCACGGAGCCTTCGGCGGACGTTCAGATCTCCTGTATCTTCTGCAATGGCAAGGGTTGCAGGAAGTGCAAGCACTCCGGATGGATTGAACTTCTGGGCTGCGGGATGGTAGATCCGGCGGTGTTTGAGGCGGTCGATAAGAAGCGTGCGGAGCTTGGCCGCGAACCGGCCTATAACACCCGCAGAATCAGCGGGTTTGCCTTTGGGATGGGCGTCGACCGGATCGCGATGATGAAATATGGAATCAGCGATATTGGACTTTTGTATTCAGGGGACGTGCGCTTTTTAGAGCAGTTTGCGTAGGTTTTGAACGGTTTTGAGAGGTTTTGAACGCGCCAATTTCAGGCAAGATGCACTGATTCAGGGCATATCCGCAAAGCCATAGCGAGTTATAACAAGATTACGAGGTTTAAGTGTGATGGCTTAAACCGCTTAAACTTCTTATAAACTGTCGCTATGGATCCCGTTCGAAACCCTTATTCGCCCGGCGCTGGAACTCCTCCTCCGGAGCTCGCCGGCCGGGAACGGTTGCGGGAGCAGGTGCGGATTGCGCTTGCGAGATTGCGCGCGGGGCGCTCAGCCAAGAGCGTGCTGATGGTTGGCCTGCGCGGTGTCGGCAAGACTGTATTGCTGGATCAGCTCATGCGGGACGCCGAGGCGGACGGCATCTGCACCGTGCGGTCGGAGACACCGGAAAACCGGTCGCTGCCTGCGCTTCTTGCTCCGCAGATACGTCTCGCTCTGCTGCATCTGAACCGCACCGAGTCAGCGAAGGAAGCCGTCGCGCGGGGGCTGCGGGCGCTGGCGGGATTCGCGATGGCGCTCAAGGTGAAGTATCACGATCTGGAGGTTGGCTTTGACGCGGTGCCCGAGCCCGGTCTAGCGGACAACGGTGATCTGGAGATCGACCTGACAGCTTTGATTGAACAGGTGGGGGTTGCAGCCAGGAATGCCGGAACAGCCGTCGTCCTGTTCATTGACGAGTTGCAGTATCTGCCTCAGGACCAGTTCGCGGCATTGATTGCGGCGCTGCATCGCAGCATTCAGCGGCAACTGCCGGTGACGATTGTGGGTGCAGGATTACCGCAGTTGCGTGCGCTGGCAGGAGAGGCCAAATCGTACGCCGAGCGCCTGTTTGAATTTCCCACGATCGGGCCTCTATCCACCGAGGAAGCTGAACGCGCTCTGCGCAAGCCGGCAGCCGATGCGGGTGTGGACTATACCGACGATGCAGTTGGCGAGATGCTGGCGCGAACACAGGGATATCCGTACTTCCTGCAGGAGTGGGGCAATCGCGCGTGGGATGTCGCCGCTTCATCCCCAATTACGCGAGACGATGTGGTGCAGGCGTCTGCGGAGGCAATCGCGACACTGGATGAGAGCTTCTTCCGCGTACGCTTCGACAGGCTGACGCCTGCGGAGAAGCGCTACCTGAGAGCGATGGGTGAGCTTGGCCCGGGAGCCCATCGATCGGGTGATATCGCCGGTGCGCTCGGCAAAACCGTAACAGCGCTGGGCGTGTTGCGGCAGAGCCTGATCACAAAGGGAATGATCTGGAGTCCGAGCCATGGGGATACAGACTTCACGGTTCCTCTGTTCGACGAGTTTATGAAACGCATCATGCCGGGCGATGATTGGAAGAATGAATAACGGTAAGGGGTAAGGGATAAGGGGTAGAGAAGAAAGACACGATGAATATTTTGACCAAATGGATTCGCTCGTATTTGCCGGAGCTCAATGTGAGCGATGCGCAATTGGCTGAAGACCTGACGCTGCGCGGCGTTGCTGTCGAGGGCATCTTCCCGGCGGCCATCGGCGGATCGCGTTTTGAGATGGACATCACAACCAACCGCGTGGATGCGATGAACCACTACGGCATTGCGCGTGAGGCGGCGGCGATCTATTCCGACATGCTGGGCGGCGCGGCACTGAAGCCGCTGAGCGAAGAGCTGGGCGCGCCGGTGGAGGCAGCGCGCGACGGCGAGGCGTTTCCGGTGCGGATTGAGGCGCAGGATCTATGCGGCCGTTTCACGGCGCGGGTGATTCGCGGCGTGCGCGTGAAGCCTGCGAGTGGAGTGATCGCGGAGTACTTTGGGGCGATCGGGCAGAAGCCCATCTCCGGCCCGGTGGACGCGACGAACTTCGGCTGGCTGGCCATGGGGCAGCCGACGCACGTGTTCGACCTGGACAAGATCGAAGGCGGGATTGTGGTGCGGCATGCGCGTGCGGGCGAGCGGCTGATGCTGCTGGATGGAAGCCAGCACACGCTGGCGGCGGATGATCTGGTGATCGCGGATGAGGTGAAGGCGCTGTCACTCGCCGGCGTAATGGGCGGGTGGGATTCGCGCGTGACGGAGGAGACGAAGAACATTCTTGTCGAGGCGGCGTGGTTTGATCCCGGTGCGATTCGCGCGAGCTCTCGGCGGCACGGGCTGCACACGGACGCGAGCCACAGGTTTGAGCGCGGGGCGGACTTCAATGGTGCGCCGGTGGGCAACAATCTGGTGACGCGGCTTGTAGTGGAGCAGGCGGGCGGCGGCGTTGTGGGGCCGCTCGCAGACGTCATTGTGCCGGAGCAACAGGCAAAGACTGCCGGACGCGACCGCATCGTCCTTCGGGTGAGCGAGGTGCAGCGAATCTTGGGGACGACGCAGGAGGATGCGCTGCTTGCGGAGGGCGGGAAGGTGTCCGGCCTGAACGAGGCTGTGGTCGAGCAGGTGCTGACGGCGCTTGGATGTTGTCTGGAGCCGACGCGTGCGGTTGCGGGCGAGTACGCGGTGAAGCTGCCCAGCTGGCGGCTGGATCTGGAGCGCGAGGTGGACCTGATTGAAGAGGTTGCGCGCGTCTATGGATACAACCGCTTTGCCGACACGCTGCCGGGATGGGCCGGCGCGGTGCGCAAGCAGCCGCATGCGGAGCAGGAGCGGGCGATTCGCACCACCCTTCGCGCGCTGGGGTATAGCGAGGCGATTTCGAGTACGTTTACGTCAGCCGAGGAGGCCGCGGTCTTCGGCGATGTGGGGGGAAGTGCGGTGGCGATAGGCAATCCGCTAAGCGAAGAGGCTGGGGTGCTGCGGCCGTCGCTGGCGCCGGGAATGGCCACGATGCTGGCACATAATCTGCATCGTGATGTAGCGACCGTGCGGCTGTTCGAGATGGGCACGGTGTTTACGGGCTCGACCGCTGACGTGCGCGAAGAGAGCGGGCTTGCGATTGGAGCGACGGGCGGTGCGGGGGCAAGTGCTCTGCACAGCGCGGACGATGCGTTGATCTTCGAGGTGAAGGGCGCGCTGGAGTCGCTGCTCGCGAAGTTTGCGGGGACGATTTCGTTCGATACCAACGAGCTGCCGAGGTGGATTGCGCCGGGCCGCGGCGCGCGCGCGCTGCTCGACGGCAAAGCTGTCGCGGTCTTCGGCGAGTTGAGCGCGGAGGAGCTGCACCGGCGCAAGCTGCGGCAGACCTGCGTGATCGCCACGGTGACGGCGCAGGAGTTACTGCGGGCCTCGCTGCGCCAGCCCGCAATCCGCGAGCTCTCGCGCTACCAGGCAGTGGAGCGCGACTTCTCGTTTGTCTTCCCGGACAGCGTGCGGTGGGATGCGATTGCGAGTGCGGTGAATCGGCTTGGGATTGCGGAGCTGCGCAGCGTGCGGCCGGTGGAGATCTTCCGCGATGCGAAGGGCAAGGCTGTGCTGCCGGCCCACTACTCGCTGCTGCTGCGTGTGGTCTTTCAGTCGAACGAGCGGACGCTGACCGAAGACGAGCTGACCGGTGCGTCGGAGAAGATTGTCGCGACGCTGAACGGCTTGGGCGGAACGCAGCGCGCGTAGTTCGGAGTCATACAACCATTCATCACACGGCAGGCCCAGGTGGGGTGAAGGCAAGCGCGCGTCCGGCGTACGTGTGGGAGTGCCGAAGGGGATTCATCAAGGTTCCTTTGCGAATTCGAGACGGCAAATCCACTTTGCGAATCGCTATACTTCGAGTTGAAACAGGGGGCTGGAATGGCAACTGCGGTGGTGAGTGCCGACGAGTTTCAGGCGCTGGAGCAGAAGGTGCTCCAGACGGTCGAGCTCATCAAGAAAGAACGTGAGGCGCGCGCGCACGCAGAGGCGGAGCGCAATGCGGCGCAGGCGGAACTGGCTGCGCTGAGGGAGCAGATGCACGCGCATGCGGAGAATGCGAGCTCGGCGACGAAGGAGCTGGAGAGCCTGCAGCGTGAGCGTCAGGAAGTGCGGCAGCGCGTGGAAGCGATGCTGGCGCAGATGGATGAGCTGCTGTAAGGAAATTTAGACGAACTGTTGTACATGGAGACTTTTCCGGGGCCGCGATGCTGTTGAGGAGGCGCAAGGATGCCACAACTCGCACAGGCTGCAGAGGCAACGAACCCGGCGCAGGAGCTGTTCGCAAGAGCAGATGAGGAGAGGCGGTTGAGCGAGCAGATGAGAACAGCAGCAGAGATGTCACGGGCCGAGCAGGCTGCGCGCGACTGCGGCGCGGTGGTGGTGGACATCTACGACCAGGTGTATCAGCTGCGCGGGACGGACGCGGCGCATATCGAGAAGCTGGCGGGGATTGTCGATGCGAAGATGCGGGCGGTGTCTGCGCATGGAACGACGGTGGATTCACTGCGCGTGGCGGTGCTGGCGGCGCTGAATATCGCGGATGAATTGACGGCGCTGCGGACGCGTTATGATGCGCTGGCCGGGAACCTGAATCAGCAGGAGACGAGCGTGCGCTCGCGGGCGGGGTCGCTGCTGGGCATGCTGGATGAGGTGCTGCAGGAGCGCAAGGCCGGCTAGCGGCTACGTCGGACAGAAAGAATTTTGTTGCGACGGCGGCGGGAAGCCGCGATGATGGTGGGCGAAATCCCTGGAGCTCTCCATGTCTCCGCTGCGCAGTCTTGTGACCGCCGGTGTCTTTCTTCTCTCGGCACAGGTCTTTGTCGGGCAAGGTCCTGTTGGAACCGCTGCAGGCGGACCGACGGACGCCGACTCCTATAAAAGCAATCCGAAGTGGGTTCAGGCCATGCACGAGGGTCAACAGTTGCTCCGCGCCAGGAGGCCCGCGTTCGCGAAAGACAGCTTCAACAAGGCGAACAAGATTGCGGGCGGCTCGTGCTGGGATTGCCTGGACGGGCTGTATTCGGCGCAGTTTGGCGAGGGCGACTACAAGGGCGCGATCGAGACGGCTGCGAAGATGGAGGGCATAGCGTCTGCACCGAGCACGAAGTCCGTTGCCGAGTACAAGCGAGGCGATGCAATCCTTGCGAAGGCGGGCGACAAGCCGAAGCCGGAGCAGCTGGAAGAGGCGCACGCGGCGTTTCAGCAGGCGCTGACGAACTATCCGAAGAACCTGCCGGCGATGTTCCGCGACGGCGAGGTGCTGGCGCGGCTGGGCAAGATGGATGAGGCGAAGGCCTGCTTCGGCCAGTGTGCGGCGCTGGCCAGGCCGTCAGACCCGGCACGGCTGCGCGCGCAGCACTTTGCGGAAGATCCAACGCTGTCGCTGAAGAAGCGTGCGCCGGCGTTTGAGGTGACGGCGCTGGATGGAACCCGCTTCAACCTGGATGCAATGGGCGGGCGCGTGGTGCTGATCGACTTCTGGGCGACGTGGTGCGGTCCGTGCAATGAGGCGCTGCCCGAGGTGAAGAAGATCGCGAAGGATTTTGCGGGCGAGCCGCTGGTGATCATCAGCGTGAGCTGGGACTCGGACGATGCGAAGTGGCGGCAGTTTATCCAGAAGAACGAGATGACCTGGATGCAGTATCGCGATGCGGACCACTCGCTTTCGAAGGCGTTTGGTGTGGAGGCGATTCCGCACTACTTCACCATCGATAGCGATGGCGTGTTGACGGCGGAGATGGTGGGGAGCGATGCGAATGTGGAAGGAAGGATCAAGAAGCTGGTGGCGAAGGCGCGCGACGCACAGAAGCAGCGGGACGACACCGAAAGGGCCGCAGCCGCTGCTCCGGGTGGGCAGTAGGTAGCGAGTTAGCGGTTGAGGTCGTGCAGGGTTTGTCCGGCGGCCTGCGCGAGCTTGCCGGCGCCCTCACGAACACTGCCTTCGATCTGATCGCCGAGACCTTCATCGGCAAGATCGGGGCTGCCGGTGAGGTTGCCGAGGCCTTCCTTCACGCGGCCGGCAACATTGCGTCCGAGACCAGTGGCGCGCTGCTTTGTTCCCCACCCTGCGGTGTTGCGAGCGGCGTCTTCAAGGTTGTCCGAGCCTGTGGCGTACTGCGGCCCCGGGCCATTGACGATGAGATAGGCGGCGAGACCGATTCCGATTCCAGCGGCCAGCCATGCAAGGGTCTTCATAAACATTCTTCCTCCGTGATTTCAGATGCGTTTGCGCGAGACCGCGTGCGTACGCCCGTGCTAGTTGCCTAGAATCAAAGAGGTGAGCGGACAAGCGGCGCGCAGGGTGGATGTGGTGGTGCTCGGCGCGGGAGCCGCAGGCATGATGGCAGCGCTGGAGGCAAGCCGGCGCTCGCGGCGGGTGCTGCTGGTGGATCATAACGAGCGGCCCGGGCGGAAGATTCTGATCTCCGGCGGCGGGCGCTGCAACTTCACCAACATTCACACGCGCGCGGAGAGCTTCCTGAGCGAGAACCCGCATTTTGCGCGCTCGGCGCTGGCGCGCTACACGCCGGCGGAGTTCATCGCGCTCGTGGAGCGGCATGGCATCGCGTATCACGAGAAGAAGCTGGGGCAGTTGTTCTGCGATGGCTCCGCCCAGCAGATCGTGACGATGCTGGAGCGCGAATGCGGCGCAGCCGGCGTGGAGCTGCGCTGCGGCGTACGCGTTTCTGAGGTGCGCCTGCGAGCTGCGAAGGATGAGGCAGACTGCGCGCGGTTTTCGTTGCAGACGGATATCGGTGCGATCCGCTGCGATGCGGTGATCGTTGCCACCGGAGGGCTGTCGATTCCGAAGATGGGAGCGACGGGATTTGGCTATGAGCTGGCGCGGCAGTTTGGGCATGCCGTTGTTGAGCCCAGAGCAGCGCTGGTGCCGCTGGTGTTTGCGGCAGAGGATTGTGAACGCTGGTGCGATCTTGCGGGCGTATCTGCCGAGGTGACTGCACGCGCCGCCGTCACCGCGGCGAAGAAGAAAACGGCTGTGCCCGAGTTTCGCGAGAAGCTGCTGGTGACGCATCGCGGCCTGAGCGGGCCGGCGGTGCTGCAGGCGTCGTCGTACTGGAGACCGGGCGGTGCCGTGCAGTTTGATCTTGCGCCGGAGCGCGAGGTTTTCTCGGCGCTGCGAGAAAAGAATGTGCGGCGTGATGCGGCAGCAGCGAAATCGCTTCTTCGCGAGGCTCTTCCGGCGCGCATGGCAGAGCGGTGGGTGGACGTTGCGATGAGCGACGGCGCTGGTTGGACGAATGCGGGACTCGATCGGCTGGAGCGCCGATTGCATGAGTGGAGGATCACGCCGGAGGGAACCGAGGGATTCGCGAAGGCGGAGGTGACCGCAGGCGGCGTCGACACGCGCGAGCTGGATGCGCGCACGATGGAGAGCTGGCGCGTGCCCGGGCTGTACTTCATCGGCGAGGTGGTGGACGTGACCGGATGGCTGGGCGGCTATAACTTTCAGTGGGCGTGGGCCAGCGCAGTGAGCGCCGGCCGCGTCGCCTGAGCGCGGCTACTGTGCGGGCTACTGCACAACAAGCGTGAGATTGACGCTGTGCGTGAGGCCGGCGGCGGACGCGCTGACGGTGAGATTGTACGTGCCGGTGGGTGTCGGGTTTGAGGATCCGCCGGGACCTCCCTGATTCGGAATGAGACGCTCCGAGCCGCAGCCGCTCAGGAATGTGAGGCCGGCTGTGAGCGCGATTACGGTGACCGCGGCAAGCAGGAGGCGTGGCGTTCGGCGGCGGCGCAGAGCCCATGCGAGTGGCAGCGCGAAGACAGCGAGCACGGGGCTGGTGTTACGCGGATCGAAGGGGGAACGCGGCCGCGCAAGTTCAGCGGTTGTCTGGCCGGTCTGCACCGTGACAGAGAGGGTGGATGTGCCGCCGAGATTTGCGGTCGTGGGATTCACCGCGCAGATGCTGTTGGCGGGAGCTCCCGAGCAGGCCAGCGCGACCGAGCCGGAGATGCCATTCAATGACGTGAGGAGCAGCGGGTAGGTGGCGGTTGAGCCGCTTGCGACGGTGGCGCTGGTCGCTCCATTCGGGGTAAGCGAGAAGTCGATGCCCGTACCGGCGAGGTTCGTCGTCTGGGAGCCGCTCGGTGCATCGTCGGTCAAGGTGAGCGTGCCGAAGGTTGCGCCGCTGGTCGTCGGCGAGAAGACGACGATGAGGATACACGACGCCGCAGGGCTGAGCGTTGGGGTGCATGTAGAAGCGGCGATCATGAACCCGCTGCTCAGCACTGTGTTCGCGATGTGCAGCGGCAGGCCGCCGTTGTTGGTAAGTGTCAGCGTCTGCGCTGGAGCGGAGAGCCCGAGGCCTGTCGCGGGAAAGCTGAGCGATGTCGGACTGAGGCTGACGCCCGGCGGCGCAACGCCAGTGCCGGTGAGTGTAACGGTCTGCGAACGGAACTGGTCAGTAATGGTGAGGCTTGCGGTCCGCGTGCCGACGGCGGTTGGAACAAAGGCGACCGAGATGGCGCAGGTGGAGTGCGGATTGAGGGACGCGCCGCAGGAGTTTGTCGCGGTTAAGTCGCCTGCGCTGAGCGACGCGGTAATGAGCGTGAGCGCGACGTCACCGGAGTTGGTCAGCGTGACCTGCTGCGACACGCTGATGCTCCCGATTGCCTGCTGCGCGAACGTGAGCGCAGCAGGACTAAGCGTGTCGGTCGCCGGAGCGTTGCCCGTGCCGGAGATCTGCGCGGTTTGCGTTCCGGCGCTGTCGGTGATGGTGAGCACGCCGGTGCGTGTGCCGCTGCCGGTCGGCGTGAAGCTGATGGAGAGCGAACAGGCTGTTTGGGGTGCGAGCGTTGCGGTGCAGGTGCTTGCGGCAATCGCGAAGTCGCCGGTGATCGACGGCGAGTTCAGCGTTGCGGGATTGGAGCCGGTGTTCGCGACGGTGATGATCTGCGCGGCCGCAGTTTGATTCACAATCGTAGGTGGGAAGGTCAGCGCCGCCGGCGTGAGCACGATTGCGGCGGGCGCCGTCGCGGTTCCGTTCAGCGAGACGGTCGCCTGGCCGCCGGGAATATTGGCGTAGATGAAGAGCTGGCCTGTGCGCGGGCCGGTCTGCGTGGGCGCGAAACTGATGCTGAACGTACACGTACCGCCGACCGGAATCGTCTCACCCGTGCAGGTGTCATGCTCGACGAAGTCGCCGGTGACATCTTCCTGCGAGAAGGTGATCGGCGCGTTGCCGGAGCTGGTGACGGTGACCGTCTGCGAGGCGCTTTGCGTCGAGACCGGCTGCGCGCCGAAGTTGAGCGCGGTGGTGGAAAGCGTAATCGCGGGAGCGTTCGTCTGGATCGCAGTGAGCAATGGGATCTGCCAGAGGCCGCGGCCGTACGTTGCGGCGCGCAGCATGCCGAGGCGGCCGTCGCCCGTCGGCATTTGCGCTGCAGCTTCGAGCGTGGTGACCGGCGCGTTGGGAAGGCCGGTTCCGAGCGGGCTCCAGCAGTTCGCGGAGGCGCAGGTGGTTACGGATTGCGTGACGAAGACGCCCGTGTCCAGTGCGACGTAGACGGTGTTCGCGTCGTTGGGGTCGACCACCACTGCGTTGGCCGGTGCCAGCGGGAGGTTCGAGCTGATTGCGGTCCAGTGCGCGCCGAAGTCGGTGGAGCGATACAGATGTGGGTCGCTGCCGAAGCCCATGACTGTCGCGTACACCGTAGCGCCGGTGGCATCGTGTGGATCGACGGCGATGGAGGAGATGTCGAACGCGCCGGAGTTGAAGGCGTCGCTGTTCGTGACCGGACTGAGCGTCACGTCGGTCCAGGTTGTCGAAGAGGAGTCGGTGTTCGCGGATTTTGTTACGAAAATATGCCCGGCGACATTCTGTCCCTGGTCGAGGGCGCCCGCCATTCCGGCGTACAGCACAGTCGAACCTGTGCTCTGCGCGTTCGTCGAGCTTGCTGCAGGACCGCCTGCACCGAGGGAGCGAATCATCGCGGAGTTCGCGGTGCATGCTCCTGCGGTTCCGTCGAAGCCGCGACCGAGCTCGTTGGCTGTACTCCAGGTGTCGCCTGAAACGGCCGGGCCGCGCCACACGCGGCAGGTGCCGACGAGGACGTTCGTGGTCTGCTGCGAATCGAGAAGCGAAGGAGCATCGAGCAATGCCTGGTCGTTGTTCACCTGCGGCCCGCCGATCGTAGGCGAGAGAAGATCAGCGGCGGTGCAGTTCAGGCCGGAGGTGCAGGCCGCAAGGTTCACACCAGCGCCGATGGTGAGCAGCCAGTTGGATGGGGTGTTCGGATCGATCGCCGCGAAGCCGCCCTCACCGGCAGAAAGCTGAGGCCATGGCGCGAGGGTCGACGCTGACGTGGTGGCCGCAGAGCCGTTGGCGCCAAGGCCGGCGATCAGGATGTCGGGACTGGCGGGGTCTTGCGCGAACGAGACGACCTCGGCTAGCGAGCCGCCACTGCCGACCGCGCCGTTGAGGTTGTCAAAGTGCTGCGCGTCGCTCGCGGAGCAGGCAGGGCCCGTCTGGTTGACGCCGTCCGTCGAGCGCCAGAGGCCACCGTCATTGCCGACCAGAACCAGTTGCGGTCCGCTGCCGGTGAGTGCGGCTGCAATCGCATGCTGTGCGGGCGCGACCGCCGCGGGAGCGTTACAGCCGTTGAGCGCATTCGTGGTGTTGCGCAGCGTGCAACTCGTCGAGCCCGGGGCAATCGCGCAGCGGTAGAGATCGACCGTGCCTGCGAACAGCAGCGTTCCGCCAGAGAAGTTCGGCGCGGCGGCGAGCGTGAGGTCGTAGCCTCCCTGAATGATCTCGGTGCTGCCCGAGCCGACCTCAAGCGAACGATTGTCGATGCGTGCGGCCCACGTCGGCGATGGATTCGTGCAGCTTCCGGCCGACGCAGCGCACAGGTCCTGCCAGAGCCCCTGGTCGTTGTTGTTCACGTCGACCGTCAGGGCGTAGAGGTCACCGGTCGCCGGCTGCACCGCAAGTGCGCCGCGAAAGATGGGGCATGTGCTGCTGCCTTGTCCGTTGGCGCCGACGGGACAGTTCGTCGTGGTGAGGCCCGCGCCCGGCTGGTTGGTGAGCCTCGTCCACGTCTTGCCGTCGAGCGAGCTGTAGTATCCGTGGCTGCGCACCGCGGCGATGAACAGGCCGCGAACAGCATCCCAGACGACCGAGGTCGCCGGGTTGCGCGGCTGCGCGCTGCCCGCGGGCTGGGGTGACTGGACGATCTGGCCACCGTCATACAGCGTGGCCATCTTCCACGTGACGCCCGCGTCGGTGGAGTAGTAGAGCCCCGGAACCGAGGCTGAGGCCTGCGCGTCCACGATGGCCGCCTGTGGTGATACAGACATCGCGGCCACCACGAGATTTGTTGACGCGCTGCTCCAGGCGATGCCCGCAGTCGACAGGCCGGCAAAGGTGTGGTTCAACGACGGGCCTTCCACCGAGACCGTGACGATGCTCCACGTCTGGCCGCCGTCTGTGGAGCGCAGGATGCCCTCGCCGTAGAGCGAGTCGGTCGCGTCGTTGGGGTCGCCGGTGCCGGCCAGGACGACGGGATTCGGGGCGGGCTGCACGGCGACCGCGCCGATGGACAGCGAAGGAATCGTGCTGGAGCCCGCGTTGATGCTGAAGACCGGCAGCGTGTCCGTGAGTGGCGTGAAGGTAATCGAGGCGAGCAGGCCTGCGGCATTGGTCGACTTCCAGACACCGCCGCCGGTTGTGCCGAGATAGACGGTGTTCCCGGTCGGGTCATTGGGATCGAAGGCGATCGCGGTCACGCGACCAGTGACGTTGCCGAAGCGCTGCGTGAGGACGGAGCTGGGCCCGAGTGGCTGCCACGCTGTATTGAGGCCGGTGGACGAAATGCCGTGCGCACGAATCCCGTTGCGGCGACTGAGCAGCTCGGCGTGCTGCGTCTGTGCTCTCGCGCGCGCGAGTGCGGATTCAGAACTGTCGGCAGTTCGGCGCTGGGCAAGGAAGTTTGCGACGCGCTGCTGCTGCGCGGCCTGCGAGGCGGCCTGCGAATGTGCCGCAATTGGACAGAAGCCAAGGAGGAAGGGAGCGGCAAACGCCAGCGTCCCCGGCCAGCGGAGCGGGTGAACCGGTCGATAAGAGCCCAGGCGGTAACTTGCGAAAGAACGCAGCGGCAAACGCGGATCCCGAAGCCCCCACTCTTTTGTGCGACAAACGTTCACACCAGATAAAGAGCAAGTGGAGGCGCACTCCTCGCGGCAGAAGAAAAGAGCTTTCTAACCTGGCAGGCAGATTAGGTTAGCGTTTCTTAAGACGCGCGGTTACTCGGAGTGTAGCAAGCGGGGACGCCAGAAAAATCACGCGTACACGTCTCGTTTCTGCAACTTATGGCTAATGGCTAGTAGCTGTGGCCGAGAACCGGATGCGGCTCATACAGCTCCTCCAGCCGCCTGAGCTCATCCTCGCTGAGCTTCAACTGCAGCGCTGCGAGAGCGTCCTCGAGATGGTCAGGCTTGCTCGCGCCAATGATCGGCGCCGACACACCCGGCTTGTTGAGTATCCACGCGAGCGCCACCTGCGCTGGCTTGGCGTGCCGTTCGTTCGCTATCTCGACGACGCGATCGACGATGTCGAAGTCCGTGTCGCGGTAGTACATCCTGTGCCCGAAATCATCAGTGCGCGCCCGCGCCGTGGCTCCTCCGAAAACCTTATTTTGCTGGGAGTCGCGATCCCCCCGCTTGCGTGTGCCGGCAAGAAAGCCACGCGCCAGCGGGCTCCATGGAATGCAGCCGATGCCCTGGTCCAGGCAGAGCGGAATCATCTCGCGCTCCTCTTCGCGATAGATCAGGTTGTAGTGGTTCTGCATCGTGACGAAGCGCGTCAGCGAGTTCTGCTCCTGGAAATTCAGCATTTTGAGAAACTGCCACGCATACATGCTGGACGCACCGATATAGAGCGCCTTGCCCGCGCGCACAACCGCGTCCAGCGCCTCGCAGGTCTCCTCGATGTTCGTGTTCTTGTCGAAGCGATGGATCTGATAAAGGTCAATGTAATCGACGCCGAGCCGCTTCAGGCTGCGGTCGATGGACGCCAGGATGTGCTTGCGCGAGAGGCCGCGGTCGTTCGGCGCATCGCTCATGGGGTTGAAGACTTTGGTCGCGATCACCAGCTCCTCGCGACGCGGCTGGAATTCGCGCAGCAGCTTGCCGGTGAGCACCTCGCTTTCGCCCAGCGAGTAGATATCGGCGGTGTCGTAGAAATTGATACCGGCTTCAACAGCGCGCTGAATGAAGGGGCGTGATTCGTCCTCCTCCAGCACCCATTCGCGCCACTTCTTCGACCCGTAGGTCATCATGCCGAGACAGAGCGGAGAGACGCGTACGCCGGTCTGGCCGAGCCGCACATAGTTCATGGATGAGATTCACCTCTTCGCGATTGGACGCGCACGGCGCGCCCGGGGTTCACGCGGAGGTCATTTCAGGCTTCCGTAGGTTGGGTGACCACCGCTTCGGGGACTGCGGCGCGCGGCCGTGCCGGTTCAGAGGAACCGATGGCGCCGACGACCCATGCCCAGCGTTGAGTAGATGCAAAGGTTCGCGTGAGTTGCAGCGCCAGGAAGTATCCGGTGGGCGCCAGGACAACCCACATCAGCAGGATGCCTGCAGGCGCCAGCACGTGGCCGTGAACCATCACGATCTTCATGGCGACGGCGAACAGCACGGTCATCGCCGCCCCGTGGGTCAGATACACGCCGTAGGTAGTATCGGCCACGTTGACAAAGCTCGGCCACGAGCGGCGGCGGATCCGCAGCAACAAAATAACGATCAGCACTGAATAGACCTGGTTGGCGAAGCGAAGCGAGTTGAGCGTGTCCGGACTGTTTTGCGCTCTTAGTATGGCCGTCTCGATCAGCGAGACGCCCGCTGCTATCGACGCCCACAAGGCAAGCCACCAGGGTGACTGGGCGGTTGCCCAGCTCAGAATTCGATCCTTGCGCAGAGAGCACCATGCACCCAGCCACAGATAGAAGACAAAGGCGAAGAGCGCCTCGGTGTGCCGGCTCGGCAGCCAGCGGGTGTACACATTGACTCCATAGAAGAGATTGACCGCCAGCAACACCGCTCCAAGACGCAGGTCATTCAGCCATCTGCGCAGCATCACGATGCAGGTGAGAGCCAGCATGAAGTTAGGAATGAACCAGAGCGCCGTCTCCGTGAGGCAGCGAACGGTGGCGCCATACATGATCCAGAGGAGAACACCTGAACTGAGTCCCGAGGCCGGAATGCCGGCAAGATCTCTGTGCGTGCTGTAGAAGACATCGACTCCGACCCAGACCAGCCACGCGGGGATGAGCCGCTTGGCGCGCCGCCCCAGATAGCTGATGCGGTCCGAAGCCGGCAGGCGGTCCCCCACGAGAAAGCCGGAAATCAGGAAGAACCCAATCGTGCCGAACTTGAACGGCTGCATCATGAGACTCATCTCAGCCGTCGAGACCGTCTCGTATTTCGTGAACTTCATGGCGCAGTGGAGAAATACGATCGCCAGCATGCTCCAGAAGCGGACCGTATGGATAAACAGGTACTCGGGCCGCTTTTTTGCGGCGACAGGCTGCGCTGCTGGAGAGCTCGTATTAGCCCAGCGGATTGGATAGGACTTTAATGTAGTCGCCATTCAGCGGGACCAGGTGACCTCGACCATCGCTTCCGGAACTGCGGCACGTGGCCGTGCCGGTTCAGAGGCGCCGACGGCGCCGACGACCCATGCCCAGCGCTGAGTGGATGCAAATGTTCGCGTGAGTTGCAGCGCCAGGAAGTATGTAGTCGGTGCCAGGACAACCCACATCAGCAGGATGCCTGCAGGCCCAAGCAAGTGCCCGTGAACCATCACCATTCTCATGGCGACGCCGAAGGTCAAGGTTATTACCATCCCGTGGATCAGGTACACGCCGTAGGTGGTCTCGGCCACATTGATGAACGCAGGCCAGGAGCGGCGCTTGATCCGGAGCAACAGAATGACGATCAGCACCGAATAGATCTGATTGCCAAAGCGAAGCGAGTTGTATTCGTCTGGGCTGTTGTGGGCTTTCAGGATGAAGGTTTCAACCACTGCAATTCCTGCCGCCACACAAGCCCAGAAGATAAGCCGCCATAATGATTGCCCCGCCGCCCAGCTCAGAATTCGATCCTTGCGAAGAGAACACCATGCACCCAGCCACAGATAGAACACAAAGGCGAAGAGGGCCTCAGTGTGCCGGCTGGGCAGCCAGCGGGTGTACACATTGACTCCATAGAACAGGTTGACGGCCAGCAACACCGCTCCGAGCCGCAGGTCGTTGAGCCACCGGCGCAGGATCACGATACAGGTGAGAGCCAGCATGAAGTTAGGAATGAACCAGAGCGCCGTCTCCGTCAGGCAGCGCACTCCGACGCCGTAACTCGTCGAAAGGAGAATTCCGGCACTGATCGTGGCCGCGTGGAGTTTGACAATAGATCTGTAGGTGTTGAAGGCAACAGTCAGCCCAAACCAGACCAGCCAGGCCGGGATGAGCCGGTTTGCGCGCCGCCGCAAATAGCTGATCCGATCCGAATCTGGCAAACGATCCCCGACCAGAAATCCCGAAATCAGGAAGAACCCAATGGTGCCAAACTTGAACGGCTGCAGCAACAGACTGATCTGGGTCGTGGAGACCGCTTCGTACTTGGTGAAGGCGCCGGCGGAATGAATAAAAACGATCGCCAGCATGCTCCAGAAGCGGACCGTATGGATAAACAGGTACTCCGGCCGCTTTTTTTCGACCACAGGGTGCGATGCTGCAGAGCCCGTACTAACCCAGGGAATCGGATAGGACTTTAGCGTACTCGCCATTCAGTGGGACCAGGTGACCTCAACAGCACACACGAACCGCGGAAGAACGCCGGCCAGGAGCCTCGGCGTGTTGGGATGGTGTAGTTCCGTACAGAGTGGTATCGGCAGCTTAACAGCTTGTATGAGCCCGCCTCACATTCAATGTGGATTACGACGTACGAAACCAGATCAGTTGCGAAGGCACTTTCACACAAGAACGTCACACAGAATCAGAAAGTTTCAAAAGGTACCAAGGTGCATACGGAGGTTCGTCCTTTCGCGTCGCGCGCATGCACAGGCCCGCATGTACCAAACTGAAAGCAATGGCTCGCAAGAGATTACGCGTGGGTGTCCTGTTCGGTGGCCGCAGCGGTGAGCACGAGGTGTCATTACGTTCGGCCCGGTCCATCCTCAAAGCAATCGACCGAAAGATGTACGAGGTCGTGGAGCTTGGCATCAGCAAGGAGGGCCGCTGGCTGACCGGCAGCTCCGCGGAACGGCTGCTCACGAGCGGAGCGCAGGCTTCTGGAGCGGACAGCGGAGAAGCCGGAATCACACTCGCCGCGGCGGCGGCTGAGCCCGGAGCGCGCACCGGCCTGGACATCGTCTTCCCTATACTGCACGGGACCTTTGGAGAGGATGGGACCATCCAGGGCTTGCTTGAACTCGCGGACGTCGCTTACGTCGGCTCGGGTGTGCTCGGCTCCTCGGCCGGCATGGACAAGGACGCGATGAAGCGGCTGTTTCTGGCGGCCGGCCTGCCGATTACGCCGCACGTGACGGTGCTGCGCAGCGAATGGCGTGCCGATGCGAAGCGCGCCACGAAGGCGATTGAGAAGGCGCTGACCTATCCGCTGTTCGTAAAGCCCGCAAACCTCGGCAGCTCGGTTGGGATCAGCAAGGTGCACGGCCGCACAGAGCTCGGCCCCGCGATGGACCTGGCCGCAAGCTTCGATCGCAAGATCGTCGTCGAGCAGGGTGTGGGCGGCCCGGGTGTGAAGCCGCGCGAGCTGGAGGTTGCGGTGCTCGGCAACGATGCGCCTGAGGCCAGCGTCGTCGGCGAGGTCGTGCCCGCCAAGGAGTTCTACGATTACGAAGCCAAGTACGAGCTCTCCGGCCCCGACGAGAGCGTGAGTATCATCCCCGCGAAGTTAACCAAAGCAGAAGAGAAGAAGATTCGCGCGATGGCGATCGAGGCATTCCGCGCCTGCGACTGCGCCGGCCTCGCCCGCGTCGACTTCCTCATGGCTCCCGCGGCAAAGGGCAAGCCCTCGGAGATTGTGCTGAACGAGATCAACACCATGCCCGGCTTCACGTCCATCAGCATGTACCCCAAACTGTGGGCGGCCAGCGGCCTGCCGTATCCCAAGCTCATCGACCGCCTCATCCAGCTCGGCATGGAGCGCCATCGCGAAAAGCTGGAGACACACTTCAGCCGGTAGCGGGCGAGTCGCGAAATGCAGCCAGTCGGCAAGTCAGTTCGCGCTCCTTTTCCTGACTGGCTGACTCGCTGCCTAGCTGACTCGCTTCTTCTCTCGGCTACCATAACCAGATGAGCACCACCGCAGCACAAACCCTCACGCTGGCCGACATCAAGGCCGCCCGCGAGCGCCTCAACGGAGCCATCTACACCACGCCCTGCGCGCGCTCCGAGATGCTCTCTCGCCAGACCGGCCAAAGCATCTTCCTCAAGCTCGAAAACCTGCAGATGACCGGCAGCTTCAAGGAGCGCGGCGCTTTGAGCAAGATTGCCACGCTCACGCCTGAGGAAGCCCAGCGCGGCGTCATCGCGGCCAGCGCGGGCAATCACGCCCAGGGCGTCGCGCATCACGCCACCCAGCGCGGCATCCGCTCGGTTATCGTCATGCCGCTCGCCACGCCGCTCGTCAAGGTGCAGGCCACGCGCAACTTCGGCGCCGAGGTCGTGCTGCACGGCGCCAACTACGACGAAGCCTGCGAAGAAGCCACACGCCGCTGCCAGGCCGAGGGCATGACCTTCATCCACCCGTTCGACGACCCGCTGGTCATGGCCGGCCAGGGCACCATTGGCCTCGAGCTGCTCGAGCAAGTCGAAAATCTCGAGGCTGTCGTCGTGCCGATCGGCGGCGGCGGCCTGATCGGCGGCATCGCCTGCGCGGTCAAGGAATCCAAGCCCGACGTCCGCGTCATCGGCGTGCAGACCGCGCGTCTGCCTTCGATGAAGGAAGCGCTCCAGGCACACCATCCGGTCACGCTGGAGCCCGCAACCACCATCGCCGACGGCATCGCCGTACGCCGCGCCGGCGAGGTCACCTTCCCTGTCGTCCAGCGCTACGTCGACGAGATCGTCACCGTCAACGAAGACGAGATCGCCTCAGCGATCCTCACGTTACTCGAACGCGAGAAGACCCTCGCCGAAGGCGCCGGCGCCGCCGGACTCGCTGCCGTTCTGCAGAAACGCACCTCACTCCCGGCCTTCACACGCACGGCAGTCATCGTCGGCGGCGGCAACATCGACGTCACCCTCCTGAGCCGCATCATCGAGCGCGGCCTCGTGCAGGACGGCCGCCTGATTCGTCTGCGCATTCATCTGCTCGACCGCCCCGGGGCGCTCGCCGACCTCACCCAGATCATCGCCGCGCACCGCGCTAACATCGTGGACACGCTGCACAACCGCGCGTACTACGGCGTCAACCTCGGCGACACCGTCATCGACATCACCATGGAGACCCGCGGACGCGAGCAGGTCGAGGAGCTCGTCGCTGCCCTGAGCGCCGCCGGCTACAAGCACAGCCGGGTACTCTAGAGACAGCTCTGTAGCCGCTACCGCTTCTTCGCCTCACCCGGCATCGTCAGCGCGATCCGCTGATGATCCCGCATCACATCCAGACCCACCGGCTTGCCCTTGGCCGCGCGGAGATGCTTCGTCCACTCCGACGCCGTGTGCATCGGCTCGCCGTCCGCGCGCACAATCACATCACCCGCATGCAGCCCGGCAAGGGCCGCAGGAGTGCCGCCCTCGACAGACTCCACAAGCAGACCCTTTCCATCCGCCACGCCAAAGTAGCTGGCGAGCTGCGGCTGCATCGCGTCAACGATGATGCCATCTGAAGATCCGTGAACCATCTTGTCAATAAAGCCCTGAGGCCGAGGCGCAGGCGCCGCAGCCGCAGCAGCGGGTCCAGCCGCGTACACGCCGGAGAACTCCTCAAACACTGTTCCCTGCGGCTGCGGTCCGGGCTGGTTCAGCCGCGCCCACGCCTTGCGCTCCACATCTTCGCGGTTCGCCAGCTTCGTCCGGATCGTGATCGGGTTGCCATTGCGGAAGACCGAGAGCCTCACCTCAACGCCCGCGCCGGTCTCGCGGATCATGCGGCGCAGCGCCTCGCCGCTTGCGACGATGTGTCCGTTGATCCCGGTGATCAGGTCGTGCGGCTGCAACCCGGCCGACGCCGCAGGCCCATCATGATCGACCAGCAGCACCTCGACGCCCCGGTTGTCACGCAGATGCAGCGCGGCCGCCTGTTCGGCAGTCAGATCATGAAACTCAATTCCGAGATATCCGGGAGGCCGCTGCGTCACCGTCGCGTGGCCGTTGACTGCGCGCCCCGAAGTGGCAGCGCGGCCCAGCGTTGCGGTCAGCAGCAGAACAATGAGAATCGAAGCGCCGGCAACGCGAACTCCGCGCACGGCTACCGTGCTCCGGAGCCGCCTCCGCCACTCTCTCCGGAAGATGGCTGCATGCTGCATCGATCGCACCTTACTCGATATCAGCCGAGCCCTGAAGTACCTGGTAGGATGCGTTCCTCACTGCCGCGTTCGTGTCCTGGGTCGACACCGACCGCAGCACACGACGCACCGTCGAGTCTGCCTGCACCGGCTCCAGCATCGAGATCGCCGCGCTGCGCACATCCGCGCTCTGATCATTCATCAGCGCATCCAGCACGGCGTCGCGCACATTCTCATCCTGCGCCACGTACGGCTGCAGACCCTCGAGCGCCTTCAAACGAACCTGCGGGCTCTTGTCATAGTGCAGGCTGGCGAGCAGCGTTCCACGCACACTCTCCGAACCATCCGCCGCGCCATCGTTGCACCCTGAGGCTTCCAGGCACTGATTCACCAGCAGCGAAACCGCATCCTTGTGAACGTCCGGATTCGCGGCCAGCTTCGTGCCCAGCATCAGCAGCTGACGGATCTGCGGATCGTCCAGCGATCCCTGCATCGTCTCCGGCACCAGGCGGTTGTACTTCACCTTCACAATCTTGGGATCAGGCGTCTGCACGATTCCGGCGACGTTCGCGATCGGTCCTTCCGAAGCGTTCGTCGTTGCCACGCGTGTCGGCAGCTGCGGCGCATGTGCGGCCTGGTAGCGTGCAATCGCGTTGCCGCCCAGGAAGCCCATGCCGATCAGCAGCACGGTCAGCGCGGGCGCGCCCTGCACATAGCTGAACCAGCGGAAGGCATTGCCGAAGAACCGCTGCGCGACGGAGCGTGGAGGCATCGCGTCCAGCGCCCCATCAAGGCGCATCCGCGACGCCGCCAGCAGATTCGGTGAGGGTTCAACGACCGGGTCCAGCGCGAGCTCTTCGCGAAGCGCGAGCATCGCATTCCACTCACGCCGACACTGTTCGCAGCCGTCCAGATGCTGCTCCAACGGCTGCAGCAGCTCGTCCGGCAGCTCGCCATACTGCGCGAGAACTATGTTCTGTTGTGCACTGTCACAGTTCATGATGCGTACTCCAACCAGCCTCTCCAACGCCCTTCATAACGCCCCGCAGCGGATCTTCGCCCGCCAGCGGTGTGGCCCGTACTGCTTCTCTTCCTTACCGCCTACCGCACATCCGCGAGCCTGGCCCGCAGCTTGCGGGTCGCGCGGAAGAGTGTGTTCTTGGCCGTCTCTTCGGTCGTGGAGAGCATCTCTCCAATCGTCCGCAGCTTCAGCCCCTGGTAATGCTTCAGTTCGAACACGGTTCGCTCGCGTGGCGTCAAGGAATCCAACGCACTCTTAATCGCGGCGTTCATATTTTTTCGCTCCAGCTCGCGCGCCGGATTGGCCGTCGCGCGCTCGTCCTGGACGTTCGCCATCAGGTCCATCTCCTCGCCGGCAGCGTCCATCACGGTCGAGGGATCCTCTTTGCGGCTCTTGCGGCGGCGAAGCTGGTCCAGGCACAGGTTCGTCACAATCCGGTAGAGCCAGGTGTAGAACGAGCACTCGAAGCGGAAGTTCGACAGATGCCGGTACGCCTTGATGAAGGCATCCTGGTGCACGTCCTGGGCGTCCTGCTCGTTGCCCAGCATGTGCAGCGCCAGCCGCAGAACGCTGCGGTCGTAACGCCGGACCAGCGCATCGAAGGCCGTGCGGTCCCCCTTCTGGGCCGCGCGGATCAGCTCGTCATCTTCCGCGCGCTGCTGCTGGCGGGCTTCCATCTGTTCCGCCGTCAGCCGTGCACGGGTACTCGATTGGGCGGCAACGTTCGACGACATACTTGCCGCTGATTCTACGCCGTTCCCACTCTCCTTCAGCCCGAGGCCTAAAGAAGTGGGACGCCGACGGCGCTCGCCGCCGAGGACGATCACATCACTGATGCTCATTCTCAGTCTGACTCCGGAGTCAGCGTTCCTACTACACCTCGGTAGACGTCGCGCATGGGACAAAGGTGAGCATCAATGAAGTCTTTGGCATACCTCGTTTAGTGCATACGCCCTGAGAGCGCTCTCGCGCGTCCTATGTATCAATTCGTAAGGAACGCGCGAGGCTGATGTCTAACCCGTTTGACAACAAAATGGACCGCCGTCAATTCTTACGCCAGACGTTCGCCTTCTCGGCCCTGGCAGCTGCCTCTCCTCGCCTCGCCTTTGGAGCCCAGGCAGTCGTCGGTCCGGCGGCCATACCCCAGCCCGACCCCAACGGCCAGCACATGTTCCTGATCGGCGACTGGGGAACAGACAAGTACCTCGACCAGCAGACCGCCACGGCTCTGGCCATGAAGCAGTGGGTCGACCAGCGCCACATCCACCCCGGCGCGCTCTTCCTGCTGGGCGACAACTGGTACGGCGACATGGGCCTCGGCTACATCTCGCCCCGCTGGCAGAGCCAGTTTGAGCAGATGTATCCCACCTCGCACTTCCCCGGCCCCGCTTACGTCGTCCTCGGCAACCACGACTACGAGCGCAAGGTCTCGAGCAAAGTCGACTTGGAACTCGGGTACGCGGCCCATGCCAAAGGCACACGGTGGACGCTGCCCTCGCGCTGGTACACCTTCAAATATCCCGAGAAAGACCCTGTCATCACCTTCATCTGCCTGGACACCAACCTCCCCGGCCAGAAGCATGGCGCCGAGATGTTCGAGCCGTGGAGCTTCAGCATGAAGAAGGAGGATCGCGACCAGCAGGACGCCTGGTTCCGGCAGGAGCTCGCCAAGCCGCGCACCACAGCGTTCGTCGCCTGCGTCGCTCACCACCCCATCTACACCAACGGCATCCACAAGGACCAAAAGATGCTGATCCACGACTGGGACGCGCTTCTCCGCCAATACAAGATCGACTTCTGGATCAGCGGGCACGACCACGACCTCCAGCACCTGGAGTTCGCCGGCCACCCCACCAGCTTCGTCATCTCCGGCGGCGGCGGCGCCGAGCTGGTCGACTGGACCATTCCGCCCGCCAGGCGCGGTCCCTTCGGCGACAAGATCATCGGCTTCTCCGATATGGAGTTCTCCAAAGACAGCATCATCTTCCGCCACATAAACGCCCAGGGCCAGGTCCTCCACACCTTCCGCAAGACGCCGGACGGCAAGGTCGACATCTTCCCGGCCTAATCAGCTCCGGTCAAGTCTCCGGTCGAGTCAACCTTGGCCGGCACGCGACCCCGCAATCAAAATATCCACGAGCCGCCGGGCACTCTGCTCCCACCCCGGAATAGCTGTCGTGTGAAATACGCCCACGAGCGCACGAATGAAGTCATCCGGGTCGGTGTCTGCCCGCAGATCGCCGCTTGCGATCGCGCGCCGCACAGCCCTCGTGAAGGTGCTGTGGATGAGGCCGCGCATGCTCTCGATCAGGCGCGTCGACCCTCCCGGAACGCTTTCCATGACCGGAAGAATCAACTTCTTCTCGGAAACGTGGTCGATGAAAAGCAGCATCCACGCCCGCATCGCCTCCAGCGGCGGCTTCGCGGCGGACAAGCGCTGCTCGGCCGCGGCCAGCTTCTCCACTTCGCTGCGATACACCGCTTCGATCAGCGCATCTCGCGTCGGAAAGTGGCGGTAGAGGGTCCCCGGTCCAATGCCGGCCTGCCTTGCGATCTCGTCCAGGCTGGCCCCCGCGCCGTCTCGCGTGAAGACCCGCTTGCCAATCTCCAGGATGCGCTCCCGGTTCCGCTGCGCATCCGCGCGGAGCTTGCGTGCAGGCCGGGAGTTCATTTCCGTCTTCTTCGGCATCGGTCAGCCACTGAAAATTTAATGCAACCGGAGGCAGTCTCCGCTTATCTCTTTATCCGGAGCCTGCCTCCGTTTTACTGAGCGGAGGCGCGGCTGTCAAAAAAAATCCGGCACGGTCCACGTGCCCCAATCGCAGGAGACAACAATGCGTGTTTTCGTAACAGGATCAACAGGATTCATTGGTACCGAGCTGGTCAAGGACCTGCTGGCCGCCGGGCATCAGGTTCGCGGTCTCACCCGCAGCGACGCTGGAGAGGACCAACTCAGGGCCGTCGGCGCCGAGGTCCTACGCGGCGATCTCACCGACCTCGACAGCCTTCGCCGGGGAGCCACCGGCATGGACGCGGTGGTGAACCTCGCCTTCAACCACGACTTCTCGAGGTTCGCCCAGAACTCCCAGGACGAGATCAAGGCCATCGAGACACTCGGCGCCGCCCTCGAGCCGGGGAAGCTCCTCATCATCACCTCCGGCATCGGCATCACCGCCGGCGCGCCTGGCCAGCCGCGCAAGGAGACCGACCCTCCCCTAGATTCGCCGGCCATCCCTCGCCGCCCTGAGCAGGCTGCCGCGGCCTTTGCAGACAAGGGCCTCCGCGTCGGCATCGTTCGCCTCCCGCAGGTCCACGACACCCGCAGGCAGGGGCTGGTCACGATGCTGATCCAGATCGCCCGCGATAAAGGCCTCTCCGCATACGTCGGAGACGGCTCCGCCCGCTGGGCGGCAGCCCCGCTCGAACCCGTGGCGCATCTCTACCGCCTCGCCGTCGAGAAGACCGGCCCAGGCATCACCACCTATCACGCAGTCGACGAAGTGGGTGTCCCGTTGCGCGGCATCGCCGAAGCCATCGGCAAAGGCCTCAACCTCCCCGTCGTCTCGATCCCTGCGGACAAGGCAACCGAGCAATTCGGCCCCTTCGGGCACTTCGCCAGCCTGGACATGCCGGCATCGAGCGAGTGGACACGCAAGGCGCTCGGATGGGACCCCTCCGGCCCCGGCCTGATCGAGGACATCACCAACATGAAGTTCTAACTCGAGCCCAAAGGCCTGTGCGCCCGTTGCACAGGCCTTCGCAGCTCCAGCCCGCGTACACTTAAAGGCAATGCCTTCGCTGTTCCCCGAATCCTCCCAGCCCCGCATTCCCCCAACCCGCACAAACCCGCAGGCCTGGCTGATCGCACACTGCGACGGCGGCGCGCGCGGCAATCCTGGCCCGGCAGGCTACGGCGCGGTGCTCCAGACCGAATCCGGCGAAGTTCTGGCCGAACTAAGTGAGTTTCTGGGAGTCCGCACCAACAACTACGCCGAGTACTCCGGCCTGCTCGGCGTGCTGGCCTGGGCGCTCGAGCACGGCTATCAGCGGCTGCGGGTCGTCTCCGACTCGGAGCTGATGGTGAAGCAGATTCAGGGGCGCTACAAGGTGAACTCGCCTGACCTGAAGCCGCTCTGGACAGAGGCGCACAGCCGCATCGCGCAGCTTGACGACTTCCAGATCACCCACGCGCTGCGCCACAAAAACAAGGACGCCGACCGGCTGGCCAACGCCGCGATGGACCGCGGGACCGCCAAAGGACCTGCCAGTGGTGGCCCGGCCGAGCCCAAGCGCGAGCTTCGCGCGACGCCGTACCCGAAACATCCCGCGTCCGCGCCTCCGATCCTGCGCGGCTTGACCCGTGGTGGAGTGGTGCATCTGCTCGGCGATGCGAAGCTGCCGGATGGGGTCTTCGTCAAAGTCGTTCCGGAGTAACCAGCGGTTTCACTCCCCTCGTCTCTCAATCTGCCATCTATTTGCATCCAACCCGCTTAGGATGAGGTGTATGCGTCGTTTGAAGTTTCAGGGTCTTTTTTGGGCATCCCTTTCTGCCCTTCTTTTCTTCTCCTCGTTCACCGTTTGGGCCAGCCAGCCGCAGGGGTCCGACCCCGCTGCCGTCGAGGAAGTGCGCCAGGCCGTGAGCGCCGAACTGGAGGCTAACCAGACGGATAAAAGCAACTGGACGTACCGGGAAAACGACGTTACCCCGGGGAAAAACGCTGTCTACACAACGATCGAAACCCCCCAAGGCACGCTGCGGAGGCTGATCGAACTGAACGGTCATCGCCTGAGCGGGGATGCAGCAGCCAATGAGATGCGCCGGATTCAGAATTACGTGCAGGACTCCGCCGCTCAGGCCAAGGCCCGCCGGAACGCCGCGCACGATGACGCGCAGGCGGAAGAGCTGCTGAAGATGCTGCCCGAAGCCTTCCTGTGGAATAAGGCCAGCGCAAACGGCGACTCTGACACGTTGAACTTTCGCCCCAACCCTGGCTTCGACCCGCCGGACATGCAGTCGCGAGTCATGGGCATCATGGAGGGCCAAATGGTTATCTCCAAAGAGGGGCACCGCATCGTTACGCTGAGAGGAAAGCTCAGCGAGGATGTCCTGATTGGCTGGGGCATTCTCGGCAGGCTCAATCGCGGCGGGACCTTCGATGTCGAGCGAAGGATGGTCGGGGAGCACCACTGGCAGATTACGGAGACCCACGTGCACATTGGCGGGCATGCGCTGCTCTTTCACACCATCGGCCAGCAGGAAGACGACGTGAAGACGGAGTGGAAGCCATCGACCGCGCAGACCCTGCAGCAGGCCGCGCAGGAACTCAACGCCAGCCACTAATCGAACGGCCGGTTCGCGTACACTGCGCAAAATGCAAGTGGTTGCGTCAGCTTTTCGCATCCCCAGGAGACGCGAGAGACTCTAATACTGAAGTGATCGAGCTTCCCCTCAGCTCCCGCATGGGTCGGGCCCGCAGTGTTCTTGTGACACTGCCTCTCGCGATGCTCTTCAGCGTTGCGCCCGCACTTGCGCAGAACAACACTGGGGCCGCAAATAATCAGGCGGAGAAGCAGAATCTGCCGTCCGCACCTAGCGCGGTTCTGCTGTCGCAGCAGGATGAGGCGCTCGGGCGGCCTGCGGGCTCGGGCTTTACGTTCAAGCCGCCGAGTACGGCTCCCGGCCAGGACGGGATCCGCATCGATCAGCCCACGGACACGCCGCTGGCTCTCTCACTCGACGACGCGATCTCGTTGGGACTCCAGCGCAACGTGCGGCTGGTGTACGACCGCGCCAAGCAGAAGACGGTTCACGGCGAGCAGCTTGGCGTCATCAATGCGCTGCTGCCATCGCTGCGCGCGACGGCCTCGACCAGCACCGAAGAGGTCAACCTCGCGGCTCTCGGGTTCAAGCCGCAGTCGCTTGCCGGCCTGCTTTCGCAGTTCGGGATGAGTTCAGCAAGCTTTCCGACCGTCCTCAAGGTCAACGTGACGCAGGCGCAGGTCAGCGCCAATCAGCAGCTCTTCAATCTGCCTGACTATGAACTGTTCAGAGGAGCACAACGCGAGGTCGAGGTTGTCGACCTTGATGTCCTTACCAGCCGCGGCGATCTGATCCTTTCTGTAGGTTCGGCATATCTGCAGGTGCTCGCGGACCAGACGAATCTCGCCAACGCACAGGCGCAGGAGCAGGCCGCCAAAACACTGTTCGATCAGGCAAGCCAGCGCCGCCAGGCCGGTGTGGGCACCAGCCTCGATCAGCTTCGTGCGCAGGTGCAGTATCAGCAGCACCAGCAGGCTACGATCGCCGCCGAGAACCAGGTCGCGAAGGATACGATTCAGCTAAACCGCATCATGGGCCTGCCCGCCGGGCAGAAGTTAGAGCTGACCGACACGGCTCCGTTCGCCGAGTTTACGGACATGGACCTTGATCGCGCGAAGGACACGGCCTACCGGCACCGCAAGGACCTGCTCAGCCTGCAGGCGCAGATCCTGGTGGCCGACCGCGAACTGCGGGCGGTGCGCTACCAGCGGTTGCCGACGATCGCGTTCAACGGCTTCTATGGCGTGCTGGGCGAGACCACCGGTCTTTACCACGGCGTCTTCATGGCCGAAGGCAGCCTGAGGTTCCCGATCTTCCGCGAGGCCGAGCAGCGCGGCCAGGAGGACCAGGTGAACGCGCAGCTTACGTCGCTGCAGCAGCGCGTAAGCGATCTGCGCGAGACGATCGATGCTCAGATTCGCGCGTCGATGCTGGATGTGCAGGCGGCGGACCAACTTGTCAAAGTGGCACAGAGCAACGTGCAACTCGCGCAACAGGAATTGTCAGATGAACGGGAGCGCTTCACAGCCGGAGTCGAGGACAATCTCGCTGTCGTGGATGCCGAGGCCTCGGTCACGTCAGCGCAGGCACAGTTGACCCGGGCGCTGTATCAATACAACGTCGCCAAACTGAACCTCGCTCGCAATACCGGCGTGGTCGAGACGCGTTACCGCACGTACCTGGGCAAGTAGTTCTGTGAAAGTAGTTCCGGGGAAACAGCGCGGAGCTTAGCTGATCACCTTTTGCGCCTCGGCGACGATGCCGTGATGCAGCCTTACCAGCGCGAGAATCGCGAGCACGATTGCCGACGCTGACTCCAGCAGCGCTGCAGGCAGATCGCGGCGGAAGATGCGCGCGACCGTCATGCGCACGAAGAAGCCGCCCCATGTGCCGATGACCGCGCCCACGCCGGCGAAGACGATGCCTCCGGCAACAGGCTCATCGATGGCGATGGCCACCATCGCACCGACCAGCGCTCCCACAACGACTCGCGCCAGCGCCGGCCCGAGAGAGGTCCGCCGTGGTGTCTGAGGCAGCGTGTCGACTCCGTACTCACCCAGTGCGCAGATCGTGAAGAGGATCGCGATGGCGAGATGTGCGATCCACGTCGCCCATCCGTGCTCCGGCACCAACGCCAGCCATGCGGCCCACGACAGTGCGGCAATCGCCGTCATGCAGCGCATGCCCGTGACCACACCGAGCACCAGAATCATATCCATGGACCCGCCCCCGCATTCGCCCGGCGAACCAGTCCACTGGGCTCGCAGCGATACTACCTTACTTGCTGCGCAGCCAAATTACTTGTTTTGCAGCCAGCCGTAGAGCGGAAACTGCTCCGCCAACTCCCCGACGCGGCCGCGAATCGCTCGCAGGCGCCCCTCATCGCTGCGGTGCTCGAGCGCTTCGGCGATCCAGCCGGCGATGGTGCGCATCTCCGCCTCTTTCATGCCGCGCGTCGTCAGCGCCGGTGAGCCGATGCGAATGCCGCTGGGTTTCAGCGGAGGATTGGTGTCATAGGGGATGGCGTTCTTGTTCACCGTGATGCCGGCCACACCGAGCGCGGCCTCCGCTTCAGAGCCCAGCATTCCGCGGCCGAAGACATCGATGAGCACGAGGTGCGTATCCGTTCCGCCGGAGATGACGCGGTATCCGGCGGCTTGCATTGCCTCGGCAAGCGCCTTCGCGTTGGCGACAACCTGCGCGGCGTACGCCTTGAACTCCGGCTGCAGCACCTCGCCAAACGCGACGGCCTTCGCCGCGATGACGTGCACCAGCGGTCCGCCCTGCTGGCCGGGGAAGACGCTGCGGTCGATGCCTGCGGCGAACTCCTGCTGGCAAAGAATGAGCCCGGCGCGCGGGCCGCGAAGCGTCTTGTGCGTTGTTGACGTCACGACATGCGCATGCGGCACGGGCGAAGGATGCACACCGCCGGCGACCAATCCAGCGAAATGCGCCATGTCGATGACCAGCTTCGCCCCCACCTTGTCCGCGATCTGGCGCATGCGCGCGAAATCAAACTGCCGCGGATACGCTGACCCGCCGCCGATGATGACCTTCGGCTTTTCGGCAACGGCCTGTTGTTCGAGATGGTCGTAGTCGACTGTCTCGGTGTCCTTGCGCACCTGGTAGCCGACCACGCGATAGAGCTTGCCGGAAAAGTTCAGCCGGTGTCCGTGGGTGAGATGTCCACCGTGCGCGAGATCGAGGCCAAGAATGGTGTCGCCCGGCTCCAGCAGCGTCATGTACGCGGCGGCGTTGGCCTGAGAACCGGAGTGCGGCTGCACGTTCGCATGCTCGGCGGCGAAGATTTTCTTGGCGCGATCGCGGGCGAGATTTTCGACGGCGTCGGCGAACTCGCACCCGCCGTAGTAGCGCTTGCCAGGGTAGCCCTCGGCATACTTGTTGGTGAAGACCGAACCTGCGGCTTCGAGCACGGCGCGCGAGACAAAATTCTCGCTGGCGATCATCTCGAGACCTTCGTGCTGGCGGATCACTTCGTTGTGAATCTGAGCCGCGATCTCCGGGTCGGCCGCGGCAAGTGGAGCAGTCAAATTAATCGGCATACCTATGTGCGATTGTACGACGCTGCTCGAGAGACCGTTCCCCAAAGGTTGCATCGGCACTCCCACTCACGACAGTCGATAGTCGGCTTGGGTGGGATAGCTGCTTTCGTACTCCAGGAGCATTCTTCCTTTGGAACCGCAACTGGTTCCGGTAAGAACTTCGGGCCTGCGTGTCCCTACCGTCCCTGTCTTTGGCAGACGACACGCCCTCCTTTCAGCGCTTCAGCAACCGCTGCAGGACCTACCCAACTCGGGAGGTCCAGGCCAATGCAAGTCGGGCCGTCCGTGACTGGCAGATGCTTCCCGCCCTGGGAACTTCTGCCAGCCTTAACGCAGAGCAAGAAAGGCAGTGTCGTGGCAGCCCGCACAATACCCTTCCCCACACCACCCGGGAATGTTGCCACGCGAGTCTCAACCTCCTATCCTCCTCCACCTCCAACCAGCGCCGCGAAGCTGATATCAGCTCCGCGGCGCTATCGCGGACTCCACCTCGTGCCAGAAGATCAATTACACAAAATGACCCATCAGCTCAATCGGCTCGCGCAAACGCAGGCCATCGTCGCACAGGTCGAGCGTGAGGTGGCAGAGCGCGCGATGCGGGACCGCAACCGCACGGAGCTCGTCGTCCTGGAGCCGGTGAAGAAATCCGCAGCGTCCGTCAGCGGACGGACCGCACACCGCCTCGTGATGTCGCTCTTTCCCGCAGGGCTCTAGAGCATTGCTAGGTGCGCCGCCGGCGCCCCTGCCTGCGCATAGCCCGCTGCGAGGCCATTCTGCGGAAGGCACTCCACACAAAACTGCCCAGATACCACCCGTCGAGATACTTGTACGGCGCTTCGCCGGTCGTGTAGTGGCCGCACGGCAGCACCTTTGAGACATACGGGATTCCGTACTGGTCGAAGCTCTTCAACACATCCAGCGAGAGTTCGCGCAAGAATGTCAGGTCGTAGGTGGCATGCACGATCAGGGTCTGCCGGTCGGCACTGCGCGAGTATTCCGTCATGAAGCTCATCGGGCTGATGCCCGCAAGGATCGCGCGCACATCGTCGCGGCTCAGGCCGGCGTGTTCGAGCGAAGCGCGCACGTGCCGCGTGCTCTGGCCTGTCCATACGACATCTCCAAACCACGTGGATGCGTGGTTGAAGGCGCAGACCTCGATGCGCGGATCCATCGCCGCCGCAAGAAATGCGTAGCAGCTCCCGAGGCTTGTGCCGAGCACGCCGAACTGCTCGTATCCCTGCTGCTCCAGCCAGTCAATCGCGCTGCGCACATCCACGACGGCCTGGCGGGCAGCGGCAATGGTGCGACCGATGTTGGAGCTCACCGCGTAGTCCGCGCGCTCGAGCTCTGCCGGCCGGCGCACATCGTGATAAGGCTTCGAGAGGCGCAGACACGCAATGCCCCAGCGATTGAACATCTCGCACAGCACGTTGTGCGAGAACGCGTCGGCATTCCACTGCGGCATCAAGATCATCGCCTGGCGGCGTCGCCGGCCCGTGCGCCGATCGACGAAGCCCATGCCTGGCTTGGTGGGATACCAGCGCGCGTTAGCGAAGTCGTTCTCAGGAATGCCGGTCTTCACGGCAGAGGTCCAGCGCAGGAAGGGCTCGCGCCGCAGCTCGCCCGCCTCGGCACGGCGCTGCCACTCGCGCTCCTGCTCCAGCGTTTCGGGGCGCACGTTGGTCGGGTGCAGCTCAGGAAAACGCTGCTCCACCTGGAAGTCTGTCGGAGTTTTGTAGGCGAAGAAGCTCTCGGGGTCGGTCACGATGCGCTGATTCAACAACTTCATCGCCTCGAGCGGCGAGAACTCCAGCCGCGCCACCTCGCGCGCTGCCTGCAGGCCGCCGCAGTCAGAGAGGTGCTGGAATCCCCATTCGAGTGGCCGCTCGACGCGGTTCTCGTCGCGGGTGGTTAGCGCGGTCTCCCACGCGAACATCCAACTCTCATACAGCCCAGCAATCATTGTGTCCAGTCTATCTCCGCGAAAACGCGGCGGCTTCTAATGGGATGCGACTATTAGACGAGCCGGCGTTCGGCACGTATGCCGCACAGGATCTCGTACGAAATCGTCTCGCACCAGCGCGCATGATCTTCGGCAGTGACGCCTTCGCCGAGCAGCGTGACTTCCCCGCCTTCGCTTGCCTGCGCGATCTCCGTAACATCGACGACTGTGAGATTCATCGACACACGCCCGACAACAGCGGCGCGCTTTCCCGCGACCATTACCCAGCCATTGCCAATGCTGCTGGATGCTTCCCGGCGAAAGCCATCTGCATAACCGACGGGAAGAAGTGCAAGCCGCATCGGCCGCTCCGCGATAAACGTCGCACCGTACCCAACTGTCTGGCCTGGCGCAATCTCGCGAGTTGCGAGGATATGCGTCTTCCACGTGAGAACAGGTTGAAGCTGGGGGCAGAGTCCGCCGGGCGCCGTCACAGGCCGGAGCAGACCGCCATTCTCGTTCTCCAACCCAAGGCAATATCCGTACAGCGCGAGTCCCGGCCGCACGAGAACCCCAGCGCGCATCGCCGCGCCGATGTGATGAATCCATTCCGTCGTCGATCCCTCATCGAGCGCAGAGCTGTTGGCCACGTGAATCCATTCCGGCAGAAGAACTTCGCCGTCCTCCGTCTTCAGCAGATCAAACGCACGCTGAAGGCGCTCGAGTTGCGCCGCGGTTTTATGGCCGTGGCGTACCTCGGACGAGCTGAGGTGACTGAATACGCCTTCCATCCGCAGCCATTTCGAGCGGTGCAGCGCATCGACGACGCGCTCCAGCGCCGGCTCCCCATCAGACTCCGGCACGGCGCCCTGGCGCGCCATCCCCGTATCAATCTCCAGATGCACGGCCACCCGTCTTCGAGCCCGCTCGGCTGCAGCTTCGAGCGCCTGCACGTGCCCCGGTGTCCATACGACAGGAGTCAACCGCTTCTCCACGATGCGATCAGCGTCGCCAGGCTCAATCCCGCACATCACCAGAATGCGCACGTCATGCGGGGGACCCGGCGAGTGTCTTGTACTCGCTCGCGTGCGGTCATGCTGCCCCAGCGCACGGCGAATCTGCGCACCCTCCTCCGCGTCGGCGACACCCAGCCACGTGACGCCCGCGTCCACGAGCACGGGCGCAAGAAGCTCCGCTCCATGGCCGTAGCCATCGGCCTTGATCACGGCGAGCACGTTCGCGCCTTCGCCGGCAGCGGCACGAATTGCGGACACATTGCTCCGCAGCCGCGACTCAGATATCTCGATCCAGCTCTTCACTGCAGACGATTCGCTCCTCGCCCATTATGCCGTCCACAGACAGGAAAGCCCGCGCTCATCGCACGGGCTCTGATTCGTGCAGCAGAAAATCGCTACAGATTTAGGCGAGGTGCCGGCGCCGGCTGCGGTGCCGCCGTACTGAAGAGGTGCCGCCGAAGCTCCACTGGCGAACCGGCCCGACGTCGACATGAACGAACTGGCTGACCGGGTAGTAACCGACGCCGCCCTCGTGGAGGCTAAGCGCGGTCCGGTCCAGGGTGCGGGTACTCACGCCCGGAATCCGGATATCGATGGCCTTTGCCAGCATGTGCTGCGAGTGCTCGGCGACGCCGGTCTCCGCCGGACTCTCCGTTCCGCCCGCGGTGCGCAGGAAGTTGTTGGACCATGGCGTCCGGTAGCCGCAAACGACGTCAATGGTGGCGTTTGGCCGGTGTAGCCGGGTCAGCAGGTTGTGCAGCAGGTCGAACTCCTTGGGATCGTAGCTGCTGACGTCCTGGGTCCGGTGGTCGCGCAGAAAGTGGTTGAGTTGTTCCAGCGCCGAGGGAATATATGTATCCCCGATGCGGTAAACAATGTCCAAGCTCTCACCTGTGTGCAGGTGATAGAGCTTGAGTTCATATCGTTGCCCGACGGTCGGGAGAGTGGCTTCCGCGGCAGGCATGATGCCCGGCGAAAGCAGAGGCGCTTCAGCCTGGGAACGCGGGGCAAACCCGACCAAGCCAAGCAGAATGAAGAGGATACCGAGAACGCGCAGGATACCAGGGGCCCGAAAAGGGGTCATGGGACATAGCTCCAGGGAGGATGACCTTCGTAGGAGATCGAAAAACAACAAAGCACTGGAATTGTTAGCCATCAAATGCGATTTGCTGTTTTCCATTCCCCTACCTCCATTCTACCCAGAGATTCGCACAGGGTTGCGTCCCGGTCTGTAATGCTTTTGTCGCAGCGGACAACCTTCTCAGATGCACCTGACGGGCCAATCGGGGTAGCGTCAGCCCTCCTCGTCGGCCGGGCTCTTGTCGGGTTGCGAGTGAGGCCCCCGATCCGGTTGGGAATTGTAGATCTCTTCCACGCGTTCCAGGGTGTCGATCTCCTCGACCGGCTTGTCGTCGCGCACGCGAAGGATTCGGGGAAACCGCAGCGCAAAGCCGCTGGAGTGCCGGTCCGAGCGCATGACGTTATTGAATGCGACCTCGAGCACGCGGATCGGCTCAACCGTGCGGAAGTAGCCGAAGTCCTCGATCGTGTGTGCCTTCAGCCAGTCGGTCAGTTCCGCGATCTCGCCATCGGTCACGCCGGAGTACGCCTTACCCACATTCAGCAGCTCGGCCGGTTCTCCATTGGGTCCGCGCGGCCCCCGGACCGCAAAGGTGTAATCGCTGAGCACACCCGCGCGGCGGCCGTGGCCGTACTCCGCTCCCGTGATCACGACATCCAGCGTGGCGAGTTCGCGCTTGAGCTTCAGCCATGCGAGGCCACGCCTGCCGGGCAGATAAGCCGACCCAGCAGCCTTGATCATCACGCCCTCATTCGCCCGGGCGCGTGCATCGCGATAGGCCTGGTCGATCGCGTCGGCGCTCTCGACCATCCTTGCGGGCGAGAGCCGAAGCCGCTGAATCTCAACTGAATCAACAGCAGAGAAGAGCTGCCCCTGCGGTTCGGCTTCAAGTGGCGAAACAGCGATCTCGCGCAACGCCGCGACCGTCTGCTCGAGCTCGGCTCGCCGCTCACGCAACGGACGCGGGAGCAGCAGCTCGCCGTTCGCATAGATCAGATCGAACGCCATGAAGATGACAGGAATGGCGCGGCGCATCGCGTCATCGACACGCTTGCGTCCGATGCGCTGACCGAGCACGGAGAAGGGAAGCGCACGCTCAGCCTCCACATCCCACGCCAGAATCTCGCCGTCTATGATCAGGCCGCGGGCGCCGATCAGACCGCCTGCTGAATTCACCTTCGCCAGCGCTTCCTCGAGCTCCGGTAAGCTCTCGGTGATGTCCTCGCGATTGCGCGAGTAGATCGCGACTCGGCCGGGCTGCTCGGGGTCGCCGCAGTGCACCTGCGCGCGGATGCCGTCGTACTTGTCCTCAATCAGCGCGTGGATAGGCGCGTGAACTGCGGCATCCTGCTGCGTCTCGGAGCTGACCGCAGCCTCCGCCTCGACGTCCTCTGTCAGCCCCTCTTCCGCCGATGGCTCGGGAATGATTTCAGCGGCCGATTTCTTACTCCTGCGTTTCTTCGGCTTGGGCTCCTGCTTCTTCTCCGGCTTTGCGGTGAAGCGCTCGACTGCCTCCTCGGGAGTTTCGACTGCCGAGGCAAGCATGAAGCCCAGCGGGTGAAACAGCCGCATGCGGGCTTCGGCGAGCGTTCCCGTAAACGCCCGCTCGACCGCGCGGCTCAGGTCGGCTTCGAGCATGACCGCATGCCGCACCACTGCGACCTCTGCGCTGGCAGCTTCAGCGATCGCCTCCTCGACCAAACTTTGCTTCACGCCAATGCGCATGTCGCCGAGCATCAGCTTCAGCAGATATTTGGATTCGAGCGGCGTCGCGCGCTTCAGCAGGCCCTCGACCGCGGCAGACCGGACGGCAGTTGTGCGGGCACGCGCCATGACTTCAAACGCGTCTGCGACGTCGGCGAGCGTGAGCTTACCGGCCTGCTCTCTGGTCGGTGTTATCTGATTTCTCTCTGCCAGCAGATCAAACGCCGCCGCACCCAGGTCTCCGTGGCGGCGATACGCCAGGTTCAGGGCGCCGTCCGTCGCGCCCGCAATCTCCTTCAGCACGCGCGAAAGAATCGCGCCGCCGGCGTTCAGCTTGCGCGGGTCGGCCTCAGCGAAGGTCTGGCCGGCGAGATACAGGCAGAACCGGCCCGCCTCGGCGGGGCTCTCCTCGGCTGCTCGCCGCACCTCGACAGCTATAGCAGCGCGTTTCTTGAGCTTGCTGGACTCGCCGGCCAGGCTCTCCGCCAACTCCGCCAGCTTCGCAAACCTCACGTCCACCTCCCGCTGATTCCATGCAACTTAAGAAGCCCAAACCACCGTTTTCAGCCCAGCACTCTCCCATGTATGGTAGGGGTTCTTTGAAATTGAGTTCCCATGTGCATCGCGCGCGACCCCGCCCAGCCATTCCATGGACTTACATCGTCGCGCTTCTGGTGATCTTCACAGGCTGCTTCGCGGCAGCCGCCTTCGCGCAGACCTCCGAGCTCCACGCGCCCGCAGCCGGGAGCGCCACTCCGACGCTTCCTGACGCGCCGCAATCGACATCACAGGCGGCTCGTCCGCCCGGCGCGGTCAGCCCTGGCCCGCCCCCGGCGCGCATCAAGGGCGTCGTCTCGGACATCCAGGGCGGCCTCGTCCCCGGAGCGCGCATCGTCATCGCCTCCACCACACCGCCGACGACCCACGAAACAACCGCCAACTCTGCCGGATTCTTCAACGTTGGCGGTCTCGTGCCCGGCACGTATTCGGTGACGATCAGCTCACCCGGCCTCAAGACTTATGTGGTCCACGACGTTCACCTGCGACCCGGACAGATCTATTCGCTTCCGGAGATCTCGCTGCCCATCGCCGGCGCCCGGGCCGACATTACTGTCACCCTGACGACCGAGGAGCTGGCCGAGACCGAACTGCATAACGAGCTGCATCAGCGGGTGTTCGGCGTGCTGCCCAACTTCTACACCAGCTACCAGTGGAACGCGGCGCCCCTCACCCCGAAACAGAAGCTGAAGCTGACCGCGCACGCCGCGACGGACCCGGTCTTTCTTGGGATAACCGGCATCACGGCCGGCATCGAGCAGGCGCAGAATACATATCCCGAATACGGCGGCGGCCCCGTCGGATACTGGAAGCGCTATGGCGCAGCCTACGGTGACGCCGTCATAGGTCGCTTGATGAGCGCCGTTGTATTCGACAGCCTTTTCCATCAGGACCCGCGCTATTTCGTCATGACCAACGGACCATGGCAGCGGCGCGCCTGGCATGCGGTCTCGTCGACCTTTATGCAGCGTAGCGATGAAACAAAGCGTTTCCAACCGGCCTATGCCCACCTGCTCGGCTCGGCGACGGCCGGGCTGATCGCGAGCACCTATCACCCCGGTTCCAACCCCGGAAAGATGGTGCTCAACAACACGGTGATCGACCTGGGCAACAAAGCGGCCAACAATCTGGTCCGCGAGTTCGTCCTGCGGCATCTGGCGAAGCACATCCCCAGCTACGCCAAGGGCAAGCCGCCCCAGAATTGACCATCGCAGCCCGGCGCTGCTGTGAATCGGCGCGCTTCGCGATACCATCTAAGAAAGACAGCTTTATTCTGGGAACATCAATGCTTTTCTGCAGCGACAATCCGGCACCCCCCGCCGTGACCTCCCACGATTTCCTGTAGCTGCGCCTCAGCCGCCTTCCTGGCCCTCGAATCGGCCGACCCTGACCTCTGTTCTCTCATCTCTCGCTACCCTCTTAGCTCTGCTCATTTATCTATATGTTCGACAAACTCGACCAGATTGAAGCACGTTACGAAGACCTTGGCCGCCAGCTCGGCGACCCCTCGCTGCTCGCCGACCAGAAGAAGTTTCAGACGGTCGCCAAGCAGCACCGCGACCTCGAGCCGACGGTTGACAAGTTCCGCGAGTACCGCAAGCTGCGCGACGCGATCGACGAAGCGCGCGCGATGGCGAATGACAGCGACCCAGACGTGCGCGCGATGGCGGAAGAGGAGCTCCTCGAGCTCGAGCCGAAGCTGCCGGTCGTCGAGGAAGAGTTGAAGGTGCTGCTGCTGCCTAAGGATCCCAACGATGACAAAAACATCATCATCGAGGTGCGCGCGGGCACCGGCGGAGACGAAGCGTCGTTGTTCGCCGCCGAGATCTTTCGTATGTATCTCCGCTTCGCCGAGCAGCATCGCTGGAAGGTGGAGATTCTCTCTGAGTCCCCCAGCGATGTCGGCGGCCTCAAGGAAGTTACCGCCATCTTCGAAGGCGACAAGGTCTACTCGCAGATGAAGTACGAGTCCGGCGTGCACCGCGTGCAGCGTGTTCCCGCAACGGAGACCCAGGGCCGCGTGCATACTTCTGCTATCACCGTCGCCGTGCTGCCGGAAGCCGAAGAGGTCGACGTCAAGATCGAGCAGAAGGACATTCGCGTCGACACGTTCTGCTCCTCAGGCCCCGGCGGACAGAGCGTCAACACCACCTACTCCGCCGTGCGTATCACGCACCTGCCCACCAACACCGTCGTGAGCTGCCAGGACGAGAAGTCGCAGATCAAGAATCGCGAGAAGGCGATGCGTGTTCTGCGCGCGCGCCTCTATGAAGTGGAGATGGAGAAGCAGCACGCCGCGCAAGCTGCGCAGCGCAAGTCGCAGGTCGGCAGCGGCGACCGCAGCGAGAAGATCCGCACGTATAACTTCCCGCAGAACCGCCTCACCGATCACCGCATCGGCCTCACCAACCACCAGCTCAACATGGTGATGGAAGGCATGCTGCAACCTACGGTCGACGCCCTGATCGCACACTATACGGCCGAAAGACTCAAGGCAGAAGCCACCGCTGCGTGATCCACAGAAGCATTGAAAAAGCGCAGCGCGCGCCGGGCTTTTCTCTTCGGACCAACTGTTACCGGTAGTCTCTTGGTCCATACATGTGGCGAACAGCAACCTCGTACCCGCGCCGGAATCCCATGCGGTAGTCTTCGCGGTCCGGTGGCGAGATGAAGTGCGGATTGCGGTACTCGTCGCGATTCATCACGTTCGGCTGCCGGTGGTTTTCGAAATCTTTCTTCGCTCCTTCGATCCCGTCATGAAAGCCTCGTTCCTGGGCCGCGCGAAACTCCGGCGGCGCTTGGTCCCAGGCCGGTCCCTGCGCGTACTGCATCGGCGGCGGACCATAATACTGCGCGACCATCGCATCTCCGCCCAAACCCATCATCAAAGCAATCGCAGCTACAGCCAGTGCTTGCGTCTTCATAGATCCTCCGCGCCGGGGTTGTCTCCCACGCACTCATCTCAACCCGGCTCCCGCGCACAAGTTGCCCGGGACAAATTTTCCGCTCGTCAAAATCCGGCCAGATCCCCGGTCTAACTCCGACAACATCCACAACCTCGACGATCATCTAAATCCGCTGAACGGCTAGTCTTTAGCCGAACGTGAGGTGAACGATGAAAGGTTTAGTTCGCTTGGTCACTCCCGTAATTTTTCTGGGCCTGACAGGTGTTCCCATGGGTCATGTCGGACAGGCTCATGCACAGGTAATTCAGTGGAACATCGAAGCACCGAACTACTACAACGACATAGGCCGCCGCGCATTCCACGAAGGAGTCGAGGCTGCTCATCGTGATTTTGAAGCGCATCGCGACATGGACCCGTGGCACTATCCGCAGTACCGCAACCCTCCCGTCCCCGGCCCGGAACGCGATCATTATCGGGATGCATTTCTCCGCGGCTACAACGAAGCATTCCGCCACGCGCGTGGATGGGACCAGGATCGCGATCAATACTGGCGGGACCATGACCACGATCGCGACCGCGATCATGACCACGATCAGTACCCGCACTAGTTAAGCTGTTTCGAACGGAAGCGGGAGCCTTCGGGCTCCTGCTTCTTTTGATCGAGCGCTCTTGACTCCGCGTTCACCCGGCGCGGTTTTCTATTAATCGCTTTCACTCCTCCTGCTACCATCCGGCCATGAATGTCCGCACGCCGGCTATAGGTGGACTCCTACTGCTGCTTGGCACCACTACAGTGCTGAGCGCACAGCAGCCTTTTTCCCTCGCGCAGGTGCTCAGCGCGCCATACGCATCCGAACTCACCGCTGCACCAGGCGGTGACCGGTTCGCGTGGGTCGAGGACGCCGAGGGGCATCGCAACCTCTGGATCGCCGCCGCGCGCTCGCCCGCGCATCAGCTCACTCTTTTCGATAAGGATGACGGCCTCGATCTCTTAAATCTCGCCTGGTCGCCCGACGGAAGCGTTATCGCCTTTACGCGCTCCGCCGAGGACGGCCCTGACGAAAAGCCCTCCAATCCCGCACACATTCAGCAGGTCCTGCAGCCTCAAATCTGGCTCGCTCCCGTCGACGGTCCCGTGCCGGCCGCTCCCACTGTGCAGGGTCAGTATCCGCTCTTCTCGCACGATGGCCACACACTGTTGTTCATCCGCGATCACGTCATCTGGTCGCTTCCGCTCTCACCCAAAGGGCCGCCTGCACAGCTCGTCTTCGATCGCGGTCGAGCCTCGTCCTTGACTCTCTCGGCGGACGGCAATCTGCTGGCATTCATCAGCACTCGCGGCACCGGTCAGCGCGAGCACAGCTTCCTTGCACTCTTCGACCTGCGCACCCACGTCCTCACCTTTCCTGCACCCTCAACCGACAACGACTCCGCGCCGGCATTCTCGCGCGATGTCAAACAACTCGCCTGGCTGCGCTCGCCCTTCGTCACGGCGCCGGAGTTCGCTGCGAACCGCACCTCCCCAAATCCCTGGTCGATCCAGCTACTCGATCTCGCCAGCGGCCAATCTCATGCTGCGTTTATTGCCGCGCCGAACGTGCCCGGCTCCGTCCTTCCGCACATGTCCTCCGGCGAGCCGCGCCTGCTCTGGTCCATCAACAATCACATCCTGTATGCGAGTGAAGCCGACGGTTGGGTCCACCTCTACTCCCTCGACCCAGCACACTCGGAGCACGGTCCGCTGCTCCTCACCGACGGTCCTTTCGAGGTCGAAGATCCCGGGCTCAGCGCCGACGGCCGCATCCTCATCTTCGCTTCCAATCATTCCATGCGCGACCCGCTCGACATTGATCGCCGCCACATCTGGCGCATGAACCTTGACGCCGACCCTGAACCTGTCCAGATCACGCATGGCGCCGGCATCGAGGCCCATCCGGTCTTCTCATCCGCCGGCAATCTCGCCGCTCTCGTCGCCGACGCGCGCGAACCGATGCACGCAGCCTTCATCACCTCGCGCGGCGACATGCAGCCGATGCACCTGAACGCGCTGCCTCCCGGCTATCCCGCTGCCCAGCTCAACGCTCCACAGCAGGTGCTCTTCCCCTCGCAGGACAAGCTCTTCACTCTGCATGGCCAGCTCTTCTTCCCGTCACACTTCAACCCGCAATCACGCCACCCCGTAATCCTGTTCTTCCACGGCGGTCCGCATCGCCAGATGCTTCTTGGTTATCCCGGCATGGACTACTACTCCAACGCCTACGCGATGAACCAGTACCTGGCCTCGCGCGGATTCATCGTGCTGAGCGTGAACTACCGCTGCGGCATCGGCTACGGCATGGTCTTCCGCGATTGCGAGAACTCAGGCGCCGCGGGCGCAGCCGAGTATAACGACGTGCTTGGCGCCGTGAACTATCTGCGCTCGTCCTCGTACGTCGACCCCGCGCGCGTCGGCATCTGGGGCGGAAGCTATGGCGGTTACCTCACCGCGCTCGCGCTCGCGCGCAACAGCGATCTCTTCGCTGCCGGCGTGGACTTCCACGGCGTGCATGAGTGGGCGCGCGAGGACAACGCCACCGCCGACTGGCTTCGTGGCTCGCTCGCCGAGCAGGAGCGCATCGCCGCACTCGCGCATGCCAGCTCGCCGGTGGCCGATGTTGCCCGCTGGCACTCGCCCGTGTTGTTCATCCATGGCGATGATGATCCCGAAGTCGCCTACCAGCAGACGCCCCGCCTTGCCGATGCCCTGCGCGCACGCGGCGTTGCTGTGGATGAACTCATCTTTCCCGACGAAGTTCACGACTTTATCCTGCACCGCGACTGGCTCACCAGTTATCAACGCGCAGCCGCATTCTTCGAACGCACCTTGCATCCTGAACGATGAGCGAGACGTCCCACACTCATTATGTCGATCTCTGACGACCTTGCCATTCTTGAGCAACAGGAACAGATCCTTCGCTTCCAGAGCTTTAACCCTGAAACCGCCTGGGAGCTCGGCTGCTACCTGCGCACGCTTCTCATGGACTGCCGGGCCGGCGGCACGATCGAGATCGAACTCGCGGATCATCTGCTTTTCGCCTGTGCGACGCCCACCTCCAACCCCGGACAGGCGGACTGGATCCGCCGCAAACGCAACGTAGTGCACCGCTTCGGCCGCAGCTCCTACGCCATCGGCCTCATCCTCGAGTCCAACAACGAAACCTTGCAATCGCGTCACTGCCTCAATCCCCGGGACTATTCCGCACAGGGCGGCGGCTTCC
Organism: Acidobacteriaceae bacterium; assembly: GCA_035651235.1. GTDB lineage: Bacteria > Acidobacteriota > Terriglobia > Terriglobales > Acidobacteriaceae > Granulicella. The sequence goes on from DASRGC010000058.1 coordinate 85,595, forward strand.
CAATTCTTATCGAAGGCACCGGCCCGGTCGGCAGCATCGTGATGTCCGGCCTGCCCCAGCGCGACGACCACTGTCTCGTGGTTGCCGCGCTCGCCAAGATTCTCGATAAAGACGTTCCCCTCCTAAGCTAATTTCAGACCGAGATGAAACTATCGAAACCCCTGCTGACCACGCCCGTCCTGTGGGCCTCGTTTTTATGGGTGATGGCTGCCCAAACCGCCTCGACAACCATCCCGCCGTACCACCGCGTCTTCGTCTTCGGGCAGAGCGCCCATGCCTCCACCGCTGTCACGGCGATCACCTCGGCGGCGCCTTACTCACCGGGCTGGGGATTCGGCTTTGACGGCGAGCCTCCTTCGATTGAAGCCTCCAGCATCGGCGGCACACCATTCTTCTTCAGCTTCGACGCCCCAGAAGGCAACTATCGTCTCACCGTCACACTCGGCGCGAATGAGCGATCCGACACCACCGTCAAAGCCGAGCTCCGCCGCCTCATGATCGAAACCGCCGCAGCGCCCGCAGGCGGAAGCGTGATCAAAACTTTCATCGTCAACGTCCGCACTCCCATGCTGTCCACCGGCGGCGTCGTCCGCCTCAAAGCCCCGCGCGAGAGCGAACAGGAAGCCCGCGACTGGGACAGCCGCATCACCCTCGAGTTCGACGGCACGCACCCGAGCATCCGCAGCCTCACCGTCGATCGTGTCGACGTCCCGACCATCTATCTTCTCGGCGACTCCACAGTCTGCGACCAGATGGGCGAACCCTACGCCTCCTGGGGCCAGATGCTGCCACGCTTCTTCAAGCCCACCGTCGCCGTCGCTAACCACGCCGAGTCCGGCGAGACGGTCGCGGCCAGCAACTCTCGCGGCCGCTTCGCCAAAATCCTCTCGCTCATCCAGCCGGGCGACGTCTTCATCGTCCAGTTCGGCCACAACGATATGAAAGAAAAAGCCAAGGACCCCGACGCGGCCATCAAATATAAAGCCGGCCTCATCGCCTGGGCCAACGCCATCAAGGCCAAAGGCGCAACGCCCGTCATCGTCACGCCCATGAACCGTCACAGCTTCCAGGACGGCCACGTCGTCAACAGCCTGGAGGAGTATCCGCAGATGGCCCGGGAAGCTGCAGCCGAGACCGGCGCCGCCCTCATCGACCTCAACGCCCAATCGAAGATCCTCTATGAGGCGTTCGGCGAAAAGGGCTCACTGCACCTCTTCGAGCACAACGCCGACTACACCCAGATGGACGGCACGCATCACTCGCCCTTCGGCGCATACGAGCTCGCCAAACTCATCGTCCAGGGCCTCATCGACGACAAGCTCCCCATAGCCCAGCAGGTCGTCGACGACTGGAGGCCCTTCAACCCCGCGCATCCCGACGCGGAAGCCGACTTCCACGTGCCGCCATCCGTCACCTTCGCCACCGCCAAACCCTTCGGCAACTGATCTCCTATCCTGAACGTGATGACTTCTACGCTTCGCATCACGCGCCGAGCCGCCGACCGCCTCCGCAGCGGCCATCTCTGGGTCTACCGCTCCGACATCGAGCACACAGACGACGCGTTGGAACCCGGCGCGCTCGTCACCATCGCCGACAACCGCAAGATCCCGCTCGGCACGGCGCTCTACTCCACCACCTCACAGATCGCCGCGCGTCTCGTCTCGCGCACACCCGCACTCACACGCCAGCAATACCTGGCCGACCTGCGCAGCCGAATCCAAACTGCACTCCAACTCCGCCGCGAGCTTGCTCCGCTCACTCCGGACAACAACGCCCACCGGCTCATCTTCGCCGAAGCTGACAACCTCCCCGGCATCATCGCCGACCGCTACAACGACCTCGTCATCCTCCAACTCCTCAGCCAGGGCACGGCCCAGGACGATGTCCGCGAGGTCATAGTCGAAACACTCCGCGCACACCTCGCTCCGGAAAACCAACCGCTCACCATCTGGGAACGCCCCGACCCGCGCATCCGCGAGCTCGAACATCTCCGCGCCCCCGCACCCGGCGCACTGTTCACCAACGCACCAGCCGAACCCCCGACCACAACTACCTTCACCCTGAACGGTCTGCAGTTTCACTACGATGCCTTTGCTGGCCAGAAGACCGGAGCCTTTCTCGATCAGCGTCTCAACTATGCCGCCGCCGCCCGTCACGTCCTTGCCTCCGGCCGCACGGGACGAGCGCTCGACATCTGCACCTACCAAGGCGGCTTCGCGCTGCATCTCGCCCGTGTGTGCTCGGAGGTGACCGGGCTCGACCAATCCCGCTCCGCGCTCGAGGCTGCAGAACGCAACCTCAACCTCAACTCCGGCTTGCGCACAACAGTCGACTGGGTGGAAGCCGACGCCTTCGCTCTGCTTCGTGCGTTCGACGACGCCCTGCGCTCCATGACCCACAGCCTGGAGGTGTACGCTCGCGGCCCGCTGCCAATCGAACTCGGAGCCTTCGATGCCATCGTGCTCGACCCGCCAGCCTTCGCCAAATCCAAGCGCGCAACCGAAGGCGCTCTTCGCGGCTACAAGGAGCTGAACCTCCGCGCCATCCGGCTGCTCGCACCCGGCGGCACGCTCATCACCTGCTCTTGTTCCCACCACGTCTCGCTCGCCGACTTCACCGAAATCGTCGGCGCCGCTGCAGCCGATGCAGGCCGCCGCGTGCAGCTCCTCGAAACCCGCGCCGCCGCACCCGACCATCCCCAGGTCCTCACCCTTCCCGAGACCGGGTATCTCAAATGCCTCATCTGCCGCGTCGACTAGCCACCCATCGCGTACGCTGTTGCGCATGAGCATTCGCGCCAAACTGCTCGCCGCAATCGTTCTCGGCTCTGCGTTCGCCTGCGGCTTCTCACAACAACCGAAGATCCTGCCCGACCTCGCCCGCGAAATCGACAGCATCCCGGCCATCGACAACCACGCGCACCCGATGCTCTCGCCGCCCGACGATGCGACTGATCGCGAGTTCGACGCGCTGCCCGTCGACAGCATGGCCCCTCAAACTGACCCCATCGCGCTCCGCCCGGATTGGCCACCGCTTCACGATGCCTGGCAGGCTCTCTTCAATATCGACCTGCAGCCACCGCTCACACCTGACACCCAGAAGCAACTCGACGCCGCGCGTGCTCGCGTGAAAGCCCGCGAAGTCAAGCACTACTCCACCTACATCCTCGACAAATCCAACATCGCCACCATGGTTGCAAACCGCGTCGCGATGGGCACCGGCGTCGAACCTCCGCGCTTCCTATGGGTACCCTACGAAGACGCGCTGCTCTTCCCATTGAACGACTCCGCGCTTGCCGCCGAAACTCCCGACCGAGCGCAGTTCTTCGCGCTTGAAGACAAACTCCGCGCGCGCTACATCCATGACGCCGGCCTTGCAAAGCTCCCTCCCACGCTCGACCAATACATCGCACAAATCGTGCTGCCCACGCTCAAACGCCAGCACGACCATGGCGCCATCGCGGCTAAATTCGAGCTCGCCTACCTCCGCACGCTCTCTGTCGGCAATCCTACGAGAGCGGAAGCCGCAGCCGTTTACTCCAAATACATTGACGTCAATACATCACCGGATCAGACCAAGTACAAGCCGCTCCAGGACTATCTCTTTCGCACCATCGCTATCGAATGCGGCCGACTCGGCATGCCCGTTCACCTGCACTCCATGGCTGGCGCCGGAAGCTACTTCTCCATCACCGGCGGCAATCCCATGAACCTCGAGCCGCTGCTCAACGACCCCGCCCTCCGCCACACAAACTTCGTTTTCCTCCATGGCGGCTGGCCGTTCGTGCACGAAGTCGGCGCGATGCTCCAGAAGCCCAACGTCTACCTCGACATCTCACAGCAGGCGCTCGTCATTCCCGCAGCTACACTCGCAACGTGGCTGCGCGAGTGGCTCGAGCTCTTCCCCGACAAGGTCCTCTTCGGCACCGACGGTTACCCGTATTCGCCTTATCTCGGCTGGGAAGAGTCCACCTGGCTTGCCGCCCGCAACGCCCGCAACGCGGTCGGAATCGCCCTCACCGGCATGGAGCGCGATGGCGAGATCACGCACGCACGCGCCTCGCAGCTCGCCCACATGGTCCTGCACGACAACGCCGCCGCGCTCTATAACTTCAAATGAAACCCGCTACTCTGCTGTAATGCCCGATTGAAGAAATCCACCGCCATCTCATCCACCTGCGTGTGCACGGCCTCACGGTCCACATTCGGCGGATCCTCGCAAAACACACCAAGCTTCTGTTTGCCCTCTGCCGTGCACGTGTCCAGAAACGTGTAGTGCACCACATTCGGCAGCACCGTCTCCTTCGCTCCTCGAATATGCGCGCGAATGTAGTCCGCGTTATCCTTCGGCGTCGCTATCGGATCCGCCGAGCCGACAATGATCTCCACGGGCACTCGCATTGAATGCAGACTGTCCGGCGTCAGCGTCATCCCCACCGCCGGCGCAATCGCAAAAATCGCATGCACGCGCGGATCGCGATAGCTCTCATCCGACCTCGCCAGCGACACGCCGCTTGTCCTTCGCGCCGTAGCCAGCATCTGCTCCGGCGTTCCCATATCCTTCATCTCCGGCACACGACACGCGGTCGCGTCCGGTTGCTTCTTGCAGAAATCGACAATCACACTGATGTCCGTCCGAGCTCCACCCAGCGCCAGCGCAGTATATCCCCCAATCGAAAAGCCGGCCGCACCCACCCGGCCCGCATCAATCCTTGGCCCAAACTCCGGATCCGCCAGCATGCCATCCAGCACCTCGCTGAGATCCGTTGGGCGCTCCCACCAGAGCATAAAGCCCTCTGCCGTGTACGGCTCCAGCGCATTGTTGCCCGGATGATTCACTGCCGCCGCAATAAATCCCGCCCGCGCCAGCGCAGTGCCGAGCCACGCCATCTGCATTGCCGATCCGCCACTGCCATGTGACAACAGGATCAATGGCCACTTCTCCAGGGCCGGAGCCATCGCCGCATGCTCTTGAGCCTTGCCCGCGAGAAACAGCGGAGCATCGGGTGGTCCGATTACCTGCTGCGTCTCCACCGCATTCCCCGCAGCCGGGTACCACACCGTCACGCGCAGTTCCTGGCGCTCCGCTCCGCGCCAGTTGCGCTGCACCTTCGGGTGAAACACCCGCGACGTGACCCCCACCTTGAACTGCTCCTGCGGAAGTTCTTTCCTGTGCTTCTCCGCATTCGCGAAGCTCACGACAACACAACTCAGCACCAGCAGACACGCGCCAATCTTCATGCCAACAGCTTATCGCTGCTGCCCGAAATCGAGAGTACCGCCGTGCATCCCCGCGATATAGCTCTTCACATCAAATTTTCGTGCGGTGCTCGCTCCGCTCATATACCGTCTCTTCCCAAATACTGGCCGCTCAGCCCACGCGCGATCAAACTTCCCCAGGACCGCCCAGGCAATCCCCGCGTAGCCATTCGGATCGCGCCCATCCAGAAAGTAGCGGTCATTCAGATAAACTGCGCGCTTCATCGCCGCCGGCGCGTTGGGTGTCCACTCCAGAATCTTCTTCGCCCAATACATCCGCATATAGTTGTGCATCCATCCGTGCTGCACCATCTGCAGCTGCGCGGCGTTCCACAACTCATCGTGTGTGCGCGCCTCTTCCATCTGCTTCACGGTGTAGAGCACCTCGCGCTCATCCCTGTCATGCTTCGCGATCGTAAGCTTCGCCCAATTGTCCGCACAGTCCGGCGAATCATACTGCGCCTGGTATCGCACAAAGTTCACACTCAACTCACGCCACACAATCAGCTGATCCAGAAACGCATCCGCGGCACTCTGCATCTCCGCACCCTTCCGCACCGCCGCTTTCACCGCGAGCGCAATCCTCAGCGGACCAATATGCCCAAAGTGCAGATACGGCGACAGCTTGCTCGTCCCATCCCTCTCCGGCTTATTTCGATCACGCTGATAGCCGGCCAACATCTCCCGAACAAACCGCTCCAGCCGCTTTATCGCAGCCTTTCGCCCGCCGCGCCATTCTTCTACCGGTGCAACGGAACGATCAAACTCGCGCCACCCGCGCGTAATATCCGCGCGCACATCGTCGGTCTGCAAACCACGCGGCCGACTCCACCGCACGTCCGCCTCTGGATTCTCATATTCCCGCAAAAACTCCGGCAGCCTCCGCATTAACCTCGGACGTATTACACCCGCGCTGAACTGCGCCTTCTCCAGCAACTTCGACGGCACAATCACGTCCGCGTCCACCGTCCAGAACGGCACACGCAACCTCTCCGCCATCTGCACACGCCACGCCTCGGGAACACGCATCGGATTCTCATCTCCAATCACCATCGCCGCGCCCACCTCCGCGAAGAACCGTTCGTGACTCTCGTCAGGCGCCCTCCGCATCACAAACCCAATGCCGCGCTCCTCGCAGTCCTCCTCCACATCAGGCAAGCCGTCATTCATGAACGCGTAATGCCGCAGGTGGGCATGCGGAAAGTTCTTCACCACGGCAAAGTACGCCACGCACGGCAGCCCCAGCGCATTCGCCACACGCACAGCAGCATCCAGTGCATGGTTATCGCGTCCCCGCTGCGCGCGCTGCATCCAGTACACGACGCATCGCCCACGCTCCGGCGCTCCTCCGCGCCGCACCGTCACCCTCGGATTCTCCGCGAGCCGCCGCAACTCCTCCGGCACACGATCATCCGCCGTCAGCTCCTTACCGAGCCGCGCATACATCGCATCCTTCATCTGCTGCGTGCTGAGCCCCTCTCCCACCTTCGCCGTCCGCGTCACCGGCTCAGCCTACTTCATTCGCTGCGACGAACTATCATCGGTCTACATCTGAATTCCACCTCACTGCGGAAACTCCCATGTCCTGTGATGTCACTGAAACCGCCTGGATCGTCCCCGCCGACGAGCCCACAGTTGAGCCCGTAAAGCTTCGCCGCGCTACCAGCGACGACGCACCGGCACTCGCGCTCGTCGGCGGCGCTACCTTCCTGGAAGCCTTCACATGGATGCTGCCGGGCGCCGACATCATCGCGCACTGCGCAAAGAACCACACGCCGGACGCCTACCGCGCCGCACTCGCCGAGCCCCACACCCGCATCACGCTCGCCGAGACCGTCAGCAGCCGCGCGCCCGTCGGCTACGCCATGCTCACCGACCCCGACCTCCCAACCTTCCCGCTCCAGGCCGGCGACATCGAGCTCAAACGCATCTACCTGCTCTCCCGCTTCCGCTCCCGCCGCTATGCTCCCGTCCTCGACAACGCCGGCCACCCCCAGCCCGATCTCAGCGCCGGTCAGGCTCTCATGAACGCGGTCATCGCCGACGCGAACTCCATGGGCTGCCGCCGCCTTCTGCTCGGAACCAACGCCGACAATCAGCGCGCCATCGCCTTCTATCGCCGCAACGGCTTTGTCGAAGCCGGAACTCGCACCTTTCAGGTCGGCAGCCAGTGCTGTTGCGACGCCATCTTCGCACGCGCCCTTTAAGCAAATGCCGTGCGCAAAAGGAAGAGGTCACGCTCGCGTGACCTCTTCCCACTCTGATCTGTCCTCAGCTTTTACGGCATCGTTCCAAAGACGCCTGGATAGATCGGGCTCGCCGTCGGCGTCGCCAATCCGAGCAGCTCAGTCACTGTGCCATCCGTATTCGCAGTCCACAGATTGCCCGAGGGATCCGGGGTCGCCGAAAGCGTCGTTCCCGTCGACCCGTTGTTGTATCCCTTTCCATCCACCTCACCAGTTCCGAAGAACCCTGTTCCCTGGGTTCCCGGAACGCCCAACCACGCACCCTGCGACTGGCTCCATTCGCTCACCGTCTGGTAGTACTCATTCGCCATCCAGACATTGTTTCCACCGTCGACCGAGATCTTATACGGGATCCCCAGGCCGCCGCCGTTCCATCCATACCCAGGGTCGCTGGAGTTCACGTTATAGCTGATGGTCTGCTTGCCGTTCTTCTTCGTCGTCACCGTGCGCACAATCTCATCGAGATTCTCGTTGTTCGGCGCACCGCCACCCGTGATCGCGTTCGTTGCAAACCACATGTTGTTGCTCGAATCCACGGCCACCCCATACGAATAGTCCGCGGCGATCGTGGCGATCGTCCCGAAGCCCTTGAACTTGCCGCTCGCACCGGCATAGTTGAGCGGAATCTGGCCGACTACCTGGTTCGTCGTCGTGCTCGGCAGCCACAGATTGTCATTCTGGTCGATCGAGATCCATGCCGGTGTCGTTACGCCAACCGCGCCGCTGTAGTCCACGAATCCACCGCTCGGCGTGACACCAACCACTGAGCCGTTCAGCTCATTGACCACAAACCCATACCCATTGGCGTCCATCGCAACCGCGGACGGCCCGTCCATATCCGTCGTCAACGTCGTCGTGAGAGTACCGCCGGTAGTCATGATGTCCAGCGCGCCCGTACCGCTCGTTCCACCTGAGTAATCCGCTACCCAGATCTGCGAAGAGTCCGGCGAGATCGCGATACCCTTCACCATGCCGAATCCCGGGTTATAGGTCGTCACAGCTCCCATGGGAGTCATCTCAACCACACCCTTTTTGCGATCGCCGATCCACGCATTTCCGCTCGCATCGAAGGCAATGTTGTAAGCGCCGCTGATGACCTGGTTGTTGTTGTTCGTCCCGAAGGTGCTCACCACGCCCGAGTACACCACCGGTATCGTCCAATCCGCCGGCGTCGCGCTCAACGTGGGCGAGAACGGCCCCGTCGATCCGGCCAGGTTGTAAAGGTTCGTAACGTTCTGTCCCTGGTTATGCGCAATGTTGAAGATCGCATTCGCCTCATCGGTCGCCGCAGTTCCAGCCGACGTTGCGGCGTACTTGAACAGATTCGTGCACTGCGATGAGTTCGCCGACGTCGTATTCACGCACGTCGCCAGCACATTCGCCAGCGCATAGATCTTGCTCTGCGGATTGATGCTGTTCGAGTTTCCGTTGGCCACCGTGGGAGCCTGCCCCCACTGCAGATTCACAATCTTGTTCGCATTGGCCAGCGCGTTGGCCAGCGCCGTCTCCCCAGTTGCATCCGACGAGACGTTGTACGCCGTCGTCGCAAACCCGCTCATCGCATATCCAAACGCGACCGTCGTCACCTCGTTGAGCGTCAGATACGGAACCGCCTGCGCCAGACTGCCGCTCGCCGGGCACGCGGCCAACGCCGCCATCTGCACGATCGCCGTATTGTCGATACCAGTCCCCGTCAGGCCCGGATTACCGCCCACGCCGACCATGTAGACCTGCTGGCCCTCGGTACACGTGTAATCGCCAGTCAGGGCAAAGTTCCCATTCGAATCTGTCGTCACGTAGCAGGCGCCCGCGACGGCAGGATTGCTGCAGCTCACGCCACTTCCCCCGGCCGTGATCAACGACTTCGCGCTCGTGCCGTAGCCTCCCTGTCCGGCCGCGAAGAGGTAAATCTGCGCGCCGCTCACCGGGAAATTCCCGCCGTGCACATTGCCCTGAATGGTCCCAATGGGCGTCTTGTTCAGAGTCACAGGGCCGGGCACAAAGCTGGTCGAGCATCCGGCCAACACGCCCGCGGCAAGAATCGCAACAGCAGGAAGGAAGGGAAAACGTACACGTTGTATTTGCATAGTGGTGCTCTCTCCGATTGGAGAAACTGTTCCAACTATGTTCCAAAACGGGACAAATTCCTCTAGCCAGAGCGTGGCGTTGGCCTACAACTTCGGTTTCGGTCGGTTTACCTCCTTCTCATCTGCGCTTCCACGGTCGATGCATTCATCCGTCGTGCCCGAATCACGCAAGTCCTTGATTTGAAGGAGCCGTCACTCGAAAGGCGAATACGTGTTCGTGCCCTTTTCTCTTTCGTACCGGCCCTTTTCGGGCCGGGTGTAGTCAGCGCCCGACCGCACTTCGGCGGCGTCACGTCGTCATTCCAAACCGGTGTCAGAAACGGAACGCCAACCCGACAAGCGAAAGAGACTACGCGCACGCACGACCTCTTCTGGTCTGTCGTTTACGGCATCGTTCCAAACAGACCCGGATAGATGGGGCTCGCGGTGGGTGCTGCCAGCCCAATCAACTCTGTTACCGTGCCATCCGTGTTGGCTGTCCACAGATTGCCCGAGGGGTCTGGACACGCCGACAACGTGTTCCCCGTTGACCCATTGCTGTAGCCACTGCCGTTCGATGTGCCCTGGATTCCCGGAACACCCAGCCACGCGCTCTGGGTCTGACTCCATCCGCTGACTGTCTGGTAATACCCGTTCGCGATCCAAACATTGTTTGCGCCATCGACCGACATTTTGTTTGGAACTCCTAGGCCGCCGCCGTTCCAGCCGTAGCCAACCGCGCTCGAGCTCAGGCTGTAGCTGACGCTCGATTTGCCCTTCTTATTCGTCGTTACCGTCGCGCCAATCCCATCGAGAGTCTCGTTGTTAGGCGCGCCGCCGGCAGTGACCGCGTTCGTGGCAATCCAGATGTTGCTATTCGAATCCAACGCCAAGCCGTTCGAGTAGTCAGCAGCGATCGTTGTAGCTGTGCCGAACCCCTTGAAGTTGCCGCTGTTCCCCGCGTAGTCCACCGGCACCTCACCGACCGCCTGGCTCCCGGAGGCGCTCGGCAGCAACACGTTGTTGCTCGTGTCGATCGCAATCCATTCCGGCGATGTCACACCAAGGGCACCGCTGTAAGCGAGGAATCCGCCTGTCGACGACGCCGCAACCACTGAGCCGTTGAGATCGTTGACCACAAATGCGTGCCCGTTTGCGTCCACCGCAATGGCCGACGGGCCATCCATATCCGTCGTGAGCGACGCGCTTATCGCGCCGGCAGTAGTCATGAGATCGAGTTGTCCATTACCCGTCGTGCCGCCCGTGTAATCGGCCACCCATATCCCGGTCGAGTCCGGCGAGATCGCGATACCCTTCACCATCTTGAACCCCGGGTTATACGTCGTCACCGTTCCGGTAGGCGTAATCTCAACGACGCCCTTTACCCGATCACCAATCCAGGCGTTCCCGCTGGCATCGAAGGCAATGTTGCCGGCGCCGCTGATGACTTGTTTGTTGGTGTTCGTGGCGTACGGGCTCACCACGCCCGAATACACGACGGGCATCGTCCAATCGGCCGGCGTCGAGTTCAACGTTGGCCAGAAAGGCCCCGTCGATCCGGCAAGGTTATAAATGTTGCCAACGTTTTGGCCCTGGTTGTGGACGATGTTGAAGATCGCGTTCGCTTCATCCGTCGCCTGTGTTCCCGAAGATGTCGTCGCATACTTGAACAAACTCGTGCACTGTGACGAAGGCTTGCCCGTGGACACGTTCGGCTGCGTATTCACGCATGTCGCCAGGATGTTCGCCAGCGTATTGATCCTCGTCTGCGGAGCAACACTGTTCGCGTTCCCGTTCACCGCCGCCAGCGCTGTTCCGTTCGCCAGCTTCACGATGTTGTTCGCATTCGCAAACGCAGCCGCGATCGCCGTCTCGCCTGTCGCATCCGACGATACGTTGTATGCGTTCGTCGCAAACCCGCCCACCGAATACGCAAAGGCGACCGTCGTCACCTCGTTGATCACCAGGTAAGGCACTTGGGACGCCATGCTGCCGCTAGCGGGGCACTGGCCCAGCGCCGCCATCTGAACGATGGACGTGTTGTTAACGCTGCCGGCAAGCCCCGGATTGCCGCCCACTGCCACCATGTACACCTGCTGCCCTTCCGTGCAGGTGTAGTCGCCTCCAACCGCAAAGTTGCCGTTCCCATCGGTGGGCACATAGCAGGCGCCGCTCACGACGGGATTGCTGCAGCTCACCCCGCTCGCCCCGGACGTCATCAGCGACGTCGCGCTCGTGCCGTAGCCGCCCTGTCCGGCCGCGAAGAGGTAGATCTGCGCTCCGGTCACGGGGAAATTACCGCCGTGGACATTGCCTTGAATCGTGCCGATCGGCGTCTGGTTTGGGGTGACAGCGCTTGGTACAAAGTTCGCGGAACACCCGCCCAGTACGCTGACCACTACGACACTCGAGAACATCAACACAAAGCGCTTCAACATAGTCGCGTGCACCTGTCGAAAACCTGTCGCAACTATGTCGCAAATTGGTACGAAAGGCTGTAACCCTCCGTGCTTCAGTACTGCAACTAGCGTCGAATTACGTAGGTCACGTGACCCTTAAGTTGTGTGGTTAATTCCCTCGTTTCCCCCTCCTAAATCGCTTCAAAACTGCATCTTTAAGCCTCCAAAACGCGTCTAAATTGGTGTAAACTGGCTGTGCTGGAGAACCTGCGCCTCCGAGTTGCCGAAGCAATGGGTTGTTTTTCCAATGACTTCCGCCCGCGCCCGCGGCCTTGACCGCACCCGAGTCCCCCGGCGATCCCTTACATCCAGGGAGTTCCTCGCGCGGATCACGACATAAGCGCAGGACTATCCCACCCAAGACTTTCGCCCACCAAAAACCCAGTGGGCCTTTCCGAGGAGCGCCAAACCGTGGCAGAAGAGCTCGACAAGTACGAAGAAGACGTAGACCGCATCATCGATACCGGCAAGGAGAAGGGCTATCTCACCTTTGGTGAGGTCAATGACCTGCTTCCCGGCGACATCACGTCGCCCGACGATCTCGACGATCTACTCACCACCATCAACACCCAGGGCATCGATGTGCTCTCCGGCGACAACCGCCGCGGCGCCCCCGAGCGCGACGAAGAGCACGAGCCCGGCGAAGAGTCCGACGACGTAGAGCTCGACCTCTCGCCCGGCACTCTCGAAAAGACCAACGACCCCGTCCGCATGTACCTCCGCGAGATGGGCACCGTGCCCTTGCTCACCCGCGAAGGCGAAGTCGAAATCGCCAAGCGCATCGAGCGCGGCCAGATGCGCGTCATGAAGGCCATCTCGCGCTCGCCCATCGTCATTCGCGAGATCATCGCGCTCGGCGAGGACCTCAAGCGCGGCGTCCGCAACATCAAGGAAGTCGTCACCTTCGACGAGGAAGAGCTCACCGAAGAGATCCTCCAGGCGCGCGTGAGGTCCACCGTCAGCCGCATCGACGCCCTTCTCAAGCATCAGAAGAAGGCCGCCGAGTGGCAGGCCCGCACCGCAGAGCCGCACGGCAAGGATGCCAAGGCCAAGGAGCGCGACAGGCGCAAGTCGCGCTGGCACCAGGGCCGTGAGACCGTCTACGTCACCCGCGTCGTCCGCGAGCTGAAGTACACCAACGCCGAGAAGAAGCGCCTGCTCGACAAGGTCAACAAGACGGTCGACTCCATGCGCACGCTAGAGCGCCAGATCCGCTCGCTCGATGCCAAGCACGAGGCCTCACGCTCCGAAGAGCTCAAGAAGGAGTACCGCCGGCAACAGAAGAACTGCCGCACGGACCTCGAGCGCCTCGAGCAGGAGTCCGGCATCTCCATCGAGCAGCTGAAGAAGACCCAGCGCGAGATGATCCAGGGCGACATGGACGCCGAAAAGGCGAAGCGCGAGCTCATCGAAGCCAACCTCCGCCTCGTCGTCTCCATCGCCAAGAAGTACACCAACCGCGGCCTGCAGTTCCTCGACCTCATTCAGGAGGGCAACATCGGCCTCATGAAGGCGGTCGACAAGTTCGAGTACCGCCGCGGCTACAAGTTCTCGACCTACGCCACCTGGTGGATCCGTCAGGCCATCACCCGCGCCATCGCGGACCAGGCCCGCACTATCCGCATCCCGGTGCACATGATCGAGACCATCAACAAGCTCATCCGCACCTCGCGTCAACTGGTGCAGGAGCTCGGCCGCGAAGCTTCGTCCGAAGAGATCGCTCGGCGCATGGACATCCCTGTCGCGAAGGTCCGCAAGGTCCTTAAGATCGCGCAGGAGCCCATCTCGCTCGAGACCCCGATCGGCGAAGAGGAAGATTCGCACCTCGGCGACTTCATCGAGGACCGCATGGCCGTCTCGCCTTCAGATGCCGTCATCTCGGTCAACCTGAAGGAGTACACCTCACAGGTCCTGCGCACCCTGACGCCGCGCGAAGAGCGTGTGATCAAGATGCGCTTCGGCCTCGAAGACGGCTCCGAGCACACGCTCGAAGAGGTTGGCCAGTCCTTCCAGGTCACCCGCGAGCGCATCCGCCAGATCGAAGCCAAAGCCCTCCGCAAGCTTCGCCACCCGTCGCGCTCGCGTAAGCTGAAAGCCTTCGTCGACGGTGTCAAGGAACTCTAAGCCGTCTAGCCAACATCAAATTGGAACCACCAAAGAGGCCGCGAGCAATCGCGGCCTCTTCTCTTTGCCTTTCGGGGACGTGGCCGCTCGCAGCCTGGGATTGCGGAGTACACACGCCGGCGAGTCTGGCTTGCTTGACAACCTTTAGAGTACAGTCGTAATCTTTCCCCCATGCGGTACTCCCTGGAGCACAAAGCCCAGAACCACGAGAACATTCTCTCCGTCGCCGCACGCTCTTTCCGCGAACACGGTGGAGATTCGAGCGGCATTGGAACAGTCATGAAAAAAGTGGGCCTCACCAAAGGAGGCTTCTACCGCCACTTCGATAGTAAGGACGATCTCTTCGTCGAAGCCGTGGCGCGCGCCTTCCAAGAGATGGGAAGAGGCATGGTCCAGATTGCAAAGGCCGCGCCTGAAGGTCAGGCTCTACGCGCCATGATTGAACACTACCTCAGCGTGCGCCACGCCAACTCGCCCGGAGTCGGCTGCGTGCTCGCAGCCCTCGCGCCGGAACTCGCACGAAAGCCGCTACCCGTCCGCAAACGGATTGAAGCTTTGCTGGACGCATATCGTGAGCAGCTGTTGCCTTTCGTTCCCGGCAACACACACGACGAAAAGCTATCCAACTGCAGAGTCCTGTTCTCCAGCATGGCCGGCGTATTGATGATGGCCCGTCTCACGTCCGATCCTCGAGGACGCGAGCAGAAGCTGATGGAGGCGAGAAACTTTTTCATTAAGCAGTTTGTCGAACGTTAATTTTTTTGTTCGGAAAGATTACTCCCGTACTCTACGGCCCAAAACGCAGCACAACGATGGAAAGGACTACGCAAATGAAACTCATGACCCCGCTTCTCATGGCAATTCTGCCGGTCGCCGCCGGAGCGCAATCCCAGTTCACCGCCTCCGGCCTGCCCCCTGCCGCCATCCCCAAAACCACCGCGGTGTTCGTCATCCAGACTCCCAGCCAGGGCGTAACGGTTCCGCAGATCATGGCCGTCATGCCGTCAGAGATTCAGGCCACCGTCAGGCTCTACCTCGACGGCAAGATCCGCGAGTGGTACTCACGCGGCGATGGCAAAGGCGTCGTCATGCTGGTCGACGCAAAATCCGAGGACGAGGCACGGGCCATCATGGAAACCTTGCCGCTCTCCAGGGAACACCTGATGGATCACCAGTACATTCCCGTTGGCCCGCTGACCCCGCTCAGAATGCTCGTCGGTCCAGGGGCCCAGCAGTGACTCTCCTCCTCGGGAGAGCCTTGTCAACAGCCGGAATATTGCAAAGGAGACATTCATCATGCCGCAACAGATGATCTGGTTTTTCGTAAGCATCGCATTCGGCCTCATCGCCTGGGGCGTCGTCGCCGCTCGATACATCTGGCCGAAACTCCGCGTCCTGCCGCGCAACGAAGCGTTGCAGCCTCTGCTCATCCTGCACAGC
This sequence comes from Acidobacteriaceae bacterium, assembly GCA_035651235.1. Classification (GTDB taxonomy): domain Bacteria; phylum Acidobacteriota; class Terriglobia; order Terriglobales; family Acidobacteriaceae; genus Granulicella. The sequence continues at coordinate 101,188 of DASRGC010000058.1, forward strand.
TTCCGCTTCATCGGCTTGGCTGCACTGGTTCCGGGTGTCGTGTCACCCGATCTGCCGCTATCGTTCGCACATCCCATGGCCTATGGCGATCTCATCGCGGCGGCACTCGCGCTCATTTCGCTGCTCCTGCTGCCCGGCGCGGCCGGCGTCGCCGTCGCCTGGATCTTCAATCTGGAAGGCATAGCCGATCTCCTCAACGCCTTCTACCAGGCCAACCACGCCGGTTTGTTGGCCGGCCAGTTGCGAGCCACATTCTTCCTTCCAACCTTGATCGTGCCCCTTCTGTTGATTACGCACGTGCTGGTCTTCCGAATTCTTCTCGAACGTCAACCTGAACCCGCGATGCTGGAAAGCCGGCATCCGGCATAAAGTCCTACCATCACCGGCCTGATTGGGCCTCTTCAACAGCCGCGTCTGCGAGCGCGCGTTTCCGATGCATTCATCGGTTTCATTTATCCTTGGTGTCGTTCACGAGAAAGCCGTGGACGGTCTTTTTTGTTCCAGGGAAGGCTTCATCATGGCGGCAGTGACACAGTATCGATGCGAGATTTGCGGCACCGAAAGCACCAACCCGATTCACTGGTTCATGATTCAGTGCAACTCTGACGAGCTGAAGGTCCTCAAATGGAACGCCGAAGCCGCCTCAGCCCCCGGCGCCCGCCACTACTGCGGAGAGGCCCACGCCGGCGTTTACATCAGCCGCTGGCTTGAGGCCTCGTGCAGCCCCTCGATGCCCGACTTCAATCGCCCTTCCGCAAGTTGAGGTATTGAAAAACAAGAGCGAGCCAATGTTCCTTCTTTCACGGCCAGTAGTCCTCTCCTTGCTTCTGCAGGTATCCTCCGGTCTCCCAGCGTCACCTCAGTCTCAGAAGCCACCGCTCTCCTGGGCCTCGGTCGCGATCCATGTCACCGATCCGGACAAAGCAGGACAGAACTACAGCAACGACGAGCCGGACGGCATCACGGCACGGGCCATGAGCCTCAAAGACATCATCTCCGAGGGCTATAACTTCAGCGTGATGCCGTTCCGGGACGATGAGATTTCAGGTCTGCCGGGATGGGCGAAGACCGCGCGGTATGACATCATTGCGCGGGTCGACCCCGACGATGTGCCAGCGTTCAAAAAACTCTCCGATCCCCCGATGCAGGAACTCATCGCGGACTTCACTGCACGGCGACCGACCGGCGAGATGCTGATGATGCAGAGCCTGCTTCAGGACCGCTTTGCCCTGCGCGTTCACTGGGAGTCGAAAGAGCGGAGCGTCTATGCTCTTGTCGTCGCGAAGGGCGGCTTGCGCATAAAACCCGCAGCCGACCCGAAGCATGGCGAGCTGACCTTCGATCGCGGTCATCTGGCAGGAAAGGGTGTTCCTCTTTCCTTTCTTGCAAGCCTGCTTGCCTTGCCGTTAGAACATACCGTTGTCGACAAAACTGGCACGACCGCTTCCTACGATTTCTATCTGCGCTTCCATCCGCTGGACGATCCTGCCGGCAAAGAAAGCAATGATCCGGACATCTTCACGGCAGTGCAGGAGCAACTCGGGTTAAAGCTGCAAAGCACCCATGCTTCTGTTCCGGTGCTTGTCATAGATCACGTGGACCCGCCCACACCCAACTGATGCCGCAACAGTCTGCGCAGCGGCGTCGATTCGGCTCTCACATCCGCGCCGCCACCGTCTCCGAAAGTTCCTCGCCGGCGGTGTCAGCGACGCCAGGACACGCGGCAGCTGGAATCCGATCATCGGGCCGTGCCTGTTCTTCAGCACATACACTTACCTCCATGGAGGCGATCTTGTCGAAGCTTGTTCTTGACCTGCGGTTCAAGGATAAGAAGGTGGGTTCAGTAGGATGGGCGCTGCTTGTAGCTGCTCTGCTGGCCCACGCGCAACCGGCATCGACCCCGGTCCTGCGTTCGTTCGATCGAGTTCTGCTGCTGGAAGAGAAAGGCGAAACCTCAGCCGGTGTCAGCGTGGGCGACCTGAACGGAGACGGCCTGCCGGACATTGTGCTTGGCAAAGGTCGGCACTGGCCGCTCTTCAATCGCGTGCTTTTGAACGATGGCCATGGCGGCTTCACCGCCACTAACCTGGGGACGGCACCCGACCGCACCTATTCGGCGGCGTTGGCCGATGTCGATGGCGACGGCTTCCTGGACATCATCGTCAGCAACGACGCCCCCGATCGCAAACTTGTCTACCGGAATGACGGCAAGGGCCACTTCACTGAATTCGGCACGTTCGGCGATCCCAAGTGGAGCACACGGTACGTGACTCTGGCAGACCTCAACGGTGACGGCTATCCGGACATCGTGGTCGCCAACCGCGGCGACTATCCGGACCTGGTGGACGGAAAACCAGGGAAAGGCCCCCATGTGCCCACCCCAAGTTACGTCTGCCTTAATGATGGGAAAGGGCATTTCCCCGCCTGCCAGCCGCTGCCAAAAACGGAATCAGCCACCTCGATCGTAGTGGCGGATTTCGATGGCGATGGCGCGCTCGATCTGTTCGTGCCGCATCGCGATGGCGGCCAGAGTTACGTGCTTTGGAACGACGGCAAGGGACACTTCCCGACCTGGACCAAGGTGGGGCCAGCCGAAGCCTGGATCCGCATGGGCGCGGCCGGCGATCTCAATGGCGACGGGCGGCCCGATCTGGCGATCATCGATGAAGCCCTCAAGGCGAACTTCATCCTCCTTAATCGCGGCGGACGCCAGTTCGGAGAACCGATCAGGCTTCCCGGCCCCACGCGGCCGCCCTACTGCGTCGCGATCGCCGACCTGAATCGCGACAAGCGGCCGGACATCATTGTGGGTTACGTCGAGAAGCCTGGATCGGTGTACTTCAACACCGGCAACGGCCGCACATTTCATGAGGTCCCATGGAACGACGGCCAGGGCACGGTGTACGGCCTGGCTTTCGCCGACTTCAACGGAGATGGCTGGCCGGACATCGTGGCGGCGCGATCCGATGCTCCCAATGGCATTTGGTTCAGCACGAAGCCGCGAGGGCACTAACTCGCTGTGACCACAAAAGACCGCATTTCCGCCTCAGCGGTCCGTCACCTCGTAGCGCGCATCCATACCGGCCAGCATGTGATCGCTGATGTGGCAGTGAAACAGCCAGATGCCCGCCGCATCCGGGACCATATCGGCAGTAATCATCTGCGCTGACGTGACAGCAAGAACGTCCGTGCGCTGGCCAGCGGCCAGCACGGTGTTGCCGTGCCAGTGCGGTGTATGCGCGTTGTTGAAGTCACCGAGCGTAGCGACATACCAGCGGACGTGATCACCCTTCTTCATCGTCATCATCGGCATATTGCCGTAGATGTATCCATTGATCGACCACTTGACGTTGGTGGAGATGAAGCCGTTCGTCGTGGCCGGCGTGTAGTATCCCAGCGGAGTCAGCAACCCAAGCTCATCCTTCTTGACCCCCTTAGGATCCGTGCAATGCGCGCGGATGTTGTCGTCGAGATACCAGCTCTCGTTCTCATTGATCGCGATGAACATCGTGACAAACTCATGCTCGACGCCCTTCGGCCGCCCGTCAGGCCGTGCTTCGCCGCGCCGCGTAACCACGAAGCCTCCGAATAGCCCGGACGCCACATCGCGCAGCTCATCACAGTGCGAGTGATACAGCCAGAAGATCGAGCTGGGATCGTTCGGGCCAGGGCCGGCCCGCTCCGGGATCTGCCACGTATACGTGTGCGTCGCGCCGGGCGCAACACACGCATCCTCTTTGTCTTTGCCGCTGGTGTTGTCGTTGTAGTCCGCGCCTTCCGAGTCCTTCTCATACAGCACCCCGTGCGGATGCATCCCGAACGGATGGGTAGCGTTGTTCCTGAAAATGATCTTGAACGTATCGCCAACCTCGCCATGAAACACCGGCCCGAGAATGCCAAGATACGCATCCTCAGGGCTGCGGGCCTTCAGCTTGGTGAACGTGGCATCCGTGTACTCGCGGTAGATCGCCTTTTTGTTAACGCGGCCAATCTGGTGCGGACCGGGCTCGGTATAGCCCTTCGCGATCGCATCGAAGTCCATGCCCATGGCCTCATCGCGCCCGGAGGGAGCGTAATCCCAATTCACCTCATCCGCCGCAACGTAGTAGACGCGGGTCTTGCCGCCATGTTCGGACCCCTGCCCAACCGCGGACGCGGGCCGCACCCACAGCGCAGCAACACACGGTGCAATTAACACCACAAGCAAACGCCGCTCCGTCGATCTCCAGTGCATCTTCACGTCTCTTTTCTGAATGTCAGATGTGCGTCTACAGCGATACGGAGGAAGAGCCCGACTGCACACACAAAGCCACCCGGAAGCACCAACTCTGTTGCGCAGATCAACCCTGAGCCGGAAGAATGGCGTAAAGCGTACCACTCGCCGCGCTCGAAAGACGAAAGAAATCCCTCAGCGCGGCCTCTTCTTCCTGCGCCTCTCTTACTTTCCAATCATCAGGATCGTGAACGACCCCGGCACAGCCTGCCCCATCGCCGGACGCCCATTCGGCAGAGCCGGCGCTCCCGGCGGCGGAGGCGTACGCTCCTGCGACATCGTGAAGAGATGTCCCGTCTTCGTGTCGAGCGTAATCGTGCGCGCCCCATTCATCGTGCTCAGCACCTGCTCCACTTCGAAGCTCACCGGACTCTTTTCCTTCACCACGGTCAACGTCCCGTTTCCGCCCGTGCTGAAAGCCTCCATCGTCGCCGGGTTGAACACAGCGCCGTCCGAATTCCCGGCCAACGGCAGCTTCGCCAGAATCTTCCCATCTTTCGCACTCAGCACCACCATCGCCGCCTGCGACTGTCCTGCAGCCGGCCCGCCGCGCTGCGCTGCATTCGGCGCCTCTCCGGCAGCTGCGACCGGCCTGCTGCATGCGGCAAACAGCACACCGTTTTTCGCATCCAGCGCCAATCCATTGCATCCGCCCATATCCACCAGCGAGTAATGCTCAACCGCCTTCATCGACTTCAGATCAACCACGGTGACGCTACCGACGGGGTCCTGCATCACCACATAAAGCGTGCCTTTGCCATCCGTGGCTCCTTCCTCCGGTGTCCCGCCCAGATCGATCGTCCCCACAACCGTCCCGTCTTTCGCGTCAATCACCGTTGCGTTCTTTGTCGGATGACTGAACACATACACGCGCTCCGTGAATGCGTCGAACAGTATCCCGTCCGGCCGCGCCTCTCCCACGTCGATGCTCTTCAGCTTCGTCAATGTCTTCGTATCAAACATCGACACCTGCGGGTGATCGCTGGTGAAGCCGCGTCCCGTCTTCGGATCAACCGCGGTCCCCTGGCCTCCGACACCAGAAATCTCCCCCACCGGCGCCAGCGTGTTGAGATCGAACACCGTCAGGCGCGGCCCCTGCGCTGCTGCGTCCGCCGGCGTTCCCGCGGCCCCGCGCACCGCACTTCGCGGAATGTACAGCCTCCGCCCCGAACTATCCGCATAGATGTAGTCCCATCCACCCTCTCCGCCAACGCGCGCCGTCTTCAGCACCTTGTACGGTCCATCCTGCGCCTGTCCCGGCGGCAGAACAACAGCTGCAAAGGCCACCAGCAACGCCACCAGATATCGCATCATTGATCTCCTGCCAGAAATTTTCTGCGGGGCGCGCAACGAATCGCCGTGTGCGCTAAGTCTACGACTAGATTTGCGCTCGCACCTCTAACCGGAGTAAGCTCTCGCCCAAACATCGCTCAACAACCGGCCCTCACAGGAGACTGCATGGCGTCCATCACTGGCTTTGGCGGAATCTTTCTGCGCGCGAATGACCCAAAGGCTCTCTACGCCTGGTATGAGCAGCATCTCGGTCTCGCAAAGTCCGACGGAGCCTTTGGTTTTCCCGCCTCAAAGCAACGCGCCCAGGTCATCTTCGCCCTGTTCAAACAAGACGACGCCTACTTCCCACCCGCACAGAAGGCGATGCTCAATCTTCAGGTCGACGATCTCGGCGCAGTACTGGACCGTCTGACAGCCGATGGTGTCACCGTCGACCCCAAACGCGAATCCTACGACTTCGGAAAGTTCGGCTGGATCACGGACCCGGAAGGGAATCGCGTCGAGCTCTGGCAGCCGCTCAAACACTGAGGCCTGCGCGTTCTAGCGGCTCTTCTTGCTCTTTGCCTTCGATGCCCGCTCCGGAAGTTTCAACCCCTTGCTCGACTCCTCCCACTCCTTCACATCCACACCCTGCTTCTCCAGCTTCGCCTTGTTTGCTTCGAAATAGCGGCGCTGCGCCTCGCTCTTGAACGGCATAGTCGAAAAATCCCCCCTTCTCCTTCGACGCCTTTCCTGCAGCTCTCGATCGCTCCACGAAGCGCGCTCGCCCTTACCTGATCGGTGCCGAGCTCTGAGCAAGCCCCCTCACGCGTGCCACCGCGAGCTCAAAGGCTTCGCAAGGGGCCCCTCACGATCCGTTCCGGCAAATGGAAATTAACATCGAAACTGGCAATTATTGGTTGACACTGGAACATTTTTCCGAATAACGTAACCGCAATCGCAAAACTGCCATTGCTCGTTCCCGTCCGTGACGGAACCACAAGAGGCTGTTGAGGGTGACGTTCGATGACAAGAAAGCTGCTTTCCATTCTTATGTTTGCGTGGATGCTCTGCGCGAGCCGCGTGGTCCTCGCCCAGTTTTCCGGCAGCGTCGAAGGTCTTGTGCAGGACCCATCCGGCGCGTCCATTCCGAAGGCCACAGTCACGCTGACAAACTCCGCGACCAACGTCACGCAGGCCACGCACGCAAGCGATAGCGGTGTCTACCGGTTTGTAAGCCTCGCTCCCGGCAACTACGTGGTTGCCGCCTCGGCCACCGGTTTTGCCACAGCAAAAACCGCGTCCACGCTCACCACCGGCCAACTGATGAACGTTCCGCTGTCCCTGCCTGTCGCCTCCTCGACTCAGACCGTCGAAGTGACGACGCAGGCGCCCGTGCTGGATACAGCAGAGACCCGCACCCAGCTCACCATCGACGAGGAGACGCTTGACTCGCTCCCACTTCCCGGACGTGACCAGCTCGGCCTCGTTACCTTGGCTCCTGGCGTTACCGGTCTCGGCATTGAGGGCAGTGGCGGCAACGGCCAGTCAAACGACAACTACGCTTCCGAGACCCAGGTCAGCGCCAGTGCCAACGGCCGCTCCAGCGTCGGAAATATGTTTGTGGTGGACGGCCTGGACATCACCAGCGACATTACGCCCGGCGTGCTCAATCTGGTACCCAATCCCGACACGGTGCAGGAAAACACCGTCCAGGTCAACACCTTCAACGCCGAGTACGGCCGCAGCAGCTCGCTTGTCGACGTGATGACCACCCGCTCCGGCACCGACAAATATCACTTCATGGCCAGCGACTACTACACGGCCAACTGGCTGAACGCTCGCACGGAGTTCCAGCCGCGCGAAACGACGAAGATCCTCCCCTTCCACAGCGACAACATCTCCGCCACGCTCGGCGGCCCCGTGCCCTTCATCAAGCAGATGTTCTTCTTCACCGGCTGGGAGCCGCTGCTTTCGCTCACCCAGGCCACCTCGCAGGTCACCTACGAAGACCCGGCCTTCACTGCGTGGGCCAAGACCAACTATCCCAACTCCATCGGCGTGAAGCTGCTCGCGCAATACCCGGCTACAAATGCCTTCACAACCAGCGTCGCGTCCACCGGAGCGAAGCTCTTCCCGACGACCTGCGGCACCTCTGCCGCAGCGAACATTCCATGTTCGCTGCCTGTCGTCGACAACGGCGTCCTCAATGCCACCAACTACCGCAACGCGCTCCAATACAACGTCCGCATTGACAAGTACTTCTCCAAGGACCGCGTTTACGGCAACTACTACAGCACCGCCCTGGACATCGGCGGTCCCTCCGTGCGCGTGGACATGCAGTCACCGCAGCACTACGACGTCCACTCCGTCCAGGGCAACGAGACCCACACCTTCGGTACGCACCTGCTCAACGAAGCCGCGTATGGCTATCTCCGCATGGAAGGTTTCCTCGATCCCACCGGACCGTTCCACGTTCCCATCATCACCGTCACCAACGCGTGGGGCACGCAGATCGGCGTCAGCAAAGCCGACTATCGCTACGTGCAGCATCACTCCGTCTGGAGAGACGCCGTCACCTTCATTCACAAAAACCACGACATCCGCTTCGGCTATGACGGCTTCCACGGCGACAACCTGACCTTCTTCGGCCCGGCCGCCTCCATCCCCACCTACAACTTCCTCAGCGTCGCAGACTTCGTGCAGGACAAGATCAACACGGAAAGCGGTGTCGCCTTCAATCTGCAGACCGGCCAGCAGGCCGGCGTGCTGGGCGGCAGCTTCCAGTTCGTCGGCAGCACCTTCGGCTTCTTCGCGCAGGACACCTGGAAGGCCAATCGCAAGCTCACCCTCACCTACGGCCTCCGCTGGGACAACTTCGGCAATCCCTCGCCTATCAACGGCTCCATCGAGTCCGACTTCTTCTACGGCTCCGGCAGCACCATCAGCCAACAGATCGCCAGCGGCTACGTCAAGCAGGTCTCCCACGCCTTCAACCACTCCATCAAAGCGTGGAGCCCGCGCGCCGGCCTCGCCTATGATCCTACCGGCAAAGGTGTGTGGCTCGTTCGCGGCGGCTTCGGCCTCTACCACGACTGGATCACCCTCGGAAACGCGCAGAACGAGTTCGGCAACCCGCCTTCGCCTGCCAGCGTCACCTTCCAGAGCAACACCACCGGCATCCAGCCCATCTACAGCATCGGCACCAGCGACACCTTCCCCTTCGGCTACACCTATCCCAACTTCACCGGCTACACCCTCAACTCGCAGGGCGGCATCACCGGTCAGCAGGTCAACATCGGCGGCCTCGATCCCAACCTGCACGCCTCCAACACCCTCAACTACACCGTGACGCTGGAGCGCGGCATTACCCGCAACTACTCCATCGCCGCCGGCTACTCCGGTCAGCACTCGTTCGATCTCTTCAGCGGCTTCGCCGGCCGCACCACCAACGCCGGCTACGGCGTCGACATCAACAACTTCCCCGGCAGTCTCATCCAGAACCACGGCAACTTCGTCCGCCTCAACACCAGCTTCGGTTCCATCCGCTACTCCACCAACGGTCCAAGCTCCACCTACAACGCCTTCATCGCCGAGTTCAAAGGCCGCTTCGCGCATCACGGCTTCATCGACACCTCCTACACTCGCTCCAGCTCCTGGGACGACGCCGGAACCTACCCCACGCCCCAGTCCAATACCGGCGACTACCAGCAATACTGGTCGCACTCCAACTGGGACGTCCCCAACCGTTACTCCCTGCTGGTCTCCTACGAGCTCCCCGGCCTCAAGAGCGGCCCCGACCTCCTCCACATCTTCGCCAACGGATGGAAGCCCAGCGCCGTCACCATCCTCCAGAGCGGAACACCATTCACCGTCTACCAGACCAACGCCTACTCCAAGGGCGGTGACTACAACGCGGACGGCGTCAACATGGACCTGCCCAACGTCCCGTCCTATGGCTATAGCATCCCCACGGACCGCAACCACGAGCTCGCCCGCAACGGCGCCACCGGTGTCTTCGCCCTCGCTGACTTCACCGCACCCGCCACTCTCCCCGGCGAAGGCAACGAAGTCATCAACGGCTACCGCAACCCCGGCTTCGCCAACACTGACTTCGCGCTGCTCAAGAACAATCGCATCCGCGAGCGGGCCAACCTTCAGCTTCGCCTCGACGTCTTCAACCTCTTCAACCGCGCCAACCTCGGCGGCATCAACGGCAGCATGGGCAGCACCTCCACCTTCGGAAGATCCACCTCACAGATCGGCAACGCCCGCTTCCTCCAGATCGGTGCCCGCATCGAGTTCTAGGAGAGGTCTCAAGCCTTTGCTCGACGCCTCTGCGAAAACGCCGTCTTCAAAATTCGTAATCGAGCGAGAACTGAATCCGCCGCGCAGTGCCTGCCGCAATCGGCTTGGCGAAGTCTGCGGCGCTTTGCAGGTTCGTTTCCATACACCGGGTCCAGCTCAGTGATGTTCTCGTGGTTCACGATGTTGAACGACTCCGCGACAAAATCCAGATGACCGCCCTTGATTCCCACCATCTTGAGCGCGCGGAAATCGAAGTTCACGTTGGGCGGCGTTGCCAGCGTGTCTCTCCCGTAACCCATCGGACGCGCGGCGAACGGGAAGATGTGTTCATGATTGCTGTCCATGCCGACCAGCGGATCGCAGAGAAACCCGCTTCCGATGCTGAGGATGGGAGCGAACTCAAGTCCATACAGTGCCTTCATCAATCGCCCGGGATTCGCGTTCTTTGCGAGGTCTGCGGGATCGCCGAGATCCGGGCCGATCAGCCACAGCCCGCTTAGCGTCAGCCGATTCCGCTGGTCCTGAAGCGAAAGCGCGCGCTCATGTCGAGAGCGTAGGGATTCTGGGGCTGTTCCAGATCATAGGAAGCATCGCGCCGCCATCCAGCAGCGGCATCAGAACCGACATCGTCACCATAAGGATCGTGACCGACCTGAGCAGCCGCTTCATGCTTTCATCTAGCCACATTGCCATTCCGGTGGATGTCGGTTCTGTCATCATTGTTGAATAGATAAAGAGGAAGCAGAGGAAAGCATGGAACAGTTTAGAAGGCTCGAGCGGCTGCCAGCTTACGTGTTCAACATAACCACGGAGTTGAAAGCAGCAGCACGCAAGCGCGGCGAAGACATCATCGACTTCGGGATGGGAAATCCCGATGGCGCGACGCCGAAGCACATTGTCGACAAGCTGATCGAAGCCTCGCAGAAGACCCGCACGCACCGCTATTCGCTTTCCAAAGGAATTCCGCGCCTCCGCCGCGCCATCTGCAACTGGTACAAGAGCCGCTATGGCGTCGACCTCGATCCAGAGACTGAAGCGATCGTGACAATCGGGTCCAAGGAAGGCATCGCGCACCTCTGCCTCGCCCTTCTGGACGATCAGGACACCGTCGCCGTGCCCAATCCCAGTTATCCAATCCACATCTTCGGGCCGGTGATTGCCGGCTCGAAGACGCAGAGCATTGCCGTCGATGGCACCGACCAGGCCTCGTTGTTGGAGAAGCTCGACCATGATCTGCGCCGAATGCACCCCAGGCCGAAGATCCTGATTCTGAACTTCCCGGCAAATCCCACAACGCAGTGCGTGGACCTGCCGTTCTTTGAAAAAGTCGTCGAGCTTTGCAAGGAGCTCGGCATCTACCTCGTGCATGACCTCGCGTATGCGGACCTGACCTTTGATGGCTACAAAGCTCCCAGCGTCATGCAGGTCCCCGGCGCCAAAGACATTGCAGTCGAATTCTTCACGCTCTCCAAGAGCTACAACATGCCCGGCTGGCGTGTCGGCTTCATGGTCGGCAACAAGAATCTGGTCGCCGCACTCGCCCGCATCAAGAGTTACTTCGACTACGGAACCTTCACACCCATCCAGGTCGCCTCAATCGCCGCACTCGAAGGCCCGCAGGATTGCGTGCGCGAGATTGTGGACATCTACAAGCACCGCCGCGACGTCCTCGTGCCCGGCTTGAACAAACTCGGCTGGCCCGTCGAGATGCCCAAGGCAACAATGTTCGCCTGGGTCCGCATTCCCGAGCAGTACCGCAAGCTGGGCTCGCTTGAGTTCTCCAAAAAACTCCTCCTCGATGCCAAAGTCGCCGTCAGCCCCGGCATCGGCTTCGGCGATCACGGCGACAGCCACGTGCGCTTCTCGCTCATCGAAAACGAGGAGCGAACCCGCCAGGCTCTCCGCGGAATCAAGCACATGTTCAAGACCGGTTGAGCGCTGTTCAAGCCCGGACGATCTACTTCAGCGCGAGCGGGTGTTTGGATTCGACTCCGCAGAACTTGCTAACCGGAAACCTGCAGCCCGGGTGACTTTGCAGGTGTTCGATGTGGGCTCGGCCGCCAGTGCTGGATTCTTTCAACGCTTGCACCGGACCGTGGCAATATTTGCAGCGCATGAGCTCGCCGCGCTCTGTCAGGGCCTCATATAGCGTGCATGGCAGCCAACGGCCGCGAACCTTCACCTCGCACTCCGTCATTACCGGCGGTCTCTTCTTCGTAGCCATAAATAGCTGAGACGCTCCTTGATATGACGCTCCTTGATATGACGCTCCTTGATATAGGAAGCTGAGATGCTCCTGACTGTTGTCGATAGGACTGAGAAAATAGGGTTAGGCCGCAATTAGCGTGCATAGCTAAGCGCGCATAGCTAAGTTCGAGCCAAAGGACGGCTGCGGGATGCGAAAGGGCTTTACCAGACGACCGAAGATGCAGGAGCCCGCGGCGATCCACGGCAAAAACTACATCACTCCCGGCGGCCTCGAACGCCTGAAACAGGAGCGCCAATTTTTGCTCACCAGGGAGCGCCCTGCTGTGGTGGAGGTAGTGGCGTGGGCTGCGGGCAATGGCGATCGCAGTGAAAACGCTGACTACCAGTACGGCAAGCGACGTCTGCGCCAGATCGACGGTCGAATTCGCTTCCTGACCAAGCGAATCGAAGCCGCGGAAATAGTCGATCCGGAAGCGCCGAGAACCGCGCAGCAGGCGACCAGAGCGTTCTTCGGAGCCACGGTGCGCTATGCCAACGCCGCGGGCGCAGAGCGAGTCGTGAGCATCGTCGGCACCGACGAAGTCAATCTCGATCGCAACCATATCAGTTGGGTCTCACCCCTCGGGCGCGCCTTAATGAGAGCCGCCGAGGATGACGAAGTTCTTCTTCATACGCCCGCCGGCACTGAAACCCTGACCGTGCTGGAAGTGCGCTATGAGCGCATCTCCGTAGAACCCTTCCGCGAACCACCTGCGGCCGAACTCTCGACAAACAAACCTCATCCCTGACATCAGCGATGCCGCGAGGCTCGGGTCGTCCGGGTAAGCTCTGGCCCCGAAACACCTGAATCAACTTCCGAGTATGCTCCAGGTAAGTATGCTCCGAGTAATAGCAGGGAAAGAGTTTTGCGCCTGGGCTACCCTCTTGGCATAATTTAGTGCGGATCGTGTCGAGGCACGACGCAGCGTAATGAATTCTGACAATCCCAATCCGCTTAACAACGGAGTCGACCTGGACGACGCCGAACGATTGCTCCTGGCCGAGACGGCCGCGCAAATCGGTACATGGGAATGGGATCCGGTTCGTGACTTCCGTCGCCTTTCGCCCGGACTTCACCGCCTGTTTGGCACTGACCCGGAAGACCCCGATCACGTCGACAAATGGGCGAAATCGGTCCATCCCGACGACTGGGAAAAGGTACAGCAGTGCATGAGCGATGCGCTCCGCACCGGACAAATGGACTTTGAATATCGCTATCTGCATCCGCAACACGGCCGGCGGCAGCTCTACTGCAAAGGTCGGAGCTTCAGGAGTGAATCGCGGATGTTCGGCGTTGTCCAGGACATCACAGAGCGCAAACAAGTTGAGCAAGCGTTGGCCGAAAGCGAAGAGCGGTATCGCACGGTTGCTGAAACCGCCTCCGACGCTATTTTGTCGATCGATGAAAACAGCACGATCTTGTTCGCCAATTCAGCTACCACCGACGTATTCGGCTATAAACCCGAGGAACTCGTCGGGAAAAATCTGACAACGTTGATGCCTGAGGACATGCGTCATCTGCATGAGATGGGTATTCAACGTTACATCGCGAGTGGAAACCGCCGCCTGAATTGGGATGGAACAGAACTGGTTGGTTTGCACCGGGACGGGCATGAGATACCTCTGGAACTGTCTTTCGGTGAATACACGAAGGCCGGGAAACATTACTTCACCGGGTACGCTCGCGATATTGGCCAACGTAAACGTGCGGAGCAGGCGCTAAGAGAAAGCGAACAGCAATTGCGGGTCGTCACCGAGGCCACCCCAGTCATGATCTGGCTGTCAGGACCGGATAAGCTTTGCTACTACTTCAACAGAAGCTGGCTGGACTTCGTAGGACGGACGCTGGAACAGGAAATCGGCAATGGCTGGGCCGAGAACGTCCACCCCGAGGACTTCGACCGCTGCCTGCAGATCTACGTCACGTCCTTCGACGCTCGACAGCCGTTTGAAATGGAATATCGGCTCCGTCATCGCAGTGGCGAATACCGCTGGATTCTCGACCACGGCGTTCCACGGTTTACGGAAGATGGAACATTCGAGGGTTACGTCGGTGGCTGTCTCGACATTCACGAGCAGAAAGAAGCGGCCGAGAAAATCCGGATTGCAGCTGAAGCCGTTCGCGAAAGCGAAGAGAGACTGCGAGCACTCGTAAATGCCAGCTCCTACGTTGTCTACCGCATGAGTCCCGACTGGAAAGAAATGTGGCAGCTGGACGGTCAGGGATTCATCTCTGACACGCGGGAACCGATAAGTAACTGGGTTGATGTGTACATCTATCCCGAGGATCAGCCGCTGGTCCTGGCCACCATACGGAATGCAATTGAAACAAAGAGTATCTTTCAGCTGGAACATCGCATTCGCCGCATTGACGGCACGGCTGGGTGGACCCTGTCGCGCGCGGTCCCACTTTTGGACCAGGATGGCAACATTGTCGAGTGGTTCGGAGCAGCAAGCGATGTCACCGCTCGAAAGAGTGCCGAGGAAGCACACAGACGTTTGGCTGCCATCGTCCAGTCATCCGAGGATGCAATTGTCAGCAAGGACTTGAATGGCATCGTGACAAGCTGGAATCACCAGGCGGAGCGATTATTCGGTTACACGGAAAAGGAAATGGTCGGTCGCTCCATCCTCACAATTATTCCGCCTGAATTGCATGGCGACGAGGAGATGATTCTAAACAGAATTCGAAATGGTCAGAAGATCGAGCATTTTGAGACTGTCCGTGTTGCGAAATCGGGGGAAAGAGTTGACGTATCCATCTCTATCTCACCCGTCAGAGATGAGCGCGGAAACATTGTCGGTGCAGCCAAAATTGCCCGCGACATCCGAGAGAAGAGGAAAATCGAAAACGCGCTCAGAACCACCGAGAAGCTGGCCGCCGCGGGACGCCTGGCGGCGACCGTCGCGCATGAAATCAATAACCCGCTCGAAGCTGTAACAAACCTGCTGTACCTGGCGCGTGTTACCACTGATCGCGCGGCAGTCTCGTCGCTTCTCGCCCAGGCAGAAGAAGAGTTGAAACGTGCTGCATTCGTCAGTAAACAGACCCTCGGTTTTTATCGAGAACGGAACGGCGTCAAGCCGCTGCGACTCGGCGGCATCATCGAGTCGCTGGTTTTTCTCTTCCAGACGAAAGCGAACAATAAATCGATTCAGATCCGATCCGAGATTCGGCAGGACCCGGAAATTAACGCGATCGAAAGCGAGCTTCGGCAGGTAGTAGCGAACCTGTTGAACAACAGCGTGGATGCAATTTCACCTGGCGGGACAATATGTGTTCGAGTCTCAGCCGCCCGCTCAT
This sequence comes from Acidobacteriaceae bacterium, assembly GCA_035651235.1. GTDB lineage: Bacteria > Acidobacteriota > Terriglobia > Terriglobales > Acidobacteriaceae > Granulicella. The sequence continues at coordinate 116,592 of DASRGC010000058.1, forward strand.
GGGGCGATACATCTCGCTGTGGGGCCCGAATCACAGTGGCAGATTCGGGGCGTGGCATCAATCCAGAACACCGCGCCAAGCTGTTCGAGCCATTCTTTACCGCAAATAAGGATGTTGGGACGGGACTGGGTTTGTGGATTTCGAAAGCCATCGTCGAGAGACACGGAGGACGTCTCCGATTCAAATCCCGAACCGACCCCGGACAGTCCGGAACGGTCTTCACGATCTTTCTGCCCAGTGGTGCGACGCAAGCGAGTCATCGGGTACACGCTCCGGCATTCAGCGAAGCTCTTCGTAATCAGCCACTCTCATCAAAGTAGTGTGGCAATCCTGGCTGGTCGCGAAATCGCCAATGCGCTCATCCAAGATGAGTAAAGACAAACAGCCGGGCGCCCCACATCGCTTTTGAGATGCGGGTTCGCAAGACGCCCGCTCAGCCCACATTCCCCCTCTTGCTAAAACTCACCGAGAGCCTCTCCGCCGAACCAATGCAGATCGTTCAAACCGTCTTCGGCATCTTCCACCACTTCGAACTCGACCGCCGCAGCCGCTCCGCCCGATTCCGCAGCAGATGTTCCTGCACCTGCACAAAGCAGAACGCAATCAGCAACAACCCGAACACCGCCAGCACAAAAACGCGGCTGATACGCTCCAAACGTGTTTTGAATGCCATACGGTTTGTACCGGGGTCGTCGCCGAAGTCTTCCGAAAAGAAGCGTTGCTACATCAACTACTCAGCGTGCCCCACTCTCCGCGATCACTTGCCGAATCGCCGCGATCACCAGCCCAGGATCATCCAACTGAACGAAGTGTCCGCTACACTTGGCGATGTCGCGATGGGAGCGGCTGGAAAGACGCAGATAGCTCTCGTGGATCTGTTCCTCCGGAGGGCTTACGCCGTCTCGCGTGATGACGGCAAAGTCGTTCCGTATTCTGGTGTGCACATGAAGCTCCTCGCCGCCGCAATTCTTACACTCGCGGTTCCCGCCACTGCCCAGCAGGCCATCACCTGGCGCTTCGGCAACCTCTCGAAAATCGGTGGCGTGCCGGTCGCCACTATCGGCCACCCGCAGGTCGTGGACACCTCCATCGGCAAGGCCATCCACTTCGAAGGCCACGGAGACCCCGACCCCGCCAATCCCCAAAGCGGCAACCCCACCGGCGACGCACTCCTCCTCAACACCGCCCCACTCTCCGGATTCCCTACCTACACCTTCGAAATCATCTTCCGCCCCTCGTCCAAAGGCGCACCCGCCCAGCGCTTCTTCCACATGCAGGACGCCAACTCGCCCTCCCGCCGCATGTTCGAGATCCGCATCGTCAACCACCAGTGGTGCCTGGACACCGTCGCCATCGATATAGCCACCGTCGGCATCGACTCCGCCCGTCAGCAGCAAGGTAGCCCCGAGCACCACGGCGTCACCCTCGCCTGCGACCCCCCGCATCTCCACCCGCTCGACCGCTGGTATGCCGTCGCCGCCACCTACGACGGCAAAATCCTCCGCGGCTACGTCGACGGCCAGCTTCAGGGCCAGATCTCCGTCAACCTGTCCCCGCTCCCACCCGGCACCACCTCCATCGGCACCCGCATCGACCGCCGCGACTTCTTCACCGGCGACCTCTACTCCGCGCGCTTCACCCCTCGCGTCCTCCCACCCGCAGACTTTCTGAAAGTCCCTTCCGGCACCCGCTGAGCACTTTTAGACACACCTGTGTCTATTTGGACACAAGTCCAGACCTAAAGTCTCTGTTTCGAAGACTTTGCGCAATTTCGGGGGGGAGGGGGGGTAACCCCTCATTTCAAACCAAATCCGACCAGTCGATCCGACTGCTTGCCATCGTCCGAACAGCTCGCCACCACCACAAACTGCCGCCCGTGAGCCAAATAGGTCATCGGCGTCCCGGTTCCCGGAGCTGGCAACTGCCACCTCCACAACTCCCGCCCCGTCACCGCATCGTAGCCCCGCAGGAACGCATCCCTCGTCGACCCGACAAACACCAGTCCACCCGCGGTCACCACCGGCCCACCCATCCCAACCGACCCCGCCCTCCCGGCCATCGTCCCATGCGCCACCGACCACACCTGCCTGCCCGTGTTCAGGTCGGTCGCAACGACGCGCCCGTACGGCGCGCCTCCGCAGGGCGTCCCTCCCGGCCCCACCAGCGCCGCCATGTTCACCGCAAACGGCGTCCCGCCCATCAGCATCCCCCCACCCCCCAGCGCCGCATCCGGCGGGCGAAACAACCCTGATTTCAGTTGATCTCTCGCACTTTTCGAGTCCTTATCTGCGCCGTGCGGCGCGCCTTCGCTCAGCCAGACGAGGTAAGCCATCGAGTTCACCCGCACATACATCACTCCCGTCTTCGCATCGAACGCCGCCGAGCCCCAATTCGGCCCGCCCAGCGATGCCGGGTAAACAATCGTGCCGCTCATCGACGGTGGAGTAAACGGCCCGTCATACTGCGCCTCGTTCATTAGCCGCTCGCAAAAACGCTGATCGCCACTGTCTGCGGCCGCCATCTCATCGACCTTGAAGCGCATCGACAGCAGCGGGTCCACGGAGGAGAACGGCTGCGTCGGCCAGGTTTGCTCTCCCGGAACATCGCTTTGCGGAACGGCGCGCTCGTCGATTGGAAACAGCGGCTCGCCTGTAAGCCGGTTGAACACATAGACCATTCCCGTCTTGTTCATCACCGCAACAGCAGGCACGCGGTCTCGCCACATGAACAGCATCGGCTGCGACGCGGTGTCGTAGTCCCACAGGTTGTGGTGAACAAGTTGGAACGCCCACACCTTCTCGCCGGTCGAGGCACGCAGCGCCACGATCGAGTCGGAGTCACGATCATCGCCTGCCCGCATGCCGCCGTAATAGTCCACGGACGGACTGCTCGTCGGCACGAAGACGAGATCATGCTCCGCATCCGCAGCAAGCGGCGCCCACGCATTTGCCGCGCCAGTCTTGTGCGGCCCGGGTCCGTTCACCGCAGCCAGCGGCTCCCACTTCCACAATGGTTCGCCGGTGCGCACATCAAACGCGCGTACCGCGCCGGATGGCGTGTCGATGTTCTGGTTGTCCGCGATCGATGAGCCCAGAATGACGTGTTCGCCAACTACAATTGGCGGCGAAGTGTAATACAGATAATCCTTATTCGGCAGATAAATACCGGCGCCAAGGTCAACCGTGCCTGCTCTACCAAAGTCCTTGCAGGGCCTGCCTGCACGCGCATCGAGGGCAACCAGGCGGCGGTCCAAGGTCGCGATCAGCACCCGATCGGAACATGCTGCTCCGGCTCGCGGATCATGCCAGAGCGCCACACCGCGCGAGGTCCCGATGAAGTGCACATCTTCGTCTCTTACACCGGGGTTGAAGCTCCACCGCACCTTGCCGGTGGCCGCGTCCACGGCGAGCACCACATCCTTCGGTGTCGTCAGGTACAGCGTGCCGCGCCAGAGCACCGGCGTCGCCTCGAAACTGCCGCGCGGCTTGTCTCCCTCATACTGCCGAACGTCCAAAGACCACACCTGGCGGAGCCGCGCGACATTGCTGCGGTTGATCTGCGTGGCCGCCGAGTAACGTTGACCTTCCAGTGTTCCGCCGTACTCCGGCCAGCCTGGCTGCGACTTTCCGCGCGCCGTCTGCGCGGAGCCGGCGAATGCCACGCAAACCAGCAGTCCCGTAGCTAACCACCTCATTCGTCGGCTCCTATTCCGGCTCATAGCGTTACAATCTCAGATGGGCATCCAGCCGACCAAGGAGCTCGATCGATGACCTGGTTCAAGCGCGACGCGCACGAGATTGTCCCGCCCTCCGACCACGAGGTTCGAACCGAGGGCCTCTGGACCAAGTGCCCGCAATGCGGCAAGCCCATCTGGAATGCAGATCTTGAGGCCAATCTCCAGGTCTGTCCCTACTGCAGCAACCACTTCAAGATAGGCGCCCGGGAGCGCATCCACATGCTCCTCGACCCGGGCTATCAGTTCGTAGACGGCGACCTGCGCTCGACCGACCCGCTGAGCTTCTCCGATCTGAAGCCCTACAAGGCACGCCTGCAGCAGGCGCAGAAGAAGACCGGGCTGAACGACGCCATCGTGAATGCTGTCGGCAAGATCAACGGGCTGGATGTAGTTGTCTCGGCGATGGAGTACAGCTTTATCGGCGGCTCGATGGGTGCTGTTGTGGGCGAAACCATTGCTCGCGCCGTCGATCGCGCATACGAAACCCGCACGCCCCTCATCATCGTCTCCGCATCCGGCGGCGCGCGCATGATGGAGGGCATTGCCAGCCTGATGCAGCTGGCCAAGATTTCCGCGGCTCTGGCGAAGCTCGACGAAGCAAGTATCCCGTACATCTCGCTGATGACCGACCCGACAACCGGCGGCGTCACGGCCAGCTTTGCGATGCTGGGCGACCTGAACATCGCGGAGCCAGGCGCGCTCATTGGCTTCGCCGGGCCGCGAGTGATCGAGCAGACGATCCGGCAGAAACTTCCGGAGGGATTCCAGCGGTCGGAGTTCCTTCTCGAACATGGGTTCCTGGATGCGATTGTCTCGCGCAAAGAGCTGAAAGCTTATCTCGCGAACGCGATCGACTGGATGAGCCAACGGCAGGCTGTGGAGCTAGAGAACGCAACTCCCGCGGATACGACCGCCGCCGCCGCCGACTAACAGTGGACGAGGCACGACCGTCCCGGACCGCGCTTCGTGTGGCCATGCGAAGGGCCGCGCACCAACTGCATGATGAGCACCCTCTCGTCTTCGAAGACCCGTTCGCAGTCAGGATTCTGCCGCCAGAGATCCGGCTCGAACTGCAGCGCACACCGGCTGCTTCACGCAAGCCGTTCTCTGCGGCGATGCGCGCGTTTATGGTGTGCCGCGCGCGGTTTGCGGAGGATGTGCTTGCGCAGGGCTTTCGCGAGCAGGGTGTGCGCCAGGCGCTGATTCTGGGCGCGGGATTCGATACGTTCGCGTTGCGCAATCCTTATCCGGATTTGCGCGTCTTCGAGGTCGATCATCCTGCGACGCAGTCGTGGAAGCGGGAACTGCTCGCGGCGGCGAATTTGGTAGTCCCGGAGGCTCTGAGTTTTGTGCCGGTGGACTTCGAGCGGCAGTCGCTCCGGCAGCAGCTTTTGCATGCAGGATTCGATTTCAGCGTACCGACTGCGACCGCGTGGCTGGGCGTGGTGCCATATCTCACGGCAGAGGCGTTTGCCGCGACTGCGCGTGTTCTCGGCCGGTTGCCTGCGGGATCGAGCCTGGTCTTTGACTACTCGCTGCCGCGCGAAGCGCTGCCGCCGCTTGAGCAGTGGATGCTCGATTCGCTTTCGGCACGAGTTGCGCGGGCGGGTGAACCTTTCCAACTCTTCTTCGCGCCGGACTCGCTTGCGGAGGAACTGGTTCGCTACAACCTGAGCGTTCTGGAAGACCTCAATTTCGCGGCGCTCAACGCGCGTTATCTGGCCAATCGCAATGACGGCCTGCATCTCCGCGGGCGCGCCGGACGACTGTGCCACGCGCAGGTAGAGACAACTCGCGAGACAATGAACAGATGACCTACGAGGAAGTGCTGGCGCGGCTGGCCACGATGGGGCCTGAGCTCCGCACGGGTAAAGCCGGTGTGCCGCGCAAGTGGTCGCTTGATCACATTCGCACGCTGCTGGGCGCTCTCGGCGACCCGCATCAGGCCTTTCGCTCCGTGCTCATCGCTGGCACGAACGGGAAGGGATCGACGGCGGCGACGCTGGCGTCGATCCTCAACGCCGCGGGTCTGCGCACGGGTCTTTACACGTCGCCACATCTTCTGCGCGTGAACGAGCGCATTCGGATGTCGACCGGCAGTCCGCCGCAGCTTACGGAGATCTCGGACGTTGATTTCGCGCGGCTGTTTACGCTCGTGGATGAGACCGCGGCGACGCTTGTTACCCAAGGCGAACTTCCTCATCCTCCGAGTTTCTTCGAACTCCTGACGGCGATTGCGTTCTGCTTCTATGCCGAGCAGCGCATTGATATCGCGGTGCTGGAGGTTGGGCTGGGCGGGCGATTGGATGCGACGAATGTTGTCGAGCCGCTTGTGTCCATCATCACGGACATTGGGCTCGACCATATTGAGTTTCTGGGAAACACGCTGCGCTCGATCGCGACCGAAAAGGCGGGCATTCTGCGACAGGATGGCGTGCTGGTCACGCTGTCACAACATCCGGAGGCGAACGCGGCAATCGGCGAGAGAGCCGTTGCGCTGAATGTTCGGGGCGTGGATGCCTCCCAATGTCTTCCGGCGCGAGGCTACCGCAGTACGCCGACCGAATACATTGACGTCAATGCATCTGCAAACTCGAGCTGGAAGAATGAGTATGCAATATCCATTGACGGCAAGGTAATTCACGTGGACTCTGCACTTGCCGGGCAACATCAACAGCGGAATCTGGCGCTGGCAATTGCGGCTGCGCTCGAACTTCGAGCCAATCATGGCATTGAGATCTCGAACGAGGCGATCGAGGAGGGAATTCGCGACACGCAATGGCCGGGGCGGCTGGAATGGATCCGAACTTCCGCCGGGCGGGCGCCGGTTCTGCTGGATGTGGCCCATAATCCGGCAGGTGCATGGGCGCTGCGTGCCGCGCTTTCTCAGCTTGCGGAGGATCGGCCGCGCACGCTGATCTTCTCGTGCCTGGCGGATAAGCCCATCGCCGAGCTCGCGCAGATTCTGTTTCCGCTGTTCGATGCGTCGTCTGCTGATCCGGCGCGGCGGCGCGATCACATTCTGCTGACGCATATCGACAGTCCGCGCGCGGCGCGTGTGGAGGAGATTCTCGCTGTGGCAGAGAAGCTTGAGATTCCTGCCGCAGTTGCGCCGGATGCGGCAACGGCAATCACGCATGCAGAGGCCATGACACCCGCGGAGGGCGTGATCGTGGCGACGGGCTCGCTGTTTCTCGTCTCAGAGATTCGCGCTCATCTACTCGCCCGCCCGCAATAAGATGGAGCAGATGCCATCCAATGAATTTCTGCAGCCGGAAGAGCACGTCGCGGCAGCCGAGGCTCCGCACAATCGTGTGTCCGTGGGGCTGCGCTGGCTGACATACCTGTTTGTGCTGCCGCTAATTGCGCTGGCAACGGCGTTCTTTGGGTGTATCTCGCTGATCGCGGGATTGTGGGACAAGTCTGGCCGGCAGCAGCACGCCGTCGCGCGCGCGTGGGCTCGTGTGCTGCTGCGGATCGCGCTCTCGCGGGTGACGGTCGAAGGGCTGGAAAAGCTTCAGCCCTTGCGACGCGAAGGCAGCCGCCGGCCGCTGGCGGTGTACGCCTCGAATCATCTGAGCTACTACGACACGCCGATGTTGTTTGCGATGCTGCCGTTTCAGTTCCGGATTCTGGCGAAGGCGTCGTTGTGGAAGCTGCCATTTATTGGGTGGTATTTGCATCGCTCGGGGCAGGTGCCGATCGATCAGAGCTCGGCGCGCGCGGGCGTGGCGAGCCTGATGCGTGGGGTGAAGACGCTGCAGTCCGGCATGCCGCTGATGCTGTTTCCGGAGGGCGGGCGGTCCGCGACGGGCGAGCTGAAGCCGATGGTTTCGGGGGCAGCGTGGATGGCAATCAAGGCGCAGGTCCCGCTGGTGCCGGTGACGCTGATCGGCACCTATGAGCTTTTGCCGATTCACACCTACACGATGCGGCCCCGGCCGTTGAAGCTGGTGGTGGGAGAGCCGATCGCGACGGCTGGGCTGACGACGCGCGACGCGGATGCGCTGACGGAGCGGCTGCGTGGGGTGATCCACGAGACGTACGTCGCGAACCACGGCTAGCCGATACAATCGCTCTCGTGATTGCACATCTTCGCGGACAGATTCTTTCGAAGTCGCCGAGCTCGGTCATTGTGGACTGCGGCGGCGTCGGGTATGAGCTTGCCATCTCGGTGACGACATTCACCGACCTCGGCAACGAGGGCAGCGAGACGAAGCTGCATGTGCACACGCATGTGCGCGAGGATGCGCTGGCGCTGTTCGGATTCTCTGAGCTCAAGGAGAAGCGGCTGTTCGAGAAGCTGTTGACGATCTCGGGGATTGGGCCGAAGCTGGCGATTACGGTGCTGAGCGGCATCTCGGCGGAGCGGCTGGTTGGGGCCATTCGCGCGGGCGATCACGCGACGCTGACGAAGATTCCGGGCATCGGCAAGAAGACGGCGGAGCGCGTGGTGCTGGAGCTGAAGGACAAGCTGGACGACATGGCGGGCGTGGCTCCGCAGAAGGCTGCGACGCCGTCGCTGGGCGCGGTTGCGGATGATGTGCTGTCGGCGCTGGTGAACCTGGGCTATCCGCGGCCGGTGGCGCAGAAGGCCGTCGAGTCGGCAGCAAAGGACAGCGCGGCCGCGGGGGATTTCGAGAAGCTCTTCCGGGCGTCGATGTCGGCCGTGCGTTAGTTGCTCACGGTTGGAATCAAGGCGGACTAACGTGGGACTGGCCTGAGTTCGGCGGCCCGGTTCGGCTGCCTCTGCAAGACAGCAGGCGTTGACCAGGTGCGCTGCACATTGGCGGATGGTGCATCATTCGGCTCGGAAACTGAGCTGCTAACAATCGAGCCGCTGATCAGATAAACGGCGCCAGTCGCCGTCGAACCGTAAACGCTATTCGTCGTCGTAAACGCCAGCCCGTTCGTGCCCCACCGGATCAGATGTGTGGGTGTTCCGACGACGCTCTTAATCGTTACGCTCGAGAGCGCGCGGCGAGGACCTTTTGCGGGGTCGAGCAGGCCGCGCAGGAGCAGGTAGCCGTCGCTCTGGATCTGGTGCTGCAGCTCGGCAATCGATGCGGAGCTTTGGGTCTCGCGCATGAGACCGACATACTCGTCATCCAGGTGGATTCCGCAGGACCACAACTCCGGGAGCGATGCTACGGCTGCAATGGCGACCCTCCGTCGGAAACATCCTAGTCGCGACTATATTGAAAGAATCCGGATGAGACCGGTATCTGAAGCGGTCGTGTAATCCAGCGGGCCGCGGTGTCTACGCCCGCCGGCGGTAGCGGATGCTGAACTGATACCCGGGGTTCGGCGGGAAAAGTTCGGCTACCAGCTTCAGCCGGGCTGCCAGAGCTGCCGGGGCGAGCAAAGGATACTCGCGCTCGCGCAACTCGGAGTAGTCGAAGTCGAGCGCGAGGGAGAGCAGGTAGATCGCTACGGCATCTGAGAACGCGGCTTCCATGTAGACCCCGCGCTCCTTCTCATCAATCAGCGGCTGTGCTGCGGCTGAAAGTGCCGGCTTCTCGGCTGAAAACGGCCGTGACTTTGCCGTGTAGGTCTGGTTGCGGCGCTTGGGTTCGTCGCCGTTCGCGTTTGGCTCGCGGCCGAAGGCGAGATTGCGCGACTCCCAGGCATCGAGGCTGGTCTCGCCGCGAACGCCGTCGACGGCCTGCTGCCAAACCAGTGTCGCGAAACTTTCGGGAACACCGGCGGCGTCGACGAACGCGTGCGCGACGTTGATGAAGAATTCAAAGCTCAACGCGAAGCGATCGCCCATCAGGCGAGTCGAGATAAAGACGCCGCGGTGGCCGCTGCCGAGCTCCACGTTCCGGTGGCAGATGGCCGACTCGCCGAGCTCATCGCTCCAGGCGCGCGCCACCATTGCGTGCTCCGGCGATTGCGAAGGCTTCCTCGCAAATCCCTCCGGCTCGTCAGCTTGAGTTGGCTCAGCGGACTCACGCAGAGCCAGCGGCACGAAGTAGTAGGTATTCGCGCCGAGCGCCGCGCCAATCGCTGGCGGGACTGCCTCGAGCATGCGGTCCAGATCGGTGCCGGGGACGCCGGTCTCGCCAAATGTCGCAAAACGCAGGCCGTTAGGGGACTGGCGCACCTCGGCCTCGCGGGCCACCTGGGCTGCCCGCACCAGTTCCTCGCGTCGGGGTCCCCGGCCAGCCTGCTGGCTGGGGTCGAGCGCTGCGCTGGTTGTTTGTACGCCCTGCAGGCCATCTGCCATCAGGTTTATTCTACTTGAGATGGATAGTGTTCATGATGTAGCCCGCGCCCGGCGCGAAGGCGTTCTTCTCGGCATCCCGCTTGGCGATCTTGGCTGGTTTTCCTCACTTTTGATGGGGATGGCGACGGGTTTTGCGGCGTTTTTTGCGACCACGTTTGTCAGTATCATGTCGCTGCTGTTTTACCGCATAGCGAGCGGGCGCAATCCGGACTTCGCGATCGCCTACCGCGATATTGGTTTCCCGGTCGGCGTGGTGGTGCTGGTGGTGGCGCTCAGCTACCTTGGCGTTCTTTATGCACGCCGGATTCGCCGGCGGAACGCACAGCGCGGCTAGTCACAGGGCATCCTCCGGTTTTCCGAGACTTTTTCCAAAGCGCGACGTAAACTCCTCCTCTCAAAGATTTCCATCCTCACCTTGCAACTCCAGGAGTTTGCTCGATGTCCTTCGTGCGCCGTTCCTCTGCCGTGTCCGCCTGCGCGGCCATTTTGACCCTGTGTTGCTCGGCCCCTGCCCAGAAGAGAAAAACTGCGGCTCCGGAGGCCGCGGAGAAATCTGTTCCGAGCTACTACGGACCCCAGCCGGCAGCGGAAGACATTGACCTGAACATGTACGCGCGTATCCGCGAGGAGGGCTTTCAGCACAGCAAGGTGATGCAGTTTGGGGACGCGCTGGCGAACGGGATTGGGCCACGCCTGACCGGCTCACCGAACATGGAGAAGGCGAACGAGTGGACACGCGACACGCTGACGGCGATCGGCCTTTCGAACGCGCACCTAGAGGACTGGGGCGACTTCGGCATGGGATGGCAGCAGATCAACACCTGGGCGCGCATGGTCTCTCCCGATCCTGAACCGCTGTGGATGCAGGCTGCACCCTGGTCGCCGGCGACGAACGGGGCCGTGACGGGCGAGATTGCGTACATTCCGCTGCAGGAGGCGTCGGACCTCGACAAGTGGAAGGGCAAGCTGAAGGGAAAGATTGTGCTGCTCGGCGCGATGCGCCCGACGCCTGATATCACTGAGCCACTGTTCCATCGCTACACAGACGAAGAGCTGAAGGACATGGAGATGATGGAGCAACCGCGTGCACGCGCGGCAGGCCAGCCGGTGCAGACGCTCGAACAGCGGATGGCGGAACGCATGCGCGCTATGCGGTTACGGCAGCAGGCGCTGAAGATGTTTACCGATGAAGGCGTGATCGCGATCATCACGCCGACGCGTGATGCAGCCGACGGTGGGGGCACCGGCATCATCTTCGACGACAATGGCGCCAACCTCGCGCGCGACGCGCAGAAGCCCGACAACGCGGTCAAGATCCCGAACGCCGTAATGATGATCGAGCATTACAACCGGCTCGCGCATCTCGCCGAGGCGCACGTGCCGGTCACACTGGAGGTTAACATCGAGACCAAGTTCAGCGGACAGCACGAGCACGGCTTCGACACGGTCGCCGAGATTCCAGGAACTGATCCGAAGCTGAAGGACCAGGTCGTCATGGTCGGAGGCCATCTCGATAGCTGGATCTCCGGCACGGGGGCGACCGACAACGGCGCAGGCTCGATTGTTGCGATGGAGGCTGTGCGTATCCTGAAGGCGCTGGACGTTCATCCGCGCCGGACGATTCGCATTGCGCTGTGGTCCGGTGAGGAAGAAGGTTTGTATGGATCGCAGGGCTACGTGAAGCAGCATTTCGGCACGTTCGCTCCGCCGAACCCGCCAGATCCGCCGGGAACACCAAGCTTCCTCGGGCACCACGGCGCACTCACCACCACCAAGGAGTGGGAGACGCTCGACGCGTACTACAACCTCGACAATGGCACCGGCAAAGTCCGCGGCGTGTACACGCAGCAGAATTTCCCGATCGGCCCGATCTTCGCGCAGTGGATTGCTCCGCTGAAGGACCTTGGCGTGACGACGATCAGCTACCGCAATACCGGCGGCACGGATCACCTGAGCTTCGATGCTGTTGGCCTGCCGGGCTTCCAGTTCATCCAGGACCCGATGGACTACGAGACACGCACGCACCACTCGGACATGGACACGTTTGACCGGCTGCACCAGGCTGATCTCGAACAGGCGGCGATCGTCGAGGCGATCTTCCTTTGGAACACCAGTCAGCGGGAAGCGATGATGCCGCGCAAGCCGTTCCCGCATCCGGAGCGCGAGCACGAGCTCTCGCAGCCGATCCCCAACATCTATCCCAACGCGCAGGTGCCCCCGCCGGATAACGGCAAGCCTGCTCCGCCGCAGCACTCGCAGCCATAGTCTTTATCGGGCGAGAAAGAACAACCCGTCTTCCGAGCGGGCACGCGCCGCGTTCGTGCATACTGGCTGGGCCTACACATCCCCCACGATCGAGGGTCTTTCCGAATGCGAACGCAGTTGCTCGGCCTCTTGTTGCTCGGCCCACTTTTCGCTCTCTCCGCTTGCGGGCAAGGTACTGTTCCCGTCTTTCAACACACAGTCGGAGATCAGACCTTCACGCTTGCGGGTGGAGATCCGACCATGGGCAAGACGACCATTATTGCCGTCACGCTGATCCCGCTCAAGCTGACCTTTGCAGGCGCCCGCCCGGCCGTGCTGGATGCCTCCGGAGATGTGCAGAGCATTCTCGCGTCGCCCGTCTTCAAGCGGTTTGCATTCCCCTCCAGCGGTCACACGCAGTACACCGACGCGCTGCTTCGAAGCACGATCGGTCCATCTGCGACGGGGCACACGTTGCTCGCGAAGCCATCCGTGCAACCGGTCAGCATAGAGATCCCCGCCGGCTACGGATATGTCCTGACCTCCAGAAGGAACGGCGGCAGGATTGCCGTGCTGGATATGCAGTTCGTTCAGCAAGAGCTCTTCAAACAGCTTCCCAAGCAGGATGGCCGGCTGGTTGTTGCGGTGACGCATAACACCACGTTCTATCCGGAAGGCGATGACACGATCTGCTGCGGCACGGGCACGCATGGCATCGATCGCGCGACAGGAAACTCCTTTGTCCTCGGCTCGTATTTCGCGAACACCCCTGACATCGTAAGCGACCGCGACATTCAGCCGCTCACACAGCAGCTGGCGGAGTTCTTCAACGATCCTCTGCATGATCCACTTGCCTCGGGCAGGATGCCGACCGGCAACACTGTCTCACCCTGGATGATGCCGACAGGCGGTTGCGGCGGACGCGGCATCGGATCCCCGTATTTTCTGCTGCAGCCTACGAATACGAATCATAAGAATCATTTCCCTGTATCCGCACCGTTTGTCGCGAAGAAGTATCACCTCAGCAATGTGGCGCTCCTTCCGTGGTACACCGGCACAACGGGTGCGGTCTACAGCTTCCCGGACCAGAAGGCGCTACTTAAACCAGCGCAAGCTTGTGCCATGCGCGGCTATGGGTTCGCTCAGACGTCTACGCCGCCTCCGTCTGTCGCTCCGATCCCCAATGACAAGGCGGGCACACGTCGCCTCATCGGCTACTGGACAGGATTCGACAACTTCAGGCTGCGCGATGTCTCGCCGCAGTGGGATATTATTATCGTGGCGTTCGCGTCGCCGGACCAATCCGCTCCGGAAGGAACGCTGCGGTTTGCGCCGCCAAGAGGCTCTTCGCCGGACCGGCTCAAAGACGACATCAGCTATGTGAAGTCCACGGGAAGGAAGGTCATGCTCTCTCTGGGAGGCGGAGGGAAATTCGTCTCTCTGAGAACCCCCGCGAGCGAGGCCGCCTTCGTTTCGTCTGTCAGCGACATCGTTGAGCAGTATGGATTCGATGGTGTCGATATCGATTTCGAAACTCCGTCGATGAACATCGATGCAGGCGATCGCGATTTCAGAAAGCCAACCACGCTGTCCATCGTCCATCTGATCGAAGCACTGCGGCAGATGAGGGAGCATTTCGGCCCGGGGTTCATGATCAGCCTTGTTCCGGAAGGGACCCAGATTCCGGCCGGATTCGTGACGTACGGCGGACAGTTTGGCAGCTACCTGCCACTGGCCTATGGATTAAGGGACATCCTCTCCTTTGTAGACGTGCAGGATTACAACACGCCTCCACTGGAGGGCCTCGATGGCGAGATATACGAATCCGGAACGGCGGCTTACCATGCGGCGATGACCGAGCTCCTGCTGCATGGGTTCGCAGTCGGAGGCGACAGCAGTGAGATGTTCCCTGGCATGCCCGCAGACAAAGTGGCCGTAGGCTTTCTGACCGGGTATGAACAACCGGCAACAATGCATGACGGGATCGATTACCTGCTGACTGGCAAGAAGCCCGCCGGCGTTACCTACCCACTTGCGAATCCCGCTGGATATCCCGGGTTGCTCGGTGCCATGTATTGGACTATCGACTCAGACCGGCGCGAGAACTACAAGTACTCGAACGACGTTGGGCCGCTCCTCCATCGATACCCGGCGAACTAGAACGGCGGTCCATTCTGTTTGCCCGCGCGAAATGGCCAGAGAGAACCGTCTAGGCGCCGTGTTCGTATCCTGCAACGTGGCTACGCTAAACTCATCTGCATCACTCCAGAGCATCTTCGATGAGCAATACAACGACCCAATCCCGCCCCGGTTTCCGCGCCTGGTACAAGCGCCAGAGCCGCATTGGGCGCATCAGCATCATCTTCACGGCGCTCGTCGTCTTCATGGCACTGCTGGGGAAGATCTCTCATATCCTTGGACTGCTCTTCATCGGCCCAATCATCCTCTGCTGCATCGTTCTCTGCCCGCTGCTGACCATCCTGCTCTATCGCTGGACGACGCGCCGGCTGCTGTGGAAGGTTCGCAACCGGCTGATCGTCACCTACGCGCTGATGAGCCTCGCGCCGGTGGTGCTCTGCCTTACGCTCTTCGGTATTGCGGCTTACCTCTTCGCCGGGCAGTTTGCGACCAACAGCGCGCTGACGCTCCTCGATCAGGCATCGACCGAACTGCGCGATGAGACGGCTGGGCTCGCGCTGCTCTCCGCCGCCAAGGCGCCGCGTGGCAAGGAGTCCGCCGAACCTATCGCGGTGAGTCCTTTGCCGATTTCGATTGCGGTCCTGAAGGGCGACAAGTTTCAGCCGGCCACGCCGCAGGCTGGGACAGACGATCCGTTCTTCGGGCAGCCGCTGCCTTCCTGGCTGCAAAACGGCTATCACGGCGTGGTCGCACTGAATGGAAAGCTCTATCTGTGCACGTATGTGGTGATTCCGCAGGCGGCCCGCGAGCTCTCGGTGCTTGGAACCCGTCCGCTCGACAGGACGACACTTACAGCGAGCGCCAGTGGCCTTGGCCGCATCGTGCTGCTGCAAGGAGGGTGGACGGGCAAAAATCCAAACAAGGCAAATGTCGTCAAGATCGACGGCAACGGCGACGACACGAACATCACGATTGGCGATTCGAAGGTCAACGTGCCTGATGCGAACCAAGCCGGCGGGGAGCACTTCGCCACGGTTGACTCGGGATCGCTTCCCGCTCGCACTCACTTTTTCGATCTGCCAGTGGTGTTCAGCGCTCCGTTGAGCGTGACGTCATGGCAGACAGGGGACAGGGTCCGCTCGATCCTCGCTGTGTTTTCGCGCCCCTCGATTCTTTACGGGCGATTGTTTTCGACGACCAACGGCCTTGGCACGGTCATCCGAATAATCCTGATCGCGATCGGCATCTTCTTTGCCGTGCTTGAGCTCTTTGCTCTGCTGATGGGCGCTGGGCTCAGCCGCACGATCACGCGCTCGGTTGCCGAGCTCTACCGCGGCACGCGCGAGATCGACAGCGGCAACTTCGAACATCGCATCGTGATTAAACGAAAGGACCAACTCGGCGCGCTGGCACGCTCGTTCAACGGCATGACGGCGTCGATTGTCGACCTGATGGCCCAGCAGCGCGAGAAAGAGCGACTGCTATCCGAACTCTCCATCGCGCGCGAGGTGCAGGCGAATCTCTTTCCGCATTCGCCTGTCGCGCTGCCCGGCTTTGAGATTCACGCTGTCTGCCAGCCAGCCCGCACCGTGTCGGGCGACTACTTCGATTTCATCTTCGGCCGCCATGGCAACGATCTGTATCTCGCCCTTGGAGACATCAGCGGCAAGGGAATCTCCGCGGCGCTGCTGATGGCCTCATTGCACTCGGCGGTGCGTGCGTTTGGCCTCAGCTCGACGAACAGCGTCTCTGCGGAAGCGGCGAAGCCCTCACCCGCGACGTTGCTGGAACTGCTGAACAAGCACATCTTCGCCAGTACGCCGCCGGAGAAGTACGCAACGCTGTTCCTGGGTTATTACGACGCGGCCACGCGCAAGCTCACGTACTCAAATGGCGGCCACCTCGCGCCGATGGTTCTCTCCGGCGATGGCACGGTAAAGCACCTCGACTGCGGTGGGCCGCCCGTCGGCCTGCTGAACGGAATGAAGTACTGTGAGGACTCCGTGGAGCTGTACTCCGGCGATCTGCTGATGGCGTTTTCCGACGGCCTCACCGAGCCCGAGCAGAACGACGAGCAGTTCGGCGAGGACCGTCTGTTCGACTACATCCGCCAGCACCGCGGCGAGGCACTGCCCACACTCGCGACCAACACGCTCAAGTGCCTGCAGGAGTGGATCGGCAATCACGAACAGCCCGACGACATGACCCTGCTTCTGGCGCGGCAGCTATAGGCAGCTATAGGGTGCCCGCTATTTCGACTTCACACGCATGAAGCGGTTCGGAACAACGCTGCACGCATCGGGCGTCGGCGCACGCCACACGCTTCCGTCGGCAAACGTCGCACTCATCAGATGCACACGCGTGATCGTCGCCGCCGGACCTACAAGCAGATCGGCGCGTATCCGCATCGCTGCTTCGCGATCGACGTTGAAGTTCTTCTCACGCTCACGCGAATTGTTGACGAATCCGTTCGTCCCCGGTCCAGCCGGAACCCGCTTCAATCCGAGCGGCTCATAGCTGACACGCAACTCAAGCGCCTTCACGGGACTCGTGGTGCCCTGAAAGTCGACATGCACCCCAAGCCCCGTTGGCCTGCGGAGCAACGCCTCTTTGTCTCCTTCGTCTTCCTGGGCGGTCGTCCACAGGGTTGCGCCACCGGTCGCCTGCTGATCTGCCCGCAGCAGCCCCGCAGGACACGTTGGCCCCGAGACAATCACCAACCCTTTCGCTGGCACAGCCCCGGGCACTGCGGTTTGCACCGCCCGCGCCACGATTGCTTTCGTCTGCTGGGCTGTCGGAAGCTGTGGCTCGGCCGCCTTCACCTGCTGAGCCTGCGCCGCGCCTGCCGCGACCATCAATCCGGCAACCGCCACAATACCGAACCGCATAGGACCCTCCCGCGACCGCGCGTCCATTGTGCTCCTGTTCTGTTAGACGCGTCCACACCCCGCACAGCTCTGTGCTCGGCTATCCTCTCCTGCATGCCCACGCACTTCTCGCCGGCCGCGATGACCTTCCTCCGCGGCCTGGCGCGCCACAACGACCGCAACTGGTTCAACGACCGCAAACCTATCTACGAGCGCGAGCTGAAAGCGCCGATGCTGGCGCTGGTCGACGAGATCACGCAGTCCATGGCCGAGTACGCGCCCGAGCACATGCGGCCGGCGCACAAATCCATCATGCGCATCTATCGCGACATCCGCTTCTCGCCGGACAAGCGGCCGTATAAGACGCATCTCTCCGCGTGGTGGACGCGGCGCGGCATGGAGAAGACCTCCGGCGGCGGCTTCTACATCCAGCTCGGGCCGAAGATCTGCTTCCTGGCCGCAGGCGTCTACATGCCGGAGCGGGATCAACTGCTCGCACTGCGACGCTGGATGGCGGAGAATCATCGCGATTACGACACGCAGCTCAACAAGCTGCTCAAGCCACGCGTGTCGAGTTCATCGCGAACGCCACGCGTGCCGGCAATGGAGCGGATCGACCCGGAAGCGCTCAGCCGCATGCCCAAAGGCTTTCCGAACGATCACCCCGCTGGCGAACTGCTGCGCGCGCGCAACTGGGGCGTTCGCTGTGCGCTGCCCCCATCCCTTGCACTCGAGCCCCGACTCGCGCGCGAGATCATCGCGAGATTTCGTCTCATGGCGCCTCTTGTCGACACACTCAACGAAGCGATACTCTCCAGCGCAGCGGCCTCTTCCGAACCTCTTCGGCGCGTCCGGGCAAACGCCTTCCTCTAGTCTTCGGGGCTATTTCAGACCACGTTTTCCGCTGAAAATCGCCCAATTCTGGGTACTTTCGGCTGAAAACCCTAAAAAAACCTGTGGAAACGGGTGTTTTGTCATTGACAAACACTCCCTAAAGGGCGATGGTGAATCACGGCGCGGTTCTCCGCACCCGCATAAACACTGACGATTTGGTGCGGTGCAGAAGGCGGCAGGCGGGTCCCGGGGGCTTCCAGCGGATGTTGTTTGTCCGATGGGGTGGTCCCGATGAGCCCCCTTAAATCTGTTTCAAAAAAAGGAGTCCCCTCAATGGCAAAAGGCATGACCAAGACACAGCTCGTGCGGCACCTCGCAGAAAAGAACGAGCTCACCAGCAAGCAGACCGCAAACTTCATGCAGATGCTCGCAGACACCGCAGTGAAGGAAACCAAGAAGAACGGCGAGTTCACCATCCCCGGCCTCGGCAAGCTCGTGAAGGCAGAGCGCAAGGCGCGCATCGGCCGCAACCCGCAGACCGGCGAGGCCATCAAGATCAAGGCCAAGACTGTTGTGAAGTTCCGCGTCGCGAAGGCGGCGAAGGATGCGATCGCTCCCCCGAAGAAGTAGTTTTGGGTTCACGATTCATGCAAGGGCCGGAGCGCAGCGACCCGCAACAGGTCCTCCACGCTCCGGCCTTTGTGTCTTTGCGCGGCAGTTGCGGTGGTTAATGCCCCGCGTGCATTCCCTTCGGGGGCCTGGGAATGAAGAACAGGATCGGGATCATGAACGCGCAGAAGAGCGTCAGGTACCGGATGATGTCGATGTAGGCGAGCATCGCGGCCTGACGGTGCATCTGGTTGTAGATGAACGCCTGTGCCTGGTGAATTGCGCCCAGGGAAGCTCCGCCGAACGGGCCGCCGCTTGGACCGTGGCCGTTGCCGGCCTTGAATCTGCCGGCCAGCGCCGTCACCTGCCGCGTGAAGCCCGCGCTGCCTTCGTTCATGTAGCGCACCATCGAGGTCTCGTGCGCGGCTGTGCGGCGTATCAGCATCGTCGCCATGAACGCTGTGCCGGACGATCCTCCGATATTGCGCGCGAGATTCATCAAGCCGGAGACATCGTTGCTCTCCGTCTGCTTCACGCCGATGTACGAGATCGTGTTAATCGGAATGAACAGGAACGCCAGTCCTGATGCCTGGAAACATCGCATGAACACCAGCTCGCCGTAGCTGAGGCCAAGGTTCATCTTCCCCATGTAGAGCAGCGCCATCGTCAGCATCAGGAAGCCAAAGCCGATCAGCTTGCGCGCATCGACCTTGCCAGACAGGAAGCCCACGATCGGCATCATCGCCATCATCATGAAGCCCGCCGGAGACAGGACCTTCCCCGAGAGCTCCGCGGTGTATCCCAACAGCGTCTGCACGAACTGCGGAATCAGAATCGTCGTGCCATACAGCGCGAAGCCGAGCACAAACATCAGAGTGAAGCTGATGGCAAAGCTTCGGCGCTTGAAGAGTGTGAGATTCAAAATCGGGCGGTGACCGACGCGCAGCTGACGCAGCTCCCACCAGATCATCAGCACGAACGCGACGACCGCCATCACCGCGAACAGCGTGATGACATGCGACGCGAACCAGTCGTCCTCCTGGCCTTTGTCGAGCAGGAACTCGATCGAGCCGAAGGTCAGCGCGAGCAGCGCGAAGCCGGTGAGGTCCAGCTTGATGCCGCCCTTCTGCGACTCCTTCACTTCCTTCTCGATCCACGGCGGATCCTCGACGATGCGCGAGGTGAGAAACAGCGACAGGAGGCATACCGGAACGTTCAGGAAGAAGATCCAGCGCCAGTTGAAGTTGTCCGTGATGTAGCCGCCCAGCGTCGGACCGATGGCGGGCGCGCAGACAACCGCCAGGCCGTACATCGCAAACGCCTGCCCGCGTTTATTGGGCGGAAACGTGTCGGCAAGGATCGCCTGTTCGCTCGGCGCCAGCCCGCCGCCGCCTATGCCCTGCAGCACGCGGAAAAAGATCAGCAGCGGAAGCGACGGCGCGAAGCCGCACATCATCGAGCTGACGCCGAACAGCGCGACGCAGATCATATAGAACTTCTTGCGCCCGATGAACGTCGTCATGTACGCGCCGGCGGGCAGAATAATCGCATTCGCCACCAGATACGCGGTGATCACCCAGGTCGCTTCGTCCTGCGTGGATCCGAGGCCGCCCGCGATGTGCGGCAGCGAGACGTTGGCGATGGAGCTGTCCAGCACCTCCATGAATGTCGCCAGCGTGACGGTCATGGCGACGATCCACGGATTTACGCGGGGCCGCCACCGCACGGGTGGGGCCATGGGCTGCGAAGCGCTCTCGAGCTCAGAAAGGGTCGCGGTGGCCATTCGGTCGGTACTTGGATACTACGGATCGCGACGCAGATTCAGAAAATCCGCTCAATGGACAGCCAGGATAGTCGTTCGACGAAGGTGCTACGCTTAATGTTTGGCTCGCGCCTCACGAAAGCTGCAGAGCGCTGCCGTCGAGTAATGAATCCTGACCAATGAATCCCGACCTCGAACATCTCGTCATCCTCCAGGCGCAGGACCTCGAACTGCAGCGCCTTCGCCAGGAGCAGGCTGAGGCTCCGCGGCGTGTCACCGCGGCCGAAGCCGCGTTCAAATCCGCCGAGCAGACGCTCGCGAAGATTCGCCAGGACCTCGCTGTGGAAGAGAAGCTGCGCCGCAGCCAGGAGTCCGATACCGACGGACATCGCGGCAAAATCGCGCGGTTGCGCAAACAGATGGACGCTGCGACCAGCGCCGCGCAGATCACCGCGCTCGAGCACGAGATCAACTTCGCCCAGGCGGCCATTCGCAAGCTGGAAGACGAGGAACTCGCCTCACTGGAGCGCACCGAGTCGCTGGAGAGCGCAGAAAAGGCCGGCGCGGCAAACGCGGAGAAGACCCGCGCCGCACTCGACGAAGAGCGCGTGCGTGCTGCGGCAACCGTGGACCGCGCACGGACCGGCACTGAGGCCATCGAAGCCGAACGCAAAAACCTGCGCGCCCAGATCAGCGAAGGATCGCTGGCGATCTACGATCGGGTCGCAAAGTCCCGTGGCAGCGGGCTCTCCGAGGCCATCGATCACAAATGCTCCGCCTGCCAGATGATGGTGCGCCCGCAGCGCTGGAACGATCTCACCGGCCGCGAGCACGAGGACCAGATCTTCACGTGTGAGACCTGCGGTCGCATCCTGTTCTGGGATCCGCGCCGTGACACGCCGCGGTCCTGGCAGGCCGGCGAGCGCCTCGCCTCCGCACAATCCGCCGCCGCGGAGCCGCGTTCATGAATCCTCCGCAACACAACGGGCCTGGCAACAAACAGACCAGCCGGGAACGCCGCATCATCTGCGTAGACATGGACGAGGTCATCGCCGACGCTCTCGGCGAGCACCTGATGCGCTACAACCGCGACTTTGCCGAACGAATCACGCGCGCCGACCTCGAAGGCAAGTGGCTCTGGGACTTCGTTCCGCCGGAGCGCCATCAGGTTCTTGCGGACTACATGATGTCGGAGGACTTCTTCGCCGTCCTGCGCGTGATGCCGCATGCCCAGCGCGTTCTCGAGCGGCTGCAGGAGCACTACGAAATCTACATCGCCACAGCGGCCATGGAAGTGCCGTCCAGCTTCAATGCCAAGTTCCACTGGCTGAAGCAGCACTTCCCATTCATTCCGCCATCGCACATCGTCTTCTGCGGCAACAAGAGTATCCTGCGCGGCGACTACCTGATTGACGACAATCCGCGCCAGCTTCGTCTGTTCCACGGCGAAGGCATCCTCTTCAACTCGCCGGCGAACGTCAACGTCACCGGCTTCCGCCGCGTACACGACTGGCTGGAGATTGAGAGGCTGTTTCTTCCTGTAAACGCTGTGTAGCGTTGCTCAGTCGCCAGCCTGGCGGGCGCGCTTCTTGCCTGTGGTTCCATTGGCTGCGCTCTGCGCCTGCGGAGCCATCCGTATCGGCGCCTGACTCGAGCGCATCCCCTCCGGCATGGTCAGGATCAGCGCGGTGCACTGCTCATCTCCGATGCGCTCATAGCTGTGCTTCACCGAAGGATCGAAGTAGACGGCGTCGCCGCGCTCGAGCACCTCCGTGCGGCCTTCGTGCATCAGGCGTAACCGTCCACTCAGCATGTACAGGAACTCGGCTCCAGTGTGCTGGTGAGCGGTGGGCGTGCGGCGTCCGTTGCCGGGCAGAAACTCCGCCACATAGGGCGCGATCATCTGCTCGGCCGGAACCTGGCCCAGGCTCTCGAAGAAGTAGTCGGGGTCGGCGGCTCCGGTCTGCGGGAGCCGCTGGCGCTCTGACGAGCGCTGAATCTTGAACAGCTCGGGCCGTTCGGGCTCAAAGAAGTAGCTCAGGTCGCGCGAGAAGACCATCGCGATGCGCGCGAGGTTCCGGAGTGTCGGTACCACCCGGCCCGTTTCCAGTTGCGAGAGGAAGCTCGCAGACAGACCTGTATAGCGCCCGAGCTCCACCAGGCCCATGTGCTTGCGCTGGCGCAGAAATTTGATTCGCTCCCCAATCCGCTTGCCTTCTATGAGGGCTTCGGCTGCCTCGGGGGGCACCCCGGTGTCGGTGGCGCCGTCGGGGCGATCGGCCAGGCCCACTGCGCCCGAGGGCTCAGAGTCGCGGAGCCGCTTATGCGGAGGTCTGGTCTCCAGCATGCGCATGGCCTGGGGGGAGAGTTCGATGTGACCGTTGCGTGGGCCCGGGATGGACGACGGGGAGGGCTGCCCGGCGCTAGCGGGGAAGACAACCTCCAGCCGACGCTGGCTGTTGAGGGGATTGGATGATTCCATTGTGGACTGGCCTCGGACAAAAAGAGTGCGTGCGGCATGGCCAGACTCACGAAGCCCTGCCGCTTAGAGGGATGTTTCTATTCCACGAAAAGGATGTATCGGCAGTAATCGGAATCGGCAACCGATGTGCTGGCAGGGCATGTACCACCCCCCTCCCCCCTGTTTTTGCGCAAAATCTTCATAATATGTGACTTAGGGGTGGACCTAAATTGCAAAATCTTGATTCTAAAGGGCCGCGGAGTTTACAGGGGTTAAGGTCCACTTCGATGCAGGCAGATTTCAGCGAGGAAGGCGCTAGAAGTCTTGCGTGATCCGAGATTTGTATTGTGTCGGGAGGCGAGTTGGCGTAGTCTTCCTGCGATTTCAAGAACATTGTCGAGGTTCACATGAAAGCTGTCGCAAGCCTTCTCGGGATTGCTCTGGTTTCCGGCGCCGGGGCTGGGCAAAAGCCGCAGGCGCCGCTCACGGTCACGGGCGCGGCTCCGAGTTCCCCCGCGTCTGCGGCAGGCGCTGTGCCAGCGACGCAGCAGGCTCCGGCTTCCGCGGCGGTAGCGCCGGCGAGTCAGGCTCCTCCTCCGCCGAATACGCTGCTGGATGGGACGCCGGTGAAGATGCGGCTGGCCGAGAATCTGTCGTCGGAGACGAACAAGACGGGAGACCAGGTTCCGTTTGAGGTGACGGAAGAGGTTGATGTCGATGGGGTGGCGGTGATTCCCAAGGGCGCGCAGGCTCTGGCAACGGTGACGGATGCCCAGCCGAAGAGGCGCATGGGGCGCGGCGGCAAGCTAGACGTGAACGTCGACAGCGTACGCCTGGCGGATGGTGAGAAAGCTCAATTGCGCGCGGAGAAAGGTGCCAACGGCGGCGGTCACGTGGGCGCGATGACAGGAGCGATGGTCGGGACCGCGATTGTGTTTTTCCCGGCGGCTCCGCTGTTCCTGTTCATGCATGGGAAGTCGGTGGAGATTCCCAAGGGGACTGAGGTGACGGCGTTCGTTCAGGGGGATATGCATCTGACGATGGCGAACTTCGGGCCGAAGCCCGAGCCGGGTGAGGCGCCGGACGCGGCGGCGAGTGCGGTGACCGCGACGACGGCGAGTTTGACGGTTGAGTCGAATCAGGCGGGAGCGGACATTGAGATTGACGGCAATTTTGTGGGGAACACGCCGTCGACGGTTTCGGTGGCGGCTGGCCAGCACACGATCACGGTGAAGAAGAAGGGATATGCCGCGTGGAGCCGGACGATGACGGTGTCGGGTGGGTCAGTGCGGCTGGAGGCGGATCTAGACGTTGCGCCGTGACGTAGGTTCTGGGCGGGCGAGAGGAAGGCAGTTCAGTCGTTGCGCCCTTCGGGCTTCCCGACGGCCTTCGGCAGAGCGGAAACGCCGTTCGGCGCAGCTTTTTACCGCACGGCTGAAGCCGTGCCCTTCCGATTCGTGGCTAGAACGTGCACGGCTGAAGTCGGGCCGTTTCGGGTCTGATTTGTGCGTGCGACATTAGCCCGTTTGAGTCGGAGGCTGCGATAAGGGTCTTTGGGATTTGTGGGGCGTTCGATTTTGGAGGGCACGGTTTCAACCGTGCCTACCTGATGTTTCGGAGGGAGCGGCTTTAGCCGCTGAGGCCGGTTGAGCGATGGGCCGAGGAGAACGGGTAATCTTCTGGGCGCTCGCAGAGGCGCGCGCGTACGGGATTGTGGTGGATGTATTCGCGATGCGTGATGAAGTCGTTGCGGTCGCGGATGCGGTGGTCGGCGAAGCCACGCTGCCAGACGGGAAGCTTCGATTCGAGGCGGCGTGAGAAGCCGCCCTTGATGAACTGCAACGCGCGTTCGAGCGGGATGTTCTCCGGGGTGAGGAGCAGATGGATGTGGTCGTGCATTACGACGAACGCGTGCAGTTTGTAATGGCCTTCGCGACGGTAGTGTTGGAGTGTGTCGAGGAAGAGTTCGGCGTTTGCGGTGGTTTGAAAAAGGCGTCGGCGGCTGTGGGTGGGTGCGGTGATGAAGTACGTGCCTGGTTTGTTGAGGCGGCCCGGGATTGCCATCGATAACCAAGCGTACCTCAGGGGCTAAAGCCCCGGGATTACGCAGATGGGTTACGGCACGGCTGAAGCCGTGCCCTTCCGGAGTGGTGGGCCATGTTGAGCGGCCTGGCCAAACGGAGGCAACATCTTCGTCAGTGACTTGGTGCATCGCAATGGAAGTTACCTAGCCGATTTCGCAGATCCAGCACATAGCTCGATATGAAGAGGAACCTATTCATATCCGGCCGGTCGGTCCGCAGGTCTGCAACTGGGATGCTTTTCGTTGCGGCATGTTCGGCTTTGGAGAACTCCTGTTCGTCTTTGCCCAGCTGATTCGGTGTGGGCTGCATGCAGGCGATTGCGTAACCTCTGAGTTTCACGAGTTCTGGCCTTATATTGCGATATTGCTCGGCGTATTCTCGGTCCTGCTCGGCGAGGTCGTCCTGCAGGTTGTCAGGCATGACGGTAGGTGGGTTTGCGACTTGCCGCGTTTTGTATGGCTGATAAAACTGTATTCCGATGCCCTGTATCGTCGTCGCCCAAGACGACTGAAGCTCCATCAATCGCTGATGCAACCGAGTCAGCTGAAAGTAGACTCCCATGCCAGGAGCAATTGCTCCAGTGCTCCACGGTTGGTTCGGGTCGGCGTAGGTTGGCGGCGCAGGGGAACTTGGGCTAGGCGAGCTAGCGTGCTCGGAATTCGCAGGCAGATCGAAAACATCTCTCAGCCCGTTCTCAAGGTATGTGTACGAATCCGCGGTGACCGCGCACGGCTTCACGAGGTCGCGATGATTTTCATTTATCGCTATTGGATCGATGCATCCTCTGCTTGCGCTGTATTCGTCCACTACGATTGCGCCATTTTCAGGCTTCTTTTCGAACGCGCAGTATTGCTTGATGTCGAAGCCAGACGAAGCCCATGTTTGATCCAGATCCCGCAAAATTAGATTCCCGCGACCGGTTTCTAGCTCTTTCAGGAGTGGATCTGAGTTTATGAATCGCCCAATATTAGCGAGCCGTGAGCCTTCGTGGGGTGTCCCATAGAAGAAGATTGCCTTGACTTTTTCGCTGGGTGCATCTTTGTGATAAGTGAGCAGTATTTTTTCTACAAGTAATCCGCCTAGGCTATGAGCCACGAAGATTACTTCCTTGTGTCGGCTAAAGACGCCGTTGGATTTCATTCGATTGACGATGACCGACGCCAGATCTGTAATCGTCATTTTGCCGCCGTGCTTGGGAGTGGGATAGCCAACAACGTAGATGTCTGTATTGGCGAAAATTGTGTTTTCGTCTTTTGCAATCATCGCTGGCCACCAGGCATTCTTATCCTGCTCGCAACGCCATGCTTCTGATCCGCTCCAGAGGCCATGGACAAAGATGATTACTCTAGGGTTGTTCTGGTTCTTTACATAGCCGCCTTCCGGCGGAACTGTGTTCGGCACCTCTTGAGCGACTGTTGAAGCGGATATCACCAGTGCCAATGTTCCGAGCGCGAGTAATCGCGCAGTCAATTGAAGGCAACGCACAGCGGTCCCCGTTTCTTGGAATGTCCCGGAACAAATGTAGCAGCAGGTAAGTTCGTGGCTGCTCTGCGAAAAGCTCGGGCTGAAGCCCGAGCCTTTGATGTTTGAGGTGGTTTTTACGGCACGACTAAAGTCGTGCCCTTCCGGTTTGTCGCTCCGTTGAGGGTGTCTTTGTCGTTGTGTCGGTGGGTGGAAGCGGGGATGGGGTGTGGGTGGCGTTCGGGTGTTGCGGGTGGGATCGGTGAGAATGGGAGGGTGGATTTAGTTCTGGATGATGTCGGGAAGAGGGCGGGCGGTGCTGTGCGCAGGGGTGCGGGTGCGGGGCGCGTGCATTGGTGGGATGGGTTGGTGTGTGGGGTGGTGGTGGTGGCGGCCACGCTGAGTGCGCTGCCGTTTGTGGGCATGGGGTTCTGCGATGACTACTCGTACATAAAGATGGCGCTGGATTTTGCGCGGACCGGACGCATGGTCTACAACGGCGGGACGGCGGTGGTGTCGGGGTGGCAGATTCCGCTGGGGGCGCTGTTTATACGGCTGTTCGGGTTCTCGTATACGGCGCCAAGGATGTCGACGCTGGTGGTGGCGCTGGTGACGATCTGGCTGTTCTTTGTGATCCTGGTGCGGTTTGGGATCAGCCGGCGGGGAGCGTATTTCGGGGCGCTGCTGTTGGGGCTGTCGCCGATCTTTGTGCCGATGGCGGCGAGCTTCATGACAGATATCGGCAGCGTGTTTGCGATTGTGCTGTGCCTGTACATGGTGAAGCGCGCGGTGGATGCGGGTACGGCGGGGGAGACGATTGCGTGGCTGGCGATGGCGTCGGCGAGCAATGTGGCGGTGGGCACGGTGCGGCAGGTGGCGTGGCTGGGCGTGCTGGTGATGGTGCCGTCGGTTGCGTGGGCGCTGCGGAGAAGGCGTGGGGTGGTGGCGGCCGGGGTGGTGTTGTGGGTGTTGAGCGCGGCGGCGATTTTAGGGTGCATGCATTGGTTCAAGCAGCAGCCGTATGTGCTGAACGATCCGGTGATCTCGCTGGAGCATAGGCCGGTGCGGCTGATTTTTACGCATGGCGGAATGCAGTACGTGAAGGATTTCCTGGTGCTGGCGCTGCTGGTCTTTCCGCTGCTGGTGGCGTGGGTAATAAGGATGCGGCGGCTGAGGGCGGCGGTGCTGGCGGAGATTGTGGGCGCGGTGGCGGCGTTTGAGCTGGTGAGTCTGCGGTTCGGGCTGCGGTTTCATCAGTTTCCGTGGATGCGCGATGTGATGGGCAACATGGGGATGAGCCGCGAGTTCAGCTGGGCGCTGGGGGTGAATCATCTGCTGATCGACAGGCCGGCGCAGTGGGTTTTGGCGTTCGTGGTGACGCTGGTGGCGGTGCTGTTTGTGGTGGATGTGTGGCGCGGGCGGGCGGAGTTTGCGAGGCGGGATGGTTCGCGGGAGTCGGGGAATGCGCTGTTCTGGATTTGTGTGCCATATGTGGCGGTGTATCTGACGATGCTGGTGCCGCGGAGCTTGTGGAACGGCGTGCTGGACCGGTATTTCCTGGGAGTGCTGCCGTTCGTCATCCTGGCGCTTTTGAAGGTGTATGAGGAGCGGTTTTCGGCGGGGCCGCCGGTGGCGAGCTATGTGGTGCTGGGGCTGATGACGGCGTTCACGATTGCGGGGACGCACGACTGGTTTGCGCTGGACCGGGCGCGGCTGGAGGCGGCGGAGACGCTGGAGCGGGCGGGGGTGCCGAGGACGGCGATGCAGCTGGGGCTGGAGTTCGATGGATGGACGCAGCTGGAGCATGCGCCGACGATCGTGGACCCGTGGATTCGGGTGCCGGCGAGAGTTTATAAGGTGAAGCCGCTGCCGAAGCTGGCGGGCGAGTGCATTCTGTGGGACTGGAACCAGACGCCGGTGGTGAACCCCAAGTACTTTGTGGTGATCAGCCCGATGAGCTGTCTGGCGCCCTCGGCGTTCGGGCCTGTGGGGTACAGGACGTGGCTTCCGCCGTATCACAGGGACGTTTATATCGAGCAGTATCCGTGAGCGGGGGGTGTGTCAGCATAGATACAGATGAGCGAGAGCGAGGAACGGCGGACAGCTGCTGCTGACACCCCAGCGGACAGAAAACGTCCTCTGGGCACCCCGGCTGACACTCCATCGGGCAAAAAACGCTCGCTGGGGACCCCGGCTGACACCCCATCGAGCAAAAAACGCTCGCTGGGGACCCCGGCTTCGGCGGCGTGGCAGCATCGTGACTTCCGGTTCTATTCGGCGGCGCGGCTGATAGGAATCCTGGGGGCGGAGGCCCAGGCCGTCGGTGTGGCGTGGCAGATCTATGAGATGACGCATTCGGCGCTGGCGCTGGGGTATACGGGGCTGGCGCTGTTTCTGCCCGGGCTGTTTTTCACGCTGCCGGCAGGACATGTGGCGGACCTGTTCGACCGCAGAACGGTGATGCTGGCGTGCTATGTGGTGCAATTTGGGGCAACGCTGTGGCTGCTGCAGATGACGCTGCATGGTGTGAGCAACGTGGCCTGGATTTATGGAGCGCTGGCGCTGATTGGGTTGGGCAGATGTTTCAGCGGGCCGGCGGCCGCGGCGCTGGTGCCGACGCTTGTGCCGAAGGAACATTTTGTGAATGCGGTGACGTGGGGATCGGCGATCTTTCAGATTGCGACGGCGACGGGGCCGATGTTCGGCGGGATTCTGTTTACGATCTCGCTGGCGGGGACGCGGTGGGCGAGGTGGACCGGAGCGCCGGTGGTTTACGTGTTCACGCTGGGGTGCATTGTGCTGTACCTGGTGCTTGTGGCGATGATCCGTCCGCGGGGAGCGGCGGAGAAGCGCGGGTTCACGCTGAAGACGATGGTGGCGGGGCTGCACTACGTGATGCACACGCGGCTGCTGCTGGGGTCGATCTCGCTGGATCTGTTCGCAGTGCTGCTGGGCGGGGCGGTGAGCCTGCTGCCGATCTTTGCAGACCAGGTGTTGCACGCGGGGCCGCATGGGCTGGGTCTGCTGCGCGCGATGCCCAGCCTGGGAGCGCTGATGGTGTCGATGACGCTGCTGACGCACCCGATGAAGCGCAATGCAGGGAAGAAGATGCTGGTCTGCGTGGCGATCTTCGGCGCGGCGACGGTGGTGTTCGGGCTGAGCCGGAACATCTGGTTGAGCTGCGCGGCGCTGCTGGTGGTGGGCGCGAGCGACATGATCAGCGTGGTGGTGCGGTCGAGCATTTTGCAGCTGGCGACGCCGCATGAGATGCGCGGACGGGTGTCCAGCGTGAACTGGCTGTTTCTGGGCGCGAGTAATGAGCTTGGCGAGTATGAGAGCGGGTTGACGGCGCACTGGTGGGGCGCGGTGCGGGCAGTGGTGATCGGCGGGATCGCGAGCATGACGATCACCGGGTTGTGGACCGTTTTCTTCCCGGCGCTGCGGAGGGCGGATAAGTTGGAGGCGGAGCATCTGATTGCGATCGAGAAGGAGCTGAGCGCGACGGAGGCGGTGAGGTAGGAGAGAGTTAGGGCGCGGTCATCGCCGCGCTCTGTTTATTTATTCAGGCAGGGTGCGCAGGTACTGGATGAGCTGCCAGCGTTGGGGCTCTGGGAGGAGTGACCAGGACGGCATGCCGTGGGCCAGGCTTCCGTTGCGGAGCAGCCAGAAGAGATCGCCGTC
>DASRGC010000059.1:0-96185 GCA_035651235.1 Acidobacteriaceae bacterium
CATGTGCTGCGCGGCGTGGGCATGGGGCTGGACGAGAAGGCGGTCGAGGCGGTGCAGCAGTACAAGTTCAAGCCCGCGATGCAGAATGGCAAGCCGGTCGCGGTGTACCTGAATGTCGAGGTCAACTTCCAGATCTTCTAAAGGCAGAGGGTAGAGAAGTAGGCCGTAGAGGGTAGAGCCGACGAGTTGTCCCTCTATTCTCTACAGTCACCCCTTACCCTCTTACTGTCTCAGTCTGAATCTCGTCGAAGGTGAGGTTCTCTGCCGGGCTGTGGGTGCGGCCCTTCCAGTCCAGGAACATCATTCCATAGCTTTCGGTCGTGCACTGCTCGGGTCGGACGCCGAGTTGCTCCCGCATGGATTCGATCCACTCCGGCGGGCCTTCGAGCTCCGCGTAGGTACCGATAGGTGTCTCGTCCAGGAAGACGTGACCGGCGCCGGCCTCCCATTCGGTGCGGTATTTCTCATAGCGGAAGACTGGCTTGTAGCCGAGCTGGGTGAAGATCTCGGCCAGGGCTGCGGCGTCTTCGACGGCGCTTTCGGTCTCGATGCGGACCTTGTAGCGCGCGTCGGCGTCGTTGGAGGCCACGCGCTTGTGCGTAACGACGGAGCGGCCGGCGTAGTCGCGCAGCCGCAGCACCTGACGGCGCACGCGGAGGTCGCGCTCGGGGGTGTCGTACAGCGTATTCGCCTCAAACGTGCGCGGCGTTGTGAGCTTGAGGCCGAGGGATTGCACCCGGGCACGGAAGTGGTCCACATCATTCACGGCGAACTTCAGCTCGATTTCGGCAGCCTGCATGCGCATAAGTATACGAGCAGCGCGGGAAATGGCGTCTAGATACGATAGGGGCACATGGTGGAGACGATCAGGTTACGCGCTGACGATCAAGCCGACGTCGAGCGCGCCGCAGAACTGCTGAGAGGCGGGCGCCTCGTCGCCTTCCCAACGGAGACCGTTTATGGTCTGGGCGCGAATGCGCTTTCTGCGCAGGCGGTCGCGGGGATCTTTGCCGCCAAGCAACGGCCCGCATGGGATCCGCTGATTGTCCACGTGACAGGCGTGGGGGATGTCGAGCGGATTGCAAAAATTCCAGACGATCTCCGCGATTGCGTGAAGGAGCTGGCAGCTGCGTTCTGGCCGGGGCCGCTCACGATGTTGTTGCCAAGGTCGGCGGCGGTCCCGGATGCTGTCACGGCGCGGCGGCCGCTGGTAGGAGTGCGGGTGCCGTCACATCCCGCAGCGCAGGCGCTGCTGCGGGCAGTGGGCCTGCCGATTGCCGCGCCGAGTGCCAACCGGTTCGGACACACGAGCCCGACTACGGCCGAGCATGTGCTGGCCGATCTTGGCGGCCGCATCGACGCCGTGCTCGATGGCGGACCGACACATGTGGGCATCGAGTCGACAGTAATTGATGTGACGCGGTCGCCGATCGTGCAGTATCGACCGGGAGCGATTACGCCCCAGCAGATCGAGGCGGCGTGCGGTAAGCCGGTTGAGGTTTATGTGCCGGCTGAGGCCGAGAAAAGGATTCGTGGACCGGAGTCTTTGCCATCACCCGGAGTCGGCATCCGGCACTACGCTCCGCGCGCCCGTGTGCTGCTGATCGAGGGTACATCCGAGGCGTTGCAGCGGAAGCTCAGCGAGGCTGCTGCGGCCGAGAAGAACGCGGGAGTTCTGCTGCCGATTGGCTGGCGGACGCCGCGGAAGGCTGTCGTGCAGCCATGGGCGACCTGGGAGCATCCCGAGCGGCTGGCGGCCACGCTCTTCGCGGGGTTGCGTGCGCTGGACGCACGGGGCGTCGAGAAGATCATTGTGCCGTTGCCCCCACCGGGCGGCATCTACGACGCGATTCGCGACCGGCTGCTCAAGGCGGCTCGCGAAAAGTAAATGGCGGTCGCTACTTCATGATGGACGAGCCCGCATGCAGCTCACTGGTTTTGAAAAGATACTTGATGCCGGCTTTGTAGATCAGCACTCGCTGGCGGCCAATTCGCATCTTGATGACGCAGCGGTCATACCACTCGAGCAGCCCGTGCATCTGCTCGCCGTCGTCGAGCACCACGGTCATGTCGGTCTGCTGCTGGATCTGCTTTTGAAAGTAGAACGCCTCGGCGTGCGAACTCTCCAGATTGGGCAACGTCTCCTGCATGGCGTGCGTGAGCGGGTCTTCGGCATGAGGATCGTGGCGCCGCTCGCGTGCGGGAAGCCTCGGGCGAACGAGCTTGCGTGTGCCATTGAAGCTATTGGCGTCGTCTTTGCGGTCATTTAGCTGCGGCGGAGTGGTGACGTCGTTCACGCGGGAGTCCTGGTTTGCATGGGCCTTCGTGGTTCCTGCACCCGGGACGTGCGACGGCCCAGGGTTACTTTCACATTTAAATAACGTTCAGGTGTCACGTATTTAGATGCAGAGACGCGAATGCGCGCATGAATGTTTCAAGAATGCCACGGAAATCAGGGTCGCGCACTCTCAAGCTGCAGTGCGAGGAAGTCCAAAGAGAGCGAGCGCAACAGGTTGCGCCGCATGCCGCTGTGGGCCGCGTCTACCGCACGCATGGCGGCCTCCAGCCAGTCGAAGGAGACGGCTTGCGCCATCCGCTCGAGGTCCTTGCGGCGGTCCACGTTGCGGACGCGCTCGGGGGCGCCGGACTGGATGACGAGCACATCTTCAAGCAGACTGGCCAGCGCGCGCAGCAGTGCTGCGGTCTTCGCCTGGCCCTCGGCGCCCGAGCGATAGGTTTCGGTCGTCTTGAAGAGTGCGGAGTGATCGTTGGTGCGTTCGAGGCCGGCGAGCAGAGAGAAGGCATCGGCACGGGCTGCGGCGTACTCGGGCAGGTTGAACGCCAGCGCTCGGCCGGCCGCGCCCTCGCTGAGCCGGCCGATGAGCTCACGGTCGGTGCGGGACCAGTCGGGCCGACGCGATGCGAGCAGGTCGGCGATCTCGTCGGCTGGTAGAGCGCCCAGCCGGGCGAATGCGCAACGGGAGCGGATTGTGGGGAGCAGCTCGCCGGGATTTTCTGTGAGGAGAATCAGGTGCACGTAGACGGGCGGCTCCTCGAGCAGCTTCAGGAGCGAGTTCGCCGCCTCCTTCATGAAGCTGGAGGCCGTGATGATGAACAGCTTTGCGGGGGCCTCGGTCGGTAGATACTGCGCGCGCTGAATGACAGTGCGGATCTGGCCGAGTTTGATCAGCAGTTGCGGTGGGTCGGGAGGGACGACCAGCACGTCAGGGTGGGTCTGGACCAGCACGCGCGTGTCCTTCTTGTCGGTCTCGCGCATGTCTTCGCGGGCCGCGATGGCCTCTTCTACACGCGCGTCGAGCTCCGCCGATTCGGCGATGCGGGTGCAGTTGCGGCAGCGGCCGCAGAAGCCGGCAAGCTCGCGCCCGGCTGATCCATCAGCCGCAGGCGCAGCCATGTCACGCGGCTGCAGCTCGCACTCGAGCGCCATGGTGAGAAGCAGGGCAAGCGTGTACTTTCCGCTGCCGCGCGCGCCCGCGATGACCAGCGAATGGGGCAGCCTGCCGGCGGCGATTGCCGCGCGCAGGTTGTCGACCACAGCGGTGTTGCCTAAGAAATCCGCGAAGCTGGAAGGGAAGGCCACCAGGTCCAGACTATCGCACTCAAGCGTGGACTCCGCACCCTATGAACCGCGTTGCGGCGGAGCAGAAGGATCCACCGGCGGCGAAACAAACAGGGTCCACGCGCTGTAGACGGTGTTGTACATGCCCAGCGCCGTCGCATACTCTCGCGAAGCCTCTGCCGGCTGATGGTTCGCTGCGTAGAAGGCGCTGAGGGCCTCGTGCGACTGGATCAGCTCCGGCGCAAGAGCCTCAGCCTGCTGCGCCTCGCGGAGGGCCACATCCGAATGTCCACTGGCCGCGGCCTGGCGCGCAAGGGACAGGTGACTCAGCGCAGCCACCCGCGGAACGTTGAACGACCGGTTGTACACCAGGATCTCACCTTGTATTTCATCGTCAGGTTTCACACCAAGGAACGGAGCGTACGGATTGATCCCGGCAGGTCCCCAACCGAACCCGGTGACCGCCTCCGTGGCAATGAAGATGGGACCGTCGATGCGGGCCGGCACTGCGGTCTGCGGACTCCGAAAGAGAGTGGAGAAAATGGTGGGTAATCGCTTGCAGGGCAGGTGAAAATACGAGAGCACGGCGGGTCCATCGTATGCCAGCCAGCACCTCTGGATGCCGTGCTGCTGGATGTATCGCTGCAGCGGCTTGACGTCACTCGCCCAGCCGACGTTGGAGTCGCTCAGGACCTTCCATGTGTTCGAGGGCCCTCCCCATGCTTCATTTGAGTAGGGAAGATACGCCGGGAAGGCTCGTAGCGAACTGACAACATGGATGGCCAGCAGCACAATGACAACGCCGGCCCACACACGCGAGCGCGCCACAAGGACACCCGCTCCCGCTGCGATAAACACGGTCAGAAATGGATAGATCGGCAGGATGTGACGATGACCGATATTGAGATGAGAGAAAAGCGCCACCGCGAAGTAGAGGCCGGCCGGCAGCAGCAGAAAGAGAAGCTCGCGTGCCCGGTCTTTGCGCCACAGGTGTGCAGTCGTCAATGCAAGCGCCAGCAGCAGGAGAAATCCGAGCGTGTTCTTGATGAGAAAAGTCGCAGGGAAGTAGAACCATTGTCCGGTCGGGTAGAGCTTGCCGAAAAGATATGTCGGGCGGCCCTGGGAGGTAAGCACAGCGACGTCGGTCAAGCCGTAGAGATAGGCTTCCGGCAGCAGATGGTGCTGCTCCGCGAATCCGATCATTCGCGCCTGAAGGGGACGATGCAGCGTCGTTAGAAACGCAGTGGTCGGGGGCGTAAGAGGAGCGTTGCCTGGTCGCGCTGCATAGCGAAACCCATAGGCCGACCACAGCATCAGGTACGAGATCGCGCCGATGATGACCAGCGCCACGCCGAGTCGCAGCGCCTGTCTGCGGCGCGTAGAATCAGGAGATGGATCACTCGCAGCGCGCGGAAGCAACAGTGTCCCAATCGAGAGAAGAACCAGCAGCGGAAAGACGATCAGTCCGGAGTGCTTCACGCTCAAGGTCAAACCGCATGCCAGCGCACACAGCAACAACCTCGTCGGAGTCGGCCTTCGCGTATAGCGGTAGAACGTGTACACCGCGGCAAACAGCGTGGCCGAAAGCGCCATGTCGGTGGTGACCAGCGCTCCATTCGCCACGACGTTCGGATTGAATACGAAGAGAAGCAACGCAATGAGTGCCGCGACGCCACCGAACATCTCGCGCGCGCCGAGCAGGATCAAAAGCGCCAGCGCGAAGGTGAAGATTGACATGGCAAGCCGCGCACGCAGCAGCATCTGATCCGCGTTGTGGGTGTACAGAAATATCTGTCCGCCAAACGCCGATGCCGCGCGGGAGTAGATCGGTGCCCCGGGCGGCGCGTTCAGATGAAGCGGCAGCAGCGGAATCGCTGCCAGCATCTTCGCGACCGGGGGATGCTCCGGATTGATGCCGAAGTCGCCGCGCGTCCAGTACGAGTACCCCGCATAGATATGCGCGCTCTCGTCAAATGTCTGCGAGTTCTGCCGAACCGAGAAGAACAGCTCCGCAAAGAGTATGGGGAAAAGCACGACAACGCCGGCCAAAAGCCAGCGCGCCCGGGACGGAGTTGAGCGCATGGCGAAAAGCTCCTATGAAACAAAGAGCAGGCCCGTCAGTTTCCTGAATGGTGTCCGAATAGTACCGCAGGGGATGCGCCGAAACCACTCCGGCTACGGGTCAGCCTTCCGGATAGACAACCGTGCTTACAGCTTCTTCTCGGCCGCACCTGGCAACCCCCATCCGCTCCCGCACTACTGCCAGAACACGTTCCCCGATCTGTTCGATCGTCCCCGGCTGATCCAGCAGCGCTACTCTATGCGGCTCGCGCTCGGCGATTGCGCGGTACTGATCGTAGACGCGGGTGTAAAACGCGTCCCCCTCGCGCTCGAACCTGTTTTCATCCGTACCATGCTGCCGCGCGTGACGGTCGTTCCTGCGGCGAGCTCGTGCCAGGGAGGCATCGAGCGGCGGCAATAGGAGGAGCGTG
This sequence comes from Acidobacteriaceae bacterium, assembly GCA_035651235.1. Lineage (GTDB taxonomy): Bacteria > Acidobacteriota > Terriglobia > Terriglobales > Acidobacteriaceae > Granulicella. The sequence continues at coordinate 6,073 of DASRGC010000059.1, forward strand.
AGATCCGGCTGCACGTTGTTGCAGGCAGCTTGGTGCATTGCGAGCACCCGCTCAACGCCCAGCCCGCGGCCGGCGCCCTGATACGCCTCGGAGGAGTCTGTATAGCGATCGCACAGGACGATGTCGCCGCGGTCAAGCGCGGGAAGGATGATCTCCTTGAGCGACTGGGCGCGGTCGGCAAACATCAGCGCCATCTCGGCGGCAGGAGCAATCTCGCCGAGTTCTGCCTCGCTCTTTGAATCGAGCAGCACGCCGCGGATCCGGTCGCCAAGCCTCGTCCCGCCGGGCTGGCGCAAGGTGACCACCCGATGGCCTTCGCTCTCCAGCACGGCTGCCAGCCGGCGGAGCTGGGTGGTCTTGCCGGCACCGTCCAAACCTTCAAATGTGATGAAAAATCCGCGCGCCACGTCCTTGAGTCTACTGCACTAATTGAGCGAGTCGACTGCGCCGCCCGAACCCGCATCTTACGGAATGAAAAGAGGCTTGCCGCGTAGCAGCCTCAAAAAAAGGCCTTGAGGCCGAGGGAGTTCCCAATGCTTACGTTCATTCTTCTCGCCGTCTTCGCTCTCATCGGCATCACGTGGTTTCTCGTCGCCTACAGTGCTAATCAGCGCAAGCGCGCCGGCCAAAGCGGCATCGACGCCGTGAACAATCAGCAGACTCGCCGTCCGCGCGCCACACCGCCCGAACCCTAGTCCTTGGGCGTTAGTTGCGCGTCCCATTGCACGCCGGTTGGCGTAAGGGTGATCGTCAGCGGACCGTGCTGCCGCTCATGCAACTCCGGCCCTGTCGAGCTATGCTGCTTGTGCGCCGGGTCCGTCCACGACACCTTGGTGGTTCCGCTCCCTATAATCTTGAAACGATACGGATAGACTGCTCCGGCGGCCAGCGAGTCACTGCCGAAGCTCGCGCTCGGATAATCGACTTCAATCAGAGTCACCTCAGCGCCGGTGTCGTTCCGGACTGTTACGTTCACATAAGGCGATTTGCATCCGCTGAGCGAGAAAACCGCGACCAGCCCGACAAGCGCCAAAATCCGTCGACTCACACCTATCTCTCCTGCGATCTCAGCTTTCGGATGAGCTCCGGAAGCCGGTTCACGGCTGCGACAGTTCGCAGCCATGCTTTATTGTCCATCGCCGGATAGCCGCTGACCACGGCGCCGGGCGCTACATCGGATGGAATTCCAGTCTGGGCGGTCGCGACCGCTCCATCGCCGATGGTCAGGTGGCCGGCGACGCCGACCTGGCCGGCGAGGATAACGTTCTTGCCCACGGTAGTTGAACCCGCCAAGCCAACCTGCGCGCACAGCAGCGAGTTCTCTCCGACGGTCGACCCGTGGCCGACCTGCACCAGGTTGTCGATCTTCGCTCCCCTGGCGATCCTCGTTTCACCGACGCTGGCGCGGTCCACGCATGCGTTGGCCTGCACTTCGACGGAGTCCTCGAGCACCGCGGGTCCGGTCTGCAGAATCTTCGTCCAGCTCCCGTCTGCGCTCTTCGCGAAACCGAAGCCGTCCGCACCGATCACGGCGCCATTTTGCAGCGTTACATCGTCTCCGAGCAGGCATTGCTCGCGAACGACTGCATGCGCATGGGCAAAGAACCTTTCGCCGATCCGGGCTCCGGGGTAGATCACCACGTGCGGCAACAGGACCGCGTCCTCGCCGATCACGACCTCGTCCCCCACAACGACATAGGCGCCGAGATGCGCCCGCGCGCCAATCTTCGCGGATGGGCTGACCACGGCGGTTGTGTGCACGCCGGGAGGGAAGCGGCGCGTCGGATGAAAGAGTTCGAGCGCTCTGGCAAAGGCCAGATACGGGTTGGCGACTCGGAGGGTCGGCACCGGAAACTCGGGCGCGTTCGGCTCCACCAGCAACGCGGCGGCTTTCGTCCTTTTGGCCAGCGGGCTGTACCGCAGGTTCGTCAGGAAGCTGACCTCGTGTGGCCCGGCCTTTTCGAGGCCCGCCACTCCGGTGATCTCCAGGTTGCGGACGGAGTCCACATTGTTTCCCGGCGCCGGCGTCAGCGACGCCCCCAGCTTCTCGGCCAACAGTGCCAGTTTCATGGCGCTGATTGTAGCGAAGCTCGAGGGACTCCGCCTGTTCAAAGCTCAGTGACCTGAGCTGCCGGGGAATTGACCTACTTGTCGAACAAGGTGGGCTGCGGCTCCTCTTTGGCAGGCTTTTGAGCCTTTGCCGACGCGGTTTGAATCAGCCCCATAGCCTCTATGGAGTCGATCGCCGAGCGCGGAACGAACATCCGCTGCGTATTGCCGCGCGTGTCCGGTGGCGTCACAAAGAGGCCCAGCGAGTCGGCCAGTGCGTCGAGAAGCAGCCGGTTCACCTGCACGAGACCTTCCAGCACATCGCCGTCCGTCAAACGCATGCGCACCCAGAGGCCCTCGGATCTTGGCCGAGCCGTGAACTTCCTGCGCTCGAGACGCTCGGGAATATGCTGGTCGGCGAGGTTGAAGTCGCGCACGTAGGCGATCCACTTGACCTCGTTCAGCGGAATCGGCGTTACGTGAGCGGATGGGTCGATCAACTCGATGTAGCCGTGGAGATGGGTAACCTCCTGGGGCAGATAGCCCCAGTGGAGGTGGTCGTTGAATCTGCGGACGATGACCTTCTTCTGCGCGGAAGCCATGCGAGAGACCGCTCCAACGGGATTGTCGCACGCAGAACGAATGGAAACCGCGAGCTGGACCACCGACCTTTTGGGAGGCGAAGCATCCAGTCATTGAGTGGGTCTGCTGGTTGCGACGGAACCATATTCGCAACAGAATCAGTGCAGAAAATTCACGCGACTGCCCAAATTGCTGTACAATCAGGAGTTGCGACCGGCAGATCGCGTCGCCTAAACCGCTGAGAGATCGGAACTTACCGGTCGAGCAGCCCGCCCGGGAGTTCAATCCAACCGATGGCCGATTACATCTATCTCCTGGAATCGCGGCTCACACCAGCCCAGCGGGAGGCGCTCAAGCGTATTCGCGATGTTGCCCGTACTCATGGAGTTACAGTCTTTCTCGTGGGCGGGGCTGTACGCGATCTGACCAGCGGTGTCGCAATTCGGGACATCGATGTAGCAGTTCAGGGAAATGCCCTTAAACTGAAGAAAGATTTAGAGAAAGCCGGCGCGAAGGTGGTCGGATCGAATGACACCTTCCAGAGCCTGCACCTGAGTTTCCCAGGAGGCGTCCGGGCCGAGGTCAGTTCCACGCTGCTGATCACGTATCCAAAGCCCGGAAAGCCCGTGGCCCGGATGGGCGGCATCCTCGACGATCTGCGCAGCCGTGACTTCACGGCCAATGCGATGGCGGTTTCGCTGAACGATGGTTCGTATGGCCTGCTGATGGACCCGCTCAACGGGGTTGCGGACATCGAGAACCGCGAACTCCGCCTGGTCTCGAACTACGGGTTTATTGAAGATCCGTCGCGGATGATACGGGCCGCGCGGCTGTCATCCAGGCTGGGCTGGGCTTTGGAGGAGCGGACTCAGCAGCGGTATGACACGGGCAAGGCCGAAAACTATATCGACGCGCTAGGCTCCTGGGAGCGCAGCTACGAGCTGGAAGAGATCTTCCACGAGGAAGACCCGCTGCGTATTGCTCGCCGCCTGGAGTCCGAGGGCTGGATGAAGATTCTATTCCCGCAGTGGACGGCCGCCAAGGCGAACGAGGCCGAGGTGGAGCGTCTGCGCGATGAGGTCGGACGACTGAACGTGGCCGGCATTTATCCAGATCCCTCCGCCGCGTTCTTCCCACTGCTGACTGCGAAGCTCGGAGCAAAGGAAGCTTCTGCCCTGAAGCAGGCCTTCGCACGGCCCGGGTTTGTCGAGGAGATCGAATCACTGGAAGGCCGCACGAAGGCGCTTGCGACACAGTTCTCCAGCAAGGAGTATGCCTCGCCGTCGGCTGCCTGGAAGCTCCTGTACTCCGCGGATCCACAAGCCGTGCTATCGCTGGTCTACGGCACGAAGAGCAACGCCGTAAAGCAAAGGTTCGAGCAGTTCTTTAACGAGTGGCCGCAAGCCCGCAACCGGATTCCGTATGCGCTGATGCAGGAGATGCGGATCACTTCCGATCTTTCGGTCTATAACGACCTGATCGATAAGCTCTTCTTCGTCATCATGGACGCGAAGCTCGAGACTCCTGAGGCTGCACGGGCGTTCCTTGAACCGTATTCGCCGCCGGCGCCGCCGCCGCCGCCGAACCTGCGCCGTCGCCCTGCCAAGCGCGAGACCCGAGCGAGCAAGAAGGCTCCGAAGGCGGCTGCGGCCGCAGCCCCGGAAGGAAGCGCTGCAGCAGCCAACCCGGCTGCAGCGAAGGGCACGAAGGTCGCGAGCACGGCGGCGGACTCGATTGCCGGCAAACCGGCTGGTAAGGCACCCACGGCTCCGGCGAAGAAGGCAACGCCTGTTTCAACGAAGACGCCAGCCAAGGCTTCCAGGCCCGCAGAGAAGCCACTGGCGAAGAAGGCCGCCCCTGCCAGGAAGGCGGCAAAAGCCGCTCCAAAGCCTGTGAAGAAAGCCGCGGCCAAGAAAGCACCTGCGAAGAAGCCCGCGGGGAAGTCTGCCAAGCCGAAGTCCAAACCGGCAGCGAAGAAGGCGGCCACCAAACCAGCGCCGCGCAAGGCAGTCCGAGCGAAGAAGAAGGCCGCAAAGCCAGCAAAGAAATCCCGCCGCTAGCGAATCGCAGAGCTGCGTCAGCGGCTCTGCTTATGATGTGGGCGACTACTCGCGGTTCCGTTTGCGAATCTCGATATTCAGCCGCTTGATCTTCTGGTTCAGCGTGGAAAGCGGTATGCGGAAGTACTCAGCCGCATCCGTCTGATTCCAGTTGCAGCGCTCCAGGCGGTCGGAGATGATCCTGCGCTCGATGTCCTCCATCACGTCGAACAAGGATGCATCGGGCCTCTGCTCCAGCAGGTTGGTGGAGTAGGTATTGCCGCGAAGCTGCGCCGGGAAGAGATCCGGTCCGATCTGCGCCGCGCCGCCTTGTGCGCCCGTCGACAGCACGACGCAGCGCTCGATGACGTTCTCCAACTCGCGAACGTTTCCAGGCCACTCGTACTCCATCAGCACGCGCAACGCGTCGGGTGTCAGGTCCGGTGTCGGGAAGGCGTTCTCGTCGGCATAGAACTTCAGGTAGTGCTGCGCGAGCAGGGGAATATCTTCCTTGCGACTGCGCAGCGGTGGAAGCTCAAGGCAGATAACATTCAGCCGATAGAAAAGGTCTTCGCGGAAGCGGCCTTCTTTGACCGCCTGCTGCAGATTAACGTTCGTCGCTGCAACGATCCGGACATCGACTTGGATCTCCTGCGTTCCGCCGAGCCGCATAAAACGGCGGTCCTGCAGGACGCGCAGGATCTTGGCCTGCATGTCGATCGACATGGTGCCGATCTCGTCGAGGAACAGCGTGCCCTGGTCCGCGACTTCGAAGAGGCCCTTCTTGGCGGCGACGGCCGAGGTGAAGGCACCGCGCTCGTGCCCGAAGAGCGTGGATTCGAGCAGGTCAGAGGGAACGGCGCCGGTGTTTACCGGGATGAATGGCTTGTCGCGGCGTGGCGAGTTGGCGTGGATAGCTTTAGCGATGAGCTCCTTGCCGGTTCCGCTCTCGCCTTGAATCAGGATGGTGGAGCGGCTTGGCGCGACCTGGGAGACGAGGTCGAACAGCCTGAGCATCACGTCGCTTTTGCCGACGATGTTCTTGAAGGAGTAGCGCTGTTTGAGGATGCGCTTAAGTTGGACGACCTCAGTCTCGGCCTTCTGCTTGCCGATCGCGGAGCGGAGGTCGGCCAGGAGCTTCTCATTGTCCCACGGTTTCTGGACGAAGTTGGAAGCGCCGGCGCGAATCGCGTCGACGACGTTGCCTACAGTTCCGTAGGCCGTGATCATAATCACTGGCAGTTCGGGAGCGAGGCTCTTGATGCGCGGCAGGAGTTCGATTCCACTCTCGCCGGGAAGCGAAAGGTCCAGCAGCAACAGGTCGTAGTTGTGGCGCGTCAGCAGGTCCAGGCCCGCGGAGCCCTCGGGAACGAGATCGACCGAAAATCCTTCCAGTGTGAGCAGCGTCTCGAGCGAGTCCCGAATGCCCGCCTCGTCATCAATGACGAGGATTCGCGCGCCGCTGCTCGTGGACTGGACCAAGGGAGAGTCTGCTGAAGAGGCTTGCTGTACTCCGACAGCCGAACTAGACATGTATTACCTTACCTTCGTCGAGGGGGGATCCGGTGATTGAGGTACGACCCGAAGACTCGACGGCGGGCGCGACAGCATGCTCCACTGCTGGAAAGCTGACCTCGAACGTTGTGCCCTCACCAACAGTACTGGTGACATCAATCGTGCCGGCGTGTTCCTGCACGATGCCATAGGTTACCGCAAGCCCGAGCCCGGTGCCTTTGCGATGGCCCTGCGCGGGGTTGCTCTTGGTTGTGAAGAACGGATCATAGATGCGCCGGAGAACGGCCTCGGACATGCCGATCCCATTATCCTCGACGCGCAGGCGGACCACGGAATCGGTGTGGTGTGTGGAGATGCGGATGCGCGATGATTCGCGGCCCTGCAGCGCGTCTTTTGCGTTCAGCATGAAGTTGACCAGCACCTGCTGCAGCTTGCCGCGGTTGCCGGAGATTGCGGGGAGGTGATCGTCGAGTGAGGTGGTGACTTCGATGTTCGCGGAGCGGAGCTGGTGCTCCAGCAGGAGAGTTGTGTCGCGTATGACGGAGTTCAGATCGACGCGGCTGAACTCACTCGACCCCATGCGCGAGAAGTTGAGCAGCCCGTTGACGATCTCCGAGGCGCGGAAGGTCTGCTGCGTAATCTTTTCGAGCACCGGCTGCAGACGAGCGTGCGTGGTTTCGTCCGTGCCGAACTGCTTGCCGAGTTGCTTGCTCAGCATTTGGGCATAACTGGAGATGACAGCGAGCGGCGTGTTGACTTCGTGGGCAACGCCAGCGGCAAGCAGACCGATAGAGGAGAGCTTCTCGGACTGCGTGAGCTGCGTCTCCATGTTGATGCGATCGGTGATGTCGTCGACGATGACGATGCGGCCGACGGCCTGGAACTCGCGGTTCAGCAGGGGAGCGATGGTGATGTTCGCGGTGCGGAGCTCGGCGGATGGAGTCGGCAGGCGGAACTTGTAGAGCGTGGAGGCGCCCTGCTCGGCGCGCACGCGATCGAATTCCGCGATGAACTCGGGCGGGAAGACGTCGGAAAGCTGGCGGCCAATCGCATCGGCTCGCGGTGTGGCCAGCATGACCTCCATCTGCGCGTTCCAGCTCTCGATGTGGTCTTCGAGATCGACGGCGAAGACGCCGACGTTGATGGACTCGACGATGTTCTCGTTGAAGTCGTGCAGCCGCTCGTACTCGAGGACCTTGCGCTCGAGCCGGCGGTAGAGCTGCGCGTTCTGGATGGCAATGCCGATGTAGCCGGCGAGCGATTCGAGCAGCACCATGTCTTCGCTGGAGAGGAAGTCGCCTTCGGTGGTGCGCCCCAGGCCGAGCACGGCAACCGTTGCCGAGCCGGTGCCCTCATGACGGGCGGCGCGGCAGGCGATATAGTAGTTCAGGTCAAGCGCCGAGGCCGTCTGACGCTGTGCTTCCGGCAGGCGGAGCAGAGCGTTCGGCGACTCGAAGAAGAGGTGATTGCCGGCCTCAGGCGTGTCGAAGTCGAGGAAGCCGAGATCGAGTGAGGTGGATTGAGCGCTGAGGCCGTTTGAGGCGACGAGCTCGAACCGCTGCGGGGCGTCGTCCTGCGGGAGAAAGACAGCGACGCGCGTCACGAGCAGCATCTGCGGAAGCTTGACCACGATGGAGTCGACCAGCGCACGGAGGTCGGTCTGGGCGTTCAGGTCGCGCCCGAAGCGGATGAGCGTTTCGCGATAGTCGAGGCGCTTGGGGTCAAAGACGCGATCGACCCAGGACTGGATCCACCGCTTGAGCGGATCGAAGAGCAGACCGGTGATGATGATGGCGATCACCAGACCCCAGTCGCGCAGGCGCTCCGTCTTCAGGCTGTTGTGGACGAACTCGGCTGAGAGCGCGATCGCGCCGAAGTAAAGCCCGACCAGCGCGCCGGTGACGAGCGTGTAGGTCACGCCGCGCTTGAAGATGAGGTCGACGTCCATCAACCGATAGCGCACAATCGCCCAGCTGAAGGTCAGCGGCAGAAGAACCAGCGAAAGCGTCGCGAGTTTGACGAGGGCGCCCGGAATGTTCGCGTCTACGAGGTAAGGGACAACGTAGAACAGCGTGAACGGCAGAACGGTGAGGAGCGTTCCGCGCGAGAGCCACTTGAGCTGCTGACGCTGCAGCGGCTGGTGCTCGCGGCGGTAGCGGAACCAGAAGACGGCGGCGGCGATGATGTAGTACGTCGCCATGTAGGCGAAGCCAACCTGGTTCAGCCGGTGCTGCAGCAGCTCGGTGGGCGACCAGTGCTCGAGCGAGAGGTAACGCAGAAGAACCAGCACAGCGCCGGGAAGGTAGAGCGGAGCGTAGATCAGGCCTGACCGATCCTTCCGCGGGCGCTCTCCGAAGCTGAGCGCGAAGTGCAGGAACAGCGCAGGCTGGAGCGCTGCCGCCTGCACGTTGGCCCACAGAACCGCAAGGTCGAGACCGTCCAGAACCCCGGTGTACTTGAACGCGTACCAGACAAAGGACATCAGACAGAAAACATAGAAGTGAGTCGATTTCGGCGCCGTCCAGCGTCGGAAGAGAACGTACAGGCCGATCGCAAGATATACGAGGCCAATGAGCCGCTGCACCTGGTAGTCGGAGCGGTCCGTGGGCTCGAGGTACACCACGACGTCGAGTGCGATCGGCTTGGCCCAATCAGAGGTCTGGCGAAGGACGGAGTACGTTGCATGGCCCCAGACGCCGGTGCGGTACATCTCACGAATGGCGGTGGCGACCATCGGGGTCGGGATGCCGTCGATGCCGGTCAGGACGTCGCCCTGACGGATGCCTGCCTTGTCCGCGGCGGAGCCGGAGGGAACGACGTACGCCCGCAGGCCACCATCGGTTTCGATCCAGCGCGCGCCATCTGTTGGAGCGGGGTAGGTGCTCTCCTGAATGAGATTGGCGATGGCGAGGCCAATGGCGCCCAGCGTCACGACGGCAAGCAGGATTGCCAGCAGACGGGTTTGGGAGCCGCTTCTCACAGGGACACTCTTGGTTACTTGCGGAACCGCTTTCCTTCTATAGAGCAAGTTAACTGCCAAACAGGATACGAGCAGTTAACAGCTTGATATGTAAGCTATCAGACCCTTTATTGCACAAATTCATAGAGCTCTACGGGTTTTGGGAGCCGTCGTTACCGACGCGCAGCCGCTATTTTTCAAGGGCGGTCTGCCTGTCTGCTTATCCCTCTACATCGCTTTATTTTTGTCGCTCTGCTATCCCTTTATTTTGCCGCATCCGACGTGATTCCGCACCTTTGGTGTGCTTGACCCGTGACGGGGAGTCCTGTGAACTGGATGAATCATGGTTGATTCACGGCAGAATGCGGATGCCCGTCCCATAGTGAAGCGGGATGGGAAGCATTTACTCCCGGTTTACGCGCAGCGACAGCGCCCGGCGAGCCTCGGGACTACGGCCGATGTCAGCGCTTTATGAAGAGGTTTTGAACGGAGCGGCGAGCGAATCCAGGCGGTGGGCGCGGCGTGAGCTACGTGCGCGAGGTGTTCGGCTTTCTTACATCGAGCGTCAGACGGAGACTACCTGCGTGCGTGCGCCGGTCCTGATGCTGCATGGCCTGGTTGCCGGCGGGGATTGCTTTCGCAAGCTTGCGGATGAGCTTCCAGAGGACAGGCGAGTGGTCGCGCTGGACCTGCCCGGCGGAGGCTACTCGGACCGGCCTCTCGATATCGATGTGAGCTTTCGCAGCATTGCCGAGATTGTGGCGGAGGCGATGAGGGTACTCGGGATGCAGCAGCCCGTCATCCTCGGACACTCGTATGGTGGGGCGATCACGCTGGAACTGGCTGCCTGGCGGCCGGAATTGCTGGATGCGATGATCCTGATTGCGCCGGCGCACCCGTTCTCCATGCGGGAGGATCCGCTGGTCCGGTTCTACCTGGGCCGGGCGGGCAGCTGGTTCGCGCGTCTGCTTCCTCGCCTGCCGCGGCGGCTGATGCTGGAGACCTTTCGGCGCATGCCGGGAGATCGCCGCAACGTGAGCTATGAGCAGATCGAGCCGTACATGCAGACGCTGCGTCATCCGGGAACGATCGCGTATCTCCTGCGCCTGCTGAAGACCTGGAAGAGCGATATGGAGAAGCTCGGGAATGCGCTCCGGGAGCAGAGGACCGAGGTGCCAGCGTTTGTGATCTGGGGTGAGCTGGATCCCATCGTGCCGGCATCGACTGGGGCGAAGCTGATGGAACACCTCGGAGCGGGCGAGCAGGCGACGCTTCGCGGAGTCGGACATCTGCCCAACGATGAGCGACCGGAGGAGTGCGGATCTTTGATCCGCAACTGGTTGATTTCACGTCGTTGAACGGGTGGACTTTTGGTGATATACCCCTCCCCCCCCGAATTTGCGCAAAGTCTTGATTTGAGATAGTTTAGGCTTGGACTTTGTTTGTAAAGTCTTGATTCTAAAGGGTCGGGTTCTGTACAGGGTACGCGGTCTGTTTTGGGATGAGAAGGCGGGTCAGGAGGCGCTCCCAGCGGTCGCCGTATTCGGTCCATCCGCCGATGGAGCGAACACGCTGGAGGGCGGCGGAGCGCATTGAGAGCTGGAGGGATGGGTTGTCAGCGAGGCGCTGAAGGCGGTCGGCGAGGGCGGCGGGGTCACGAATGGGGACGATGAAGCCTTCGACGCCGTCGGTGAAGAGGTCCTCGCCGCCGGTGTTGGTGGAGCAGAGGACGGGGCAGCCGCAGGCCATGGCCTGAGCCTGAACGAGGGCGAGGCCTTCTTCGATGCTGGGCAGCGTGAGGACGTGGCTCTGGCTCATGAGGCGGGCGAGTTCTGGCTGTGAAATGGTGCCGAGGAGTTCGACGTTGGCCATGGGAAGGCGCGGAAGGACGAAGCGGATGTCCTCCTGGATGGCGCCAACGATGCGCAGGCGCTTGTGGGGATGGCGGAGCTGCGCGAAGGCTTCGAGGAGGTAGGGAACTCCTTTGCGGAGGCCGACGGCACCGGCGAAGAGGACGTCGAAGGTGTCGGGCGGAGGCTCGGCGGTGGGTTGAAAGCTTTCGAGACGGACGCCGTAGGGGATGACGTGGAGCTTTTCGGCGGGGACGCCCATCTCGACGAAGGAGCGGGCGGCCATGGTGGAGGGCACGGTGATGGCGTCGGCCTCCTGGTAGATGGCCTCCTCGCGGCGGGTGTCGCGCGGGTCGGAGGGTGGCGTGTCGACGCCCCAGCGGCGGAATTCGTCGGCGAGCATTTGCTCCTGGAAGCGCTGGTGGGTGGAACCGCGGTCGCAGATAAAGAGGCCGCCGGAGCGCTGGATGAGGGCGCCGGCGCGAAGGCTCGAACCGGAGATGCCGATGAGGGCGTCGATTTTGTTTTGGTGGATGGTTTTTGAGAGTTTGGATTCGGTCCAGCGGTCGAAGGCGAGGGCGTTGGCGTAGCCGAGATGGTCGGTGAGCCAGGTGAGGTTTACGGGGGCGCGGCCGGCGAGGTACTCGGGCACATGGAGCCAGGGGAAGGTTTCGACTTTTTCGTGTGGGAGGCCTTCGCGCTTAAGGCGCGTCCACGGCCAGGTGGAGTAGACGCGGCGGAGGTGGCCGCGGCGGTCGAGTTCGCGGGCGAGTTCGAAGTGATGGAAGACGCCGAAGACGGTCTGGACGATCTGCATTGGTTCGGCGGTGGGCTCTGAGTGAAGTTTAGTAAGAGGGGGTTAGGGCGTATGCGGAATGCTAATGGTGAGTCGACTGCTGGGAGCTTGCTAATCGTTGTGGCGCGCCGTCCGTGAGTACATTGGCGATTATGCACCAACCGAGAAGCCCGACGTTATGACTTCCGAATGGCCGACGAACCATGACCTAACTGGGGGCATTGTCCTGATTGGCATACTGCACTATAGAATCGGCCAATGAAATCCATGCTCGCCTGGCTCATGCTCGCTCTGCTTGCACCTGGACAGGTCAAGCAGACTCAGACCACGCCGGATCGCAATCTCATCGTCGGAGCCTGGAGCCTTAGCTCGTACGAGCTTCGCCTAAAGCCTTCGGGAACGATCACGACACCGTTTGGACCACACCCTGTGGGCCGAATCCTCTATGAGGCGAACGGCCAAATGTCGGCCCAACTGATGCGTCCCGAGATTACGGCCTTCGCGAGCGATGATCCGCTACGCGCGACCGACAAGGAAGCTGCTTCAGCCTGGAGGAACTACATCGGTTATTGGGGCACCTACACAATGAATGTGAGGGCGGGCACCATCACGCATCACATCAAGGGTGGATGGTTGCCCAACTGGGTAGGGCAGAATCAGACGCGCGCGTTCCAGCTTTCTGGAGACAGCTTATCGCTTGATGCTGATTCGCCTGCTTGGCACGCGCATCTCACATGGAAACGAATTCGGTGAACGTACCTTCCCATATCCACTATTGTGATCAAGACTCGGGACAGATGACGGGCAACCCGGATAGTCGTCCGCAGGAATACCGCACTCACGCGGTTATGGATCAGGCGCTTGTGGATCTATCGAATAACTGCAGGCGGCCCTCATTGTTGAAAGGATTACTTCAGAAGGTCGAGTGCCATGGCGGTCATCGCGGTTACACCGGTTTTGATCGCCGGTGCATAGAGGGGCGCGAAGAGCGGCGAATGCAAGCCGGGCAAGGCCACACCGGATTTCTGGCTCTCCGCCAGCTTCTCCGGATCCGCTGCACCAAGCCAATACATAACGCCCGGAATCTTGCCGTCAAGAGTAAACCGGCCAACGTCCTCGCTTCCCATAATGGCCCTGGCTTGTTCCACATGATCCTTGCCAAGCGCCGAAACTGCAGTCTGGCGTAGCCGTTCGGCCATGGCATCATCGTTCACCGTCACCGGCCCGGTACCCAACACGGTGACAATTGGCAAGCGGTCCGCAGGAACTCCGTAGGCCTCAGCCAGCCCTTTTGCCGTCCGGCGTATGTCTGCAATGATCTGATCCTGCACGTCTTGCGAATAGGTGCGAAGCGATAATCCGAGCTTGACCTCGTCGGGTATGACATTGTTCTTGGTCCCACCGTGGAACATCCCGACGGTAAGCACGGCGGGCTGTTGCGGATCGATCTGGCGGCTCACGATGGTCTGTGCCACAAGGACAAACTCTGACGCGAGCACGATGGGATCTTTGCCTTCCTGGGGTGCCGAGCCATGGGAACCGAGTCCGCGGATGGTCACGTCAATGGCGGCGACACCGGCCAGCAAAGGCCCTCCCTTAATTGCTACGGAACCTGCCGGAACATCATTCGTGTCGTGTTCTGAAAGGACAAAATCTGGCTGACCAAAGCGGTCGTACAGATGATCCGCGAGCATTGCCTTGGCACCCTGTCCGATCTCCTCAGCCGGTTGGCCGATCAGGATGAGTGTTCCATGCCATTGGCTTTTGCGTGCTGCCATTTCGCGCGCCACGCCTAGAAGCACCGTCATGTGCAGGTCATGCCCGCAGGCGTGCATGACGCCGACCTGCTGACCCTGTTCATTCGTAGATCGAAGTGTCGATGCGTAGTCGAGTCCGGTCTTCTCCTCGACCGGAAGCGCATCCATGTCGGTGCGAACGAGCAGACGTGGTCCCGGGCCGTCCTCCATGACCCCAACAACGCCGTCGGTTTGCGAGCCATCCGTATATCTGCCGACATGCTCCGTCACGGAGTAACCGAGCTTCCGCAGTTTCTCCGCGAGGAAGGCCGAGGTCTTATCTTCATGACGCGAGAGCTCGGGATTACGATGCAGGTGCTTATAGGTCTCGGTTAGCGGGGTCAACTGCTGCTGGACATCGGCCGATAGATCAGACGCAGGATCCGTGTTCTGTCCCGCCGCTGACGCTGCAATCGCAAGGACTCCAGACAGCGCAAGCACGCGCTTCTTAATGAACATTTTCCTCCGGAGAATTCAGCATTGAGCGTAACACGCGGAAAGACTCCCTAGCCGCTTCAGGTCAGAGTCTCGTGAATGGGTCATTCCCGATGGTGCCTTCTATGTGACGCAAAACTCCTTCCCGGATTGCACATGGTTGGCGCCTCGACGGCAATCCATGACTGATTCTCAGTTGGTGCTTCCAGGCCAATGCACTCATCGAGCTTTGGCTGACGATATTGGGAGTGTTTGTGCACCCAGGGCAGTTTCCGAAAACGTTACCTCAGGGGCTAAAGCCCCTTTTTCTGCTGGGTTCATAAGGCACGGCTAAAGCCGTGCCCCTTCAGATCAAGTCCACGTTGCAGAAAGCGGACGAGGTCAAAGTGATGGAAGACGCCGAAGACGGTCTGGACGACGTTGGCGGGCGAGTTCGAAGTGGTGGAAGGGTGGGCACCGGTTGTTGTTGGCTATACTCCGAGCTATGAAGCCAGACAGCGCATCTTCTTCCAGGCGGAGATTTCTGTTTCTCGCGGGGATATCTTCTATCCCGGTCTTTGCGCTCATGCGCGGTTCTTCGCGGCTGGATGCACAGGACAAGACCGGTTTTCCGGCGGGCTTCGATGCAGTGGAAGCGGCGCCGCAGAGTCACAAGGTGCTTTTTGAAAACGCGTTTGTGCGTGTGCTTCAGGTGCAAGTTGCGCCGGGGACCAAAGAGCCGATGCACCATCATCGATGGCCGAGCATGTTTCTTATATGGGACACCGGCGGCCGAACCGGACATATCAAGATCTATCACGCGGACGGAAGCGTTCACGATGTTGTGAGCGAGGATAGGCCGGTTTCGCCGGGCGCTTGGCACGTGAAATGGATGAAGCCGGAACCGATGCATTCGATTGAAAACCTGGAAACGCCGGAGAGTACCGCTGCGCTTCCGAAGAATCCGCCACCGGTTCGGGTGGAGTTTAAGTTCGCTGCGTAGCGGCGTCCGTGAGATTCTTTCTCGCGCGTCTTAACGCGCGATACCACCATCCTGTCTTCCTTCGGAAGCCGAGGGCGGGGCACCCGGGACAGAGCGTAAGAGCAAGGATGAGAATGACGCGAGGCACACGTCCACTGTAATCGTGTGAATTGCAACTGGCGTACATAGACGGCCTTCAACCAGCTTGAACATGCGCTTGATTCCGCCGGGCGCGTGCTGCCACCTTCAACTCGGTGGTGATGTTGAACACGTATGCCGGCAGCCGCTCGAGTCTTCTGAACTCTTCCATGCTCTCCTCTACTTCCTTTTGATGTATTGAACAATGAACGGCGCTCCAGAAGAAGTAGTAGGGCTGTTACCAGGGCTGGGAAACGGGACGTGGATGGGGCGGAGATGGCAAGGGATGCTCAGGCTCGGTATGCTCATGGGCTGGAGGAGATACATGCGTCTTGGGGTTGCGGCGATGGTGATTGCCGGGTGTGTCGGTGGTTTGGCGAGTGCTCAGCAGGTGCAAACGGAAGGGAAGGCGACGGGGTTGGCGGTGAATGATCCGGTGCTGAACCGCGTGCTGAGCCAGTGGCCGGATGGGCGAATCGATACGACGAAGAATCCGGGCGAGTGGGCGTACGAGGAGGGAACGCTGCTGGATGGCGTGACGGCGCTGTGGCGCGTGACGGGCGATGGGCGATTGTTCAGCTATGTGAAAGGCGCGGTGGATCACTCGGTGGATAAGGATGGCGTGATTCACATGGCGGGCGGCGCGGCGTTTCCCGTGGATGCGCACTCGCTGGACAACGTCGAGATGGGGCGCAGCGCGCTGGTGCTGTACCAGGTGCTGCAGCAGCCGAGGTATTACAAGGCGGCAGCGTTTCTGCATGACCAGATGGCGCAACAGCCGAAGACGGTAAGTGGAGGGTACTGGCACAAGCAGATCTATCCGAACCAGATGTGGCTGGATGGCGCGTATATGGCGGAGCCGTTTATGGCGGGGTATGCGCGGGAGTTTGGGGTTGAGGGTGGGGTGGATGCGGCGGCCGCGCAACTTCTGATAATGAGCGAGCACATGCGGGAGCCGGAGACGGGGTTGCTGCGGCATGGATGGGATGAGTCGAAGCAGATGGGCTGGGCGGACAAGCGGACGGGGTTGAGTCCAGAGGTGTGGGGCCGCGCGATGGGGTGGTACTCGATGGCGCTGGTGGATGTGCTGGAGCAGATGCCGGAGAACGATCCGAAGCGCGCGCAGTTGGAGGAGGATGCGCGGCGAACGCTGACGGCGGTGATCCATTATCAGGATCCCGCGTCAGGGTTGTGGTGGCAGGTGATGGAGAAGGGCGGACAGAAGGGCAACTATCTGGAGGCCTCTGCGAGCTGCATGTTTGTGTACGCGATTGCCAAGGCGGTGCGGCTGGGAGTGCTGCCGTTATCGGACATGAGGAGTGCGGAGCGCGGATGGAAGGGGGTTCAGGAACGCTTTGTGAAACCGGATGGGACGCTGAGCGGGACGGTAAAGGTAGCGGGGCTGGGTGGGAAGCCGTATCGGAGTGGAACGTACGACTACTATGTCGGCGAGCCGGTTGGCGACAACGATGCGAAGGGCGTGGGGGCGTATCTGCTGGCGGAGAGCGAGATGGTGCAGCACCAGCGGGCGGGTGAGTTGTTTGCGGCGGCGAGGGGCAAGACGGTACTGCTGGATGCGTGGTTCAACTCGCAGACGAGGAAGACTCCGGCTGGGAACGAGCAGCTATTTCATTACAAGTGGACTGACCAGGCGAACAGCGGGTACTCGGCGTGGGGGGAGATGTTCCGGCAGTATGGGATGCGGACGGAGTTGCTGGAGCATGCGCCGCGGGCGGCTGACCTGAGGCAAGTCGGGATTTATGTGCTGGTTGCGCCGGATAATCTGAAGCTGAACCCGAATGCGCACTTTATGGACCAGGAGAGCGCGGACGCGATTGTGGACTGGGTGAAAGCGGGCGGTGTGCTGGTGATTATGGAGAACGACATTGAACGAGCGGACCAGATGCACTTCGACCTGCTGAGCGACCGGTTCGGGATGCACTTCAACCCGGTGATGAAGCAGGACGAGCTGAACAACAGCTACGCGAATACGATCGTTCCGGTCCCGGCGGGTACGGGCGGAATCTTCAACCAGAACTTTAAGGCGCTGATGAAGCAGATCTGCACGATGACGGTGTCGGAACCGGCGAAGGCCATTCTGAAGGCGCATGGCACGGATGCGGATGGGGACGTTGTGATGGCGGTAGCGCACGTGGGTCGCGGCCTGGTGTACGCGAACGTGGATCCGTGGGTCTACAACGAGTACACGGATGGGAGAAAGAACCCCATGGATGAGCAGAACTTTGCGGCGGGGCAGCAGTTGACGCGGTGGATTATCGAGCAGGCTGTGGAGCGAGCTGGGGGCCGTTCCGGAGGCTCAGCGGGCGACCGGCGCTAGGGTATTCGGCCGCGATACAGAATATGTGTTATCGGACGTAGCGTAATCGGAGCGGGAGCGGGGTCAAGCTGCTGCATGGCTCGCCGGTTGTGGTGTTTCGATGCGCCAAGGGTGTGTGGATGGAACCTATCAAGGTTTCGGCCTCACACGCAGCGAAGTTCGCGAATGGCCACGGAGGGTGAGCGCAGGATGTTGCGTCGAGAAGCTGTGCGGCTTGGGGTGTTCGCGTCAGGAGCGGTTGTGGCGCGGCGGATGTTTGGCAGCCGGATGGCTTCCCTTCCTGCTCGGGTAGGTGCGGCGCAATCTACGCCCGAGCGGATGCGGCTTGCGCACCAGATTCTTGCAGACGACTCGCTCCGGGATGTGCATGCGAAGGCGCTGGCGCTGCTTAAAGGTGGCCTGAATGCCGGCAGCGGGTATGCGACGACGTGGATCCGCGACATCAACACGTTTCTCAGTGTTGGGATTCAAGTGACGCCGCCGGAGCGGTTCCGCGAGGCGCTGCTGA
The DNA here is from genome assembly GCA_035651235.1 of Acidobacteriaceae bacterium. GTDB lineage: Bacteria > Acidobacteriota > Terriglobia > Terriglobales > Acidobacteriaceae > Granulicella. Next base: position 24,039 of record DASRGC010000059.1, read on the forward strand.
TGTTCTTCAAGTTTCAGGGGCCGGGCGGGGACATTATCGACTGCTATATCCAGCGCAATACGTCCAAGCTTGCAGTGAACGACGGGACGTCGCCGCTGGCTCCGGGATATGTGGGAAGCAAGAATACGGTGGAGACGGATCAGGAGTCGTCGCTGGTTCAGGCGATAGCGAAGTACATTGCGTTTACGAACGATCGTGCGTTTCTCGATGAGCAGGTGGGCGGAACGACTGTTCGGGAGCGAATGGGCATAGCGATTCAGTATGTTCTGACCGAGCGGTTTGATCCGGAACGAGGGCTCGTGTGGGGCGGAACGACGATCGACTGGGGCGACGTGCAGCCGGAAGGTGTGCGCGGTGTTGTGCTGGACGCGAGCTCTCACCGGTCGTGTTCGATTTATGCGAATGCGATGCTGCTGATTGCGATCGCGGAGTACATTGGGATGCTCAGCGATGCGGCCGAGCGGGCGCATTGGGGCAAGGTGCACCGGAGGCTGCACACGGCCATACGGAAGCACCTGTGGGATGAGGAGCGGCAGAAGTTCATCCCGCATGTGTATCTCGATGGGTCGCCCTTCCCTGCCGGCTTCGATGAAAATGCGATCTACTACCACGGAGGGACTGCGGTCGCGATTGAAGCGGACCTGCTCTCGCGGGGTGAGGTGGCTGCTGCCTGTACGCGGATGGAGGAGGATGTGCGCAAGGCCGGCGCGTCGTCGATCGGGCTGACGATCTACCCACCGTATCCGCTGGGATACTTCAAGAACCCGCAACTGACTGCGCCGTACACGTATCAGAACGGCGGCGACTGGACGTGGTTTGGTGGACGCATGATTCAGCAGCTTGTTCGGTACGGGCTGATAGAAGATGCTTACCGGAATGTTCGGCCGATGGTGGATCGGGTGCAGCGTGTGGGCGACTTCCACGAGTGGTGGACGCGCGATAACCAGCCGCGCGGGTCGGCACAGTTCAGGGGCTCGGCGGGCGTGCTTGGGCAGGCAATCGAGATGCTGCTCGCGTGGGCGAAGTCGATCCCGGCTGGCTGACGGAAGCCATAGATTCCGATGGTGCGGCGCAGTCAGCTTACGAAACTGATCTGCGTCGCACGTTAGTGGCGGCTCGTCAGAAGTACAGCTTCAAGGCAAGCTGAACGATGCGGCCGCCGGTATCTCCGTTATTGGTTCGCTCGCTCGAGATCTTACTGAACCCGGCATTGGTGAAGTTTAATTGTCCGGGATTGCCGAACATTGGGTGGTTGAAGGTGTTGAATGTTTCCAGCCGGAACTGCAGGCTCGTTTCCCCGACGATTGTGAAGTTCTTGAACAACGACGAGTCAAGGTTGTAGAACCCCGGCCCACGCACCTGGTCCGGTGCGCCGCCCAGAGGAGCAAAGTTTGTCTGGCCGATCGCAGTCGCTGCCGGTGGCTGCGCGAAGGCCTTCGGATTCAGCCACTGAGTGACGGTGCGTCCTCCGGCATACGGGTCCACTCCCGGAACGAGATTTGCGTTACAGCCAAAGTCGGATGTGGTCGAGGTTGGGCAGCCTACGTTGAACGGCTGGCCGGTCTGATGAGTGAAGATGTAATTCAGATTCCATCCACCCACAAAGCTATCTACCAGCCGACTGGTGTTGCCCATGAACTTCCTTCCCTGGCCAAACGGCAGCGCATACTCGCCGGACACGTGGATTACATGCGTCGCGTCATTGCCGCACAGGCTGTAGTCCGGACCGATGCCGAAACCGGGGAGCCACTCGGCACGGAAGCCTGTCGAGAGACTGCCGCCGTTGTCCGCCATGCATTTCGCGTAGGTGTAATTGGCCAACAACACCAGCCCTCCGTGAAACTGGTGCTGATACACCGTCTGGAGTGAGTTATAGGTGCTGATGGCATTCGTCGCGAGGAACTGCATGTTCGCGGGCAGACTCGGGAAAGGCAGATAGCTCGCCTGGCTGGTGCCGGGCGGCAGAATCACCTGCGGCGCATTCTGCTTGCCGTAAGAATCCAGATGCCTGCCGAAGGAGCCTACGTACCCAACCTGGATGGAGTCGCGCTTGGTGAACTGATCCTGTATTGTCAGGTTCGCGCTCTCTACGTATGGCGTCTTGTAGTTATATTGTTTGCCATACAGTGAGAGTCCGGTTCCCGTAACCGAGTTCGGATCCTGCAAGTTGATCGCCGCGAAAGTCGTCTCGATTGTGGCGACCTGTCCATTCGGCAACAGATCCGGAGTTTGCGACGTCAGCCCACTCGGATTGCTGATCTGATACTGGAACGGATAGTTCGTGCCCAGCGTGCTGCCGTAGCCCACGCTGTCATACGCGCCGTAGGAGATGCCAAACCCAGCGCGCATCACGAGGTTCGGCAACACGCGGTATGCGATACCCAGCCGCGGTGCAAAGTTAGTCTTCTGCGCCTTGTTCACCCGCGTACCAGACAGGCAATCCACGTTGATGTTGTAGGTTGCAAGTAACGCGTTGAACGCTGCCGAACGCGGCACCGAGCATCCTGCCTGCGGAATGTAATACGTTCCGCCCGCGCCGTCTCCGTTGTTCTGGACAAAGTTCGCCTGGCGTCCCTTGCTTTCTCCAAAGGGTGAGGAGTATTCCCAGCGCAGACCAAGGTTCACAGTGAGGAACTGAGTGGGTCTCCAATTGTCCTGGAGGTACGCGGCATAATAATCGGCGAAGTATTCGGTCCCCGCAAAATTTGAGCCCGTATAACTGCTTAGGCCGCCGAGGTTGCTGATCCCGTTCGCGACCGAAGTTGCGCCGGGAATGAGCAGGAAGTCAGAAATTCCGAGCAGGCTGCTGTTCTTGTTCGGGATATCGGAATAAATCCCGTTGAAGCCGAATTCGCCTTTGCTATAAGACGGCTGCGTGATATTCCCGCGTATGTGATTGAACTCGAAGCCAGCTCTGAATTCGTGCTTGCCCTTAATCTTGATCACGTTGTCAAAGATCTCAAGGCCACTGGTCGCCTGGATCGTCGGCATAAACCTGCGGCCGCCAAAGCTGGTGAACCCGCTGTAGTCGATCGTAGGCAGGCCACCGTTATTGGCAAACTGCGGAATACCCTGAATGCCAAACTGCGCCGGAATACCAAGCTGGGCGGCGGTCGGCATCGTGAGATCGTGAATCACGTGGTCGTAGCCGGCAATCAAGTCGTTCGAGAACGTTGGAGAGAAGACGTGCGTATACCCTAACGCGAGCTCCCAATGCGGCTCATCGTCGTTCGGGTTAATCTGGAGCGCGCCGCCCGCGACAATATTCGGGAAGGGCTGAAACGAATTGAGGTGCTGGTGGCTCTTGCTGAACACGCCCCAGATCGTATTGCTCTGGTTCAGGTTCTCATCGATCCGCACGTCATACTGGTTTGTGTATTGGGTGTTCGGAACATTTACAAAATAGTCCGTGGCTATAGGATTCGCGGCCGACACCACCTTCGTGGTTGCGGCAGGCAGCAGTTTGAGCAGGGCGACCGCGTTCGGGTCAAGTCTCGCCGCTGGGATGATATTCAGTTGCGAGGTCATGTTCGTGAAGTTCGTCACACCCGCCAGGCTTCCGGTGTAAAAGGGGTCGCGAACATAAATTGTGCTGCCGGACGAGTTCGTGAGGCCGGTAATCGGATCCACTGAGTGCGCCGCTACTGGACGCGTCGTTCTGGGATCAAGAATGGTTCCGTGCGCAAATACACGTCCGAGCCCGTCGGTCGCGGTCCCGCTGTTCCCAGTGATCAGATCTTGCAGGTTGGTGAAGTTGCTGTTCTGCATGTTCACCGTGGGTACGCTGTCCGTAAAACTGGAAGCTTGCGATATATTCGCGTGCTGGTAGTCGAAGAAGAAAAACGTCTTGTCTTTCCCGTGGTAAACCCCAGGAATATAGACAGGGCCGCCGATCGTTCCTCCGAACTGATTCTCCCGATACTTAGCGCGTGGCAAACCTCGTTGCTTGACGAGATAGTCATTGGCGTTCAGATCTTCATTGCGGAAGTACTCCCACAGATCGCCGCGAAAGGTATTCGTGCCCGACTTGGTAACAGCGTTGACGACCGCTCCTGTGAACTGGCCGAACTCCGCGCTATTGTTGCCGGCCTGCAGTTTGAATTCCTGGATAGCGTCGGGCACTGGCGCTACAGCGCCTGCTGCGCCCTGTGCGCCGGATTCGAATACGTCAATGTTGTTGTCGATGCCGTTGAGTCGATAGTCCACCTGGTTCTGACTGACGCCGTTGTCCTGAAGCTGTCCGGGATTGTCCGGGGCCGATCCCGAGGAAGCCGTGGTGCCCGCCGAAAGTTGCGTCAGCGACAGCCAGTTGCGGCCATTGAGAGGAAGATCGTTCACCTGCACGGACGGAATCGTCTGGCCCAGCGAGGCGTCCTGCGCCTGCAGCAGCGGGACCTCTGATGTGACTTCAACCTGCTGGCTTACCGCGCCCACCGCGAGCGGCACGTCCGCCGTGACAACGTTCTGCACGTGCACCTCAACACCGGTCAGGACGTAGGTCTTGAACCCCTGCGCGTCAGCCTTGAGCGTGTAGACTCCCACCGGCACTGAGTCGAAGACATACGTGCCGCTGGAAGTCGATTTCGTATCCAGGGTGACGTTCGTGTCTCGATTGATCAGCGTGATATGCGCGTTCGGAACAACAGCTCCACTGCTGTCCTTGACCGTTCCCGCAACACCACCCTGGGTGATCTGGGCGTGCAAACCTACCGGCATCGCAACCAAAAGCAACACTCCCACCACTCCAGCGATGTGGCGTAAGGAAGTTATCAGGAGCCTGCCGGCCGGGCGTCCAGCCATTCTCGAATTGCCTGCTGCCATGTTCATGTGCTGCCTCCAAAATGAATCTCGAGCGCGCACACGCCATTCGGACCTCGTGAATCACACGGGTCGCGTATAGCGCATACAGTTGAAGAAATCGATTACCATCGATGGGCACCAATTGTACGCCCTTCGCAGGTTGATTTGTCGCTGGAAAGACGAGGGCGAACAGCCGGCCGGATCTGATGCCGTCACAGGCGCTGTCGTACAGCCAATGTTTTATAGGACGGTGATAGAGTTCTATTAGTCGAACAGGACCTATGGCGAGACGAACGTTATCGGGAAAGCCTGAAGAGGGCTCGAATACATACTCTGTCCCAGCGATTCATCGCACACTGGACATCATCGAGGCGCTTATCCAGACCCGAATGGTGACGGTCAGCGAAGTCAACCAGCAGTTCAAAATCCCGAAGAGCTCGGCGTACGCCATTCTGCAGACGCTCAAGGCACGCGGGTACGTGCACAAGGACGAGCAGGATCGTTACTCGCTGACGCTGAAGCTGTTCTCGCTGGGGAGCGAACTGATCGCGGGTATCGACCTGCGGCGCTCCACTTACTCGTTGCTGAAGGAGCTGGCGGAAAAGGCGCAGATCACGGCGCACATCGCGGTGCTCGAGGGAACGCGCGCGGTGTACGTGGAGAAGATTGAGGTAATGGCAAGCGTCCGGCTCCGTACGGAAGTGGGCCGCACCCTTCATCTGCATTCAACGGGCATCGGCAAAGCGCTGCTTGCGTTCCGGCCTGAAGAGGAGATCGATCGCATCCTCGCTGTATTGCCGCTGCCGGCGCTGACGCCCAAGACAATTACGGATCCGGCCGAGCTGAAGAAAGAGTTGGTGAGGACACGCGCACGCGGCTATGCGGTCGGCAGCGAAGAGAACGAAGTGACCACGCGCGCCGTAGGTGCGCCGATCTTCGGGCCGGATGGACGGACGATCGCCGCGGTGAACCTGGGGGCGACGACGCTGCAGATGAAGCCGAAGGATGTGCCGCGGCTTGGCGCGCTCGTGAAAGCATATGCAATGAAGATGTCGGAGCAACTCGGGTATCACCCAAGCCGCAACTCGCATCGCTAGGCGTAGCCCATCGCCTTGAGGTTCGCGGCAGCCTGCTCCTGCACCTTCTTGTAAAGACTGTTGCCGTGCGCGTCAATGGCGACGATGAGTGGACCGAAGTCCTTGACGCGGAACTTCCATAGGCATTCGGGCATCAGGTCTTCCCACCACACCTCTTCGATCTCCTCGATTTGGAGGGTCTCGAGAGCGGCGGCGCCGCCGACGATCGCCAGATACACTGCGCCGAAGCGCTGCATCGCGTCGACGCTGCCCGGCAGCAGACCGCCTTTGCCGACGACGGCGCGCACACCGTACTGCTCCAGCAGCCCGGGAACGAAGCGGTCCATGCGTGTGCTGGTAGTCGTCCCGATGGAGACCTTCTCGAATTTGCCGTTGGGAAGCTTGCGCACGCCGGGCGCGGTGTGGATGCAGACAGCGCCGGTGAGGTCCGCGGGGGGCGGCACGCCTTCGTCGAAGATGCGATGCTGCGTGGCGTCGCGGATGCCAAAGAGCGTGCCGTTGAGGAACACGCGGTCCTCGAGCTGGAGCTTGCGCATGGTGGCTTCGTCGAAGGGGGCGCTAAGGTGATATTCGCTCATGGTCTCGGATCCTATGCGGCAGTGATTGCGGCTTCTTGTTCGGGCAGGCGCACCTCGCCGTGGGCAGTGATGACAGCCCCGGCGCGTTCGCCGCGCCAGCACTGCAGGTTGACGGCCACGGGGTTCTGACTGATGTGGGTATGCGCCCACTCCACGTGCACGGCCAAAGCCGTGGTCGCTCCGCCGAGCCCCTGCGGGCCAACGCCGGTGCGGTTGATTTCGCCGAGCAGTTCCCTTTCGAGCTTCGCCATGTCAGGGTCGTCGTTCACGCTTCCGATCTTGCGGAAACAGCTTGCCTTCTTTGCAAGCGCGGAGGCGACGTCTGATGTGCCGCCAAGGCCAACGCCGACGATGACGGGCGGGCATGGCTTGGCGCCGGACTCGAAGATGCACTGCAGGACAAACTTGTGAATTCCGCGTATGCCCTCGGCCGGTACGAGCATGCGCAGGAAGCTCATGTTCTCCGAGCCCGAACCCTTGGGCGCGATCTCGAGCTCGACCTCATCCGAATCCGGAACGAAATCAACGTGCACAACCGGAATGCCTTGGCCCGTGTTGTTGCCGGTGTGCTTGCGCGTAAGTGGATGAACCGTGTTGGAGCGCAACGGGCGCTCGCGCGTGGCGCGTGCGCAACCGCGAGCCAGCGCGGCCTTGAGCTCGGTCATTTTGACGGGTGCATTGTCACCGATGGTGACGTGGAAGATTGGAAGTCCCGTATCCTGGCAGACCATCATGCCTTCGCGGTCGGCGACCTCAATGTTGTTGAGGATGGTCAGCATGAGCTGGTTGGCGGTCTCGTTCTTCTCCGCTTCTTCGGCCTTCTGGCCGCGCTTGAGCGCTGCCCGAACGTCTTCCGGAATGTCCTCAAGCGCACGGATGTAGAGATCAGCCGCCGTTCGTTCGATCACGTCATAGATATTCATGGTCAGGTCCTCGATGCTGCAACGGCTTCCGCCGGCTGAAGTTCCGGCGGCGTCATGCGGGTGAACTTCACGGGAAGATAGCTCACGTCGACGTCCTCCCCGTTCTTTACGAGACGAATGCGCTTGAGCCACTCCGGGTTGGGTTTGGGAAAGTCACTGCGGAAGTGCGAGCCGCGGCTTTCTTTGCGAAGCAGCGCTCCACGGGCGACGAGCTGTGCGTTGGTGCAGATGTTCATCACGTCAAGGGCTTCGTTCCACTCGAGGTTGAAGGCGGTCTGCGGGTTCGCGCTCTGGCGCGCCGCGCGCTCGCCGAGGATGGCGAGTTCGTCGAGCGCAGTACTGAGATCCTCACCATTGCGTACGAGTCCAACCTTCTGCCACATCAAGTTTTCAACCTCGCGCCGGAGCGTGTTCGGGTGTTCGCCGCCGGTCAAGCGCAACGGCGCACTCCAGCTCTCGCAAATCTCGCGGATCTCCACTTCGGAGGATCGCGCGCGCACGTCCGGTGGGAGGGACTGCGACATCACATCCCCAGCGTGAGCGCCAAAGACAATGGAATCCGCGACGCCGTTGCCGCCGAGGCGATTCGCTCCATGCACACCCGAGGCATCCTCGCCCGCGGCAAACAGGCCTTCGAGGGAGGAGCGACACTCGAGGTCGATGTGGACTCCACCCATCTGAAAGTGCGCGCTGGGAGAGACCTCGACCCGATCGCGCAGCAGGTCGAAGCCGTTGTCGGCACAACGCTCGACCATGCCGGGGAAGTTTTCAAGCAGAAACGCTTCGCCCATGTGGCGCGCGTCGATCCACACGCCACCGTGCGGGCTGCCGCGGCCGGCCATGATTTCGATGTAGCTGGAGCGTGAGACGACGTCACGGGTGGCCCGCTCGAGCTTGGGATCGTAGCGCTCCATGAAGCGCTCGCCGAGGCCGTTGATGAGCCATGCGCCTGCACCGCGCAAGCCTTCTTCGAGCAGGCCCCCGGTTGCGATCGACTTGCCGACGAGCAGGCCGGTGGGGTGGAACTGCAGCATCTCCGTGTCGCTGAACGCTGCGCCGGCGCGCCACGCCATCGCCATGCCGTCGCCGGACTTTTCGAGCGAGGGCGACGAGATACGGTACATACGAGCGCCGCCGCCAGTGGCGAGCAACACTGCGCGCGCCGTGACCGCGATGAACTTTCCCGTGCGGCTTTCGAGAAGGAGAGCGCCGGTAACACGATCGCCCACCTTGAGCAACTCAAGGCCGCGCGTTTCTTCGAGGACGCGTATCGGGCTTTCGAGGATGTAATCGCGAAGGTTGGACATGATCTCGATGCCGGTGAGATCTCCGCGATGGACGGTGCGGTCGAATGATTGGCCAGCGAAGGGCTTCTGGTGCACTGTGCCGTCGGGGTTGCGATCGAACATGCAGCCGACGCGATTTTCGAGCTCGATGACGCGCTTGGGAGCCTGGGTGACGAGAAGCCACGCGAGTTCCTGGTCGTTTAAGAAGGCGCCGCCGCGAATGGTGTCCGCGAAGTGGCGCTCGAAGGAGTCCGCGGGGTTGAGCACGGCGTTGTAGCCGCCCTGCACCATACGCGTGCATCCGCTCTGGCCGAGTAGACCTTTGACCACAACGGTGATGTCGAGACTGGGCGCGTGGGTCTGCGCATGCAGCGCGGCCATCAACCCCGCGCCACCGGCGCCGAGGATGAGAATGTCCGTGTTGAGGGTCTCGATCTTCATAGGCTGTGAAATGCCATGACACCCCAGGCCGCCCAGGCGATGCCGACGACGACGATGAGCGTGAGTGCGACGTTTGCCGCGCGCGGGCCGATCTTTCCGTAGTCGAGAAGGATGTTATAGAAGCCATTGAGGCCGTGGTAGAGAGCGATCAGAAGGAAACTGATATCGATGGCCTGCCAGATGGGGTTGCGGATGCGGGTAAGGATCGCTGCGTAGGTGAGATCGCCGCGCAGCAGTTCCTTCGACATGAAGTGCTCGACCCAGAAGTGCGCGATGAGCAGCGGCACAAGGAGAGCCCCAGTGATGCGCTGCATGTACCACGCGAACGCGTTGCGTGACATTGGTCTCTACCTCTTCACCACTGAGTTCAGAAACATCGGCAGGGCACCTGCGATGAAGATCGCGAGCCCAGCGATGACTGCCAGACCCCAGAACAGCTTGCGGTGATGCTTGCTGCGGATCCCGGCGTCAATAATGATGATGCGCACGCCGTTCAGGGCATGCAGAATGACCACGAGCAGCAGGCCGATCTCGAGCAGACGGAAAAATGGGTTGTGAAAGGTAGCCATGGCGCCATCGAAGGATGCCTGTCCACCGCTGATATGGTGCACGGTTTCGACATGAATCAGCAGATAGAACAGCAGCAGCAGACCTGTGACGCGCTGCATCCAAAACGCAGTCATGCCGACCAGCGGAACTACGTAGGCGCGGAAGAGAACGCGGGGCGGCGTCATGCGTTTAGGTCTCCGGCCCTGAGCAGAAGGTTGCGCTTGAAGAAGCCGATGCTGGCTGTGAGGTCGATTCCTTTGGGACAGACTGCCGTGCAGTTGAACTGCGTATGGCAGCGCCAGACTCCATCGCGCGAACTGTTGATCACGTCGAGCCGCTCGGAGTTGGCGATGTCGCGGGGGTCGAGCACGCGGAGCAGGGCCTTGTTGACTGCGGCCGGCCCGAGGTATTGCTGGCTCGTGGCGAGCACGCCGCAGGCTGCAAAGCAGAGACCGCAGGTGAGGCAGTCGCGCTTGCCTTCCGAGTGTTCCGCGTACGCAGATCTCGCGGGAATGATGGCGAGCTCTTCCGAGTCCGCATTCCGAGGGCGAAGGCGCGGCAGTACCTTCTTCCACTGTTCGAAGAACGGCGCAAGCGAAACGGCGAGGTCGCGGATGACCTTGAAATGCGGCAGTGGCGAAACGAAGAGGTCGTTCCCTTTCAGCTGGCTGAGGCGGGTTTTGCACGCCAGGCTCGAGACGCCGTTAACCTGCACGCCGCATGTGCCGCACATGCCAACACGGCAGGAGCAACGGAAGGCCAGCGTGGAATCCTGCTGCTGCTGGATGGAGAACAGCGCGTCCAGGACAGTAAACTCGGGGCGCGCTTCGATGGTGAAGCACTGCAGACGAGACTTGCCGTCAGTACTTGATCGGCGAATGAAAAGGCGTTTGTTCATTTAGTGGAACGGCTGCACTACATATGAAACACAACCGGGGATGAGCTTGTCAATCAGAAATCCTGGGATTTCAAGAGGAGCGGCTAGAGCCGCGTTCTTACGAGCCGCAGATCATGGCTTCGGCTGTTCCGCGACAAAGGTATTCGTTAGCACGCCGACTCCACCGACCTCAATCTCCACGCGGTCGCCTGGCTGCATGAAGACCTGCGGATTCTGATGAAAGCCGATGCCCGCAGGAGTTCCTGTGCTGAGGACGTCGCCGGGCTCGAGCACGAGGGTTTGCGAAAGAACGGAGATGAGCGCCGCCGGGGTGAAGACCAGGTTGCCGGTATTCGAGTGCTGGAGGACTTTGCCGTTGTGGCGGAGCGTGACTTCCATGTTTCTCGGGTCGGGAATCGAATCGATCGTGACCATCCAGGGGCCGAGCGGACCGAAGGCGTTGCAGCTCTTGCCGCGGAACCATTGCTTGTCCTTGCGCTGGAGGTCGCGGGCAGAGACATCGTTCATGATGCTGTAGCCGGCGATGCAGGCTTCGGCTTCCTGCTCACTGACGCGATCAGCACGGCGGCCGAGGATTACAGCCACCTCGGCTTCGTAGTCCACCTGGTTCGAAATGGCGGGCAACGGGATCTCCGCACCGTGTGGCACGACGACCTGTGTCAGCTTGGTGAAGAAAATGGGCGACTCTGGCGGAGCAAGGTTGTTTTCCGCGGCATGGTCGGCGTAGTTCAAGCCCACGCAGAAGATGCGAGCATCGGAGTCGGCCATGGGCGCGAGCTTGGCTTCGCTCAGCGGTGTGCCTGCCGAAGCGTCGCGCACGAGTTGTTCGCGCAGCTTGTCGGCCTGAGCACGCGCGGAGTTGCCAGCGCGCAGCCACTTGCCCAGCGATGCAAACTCCGGCCGGTTGCCCGAAGCCTTGAAGAGGTCATATACGCGATCGCCTTCCACCAGGCCGAGTACACGCTCGCCGGCGGCGTTGTAGAGGTTCGTCAGTTTCATAGTCTGTTCACCATGCGCAGAAAGTTAGTGCGAAGGATTTTTTCTTTTGCGTCGTCAGAGATGCGTGACGTCAGCACGCGGCCGATGGTCATCGCGGCTTCAAGGAATGGAAGGTCGGAACCGAAGAGGATGCGCTCGGCACCGACGCGCTCCACGCAGTGCTCGAGAATGAGGCGGTGATTCTGCGAGCCGGAGAGATCGAGCCAGAGGTTCTCTGCTGCCTCCGCCGCTTCGATGGCCTGCAGGTAGCCGCGCCAGGTGACGCCGGAGTGTCCGAGCAGGATGCGGGCGCGCGGATGTTCCTTTGCGACCTTCGGGAAGAGCAGCGGGCCGCAGTTCGGATCCGAATCCCACGTATGCACGAGCACAATCGCGTCATGCTGGTGCGCATACTCCCAGATGGGCTTATAGTTCGGGCCTGTGACGGGATATTTGTGCGTGCCTGGATGCAGCTTGATGAGCGGCGGCTGATGGAATTGCTTCCAGCGCTCGAGTTCCGCGACGGCCTGTCCGAGCGGGTTGGGGTTCACGGTGATGTAGCCGAGGAAGCGATTCGGATACTTCTCGAGAACGGGCGCAACCTCCGCGTTGCCGCGCGGGCAGTCGTTGTAACAGGCGAGCGTCGAGGTGATGGCGAGCAGTTCGATGTTGAGGTGGTCCATTACCGCAACCATCTCGTCGGGTTCTGCCTTGTATACGGGAAAATCGGGGTGCGTGCCCACATGGCCGTGGCAGTCCGCGATGGCAATGGGCGATCTCATCGTGTACCTCCGAATGTCGCAGCTGCGAGCAGCCGCCGCAGGTTGCCGCCGGCGACGGCGAGGCGGTCGTCGTTTCTGATGCGCGCGCTCGACAGGACGCCGAGTGCGGACGCCGGCGTGTAGAGCGGCAGCCGCGAGCCGAAGAGTACACGCTCCGGACCGCGGGTCTGAACGAAGGCTTCGAGCTGACGATGGGCGAGATAGGTGGAGGAGTCGAAGTGCAGCGTTGGGAAGCGATCGAGGAGTGGGAAGAGGTAGCGGTCGGCACGGTAACCGGTGTCGAGCAGTACCAGCGGGAGGCGCGGGAAGTTTTCGAGCAGCGTCGCGACGCCGGGCCAGCCGATATCCGCCGCAAGGATGAGCGTGACGACCGCATTCGCCTGGAGATATTCCAATAATGGCCCAGCGCACCAGCGTGCAAGCGAGAAGTTGTGCTGGCCCGTGGAAGGCGTCAGACGCACCGCAACGGGCTTGCGTGCAGCGAGTGCCTCTACGGATTTGGTGTCCGGCAGCGCGCCCCACACGGGCACCATATGCGGGCGGAGTTCGCGCGCGAGCGTGTCGTTGCCCAGCCTGGCGTCGTACTCTTCGGTTTCCCAGTGCGAGACCAGCGCACGGCGGATGTGAAACTGCTCCATCTCCGCGAGCAGACCATCGGCATCGAGTGCGAGCTGGCCGTTTATGCCCGACGACCCGAGGCGAACGTTGACGTCGAACAGGTCCCAGTCCGTGGCTTCTCGGAACAACGACTGGGTGCTGCTCTCCGTCAAGATGGCTCTCCTCTTACGCATTGTTCGTTTTCACACCAGCCGCGATTACACAGGACTGCGGCTGGCGCTCCGCCTACGACTTCCCTGCGGTCGCGAGCACCGGCACCGTCGAGGCCAGCTTCTGCACCTTGCGGAAGCCTTCGAGCACGTCATCCACATCATGATCGTCGCCGAGAAAGACGGTGTGGTTGAGCCAGATTCCATCCTTGCAGACGCGCTCGGCCTCGGGCAGATGCAGACGCTGATAGTCCTGCGCGGCGTGCCATCCGCTTCGCTCCGAGAGCGTACCGGTCTGCTTCGCAAACACGTCTTTGCGATAGAGCGGCGCGGGGTACGTGGGCTTGACGGGAATGCCTTCCGCCTGCAGCGCGCGAATCACAGTGTCGCGCTCGAGGCCGGCGAAGCCCTCCGGGTTGTAGCGGAGGGTGAGCAGGTAATAAGGATGGCGCTCGATGCGCGGATCGTCGGGGACGAGGGTGATTCCGGGAATATCCTTGAGGCCTTTGCGGAACCGGGCGACATTCTTCGCGCGCAGGTCGGTCTGTGCGGGCATCTTCTTCAGCTGCTCGCACAGTACTGCCGACTGGAAGCCGGTGATGCGGTAGTTCGTGCCCAGGGTGTAGTGGTCAAACCATCCGCCGTCGCGCCGGCGGCCCTGGTTGCAGTAGGCCCAGCACTTGTCAATCAACTCTTCGGACTTGCTGAGAATCATGCCGCCTTCGCCGGCGGTGATGAGCTTGAAGGACTGGAAGCTGAACGTAGAGATGTCTCCCCATCCGCCGACGGGCACACCCTTCCACTTGGCGCCGTGCGCGTGGGCCGTGTCTTCCAGAAGCTTGAGCCCGTGGCGCTGGGCAAGCGCCTGGAAGGCATCCATCTCCGCGGGATGGCCGCCGAAGTGAACAACAACAATCGCTTTGGTGCGCGGCGTGATAGCGGCCTCTGCCGCCTGAACGGAGAGATTCAACGTCTGGGGATCGATGTCCGCAAAGACCGGACTGGCATGGCAGAGCATGATGGCGCTCGCGGACGCAATGAATGTGAATGGCGGCACGATGACCTCATCGCCGGGACCGATGCCCATGGCTTTGAGCGCCACTTCGATGGCGATCGTCCCGTTCGAGCATGCGACCGCGTACGGCACCTCGTGGTATGCGGCGAAGCTCTGCTCGAGTTCCTTGACGCTTTCGTGATAGCCGCCCCATGAGCGGCTATGCAAGACGCGCAGCAGCGCTTGTTCTTCGGTGTGGTCATACTGCGGCCAGGGAGCAAACGGAGTAGTGCGAACGGCAGAGCCGCCAAGCATCGCGAGTGTCAAGGGCGATTCCTCCCTACGATCGGAACTTCAGTCTAGATTGCGGAGCAGCTCAGGCTGCGCTTCGCAGCGTGCTATCTTCCATCTCTCACTGGAGCGCCCGTTCTATATACAGAACAGGTAATCAATAAGTTAGCTACGCGAAAGGCCCGATGTCAAGAAGGTTGAGCCGTGCGCCTGAGCACTTCAGCGATCGCGCACGAAGACAATGCAGGTCGGTGAAGGTACCTGCTCGCTGTACTGAGGCGTCTCGGTCAACCTGCCGCTCTGTGTGTCGCGCCGCATCCACACAATGGAGTCCGATTTCTGATTTGCGACCGCGAGCCAGGAGCCATCCGGGCTGAGTGCAAAATGCCGTGGCATGATGCCCCCGCTCGATGCAAATTGCATAGGCGACGGATGCCCTGTGCGCTGATCGAGGGCAAAGACGGCGATCTTGTTCTCTTCGCCGCGAATGGAAACGTAGAGAAAGCGGCCCTTGGGATCGACGGCTATCTCCGAGCCGCCGCGCTTCACGGTTGCGCCGGGCGGCAGCGCAGAGAAGGATTCAGTCTTGCTGAGCCTGCCATGTTTGTAGCGGAAGACGGTCAGCGCTGAGTCGAACTCATCGATGGCATAGAGGAATTTGCCGTTGGGCGTAAAGGCGATGTGCCGGACTGCGCCTCCGGGAACGACGCCCGCGAAGCTGTCGCCTTCGCGGAGAGTCTGGCGGCGCACGTCAAGTGGATGCAGGAAGATTCTGTCGAGTCCGAAGTCCGCGACCGCGGCAAAATCCCCGTCGGGTGTGATGGCGACACCGTGTGCATAGGGGCCTTTCTGCCGTACAGGATCGACGCCGGAGCCGCGGTGTTGCACGACCGCCGCTGGCTCTGCGACCCGGCCATCCGGCCTGATGGGCAACAGGGCCACACTGCCACCGGCGCAGTTGGCAACGAGCAACGCCGTGCCCTTGGGATCGAGGGTGAGGTCGCATGGATTGGCGCCGCCGGAAGATACGGAGTCAATCAGGACAAGTTTGCCTTCCGGATCGATGCGGAAAGCGCTGACGCGGCCGCTGCCCTGCTGATCACGAATTTCGTTCACCGCATACAGAACGCGCCGAGTATGGCCGGCCACCAGGAAGGATGGGCTCGTCGTCTGTGCTGCGAGTCCGAGGAATGTGGCTGCGCCCGTCGTTGCGTTGAAGCGATACGCGTAGATTCCTCGCGCACTGCCGCCCAGCGTTCCGACATAAATGAGGAAGTTTCGAGCGGGGGAGCTTCCGGCGGCGAGGGTAAGAGGCGCAAGGAGCAGCAGACCGCTGATTGCGCAGATCCGTCTTGCGCAGAACCATCGTGACGTAAGAGAGTTCGCATGTCTCACGAGTCGCTCCGCGCGGAATTCCGTTGACCTGCGTTCTGGAGCAAATCTACTATACTGTTTATGTGTTCTCTGTATTGAACCGACAATTTCAAAGGAGAGTTACCCTTGGCTTCTTGCAGGAACGCCGCCTGGCTGATGTTGCTTCTCCCCACGCTTGCATTGGCGCAGTCGCCGCTCACATCTGTTACGCGGGTGAAGACCGAGCCTGACGGTCGCTTCTTCGTCGACGGCAAGCCGGTCTTTCCCATCGGGTTCACGCAAGGGCCGCCCGCGGATGCGAAGGATCCGACTGGCGCCAATGGCATGGCGGTGCTGCGGCGCGAAGGCTTCACGTTTCAGCAGTGGCAGTGCCCGAAGGGCAAGTGGGGACCGGCAAAAGAGGCGGAGCTTGACAGGTTGATCAAGGCCGCCGACCGCGAGGGCGAGCACATCGTGATCTGGATTGGCGATCTCGAGGACGTACAGCCGTCTGATACAGCGAAGTTCGCCGAGCTGCGCCGCGTCATCGAAAAATACCGCAATGATCCCGCGATCTTTCTGTGGAAGGGCATCGACGAACCGCAGTGGGGTAAGAAACCCGCCGAGAGCCTGCGCGCGTTTCATGACCTGGTGCATCAGCTGGACCCGAACCACCCGGTGTGGGTGACGCAGGCGCCGCGCGGAACGGCTGCGGATCTTGAGCCGTATTCGAAGTACTTCGATGTGGGTGCGATTGACATCTATCCGGTCAGCTATCCGCCGGGCTCGCACTCCGGCACCGACAACCGCAACCTGAGCGTCGTCGGCGATTACACGCTGGAGATGCGGAAGGCCGTGGACTACAAAGAGCCGGTGATGATGACGTTGCAGATCTGCTGGAGCGGTGTTGCGAAGCCGGGCAAGACGCTGCGTTTCCCTACCTTCTTCGAGCAGCGCTACATGTCCTACCAGGCGATCATCGATGGCGCCCGGGCTCTGTTGTACTTCGGAGGGACGTTGCCGGCGTGCCTGAACGAACGCGACAAGGCGCTCGGATGGAATTGGACGTTCTACGATCGGGTATTGCGTCCGGTGCTGGACGAGTTGAGTCCGACGAGCCCGCTCTATCCTGCGCTCATTGCGCCGAATTCAAAGCTGGAGATCAAATCGAATGGCGGCCCTGCGATCGAATATATGGTTCGCGAAGCCGGCAACTATATCTACCTGCTTGCAGCGAAGCGCGAAGGCGATACCGTGCAGGTGACCTTCTCGGGCCTTCCTAACGGCGTTACAAACGGCGAATTGCTGTACGAGGAGCCGCGCCAGGTGAAGGCGGAGAACGGCAGCTTCACAGACTGGTTTGGGCCGAACGAGGTGCACGTCTATCGCTTCCGCAAGCCGTAGGGTGCATTTCGGAGCAAGCCTTCCTTGCGAGCAGTGTTGTGGCTATCAGTCTCACTGAGGTGATTGCGAACCATGAAGAGACGGCAGTTTCTTCTTCGCGCCGCTGCTGCAGGGGCCATTCCGCTTGCGCCCGGTCCTGGGCGTGGCCTGGCAGGAGAGGCTCAGAAAGCGGGTTGGGCGAAGGCCCCCCCGCTTGGTCATTCGCTCGCGGAGCTTCGCGTGATGTACCACCGGGATTTGTTCGTCGACTGGCTGCCGTTCATGGACCAGCATGTGATCGACCCGGAGTACGGCGGCTTTCTATGCAATACGGACTTCGATGGCACGCACGTCAACTACGAAAAAGAGCCGTTGTTCGAGGGCCGTGGCATTTGGGTGTACTCGACGCTCTATCTACAGTTCGGGCGCGATGCTCGTTATCTCGAGGTTGCGCGACGCAGCGCAGAACTGCTGACGAAGTCACAGCCCGTGGACGACGTGTTCTGGTGCAATACGATCCATCGCGACGGCTCGCCCGCCGGGCCACCGGGCAAGGTGATCCCCACCGACGTCGGCATCGCTGAAGGATTTGCGGCGTATGCGCAAGCCACCGGCAGCCAGGAGTATCTTGACCGGGCAAAGCGGTTGCTGCGCAAGTGTATCGACACCTACGACGGCGCAGACTACAACGCGACCGTCGGGCGAAATTACTTCGGCGCGAACGCTCCACGACTTCCCGGTGCTCGCCTCATGGGCAGCGCCATGATCATGCTGCGGTCGGCGGCGCAGATCCTGGCCACCGATCACGATCCGTATTTCGACCAGTTTGCGCGGCGTTGCGCCTCCGTCGTGCTTGAGCATCACTTCAATCCGCGGTATCGGCTTAATAATGAGCTGCTGCAGCGTGATGAGTCCCTTCCCGGTGCGCCGTACGATCAGCTCGTGAACCTGGGTAACACGCTGGAGATGACGTGGATGCTGCTGGACGAGGCCACACGGCAGCGCGACGACGCGATGTTTCGCACGATCGCCGAGCGATTTCATCGTCATGCCGACGTGGCAAGGGATCCCGTATACGGTGGGCTGTTCCACAACCTGCTGAATGTGGATGAGAACCGCTACGAATTACCGAAGTTGCTCTGGGCCCAGGAGGAGACCCTCACCGATGCCCTCTATATATATGACCGGCTGCGGGAGCCCTGGGCCGCGGAGCTGTTCGCTCGCACGCACGCGTATGTTCGCGAGAAATTTCCGCTCACAGCGCATGGCTCACCGATCTGGATGTATCAGAGCGGCCGGCAGGCAACATTCGAAGGGTTCGCAACCCTCCGAAAACGTATCGAGAACTACCATCATCCACGTCACTTAATACTTACGCTGCTGCGACTCCAGGCGATGGCTCATTGACGCTGCCATAGCGCGATGTTTACCATATTGTCTCGTCGTTCTACCTAATGCACAGCGCTTTCTTGCTCCCTGAACACGGCCATCGATCAATGCGAATGAAAACGCTTCAATGTGCCGTGATGTTGTGTGCGGGCGTGGCCCTGGCTCCGCTGCTTGCTTCTGCCGCGACTCGCGACGCCTCACCTGCACTCGCGCCCTGGACCTTTCGCGCGGACTGGAGCGGCGGATTCTCCGGGTGGATGAGCTTTCCGCTTGCGCAGGACATTGGGTACGACCCGACGTTGTACACGGTGAAGCTTGGCGACAGCGCTGAGCTGCGTCACAACTTCGTCTCGCACGGCGAACCTGCTCCATGGTTCGGTTTCATTCGTCCGCTCAGGTTCACCGCGGATGCGCACACTCGCCTGACACTTCGCTATCAGCTTGATTTGACGGCCGCCCTTGCTCAGCCAGAGATTATGTTGGTCGGCGTCGACGGCCATCACTACGCGGCGGCGCTCGTCGCCGGCAACGGTGATCATAGCGTAACCATTACAGGCGCCCAGCTTCATCTCACTACTTCAACGCCCATCGTTGCAGTCATTCTGCGAGGGAGGCTTGAACACCCGCCTGCCTACTCTGAGTCGCACTGGCTGTTGAAGCAGTTCGAATTGCAAGCGGAGCGTACCCCCGAAGTCGCGCTCGCCTCTCCTGAGCTCAACACGACTGTCGATGGCTCGCATGTCGCCGGCATTTCACTCGCGCCCGGCGAAAAGCTCGACATCAAGCGCACTGCCGCTTCCCTGCCCGCGACTGTCACACTCTACGATCCGGCCGACGTAAAATCCGAGACGCGCGAGATTCCGGCAGGGACAGCGACGGTCTCCTTGCCACTCAGCACAAGTGCCGGACCCGGCCTCTGGAAAGCGGAGGTCGCGCAGGGTCCCGCTCGGACAAGTTTTCAGTTTCTCGTACTTGGCTCCATTCCAGCGCATCCTCGCCTGCTGCTCTCGCAGGACAGGATCGACCAGTTGCGCACCGACGTTCGCTACGCCGACCTGCGCGAGCAGATTCATCATCACGCGGAGACGCTTGCGGCGAAGATCGCCTTCAACCCCGCTGCCGGAGACAACATCGCGCTTATGCCTTCCGGCCGCGGTATTGGACCCACTGAGCCGGGCCAACTCAAGCCATACATCGAACTCGCCGAAAGCTACGCTGACGCGGTGGCCTACAATGCGCTGGACTATCGCCTGAACGGGAACACAGCTGCACTCGCGAACGCGCGTAAGGCGTTGGATGCAATGCTGCGCTGGCCCACGTGGGTGCCGCCGCGCTTCCAGCAGCATGGTCTCTATACCTATTACGAGGTGGGTGTCGTTGCGCAGCGCGTGGCGTTCGGCTACGACCTTATCGCGCCGCAGCTTTCTGCTGCGGAGAAGGAAAACACTGCTGACGCATTCTGGAAGCTCGTCATTCATCCGACCATTGAGGAGTATTTCTCCTACAACCGCGATCCCATCGCTGCGAGCAACTGGATGGCGAATTCGGTCGGAGGAGCGATCGAAGCGGCCGTTGCGGTCGCGGGAGACACACCCGGCTGGCGCGAGCGCGAGGCTCCTGCGCTTGCCAAGTTGCAGTTTGCCTACCAGCTGCTGCTGCAAGGACTCTTCGCCGGTGACGGCAGCGAGTCTGAGCCTTACGGCTATGAGAACTTCGCGATGCAAGGCATGAGCTGGGGAATGAGCTCGCTCAATGCTCTCGGAATTCATCCCGTCGGCGCCGAGCGCATGGAGCGGGGCTTTTGGTGGCCCTATTACGTGACCGTGAAACGGGGCTTGCAACTGGATACGGGTGACTTCAATGGGCACCTTACGGGACTGCCTGGCTTCGCGTGGGGTGCTGCAACGAGCGGCATTCCGGAGCTGCGAGCGCTGTATGACACGGGCACGAATCTCGATCTTACGCAGGGTGTCGACACGAGAAACACGGGGTACGTGTTGGAGGAGCGCATGGGGCCGATCGACCTGGCATGCTGCTCCCGGGCCGATCCGTCGTTCACGCCTCCGCCCACCTCTCGTGTCTTCCCTATCCGCGGAAGTGCGGCGCTACGCAGTGGCTGGAGTAACGACGCGACCGTCATCTCGCTGCGGGTGGGTCCATGGTTCAACCACCAACACGCGGATGAGGGTAGCTTTCAGGTCGCCGCGTTCGGCACCCGCCTGATCGACGAGGCCGGCTATGCCAACTACTACACCGACCCTCGTTACCCCGACTACTTCACGCAGGCTGCGGGACACAATACGCTGCTTGTAGATGGCAACGCCTTCAGCCAGACTGCGATTGCGAGCCGCTACTGGCCCGGTTTCGCGACGCCCCATTTCACCTCACAAGTGCTGGCAGACGGCATCGACTACCTGGCGGCTGATCTCACCCCCGCCTATGACGGAGTGCTCAAACACTACGAACGTGAGTTCATTTTCCTGAAGCCAAACGTGCTGATCGTGCGCGATCGCGTGCGCTCCTCCGAACCACACGTGTTCTCGTTCCTGCTGCACTCTCCTGCCGACTCGAAGGTAACGACCAACGGCTCATCGGCTGTCTTCCAGACCAAGGCTGCTGCGGCGTCCATTACCGCCGCAGGTGACAACACGGCATGGAAGGTCGCGACAGTCCCTATTCAGACAATGCTTTTCACGGACCTTGATCATCAACACATCGCGCCGCGCCAGGAGATCATCCTCTCCTCTCCGAAGACGAACGAGACACAGTTCCTTGCCGGCATGGCGTTCGGGCCGGGTGTTGCGAGTCCGAAGAAAGCATTGAAACCGCTGGAAGTGCCTAATGGTATCGGTTTCACGGTAGAGTCGAACGGAACACCGCGCGTTCTCTTCCGCTCGCATCCAGGAGCGCTTGTGCTCGGTGCGCTCTCGACGGACGGAGATGCGTTGGCAGAGAACGGAGCTGATGCAACTCTCGCGTTGGGCGCGAAGGAAGTTCAGAAGAGCGGAACAGTTCTTCTTCGGACTGACCAGCCAGTCGACATTGTGTGGCACGGCACTACCGCAGGACTCCATATTCGAGTCTTCGGCGGTCACAACACCGTCCTTGAGATCGCCGCTG
This sequence comes from Acidobacteriaceae bacterium, assembly GCA_035651235.1. Classification (GTDB taxonomy): domain Bacteria; phylum Acidobacteriota; class Terriglobia; order Terriglobales; family Acidobacteriaceae; genus Granulicella. The sequence goes on from DASRGC010000059.1 coordinate 45,668, forward strand.
AGAAGGCGCCCACATCAGTCATAGTCGATGGCAAGCCTGTTCCGGTTCGTTATCGCGGTGGAATGGTCTCTGTGCCGCTGCCAGGTGGAGAGGAGCATCGTGTCTCCATTCAGTAATGAGAACATCTTCGGGGAGGCCGCCGATTGGAACGTGTGGGACGTGAACGCGCGAGTCGGCCCTTCTGGTCCCAACGGACAGCTCGGCATGGATGCCTCAGCGCTGATAGGAGAGATGTCTCGTTTCTACATTCAGAGAGCCGTCACGGCTCATTGGACGGGACTAGAGTACGATGCGAACGTTGGTAACGAGAAGCTTGCTGTCATCAACGAGGAGCGCTTCATACCTGCATGGACACCGTTGCCTGACGCGGAATCTATAGAACAACTCGCCGCCCGGCGGCCAACTGCGGTGCGCCTTATGCCGCGCAATCTGAACCATAGCTGGACCGTGACGCCATGGTGCGCGGGTGAGTTGCTCGATTACCTCGCGCAGCGTCGTATCGTGACACTGGTTGCACGAGAGGACATCGAGTGGCAGTCACTGATTGACGTGCTCGAGAATTTTCCGCAGCTTCCTGTGGTTCTGCTCGACATCGGCTACCGATTCGATCATTACATTCTGCCGCTGCTGCGACGCTTCCCGTCGCTCTATTTTGACAGCGCAACCTATCTTGCTTACCGGCAGCTTGAGACTTTTGTCGACCGCTGCGGGCCTGACCGGCTCCTCTACGGCAGCCGCCTACCGCTGTTCACGGCGGCGACTTCGCTCGGCGTGCTTGCCTCAGCGCACATTACCGACGACGCACGGTTTGCTATAGCCGGGGGCAATCTTCGGCGTCTTCTTAATACAGCGGCACGGGGAGGTTCGGCATGATGCGTTCGCCGATCCCCGTGCTGGATGCGCATGGACATCTACGTCTTCACGTGCGCTTCCCGTACAAGACCGAACCAGAGCAGATGCTCGAGGTGATGGACGCGCTGAACATTGAAGCGCTCGCTGTCACGGCATCACTAGCGTGCTGGAATGACGCGCCGAATGGCAACATCGAAGTCGATGAGGTGCTGCGCAAACATGGCGATCGCTTCCGCGGCTATATCACCGTCAACCCGCACGTGGCCGGCGAAGCCCTGCGCGAATTGGAGCGCTGGTCGCACTTCCATAATCCTCCACTGATCAAAGTGCATCCCGGAGCACACCAGTGCCCCGTGAACAGTCCGAAATACGATGTGATATGGGACTATGCGAATCAGACTGGAGCAGTTGTGCTGGTGCACACATGGGATTCGCACGCGATGTGCAGCCCGCTGATGTTTCCGGCAATTGCGAAGGCACATCCGCGCGCAAATATTCTGCTTGGCCATTCCGGCGTTACATGGCGTGGCTACGAACAGGCACAGGAAGCTGCAGCCGCCGCGCCCAATCTCTACCTTGAACTCTCGGGATCTCAGCGCAACCGCACAATGCTTGAGCGTTGCGTGAACCGACTGGGAGCCGAGCGCATCGTGTACGGCTCAGACATGCCTGCTCTGGACCCGGCGGGTACATTGGCCGACGTCTTCACTGCGAAGATCTCCGACGACGACAAAGAAAAGATCCTGCGCTATAACTTCCTGCGGCTGCTGCGCGAATCGTAAATTGAACCCGCATCGCGCTATGCGCGGCGATAATCAACAGAAAGGAAAGGAACCCATCATGGACGAGGTTCGAATCGGCATTATCGGCATGGGCAAGATGGCGCGACTTGCGATGCGCGTATTTATGGAGAGTCACCTGACTCGGGTCGTGGCATTCAGTGCGCGCCGTCAGGAGGTCGTCGACCAGGTGTCTGCGGAGTTCGGGCTCCCGGGCTACGTCGACTATCGCAAGATGCTAGATCGTGACGACCTCGATGCTATCGTCGTCGCCACGCCTGATAACTGGCATTTCGAGTTCGCGCAGGCAGCACTCGAGAGCGGCAGACACGTCTTCTGCGAGAAACCTTTCACAACGAGTGTGAAGGAAGCCGATATTCTGCTGCGGCTGGCGCACCAGAAGAATTGCAAGATCCAGGTGGCGTTCAACCATCGCTGGCTTTCGGCATACTACACCGCACACAAAACGGTCTCGTCGGGTGATATTGGCGCGCCGATCACAGGCTATGCGCGGAAGAACGATACCATCATTGTCTCGACCAAGAATATCCGCTGGGTGGGCGAGACGACATGTGCCTGGCTGCTGTCCTCCCACGATATTGATCTGGTGCGCTGGTTCTTCGGCAGCGAGCCGGTTGAAGCCCGCGCCTATGGCCGGAAGGAGTTTCTGCCCGCCCTCGGTGTGCCGACGTATGACATGATCCAGGCGCAGGTGAAGTTCGCCAACGGTGCGTTCGTTACATTTGAATCGGGCTGGATCTATCCGAACACCTTTCCGACCAACGTCGACTCGTATATCCAGCTCGTTGGCTCTGCGGGGACGGTGCTGCTTGATCGGAAGCGCGAATCGCTCGAGGTCAGCACAGAGAAATCTTTCAGCTATCCGAAGAACTTCCTCAGCGCAGAGGTCTTCGGACGCATGCGAGGAGCGTTCCCTTCGTGCCTTGAAGATTTTGCTTATGCCATCCTTAAGGACCAACCCCCAAAGGTGACGGGATTCGACGGCCGGCAAGTCACGGCGGCGCTCGAAGCAATCCACGAGTCACTTGCGCGCGATGGAGAAACGGTGCGTGTGAAGCAGCCCGACGACGACATCCTGAGTTGGTCGAAAGTCTAGCGGCAAATTGCCAGGGCATCGATAGCGTGCGCGGTTTTATTCAACCAGCATGCACGCGCTTTAGTGCGCGCTCCTCCGCAATGGCAAGCCGTTTGGCTCGCGACACGCGGTAGCTGCCCAGCGCGACCAGCGCAGCGCCGAGCACAAGATCAAGGATCCGCGCGCTCCGGGCGGCTGCGAGCACACCGGCAATACACAACAGGCCTCCGACAGCGGCGCTCGCGTAGGCGATGACCTTCACCTGTTCCAGCTTCTGTCTTCCTGATGCGTGTGCGACGCCGCCGGCATGAGCGAAGATCGTCTCGTACCTCGCTTCCTGGCTGTCCTTCGAGCGGAAGAGCTTGGTCCCGATTGCCATACCCAGGATGGTTACACCTGTGTTGATAAGTACTGCCGCACCATCATAGTTCTGCGCCATCCATTGCCAGTGGCCCTTTGGGAAGTACCACGAGCGCATGGCGAGCAGCGTAAGGCCTGTCCCAAGCCCAAGGAAGTAGCCAATCACAACTCCCTGCCAGTTCAGCTTCTTCGACACCAGTGCGGCCAGCAGTGGAACGAACGAGGGAGCAATGAAAGCACTCGCCAGCAACACCATGAGATGGAACAGGGACTGATCGCCGCCGCGTGCGATGTACAGTCCGATCCCCAGTGAGGTACCACCGACGACCAGCGTAATCACGCGACCGATGTTTACCATGCGTTTCTCGGTAGCGTCAGGACGAATCAGACGTTGATAAACGTCCTTAGTCAGCACGCTGGCGATCGCGCTGAAATCGGAGCTCACCGTTGCCATGGTCGCCGAGAGCATAGCGGCGACGATGATGCCCACCATGCCCGCAGGCAGCAGCTTGAGCACGAGCAGCACATAGACGTCAGTCGTCTTGTGCTGCGCGATCAGATCCGGCAGGAATGATCGCGCAAGGATCGCCGGCAGGATCATCACCGGACCGCCGATCAGGTGCAGGAACGCCGAGAAGTATGCCGCCTTCGAAGCTTCGCGCTCGTTCTTCACAGAGTAGAACTTCTGTGCGAGCGACCAGGAGCCGTTGACTGTGATCGTCAGCATCACCGCCCAGCCAGCAAGGTAAAGCCAGTTGTACGGCCCGTTGGTGACGCGCAGGAATCCCGGAGGCATCGACATGATCGCATGATGCACGCCACCGGCGGCCCACACTGCGAGAGGCACGAGCAGAAGCAGCGCCAGCGTCTTCATCAAGAACTGGATGTAGTCGGTCACCATGAGTGCCCACACGCCGCCGAGGAACGTGTAGACGATAGTGATCACTCCACAGATAATGACCGCCCACATCACCGAAATGCCCAAACCTACGGCCAGGAATGTGCTCGTTGCGAATAACTTCAGCCCATCCTCTGCGACCTTCATGGGAATGCCAGCCCATGCGAGCAGCTGCCTCACAAATGGGTTGAAGCGCTGCTCTATGAATTGCACGGGTGTGACTACGCGAGCGCGTCTCCATTGCCTTGCGAAGATGACTGCTCCGGCGAGGCAGCCAGGTACGGCCACCCAGATGAGACTTATGGCAGTGAACCCGTACGTATAACCGATCTGCGAATACGAAACGAACGCCAGCGCGCTTGCGCTTGACATGTAGTGCGAGACGCCCGCCAGCCACCATGGAACGCTGTGGCCACCCGCGAAGTAGTCTTCCGCGGTGTGCATGCGCCGCCGGTAGTAGAGCCCGACCAGCAACACCAAGAGCAGATAACCACCGATCATCACGAGATCGGAGACGGTCAGCGGAAAACGACCCTTGATTCCATTCATGGAGCCATGATCTCCCCCACTGCTTCGGAGAGCATAACTTCTCCCTTGCGTACTGCGCGTTCTCTTGCTTCTACCTTGCCACGATCGGTGCCAAGCCGTTTCTGGCGCTCCGCTGCCATGCGTCTGACTTCATCAGGGGCCGTCGCGCCGACGCCGGCGTGGTGCTCCACGAAACTGCGCGGCACCAGACATGAACGAATGGCCTCGTCGTCGAGCGAAAGGGTGCGGCCGATCATTTCCTCCGCCGCGCGGTTTACGATCGCCGCGCCGATCTGGTCGGCAGTATTTCCTTCTTCAACGGCGAGGAGCACGGAGCGCGCTACGATGCGATGCGCCGCACGGTATGAGATGCCCGGCGTATTCTGGATGAGCTCCGCCAGTGCCGTAACGCTCGAAAACCCTCCAGCAGCGCGCCCATACATCAGTTCACGATCAGGCACCATGTCACGTACGATCTGCGCGATGGGCGGCAGCGATTGCTCCGTGTTCGAGAAACATTCAAAGAGCGGAAGGTAGCACTCGAGCTCGACTTCCTCGGTGTCCATGTAACCGACATTGTGCGATACAACGAAGACACTCGCGAGCGATCCGATTGTCCGTGCCGTGCGCGAACGAAGGTACTCGAGCACAAGCGCATTCTTCTTCTGCGGCATCAGGCTGCTTGGAGAGGAGAAGGCGTCCGTGACGTCGATCATCGCGAACTCCTGGGAGGACCAGATGTAAAGGTCCTGACACAGCCTTCCAATCGCGGTCATCACACTGGCGAGTGCCGCAGCTGCTGCGATCACGTGATCGGTTGCTGAGACACTGTCGATGGTGTTCTCACACAGGTCCGCGAAGCCAAGCAATTCGCGCACGCGGTCGCGATTGATTGGAAGGCTCGTGCCTGACATGGCGCCACAACCCAGGGTGCAGCGGTCTGTCGCGGCGAGCGCGGCCAGGAGCCGCTCGGTGTCACGCTCCAGGTGGTCGTGGATCGCCAGCAGGTAGTGCCCCAACGTGGTCGGCTGCGCGTGCTGTAAATGCGTGTAGCCCGGCATCACGGTGCTAGCTTCGGAGACCGCGCGGGCGAGAAGCGTCTCGCGGAGATCGAGCAGAAGATTCAAGACATGCAACAGCTTTGCGCGCACCACCATGCGGCTTAGTGGCTCGGGACGGGTGCGGCCCAGGTTTAAGTCGCCGACGATCGCTTCGCCGCCCGGTACACGCGACACCAGCGCTCGCTCCATATGCAGATAGTAGTACTCGACGGTAGGATCAAAAGGTCGCACGCAGTCCGGCCCCGCCGCTTCTACGGCATCGAGCCCCTGCAGGATTGCCGCGGCTTTCGTGCGATCCAGTATGCGACACTCAGCCAGCATCGTCAGCCATGCACGATGCGCTGCCAGTAGCGGAGCAAAGTAGTGGGCACAGTTGAACTCGAATATAGGGCTGAGGATGTTGTCTGCAAACGTCACGTGAGCCGAGGCGCGCATACGATCGCGCGCTCCTGTGTGTGTTAGTTGCTCAGGCGCCAGGGCGTCCATACATGCTCACTTTTCAAGGTTGCTTGAAGAACAGGGTGAGACATTCGGCCGCACCCTGCCCAGAGTTAAAACGTGTAGCGCAGGGACGCCTGGATGATGCGACTGCCTTCACCCGTTGTCACATCCCCAAAGTTCGTCACAGCCGCACCCCCATATTGGGTCTCGCTCGTGTTGGCAACCACCGGAGCCGAAGTGCCGCCGATCGATATGCCTCCGCCGTCCCAATTGGTATGGTTGAAGGCGTTCAGAAAATCCACCCGGAACAACAATACCTGCGATTCGCGAATATAGAAGTTCTTCAGCAGACTCATGTCATAGTTCCAGTAGCCCGGGCCCCAGTAGCCGTCGCGCGGTGAGTTGCCCCACTGCCCTGGCGCCGGCGAAACGAAAGCGGCGGGATTGAGCCACTGCGCCGTCTTGGAATGCGAATGATCGTAGGTGTACACCCTTGCGCCTGGAATCACATTCGCGCGACTCGCGATCCACCCCGGATACTTGGAAGGCGCCACGAACGTCACCGAGAACGGAGGACCTGTCTCGTACGTGGTCACTCCCGAGAGAGTCCATCCTCCCACGGCTTCGCTCAGCACGCCCGTCTTCAGCCAGTGGCGACCGCGGCCGAATGGCAGGTCGAATACATAATTCGCGACAAACGTATGCCGCGCCAGGAACGGGCAGTTGCCGTAGTCGAGCCGCGGCTGATTCACGATCTCCGGGCCCTCATTGTTCGGATGCGCAATGTCGCGGCAGTTCGTCCACTCATACTGGGCCTGCGCCATGAACCCCTGCGAGAACTGGTGCAGGCCTTCGACCTGCATCTGGTCGGTATTCGAGATGTTCTCGTTGTTGGTTGTCTGGATCGGCCCCCACGGCTGGTACGGCCGCTCGTTCTGCAGCGGTTGCGTAGGTTGCTGGACGATAGGGATATTTGAGTTGTATTGGGTGATCGGCAGGTTGATCGTGCGATTACCCACATAGCTGATGCGCATCTTCCAGTTATCCCGAAACTGGTGTTCTCCCGTGAGGTTGAACTGCTGGACGCGCGCATTCTGGAAGTTCGCGTTCATCGCGTAGATAGTCGGGTGTGCAGCCGGAGCACCAGCCTGCTTCGTGGGAAATGGGGTATTGAACGTGATGTCCGGCAAAAATGGAGCGCTCGGCGTGGACGGTTTCGCGGATGTGTACACCACGCTCCCGCCCCAGGGCGGATTCTGAATGTTGTGGCTAAAGCCGATATACGCTGAGTTGAAGTTGTAGTAGACACCGTATCCGCCGCGCAAAACGGTATCGTTGTTTTGCGTCAGCCGCCAGGCAAACCCTACCCGCGGACCGAAGTTGTTGCGGTCCGGCTGGTAGAACGTGAGAGGCAGACCGAGAGCCTGCGTCGTCGTGAAGGGATACGTGGTCAACTGCGCCGGATTGGTTCCCGCGGGCGCCGTCGGCGTATCTGAGTTCTCGGGGAGAACCAATTTATTCTGATCAAAGCTGAAGAAGGTGGCAATGTTGCCCCGCGTAATCCAGGGCGACTGATACACGTAACGCAAACCGTAGTTCAGTGTGAGGCTCGGCGCGACCTGCCAGACATCCTGACCGTAGAACTCCCAATCGCGGCTGTAAACATCCTGGTCTGGCGTTGCACTACCAGTGGTTGCGCTGGTCGCATCTCCCAGCAGAAAATCTGCGAATGTATTGCCGATGGACGTGGGCTGACCGGGCCATCCTCCGTTGCCGGTCCACGTGCCGTTAAAGACGAACGTGCCCAGCGGACCGTAGCCTCCGCTGGGGTTGTAGATCTTGAAGCCGGTCTCATCGATGCCTGCCTGCAAGGTATGCCGGCCCATCACGTGCGTAAAGTCGTCCGTGATCTCGATGTCATATTCGTGCGTGTAATTGTTCTGTCCAATATCGCCAATCGACGTATATCCGGTTGTCGTCATCGTGGGCAAGCCACGGTTGTTGCTGGGCGTCAGGTTCGTGAAAATTGAGTAGAGATTGAACGTGCCGTTCTGTCCGCTGCGGATACTCTCATGGTCGAACCATGCTCCACGCAGAGAATTCGTCGTCTTCACACCGAAGATGTGAGTTTCCGTTCCGCTTAGTGTGTATGTCTTGTAGCCGTAGTTCTGGCCGTTGCCAAAGGTCGGCGGCGTCCCCAGAGGATCGAACCAGGGCAGACCCACGGAGTGCGAGTACACCCCAAACAGAGAGTCATGGCCCGATACGTGATAGTCCAGCCGCAGGTCCCACTTGTTCACGTTGAACACCTGGGGAACCGTTGTCGTGTAGTTGTACTGCTCGCCCTGCGTTCCCTGCGGAAGTCCGGGCGACGTCGAATCTGTCGGGTCCGGAACAAAGGCCAGCAGCGCCTTCGCCTGCGAGGTGATCATGCTCGACGGAATCACGTTGTTCGGGAACGGCTGGCCCGTCTGCGGGTTGTAAAGTTGCACGCCGCCGCTGGCATTGCACACGCCATTTGCGTTGTAGCTGGCACACAGTGCCCCAAAGTTGCCCTGCTTCTCGGCTGCTGTAGGCAGGTTATCCTGCGCAATCACCGGAATCCTCTGACGCAGACCATCGTAGTCAAAGAAGAAGAACGCACGGTTCTTCAGGATCGGTCCGCCCACATCGCCGCCGAACTCGTTGCGGTGAAACGGAGGGCGCGGTATGCCGGCCGCGTTATTTACAAATGTGTTGGCATTGAGGATCGTGTTCTCAACGTACTCATAGGCGTCGCCGTGGAACCGGTTCGTTCCGTTCTTTGTGACCATTTGCACGTTCACCACACGGCTATACCGTGCGTCCATGCCGATGCCGCCGATGTTGACCTCCTGCAAGGAGCTCAATGCCGGCAGGTTTACTCCGCCTAAGCCGAAGGAATAGGAACCTCCGCCGTTGCCCGGATCATTGACGCTCACCCCGTTCAGTGTGAAGTTGTCGGCGCCCCAGTGTGTGCTGCCGGCGATCTGCGGCGCGGAATTGAACGTGGCGCGGCCCACCCCAGCCGCCAAAACAAGGAAGCTGTCGATGTCCTGGATCGGCGTAGGCAGCTCTTTGAGCTGCGTGGTGGTAATCGGCGTTTGGATGGTGCCGTTTTCTGTATCGATGAGCGGCGCTTCAGCCGAAACCTGCACATTGTCCGACACCGAGCCGACCCTCATCTTCATATCGCCACGCACAGTTTCCTGGGCCAGCACCTGCAGGCCGGTCTCCGTTTCCGTGCTGAAGCCCTGCTTCTCCACATTGATTGAGTACACGCCCGGATCGAGCTCCGGCACCATGTAGTTCCCCGAAGAATCGGTCTTGGTGTGCGCGGATACGCCTGTCTGCTGGTTGGTTACTGTAATCTGCGCGTCGGGTATCGATGCCCCGGTGGGGTCGCTGACCCTGCCCGCGATCGAGCTGCGGAGAACTTGCGCTGCTGAAACGCCGACGCCCACGCACACCAGCGCGGCCAACGCCAGGGCAAGACGAAATTCTTTGAGCACTCTCGCACGACGATGCGAAAAAGTCATACGCTAATCTCCGTTGATGTGGCTCTTGCTGGCACATAGCGCGCTTCAGCGTGTTCAATTAGCGGAACATGCGGTCAGTAAGATAACCGGATGGTCACTTCTACCACCTCACATGTAGCCCGTCAAGGAGATCGGGCACCATGGGAAATTTCGGTTGATTTCTAGTCTCAGAGGTGAAAAGTTCTCGGCAGGTTTGTCAGGTCAAAAACAGGGTACGAGATCGGTGGGGAACACCCTTCCGGTTCGCTCTCAGCAAGAGCAAGGGGTTTGAGTTCGTTGCCGGATCTAACTTCCATTCAGGCCGGAATCGGTCGCGGGTTCTAGTTTGTGCCAGAGCCTGCGATAGTTCTGTCGTTACTTTCACCAGCGATGCGATGACCGGGGAGCCTTTCTTCGGATTGAAGCGCCGCGACGCCGGCCCGGAGATGGTCATCGCAGCGATGACACTTCCGTTGCCATCGAGGATTCACCCAGCTGCAGCTCGGCGTGCGCAAGCGCTTTGATGGTGACTCTTCCTTCCAGGGTGAATACCAGTACAGGCGCGGTCTCGATGACGTCAGTACCGCAGGTGCCGCATGTTACGGAGTTTTCGAAGTCGCAGGGGCTTGACAAGCCTTTTGGGAAGTGGGGATACAGGCCTAAAGCATGAACCAAGCAGAACCAATTGGAATCTCGATATGACGGCGTCACGGAGGGCGCGCAGGCTTCAGATGTCGCGGTTCGCGAGAGGAAGGCGATTCCGTCGTTTCGGCTCGCGCCGCCACCGCCTGGTATGGGTCAAGTCGATTTTCAATCCCTGCCACACTTCCCTGCTAACGGCGACGAGCCGCCGGTTACGAACTCTTGCACAACTTGCAACATAGGATTTTCATCAACTGTCAACGGCAATTGCCACACTACAACGCCGTCAGAGTATGTGCACCCGAGAGTCGTAGCTTCCCGGAGTATCTTGGGTGCCGGGCCGCCTTCCTTGTGCCATGAAGTTGAATGGGCATAGACCCCTGCATAAACCGGGAACCGCCGATGTGCAACGAGCTCGCCATCCCGCAGGAAGGCGCGCAGGCCATTGTTCTGCTCAACGTTGGTCCACCAGAGCCATACGCCGTCCACGCAACCAGACAAGCGTTCCGCTTCCGGAGAATCGAGGTCGTAGATGGTAGGGATGAATAGCAGGCTGGAATTTATCGCCTGCTTCGCGCTATAGATCTGACAGAGATAACTGCGCGTAAAGAGCTTGTCGTTGCCACCAGCGTCCGTGTCGTCGATGTTCACTCCGCGAATCACGGGGTACTTCAACGAAAGCTGCGCAAGTTCGTTCATCCATCGGACAAAGTCTTCCCTGTAGGGCAGACTGTAACCCTCGGTGTGAGGAATTAGAACCGGCCAGATATCGATATCACTGGCCTGTGCCGCCGGAACGAGCTTCTTGAAATCGTCGAAGCTCATGGGTGGCTTCTCTTCTATGGGCTGCACGTAACAGGTGAAGTGGTTGGCACGCAGCAAGCGGATCGTCGCCGAAACATCAAGATTGTGGTTCTGGTCCTGAATGGGCACGCTCCACGAGCACGGAATGGAGCCCATTGCGTGCAGCTTCCGGGCCGCCTGCGCCGGCAGTTGCGTAGACGCGATCAGCAGGCCGACGACAGCAAGCCGCATGCAAAGGGTTTTTGCCATGTTCTTCTCCCTATGATTTTCTGAGCAGGCGCAGTAGTTGAGGCCGATCCCGTGGAACTTCAATTTCGAATGCAATGCTGCCGTTAGCCCTTTCAAAATCCAGACTGCGGCTTTCCGTGAGATTGAAGACTGTGCCACCCTCTGGCTGCGCGATGCGCACTCTAGTTCTGGCACTATCGGCTTCGTGATTGATTACCACTAGATACGCGTCATGTGGATTCGCGCGCAGACACGCCTCGATTTGAGGGTTTGAAGATGAGATGTTCGGAACTACCCCTGAACTCGCCGTAATAGCGCGTAGCAGCCTCACCAGGGATGCGCGAGAAGCCACGTCGCAAGTCTTCCATGTTGCGAAATACGTATCCTGCATGCAGAAGCCGAAGAGGAACGCCTGACCCTTTCCGCTCTTCTTCCGTATGAGTGCGGGAGCGTTCTTCGCTGCTGTAAGCAGGATTTCGCCCGTGGTGACGCTGCATGCTCGTGGGCTGATTGCGCGAAATGCGTAAGCACTTCCAAACGCACTTGCGGTGATGATCTCGCCTGTTACCGCATCCTCGTGGTCTCCTGGCGCGGGAGGAACAAACCAGTGGGGATGCGTCAGAGACGGAACCCACACGCCGCTGCGATCGACACGAGTGGTCGTTGTGTCTGCCACGCCGAACAATTCTGACATCGTCTCTGTCGGCCCACGGTAAGCATCCAGCGTGGGCACGCAATCGGCGATTACCGTTCCGCCGGCATTCACGAACTCCACGATCCGCTTTGCAACGGTCTCGGGAAGAAGCTGAATATCAAACATCACGAGGATCTCGTAGCCGTCGAGGTTCGCGTCCTTTACCTGCTCCTCGTGCAAGCAGTCCAGCTCTCCGAAGGATTGGCGAAACAGATCGTATGCCACACCTACGTTCCAATATTCCTGCTGCAACTGGACATACTGCGTGCGCGGGAAGAGGAAGCACGCCTTCGCCTTTACCTTCGGACAGTTCAGCATGTCGGGGGCCGCGTGCTGAAGAACCTCGAGTGCTTTGCCTAAATCATTCCAGTGCGCATTATCTTCCGGAATTTCGTAACCGCTGATGAGAAAATCCGCGCCCTGGCCTATGGCGGTGTAGCAGACTTCTGCTTCCGCCCAAGCCTCCGATTTGAGCTGCGGCCCCATGAAGTCCTTGAACCAGCGCCGATTGTAGGTTCCGAACCAGAACCCCATGTTCTTGCCGTAGGTCCGCGTAAGATTGCGAAGCTGCGCAAAGGCGAACTGCAACTGGCTCAGCCGAGGCTTGCGGAGCTTGCCCATCTCGCCGTATCGATAGTCAAACATCATGTACGGATAAATATCGAAAACAAACGTGTCGGCGAAATCCGCTCCCCAGTGGAAAATGTCGTCGATGGCGACTTTGGAGTTCGAATCAACGCCCGCACCCATTGCGCTGTGGCTATCGTGCGTGAGGACCACCTTCGCTTCAGGCAGCGCCGTCTTGATGAGCTTATAAGCCTGTTTCCAACCGGCCGGAAATGTGTCTGATTGAAAATTTATGAGGTCCAGCCACTGCTTCGGTGACGTGCGCGCCGCTTCCACTTCAAGGGGCATTTCATAGCCGTAGCGACTTTTGAACTCCCGCTGCGCTGCCGCACTGAAGTCGAAAGACTGCGGACCGGCATGGAACGGCTCGTCCTGGTAACAGAAAATGTTGTAGAGCTGTGGAAGCCGCGCCGCTTCGGCCAACACCGGAGCGAGGTTCTTCCGGACAGCATCCACATATCCGTGCGCGTAAACCGAAATCGCCGGCGGTGCGTTGCGTCCGAAGTTCTCGACGCCACCTTTTTCAAAGGTGTGGTTATAGGTAAGGAACATGCCTCGTGAACGGGCATATTCCAGCACATGTTGATCCAGTTCCGAACCAAGATGGAACGGGTACTCAAGACCAGTGAAGCCGTGCGCGATGATCTGGTCGATCGCCGCCCGCAAGGCTTGTATTGCCTCCGGTTCGGCGGCATTCGCCCACAGGGAGCCGTTTGGCACAGCCGATAGCTGCGCTGTTATTGGAAAAAGCTCTCTGCCGCGCGGCCCTTTAGGACGTCCAAAGGTGGCGGACGCATAACGAGTTTCGGCGTCGATTACCAAGGGCCATTCGAGCGGCCAAATGGCGAGAACTAATGCTGCACGTAAAAACTGCCTCCGTTCCATATTTCCCATTTGGCCGGTCGAATTGTGTCAGTTTGCCGGTGGCAGAGCCGCGGTCTCCGCTGTGGTCAGTGCGACCATTCCCCCGGCCGGGGCGTTGACAGTGACGATGCCGTTTCCGCCTGTGTTGACCTGCCCGCCATCGGTTACGTTGCCGTTGTTATCCGCGTTCCATACGAGCACGTGAAAATCTGTATCGCGCGGCAGGTCCCCGATGGTGACGGTGCTTGCCGTCTCATCCGTGCTCATAGCGAATAGCGTCAGCTCGCCTTCGGGCCCTCGAAAAGGCGTAATGAGCTTGGCTCCGGAACTCCCGCTCTGGCCCATTACCTGCCAGTGTTGCCCGGTGGTGTTCGCCATTAACCACTCCATATAGTAGGAGGGACGGAGCGGCCAGCGATCCTGTCCGGCAGCAGGATTGAAGACGTAGCCAATTAGCGAGTAGTCCTGATAGCTGAAGTCGTATTGCGCCCGGTAGAAGTCCCACTTGGACATGCCGATAAAACCGTCATTGACAGACACCATGTTGAACCACGCCTGTTGGTAGGCGCCGATGTTGGTTTCGCTGATCGGCGTGAGAGTACCGTTCGCAGCCTGGTAGTAACCCGCGAGCGTGGCCGTCAAAGCGCCATTCCGATATGGATTGGCATCCATAATCTTCTGTCCATTCACTGTCATAATTCCGCGCACCCCGTACTCGGTAATGGAGAGCGGCTTGGTGTTGTATCCCTCGTTCTTCAAAGTGGCCATGTCCGCCAGGATTCCATCCAAGCGAGTGATCATGTACCCAGCATCGTTGTAAGTCCAATAAATGTGCTCCGACCAGCCATCCAGGACGTCGTCCATGTGTTGGGCCATGTAAAGGAAAAACGGCGCCTGGCCGTTCAACACCAGATCTCCTCCGACCAATTTAATTTGATCTCGAATCCCGTCCGCTCTCAGATAAGAGTCAAGCTGGCGGTAAGCATATTCATAGAGGGCCATGTTGCTGGTAATGTATGCCGCCGAATCGGGCTCATTCTGAACAGTCAACTCTTGAATCACCGTGATGCCGTGGTTTTTGACCAGATCATTTACGGTAGCCTCGAAGTTTTGCATGTCCGTGTTGATGTAAGTCTCCGCTTGATCCGTAGTGAGTTTGTTGGAAGGGTGAGTCAGCGACTGCCAGGTAATGTTGACTCTCGCACCTGCCGACTGCGCAAGCTCGATTGTCTGATAGAACGAGTCCATCAGGTTTTGATTACCGGGTTGGTAGGCGGCCGAAGACAGGAAGATGCGGGCCAGTCCTGGATGCAATGCCTTGACTTTGCTTTCCAGGTCGGCGACATCCTGCGGCGGTTGGTTGCCGGTGAAGCCTCTGGTCGGGTCGTTCTGTGCCGTATAAACGTTTTCATTCATCTGCGCGCCGAATCCTTCAAAATCCGGCACCACGACCTGGGTCGCATTGACAGCGAAATCCGTAACCGCCGTTTTTCCGTTGACTGTCACCGGCACGTTGTCCGGTCCTGCCTCTCCCTTCGCGTGCACCTGCACCGCATCCAGAAGTGGAATGTCTCCCAGATCGATCACCGCCGGGCCGCTTGTGGATGAGATATTGGCATAACTTGTATCTGAAATCAGCCGGCCGTCCGGTGTGCTTATCTGCACGTCCACCGAGTTAAACGCCTCGGAGGGGACCACCTGCTGATCTTTGGTGACGAGCGAAAGATAGAGCTTCGCGCTTGTGTCCTGCACGCCGCGCAGGGCATACACATCCAACGAATATTGCCCAGGGCTGTGCGGCAGCGACTGTGCCAACCCGGAGAATCCTGGCAGCAGGGCCGCAGTCACAAGAGCTAGAGTTGAAAAAAACATGGACTTGGAGGAAGCAATAGGGCTCAACATGCCGGCGAGTCTCCTTGGGAGCATTCTGCCTCTTTCCAACATCACCGCGAGGCTGGTTTGGGGTGGAGTCAAGCTCTCCTCCTCATAGAGCAGGAGAGCTGACGCAGCGATTATGGGAGCGTGAAAGTCACTGAGGGCGCGTTAGAACTTCGCACTCAGGCTCAATTGAATGGAACGCTGGCCGCTACCAGTGACGACCTGTCCTGCGTTTGCGACCGCAGTGCCTCCGTCACGGGTGTCGGGGATGGTTGCGATCGGACTTCCCAAATTGAAGTGGTTGAAGGCATCAAAGAAGTCTGCACGGAATTCCATGTGCACGCGATCCCATGTGTTGAAGGTCTTGCTTCCGCTCATATCCCAGTTCCAAGCCCCAGGTCCAAACAGCAAGTCCCTCGCGGAGTTACCCCATTGGAAGGGCTGCGGCGGTGCGAATGCCGCTGTGTTGAACCACGGTACGCCGTCCAGAATGTCGTGCGACTTGGAGCGCCCCTGGTAAAGGGGAACTCCAGGCACGCGGTCGGCGCGTCCGGGCCACCAGCCGACAAACTTGGTTCCCGTCTGTGAGTAGCTCACCGAGAACGGGTCTCCAGTGTTGTAGGTCGAAATGCCCGCGATCTGCCACCCGCCGACAAGCGCGTTTTCGAACTTGCCGGGTCCATGCAGGAATTGCTGTCCCTTCCCGAATGGCAGCGCGTAAACATAGTTGAATACCAGCCAATGGCGGTCCAATCCTACCGTGTTGCCGTAGTCCAACTCCGGATGCTGCCAGCGCTGTGGGCCGCCGGCCTGCGGGACGTCATCCAGGCCGCGGCTGTACTGATACTGAGCCTCGAAGCTGAAGCCGCTACGGAACCGCTTATTCACACCCAGCTGCAACTGGTTGAAGTTTTCCGTGCCGATGCTGCGGGTATCGTTGATAGGGCCAAACGGCTGGAATGGACGCTGGGCCTGGAGTGGCACGTCCGGAATCTGAACATCCGGAACATTGATGGGGCCGGAATTGTAGGGCAAGTTATGTCCAAGATGGCCGAGATACGTAGCTCGCGCGCTCCAGCTGGTTCCGAATTGATGTTCAACGGTGAGACTCCACTCATCCATAGACGCGTTCTGGAAATCCCACTGCAACATGTTGATCGTTGGGTTCGGCGTCACGATGCTGCCGGAGGCTGCGCTGGGGAACGGGTTTGCAAAGGTGATGTCCGGAAGAAACGGCTTTGTGGGCTTGCCGGGAAGAGTGCTGGTGAAGCTTTGGCTTATTGAGAACTGCCACGGTGGATTGTAGGCATCGGCGCGCGATCCGACGAAGCCTGGCTGGAAGTTGTAATAAACACCGAAACCGCCGCGTATCACCGTATGCCCGTTCGCGAACGGCCGGAAAGCGAAGCCGATGCGCGGGGCAAAGTTGTTGCGGTCCGGCTGAATGTAATGGACCGGCAGTCCAATGCTCTGCGTGGTCTCGAACGGATAAGCGGCAAAAAGGTCAGGGGACGCACCCGCTGGCAGCGTCGGCGTACTGCTGTCCTCCGGAAGCACGAGCTTGTCATTCTTCATATCGAAGGTTGTGACCTGCTGCGTCTTGTACTGCCAGGGGCTCTGGTATTCATAGCGCAAGCCGTAGGTGAGCGTCAGCTTCGGCGTTGCCTGCCAGGTGTCCTGCACGTACACGCCCCAATCCCGCGAGTAAATGTTCTGAGCGAAAGCGCCAACTGGGGCGGTCGTGGAGCCGGCGGCGTCGCCTAACAGGAAATCAGCAAAAGCATTGCCAGCGGAGTGCGGCTGTCCCGGCCATCCCGAGTTCCCTGTCCACTTTCCATTGAATGAAAACGATCCCGTCGCGCTTCCTGTTGATGGAACGCGGGAGTTGATCTTGTATCCAGTTTCGTCGATGCCGGCTTCGATGGTGTGGCGACCCTGAACGCGCGTGAAATTGTCGGTGATTTCTACGTCCCAGCGTGGCGTGTAGAAACCGGTGCCGTAGTCGTGGAACATTCCTGTATAGCCGCTCATCGTCATGGTCGGTAGACCACGGAAGAGGGTGTCGGGCATCTGCGGAAAAAGTGTCTGCGGATTCACGTCCTGGTTCTGCCCGCTGAACTTGGTTCCATAGTCGCCCCATGCCAGACGCAGTTCGTTAATCGTGATCGGGTTGAAGGTGTGGGTTTCGGTGCCGCTTACAGTCATGTCCTTATAGCCATAACGGCCTTGGCCATAATCATCGGGGTAATTCGTTGCCGAGTTCCAGGGATCCGCCACGCGTCGCGCAAACACTCCATACACGCGGTCCGAGGAGGAGATGTTGTAATCCACCCTGGCGTCGAGCGCGTTCACATTCTGCGTTACAGGAATGGCGGCCACGTAGTTGATTCCACCTGAAGGCAGCCCGAGGCTATTCGCTACTGTGGGGGCGGGCAAATACTTAAGCAGTGTCTTCGCCTGCGAAGTGATCATGCTGTCGGGAATCTGGTTGCCCTGGAATAGCTGCCCTGTGTTGGGGTTGTACAGCTGAACGCTTCCAAGATCGGAGAAGTCGCCGTTCCTCATCTTCATGCTGGGGAACGAGAGCTGCACCGGATGAGACGACTCGTTCCGATAGCCGTTGTAGTCAAAAAAGAAAAAAGTCTTGTTATGCCAGATCGGACCACCGATGTTGCCTCCAAACTGATTGAGGTGAGCCGGAGGACGCGGCTGCCCCGCGGAGTTCAGCAGGAAGCTATTGGCGTTAAGGATTGTGTTCTGGATGTACTCATAGGCAAGGCCATGGAATGCATTCGTGCCTCCCTTCGTTACCAGCGTGACGGAGGAATGACCCGTGTATTTGGCGCTCATGTTGCCACTCTGCACATTGAGTTCCTGAATGGAGCTTGGCGGCGGCAGTACCAACAGGCCCACTCCTTGAACCGTGACGCCGCCACTATTGCCAGGGTCATTGACCTCCACACCATTCAGCGTGTAGTTCACACTGCCCCAGTGGCTTCCTCCACCGATCTCAGGGTTTGTCGCGTCGCCTGATGATTGAACGCCGGGAGCGAGCGACACGAAGGCATCCACAGTCTGGTGTGCCGTAGGCAAGTTCGCGAGCTGCGAAGAGGTTACGGACTCACCAATAGTCATCGACTCCGTATTTATCAACGGAGCTTCGTCCGTCACAGTCACGACCTGCTGCAACTCGCCGACCGGCAGGCGCGCATTTACACGCTTGATCTCAGCGGAGAAAACGCGTACGCCGTCCGTGCGGAATGTCTCAAAGCCATCCCGCTGAACTGTGATTGTGTAGACGCCTGCCAGCACACCGGGCACGGAGTAGGTGCCGTTTCCATCGGTAACGGCCTTGACTGTGCTCCCCGTATCGGAATTCTTCACAGTGATCTGTGCTCCCGGAATTACCGCTCCCTGGGGGTCAGTCACGCTTCCGATAATCGAGCTGCTGATGTTCTGCCCCAACAGGAGGCCACACCCGAATAGAAACTGGACCGCCAGAAATATGCTGATTCGTTTTGACATTGGCCGCTTTGCTTCCTTCGTCACCCGACTTGTTTGATTAGCAGAACAGTGTCGCAGTCGGCTGTTTGAGATGTCCTGTTTACTAGCTTCACCGGACAATGGTCAAGGGAAAAACAACAATTTCATTTGGAAAACGTTACTGGGAAGTCTGGCCAGTGCTCATCTGCGGATGATGTCCTCATTAATGGACGCCGCATCGTCGCCGGTCATTTTTTAAGAGCTTCGGCAAACAGCTAATCGAACATGCGGCTTTCATATAATACGAAGCGTCGACCTAGCCGCTATGCACAAACTTCGAACCGCCACGCTCATCTTCGCATTCACGTCGGTTGTCTTCGCCGCTCCCAGGCGGACCTCCAGCCAGGTGGGTCCGGAGCAAGCTCGCCGCATCACTGCCGACATTACAAAAATCATTGGTCCCCACAGCCGATCGCCTCTCATGGTCGTCGGCGCAGGTCGCGCCAACGAGGGCCTGCGCGCCGACTGGCAGGCTCAGCTCGCGCTTGTACAGCGGGAGATCGGCTTCCGCTACATACGGTTCCACGGGCTGCTCGATGATGATATGGGCGTGTATAAAGAGGACGCCGGCGGCAATCCCCGCTACAACTTCCAATACATCGACGCCCTTTACGACGCGCTCCTTGCCCTGCACATCCGGCCGTTTGTCGAACTGTCCTTCATGCCCTTCGAACTCGCCAGCGGTAAGCAGACCGTCTTCTGGTACAAGGGCAACATCACGCCGCCAAAGGACATGGCCAAGTGGGAGGGTCTCATTCGGGCTCTGATCACTCACTGGAAACAACGCTACGGCGAAGATGAGATCTCACATTGGTATTTCGAGGTCTGGAACGAGCCTGATCTGAAGATCTTCTTTACCGGCTCCGGGCAGGACTATTTCGATCTCTATCGCGCGACCGCTACGAGCCTGAAAAGCGTCTGCCCTTCGTGCCGCGTCGGGGGCCCGGCCTCGGCGACCGCGAGGTTTGAGAAGGATTTTCTGCAGTACGTCACCTCCAACCACGTCCCGGTAGATTTCATTTCCACCCACATTTACGCCATCAAGCACGGCTTCGTTGATCCATCCACGGGTACAGTCAGCACAGTTTTCGACGGCTCACCTGATGTCATCGTCGAACGCATGCGCGAGTCACACGAAAACATTATTCATTCCCCGCTGCCCAATCTTCAGCTGCACTACACGGAATGGGGCTCCTCCTACACCTCAGTCGATCCCCTCCACGACCAGTACCTCCAGGCCAGTTTTCTACTTGACAAGATCAAGCGAGCCTCGCCCTACGTCACCTCAATGTCTTACTGGACCTTCACCGACATTTTTGAGGAGCGCGGGCCAAGGTTCACTCCCTTCTATGGAGGCTTCGGCCTGCTCAATTACCAGAGCATCCGAAAGCCCTCATACTTCGCTTACAAATTTCTCAGCGAGTTGGGGAAGACTGACGTCGTCTCGACCGATACTGATCCCAGCGGACCTTGCTCATGGATCACCCGTACCGGCGATCGCCAAGTCCAGGCGCTTTTCTGGAACTATTCGCCCATCGCTCCGCCCGATGGCCTGGACGATCAGCACTTCTATAAGCGCGAGATTTCCTCCGACCCCATAAAACCCGTGACGCTCACACTCAACCACCTGCCCGACGGCGCGTACAAGGTCGCCGTATACCGCGTCGGCTATGAACAGAACGATGCTTACACGGCATATCTTCATATGGGGGCCCCTTCTCAAATCACTCGCGGGCAGGTTGAAAAATTGCAGGCCGTCGCATCCGGAGCACCAGCCGAGACCCGCATCATCCACATCGAGCATGGAGCGTTTCAGCAGACATTCCCCCTACGCACAAATGACATCTATTTTGTGACCCTTACTCGTGTGTAATCCGCGATGCGATTTTCGGAGCCGCGTGGACTGAGTACGCGCGCTGGAGGTCTGTTCGGGTTTCCGAAAGGACGTGTGCACGGCCAATTCGTTGCTGGTCAGCTGTCAAAACTCTATTCACCTTGTCGTCAAAGAATCGAGTGGGCGGTAGCGAATACTTGCGAATCCGTGTGAACATAAGCGGCATGCGACTAGTACAACTGAAGTCCGACGTGGGAGAAACGCGGGTTGCGGCCGTAGAAGAAGACTCTCTTCGCTTGTTGAAAGCGTGCAACTCGGTTTATGAGCTGGCACAGAAAGCCCTCGAGAACGGCAAGCCGATCATTGAAATGGCAACGATTGAATTAGGAGATGCGATTCCGTACGAGCCGGTGTACAGAGGTCACTCTCCCTGGCGATTGTTGCCTCCATTTACGCACCCAGAGCCGGCACGATGTCTCGTGGCGGGCACTGGCTTGACGCACAAGTCCAGCGCGGACAACCGGCAGGCGATGCATCGGAACCAGGCGGAGCTCTCCGACAGTATGCGGATGTACCTGATGGGTTTGGAAGGAGGACATCCCGGGTCTGGGCAAGTCGGGGTCGCGCCCGAATGGTTTTATAAGGGTACTGGAAACATTGTCCGCGCCCACGGAGAACCGATTGTGGTGCCGAATTACGCTCACGATGGCGGCGAAGAACCGGAGATCGCTGGTGTCTACGTGATTGACGCTGAAGGGCGGCCGCGGCGCATCGGGATGGCTATGACCAATGAGTTTTCAGATCATGTTCTCGAAAAGGAAAACTATCTGTATCTCGCCCATTCCAAGCTGCGAAACTGCTCAATGGGCCCGGAGCTTGTGCTCGACCCGGACTTCCACAACAGGGTGCCCGGAAGAGTCAGGATAGAGCGCGACGGGGCAGAGCTTTGGTCAAACGCGATTGCAAGCGGAGAGGAAAAGATGTCGCACTCGCTGAGCAATCTGGAGCACCATCATTTCAAATACGACGTTCACCGCCGGCCCGGAGACGCCCACATCTACTTTTTTGGTGCCGATGCCTTCAGCTTCGGTGCGGGTATCACACTCGCGGACGGTGACGTGATGGAGGTCGCGTTCGAGGGCTTCGGTCGGCCACTGCGCAATCCTGTCCGGATTGAACGTGCCGAAGAGAAGCCGATCGAGGTTCTTCCGCTCTAGGGATGTGAGGCTTGCGGCAGCCCCCTTGGCTGAATTGTTTAGCAGCGCCGGCCCGCGCGAAACAGACTATTGAACGCGTGTTTAGCCCTGTGAACAATTCCCTGCTATGATTGGCCGCACAAAACGATGGTGCTTGCGCAGCTATCATGGCCGGAAATACGCACCGCGAAATCGCGGATCTGTCTCGTGCCGCTCGGATCACTCGAGCAACATGGGCCACACCTGCCGCTGTGGACTGATACGGCGATTGTTTCGGCAATTGCGAGCCGGATTGAGCAGCGACTGCCGGACGCTGTGTTGCTGGCACCGACACAGTCTATCGGCTACTCACCGCATCACGCGCGCTTTGGCTGCTTGAGTCTGGATTTAGCAAGCTACATGGCGATGATCCGCAGTGTGTGCCGGTCATTTGCCGCGATGGGATTTGACAGGATTCTGCTACTGAACGGGCATGGCGGAAATGATGTCCCATGTCGCGCAGCCCTCTGCGAGATGAAGGAGGAGCAGCCCGCTCTGCATGTTCTTCTGGCCTCCTATTGGACGCTTGCGGCTGAAGCATTTCGAGGTATTCGTTCTTCACCCATCGGGGGCATGGGACACGCCTGCGAGATGGAGACCTCAGTCATGTTGACCTTGCATCCAGAGCAGGTGGATCTGACAAAGGTGAAAGACGATGGTCCGCTGGTCCGCCGCGATAAGAAGAACTTGGAGCGGCCGGCTAAGTCGCCGATATCGCCGGTGTCGGACATGCTGCGGCCCGCCCCCTATTTCGTGGTCCGGAACTTCGACGAGATATCAGATAACGGCACGGTTGGAGCTCCGAGCTTTGCCTCGGCAGAGAAGGGCGAACAATTTCTGGAGGCGGCGGTCGATGCGGTTTGCGCATTGGTGGCCGCGTATGCGGCCGGAGAGCTGGAGTTTCCAAGCCCTAAAGTTTAGAAGAGGAGCCTAATGGCAGCCGCCGTAGAGGACTTTGAACGCTGGGGGGCTCTGCCCGTATACAGCCGACGCGCCATGGTCGCCAGCGCTGACGAGCTGTCAACGAACGTTGGGCTTGGAGTGCTTCGCGAGGGAGGCAGCGTAATCGATGCGGCCGTGAGTGCTGCCTTCGCCCTCTCGGTGACACAGCCGGGCATGTGCGGCCTTGGGGGAGGTGGGCATCTACTGGCACGATTTGCCGATGGGGAGATGCTGTGCCTTGATTTCCGGGAGCAGGCACCCGGTGTCCTTGGACGCGACTCGTTCGTGGGATTACCGGAGGCGGCAGGCAAGGCAGGTTGGCTTGCTGCTGCGGTTCCCGGAACTGTGAAGGGCTTGGCCGAGGCGCATCGAAGAGCAGGACGATTGGATTGGGCGCGCTTGGTGACGCCGGCCATCAAGCTGGCGGCTGAGGGGCACCCGGTGAGCTACCTCCGATCGCAAATGCTTGCGGGATCGGCCGTGCTGGCAAAGGATCCGGAGTCCTATCGAACTCTGCTTCGCAACGGCAACCACTACGAGGCTGGCGAGATCCTGCGGCAGCCAGAGTTGGCGAAAACGTTGGAGCGGATTGCTCGGGACGGGCCTGAAGAGTTCTACCAGGGCGAAACGGCGGAACGGTTTGCTCGCGCAGCCGCCGAGAGCGGTGGGGTGATCTCGAAATCTGACCTGGCGGCCTATACCTGTGCCGAGCCTGAGCCGTTGATGCGGCCCTACAAGGGCTGGGATGTTTGGACGATGCCTCCGTCGAGCGCCGGAGGAATCGGGTTGCTGCAGATTCTGGGGATACTCGAAGGGACAACGTTCGCGCAGGACGGTCCGCTGTCGTCTCTCTTTCTGCACTACTGCGCTGAGGCAATGCGAAGAGCATTCGCTGATCGCGCAGTCATCGGGGATCCGGCCTTTGTGCAGAATCCGGCCGAGTTACTTGGGGCGGAGCATCTTGAACGCTTACGGAAATCCATTCACCCGGACCGGGCGACGCCAAGCTCCGACCTTGGCGGGGGCGCTGCGGTTCAGGAAAGTCCGTGCACCACTCATGTCTCCATCCTGGATTGCGACGGGAACTCGGTGGCCTTAACGTTCACAGTCGCTGGGCGATACGGAAGCGGGGTCACGGTGCCGGGTTTGGGATTTCTGCTTAACAACAATATGGGGAACTTCGCAGTGAGGCCCGGGAAACCGAATCGCTATGGCGTCGTGGAGGGAGAGGCGAACACAATTGCAGCCGGGAAGCGGCCGGTTTCCTCAATGGCACCGACTCTTCTCTGCCGCGGCACGAGAGTCGAGGGTGTGCTGGGGACGCCCGGTGGTCCGACGATCGTCTCGGCGATGGCTCAAGCGCTGTTATGCCTTATTGAGTTCGACTGGAACCCGCAGGATGCCGTCAATGCGTTGCGTATCCATCAACAGTGGATGCCGGACGTGGTGTACCTGGAGCGTGGATTTCCCGCAGATGTGACTCGCGCGCTCGAGGCGCGAGGCCATCGGTTGGAGTACAAGCCTTCGCTTACGGATATGAACGCGATTATTTGGCGCGACGGATGGCTCCAGGCCGGAACCGACCGCCGGCGCGACGGATTTGCAGCTGGAGTGTGAGGGGATATGGCCAGAAAACTGCGGCTCAGCTTTCCTGCTACAGGAGAATGGGCCATCGCCGAGATGCTCGAAGAGGACGATCCTGCAGTATGCGACTATATCTGGTCTCTGCTGCCGGTTGAGAACAGGGCGATTCACGGCATGTACTCCGGCGCGGAGGTGTTTCAGTTGCTTGAGAACCCCCAGCCCGTCAAACAACAAAACCTCACTTCGTTACCGCTGCCGGGGGAGCTGCTCTATTTCTTCGATGAAGGCGGTAACGTCACCAGCCCACCGCATCAGGTCGGCGAGATCTGTCTCGTATATGGGCGAGGGGTGAGCCTGAAAGGACCGGAGGGCGTGCCCACGTATGCCAGCTTGTTTGCGCGGATTCCGGGAGACTGGAAGACCGACTGGAAGGAATTCGCGCAGGCTTGTCGGCGCTGCCGTTGGGAGGGTCCGCAGATTCTAAGGATTGAGGCGGAATGCCCATAACCCACGTCGTACTTTCCAAGTACGAGATGGTGATCTTCGTCGCCTACCTTCTGCTGACCGTCGCGGTGGGTTTTTTCGTGGCACGAAAGGGTCGGGGAAACGCGCGTGAGTACTTCATGGGCGCGAATAAGTTGCCATGGTACGTGGTGGGAACGTCCATGGTGGCGACATCGGTCAGCAGCGAACAATTTATCGCCCAGGTTGGCGCCGGATACAGGCACGGCATTGTGATCGCCGCCTTTGGATGGAATTCCTGGATTGTTTACACCCTGCTCATCTGGATTTTCCTGCCCTACTATATGCGCACGCGCCTCTATACGATGCCCGAGTTTCTAGAGCGCCGCTATAACCCCGCCGCCCGATACCTGTTTGCCGTGTTCTGTGTAGTTGGCTATCTGTTCTCGCTGATTGCTGGCCCCCTTTATGCCGGCGGACTGGCGCTTGAGGGAATCTTTGGCATCAACCTGGTTTGGGCAATCGTGTTTCTGGGCGTCTTAACCGGGGCCTATACGGTCTATGGCGGTCTTAAAGCTGCTGCATGGACAGACTTCATGCAGATAGCCGTATTGCTCGTCGGAGGGGTGCTGGTCCCGGTAATAGGGCTCTCAAAAGTGGGGGGCCTGGGACACCTGGTGCATCAGCTTCCCCAGAAATTTCAGCTGTTTCATGGGTCCAAAAACCAATTGTTCCCCGCGAGCGGTGTCTTCACGAGCTTCCTAAGCGTTGGCATTTGGTACAACTGCACGAGCCAGCACATAGTTCAGCGCTGTCTGGGAGCGAAGGACGAGTGGAATGCACGGATGGGCGTGGTCACTGCCGGATTCCTGCATATGGTGATGCCGCTGCTGTTCGTGGTACCGGGCATCATCGCCTACAAGCTGATGCCTCACCTTGCGCAGCCCGACCAGGCCTATATTCTGCTCGTCGGATCTCTGGTTCCCTATGGATTGCGGGGGCTGATCCTGGCCGCGATTGCTGCCGCTCTTATGTCGCACCTGTCGGCAATGATCAACTCCACCTCTACGATTCTCACTATGGACATTTACAAGCGGCTGATCCGGCCACATGCCCCTGAAAGAACGCTCGTGAGGGTTGGGCAGTGGAGCGGAGCAGTAGTCATGGGCTTAGCCATTCTGGTGGCAATCTGGTTCAGCACTTCCCACAGTTCGCTGTTCGTTCTAATACAGGAGGGCTTCGCGTATATCGCCCCTCCGTTCGCAGTCATTTTCACAATGGGCCTGCTTTGGAAAAGAGCGAATGGGACGGCGGCTCTGGTGACGATCGTAGCGGGATTCGCGTTCACTGCATTTCTGCAGTTTTACCTTTTCCAATTGCCGGCGCTGTCCCCATACGCAAATTACCTGCACAGAGCCTTCGGCGCCTGGATCTTCTGCATGATCGTGATGATTGGGACGTCTCTGCTGACATCTCCTCCGCCCGAAAAGACGCGGCGCATCATCTGGAGTCCGCAGTATGCTCCGCTGCCGGAAGGAGAGCAGCGACGCTACAGCGGATGGAAAGATCTCCGGCTGTGGTGGCTGATCTATATCGGAGGCGTGCTTTCGATTTACGGCTTCTTCCTTTGGTTCCGCTTCCAACACCCGGAGATTCCATGAGCCGACGTGAAGGGGTCGAGATTGTATGTAATGTGGGTGCGGTCGCAACTGCACCGGTGGAGGCAGCGCAGGCAGGAGCGGGGATCCTGGAGCGTGGAGGGAATGCGTTCGATGCAGCTGCCGCAGCCTGCCTGGCGTGCGCCGTGCTCGAGCCGCAGGCGGTGGATGTGGGCGGCTATGCGCTTGCGGCAGTGGTGCGTGACGGCAGCACGGGGCGCGTGTGGTCAATCGATGCGAATACAGTAGCCCCTGCCGCTGCCACCTCCGACATGTTCCAGACGTTGCCGGTGGCGCCAGATCGGCGGCCGACTGTGAATGAGTTGGAGTACGGTTGCTCCGTTGGCGATCAGGCTAACTTTTATGGGCCTCTCTCGGTCTCGGTGCCGGGATTTCTGGGCGGTGTTGGAACCATGTGGGAGCGTTGGGGACGATTGCGCTGGTCCGACATCGTGCAGCCGTCCCGGACGCTGGTGGAGAACGGCATTCCATATTCACTGGTGGCAAAAGATGTGGAGTTCAAGCGAGAAGCCATCCTGCGTTACCGATCGACGACAGAACTGCTGCTTCCCAATGGGCCCAACCAAACTACGCCTGATGAGCACATCTGGCTGCGTCCGGAGCTAGTGCGAACGCTCGACCGGCTCGCGGAGGCGGGATGGCGTGATTTCTATTCGGGGGACATCGGGAAGGCCATCGCAGATTCCGTGTTGTCTCAAGGCGGCATCCTGACGCTCAGCGACATGGCTGATTTCGAACCTCGGATCACTGAGCCCCTCTCGAGGCCGTACCACGGAGCGGAGGTTTACACAGCCATTCCGCCGAACGGGGGCTTCAGTGTGCTGGATGCGCTGGCAGATCTCGAGCCGCAGACGCTGCCCTCCGACACCGATCCACTCTTCTGGCAACTCATGGCGAAGATGCTTGTGCGGACCTGGACGTCGCGGCTGGCCGATTCGCCAATCTGTCGCGGAAGTGATCATGGAACGGCTCATGTTTCGGCGGCTGATAACTCGGGAAATCTGGTGAGTGCAACAATCACTCAGGGAGGACTGTTTGGCTCCTGTCTGGCAGTGCCGGGCACGGGAATCATTCTGGGTCATGGGATGTGCAGGTTCGACCCGCACGCGGGTCTAAGCAACTCTCCCGGACCGAAGAAGCGGCCGCTCAACAATCTTTGCCCGCTGCTCATCCGAATGCAGGATCGTGATATTGCGATCGGGACCCGCGGAGGTAGAAAAATCGTCAGCGTCGCTGCGCAGATGGCGCTGCGGATTATTGACCGCGCAGCCACAGCCTATCAGGCCTCTGTCGCTCCTCGCATGCACACTGTTACCGGAACGCCGCTTGAGCTTTCGAGTAACTTCGATCCCGCGATACGTGAAGAATTGGAGAAAGCCGGATATCGAACCGAGATTCCTGACGAGGTTGCCGGTGCGGCACATGGAGCTGAGCTGCTTCACGCTCAAGGGAAAATCAGGGCTGGAGGAAATATCTGGGCCGCGGGTATCTGAGAAAGGGAGACTGGAAGGTTAATGCGAATTACGGATATTGAATGTATTCCGGTACAGGTCCCGATCCGGCCGGAGGTTGCGATTCGGGCCAAAGGCGGGTCTCATTCGGTCTCGCCATTTCTGCTGGTCAAGGTCCACACGGACGAAGGGCTCACCGGACTGGGAGAGGTATCGTGCACTCCTCGATGGAGCGGAGAAGACCAGGTGACGGCGGCGCATTTCATCCGGGCAATTCTCGCTCCTGCATTGGTCGGACAGGATCCCCGCAATACTGAGCATCTGACCCTTCGCTTGCGCGCTGCTCTGGCTGGGAACCCGTTCACGAAGGCAGCCCTGGAGATGGCTCTTTGGGACATCCTGGGCAAGGCTGCTGGTCTGCCGGTCTATCGCTTGCTCGGCGGCGCTGTGCGGGAGTCGGTCCCGATCAAATGGTCCATTTCCGGCGTAGAGCCATCGCGCGCCGCTGAAATTGCGCGCTGGGCATTGGAACAGGGCTTCCAAACGATGAAAGTGAAGGTAGGCATTGACGCCGAGCAGGACGTTAAACGCGTACGTGCTGTTCGGGAGGCGATTGGGGACGAAGTCAGGCTGGGAATTGATGCCAATGGCGCGTGGAGCCCTGGGACCGCAGTGAAGATGATCCGGAGAATGGAGGAGTTCGATATCTTTTTCGCCGAGCAACCCGTGCCCCCGGGCGATATCGAGATGCTGGCCGACGTTCGCCGGCAAGTCTCGGTGCCAATTGTGGCGGATGAGAGCGTGTATTCTCCGCAAGATGCTTTGGCGCTCGTTCGACAGCATGCGGTGGATGGGCTTTCCTTATATATCGGAAAATCGAGCGGCATCGGACCCGCGCGCAGGATTGCGTCGATTGCTGAAGCAGCAATGCTGGGCTGCACGATTGGGAGCAATTTAGAGCTCGGAATCGGCACTGCCGCCATGATTCATTTGGCAATGGCTACGCCAGGAATCACAGCCGAGGCGTTTCCGTGCGATATCATCGGACCGCTTTACTACACCGACGATATTCTCGTAGAGCCGGTTCCACTGGCCAATGGCAGGGCCTTACCGATCGACCGGCCCGGGCTGGGAGTGGAGCTGGATGAAGCAAAGGTACGGAAGTATCTAGTTCAGTAGAGAGTCGCTCTACATAGCCGTCCATCCGCCATCGACGGGAATAGCGGCGCCCGTGATGTACGACGAGAGTTCCGAGGCGAGGAACAGAGCGGCGAATGCAACCTCACGCGGCATTCCGACGCGGCCGAGGAAAGTCTTACTGATCTGCCGCTGATATAGTTCGTCACCGGGGTTCGGAGAGATGCGCGTCTGGATAGCACCCGGACAGATGGAGTTGGCACGAATATTCTGCGAACCGTAATCGTAGGCGACGCTGCGAGTCAGGCCGACGATGGCGTGTTTCATGCTGGTGTAGGCTGCGGAATCGCGCCCTGCCACAAGACCCTGGACTGAAGCGATATTAATGATGGAGCCCATCTGCTGCCGAATCATATACGGGAGCGCAGCCGCAATGAAGCCCTGTGTTCCGAGAAGGGAGACACGGAAGCAGTGTTCCCATTCCTGCTCTGTGGCAAGAGCGGAGGCGTGGGCAGGACCGAGGTACGCAGCGTTGTTGCAGACCACATCAATGCGCCCGCTAAGCGCGCCGGCCGTTTCGACGACTCTAAGAACATCCTCCGGCACACTGACATCGGCGTGCTCGAAGATGATCTCACTCGGAGGAATTGAGTTGTTCTGAGCAGGAGCTGGGGCTGCGCTCGAAGAAAACGGTTCAATGTCGGCTGCGACGACTCGCGCACCGGCTTCGGCGAAAATCTCCGCGATAGAGCGGCCGATTCCGTGAGAAGCGCCGGTGACGATGGCTACCTTGCCCTCGAGAGATATCACAGCAGGTTTACCAGCGGCTTTCCCGCCCGGCCGACATAGGCGCGTGTAATGGTGGTACGCCCAAGATTGGCCGCGTAGAGATAACCTTCGTGGAACGCAATGTTTGTCGGACGGCTCAGAAGGATTGCCCACCGATCATAGGCAAAGAGGCTTTTCTCCTGGGCAGGGTTGATTCGGTGGATGTCATCCGATGCGTAACAGGAGGCGAACAGGTGACCCTCCGCATCCAACGCCACACCGTCAGGCAGACGGCCAACACCAGCTGCATATAAGCTGACCTGGCCAGTGGCGAGATGGATCCGATGGATGCTGTCCGTATCGCTTTCAACCAGAAAGAGCTGCTGTTCGTCGGCACTTAAGGCTAGGCCATTGGCGTAGCCGAAAGGGCCTGCGATGATCTCTCCCGTGCCGTCTGGCGCGCATCGTAAGAGCCACCCATTGCGTTTCTTCCAATTCCCGGAATCGGTTACATAAAAATTGCCTCGGGTATCGAAGACTCCATAGTTCGGCGATACGAGTTCGTGCTTTGCGACCCTCTTGTGCACAACGAACCATTCACCGGCTCGATTGACGCTAACAACGCCGTGCTTTGGATTGCAGACGAAAATCTCCGCGTCATCTGGTGTCCAGGCCAGCCCAGCCGAAAAGCCACCGATCTCTGCCACCATTTCGCGAACGCCGGTGGGAGAGACGCGATATATCTGCCCGGCTTCTCCGCCGGCCCAAAGGAAGCCGGCGCGATCGAAGGCAAGACATTCCGGGTGGTCAAGGTCAGTGGCAAATACTTCAAACCGTTCGATCGGGACCTCCGGTGCAATCTCAGGAACCAATGTGATTTCTCCAAGGTCTGGACACATAACGAGCGTTGACGCCGCCAGAAGTAAACGCTAGTTTTCTTATAGCCAATTGGATGTTTCATTGTCTATCTAATCGAACAAAGAGGCTTACGCAAAGAATCTGTTCTGAAAAGGAATACATGAAAACAGACTGGAACTCTGCTCCTGGCAGGCTTCTCGCCTATGTGTCCGATGAGGACTACGTCGCACTCGATGGCGTCAGAATTGAGTTTGAGTCCTCAGATCAAGAAGGGAGAACGTGTATTGAGTCATGGCCAAGCGGCGCCATTTGGGGAAACATACCTGATGGCGCCTACAAGGTTACGCTGGCAAAAGATGGCTACGGGTCAAAGCGAGTCACATGCAGCTTGTCGCGAAGTGAGCCGTACCAGTTTCGTCTCTTGCGACGCAGGCTGATGGGATACATGTGGCCCAAGTGGATCAGGAGTGGAGAGTACAGTGAGATCAAGGTCAGCAGCCCTGAAGAATTCCAGTTGAGCCTCTGGCGTTATGGTCAGGTGAAGGAGTATGTCCGGACGTTGAGTTGGTATGACGAGCATGGACCGCGTTCAACGGAACAAATCACTCCCGATGGTGATTACTCGGACACGGGTGTGAACTGGAATAAGATTGGCTATGTCGCTACCCCGATTCAGCACCGAGTCGAGGCGCCGCGACGTTCTGGGCTCTATTATCTGTGGGCTCGCACGCTGTCCGGCGAAAGCTACTCATTTCCATGGGTGGTCGCGCCCGACCGGCCTTGCGCACGGATAGCGGTGCTTGCGAACACGAATACCTGGAATGCCTACAATGCATTCGGCGGCCGCTCGAATTACATAAACTCTGCAAGCTTGCCCACTGCGCCGACGGTAAATGCGCGCCAGGATCTCGGTCGCTATAACAGGGCCGAGAGCGTCTGGGCGTTTCCGGACGAAGCGTATCGGCCGCTTGCTTTTGAGCGTCCGGAGCACGGCAACCACATCTTCGATAACTCGCCCTGGGATAATTCTTCTATTCGCGATCCGATTCAGGGACGAGCGCAGTGTGGTCTTGCGCCGGGCGAGTGGCGGCTGCTGGGTTGGCTGGAGCGCGAAGGCTTCGATTACGACTATTATGCTGACGCCCAGTTGCATGATGGCACGTTGAAGTTAGAGATCTATGACGTGCTTCTGCTTGGGGTGCACCCAGAATATTGGACACGTGAAATGTTCCAGCGGGTTGAGCGGTGGGTGCATAACGGCGGCCGCCTGATGTATCTCGGAGGGAACGGGCTGAATTGCGAGGTGATCATCGAAGACGACTCGATGCGTTGTCTTACTTTCGATGATGCCAAACCGCCGCATTCAAAACACGACTCACGAATGCATCGGACGTATGCTTCGGAGGCCCGGCTGTTGGGCGTTTCCTTCAGTTATGCCGGTGTCATGACCGCTGCGCCGTACACGGTTCTTCAGCCAGCGCACTGGGCCTTTGAAGGAACCGGTCTCGGAAAGGGAGACAGCTTTGGACGAGTGAGCCAGCACGAGCGAGTTCCCGGCGGAGGATCAGGGCATGAGACGGATAAGGTCACTCCAAGTTCGCCAAAGCAGGTGCAAGTGATCGCTCGAGGGGAAAACCCGGAACAGGGCGGAGCGGAAATGGTTTTGGCCCAACTCGGGCGAGGGTCGGTGTTTTCCACCGGTTCGATCACCTGGGTGAGTTGCTTGTATGGAGATGAGCGCGTTTCCCGAATCACCCTAAACGTACTTCGGCGTTTTCTGCGGAATGGCTCATAGGCCAAAGCTGCGCCTGAGTGCGTAGATGAGTAAAGGCTGCATGAAGCACCCAGCTTTAGACTGACGTCGGGTCGGTGATGAGGTCGGCGATGATGAGCGCTGGATTTTCGCTGTACGCAGTCGTGCCGGTGCGTGGGTCATAAACAGGCTTGCCTTTGACCGTGATCTTGATTTCAGACTCCGTCGGAAACAGGTTTGAGTCGACCTCACACTTGAGGTAGACATAGCCACAGCCACCGACCCCAGGGCGTGTTGCCGCTACCATCCGGCCCCAACGCGAATCGTTCGCCGTGAGCGAGCCCATGTAATCGCCCGCAGCTTGGTTTCTGTAGCGAGCTTCGACATAGACACCGGAGTGGCCGCTCATCGCGTTATTGAATACGTACTGCATAGCGGCCTTGAGGAAAGGGTACGAGCGGTCAGCTAGTTTGACTCGCAGGTAGAGTTGCACAGGTACTCTCATCACCCGCTCCTTGTGTCAGGAGCTAAATCCCCGTGATTCCGACCTCTCGCGATGCCCTTTTCAGCGGCTTGGTAACAGCTTTGGTACAGAACCCGAAGCTAGCCGGTAAATCATTGAAAGGGGTGTGGAAGGATGGCGGAGAGACAGGGATTCGAACCCTGGATACCTTGCGGTATACACGCTTTCCAAGCGTGCGCCTTAAGCCACTCGGCCATCTCTCCGGTCGGTGACCGACCTTTTGAATCTAACACAGCCGCGTGTGGCTGGACTGACGCGAGCCTGACTGCGGGCGTAGTGGGCTGCGGCAAATCAGGCGATTTACCCCGCAGGCGATAAGGTGCCCTTTGTGAGCAGCGCCAGGAACCGTCACCTAACCTGCCGTTGAACCGCAGCATTCTTGTGAATGGCAAGTTGTTGCGCGACAGCCTCCAGCATGGCTGCTGGATCTGCGGAAACTGCTGTATGGTGCGGACCGGCTGCGGCGAATACATCCAGCCGCGAAACGAGCAGCACGGGAGTCTGCGGTGTCACGCGCCAAAGCACTTCCAGGATGTGGCTGGCGACTTTGTCGGGAATGGAGTGGCAGAGCATCACCAGATCGAAGCCGCGAAGCTGCGCGTCGTCCATGATGGCTTCGCTTCGCAAAATCGCGACGAGATATCCGTCCCTTTCGAGCACAAGCCGCCGTGAATGCAGGAGAAGCGGATCGTCGCCGATGGACAAAATCCTGGAGCGGTCGGGTGAGACGGCACTCTTGCTGGTCTGCTCCCGGGGCTTGCTCTCGGGTTCGGCTGGCCACGCAGAGAGTGCGTCGACAGGGAAATTGATTGTCGCGTGGGCATTACGGACTTGGGGAAGGTACGACATCAGTGGGGCCCTCGTGAAGCATCGAGTAAAGGGCTCAGCACTCGGGAATTGAACTGCAAAGCTCTTTGGAACTCGAGGTAAACGAAAGCCTATCCAGCGATAGTGACCATTGGAAACTAGGCGCTTCCCTAGGGGCAGCCATTCCTCAGGCAGATCGGGTGTGCCTTATCCCGATAGAATCGAGCTGATGGATTCAACGATTGACTCAGGATTGGTGCAAACAGGACGCTCAGCGCCGGCACGCCGGTCCGTTCGGCAGACGCTGTTGATCGATGCGGACGACACGCTCTGGGAGAACAACATCTATTTCGAGCGGGCGATCGCTTCGTTCATCTCGTACCTGGACCATCGTATACACAGCCGCGAAGAGGTGCGGGAGCGCCTGAACGCCTGTGAGCGGGTCACCATCGCGAATCACGGATACGGGCTGAAGAGCTTTCGGCGATCTCTGATCGACTGCTTTGAGCAGCTATCGGATGGCGCGGTGACGCCGGAGAAACACGAACGCATTGTCTCGTTCACGAATGCGATCGCGTCGCACGAAATTGAACTCCTTGCCGGCGTGGAGGAGACATTGCGGGAACTTGCCGCACATCACCGTCTGATCCTCGTCACCAAGGGCAATCCGGAGGAGCAGCACGACAAGGTGGAGCGCTCCAGGCTGCGGGATTTGTTTGCGGCGGTCGAGGTGCCGCACGAGAAGACGGCTCTGATGTATCGCGAGCTGGCTTCGCGGCATGGCTGTGACCCGGCGAATACCTGGATGATCGGCAACTCGCCGCGTTCGGACATCAACCCTGCACTCGCTGCCGGATTAAGTGCAGTGTTCATTCCGCACGACTTCACATGGGTGCTGGAGCACGAGGTGGTGGAGGCTCCGGCAGATGCGGGAAGGCTACTGGAGCTGAAAGGCTTCAG
The DNA here is from genome assembly GCA_035651235.1 of Acidobacteriaceae bacterium. Taxonomy (GTDB): domain Bacteria; phylum Acidobacteriota; class Terriglobia; order Terriglobales; family Acidobacteriaceae; genus Granulicella. The sequence goes on from DASRGC010000059.1 coordinate 80,492, forward strand.
CGAGTTGCTGGATCATTTTTGATTTTTACGGTTCGTCTTTATAGATTCCCGTCTGGATTTCTCCGCCCTCGACGAGGCGTGCGCGGAACATTCCGGGGGAGTTGTAGCTCCACGCGATCTGGCCGTCCGGCGTCATGGCGATGACGCCGCCTTCTGCCTCTCCCTGGCGATCTTTTTGCAGAGGTGCCAGCTGCTTCTGGATGACCTCGTCGGCGGCATCCTGCAGGCGCATACCCTTGTACTGAACTAGAGCGCAGATGGTACGCGCGACGGTGAGGCGGATGAAGTACTCGCCTGTGCCGGTCGCGGATACACCACATGATTGATTCGAGGCGTAAGTGCCTGCGCCGATGATGGGCGAGTCGCCGACGCGCCCCCAGCGCTTGCCCTGTATGCCACCGGTTGTTGTTCCGGCGGCGATATTGCCCTGGCGATCGCGAACGACGATTCCAGTCGTTCCCCACTTGTGTGTGTCAGGGGTTTCAAGCTGCGCGATCGGCCTGGTTGGTTCGGGCGATGCACCGGCGGGGCGGGGAGGAATTGGCTGGCCTTCTTTTTTCAGTTGGCGCACAAGACCTTGCCAGCGTTGTTCGGTGAAGAAGTAGCTTGGGTCAACCTGTGTCAATCCGACGCTCGCGGCGAACTGGTCTGCACCGGGACCGGCCAGCATTACGTGGGGACTTTTCTGCATGACGGCTTTGGCAAGTGAGATGGGATTCTTGGTGCGCGTGACTCCGGCGACGGCGCCGGCCTCAAGCGTTTTGCCATCCATGATGGCCGCGTCGAGTTCGTTCTTGCCGTCGGCAGTAAAGACCGCTCCTTTGCCGCAGTTGAAGAGCGGATTGTTCTCGAGCTTGATAAGTGCGGCCTCGACGGCGTCCACTGCTGAGCCATTTGCATCCAGCACCTTTGCCGCGGCGCGCACCGCTTCATCCATTCCGGCGCGATAGGCCTTGTCGCGCTCAGGAGTCATCGAGCTGCGCTGAATTACGCCGGCTCCTCCGTGCAACACAATCGCCCACTTGCCCGGAGGCGCCTGCGTAACCAGCGGGGTTCTATCGTTTGTCTGCGCAACACAGGCCACGGCGGTTCCGAGCAGAATTCCTGCCAGACCGGCCTGCAACAAACGCTTGCTTTGCATCGCCTACTTCCCTTCTTTGCTTTGCGATTGTTGGAACTCAACGTTGATCCACGTCTTCAGTGCATCGAGACTCTGCGGGCGGCCGAGGAAGTCTTTGACCAGCTGCGCGGCAGGTTTGGTCGCGCCTGGCTTGAGTACGGTCTTGCGGTAGCGCATCGCTGTCGGGCCGTTCAGCAGATCGTGCGGATCGAACTGCGAGAAGAAGTCTACCGCGATGACCTTGTCGAGCACGTAGATGTAGTAGTTCGAAGCGTAGCCGGTCAGGTGGGTGAACGCGGCGAAGTCGTGAGATCCCGGAACGAACCTGGTGTGAACGAAGCGATCATGATCCTCGCGCCAGATGTCGTCGAACTTCAACTGCGCGGCGGGTTGATCATGCAACTGCAGTGAGTATGTCGAGTAGAAAAGCTGCGACTGCACCCAATTGCCGCGGCCGTACGCGCCGGCGGCATTCATCTTTGCGACGAGGGGCTCCGGGATCGTCTCGCCCGTCTGGTAGTTTTTCGCAAACGGCGCGAGCACCGCATAGCTGCGGAACATCTCTTCGAGCATCTGCGATGGAGCTTCAACGAAGTCGCCCTCGACGTTGAAGCCGCCCTGTTGCGACCACTCGTTCTGGCTGCCGAGGATGTGGTGCATCAGGTGTCCGAACTCATGAAAGAACGTAACGACTTCGCTGTACTCCATCAGCCCGGGGTCGCCTGGTACACCGCCGGAGAAGTTGCAGATCAACATGCCCTCAGGGATTTGCCGCCCGCGAATGCCTGGCAGCACGGGGCCGGATGAGAACCATTTGTCCTTCCCTTCCCGCGGGTGCATGTCGAGATAGATACGGCCGATGCGCTTGCCGCTGTCCGTCACGTCATAGGTGGTTACGGACTTGTCCCAGACGATGGCATCGGGCACGCGGGTGAAGCTGACATGGAAGAGCTTCGAGGCCGTAGCAAGAATGCCGGCTTCGACCTGCGCGTACGGGAAATAAGGCCGCACAGACTGAGCATCGAAGTCATAGGTTGCCCTGCGATACTGCTCGGTCCAGTAACCCGCGTCAGAGTCCGTGATCTCCGTGAGCCCCGGCTGACGCTTTTGCGCGAAGGCAAGCAGCTGCTTGTACTCCCGCTCCGATGTTTCTTTGGTAGCCGCATCTACCTGATCGAGGAACGTCTTCAGATTGTTTGCGGAGCCGATCATCTGATCTGCAGTCGCGAGATCCGCATAGGTCGGATAGCCAAGCGTATGCGCGAGCTGTTCACGTGTCTCGAGGAGCTCTCGCAAAACGGGTTCGTTCGCCGGATAGGCGCGCGAGTGGTACGCGATGTACATGCGGCGGCGCAGGTCCGGGCTGGTCGAAAAAACCTCGACCGGCGTCATGTCCGGAGAATCGGTCGTGAGGGTGTAGCTTCCGTCCGGGTTGGGCTTGTGGCGGCTGATGTAGTCCGCAGGAAGTCCATCAAGCTCCTGCCGGGTTGCAGGCACCTTCTTCAAGTCATTCGCCACGTTGTGGCCGAAGTCGAGCGAGAGCGACGTGATCTTGTCCTGCAGCGCGTGAATCTTCGCGCGCGTCGCGTCATCCCGGTCAACACCTGAGAGCCTGTACTCGAGCAGCGAGCGCTCGATGTAGTGTTTCGTCGCAAGATCGTCTTTGGAGCTTCCGGTGGGCAACGGAACTGCAGCGAGCGCGCGATAGACAGCCTGGTTCAGGGAAAGGTCGGTGCCCGCCGAAGAGACGCGGTTGAGCTCCGCCTGCGCTTTGTCGCGCATGCCGGCCGCGTCGGCGAGCGAGTAGAGCAGGAACGCCTGATCGCCGGCGATCGCAAGGTCGTTCTGAGCGTCGTCGAAAGGCCGCACAGTGTTCTCGACCGTGCGAGGTCCCGATACTGCAGTGAGTGCGGCGACATCCTTCTGTTCGGCTGCGAGGCGCTCGCTGATCCATGCAGTCAGGTCGGCCGGCGACTTCGCTCCGATCCACGCATGCAGCGGATCTGGTTTCGCCGATGTGGCGGCGACTTGCGCCGGCGTAGATATGGACAAGAAAGACAGCAGCAAAGCCGGGGCAAGCCGCAGAAAAGACTGGCGGATAGTCATGCAGCTTATTCTGCCACGTGGTGTTCCGGGCGGCTGCCAGGATGTGACGGAACGATGCTATACTGACACACGAAACATCCGTCACCCCTGCCGCACCCGCGTGTGTGTCAGGCCCATGCGGAGGTGGCGAAATTGGCAGACGCACTAGCTTGAGGTGCTAGCGCCGCAAGGCATAGGGGTTCAAGTCCCCTCCTCCGCACCAAGTTCAAAAGCATAAAACGATCGGCTGACCTTACGGTCGGCCCGCTTGCGTTTGGGCCGTTCAAAGTCAGAAAAGAGTTGTGCGCGGCGGCTTCGCGCTCAACGACAACGAAGAAGATGAAGTAACGAAGAAGACGAGTTTGCGATCACGCTTGCGGCCGGAGGGGCCCTGGCGGTTGCGATTCACCTGGAGAGAGTGTCTTTTGAGTACACGCAGATCCTTCCTGGCAGGCTCAGCTGCGATAGCCGCAGCAAGCCATCCGCTTACGCGCTTCGCCGCACAGACCGGCGATGGTGCCGCGGTAACAATCTCGATCGACTCCTCAAAACACCTTGCGACGGTTCCAGAGGATTTCACCGGTCTGAGTTACGAGTCCGCGCAGCTTGGACATCCCGAGTTCTTCTCTGCCGAAAACAAAGCGCTCATCGGTCTGTTTCGCGCGCTCGGGAAGCAAGGCACCCTGCGAATCGGCGGCAACACGGGTGAGTACACCACGTGGAGCGCCAAAGACGCAGACGCGGAAAAGAACCGCACGCCGCTGGCGATCGGCCCCGACGCCGGAACGGCTGCAAAGACAGCATCGATCCTCACGCCGCTTGCTATTCGTAATCTGCGCGAGTTTATCGACGCCGTAGGATGGCGGATTATCTATGGGTTGAACCTGTGGCATGGAACGCCGGAAAACGCAGCAGCCGAGGCGAAGTACGTTGCAAGCACGCTCGGCGATCGCCTGATTGCATTCCAGATCGGCAATGAGCCCGACATGGATCACGACCCAGGAGCGAAGGAGCGCTGGACATTCGATCATTACTGGGAGCGATGGACGGTGCATCGCGACGCCGTGAAAGCCGCCGTTCCGAGCGCGCGCTTTGCTGCCCCCGATATTGCCAAAGAGTACGACTGGCTGATCAAAACCGCCGAGAAGAAGCCCGATCTGGCGTTTCTGTCTGGTCATTACTATGCTGAAGGCCCTCCAGCCGATCCGCGGATGACGCTCGAGTTCCTGCTGCATCGCGGCAGAAATCCGGCGACGCAGGAGTTCGCCGTTGTGCGCGAAGCAACGAAAATCCTCGGCCGGCCTTATCGCATGACCGAAGGCAACAGCTGCTTCCACGGCGGCAAGCCCCTGGTCAGCGACAGCTTCGCATCCGCATTGTGGAGCGGAGATTACTGGCTGCAACTGGCGGAGGCCGGATACATCGGACTGAACCTGCACGGCGGTGGTAACGGACTGTACACACCGATTGCCGGCACGGTTCAGAACGGGTTCACTGCGCGGCCGGTTTACTACGGAATGTTGCTGGCAGAGAACTTCGCAGGCGCAACGATGACAGGGACCACGGTCTCTGCCCAAACCGACGCGCAAAATGTAACGGCCTTCTCGGCTCTGCAGGACAGACGTGTGAAGCTGGCGGTCTTTAACAAAGCGCCGAATGCAGTCACAGTGAAGTTAGCCGGAGCGAAAATAGCGCATGAAGGCAAGCTCTTCTGGCTGCAAGCGCCCCGAATCGACAGCAAGGAAGGCGCGACCTTCGGAGGATCATCTGTCGGATCGATGCGCGAGTTGCAACCAAAACCCCAGCAGACACTTCCGTTCCGGCATGGCGCCGCAACGCTGAACATGCCGGCCTATTCGGCTGCTTACATCGAGGCATAGCGTGCAGAAAGCATCCGCTCAGAGAACCTATGGCCGTTGTTTACGGCGAGCCCCGAACCCCAGCAAGCGATGCAACTCGCGGGTATAGAAAGGTCTGATGAGATTCTCGAAGATCGTTCGAATCTGCATGCTCACGGGCGCGATCGCTGTAATGGCATTCTCGTCCGCAGACGCGCAGCAGAGCTGGCAGCAAAAAGAATTCTTCGAAAACAGCGAGTCTGTTCACGCACATTTCTACAGCGAAGGAAATGTCTCTGCTCCGAGCGCGTTGGAGTTGATTGACGGCAAGCTTCCGGTCGATACGTCGAGTTTCGTCAGCGCTCCGAATTCGCTTCGCCTCTCATGGACCAGTGCTCCTGCAGGCGAATGGGATGTCGAGCTGCGCCTGCCGAACTGGCCGAATCGATATTTGAACTTCACAGGCGACACGTTCTCCTTGTGGCTGTATTCGAAAGAGACGATGCAGGGATCTGAGCTGCCACTGATTTGCTTGCACGATGCCGGCAACGGCTTCACGCAGAAGGTTCGCCTTGGCGATTACGCGCATCAACTCCCCGCCGGTAAGTGGACGCGTTTGCTGATTCCGATGAGCGCGTTCCACTCGCGATCGGTTAGGCCATTCGAGCCTGCCAGAACAAACACGATCATCTTCCTGCAAGGTGACGCGGATGCTCACCCACATACGGTGCTCCTCGATAACGTTCGCATCGAGAACGTCAATCGCCACGAGAAGACACCGCCAACGCCGACAGACCTGCATGCAAAAAGCTATGAGCGGCACGTCCTGCTCACGTGGGATGCGAGCGATGATCCTGATACCGCTGAGTACGTTATTTATCGTTCGATGAACGGTGGTCCGTTTGTTCAGGTCCAAACGCAACGCCCGGACATCCATCGCGCCGTTGACTTCATCAACCAGGTGGGCGTAACGGCGAGCTATCGCGTGACGGCACGGACATCAGGACTGCGCGAGTCCCCGCCGTCGAGCACCGTACAAGCTTCCACTCACGCGATGAGCGACGACGAACTGCTCACGATGGTGCAGGAGGCGAGCTTCTCGTACTACTGGGATGGGGCGGAGCCGCATAGCGGACTCGCACGCGAATCGATCCCAGGCGATCCCGACATGATTGCGGTCGGCGGCAGCGGCTTCGGGATCATGTCGCTGATTGTTGGCGCAGAGCGCGGCTTTGCTCCGCGCGAAGCGATCGTGGATCGCATGCTGCGTATCACCAACTATCTTGCACACGCGGACCGCTTTCATGGCGCCTGGCCACACTTTCTAAGTGGAAGCACTGGACACATCCTGCCGGCGTTCGGGGTCTACGACGATGGCGCGGATATCGTAGAGACATCGTTCCTGATGGAGGGTCTACTCGCGGCGCGCGGGTACTTCACGCGCGACACTCCCAAGGAACGCCAACTGCGCGATGAGATTACGGCTCTGTGGCACGGTGTCGAATGGGATTGGTTTAATCCCACGCCGCAGCACGACGCGCTCTATTGGCACTGGTCACCGGACTTCGGATTTCACAAGAAGAATCGTCTTGGCGGATGGAACGAAACCCTGATGCCCTATCTTCTCGGCATCGCGTCACCGACTCACCCTCTGCCGCCCAGTCTCTACTATTCAGGCTGGTGCTCAGAAGGCAATCCTGCGCGGCACTTCGGCAAACATAGTTCCTGGTACGGCATCACACTCACAGTCGCAGATCCGAACGGAACAACCGGTCCCCTGTTCTTCACTCATTACTCGTTCATGGGTTACGATCCGCGCGGTGTTCGCGACAAATACGCGAACTATTTCGTGAACAACCGCAACATGAGCATCATTCAGCAGAAGTACGCAATCGACAACCCACACCATTTTGCAGGCTACGGCGCAGATGACTGGGGAATGTCCGCGGTTACTGGACCTCACGGCTATCGAGCCTTTCATCCGCCCACAACGGATGACGGCACGCTTGCGCCCACCGCCGCGATGGGCGCGTACGCCTACACGCCGCAAGCATCGCTGCTTGCCCTGAAGCACTTCTACCGCGATCTCGGCCCAGCACTGTGGGATGTGTACGGTTTCCGAAACGCATTCAATGAAACAAATGACTGGTATGCCACGGGCGAGCTGGCGTTGAATCAGGCGCCGCAAGCTGTGATGATTGAAAACGGGCGCACTGGACTCATCTGGCGCAGCTTCATGAGCAACCCGGAGATGCCGGCGCTGCAGAAGAAGGTCGGCCTGGTGCCGGACAAGGATCAGTGAGTGCTCAAGTGTTTCTTTCAGCGGCAAGGACCTCTGGTTGTCTGCCTATTCGTAGCTGCTACGGCTTCGACGCAGCAGCAGCGCCACGCTCCGGTTCACGCGGTCCATCCATCAAACCCGCAGCTCGCTTCGCCCGAGATCGAGCGGCGTGTGGACGCTCTGCTCGCTCGCATGACTCTCGAGGAGAAACTCGGACAGCTGGTGCAGTACAGTAGCACAGGCAAAACGTCTGCAACGAAAGCAGCTACTGCAACGGCCGATCTCGCCGCGAACCCGGAGGCGACGTATCACGTGGATGCGATGCAGCTTGCCTCAGAGGGCCGGCTCGGCTCGATGCTGAACGTCACCGGCGGCGAGCGGATCGCAACCTACCAGCATGCGGCCGTTGAAAAGAGCCGTCTGCACATTCCCCTGCTCTTTGGAGCAGATGTCATCCACGGCTACCGCACCATCTATCCCATACCCCTAGGGCTTGCCGCGAGCTTCGATCCAGGTCTCGTCGAGCGCCTTTCGCGTATGTCCGCACAAGAGGCTACCAGCGCAGGCATCCGGTGGTTCTACTCGCCGATGGTCGACATCTCGCGCGATGCACGCTGGGGACGCTCTGCCGAAGGAGCCGGCGAAGATCCGTTCCTTGGTGCGGCAATGGCGCGAGCCTATGTGCGCGGCTACCAGGGCAGTACTCTCAGCGCACCCGACAGTGTCGCCGCGAGCGTCAAACACTTCGCTGCTTACGGCGCAGCAGAAGCAGGCCGCGAATACAACACGACGGACATGAGCGAGAGCCGTCTCCGCCAGGTCTATCTACCGCCCTACAAGGCTGCGGTCGACGCCGGTGCCGCGACTGTGATGAGCGCCTTCAACGCGCTCAACGGCGTTCCTGCATCCGCAAATCCTTATCTGCTCGACACGATACTGCGCAAAGAGTGGGGCTTCGATGGCTTCGTCGTGAGCGATTACACGGCCATCATGGAACTCATTCACCACGGCGTCGCGCTCGACGCGGCAACCGCCGCGGAAAAGGCCATCAACGCAGGCGTGGATGTCGACATGATGTCCCACCTGTATGACACGCAGCTTCCCGCGCTGATCCGTTCCGGACGCGTGCCGATGTCCGTCGTCGACGAAGCGGTGAGGCGCGTGCTGCGCGTGAAGTTCGCGCTGGGTCTCTTCGAGCACCCGTACGCTGACGTGTCCGAGATCACCGCCGCTGTTCCTGAACATCGCCCGATAGTTCTCCAAGCGGCAGAAGAGTCCTTCGTGCTTCTCGAGAACAAGCAGGTGAACAATCAGCCTGTGCTTCCGCTCAACCCGACCGCAAAGATCGCGCTCATCGGTCCATTGGCGGATGCGGCCAATGAGATGCAGGGGGCGTGGGGAGGCGCTCATCGCGGTACGGATGTCGTGACCCTCCGAAACGCGCTTGAGGAGCGTGCTGCGAACGCGGGGACGACACTCCTCTACGCGCAGGGTACGCAGATCAACAGCACCTCTGATGCAGGGTTTGCAGACGCCGAAAAGGCCGCCCGCGATGCCGACGTGGTCCTCATGGCGATGGGCGAGTCAAGCGCGATGAGCGGAGAAGCAGGCTCACGCGCGCATCTCACGCTACCCGGCAATCAACAGGCTCTTCTCGAACGCATCGTTGCCACCGGAAAGCCGGTCGTCCTTATCGTCTTCTCGGGACGTCCACTCGTGCTTACCTGGGCGCACGAACATGTGGATGGCATTCTCGAAGCCTGGTTTCCGGGCACTGAAGCAGGCCATGCGCTCGCTGCGGTTCTCTATGGTGATGTCAGCCCGAGCGGCCGCCTTCCGATGAGCTTCCCCTACACCGAAGGCCACGAGCCGCTCTACTATAACCAGTTCCCCACCGGCCGTCCCGCGCTGGGCGCCGATTTGAGCACGCCGCCCGGTCCAACCACGCGCTTCCTCTCGCGTTATATTGATGCGCCCAACGCTGCCCTTTACCCCTTCGGATACGGACTCTCCTACACCACATTCGACTACTCGGATGTGAAGCTCTCACGAACAACCGTGCCCCTCCGCGAGATCCATGATGGCGCGAAGGCGCTCGTCACGGTGACTGCCACAGTACGAAATTCAGGCGAGAGGCCGTCGAGTACGGTCGTGCAATGCTACGTCGGAAACCGCGGTGCCAGCCTGGAGCAACCGATGCGCAGCCTGAAGGGTTTTCAGAGCGTTAGTCTCGCCCCCGGCGAATCCAAAACGGTTACCTTACAACTTTGCTTCGACGAGCTCGCGTTCTTCGACAACACCGGCCACGAGCAAGTCGAACCGTCCGAGTACACAGTTTGGGTCGGAGGCGACTCCAGGGCAACGGCATCCGCGCGCTTCAACGTGCAACGCTGAACTGGGGACTACAGTCTCCTGGTGTATATTGATGAAAGGTGCATACCGGAAGGCAGGCGAGTTTCGCCTCGTTCCGCACTGAAGATTCCGCCCCGCGATAAACCCAGGGAACCCGAGCCAACATGGTTATTCTTCTCGTCATTCTTCACGTCATTGTCTGCGTCTTCATCACCGGCGTCATCCTGATTCAGCAGGGCAAATCCGCCGATCTCGCCAGCGCCTTTGGCGGGCAGGGATCACAGACAGCGTTCGGCCCTCGTGGTGCAGCCAACCTGTTGACGCGCCTCACCACGTGGGCGGCGGTCATCTTCATGCTCACCTCCATCGCTCTGACAGTGGCGATGACGCACTCGACGGCGAACCGGTCGGTTCTCTCCGGAACCACGCAATCCACGCCGGCGCACAAGTAAGCAGAGTTCAACTCGAGGAGCGCAGGCATGTTGCCTGCGCTTCTTTTATTTCTAAGAATCGATCCGTCAATGATTCGCGAGACCTTCCCCGTCGGCTTGCTCCAGTGCAACTGCACGATCCTTGGCGACGAGCAATCGCGTGAAGCAATCGTCATCGATCCCGGCTATGAGGTCCCGCGGATTCTGGCGACGCTCGCGAAGCATCAGCTGACCGTTCGTCAGATCGTCGTCACTCACGCGCATATCGACCACATCGCCAGCGCGCTCGAGCTCAAGCAGATCACCGGCGCACCCATCGTCTACAACGCGGCCGACCTCCCACTCGCCGCGATGATGGACATGCAGGCCGCATGGATTGGCGCTGAGACTCCAACCGTCAAACCACCCGACCACTCGCCGGCCGACCTGGAGCATGTCAGGGTTCGCGGCATCCAGGCGCAAATCATCTACACGCCCGGCCACACCGAGGGCAGCCTCTGCCTCCATCTTCCATCGAGCTCACTCCTGATCGCTGGTGACACGCTCTTCGCCGGCTCCATTGGCCGCACGGACCTTCCCGGCGGCAACTACAACAAGCTGATTCAGAGCATTCGCGAGCGCTTGCTTCCCTTGCCCGACGCGACACTTGTCATCCCGGGCCACGGCCCGACAACGACGATCGGCGAAGAGCGCGTCTCGAATCCCTTTCTCACCTGAGTCTCAGTCGATCGGCAGCAGCGCCAACCCGCGCTCCCACACTTCGGCTGGACACAGCAGGCTCAATATCGCGCGTCCATCGGGCAATCCATAAAACTCACCCGGTTGCACCAGCACACCGCGATCCAGCGCCGCGTGCGCAAAGGCCTGCCCGTCCACCTCACGCGGAACTCGCAGCACCGCCGTCCACCCACCTTCCACCGCCAGGCGATCCGCATGCGTTCTGCGCAGCCGCGCATCAAGCTTTTCGAGATTCGACCTCACGCGCGCACCAATCTGCTCCTGAAGCAGATTTCGTCCTCGCAACCACTTCGGAAGTGCCGCTTGCGTGGGCGCATTGACCGACAAAAACGTATCCGCGACAACCTCCAGTCGCGCGAGCGCCGGTTCCAGCAGCTCTGCCGGTCCGCGCGCCACAATCCACGACAGCTTCATCTGTGGCAGCGCACACACCTTGCTCAATCCGCTCAGCACGAAGCACAGTGCCTCTCCGCCAGCTCCTGCGAACGTTCGGTGCACCGCATCGCTTCGCATCCCGTAATCGAGGAACACCTCATCCACAATCAGCGCAATGCTGCGCTCCGCACAAAGCCTCTGCAACTCTTCCCGCTCCGAATCAGACGCATAATTCCCCGTCGGATTATTCGGGTGCACCACCACGATCGCTTGCGTCCGCTCTGTGATCGCCGCTCGTAGCGCCTCAAAGTCGATCGTCCACGCATGCGCAGATGAGGCTGAAGCTTCCGGATCCGCGGAAGCCCCGGGATCATAGTGCAGCGAATACTCGCGCAGAATCACCGAATCCAGGCGCGCAATAAACTCGAACAATGGGTAGCTCGGCCGCGCGACCAGCACCTCATCTCCCGGATCGCACAGCAGCCGGAACAAATAGCTGTACGCCTCGCTCGTGCTGGTCGTCAGGCAGATATGCTCGAGCGGCACATCGGCGCCATGCTCGCGATAGTATTCCGCGACCGCCGCACGTGCCGACGCCAATCCAAATGGCTCCGGTTCATACTCGAGCGCCGCCGGCACAGCAAGCGGCGAAAGCAGCGCCTCGCGCTCATACACAAAGCCGCACGCCGTCGGATTGGACACCGTCAGGTCCAACACCTCATCGCCGCGTGCGCGCCGCTCTCGCAGTCTCGCTGCAAGCGCATTCTCGCCAAGCTCCCAGCCCGTTCTCGCGGAAAACCTCATGCCTCACTGAGCATACCTGTCTAAAATCAATGCAGATGCCTCCGATTCGTGCGGTTCTCTTCGACTATGGCCTCGTCCTCAGCGGCCCTCCAGATCCCGTCGCCCATCGCCGCATGGAGACGATCCTGAACACCACGCACGCTGAACTTGAGGCTCCCTACTGGCGCTACCGGCACGACTACGACCTCGGTGTCCTCAGTGGCGCCGAGTTCTGGCGCGTCGTCGGCGCCGAGCTCGGCCATCCGCCCAGCGACGGCGAACTCACGCAACTCCTCGCAGCCGACGTCGATCTCTGGACGCAACCTAATCAGCCGATGATCGAATGGGCGATCGGTCTGCAACGCGCCGGCATCACCACCGGCATCCTCTCCAACATTGGCGACGCCATGGAAAGCGGAATTATCGAACGCTTCTCCTGGCTCGCGGGATTCCAGCACCACACATTCTCGCACAGGATCGCCAAGCCAAACGAGCGCATCTACAAGCACGCGATCAACGGCATTGGCCACCCTGCGAACGCCACGCTCTTCATCGACGACCGCATCGAGAACGTCGAGGCTGCACGCAGCGTTGGTCTACATGCTATCCAGTACACCAACCATGACAGCTTCATCCGTGCATTTCAGGATGCCGACATCATCGGTCTTCCGCTGCCCACCTCGCTGATTGCACGCTAGCTCAGCGGCTGCTCGTCTCCTGGTCCGTCACACCTGGAATCGGCGCCTGGCCGACGATCTCGATTCCGAAGCCCTGCAGCGCCGGCACGTGTGTCGGATGATTGCTCAGCAGCATGATCCTGCGAATCCCAAGATCCGACAGAATCTGCCCTCCAAGCCCCACCTGCCGCAGCACTCGCTGATGCCCGTCCTCACTGCGCTCGCCGCTCGCGCGACCTTCGCTGCGATGGAACGCCAGCCGCGGCGGTTGCAGTGTCCGGTCAACCCCCAGACCTCGCTGCGTGTGGTGCAGATACACAATCGCGCCCGCTCCAGCCTCAGCGATCGCGCGCATCGAACCATCAAGGGTCGCCTGGCAATTGCACAACGACGACCCGAACAGATTTCCCGCGAGGCAATGCGTGTGCACGCGCACCAGCACGGGCTCTCCTGAGCTCTGCGCGCGCTCCAGGTCGCCATACACCAGCGCGACGTGAGACTCACCCGTGCTCCCATATGTCTCACCGAGCCCAGCCTCGCTCTCGTACGCGATCATCCGGAATTCGCCAAGCGGCGTGGGGAGCTGCGCCTCGCCTACCCGATGCACATAGCGCTCGTTCTGCAGCCGGTAGCGGATCAACTCCGCAACCGTCAGCATCTTCAAGCCGTGCACGTTGCAGAACTCGAGCAGGTCCGGAACCCGCGCCATCGTTCCGTCCTCGTTCATGATCTCGCAGATCACGCCAGCCGGAATCAATCCCGCCATCCGCGCGAGATCGACCGAAGCCTCCGTCTGCCCCGCACGCACCAGCACTCCGCCTTTGCGCGCGCGCAGCGGAAACACATGCCCAGGCCTCGCGAGATCATTCGGCGTGGTGCCCGGCGCAATCGCCACCTGCACCGTATGCGCGCGGTCTGCCGCGGAGATTCCCGTCGTCACGCCTTCGCGCGCCTCGATCGACTCCGTGAACGCCGTCCCAAAGCGCGAGGTATTGTCCTGGGTCATCGGAGACAACCGCAGCGCATCCGCGCGCTCCTCCGTCAGGGTCAGGCAGATCAATCCGCGGCCATACTTCGCCATGAAGTTGATCGCTTCCGGCGTGCAGAACTCCGCCGCCAGCGTCAGGTCGCCCTCATTCTCGCGGTCCTCGTCGTCCACCACGACGATCATTCGCCCAGCCTGCAGCTCCGCGATCGCCCCCGGCACATCGACAAATCCACCCGGCAACTCTGCCATACGCAGGCTCCTCAGCGCGTTTCCAATAACTCTGCTAACTCATTATCGAAAGAATTGGCCGCCCAGCGGCGGCCACTCTTCCGAACTAATTGACGTCTTCCCTCTCCAGGCCGATGCACCTCATCCGCCCTGAGCCGGCCCTACAACGTCGACTCGATCTCAAAGCCCCAGGCTTCCAGCAGCGCCTCCGGGATGTACTTCGAGTTCTTGTTCCGCCGCGCCCACTCCCGCAGGCGCGTGGAGCGGATGTACTGGTCCGGAGTCAGCTTGTACTCCTTCACAATCTGTTCAAACGATGTCACCGTGGGGACAACCGGCCCGATCGGCTCGGGCTTGCCCCAGTTTGGATTTCCGCGGCGCTTTGCCATCTTTACGCGTGGTTCCTTTCCTGCCGGCGTACCCAGACGCCGCAAACACTTTAGTTTACCACGAAATTGGCGGCAGATTCATGCGCAAGTGCTTCCCCGCCCCGCCTCCGCGACAACCCCAAACCTTTGAAATGCAGTAGCTTACCGCGCTTCCTCCGCATACCAGCGCTCCAGGTCGTCATGCATCTGGTGCAGCGCGTCGACGTTCAGGTAAACCATGTGGCCGGCCGGATAATACCCAAACTGTACGTTCTTCAGGCTCGATTCCGGCAGCATCAACTGCGCGAGGTCGTGCTCGGTCCCAAAGAACGGCGTCGCCAGATCGAACCAGCCGTTGGCCGAGAAGACGCGCAGGTGCGGATTCTTCCGCATCGCGTCGGAGAGGTCGATCACCGTATCGGGCATCGGCTGCTCGCCGCGTCCGCCGGCGCCAAATCCCTGCGCTCCCGACGGCCGGTGCTTCCAGTCCCAGTTCTGGTTGATGCCCGGGCCCTGCAGATAATACGGCTCCGAGCTCGTGTACTTCAGCTCGGTCTGCAGGTAGGCGTGAAACGCCCCGACAAACACGCCGCTGATCGCGGTATCGCTCGGATCGTAGCCGGGGTTCTCGCCGGCAGAGTCGACATCTTCGCCCTCGAAACGCGCGTCGTAGCGGCCGAGGATCTTGTCATCGCCGCGCAGCAACTCCTTGCGGAAACGTGTCGGCGAGATGCGCAGCTTCGCCTCCTTGACGTACTCCACAGGCAGGCCGGTGAAGCTCGCCACTTTCTGCGCGATGTCGTCAAACTCTGCCTTCGGGATCATGTCTCCCTTGTGCAGCGCCGCTGCATACTCTCCACCTGCAAAGTCACGCGCCTTCTGCACCCAATCCTGCATCGTGCCATTCTGCGGAACCTTCTTGTAGTACCAGGCGATCGCCGCATAGCTCGGCAGATAGGTCGGCGCCTCGATGTCGTATCCCGGCGCGCGCATGAAGTAGTTCAGGATCGACGACAGCAGAATCACGCCGTTGAACTGAATGCCGTCGTTGTTCAGCGCAGCGACCAACGCAGCCGAGCGCGGCGTGCCGTAGCTCTCGCCGAACAGATATTTGGGCGAGTTCCAGCGGCCGTATTTGGAGAGGAAGCCGAGGATGAACTGGCTGAAGGCATAGGCGTCGGCGTCGACGCCCCAGAAGGCCTTCTCCTTGTCGCGGCCGGCGATGCGGGAAAAGCCCGCGCCCGGCGCGTCGATGAACACCATGTCGCTGACGTCCATCATCGAATAGGCGTTGTTGATCAGGCTGTAGGGCGCGGCCGGGGTGTGGCCGCCGTTGTCGGCCGTCACCACCCGCTTCGGGCCCCAGGCGCCCATGTGCAGCCACATGGTCGAGGAGCCGGGGCCGCCGTTGTAGATGAAGGTGATCGGCC
>DASRGC010000060.1:0-21589 GCA_035651235.1 Acidobacteriaceae bacterium
TCGGCGATATGGACGCGCAGCGAGAGTGGGATCGAGGTCCAGCTTGAGGCGGGGCGGACGCGCGACGAGATTACGGAGTGGCTGATCGATCTGGCGCGCGAGATGCCGCGGATGGTGGTGAGCATCGACTGCTGCTTCAGCTTTCCCGGGTGGTTCCTGGCGGAGCACGGCTGCGAGGACATGTTTGCGTTCTGGCGCAAGGTGAACGCGGGCCTCGCCGAGCAGTGGCTCGCGCGTGAATGCGGCGAGATTGCGCACGATGAACGGTTCTGGGGCAAGCCGCACAAGAGGCCGGCGCAGTTCTGCGGTGCCGGATACCGGCGGATGTTTCGGTTTGCGGATTATGACAACAAGATTGCGCAGGCGCTGGAGGGTGGCGATCCGGAGCGCGCGGCGAAGATGCGGGGGATTACGCCGAAGTCGCCGTTTCAGATTGGCGGGTCGGGAAGTGTGGGCACCGGATCCCTGCGCGCGATGACGATGCTGGAGCGGCTGCATAATGCTGGGTTTCGGGTGTGGCCGCTGGAGAGTGCGGCGATTGAGGCGAAGAGGCCGAAGCCGCTGCTGGTGGAGATGTATACGCGGCTGATGACGGGGGCTGTGGCGAAGTCGAATGCGGCTGCGCGGAGCAAATATCTTGCGGCGAAGTGCAAGACAGATGCGGTGTTCAAGCCCGTCGCGCGTGCGGTGATCGCGAAGGCGAAGAGCAGTGAGGACGCGTTCGATGCGCTGGTGAGCGTGATGGAGATGGCGCGGCATGCGGATGAGTTCGCGACGCTGAAGGCGACGAAAGACCCGGAGCTGCGGCGCGAAGGGCTGACGTGGCGTCCGGGCGTGAGCCTGTAAAGGCTGTGTTGCGCTGATAAACTGAGGGTTATGCGCAACCTGTCCGGCAATCAGATTCGTGAGGATTTTCTGCGGTTTTTTGAGACGAAGGGGCACCGGAGGGTGCACTCGTCCTCGCTGGTGCCGGCGAATGATCCTACGCTGCTGTTTACGAATGCGGGGATGAATCAGTTCAAGGACGTCTTTCTGGGCGCGGAGAAGCGCGAGTATTCGCGCGCGGCGTCGAGCCAGAAGTGCGTGCGCGCGGGTGGGAAGCATAACGATCTGGAGAACGTTGGGTTTACGCGGCGGCACCACACGTTCTTCGAGATGCTGGGGAACTTCAGCTTCGGCGACTACTTCAAGAAGGACGCGATTGCGTATGCGTGGGAGCTGCTGACCAGCCCGGAGTGGTTTGAGATCGATCCGTCGAAGTTGTACGTCACGATCTTTGAGGGCACGGAGGCTGTGCCGCGCGATGACGAGGCGGAGCAGTACTGGATGGAGACGGGTGTGCCGAAGGAGCGCATCTTCCAGATGTCGATGAAGGACAACTTCTGGCAGATGGGCGATACGGGGCCGTGCGGTCCGTGCTCCGAGATTTTTTTTGACCTCGGTGTGGCGGCGAGCGAGACAGGAGAGGACAAGTCGTTTCCGCATGACGATCAGCGTTACATCGAGATCTGGAACCTGGTGTTCATGCAGTTCGATCGCGCGGCGGATGGGACGCTGACGCCGCTGCCGAAGCCCTCGATTGATACGGGCATGGGCCTGGAGCGGATTGCGTGTGTGTTGCAGGGCAAGCTGTCGAATTATGAGAGCGATCTGTTTACGCCGTTGATTGCGGCGGCGGCGCGGTTGACGCCGGTGCTTGCGAAGGCTAAAGAGATGGGAGCTAACGACCTTAGCCTGCATCACATCGAGGGTCTAGCTTTGAGTCCCGAAAAGGGAGCGGCTTCGCTACGAATCATCGCCGATCATGCGCGAGCAGCAACCTTCTTGATCTCGGATGGTGTTCTGCCCTCGAACGAAGGACGTGGCTATGTGCTGCGTAAGATCATACGCCGGGCAATTCGGCATGGTCGATCGTTGGACATAGAAAGGCCGTTTTTGCACGAGATGGTATTCGCGGTCCGCGACGAGATGGCGACCGCTTATCCGGAGTTGAAGGAGTCGGCAGAGCGCGTTAGCAAGGTGGTGCTCGCAGAGGAGCAGCAGTTTGCCCGGGTGTTGGCCACCGGTTCACGGGAACTTGATCGATTGCTGATTGAGGCGCGCTCAGCGGCAGTTACTGTCGATTCTGCCGGATACAACTCGGACCCAGCCTTTGCAGCACTTAATCGTGCGGTCACAGATGCGACCTCTGACGAGGAACGTCAGCTAGCTGAGTTCGCCGTCGAAGAACTGATTCAAGAGAAGTACACCGATCGTGGGCATCCTGTTCTGTCTGGTGCTACCGCGTTCAGCTTGTATGAGACGTTCGGTATGCCGCTGGACTTCATGGTGGATGCGGCGCGTGATGCGGGTGTTGAATTCGACTACGAGGGGTTTGAGCGGGCGAAGTTAGAGGAGCAGCAGAGGGCGCGGGCGAGCTGGAAGGGTGGGTCGCAGAAGACGGCGGCGCCGGTGTATCGCGAGCTGCCGCCGACGGAGTTCCAGGGCTATGGAGCGACGCGGCTGGATGGGGCGCGGGTGCTGGCGCTGGTGAAGGATGGGGTTGGTGTTGCGGAATTGAAAGCTGGGGAGACGGGCGAGGTGGTGCTGGATGCGACGAGCTTCTATGCGGACTCGGGCGGGCAGGTGGGTGATGTGGGCTGGCTGTATGCGGGCGATCACATTACGGCTGTGGCCGAGGTGAGTGGATGCAGGAAGCCGGTGCAGGGCGTGTTCGCGCACCAGGTGAAGGCGTTGCATGCGATTGCGGTGGGGGATGTGGTCGACACAGTGGTGAATGCGGGCGTGCGGCATGCGACGATGCGCAATCACACGGGGACGCATCTGCTGCATGCGGCGTTGCGGCAGGTGCTGGGTACGCATGTGAAGCAGGCGGGGTCGTTGAATGATGCGACGCGGCTGCGGTTTGATTTCTCGCACTTTACGGGTGTGGCCGATGAGGAGCTGCAGGAGATTGAGGACATTGTGAACACGCAGGTGCTGGCGAACAGCAAAGTAGAGACGCTGGTGGATGTGCCGATTGATGTGGCGGTGCATGAGCTGGGCGCGATGGCGCTGTTTGGCGAGAAGTATGGCGAGCGCGTGCGCGTGGTGAAGATTGGGGATTTTTCGACGGAGCTGTGCGGTGGGACGCACACGGCGGCGACGGGTGAGATTGGGCTGCTGAAGCTGGTGGGCGAGAGCTCGGTGTCGAGCGGCGTAAGGCGGGTGGAGGCGGTGACGGGGACGGGGTCGCTGGAGTTGTTCCGGCGTGACGCGGATGTGGCTCGCGTGGCGACGCAGGTTGCGGGAGAGGCTACGGGGAGCGCGCTTTCGGCGAAGCTGCAGCAACAGGAAGAGGAGATGAAGAGGCTGCGGCGCGAGCTGGAGCAGATGCGGATGAAGTCGGCGAGCGCGGCGACGGCGGACGCGGCGGCTTCGGCTGTCGAAGTGAAAGGCGTGAAGGTGCTGGCGCGGCGGGTGGATGCGCTGGATAAGTCGCAGATGAGAAATCTTGTGGATGAGCTGCGCGGGAAGCTGGGCTCGGGTGTTGTTGTCCTGGGAGCGGCGACGAGCGATGGCAAGGTGTCACTGATTACTGGTGTCACGAAGGACCTGACCTCGCGCGTGCAGGCGGGGAAGGTTGTGGGCGCGCTGGCGGCGAAGGTTGGCGGCAGAGGCGGTGGGCGGCCGGATCTTGCGGAGGCTGGCGGGAGTGACGTTGCGGCGCTGGATGGTGTGCTGGCGCAGGCGGCGGCGGTTGTGGGGGAGATGATTGCGTAGGAGCGAGTCAGCGAGTCAGCGAGTCAGCAAGTTAGCAAGTCAGCGAGTTAGGCGGACGGCTGTCGAGTGGGCCGAGCGTTTTTCAACAGCACTGACGTAACAGGTACATGGGCGAATACCTGCGGTTGATTCGCGGCGTGAGGCGGGCGCGGCGAACCTAAACTGTGGGTGGGCTATGCGTGTGTCCTGGCAGAGCGAAGTGCGGTTCGGCCGCGGGTTAGGCTGCGTCGCGGCGTGCGCGGGCGTGTTGCTGAGCGGGCAGGCGGCGCTGGGATCGCGTGCGGAGACGAGCGCGTGGGATGCTGCGGTGGTGGCGCGGCAGGTGTTCGAGGCGAAGCCGCAGGGAACGCACACAAAGATTGAGTATGCGCATGTGATGGATGAGTTTCGTGCGATCTATCACGGGAACCCGGGCGATGCGCATGCGGCGCGCGCGGTCGAGCAGGTCGCGGAGTTGCTCGCCGAAGAAGGACAGGAATTGAACGACCGCAAAGCTTTGCGCGATGCGGCGGGGCAGTATGAGTTTTTGGCGAAGGCGTATCCGGGTGGATTGATGGCCCCGCGGGCGCTGGGGCATGCGCTGGAGCTGCTGGGGCCGGATGCGGCGGATGATGCGGCCGAGGCGAAGAAGGTTCGCGGGATGCTGGAGGGGGAGTATCCGCGGAGCGCGGAGGCGAGAGAGGCGAAGAAGCAGGGATTAGGAATCAGGGATCAGGGATCAGGCGCGGCGGTGGTTGCCTCGGGCGCTTCGGATGTGCCGCGAGAGGGTGAGCACTATAGGAACCCCGCGAGTGCGAAGAGTGAGGATGCTCCGGTAGAGAAAGCAGATTCGAAGGCGGAGCTGGGCGCGGAGGTGGAGGCAGAGCGTCCGGCGAGTGTGAAGGTGGATGCTGATCGTGTGAAGCCGGGGAAGATGGCCGTGGTGACGGGGATCCGGCATTGGTCGACGCCGAGCTATACGCGCGTGGCGATTGATCTTGGGGACGCGGTGGAGTACCAGGCGGCGCGGGTGGAGCATCCGGACCGTATCTTCTTCGATCTGCATCATGCGCGATTGGCGCAGCAGCTGGTGGGCAAAAGCTTTGCGGTGACCGATGATGGATTTCTGACGCGGATCCGGGCGGCGCAGTTCTCGGGCGATGTGACGCGCGTGGTGCTGGATGTGCACCAGGTGGGCGAGTACTCGGCGTTTCTGCTGCCGAATCCGTACCGGCTGATTATTGATATTCACGGCAAGCAGAATGAAACGCTGCAGGATGCGGCGAGCGATCGGGCGAACGAGAGTGCGGCGCAGGAGACGCGTTCGGCGGAGAGTTCGCAGAGCGCTGCTTCGGGTGACGCTCCGGCGGGCGGAATGACGGAGGTGTCGAGTCTGCCGCCGATGCCGGTGACGGATGGGAGTGCGGGGTTTGGGTTGCCGTCGCGGGATGGGGCAGCGGAAGCGAAGCAGGCGGTGGCCCGGCCACGAGTGATCATTCCGTCGAAGCCAACAACGTCGAAACCGGTGCCGAACTCGGTGGCCACGAAGACGGCGGATGATGGCGTGGAGGTTGCGGCAGTCAGCGATCAGCCGGGCAAGATTGAGGCGACGCGACGGCCGACGTCGCAGCCGATTGCGGAGCGCTCGCGTGGTGCGAGTGCGAAGACGAGGGGATCACGGAGTAAGGCGCATGTGACGGGAGAACCTGCAGAGCCGCCACCCCCGACGGCGGATGGTGATGCGACGCTGATGCGCGCGCTGGGGTTGAAGATCGGGCGGATTGTGATCGATGCGGGGCATGGCGGGCATGACTCAGGCACGCTGGGCGCGGGCGGGATTGAGGAGAAGGACGTTGTGCTGGACGTGGCGCTGCGGCTGGGCAAGCTGCTGCACGACCGGTTGGGAGCGGACGTTGTGTACACGCGCGCGGACGACACGTTTATTCCACTGGAGACGCGGACGGCGATTGCCAACAAGGCGCAGGCGGATTTGTTTATCAGCGTGCATGCCAACAGCTCTACGGATGCGAGTGCCCGCGGGGTGGAGGTGTACTACCTGAACTTCACGAGCGATCCGGAGGCGATGCAGGTGGCGAGCCGCGAGAACGCGGTGTCGACGCAGAGCGTGCATGAGCTGAGCGACCTGGTGAAGAAGATTGCGCTGAAGGACAAGATTGATGAGTCGCGCGAGCTGGCCGAGGATGTGGACCAGTCGCTGTACAAAGGGCTGGAGCGTGGCAACGAGGGGCTGAAGAATCGCGGGGTGAAGAAGGCGCCGTTCGTGGTGCTGATTGGAGCGAATATGCCGTCGATCCTGGCGGAGATCAGCTTTGTCACGAACCCGACGGATGCGGATGAGCTGCGCCGGCCGGAGTACCGCGAGCGCGTCGCGGAGAGCCTATACGCGGGTGTGGCGCGGTACGCGAAGACGATCAATGGGGTGAAGAAGCCGGTGCCGACGGAGCGGGCTTCCATCGGCGGGGCGATGGGGCGCTGAGGCCGGCGGGCATTCGCTAACACTTCGCCTGCGGGTGTAGTCTGAACCATTATGGGCGCGGGTACCAGAGCTGGAATTTGTGTTGTGGCGTGCGCGCTTGCAGCGGGTACGGTGCCAGCTCGCGCGCAGGGTGTCACGGTGACAGAACCGCCGGTGCAGTTGCTGCCGCAGAGCTTCGCAGGGTGGCAGCAGGGCGGGAGTTCAGAGCCGGGTGCGGTTTCGCTGACGACGGTGAACAAGGCAGCGCTGCAGGAGGCTGGACCGCTGCGGTCGCAGGTGAACACCTATACCCGCGCGGGCAGGACGATGCGGGTGGAGGCGGTTGAGTTTGGCGATCGCACGGGAGCTTACAGCGCGTTCACGCTTGCGGAGCGGCCGGAGATGCGCGTAGGGAAGGATGTCGGCTCGTCCGACGCGGTGGGGGATGGCGTCGTGCTGTTTACGATCAGCGACACGCTGGTGCTGGCGTCGCCGGCGAGCGCAGCGGACGTGACGGCGCTGAATCAGCTTGCGAAGGTGCTGCCGAAGGCGACCGGAAGCACGGGCGTGGCGCCGCTGCTGCCGAGCTTCGTTCCGGCGGAGCACCTGGTGCCTTCAGGATTGCGCTATGCGCTGGGACCGGAGAGCTACGCGGCAGAGGGTGGTGTGCTGCCCGCGAACGCTTTGGGGTGGGACAAGAGCGCCGAGGCGGTGACGGCCAACTACGACGAGAAGCATGGCCACGAGACGATCACGATGCTGATCTATCCCACGCCGCAGATCGCGCAGGCGTTTGAGAGGAAGTTTTCTACGGGTGTGAAGGGATTGGGGCCGAGCTTTGCGAACGCGAGAGTGCGGCGTGACCAGGAGCTGGTGATGGTGGCCTCGGGTGCACTGCCCGGCAATGAAGCCAGCGCGATGCTGGAGAAGGTGCACATGAAGCAGATCGTCGCGGTGGATCAGTACATGCCGCCGGTCTTCCACACGGAGGTCCAGAAGGCGTTCAGCCTGCTGACCAGTATTGCGATCCTGTCGGGCGTGCTGATGGCGGCGGCGGTGCTGCTGGGACTGTTCCTTGGTGGCGGACGGGCGCTGGTTCGGGTGATGCAGGGCAAGCCGGCAGCCAGTGAGCCCGAGTTCCTGAGTCTTCACCTGGCGGCGCAGAACCCCGTGGCTCATTGGGATACACGAGGACCCAATGCACATTCCTGACCGAAGTAACCGGATTGCAGGAGCTTTGGGGCGAATCACAGGGCAAAACAGCAGGAAAATCCCATTTTCTGGCCTAAGTTATTTGATATGAATATTTTACGATTTATGGGAATTGTGTCTTGACACCACCCGGAGGCGAACATACTCTTGCACCAGAGCGTTCCGATGGCTTTGCCTCCGTTGGAGCTGCCTCCCATAGAGAAAGGGTCGCCCTGTTGCCGGGCGGCCCTTTTGCCGTTAAGGGTATTTAGCTCAGTTGGGTTTCCGAACAAAATCGGGGAAGTGAACGACCGAGAACCAAGGTCGTACCTCTTTTGTTGCAGAGGACGTAACAGCGGAGATTCGCCTGAGGCTCATCGCGGGGGATTTGTGCAGCGCAGAACAGACGAGATAGTGGGAGGGCAACGCCGGCTCGCAAAGTCGAAGAGCCTGAAGGGATAGACCCCATGCCTACGATCGCAGTTTCGTTGACGGCGGTGGTGATGCTTGCAGTGCTCGCACTGGTGGCGCTGGCCGGTCGCATGGAGCGCGACGAGCTGGAGTAAGGCGCGAAGAGTTTTCGAAGTGCAAGAGCTCGAGTGGTTTGGCGTCTCCTCGCTTTCTCGTTAGAATGAGGGGAGCAGGCCGACGTAGCTCAGTTGGTAGAGCAGCTGATTCGTAATCAGCAGGTCAACGGTTCAAGTCCGTTCGTCGGCTCCACTTCTTTGTCATTCCCTCACATTTCAGATTTCGCGCCGGCTCCATTGGCGCGGAGCGAATTTGCCGGCCATCCGCGCTGCCAGGCCCTTTTCGTCGAGCTGATCTTACGGCGGGAAGTGGTGCGGTCGTGGATGTTACGAGACCGGCGGGTGCGGCTGATTATCGTGAGATTGAATGAGGTGCCCGGCGCAGGGATTCCAGTAGCATTGACAGAGTTTTAGCAGACGTTACAGCCGGAGAACCGAAAGGGTGAAGCTCGTCCGTTTTGCACGCAGAGTGTACAAGAATGACCGGCTGCTGCAACTGGCCTTGCTGGTCTTCATGCTTGTTTATTTTGGCGTGATTCTGGACGATGCAGGGTTCGGAGCGTCGAGATCGCTTCCGCAAAATCTGACCTTCAACAGCATGCTTGACCATCTGCTGCGCGGGCAGTTCTATGTCGATCCGCAGACGATCAGGGATGAAGGATTTGTGCGGAACGGGCATGTCTATTCGTATTTTGGGATATGGTGTGCGTTGGTCCGCCTTCCGCTGCGTTTTCTAAATTTGATGTGGGTGGACTTTACCCCCTGGTCGTGCCTGATGGCCGTCTGTGTGGCGACGATGGCCAAGATTCGCACTGTACTTTTTCTGCGCAAGCAGAGCGCATCCATACCCGCGTGCAGGCCCGCGTCGGAACGGGCCTATGGCCTGATGCTGCTGTACGTCGTACTCGGGGGAAGCGCGGTGGCGTATCTGCGTGCGTCGATTTACCAGGAGGTTGTCTTCTGGGCGGTAGCTTTTGGCGCAGTCTTCATCTACTTCTCGATCAAAGGGATCGTGCTGCGGCAGTACAGCGCGAGTACGCTCTCCTGGATGGCGCTTGCTGCCGGTCTTGCGCTGCTGACGCGGGTGAGTACAGGCCTGGGGCTCTATTTGGCCTTATGCCTCTTGCTGCTCGTGCTGATGGGGCAGGACGTCCGTGATCGGCTCAAAGAGCGCATGTCGCTGGGCGCCGCGCTTCGGCGCGCCATCGTGTCTCGCCGGACGCTGGTTCCCGTGGCGATTCTGGCGCTGCTGGTGATCGCAACGGGAACGGTGAATTATTTCCGCTGGGGGAATCCCACGACCTTCGTCAACTACAAGCTGCATTTGATGAATGGCTATTACCCCGACCGCCCGGTGCGAGCCAGCCTTTACGGATTTTTCAATGTAAGGCGCATCCCTTTCGGTCTTCTGTACTATTTCCTGCCGATCTGGTTCGTTCATAACGGATCTGGGCATCTGCTCTTTGAAAGTTTCCAGGGCCGGCTGTTCGACGCCGTCGAACTGCCTCCGAGCAGTTTCTTTCTGACCGATCTGCTGCCGATTTGCTTTATAGGCTTCCTGATCTATGCGCTGAAGACGCGACGCTCGAAGGCTTTGCTGCCCGTCAGCCGGTGGTTGGCGCTGGCGGCCGGCCTCGTAGTTCCCTGCATTCTTATGCTCGCGGCGATCTACATGAGTTACCGCTACCGGATGGAGTTCTATCCGTTGATCGACCTGCTGGCGTTCCTTGGTCTCTATGCAGTGGTCTCCGATGAAGCCCTGCTTGCCAGCTTCTCCCGGTGGCGGGGCTGGCTGATCACCGCAACCGTGGTGAGCGTCGTTACATCGTTTGCGATGCTGGTTCTGTATGAGCTCTCTGAGTTTGGGCCGTCCCGGGAGTTTCTGCAGGGGGGAATTGTTCATTACTACGCTGATGTTGTGCGGCATATTTCGTTGTGAGGGGCGAAGTGCCGGAAGGTTGAGTCAACACAACCGTCCGCCGCATAGCCGACCCACATAGCCCGCTGATTGTTGCCAAGCTATGTACAAGAACCCGATTTGGTTCCAGATATCCACTGAAATCTGCATGATTTATCGCATGATGCTTGATGTGGGGCTGCATGCACCGCATACTCTGGAGCAGAGCTGGTCGCGTGGGGCGATCGCTCCGAAACCGAGAGACGAGCCGTGAGCCAGTACCGCCGAGAAGACGTTCTGCGCATCCTTCGCCTCCCTCATCGACAGTTGAATGCATGGGAGCGGGCGGGATTGATCTCCGCCTCGGAACACTACTCGTTCGATGACCTTGTGCAACTGCGGAAGCTTCGAAAGCTGGCCGAGACCCGGATCTCTGTGAAGAGCATCCGGCAGTCAGTCGCTGCGATGCAGAAGGTTGCCGGCCTGAGTAATCCGCTGGTGGAGCTGGCGGTGGTGCCGCGCGGATCCCGGCTGGCCTTCCGGCAGGGCGGAGCCCTGGTCGATCCGATGACGCGGCAGATGGCGTTCGACTTCGAACTGACCCGCAGGGCGGGTCTGGCGGTTGTGCGGCGGTGCGGGGCGGACGCGAATTCGGCAGCCGCCGAGGTGCAGGAGATGTTCCTGCGGGCGGTGCGGCTGGAGGAGAACCCGGCGACGCTGACTGAGGCGAAGGAGCTTTACGGCGAGATTCTCGAAATGCAGCCCGACCATGCGGCGGCGGCGATCAATCTCGGGACGATCCGGTACAACGAACGCGATTTCTACGGCGCGGAGGGGTTGTATCGGCGGGCGACCGAGGCCGACCCGGAGTATGCGCTCGCGTTCTTCGACCTGGGGAATGTGCTGGATGAGCTGCAGCGGCTTCCGGATGCTATTGCGGCGTATGAGCGGGCGTTGAAGCTGGTTCCGCAGTACGCCGACGCGCATTACAACCTGGCGCTGGCCTATGAGCGCATGCAGGAGCCGCGGCGGGCGCTGCGGCACTGGACACGGTACATCCAGCTCGACCCCAGCGGTCCATGGGCGAGCCATGCGAAGACACAGGCGAAGCGGATTCTCGCCAACGAGCGGCTGGTGATTGTCAGCAGGCACGCGCGCACGATGCGAGCTTAAGACGTGGCTTTCCAGCCGATCACGTTCTTCTGTAGCGGATCTTCGAGCGCTCCTGCTCTATCCGGAACGACTCTTCTCAATGCTAATCTGACCAAATTGGCCCGCTGCACGATTAGGTGAAGCTCAAGAGCCGATCAACGTAGCAAAGGAGACAGCGGCCGATGGAAGTGTCGTGCGACCGTGTGCCTGTAATCGATGACGGCCAGGTGCACTCGGGGCGGCGTAACGCTCTTCTTTGTGCAATACTTCTGGCCTTTTGCATTCTCATCGTGCATCCAGTCGGGCACGAGGGGTATCTGGACGATTTCTCGTATGCCGCAACGAGTCTGGAATTCCTTCGGACCGGGCACATTATCTATAACAGCTGGTCGGCGCCCACAGAAGGATGGATGATCGCCTGGGGGGCATTCTTCATCAAGCTCTTCGGGTTTTCGTTCTTTACGTTGCGGATGGCAAACCTGCCGTTCGCTCTTGGCTCGGTCTATCTGTTTCATCGGGTTCTGGCGCGGTTCGGCCTCTCTCAGCGGAACGCATCCGTGGGCGCGCTTACGCTGGGACTGTCGCCAGTGTTTTTCCCGGTGGCCGTGTCCTTCATGACGGATGTGCCCGGATTGTTCGTCATATTACTTTGCGTCTATATGTGTCAGCGCGCCGCTGTCACGGCCACATCAAAATCGGCCATTTTCTGGTTGGTGGCTGCTGCGGCCGTGAATGTGGCGGGCGGAACCGTGCGCCAGAACGCATGGCTCGGAGCGCTGGTGATCGTTCCATCCACTGGCGTGCTTTTACGGAAGCGCCGCGGGGTCCTGCTCGCTTCGGAAATATCGGCCCTTGTCAGCCTCGTCCTGATCGTCGCGCTTGTGCATTGGTTCTATAGCAGGCCGAACATGTTCGTGGATCCGGCCACGAAAACCATGCTTCATTACTCAGCCAGAGATTTGCTCAGACAACTGACGCAGCTGCTTCTTTGCCTTCTGTTTCTCCTCCTTCCTCTATTGGCCGCATGGTGGGCCACGGCCCGGAGATTGACCAGATGGGCGGTGCTCCGGATATCAGGGGCATTGGCTGTTATGGCGCTTTGCCTCTACGATGCAGCTCGCCGGGGCCGCCTCAATATCTGGCTTGCGCCGTGGCTGCACTGCTCTATCAGCAGATATACCGGGTTCCCGACGGAGGTCGATCAGCTCTTCGGAAGCTCGTTCAGCTTCCCTGACTGGCTGGGAATTGCACTCGGTCTCGTAGCCGTTGCGGCTGCTCTGGTGGCAGCTGAGCAGATCATAACGGAAAGGAATCGACAGGCGAGACCCACATTCGGTTTGGCGGTCACGTCTTTTCTGTGGATTCTTGGCCCGTTCACCCTTGCTTCCGTGCTGCTGATGATCCCGCGAGCAGAGCTGTACGGGCTTTACGACAGGTACGCGCTTAGCCTGATGCCGTTCGGCATTGCGCTCGTGTTGCTTATCTATCAGAGGACAATCGGTCCCGCTGTTCCCGCAGTCAGTTTTGTCGTGCTCGGTATTTTCGCCTGCTATTCAGTTGCGGATGCCCATGATTACTACGCGGACATGCGCGCGGGTGATACCGCCATTCAGGAACTTATGGCGGCCGGAGTGTCCGAAACTTCCATCTCGCAATCGGAGAACCGTGACGCCTGGCTGCAGGTCTATCTGGCTGGTCGCATCTATTGGCCAGGAGGTCCAGGCGTCATTGTCACCAGAGGTCGTGCGCTGAGTGGAGCTGCTGTGGTGCCGTGTTCGAGCTTCCAGGAATCGGAAACTCCGGTTGTTGAACCGCAGTACTTTGTGGTCTTTTCGCCGAGCCCCTGCCTCCGACCTTCGGGATATCCGCCGGTGAGCTATCGCGCATGGCTTCCGCCATTTCATCGGAGCGAATCCATTGAGCAGCCGGAGTATCTTTCTCCCTAACTTGTCATTTTCCAGACACTCGCGTACGAGGGCCGGATGGAGGGTTCAAGGGCTGCACTGGTACACTCCGGTGCAGCCTTTAGCTTGATGCTGACTTATTGAGGAGATGACGCCTGATGGCCACCACCACCACGACCTTCCGCCCGTTTGTGTCCGCCGAAGAGAGCCCGAGGGAGCTGTCGGCGCGGGCCCTGGTTCTCGGGGCGATCTTCGGGATCATCTTTGGCGCGGTGACGGTCTATGTGGGCCTGCGTGCCGGCCTCACGGTGGCGGCGAGTATCCCGATCTCAGTGCTGTCCATTTCGATCCTGCGGGCGTTCGGGCGGGCGTCGATTCTTGAGAACAACATTGTCCAAACGACCGGCAATGCCGGACAGTCGATTGCATCGGGCGTGATCTTTACCCTTCCGGCGCTGATCTTTCTGGGGTTCGACCTGGAGAGCTTCCGGATCTTTGCGCTGGCGCTGTTTGGCGGATGGCTGGGTGTGCTGTTCATGATTCCGCTGCGGCGGCAGCTGATTGTGGAGGAGCATGGGTCGCTGACTTATCCCGAGGGGACGGCGTGCGCCGATGTGCTGCAGGCAGGCGAGCGGGGTGGGTCGTTTGCGAGCCGGGTGTTTCTGGGGCTGGGGCTTGGCGGGCTGTACACGCTCTTTCAGAACGACAATTTGCTGGGGCTGTTTCCGGGGACGCCGAGCTGGTCGCCGAACTTCGATCCGAACGGGCAGCAGATCATGAAGGGCGCGTCGATCCGCGCGGATGTGACGCCGGAGTACCTGGGCGTTGGGTACATCATCGGGGCGCGCGTCTCGGCGGTGATGCTGGCCGGTGGCGTGGTGAGCTGGCTGGTGGTAATGCCGGCGATCGTGTTCTTCGGCAAGCACCTGCCGGCGCCGGTCTATCCAGGAGTCGTGCCGATTTCGCAGATGACGCCGAGCGATCTGTGGTCGACGTATGTGCGGCCGATGGGCGCGGGCGCCGTGGCCGCGAGCGGTCTGATTACGCTGCTGCGGACGGCTCCGACGATCGTGAACGCGCTGACGGCAGGGTTCGCGAAGATGGGCAAGGACCGGGCTCGGGCGTCGCAGGGGCCGAGCCGTATCGAGCATGACATGCCGATGAGCGTGGTCGTCGGGGGAAGCGCGCTGCTGGTGCTGTTGATGTTTCTCTTCCTCGAGTTCAAGCCCGTGCCGGGTGCGCAGGTGAGCGCGCTGGCGAACTTTGCGGCGGCACTCCTGGTTGTGGTGTTCGGGTTTTTGTTTGTCACAGTGAGCTCGCGAATCGTCGGCATCGTTGGGTCAAGCGCGAGCCCGGTGAGCGGCATGACGATTGCGACGCTGATGGGTACGGCGGCGATCTTCCTGGTGAAGGGATGGACGGCGCCGGCATTTGGAGCGCTGGCGATTACGGTGGGCGGGATTGTGTGCATTGCCGCTTCAAACTCAGGCGATACGTCGCAGGATTTGAAGACAGGATTTCTGATTGGCGCGACGCCGTGGAAGCAGCAGCTGGCGGTGATGATTGGCGTGATCGTCAGCGTGTTTTCGATTGGGCCGACACTGAGCGCGATGAATCGTGGATATGAAACCTTTCAGCCGATGGTACAGGCGAGACCGATCTCGCTGCAGGGGCTGCCGGATGGCGTGTCGAACCAGGGGAACTTCACGCGCGACAGTTTTCTGCTGACGCCGCGCAATGCGGCCGGCGGCGGTGCGAGTGTGCCGACGTCGAAGAAGCAGGAGGTTGGTGGAGCGCGACGGTTCATCGTGTTGAATTCGATCGGATCGGCGACACTGGAGGATGGCAAGTATCTGTATGACCCGGCCACGGGGCAGATCGCGGTGCAGTGGGTTCAGGGGATCGGCAGCGAGAAGGCCGCGGCGCCACAAGGGCGATTGATGGCGACGGTGATCAACGGCATTCTGAGCCGCAAGCTCCCGTGGAGCCTGGTGCTGCTGGGCGTGGCGCTGGTGATTGGCGTGGAGTTGCTCGGGATACGCTCGCTCACGTTTGCCGTGGGAGCGTATCTGTCGATCGGGACGACGCTGGCGATCTTTTGCGGCGGTGTAGTGCGATGGATGGTAGACCGGGCGCTGACGCGCGCGGGCGCAACGACGGAGGCACAGAGCGAGATCAGCTCCGGGAGCCTGTTTGCGTCGGGGCTGATTGCGGCGGGCGGGATCATGGGATTGCTGGGCGTGTGCGTGAAGATTTATGAGTCGGTGAAGGACACATCGATTCCGCGCTTCGCGCCAACGAATCCGTTGCACAAAGATTGGGTGAGTGTGCTGGCGTTCGCAGCGTTAGCGTTCAGCCTTTACTACTTTGCGCGCAAACCGCTGGCAAGTGAGGCAGTGCTGGAGGAGGTTGAGCGTGGCGAATAGTTTGGTTTGCAGGGAAGAATGAGGACAGCGATGAAGCGATTTATGGTGGTCGTATTGGCTGTGCTGGTGCTGCGATGCGCGACCACGAGAGCTGATGAGGCCTCCAAGCGCGCGAAGGCAGAGCAGTTGTTCACGCTTTTGCGCATGGACCGGCTAACGGACCAATTAACGAATAGTGTGATGAAGCAAGTGGATCAGATGACGCAGTCGATGCCCGGCATGGATCGGGCCACGCCTGAGCAGAAGAAGCTGCTTGCGGATTTTCAGCAGAGTGTGATGGACCTGGTGAAGAAGAATGTCGGGTGGAAGGCGCTAGAGCCCGACTTTATCAACCTGTATGCGACCACCTATACGGAGGAGGACCTCGATGGAATGCTGGCCTTCTACCAATCGCCCTTAGGACAGAAGGTGCTCGAAAAGACTCCGGAGCTGATGGCGAAAAGTACAGAGATCGCGCAGCAGAAGATGCGGGAGATTCAGCCTCAGATGAACGACATGCTTCAGGAGTTTATGAAGCAGATCGCCGCGACTGTAGCGAAGCCGGCGCCGCCGGAAAGCCACGCTCCGGCGAAGAACGGCCCCTAGCAAACAACTGCCAGCTGCGGAAGTTAGAGCTCCAGGATGATGGGCATGATGAGCGGACGGCGATTAGCATTCTTCTGGATGAAGCGCTTGAGGTCGCCGCGAATTTTGTCCTTCATTACGCCGTAATCGCGGCGCTCTTCTTCGGACGATTGTTCGAGCGTGCGGGCGACAATGTCGCGAGCGTTGCGGAGAAGCTCGGGGTCGTCGGCGGCGAAACCGCGCGTTGAGATTTCAGGCAGACCTTCGACCTGGCCGGTGCGCTTGTTGATCGCGATGATGGGAAGAAAGAGGCCGTCGCCGCCGAGCTGTTTGCGGTCGCGGATGACGGTGTCTTCCACGACGTCCGCCGTGGAGTTGTTGTCGATGCAGATACGGCCAGTCGTGATTTTGCCGGTCTTTTCGGCGCCATCACGGTCGAGCTCAAGCACATCGCCGTCTTCGAGCAGGAGGATTTTTTCAGGGATGCCGGTGGCGGCGGCGAGCTCGGCGTGACGCTTCAGGTGCCGGTAGTCCCCGTGTATCGGCACGAAAAATTTGGGGCGCACGAGGTTGATCATCATGCGCAGCTCTTCCTGCGAGCCGTGACCGGAGACATGGATGAGACCATTGGTGCCGTCGTCATGGATAACGCGAGCGTCGCGGCGTTCGAGGTGGTCGATAACGCGGTAGATGGCCTTCTCGTTGCCCGGGATGATGCGCGAGCTGAGAATGACTGTGTCGCCGCCATCGATCTTGGCGAACTTGTGGTTGTCTACGGCAGCGCGTGAGAGCGAACTCATGGGCTCCCCCTGCGTGCCGGAGATGAGGATGCAGAGCTCGTGGTCGGCGTACTCCTTGATCTGTCCTGGATGGATCAGCAGACCTTGCGGCGGGTCGAGATAGCCGAGGTCCTGCGCAATTTCAGCCGAGTTGTCGATCGAGCGGCCGATGAGCGCGACCTTGCGATTGTGCTTGTCGGCGAGCTCCATCGCGATGCGAATGCGGTGGATGGACGACGAGAAGCAGGAGAAGAAGAGCTTCTTGCGCGTGGCGCCGAAGATGTCATCGAGGCGCGGCCGCACCGCGCGCTCGCCGGGCGTGAAGCCGGGGCGGTCGACATTGGTGGAGTCCTGCAGAAGGCAGAGAACGTTCTGCTTGCCGAGATCGGCGAAGGCCTGCAGGTCGAAAGGGTGGCCGTCGGGTGACGAGAGGTCGATCTTGAAGTCGCCGGTGTGGAGCACGATGCCCGCGGGCGTGTGGATCGCCAGCGAGACGCAATCGACCAGCGAGTGCGTGACGCGGATCGGCATGATCGAGAAGACGCCGAGCGAGAAGCGGCGGCCGGGCAGCATCTCGATGAGCTCGGCGTCGTCGAGCAGGCGATGCTCGTCGAGTTTGCCTTCGACATACGCGAGCGTGAACTCGGTTCCGTAGACGGGAACGTTCAGCTCGGAGAGGATCCACGGCAGGCCGCCGATGTGGTCCTC
Organism: Acidobacteriaceae bacterium; assembly: GCA_035651235.1. GTDB lineage: Bacteria > Acidobacteriota > Terriglobia > Terriglobales > Acidobacteriaceae > Granulicella. Next base: position 17,366 of record DASRGC010000060.1, read on the forward strand.
GTGCCCATGCGTGAGCACGATACCGCGCACGTGCGCGCGATTTTCAATGAGATAGCTGATGTCGGGAACAACGATGTCGACGCCGAGCAGCTCTTCCTCAGGGAACATGAGGCCGGCGTCGATGACGATGATGTCGTCACCGAAGCGGAGAGCGAGGCAGTTCATGCCGAACTCGCCCAGCCCGCCGAGGGGGATGATTTGCAGCTTGTCTGAAGCCATGAATCTTCAGTTTAGAGCAGTTCTCCTGATGATGTGGCGCTCCAAGCGACCGTGTATGTCGTTTTCCTTGAGAGAAAACGACGCAGCCACCGTTGCTTCGGTCTGCACCGTCAGGAGAACTGCTCAAGCGCAGCGGTTCAGCGCTCTCTGCTTAGATGGCGCGGAGCACACGCGCGGGGAGCGTGAACAGCGCCGCGACCAGCTCAAAGGCACCGTGCACCACAATGCCGAGCAGCCGGAAGGGAAGCAGCACCAGCCAGATGAACGGATACAGCAGGAGCGCGACGATTGCGGCAGGCCAGCAGACGAAGAGAAGAATGCAGAAGAGGAGCAGTTTGATCACTTATTTGCCTCCAAAGGAGGTACGGCGACGCATGCCATCCGGTTCCATGCGTCGCTCTTTACCTCAGGATATCTTCGAGTGCGGTCGATAGTTCTGTCTTTTCATCGCGATACTTGACGATGATGGGCGTGTAAACAGAGAGGCCGAGGTCCTTTCCAACACCGCGCTGGACGGCGCGCGAGCCAGGGACGACGACGGCACCCGACGGGATGATCAGCGGCCTGTCCGCTGCGGCGCGGAGAACAGTGTCGTTTGGCAGGTCATAGACGGGCGTTCCTCGCGTCAGGATGGTTCCGGCGGCGAGCACGGCCTTACTGCGGACGATGGTGCCTTCGTAAACCCCGGTGTTGCCGCCGACGAGAACGTCATCCTCGATGATCACAGGAGACGCGTTCACAGGTTCCAGTACACCGCCGATCTGCGCGGCGGCGGACAGATGAACGCGTTTGCCGATCTGCGCACAAGATCCCACGAGCGCATGGGAGTCAATCATCGTGCCTTCATCGACGTAGGCGCCAACATTGACGTACGCTGGCGGCATCATCACGACGCCCGCGGCGAGATAGGCGCCCGATCGGACAGAGCTGCCGCCGGGGACGACGCGGATGCCTTGCTCGGGAGCGAAGCGGCGAGCTGGGTAAGTGCCCTTGTCCACGAAGCTGAGGATCGAGCCGCCAGCCGCCTCGCAGCCGTTCATCGACTCAAGCGTGCCCAATCGGAAGCCGAGCAGAACCCCCCGCTTCACCCATGGATTCACGCGCCAGCCGATCGGCTGCGATGCATCCGGCTCCGCAGAGCGAAGCGCGCCGGCCTCGAGCGCATCCCGGAGCTGCCGAAAGGCCGTCATCGCTTCGGGGTTGCCGATGGCATCGGAGCCGAGTGAAAACCAGTGTTCGATGGATTGCTGAAGCGTTGTGGTCTGTGTGGTCATAAGAGAAATCAGTTGCCTTCCGGCGAGCATGAGTGCGGGGTAACCTTCGGCTGTGGAAGCTGCGCGCCGCTTCGGTCTGCGTAGTCCACCGTGGCGCAGCTTTGTCGCTCATAGCGGCCGTTGAGGAACACCCAGTGAATCTTCTCGTATTCAGTCGACGATTCGTGCGTTGCTGTAACGATGTCTGGCACGCTACGCGGTTTCGCCGGATCCACCGCATATCCCTGAATACCATCCGCACGCAGAAGGACGCGCCGACGCGAGAGATCGATGACCCAGAACGAGCAGTTGCCGGTGGCCCCGCACAACTCGCCTCCATCCGGCTGCACTGCCAGGGCCGAGCTACCGCCGAGGTTCAGCCGCTCAGCGCGAAACGAGCGAATCTGTTTGTCGAGTACCGAGATCGCATCGCCCTGAAATAACGGCCCAAGCTCCGGTCGCAAAAGTTTTACCGCAATTGCCTGGTCCGCCTGAGAAAGCCGCGAGAGCGAGGATGAAGGCGCGTGCATCCGCTGTACGGGCCAGTCTGAGGCTTGAGCAGCCACAGCCGGGCGGGCTAGTCCGCTCGCCAGAAAGAGTGCGGCACCTGTCAACGCAAAGCAGGCGGTTCGAGAGGGTGGAATCATTCGATTAGAAGACCCGCAGATTTTCGTGCGGTGAGTTAGTCAGCAGGCCGAGCTCTCCAAGGATGCGCTCCAGCTTGCGGCGTGTTTGCGCCGTCACCGGAACCATGGGCAGGCGAACCTCCTCGTTGCCTCGGCCGAGCAGCGCCATCACGGCCTTGATCGGCGCCGGACTTGGCTCGCAGAAGTTCGCCTGGAGTAGCTGGAAGTAGTGGCGGTTGATTCGGCGCGCGGAGATCCAATTGTCGTTCAGCGCGGCGTTGACCATCTGCGACATCTGTTGTGGAATCGCGTTCGATGCGACGGAAACGAGCCCGCAGCCTCCGACTGCGAGCGTCGGTAGAGCGAGTGCATCGTCGCCGGAAAGCACCTGGAACGCGCGCGGCGCCTGCGTGAGCAGCTCCGTAATCTGCACCATGCTGCCACTGGACTCCTTGATGCCGATGATGTTCGGAATGTCCGCCAGGCGGAGAACTGTTGCCGGCTCCAGATTTGCGCCGGTGCGGCCCGGAATGTTGTAAAGGAGGATGGGAAGGTGCACGGATTCGGCGATGGCGCGGAAGTGCTGGTATTGGCCTTCCTGGCCGGGCTTGTTGTAGTACGGGTTAGCTGTCAGGATGCCGGAGAGCCCGTGAATCCGTCCGAGTAGCTTCGCCCGCTCAATGGCCTCGCGCGTCGAGTTGTGCGTTGCCCCTGCGAACACGGGCACGCGACCGTTGGCCGCCTCCACCGTGATCTCCACGACGCGCAGCCATTCAGGCTCAGTCAGCGTCGCGGCTTCTCCGGTGGTTCCACACGGAACCAGCAACGAGACACCGCAGGCGATCTGCCAGTGAATGTGCGCACGAAGAGCCGGCTCATCGAGAGTGCCGTCGGAGCGAAAAGGGGTGACGAGGGCGGTGCCGCAGCCTTGCAAATTCATTTCGAAGTCGAGTTTAGCGCGAATCCGCCGAAGGCGCTGATGCGGGATCATGGCGGGTCATTTCGACGATGCGGCGTGGCGGCAACAGCCAGGCAAATGCCACGATTGCGATCATTCCCAGCGCCCCCCATGGCGAAACGAATGCTACGGCAATGGCGCCGAGGTTCAGCGTGAGCGAAAAAATCTGCTTGCCAAAACTGGCCGCAGGCCGTACACCAGTGCGGCTGCAGATGCTGTTCGACAAGATCGCCCACGCCGTCGCGGGCGCAAGGAAACAGAGCACATAGACGACAACTGGAACGGGCTCCACGCCACGGACGGCAATCCACTCGGTTCCGAACGGAATCAGCGAAAGGCAGAAGAGCAGCAACAGATTGGACCACAGAATGCCATGCGTAACCTGCTCCACATCATCCAGAAGATAGTGGTGATTGACCCAGTAAATTCCCGTCTGAACGAAGCTCAGCAAATAGACGAGGATCAATCTGAGGTCCATGCGCACGGCAGCCCAGTCGCCGAGCTCGCGGGTGGCGGGCACGCGCAGGTCGAGCACCATGATCGTGATGATCACTGCGATGACACCATCGGAAAATGCTTCGAGACGCGAGGAGTTCAGAGCGCGAGGCATAGCCAGTTTCCGCAGAGTATACCGGCTAGTTGGGTCCGGCAGGATTCTTCGCCAGAAGCTGTTTCATCTCCAGGTAAACGCCGTTGGTCCATCCAAAACCCACGACATTCGATTTATAGCCGGTCGTGACGTCTACATTCGACGATCCGGTGTCCATGTTGTACTTCTCGCGAATGGTGCCGTCGCGCTCGTATCCGTCCTGCACCGTTGTGATGAACTTGTGCGCGATGCGGTCAGCGTCTGCTGTATAGCCGTAACGCGCGAGGCCCTCGACCGCAAGCCAGTTCGTTGGTGCCCAGCCGAAGGGAGCATCCCACTGCTCCCCGGTATCTTTAGTGCTCATCTGCAGACCTCCCGCACGCTCGAACAGCGGCAGACTGGCAACGAGCCGCTTCGCCTGCGCCGGTGTTGCAAGGCCGGCCCATAAGGCGTAGTACGTCGTGAGGTAACGATAAGTGGAACGTTGCTTTGTTCGAGCATCATAGTCCACGAAAAGACCAGCCGTGTCGTCCCACAGCAGCGAATTGATCCGCTGTCTTCGCGTGGCTGCAAGTTGCT
>DASRGC010000061.1:0-80392 GCA_035651235.1 Acidobacteriaceae bacterium
GCATCGAACGTGACTGTGTCCGAGAACACGGTTCAGTCGAACGATCGTGACGAGACGAATGGAACCGGATGCGATGGGCTGCCGCCATTTGAGACCAACGAGGCAGACGACTGCGGTGAAGGGATTCACCTGATGGGCGTCGACCACTCGACCATTGCGGAGAACACGGTCCAGTACAACTCCGGCGGCATTCTCATCAGCGATGAGACGGCACCCAACCATGACAATGTCATCACGAAGAATATGGTGCGGGACAATCCCTATGATTGCGGCATTACGATGGCGTCGCATGCCGCCTATGTGAAGACAGGGACGGCGCCGCGGGCGTTTGGAATCTCGCACAATACGGTCTCAGAGAATGTATCGATGCGCAATGGGTTCGGCAGCCCGGGAGGTGGCGCGGGGGTGGGACTCTTTGCGCCGGGACCGGGAAATGTCACGATCGATAACTCCGTGGTGAACAACCGCCTGATCGATAATTCGCAACCAGGCGTATCGATACACAATCACGTGAACCTGACATTCCCGGGACATCCGCCGAATCCGAATGTGAACGATAACGCGATTGTGGGGAACTATATCTCCGGTAACGGCCCGGATGGCGATGTTGGGACGACCGCGCCAACTGGGATATCGGTTCTGGGAACGACGCCGATTACAGGACTGGTGATCTCAGGCAACACGATAGAAGATGAAAGCGTGGATGTGGGCGTGAATAATGGCGCGCTTCTGGAGCTTCATCTGAATAACCTGAATGGCAGGAAGGTGGGGATCGAAAACCTCAATGCCGGCGGAAGCGTGGATGCCAAGGAAAATTGGTGGGGGTGCTCGCGCGGACCGACATCCAATGGCTGCTCGACCATAAGCGGGCCGAATGTCAGCTCGTCCCCATGGCTGCCGACTCCTGTGCAATAGCAGTCGCGGCGGACCTCGGTGGAAGCGGGAGGGCAGAGTGCACTTCCGCTTCTTTCTGCGGGGGCAAATCTGTAAACTGAAATCATGAGCACAGCGACAGTTGCAGCGCCCACGAGGATCCTGACGGACCGTATCAACCGCATTGAAGTTTCAGCCACGATGGCGATAACCGCCGAGGCCCTGAAGATGAAGTCGCAGGGCATTGACCTGGCCGACTTCGGCGCGGGCGAGCCGCACTTCGCGACGCCGCAGCACATCAAAGATGCCGCCATTGACGCCATCCAGAAGAACTTCACGCGCTATACCGCGGTTGCCGGCGTGCCCGAAGTTCGCAAGGCGATCGTCGAGCGCCACGCCGCGGACTTCGCCACGAACTATACGCCTGAAGAGTGCGTCTTCTCCGCCGGCGGAAAGCTCTCCATCTTCAACGCCGCCGAGGTGCTCATCGATCACGGTGACGAGGTCATCATCCCGACGCCGTACTGGGTCAGCTACAAGGACATCGTGCAATTCGCGGGCGGCAAGCCGGTGTTCGTCGCGAGCAGCGAGGGGGACAAGTTCCGCGTCACTGCGAAGATGATCGAGGCGGCGGTGACCGAGCGCACGAAGGCAATCATCCTGAACACACCGTCGAATCCTTCAGGTGCTGTCATTCCCAAGGACGACCTGTACGCTATCGTGCGCATGGCGCATGAGCGCGGCATCTATGTCTGGCTGGACGAGTGCTACGCGTACCTCAACTTCTCGGGCGATCTCATCTCCGGCGCTTCGCTCACCGAGTGCAAGGAGCACGTGCTGGTGCTCGGGTCGCTCTCGAAGACCTACGCCATGACAGGGTGGCGCGCAGGATTTGCGCTCGGCCCGAAGCCGATCATCGCGGCGATGAGCAAGCTGCAGTCGCAGTCCACATCGAATACCGCGAGTATGGTGCAGCGCGCGTCCATCGCTGCCTTGACGAGTTCGCAGGAATGCGTGAAGGAGATGCGCGCGGATTATATCAAGCTGCGCGACCGCGTTCTCGAGGGCTTCAAATCCATTCCCGGTCTTACCTGCACGGTGCCCGAGGGCGCATTCTACGTTTACCCAAATGTAAGTGCGTTCCTCGGCAAGGGCGGCGTGAGGTCCGCGAGCGATTTGGCATCCCGGCTGCTGACCGAGGCCCATGTCGTCACGGTTCCGGGCGAGGCGTTCGGGACCGACGAGCACATTCGCCTGTCGTATGCGGTCAGCGCGGATGTCATAGACAAGGGCGTACAGCGGATGCGTGACTTCCTCGGCGGGCTGAAGTAGCGTGAGCGGCAGGACCGGGAAGCGTAACAAGGCTGCCGCCGTGAGCCCGGATAAGCATCCAGGCAGTCACCATCCGGAATTTGCCGCGGTCATCCTTGCCGGCGGTAGCGGCACTCGGTTTTGGCCGCGCAGCCGCCGTGCGAGGCCGAAGCAGGTGCTCTCGCTGGATGGCGACCGCACGATGATTCAGAACACCGTGGAGCGCGTGAAGCCAATCGTCTCCTCCGGTCAGGTCTGGATCATCACCAACGATCTGCTTGCAAGCACCATCGCCCACCAGCTCCCTGATGTGGCCGGGAAGCACATCCTGCGCGAGCCCGCAGCGCGCAATACGGCGCCGGCGTGCGGCCTGGCTGCCTTTCTTCTTGAGCGTCACTCACCCGATACAGTCCTCGGCGTGTTTCCGTCCGACCACACGATCGGTGATGTAGAGCGGTTCCGTCGCGTTGTCTGCGCGGGTGCAGAACTCGCGCGCCGGAGCGCGGCGATTGTCGTACTGGGCGTCTCACCGTCGCGTCCCGAAACGGGCTACGGCTACATCGAGCTCGGCGCAGCGCTTGATCCGATTACCCAGAGCGGCGAGTCGATCCCAGTGCGTCGCGTCCATCGCTTTACCGAGAAGCCGGACAAAACCCGCGCCAAGCGCTTCCTGCGTTCCGGCAACTACGCATGGAACAGCGGCATGTTTCTCTGGACCGCGAAGACGCTCGCCGATGCCATGCGCGAGCATCAGCCAAAGACCGCCGCCGCACTCGAGGAGATCGCATCAGCATGGGGCACGCCAAGGTTCGAGAAGGTGCTGGCCGAACTTTATCCGCAGTGCGAATCGATCTCGATTGACTACGCCGTGCTGGAGCCGCGCTCCGCGAAAGGGGAAGGGAAGTCCGAGCTCTACTGCCTGCCCGGTGACTTTGCCTGGAGCGACCTTGGCTCGTGGGCCGCACTGCATGAGCACGTTGCCGAGCGCACAGAGTCGCACAACTCGAACGTGGTGGAGGCGGAGCATCACGTTGAGATCGCGTCTACCGGATGCTATGTCTTCTCGCCGAGAAAGACGGTCGCACTTGTCGGCGTGAAGGACCTGGTTGTCGTCGAGACCGAGGATGCGATCCTGATTACAACGCGCGAGGGCTCCCAGGATGTGGGCAAGGTGGTAGCAGAGCTGAAGAGCTCAGGCCGTCAGGATCTGACGTAAAACAAATCTAGCAAAGTCAGGGATACTCGACGCCAGATGGAGCAGACTACAGTCGTTAAATTCGGCACGGATGGATGGCGCGGCATCATTGCCGACGACTTCACCTATGAGAATGTGCGTGTAGCCGCCCGCGCGATTGCTCTTTACGTGTTGAAGCACGAGAATGCGGCTGCAGGCGTCTGTGTCGGGTGGGACACGCGGTTCGCCTCCGACGCGTTCGCCAAGGTTGTGGCTGCAGTGCTTGCAGAGGCCGGCATTCCCGTTCAGCTCTCCGCAAAGATCACGCCTACGCCGGAGCTCTCCTTCGCTGTGCGCGAGCGCAAAGCCGCCGGCGGCGTGATGATCACATCGAGCCACAATCCCGCGCAGTGGAACGGCGTGAAATACAAGGCCAGCTATGGCGGCGCGGGAAGCCCGGGAATTATCGCTGCCATCGAGAAGGAACTCCTGCAGCCCATCGCGAAGGCTGCGACACGCGGCAGAATTGAAGAGGTCGACTTCGCCCCCACCTACGTCGCCGCGCTCGAGAGCTTCGTCGATCTCGCTGCGATCCAGCGCTCCGGTTTCCGCTTCCTCATCGACACGATGTACGGCGCCGGCAAGGGGTACATCGCCGGCATCTTCGAGCGCGCCGGCATTCCCTTTGTTGAGTTCCGTAACGAGCTCAACCCTGCATTCCCCGGCATCAACCCAGAGCCCATTCTTCCGCACATCGCCCCGACGCAGAGGGCAGTCGTGGAGCACAAGTGCGACGCCGGCCTGATCACCGACGGTGACGCCGATCGCATTGGCGCCGTCGACGAACACGGCAACGTCGTCGACGCGCACAAGATTTATGCGGTGCTGCTCAACTGGTTGCTCGAACGCAAAGGCTGGCGGGGCGACATCACGCGCGCCTTCAACACGACCAAGATGCTCGACCGCATTGCCGCCAAGCACAATCGTAAGCTGCATGAGCACGGCATCGGCTTCAAATACGTCGTGGACCTGATGCTCGCGCAGCCGATTCTCATCGGTGGTGAGGAATCGGGCGGTGTGGGCATCTCGAAACACCTGCCCGAGCGCGATGGCCTGCTGAACAGCCTGCTCATCGCAAATGTGATGGCGGATGAAGGCAAGACCCTCGGCCAACTTGTGGCTGCGTTGCAGGAAGAGTTCGGCGAACACCACTACGGCCGTGTGGACATGCACATCGCCGAAGAGATCAAGCAGTCAGCCATCGCGCGCGCGAAGGAGATCGCGCCGGCGAGCATGGCGTTCGGAATGAAGGTGCTGCACAAGGAGACGCTCGACGGGATCAAGTTTTTCCTGGAGGTCCCCGCGTGTACATCTAAAAAGAACGCTGCAGAAACATGGCTGCTGCTGCGCGCGAGTGGCACGGAGCCGCTGTTGCGCGTCTACTGCGAGAGCTGCAGCCTGGAGAGCGTACAGGCGATCCTCGCCGCCGCACGGAGTTTTGTCATGGAAGGGCAGAAGAGTTAATGGAGCAGATGACGGTTCAGGGTGTTCAGATCGAGGTATCAGGCCTTCTATTCGACATGGACGGCGTGCTCGTCAGCTCCATCAGAAGCGTGGAGCGGAGCTGGCGGCGCTGGGCCAAGCACTACGGCCTGCCCAACGCCGACAAGGTGGAGATCCCGCATGGCATGCGGGCGATCGAAGTTATGGCGCAGCTCAAGCCGGACATCGACACGGCTGAAGGCCTCAAGCTGATTGAAGACATGGAAATTGCGGACACCGCCGACCTCCAAGTGCTCGACGGCGTCCGGAAGCTGCTCGAAAGTCTTCCTGCCCACCGCTGGGCCATCGTCACCTCTGCAACCCATCGACTGTTGCTCAGCCGCCTGGAAGCCGCGGGTCTTCCCATCCCTGACCGTATCATCAGCGGCGATCAAGTAAAGCGCGGCAAGCCCGACCCGGAGCCCTATCGCCGCGGAGCGAAGCTGCTCGGTGTCCAGCCGCAGGACTGTCTCGTATTCGAAGATGCACCGAGTGGCGTTCGCGCAGGCGTGGCCGCCGGCTGCCGTGTGCTCGGAGTTCTAGGCACTCACAGCGCCGAAGAGCTGCGCGAGGCCGGCACAAACTGGATCGCCAGCTCACTCACGAAGGTTCGGACAGAGAGTCGCGGCGGCCGCATTGTGATCACCATCGACGCGATCTGACTCTGCCCGGAATCTCTCACGCTCTGTCTCCCGCAGCAGAGCGTCCACACGTTGCAGGTCCTCATCTGTATCGACACCGATCGTGTCGTAAAGACCGTCCGCCACGTAGATATTGATTCCGTTTTCCAGCAATCGCAATTGTTCCAGCCGTTCAATCTGTTCGAGCTCGCCGGGCGGAAGCGCCGCAAAGCGCTCGAGCGCTTTCTTGCGGTAGGCGTAGAGACCAAGGTGCTTCCAATACTTCACCTGCCGGCCGTCACGATCGTACGGAATCGGAGACCGCGAGAAGTAGAGCGCGCGTCCGTCCGGCGCCGTCACAACCTTCACGGCATTGGGATTTGCGATATCTTCTTCACGGCAAGGGACCTTCAGAGTTGAAACCGATACCTCGGGCCTGGCGAACGGGCGCAGCAGGGCCTGGAGATGCGTGCTCCCCAACAGGGGTTCGTCGGCCTGAATGTTGATGTAGATGTCGGCATCGATCTCTCGTGACACGGCAAAGAGGCGGTCGCTCCCGCTCGGCAGCTCGGGCGAGGTCATCAGGCATTCCCACCCGCGTGCCCGGCAAAGGGCTGCGACCTCCTCGGAGTCCGCGGCCACAATCACCCTCCGAATTTCCGGACACCGGCGCGCCGCCTCGACAACCCATGCCAGCAGCGGCTGCCCATTCACATCCCGCAGCACCTTGCGCGGCAGACGGGTGGAAGCCAGCCGCGCCGGAATCACCGCCAGAACTCGCTCCGGGTTGACCGGTAGATGCAAACTCATCGCCCTCCCTTCCGGCTCAGCCGGTTCTTCCGGAACAGATGTATCGCGACCGCGATCACGGCGATCAATACCAGCACCAGCACAAAAGCCGCTGCCTCCAGCCAGTGCAGCAAGCCCACCAGACGGCAGTTAAGCGACGTATCCGCCGCGCTGCACGCCGGCGAATCCGCATACCCGGCCAGCGGCCCAAGCAGTGCGAAGCCGGCGGCGGCTGCAACGTATCTCTTTGCTGTGAAGCGGTTTGACGAGATCTCTTGCACGTTTGACCTGCGCGTTTGCGCCTTATAGGATTGAGTTTAGAGGATGGCACCCAGCGAGTGCGCTTTCACCCCAGCAAGCCAGTTTGCTGGGGACCCCGAACTCGCCGGGGACTCTGCAGGTTGACGTCGCGGCATGTCCGCTGGATGCGACCTTTCCCCCCTCCGGCGGTGTAGCTCAGATGGTTAGAGCGACGGACTCATAACCCGTAGGTCAGTGGTTCGATTCCACTCACCGCCACCAATTAGCCTGGCTCCAAAGTCACCCTGGGACCGAGGCGCAATCTTGGGCATTGAGAGTATCATTCGACTAGGCACACACGTCTAACCTGTGACCTTTAGCCGTGCCAAAGCCGTCTTCCGGAGCCCTGAACCCGCGATGCCCAAGAGCCTCAAAATCTCCCTCTTAGCCGTTTCCGTCGTCTTTGTGCTGTGCTTGTTCCTCGGGGTCAATACCCGCGGCGTCTCGGCGGCAGGCGATCAGTCGCAGGACGGGGCCTACCGGCAGATCAACGTCTACGGTGAGGTGCTCCAGCACATCCAGAATGACTATGTCGAGGACCCGAATATCCCGGCCGTCACCAACGGCGCCCTACGCGGCCTGCTCGAGTCGCTCGATGCGGACTCCAGCTACTTGAGCCCGACCGACTTCAAGGCCTACAAGGAAGACAAGGGCGGCAAGGCGCAGGTGGGCATCAACGTGTCCAAGCGCTATGGCTATGCGATCGTCGTCTCAGTCGTTCCGGGCAGCCCGGCTGATAAGGCAAACCTTAACGACGGCGACATCATCGAGGCCATCGGCAACCATGACACGCGCGATCTTTCGCTGGCCGTCATTCAGCTCATGCTCGAGGGTGCTCCCGGCAGCGAACTGGACCTCGGCGTGATTCGTCCGCGGCAGGCCAAGCCTGACAAGGTCGTTCTCAACCGCGTGATCGTTACCGAGCCCGCCGTCAGCGAGACGCTCTACGACAACTCCTCGATCCTCTACCTCAAGCCCTACGTCCTGGATAAGGACCACGTGAACGAGATCGAGTCCAAGCTGCACTCGATGAACAAGACCGGAGCGAAGAAGATCCTTCTCGATCTCCGCGACGTCTCCGCGGGCGACGATGCCGAAGCCACTCGCTTGGCGAATTTCTTCCTGCAGTCCGGCACCATCGTGACCCTCGAAGGTCAGAAGTTCCCCAAGCAGACCTTCACGGCTGAGTCCTCGAAGACCATCAATGCGACCGCGCCGCTGGCCGTGCTCGTGAACCGCGGCACTGCGGGGCCGGCCGAGATCGTGGCCGCTGCCCTCGCGGACAACAAGCGTGGCGACCTCGTCGGCGAGCGCACCTTCGGCGAAGGCACGCAGCAGAAAGTCTTCGATCTGCCGGACGGCGGTGCCATCATCCTGTCGGTGGCAAAGTACGCCTCGCCCAAGGGCAAGAAGTTTGAGGACGAGGCCGTCACCCCCACCACACAGGTCGCTTCCGGGTTCGATTTCGATGACGATTCCGATACTGGCGCTGACAACACGAACAAGGCGCCCGCAATCAAACATTCACAGCCTGACGATCAGCTCAACAAAGCACTTGACATGCTGAAGGCGAAGGCAGCATAGCGGCCCGAAGGCTGCATGGTAAGGTGGAGAGGCCGTGCAGACCACGCTGAGGCAACCGGAGACCAAAAAAAATCAGCGGAAGTGGCGGCACAGCCCTCTATGGGCAGCGATGCGCCGCTTTCCCGTCATGGATCCGGCGCCCGGCGACCCGAAGATCAGTCGACGCGCAGCCTTCCTCATGCTGCTCGTGGCCGTTGCGGTGCTCGGCGTGATGACCTCGCTCCTGCTGGTTTTCACCGTCTCGATTCCGCAGATGGCCGAGCTCGAGCGCTACCGGCCCGATACGACCACTGAGCTCTACGACATCCACGGAAAGATCTTCGGCTCCTTCGCGCTCGAGCGCCGCATCGTCGTCCCATACTCCGAATTCCCGCCTGTGCTGCGGCAGGCGATTTTTTCCATCGAAGACAAGAACTTCGAAACCAATGGCGGCGTGAATTTCGTTCGCGTCATCGGTGCGGCCTACGCAGACCTCCACTCGGACAAGCGCGCGCAGGGCGCGTCCACCATCACGATGCAGCTTACGCGCAATCTCTTCCTGTCCACGGAGAAGACCTACGGGCGCAAGCTGCAGGAGATCTTCCTTGCGCTCCAGATCGAGCGGCACTTCACGAAGCAGCAGATCTTCACGCTCTACGCCAATCAGATCTACCTCGGCCGCGGCACCTATGGTTTCGAAGCCGGCTCCGAGTACTACTTCTCCAAACACGCGCGCGATCTTACGCTGCCCGAGGCCGCGCTGCTCGCAGCGTTGCCGAAAGGCCCGGAAGAATATTCCCCCGTCCGGCACCCGGACCGCGCTCTTCGCCGCCGCAACCTCGTTCTGCAGGAGATGCTCAACGATCGCAAGATCTCGCAGCAGCAGGCCGAAGCCGCGATGGCCGCGCCGCTCGGTCTACATCTTGAGAGGCCCGCCAACACAGAGGCCCCGTACTTTGTCGAAGAGGTTCGCCGCCAGCTTGAGCGCGAGTACGGTGTCGACGAGGTGCACGGCGCCGGTCTTCGCGTCTACACCACGCTTGACCTCGACCTGCAGCGCGCCGCGGAGAAGGCTGTGCTCGACAACGTGGCGACCTACGAGCGCCGACACGGATGGAAGGGCAATCTCGAAAACGTCCTGCGCGAAGGCCAAGACCTCGCTACCTACAAACACCCCGATTGGACGCAGCCCATCGCCGAAGGACTGTATTTCCACGCACTCGTTACTGCGGTCTCGCCGACCAGGATGACTATTCGTATCGGCAGCCAGACCGCCACCATGACCTATCCGGACTGGGCCTGGACCGGCCGCGCGCGAGCGAGCGAACTCGCAAAACCCGGTGACCTCGTCTACGTTAAGGTGACCAGCGCCACTCCATCCGACCCGCTGCACGTCATCCTCGAGCAGGACAGTGGCGCGCAAGCCTCGCTCATGGCCGTCGACAATGCCAATGGCGAAGTGCTGGCCATGGTCGGTGGCCGCGACTTCGCACTCTCGCAGTTCAATCGCGCAACCCAGGCAGAGCGCCAGGTCGGCTCCTCGTTCAAGATCTACGACTACACCGCTGCGATGGAAGCCGGCATGAACCCGTACAGCACCGTGCTCGACACGCCGACAACATTCTTCACCGCGAGCGGGCCCTACACGCCGCACGACTATGAGCGCGGGGAGTGGTCTGGTTCCATGACGCTCATCGACGCCTTCGCGCAGTCGCGCAACATTCCCGCGCTGCGAATCGCCGACAAAATCGGGATCAAAAAAGTCATCGAGGTCGCGCATCGCTTCGGTGTCACCAGCGACATCCCTGCATATCTTCCGGTCGCGATTGGCTCCGCAGATCTCACGCTTGCGGAGCAGGTGGGCTCCTACAGCGTCTTCCCGAACGACGGTATCCGCATCGCGCCGCACTACATCCGCCGCGTCGTGTCGCCGGATGGAAGCCCGCTTGAGGAGCATCCGCCCGAGGTCCGTCAGGTCATCTCCGTCGACATCGCGCGCGAGATGATGATTCTTCTTCAGGCTGTTGTGCAGCATGGAACCGCAGCCGCCGCGTCCTCCATGAATCACGCCCTCGGCGGCAAGACCGGGACGACCAACGACTACACCGACGCCTGGTTTATCGGCTTCTCACCGTCGATCACCTGCGGCACATGGATTGGCTTCGACGACCGCCGCTCACTTGGCGAGAAGGAGACCGGAGCAAAGGCCGCGCTGCCCATCTGGATGCAGTTCATGAAAGTCGCCACCGCCGATCGCCCGAACGAACAGTTCCCACGCGCGAACGCTCCGAAGAAGAAGCTGGACGTTGACGTCACCCAGACAGACCAGCAACCCACGGCTGCTCCCGTCGCACCGAGCACCGACGACGAGAACGTGGACACCACGCCTCCTCCACCGCCGCCGCAAATGCAGGTCCCTCCGCCCGTGCCTGTAAACCAGGGAGTGCCCGACGACCAAGCCGCACCGGCACCCGGGCTCGGACCTCAGTTGCCCGCGCCGAGACGCCCGAACGTAGTCCCGAAGAAATCCAGCCAGCCGCCGCAGGACTAAAAAGGAATTGCTCTAACCAGCCGCGAAGATTCTCTTCGCCTCAGCGACATCGCGCCCGATCTGCTCGCGCAACTCCTCCGGGCTGGCAAATCTGCGCTCATCACGCAGACGATGCAAAAAGCTCAACTCGAGCGGCGTCGTCTCATCGAGCGCGATAGGCTCGAAATTCAGCAGATGTGTCTCGACGGCAAAAGAATCTGCGCCAAATGTCGGCCGGTTGCCAACGTTCGTCACACCCTGAAACATCCGCGCAGGTTCGCGTGAGCCAGTGGGCAGCCCTGAGCTGATCTGTAGCCCTGAGCTGATCTGTAGCCTCGTTACATACACACCGATTGCCGGCAGCAGCTCTGTGTAGGGCGCGAGGTTGATCGTCGGCACGGTATACCGCGTTCCGTATCCGCGACCCGCTGCCGGCGTGCTGCGAACCGCAAAGTTGCGTCCCAGCAGCGCGTTCGCGTCGGCAATATCGCCTGCCGCAATCAGCGCGCGAATGCGGCTTGACGAAACCGGCGCACCATCGATGATGTACGGCTCATAGGCCCGCACCGTAAATCCAAACTCACGCCCCAGCTCAGACAGGCCCGCTACATCTGCCTCGGCGCCATAACCAAACCGGAATGTCTCGCCCTCATGAACCTCTATCGTGTGCAGCCGATCGCACAACACTCGCTTCGCAAACTCGCGCGCGCTCCATCGGCGCAACTCCTCGTTGAACGGAAGCACAAGCGCAAGATCGATCCCACTCGCCGCAAGCAGATCCAGCTTCTGCGGCAGAGGAGTGATCAGCGGCGTTCGCCGCGAGCTATGCAGCACATGCGAGGGATGCGGATCAAACGTTACGACAACAGCCTGCGCGCCGAGCTCACGCGCACGCCCGACCATCGACCGCAGCACCATCTGATGCCCAAGATGCACGCCATCGAAGTTGCCCACACTCACAACAGAGCGCTGCTGATTGCCGCCGAGTTCGTCCAGTCCGCGAAAAATCTGCATCAGTTCTGCTCAGGTGCGATGTCAAAGTTAAGCTGCAGGCCATCATGTGCAAGCCGGATGTTCGCCGGCAGCGTGGCATTGGTCGCTTCATGATCGAGATCATGGCTGATATGCGTGAAATACGCGCGTTTTGGAGCAATTTTGTTGACTAACTCGATCGAGTTCTCAAGGTGCGAGTGGCTGGGGTGCGGCTCGCGGCGAAGCGCATCCAGAATCAGAATGTCGAGGTCCCGCAGCAGCGGAAGGCTCCCCTCCGGGATGTCGCTCATGTCCGTCAGATAGGCCGCCGCCCCGAAGCGATAGCCCGCGATCGTGTCGCGGCCATGCGCGACTGGCACACGCACAAAGCGCGCACCGAACAGATGGAGCGTGACGCCTGCCTCGGACGGCAAACGGTGCATCGTGACGCGCGCGCTCGTCGGGTAGCGATCCACCTTGCGAAACGTGTACTCGAACACGCGCTCGATCACATCAGCGGTCGCATCATCGGCATACAGCGGCAGCTCGCCACGATGGCCAAACGTCAGCGGCCGCAGATCGTCCATGCCGAGCACGTGATCCGCGTGGCCATGCGTGTACAGCACGGCGTCCAGGTGCTGGATACCTTCGCGCACGGCCTGCGCATGGAAGTCCTGGCCGGTATCGATCAGGACATTGTGCTTGTTGTACGCCAGCAGAATCGACGGCCGCGTGCGCCGGTTCGGCGAGCCCGGCCGGTGCGCGTCCGCGCACACCGCGCAGCCGCAGCCGAGGGTGGGTACACCCATGGACGTGCCGCTGCCGAGAAACGAGAGCGTCGCCTGCATTCTTACCGTACGATGCTGGGTCCACTAGGCGCGCCGGGCGGTCCCTGCTTCGACGCCTGACGCGCCAGCGCCTGCGTAACGTCCAGGAAGCCCATGCGCAGCTCGAAGAGAGCAGACTGCGTGAGCTTGTCCTCACTGTCCGTCAGGTTGCCCTTCGTCTTCTCCGCGATGACGGTGAGCATATCGATCGTCTGCCGCGCGCCGAGCAGGTCCACCTGCGCCGGCTGGCCAGGCTCCGTCGCTCCGCCCAACTGCAGCAGCGCCTGCATGTACAGCGACTGCACGAGTCGTTCAAAGTTCATCTCCGGCATCCGCTCCATGCCCGGATTCGTCGCGCGCACGGCCGTGTCCAGCCGGTCGACGGTCGCAGAGTACGCGCGGTTCACACGTTCGGTCTGCTCGGCCGTGGGTGGCGGAGGCAGATGCTCTTCGTCCGGCAGCCCAGTGGAGTCCGGAGCGGCCGACCCGGAAGCCGAGCTCTCGGGCGTGGTCGAAGGAAACGGAATGGGCGCCTTCGCTTCGGCTTGAGGCTCAGCGGCTGCCGGCTGAGGCTTTGCCTCTTCGCGTTCAGCTTCGTTGTGCGGAGCATCGGGGCGAAGCTCGCCCTCGGCGGTGAACTTGCGGCGGTCATTTATAACGAACGGTGTCTTATCAGGCATGGTCTTCAGAGGTCAGAGATCAGTGTAAAGAAATCTGAGATCAATTACTTAGACGCGCCAGCGGCGGTTTGGACTTGCGCTGCGGATCGAGGCGCCGCGGTGCCGCCGGCGTAGGTGAGGGAGGCGTGGGTGTCGAGGGCCTCGCGGCGGACGTAGCCCAGGGCAAGAATCTGGTCGCCTTCGGGCAACGGCACCAGCGCGGCGGAGGTAATCTCTCCGGCCGGCTTTCCGTCCGCTTGAATCGGCGTAGGAAACTCAGCGGGGAGTTTGCCTGTGAGCGTGAGCGGCGTGAGCAGCCGATGCACCTGCCCCCGCGAGCGGATGCGCTCCACGATCTCCTGGCCGAGATAGCAGCCCTTGTTGAAGTGCAGTGCCTGGAGCTGATTGGTCTCCTGCGGCAGATACTTTTCCGTAATGTCGCGGCCGTAGAGCGGGCGCCCTTCGAGCAGGCGGAAGGCCTCCAGCGCTTCGGCGGAGACTTCGGTTGCTCCGGCAGATTTGGCCGTGGCGAACAGGCTGCGTCCCGGCGAACTGTCAAAAGGATAGTCAACCGTGATTTCGAAGCGGGGAACCAGGCCGTCAGCAGGAGCGATGACCTGAGTCCAGCCCTCGTAACGGCACAGATGCAGCGGCGTGTATTCCCTATAGGAAAACTCAGGGTCTAGCTGTGGCCCAATCGAACGCAGGATGTTGAGAGCTTCAGGGCCGACAAGCAGCATCGTGTGGTTGAGCTCATACGCAGGGCTCAGCTCAACATCATCCATGATGATGAAGTGGTCCAGGTGCTTCTGGATGGCATCAACCTGCTCTTTGCTCGTGGCGAGCACGAACGCTGATTTGTCACCATTCGGCTCCCGGTAAATCGTGCAGTCCCCCAGGATGCGCCCCTGGGCATTCAGCAGGAACGCATAGCAGCCCTCGCCCGGCCCCAGCGCCTGGACGGAATTGGTCACCATCCCGTTCAGCCACCGCGTGGCATCCGATCCGGTGACGCGGAGGAACGCCCGGTCGTCTAACGAAGCAACCGCCGCGCCATGCAGAATCGCGTCGAGTTCGGCTTGTATCTTTTGACTCATGGCCTTCCGCCTTAATTGTAGCGAGTCCGGCGGCTTCGCGAGTGCGGGTGCGTACACTGAAGGGATGGATGGAGGCGGCGTGAAGAACCGATTTAGCCGGTACGGGTGGGTGGCTCTGGCGGTGGTGATGGCTGTGGGGCCGGCCGGAGCTCAGCAGACGCAGCCGCCGGCCAAGCAGCAGCAGACGCCGGCCGACAACCAGCCCATTCCGCTGACGACGCCGGGTGTCGAGCCGCCGAAGCTGCAGGAAGGCCAGACCACCGTCGTCATCGACCAGCCGCTGAGCAAGGCGCAGGAAAAACAACTGCTCGCCGACGCGAACGAGATCTTTGAGTTTGTGAGCAAGGACACCGGGCTGCCGATTGAGCACTCCGTGAAGAAGGTCTTTATCACACGCGACAAGGTGAACTCGGAGCTGCGTAAGAAGTTCGACGAGGACAAGAGCAACAAGCGCATGGAGCGCAGCGAGCTGGTGCTCAAAAAGTTCGGTCTGCTGGACAAGGACTTCAACCTGCGGCCGTTTCTGCTCAGCCTGCTCACGGAACAGATCGCCGGCTTCTACGACAACAAGACCAAGACCATGAATCTGCTGGACTGGGTGCCGATCGACCAGCAGAAGCCCGTCATGGCCCATGAGTTGACGCACGCCCTGCAGGACCAGAAGGTGGGGCTGAAGAACTGGGAGGACCTGGAGCCGGATTCCGTCGCCAAGAATGTTGACGAAGACCGGAAGCACATCGAGACGGACGAGACCGACACCGCGCGCGAGGCGGTGCTCGAAGGCCAGGCGATGGTGAGCTTTGCGGATTACATGCTGAAGCCCAGCGGAAAGACCTTGAAGGATGTTCCGCAGATCGGCGAGCAGTTGATCAACGGTGCTGGCGACATGAGTGATTCGCCAGTGCTGGCGCGGGCTCCGCTCATCCTGCAGGAATCGCTGCTGTTTCCCTACACGGAGGGTCTGCGATTTGAACAGGCAGTGCTGCTGAAGGCCGGAACGCAGCGCGCGTTTACGGGGGTGCTGGACACTCCGCCGAACACAAGCTCGGAGATCATGCATCCGGACGACTACCTGAGCCGCAAACCGGAGCCGCTGCTGGTGCTGCCCGATATTCATCCGACACTGGACGCCGCCGGCTATGTGCCGTATGACGTTGGAGTGATGGGCGAGCTGGATGTGCGCATGACGGCGGAGCTCTTTGGCGGCAAGCCGCTGGCAGAGGCGCTGACTCCGCAGTGGGACGGTGGCGTGTACTACGCGGCGCAACGCAAAAACGCGAGCGACGCCGACAAGTCGACGACCAAGTCGATTGCGATTTTGTATCTGTCGCGCTGGAAGAATGCGGACTCAGCGCGGAGCTTCTTCCATGTGTTCGAGCAGGAGTTACCACGCCAGTATGACGGGCTGAAGCGCCGCGAATCGGATGAGACCGATCCGGGCGAGCGCGTGTACTCGACCAATGAGGGGGACGTGCTGCTCAGCGTGAAAGGCAGCGAGGTTTGGGTCAGCGAGGGATTTGAGCTGCCGACCGCGACCAAACTCCGCGAGATGATCATGGACGCGCAAGGCGTCGGACCGATCCGGCAGGCGCAGATGACAGTGCCCGAGAAGGAGTTGGTCGGCGGCTTGTCGCAATGGATCGGGAGCTTCGGTGTGGCGAAGACTGGAATGAAACTCCTCTTCTAGCGGGAGTCATTTATCGCCGAGACGCTCATCGTATCTAGTCGTTTTTGCGATCGAGGCGGTGCACCCAGTTCTCAAGATTCAGCCGCAGCGCCGTGTAGCTGAGGATCTCGTGGCCGACGCGCTCGGCGGCGTCGACATCGTCAATGTGACCAAGCGGCGCGCGAGGCGACGTGTAAACGTCGAGCCCCGCCTGACGGCACAGCAGCGCGATGCGGAAGAGATGCGTGCCATCGCTGACCACAACGATCGTGCGGAAGTGGTGCGAGGTGGCAATCTGGGCGAGCTTCTGCACCTGTTGCTGTGTGTCGAACGTGTGGGTCTCGGCAATGATGTGATCGAACGGAATCCCATTGGCAAGCAGGTAGTCACGGCCGACGCCGCCTTCCGTTCGACCGGAGTCCTTATCCGACCCCCCGCCCAGCGTGATGACGAACGGCGCGATTCCTCGTTCATACAACGCGACAGCTTTATCAAGCCGCGCATGCAGAACCGGCGACGGCCGGCCGGCATACTCGGCCGCACCGAAGACTGCGATCGCGTCCGCGTGCTCGGCGTTGTCGATATGCGCGGTGTACTCGATCTGACGATAGACCCATAAGCACCAGCCCACGACGACGAGCAGAATGATGAGCAGCGTCCAGCCGAGCAGGCGCGCACCGAGGCTGCGGCGCGTTCTCGCGGTGCGGGTTCTCGTGCGCGTGGCCATCGCGTGGTCAGGGATTAGTATCTGCGATTCGCGTGTGGAGTTCCAGAATCACGTGCCAGCCCTGATTTTTCTTCAGCGGTGCAGGGCCAGCGCAATCTCGTGGGTCGGAATTGCGCCCTCACGGAGAATCATCCACGAGTTGCTGCCGCCGGAAAGGTCGACGATGGTGGTCGCGACGGAGCGCGCGGTCGGCCCGCCATCGACGATGAGCGGGATCTTGTCGCCGAACTGCTCGCGCACGCAGTTGGCCGAGGTGCACTCGGGAAGCCCGCGGAGGTTTGCGGAGGTCGCCGTGATAGGCAGCCCGAGCTCGCGCACGACAGCCCGGCAGATGGGCGCTTCAGGAACGCGCAGGGCGACGTTGCCGGTGTTTGCCGTAACTCGCAGCGGAAGCTTGCCACCGGCCTTGACCACGAGAGTGAGCGGGCCGGGCCAGAACCGCTCGGCGAGCCGGTCGAACGCGCCATCCAGCGAACGCGCCAGTTCGTACGCCTGCGTGTGGTCTTCGATGAGCAGGGAAAGCGGCTTGTGGCGCGCGCGGGTCTTCAGGTCATAGATCCGGTCCACGGCGCGCAGATTTACGGGGTCGACGGCGAGGCCGTAGAAGGTGTCCGTGGGAAGCGCGACGACATGGCCAGCGTGCAGAGCGGTGGTGACGCGCGCGACAAGCTGCGGCTCCGGCTCCTCCGGATGAATGCGAAGCATCTCTGCGATCAAGGGCGGCGAGATCTCCTTCGTATGACTTTACCGCAGTCCGGCCTTGTGAGTGCGGGCGGGTACACTGAGGGGCGATGCAATTGCCCCAGCCGATCACGAGCAGAACGAATGCGAAGGTGAAGGCTCTTCGCGCGGCGTTCGAGGGCAGAGCGTCGAAGCCGGGAGAGATCGTGGCGATTGAGGGCGCGACGCTGATCGGCGAAGCGGTGCGTTCGGGCATTCGGCCGGAGACGGTGTTCGTGCGGCAGGGAAGCGAGGCGGTGCTGGAGGGGTTTCGCGAGTTGGCCGGCGTGCCCGTGGTGGTGCTCAGCCGCGATGTCTTCGCGAGTGCGGTGGATACGAATTCGCCGCAGGGCCTGGCAGCGTTGGTTGCGATTCCAGAAGTTCGGTCCGGGAAGCACTATACGGAGCGTGGACTTGTGCTGGTGCTCGAGGCGATTCAGGACCCGGGCAATCTCGGCACATTGCTGCGCGCGGCGGAGGCATTCGGAGCTTCGCGGCTGCTGATCACACCCGAGACCGTCAATCCATGGAGCCCGAAGGCGCTGCGCGCATCTGCGGGATCCGTGTTTCGTGTGCCTGTACGGCGGATGCCGCTCAATGAGATCGGACAATGGGCTGAGGATGAAGGAATTCGCGTCTATGCGGCGGTGGCGCGGGCCAACGGCGCGGTCTCCGCGATCGAAGCAGACTTTGCATGGCCTTGCGCGGTGATGATCGGCAATGAGGGTGCGGGCCTGTCTGAGGCGGCTCTCAAGATTGCCGGTGAGCGCATTCACATCCCGTGCATGACGGAATCGCTGAACGCCGCCGCTGCGGGAGCCACGCTGATGTATGAGGCAATGCGGCAGCGAATCGTGAATACGATTCCTGCAGGAGCGCCGCGATGAGTCTGTTTGATACATCGCCGATCCACGGAGGCGACCGGGTAAATCAACGCGCGCCGCTGGCGGACAGAATGCGGCCACGCACGCTGGATGAATTCGTTGGGCAGCAGCATCTGCTCGGGCCGGGGAAGCCGCTGCGCACGCAAATTGAGCGCGACGACTCGGCAAGTTTGATCTTCTGGGGACCTCCGGGCGTGGGCAAGACGACGCTCGCGAAGATCATCGCGCACGCAACCAGCGCAAGCTTCATTGAATTCTCCGCGGTGCTCTCGGGGATCAAAGAGATCAAGCAGGTGATGGCCGACGCGGAGAAGGCCTCGCAGTTCGGCTCGCGCACCATATTGTTCATCGACGAGATTCATCGCTTCAACAAGGCGCAGCAGGATGCCTTCCTGCCGTATGTCGAGCGCGGTGCGATTCGGCTGATTGGCGCGACGACAGAGAATCCGTCGTTCGAGATCAACGCCGCGCTGTTGAGCCGCTGCCGCGTGTACACCCTGCAGGCGTTGTCGCAGGACGACGTGCTCGCGTTATTGAATCGAGCGCTGAAGGACAGCGAACGCGGATTAGGCTCGGCGGGATTGAGCGCGGATGAGGGAGCGCTCGAGCAGATCGCGTCGTACTCGAGCGGCGATGCGCGGAATGCGCTGAACGCGCTGGAGGTCGCCGGGAAATTGGCGGAGAGCCGGGGCGAAAGAGTCATCTCGAAAGAGCTTGCAGCCGAAGCGGTACAACAGCGCGTGCTGCTCTATGACAAGAAAGGCGAGCAGCATTACGATCTCATCTCGGCGCTGCACAAGAGCGTGCGGAACTCGGATGCGGATGCGTCGCTGTATTGGCTGGGGAGAATGCTCGCCGCAGGCGAAGATCCGATGTATGTCGCGCGCCGAGTGGTGAGGATGGCCATTGAGGACATTGGTCTGGCAGCGCCGGAGGCGTTGAATCTTTGCCTGAGCGCGCGCGATGCAGTGCACTTTCTCGGCTCGCCGGAAGGTGATCTGGCGCTGGGTGAGGCGGTGGTCTATCTCGCGCTCGCGCCGAAATCGAATGCGCTCTACACCGGGTACGGTGAGGTGCTTGCGGATATCGAAGCGAGGCCCGCAGAGCCGGTGCCGCTGCATCTGCGCAATGCGCCGACGAAGCTCATAAAGGAGCTGGACTACGGCAAGGGCTATCAATATGCGCATGACGTTGAGGGCAAAGTTGCGGATATGGAGTGTCTGCCGCCATCGCTTGCTGGGCGCAGCTACTATCAGCCGACAAATGAAGGCCGCGAGAAAATTCTCGGAGAGCGCATGCGCGAGATCGAGCGGATTCGTGAGTCGAAACGCGAGCGGTAGAACGTATATACTTCGGCGCATCATGAAGAGTGCGATTGGTGTGATGCTGTCTGCAGCCGTGGTGTGTGGGACGGCGAGTGCGCAGTCGCTGCTGGTGGTGAACCAGGGCAATGCGACGGTGAGTGTGATCGATCCCGCGAGTGGCAAGCAGGTCGCGGTGATCGAGGAGAAGACGCCCGGCGTGCACGGGCATGAAGTTGTTGCGTCGCGCGATGGGCGCACGGCGTTTCTTCCGATCTATGGAAGCACGGGCGTAGGCAAGCCGGGCATTGATGGGCACGAGATGCTGGTGATTGATGTGCCGTCGCGCAAGGTGGTCGGCGATATGCAGTTCGGTCATGCTGTGCGGCCGCATGAGCCAGTGCTGGATGCAAAGCGCAACCTGCTGTACGTGACGACGGAGCTGGACAAGGCCGTCACGGTGATCGATCCGAAGACGCGGAAGATTATCGGAAGCGTGCCGACGGGAGCGGAGCAGTCGCACATGCTGGTGCTGTCGCATGACGGCACGCGCGGATATACGGCGAATGTAGGACCGGGAAGCGTGTCCGTGCTGGACATGGTGGGGCGGAAGACGATTGCGGTGATTCCGGTATCGCACGAGGTGCAGCGGATTGCGATCTCAAATGATGGCCGCTGGGTGTTTACGTCCGACCAGAGGGAGCCGATGCTCGCGGTGATCGACACGAGGACGAACAAGGTGGCGCGTTGGGTGGAACTGCCAGGGACGGGCTATGGTGCGGCGCCGACGCCGGATGGAAAGTGGCTGCTGGTGTGTGTGCCGTCGGCGAACGAGGTTGCGCTGGTGGATCTTTCGGCGATGAGGGTGGCGAACGCGATCAAGGTTCCCGCAACTCCGCAGGAGATCCTGATCCCGCCGGATGGGACGGTCGCGTATGTGTCGTGCAACAGGAGCGGGAAGGTGGCGGCGATCGATCTGAATGGCTGGAAGGTGGCGAAGGTGATCGATGCAGGCCCGGGCGCCGACGGGATGGCGTGGGCCAAGTGAGGGGTACCCCCCTCCCCCCCCTTTTTTGTGCAAAGTCTTCGAACCAGAGACTTTAGGTCTGGACTTTAAGTCTACTTTGCGGTTCTTGGAGTGCACTGGTTTTGGGGCAGGCACTTTGCGTCATTCGGCGTATTTTACGGAGCAGCCGTAGCTGCGGGTGACGGGCGTCGGAACTGGTTTGCCGGCCATACCGTCTTCCAGGGCTTCGCTGACGTAGTTGTGTGCGCCTTTGAGTGAGTCGGGATCGGTGGAGGGCCGGTCGTCGATGGCTCCTTCGTAGATGAGTTTGCCGGTGGGGTCAATGACGAACATGTGCGGGGTGGTCCTGGCCTCGTAGAGGTGGCCGATGGCGCCGGTGGGGTCGAGGATGGCGGCGGTGGGCGCGGCGTGATGCTCGGCCAGGTACTGGTTCTCTTCAGCGGGGGTGACGTAGCCCTGCTGACCGGGTGCGGAGGAGACGATGCGGAGCCAGACGACGCCTTTGGCTGTCCATTGCTTCTGGAGGGACTCC
The DNA here is from genome assembly GCA_035651235.1 of Acidobacteriaceae bacterium. Taxonomy (GTDB): domain Bacteria; phylum Acidobacteriota; class Terriglobia; order Terriglobales; family Acidobacteriaceae; genus Granulicella. The sequence goes on from DASRGC010000061.1 coordinate 21,115, forward strand.
ATGTTGCCGCTGTTGTAGTGCTTCTGGTCGTAAGGGCAGCCGCGATTGGCCCACTCGAGCACGATCCACTTGCCGTGGTACTGGGAGAGGCTCTGGGTGTGGCCGTTGGAGTCGGTGCCTTTGAAGTCGGGGGCCTGGTCGCCGGGCTTTACGGCGAAGGCCGTGGTGGCGAGGAGGCAGGTGGAGAGGGCGAGGAGGCGAAGCGTGTGGAGCATGGGGGCTTCTCCTTTTGGTGTGTGAGACGCAAATCCCGGGGCTAAAGCCCCGCGACGTTTGGCCATTTTTCTGCGGCCTAAAGGCCGCTGCTACTCCGCGGCCGGATCTTCCGCGGCCCGTGCGAAACGCAGATCCCCTGCGGGGATGACAAACAAAGATGGCAGAGCCCCGTTGCTAGAGGAGGTTGGCGTCGCGCCAGAGCTTCCACGGGCCGCCGGGACGCCGCCGGTAGATGGCGAGCGTGTAGCCCGTGCGCGTGATTGGCTCGCTGCCGGGAGGCGTGATGCGGACTTCAAGCCAGGTGCGCGCAAACGCAAGGTCTCCACGAACTTCGATCTCGCGCACGTCTGCCCGGACTTTGGGGCACAGCTCCTGGATGTTGCCGATGAAGCGTTGGACGAAGGCTTCGCTGCCGAAGGGTTCGTGACCGGAGGTGAGGAAGAGGATGTCCTCGTCCATCAAGGGTTTGATGGCTTCGATGTCGCAGGCTTCGGTGGCGCGAGCCCAGGTGGCGACGAGGTCGCGGATCTGTTGGGCGTCGGACTCTGTGGTTACGGTGGAGGTGCCGGGTGTAGCTGGGTTGGGGCTGGCGGTGCTCATGAGTGCGCGTCCTTTTCGAGGGCTTTGAGGACGATGTCCTTGGTGAGGAGCTCGGGGAGGACGTCGGCGTTCGAGTTGGCGCCGGCGGGGTAGATGACGTAGGTGGGGACGCCGGAGCGGTCGACGACGGAGAGCTGGCGGGTGATCTCGGGGTCGTACCTGGTCCAGTCGGCTTTGAGGAGCTGGACGTGGTCGTCGCGGAGCTGCTTCTCGACCTCGGTGGAGCGAAGGACGGTGGCTTCGTTGAACTTGCAGCTCAGGCACCAGTCGGCGGTGAAGTCGACGAAGACGGGCTGGCCGGAGGCGCGCGCGGCCTGAAAGGTGGCTGGCGTCCAGGGCTGCCAGTTCATGGTTTCGGCTTTGGGTTTGCGAAGAGGGGGTGCGAGGGCGCAGGCGATGAGGATGACGGCGGCGATGGCAGAGCCCCATTTTGCCGGCCATTTACCTAAACACCAGCCGGCGATGGCGAGGATGAGGAAGCAGACGAGCAGGCGGGCGATGCGGTCGACGCCTTCATTCGCGTACAGGTTGCCGTAGACCCAGGCGAGCCAGAGGGCAGTCGCGAAGAGCGGAACGGCGGTGAGCTGCTTGAGGGTCTCCATCCAGGCGCCGGGCCTTGGGAGGACGCTGGTCCACTGCGGTTGCATGGAGAGGACGAGGTAGGGAAGGGCCAGGCCGAGGGCGAGCGCAGTGAAGACGGTGAACGTCATCAGCGCGGAGTGGGCGAGCGCGAAGCCGACGGCGGCTCCCATGAGCGGGGCCATGCAGGGGGTGGCGACGACAGTGGCGAGGACTCCGGTGAAGAAGCTGCCGGCGAAGCCCTGTTTTTGGGCGAGATCGCCGCCGGCTGAAGTGAGGGAGAGGCCGAGCTCAAACTGGCCGGCGAGCGAGAGCGCGAGGAAGAACATGAGCGAGGCGAGCACGGCGACGAAGCCGGGCGACTGGAGCTGGAAGCCCCAGCCTAGCTCGCGGCCGCCGGCGCGGAGGATGAGCAGAACGGCGACGATGATCCAGAAGGAGACGAGGATGCCGAGCGTGTAGACGAGGCCGTGCGCGCGCTGGCGGTGCTTCTCTTCGGTCGAGGAGTTGACGAGCGCGAGGCCCTTGAGAAAGAGCACGGGGAAGACGCACGGCATGAGGTTCAAGATGAGGCCGCCGATGAAGGCGAGGCCGATGGCGCCCCAGACGGTGACGTCCGCCGGGGTGGTTTGCCTGGCGGCTTTGGCGGCGGGCGTGAGGCCGGTGATGACGCCGGGGGTTACGGGGGCGGTGAGGTCGTAGCTTTCGGTGCTGGAGAGCTCGACCAGACCGTGGAGGGATTTGGGAAGCGATGTAGAGTCGCTGGCGCGCTTCAGGGTGACCTGGACGCCGTCAGGGAGGGGCTTGATCTCCTGGTCGGCGGCGTTCTCGATGATTTCGGGGTCGAAGGGGTAGAACTCGGCGTCGGTTTCATGCGAGCCGGTTTTGAGGGTGAGCTGGATGTGTTTGGCGTCGCCGATGGCAGAGGCGGACATGTCGGGGGGCAGCGGTTTGGGGAGCGAGTTGATGGATTCGCCGAGGGCGCCGACGACAGGCGGGGGAGGAAGCGGGCCGCGCACGACGTTCATGTCGTAGCCGAGGTGGGCTTTGCCGGGAAGGCAGACTTGCGCGCAGACGAGCCAGGTGACGTGGGCGTCGAGGTGCGCCTTGCCTAGCCTGGCGTTGGCGGGTGCGGTGACGGTGATAGGGAAGGCGACCTGGTCCTCGTAGCCGTAATCCATGAGGGGGCCGAGCGGGAGGCGCTGCGGCGGCGGGAACTGCAGCGGGCCGGCGGTGAAGCCTTTGGGCAACGTCCACTTGATGGCGGGCGGTTCACCGGAGTCGCCGGCGTTAATCCAGTAGACGTGCCAGTGCTCTTCGATGGTGAGGACGAGGCCGATGGTCTGGGTGCCGCCGGGGGTGATCTGCGGGGAGAGTGAGGTGAACTCGGCGGTGAGGTGCTGGGCTTTGACGGGGCCGGGACCGCCGTCGCCGACCTCGGGGATCTGGGCGTGGAGGCTGCAGGTTGCGAGGGACGTGAACAGCGTCAGCAGCAGTGCGAGCGAGATGCGGGCGCGGCTCATTAGGCAATTGTAGAAGGTGAGAGTGGAGAGATTGGCGGTGGTCCGCGGCGTTTCTCGTGCGCTGTCGCGCGCGATACCCCACCCTTTGCCGTTTCAAAGGGTAGGCCACCCGGATTCATCGCCGTGTCAGGCGACGCGGGCGGAGTTGCGGAAGAGGTTGGCGTGCTCGATGAGGATGCAGCGGTCCATGACGACCGAGATGCCGGCGTCTTCGGCCTTGATGGCGGCGGGCTCGTTGCGGATGCCGAGCTGGACCCAGAGGTTCTGCATGCCGCAGTCGATCATCTCGTCGACGATCGCGGGGATGTAGCGGGGAAGGCGGAAGACGTTGACGATGTCGGGGGAGTCGGGGAGGTCGCGCAGCGCGGGATAGGCGCGCTCGCCGAGGACGTGCGAGACGCCGGGGTTGACGGGAATGATGCGGTAGCCGTGGCGCTGCATGTAGGCGGAGACGGAGTGGCTGGGACGCGTGGGGTCGTCGGAGAGGCCGACGACGGCGATGGTGCGTGGCTCGCGCTCAGAGCCGCCGAGCATTTTGAGAATCACGTCGGGTTCGTTCATGGCTGTACCTCCTAGCAAGTCAGCGGGTCAGCGGGTCAGCGGGTCAGCGAGTCAGCAAGTCAGCGAGTCGGTTGTCGCCGGCGGCATTGACCGGCTCGTCTACAATAGACGCTGATGAGCGGCCGAGTAGCGCGCTCATTTTCTGGAGTCAGCTTTTGTTCGGAAGACGATCGTACCTTGAGGCTTCGGTTGCTGGCGGTGTGGGCTGGCGGAGGCCGATTCTGCTGAACTGTTTGTTGGGCTGCGCCGCGGCGCTCAGCGTGTTGGTGGCGGGTTGCGGAAACCAGTACCGGCCGGTGGTGAGCGCGATTAATCCGGTTGGGCCAGCCGGTCAGCCCGCGAAGTATGCGGTTGCGATTTCGAGTCCGAGCGCATCGTCTCCGGGCCTGCTGACGTTTGTGGACTTCTCGGGCGACACGGTGTTGACGACACCGCAGATTCTTTCCAACCCGAACTACCTGGCGCTGGCGCCGGGGGGGAGTCAGGGCTATGTCATCAACAGCGCGGGCTCGATTAATGAGTTTGCAGCGGGCAGTCCGACGAGTCTGCTGTCGAGCGATATCGGGCAGAGCACGTTGAGCGTGGGGTCTTCGCCGGTGAGCATCACGGCGATTTCATTGGCGGGGACGAACGCGTCTGTGTTCGTGCCGGAGCCGGCGCTGTCGCAGGTGGCGGCGCTGACGGGCACGGGGTCGCTGGAGCAGAACATCGGTGTGCCGAACAACCCGATCTATGTGGTGGGCGCGAATTCGGCGGCGCGCGCGTATGTGATCAGCGAGGGAGACAAGGTAACTCCGAGCACAGTGTCCTCGGTCGAGAGCGGAAACCTTGCGGTGTCCAGCACGATTCCGGTGGGGATCGATCCGGTGTACGGCGTGATGACCGCGGATGGGAAGCGGGCGTTCATCCTGAACAAGGGCTCGGGTACCGTGAACGTGATCAATGTGGTGAACAACGGCAAGGATCTGGCGATGCCGGTGATTCCGGCGACGGGAACGCTGGGGCAGGGGCCAGTGTGGGCGGATCTGTCACCACTCACCAACCAGCTGATTGTGCTGAACCAGGGCGACGGTGTGCACCCGGGGTCGTTGAGCATTATCAATATTCCGCTGTGCAGTACGGCATCGCCGGCGACGAACCCGAACTGCGATCCGGCGAATCCGGTGGATGCGGTGGGCTTCGGCACAGTGCTGGCAACGGTTCCGGTGGGCATTAACCCGGTGATGGTGTCGGTCCTGCAGGACGGCACGAAGGCGTATGTGGCGAATCAGGGTAATGCCGCAGCAGGCGTTGAGGGTTCGGTGAGCGTGGTGAACCTGGTCAGCGGGACGGTGAGCGCGACGATTCCGGGGATCTCTTCGGCGGCTGCGACGTCGGACACGAACACGACCCCGACGGAGGTGTACGGTCATCCGACGACGATTGCGGCGACGACGGGAACACCGACCGGCAAGGTGTATGTGACGTCGTCGGACAACAAATTCATGACGGTGATCGAGACCGATACGGACACGGTGACGACCCATGTGAATCTGCAGGGGCTCGGAGTGCGGGTGGCTGTTACCGCGCAATAAAAGCAATCAAGCGAAAGAAGAGAGGCCGCCTGTGGAGGCGGCCTTTGTCTTGCAAGGAGGGAGCGGTTAGGACATGACGATTGGCAGGGTCGGCGTATCGGAGCCGCCGTCGTTCTCGACCGTGACACCGAAGCCCTTGGCGGGGACGCCCCTGGGGAGCTGGGGCATCATGATGTGGGCGGTGCCCTGGGCGTCGGGCTTGAAGGTGCCCGCGGGCATGGGATTGCGGCCGTCTGCAGGCATGAGCCAGAGCTCGTAGGTCTTGCCGGAGGGGGCAGGATCCATGTGCATGCCGATGAAGACGAGGGCGCCCTTGTCGGCGAGGTAGGCCACCAGGGCCTCCGGCGACGGTGCGGCGGCGGCAGGCGGGGCGGAGGTGCCGGGCTTGACCGGAGTGGCCGGCGGCTTCACCGCAGCGGTGGTGTGCAGGGGCATCTGCATGGCGTTGGCGGCGGTGAGGGTGGCGAGTGCATCCTGAGCGCGGGCGGCCTGGCGCGCCGTGTCGTCCATCTGGGCCTGCTGCGCCGCGATGGAGTTCTGGATCTGCTGACGCTGGTGCATCTGAAGGCCGGCGAAGAAGGAGACGCCAATAGCCGCGGCCCAGCCTGTCCAGGCAAGCACCCAGGGTGCGCGGCTGGGACGGCGGCGCTCCTGCGGGAGCTCCGGCTCGTCCTCAGGCAAGCCTCGGCCCAGCCCCCGGCGACGGCGTTCCGGCGGAACCTCGAGTTCATCCTCGGGGATAGGCCGGTGAAGGCCTCGGCTCTGGCGAGTGGGAAAGAACGGCTCGGAGGCGGCGTGGGCCTGAGGGGAGCGGCGGTCCTCCACGGGGGTGAGGGGAGCGAGGGGCGCGGGCGGCGGCGCGGGCCTGCGTTCGGGCTCCGGTTCCGGTTCGGGCGGGGCGAGCCTTGGCTCCCGGGCGACCTGGCGCAGGAGGCGCTCGCGCGCGGCCGGCGGGGGCGGCTGGATGTCAGCAGTCATGGAATAGGCGACGAGATCACCCTGCAATTTGGCGATTTCGCCGCGGCAGAGATCGCAGGTATCGACATGCTTCTTTGCCTGGCGCATGCGGTCTTCCGGCAGAAGCTGGAGCGCGAAAAGTACGAGGTCGTCATCGGGAATGTGGCTGTCGATCATCGTTAAGCTTCCAGCTCCTTTCTCAGGCTTAGCAGCGCGGTGCGGATTCGGGTCTTTACGGTGCCGAGCGGGTCGCCCGTGACCTCGGCGATCTCAGAGTGAGTGAGCCCATCGAAGTATGCCATTTCGAGGGCTTTTCGTTGCTCCAACGGAAGTCGCAGGATAACGGTCCGGGCGCGCTGCATCATGGTGTTCCGCTCGGCTTCGCTGGCGAGATCGAAGGGTGAGGCGAGATAAACCTCCTCAACCTGTTCGCTGGGGCGTTTGCGGCGGAGGGTGTCGATGGAACGGTTGCGGGCGACGACGGCGAGCCAGCCGCCGAGACTGCCGCGGGCGGAGATGAACCCTTCAGGGCGGCGCCACAGGCCGAGAAAGACGTCCTGGACAACGTCTTCGGCGGAGGCGGGGTCACGCAGGACGCGGAGGGCGACGGAGTAGACCACGCGGGAGTAGCGATCATAGATGGCGGCCATGGCCTGCTCATCGCCACGACGTACCCGGCCCAACAACTGGACATCCTGCTCCGCGGCTCCATTGATCATCGGTCCTTCAACGTTGCTCTTCATGAATTACGTTCCTGCGACGATGACGGATTTGCTGCTGAGGGTCGACGCCTCACACGCTGCGGCCTGCTCCAAGGTGTTTCCGAGTGCCCAGTGTACGTCATGCCGTTGCTGAAGCAGGCGGGCGTCGACGAAACTGGACTGGGAAGCTGGTCTGGAAACTGCTTGCGGCTGCCGGCAAGCGGGCGGCGGGAGCAACTTGAAACTTCGAATCGACAAATTGCTGGTGGACCGGGGGCATGCCGCATCGCGTGAGCGCGCGCAGGCCTTGATTCTCGCCGGACGTGTGCTGGTGAATGAGCAGAAGGTGGACAAGCCGGGTGCGCAGATTGGCGATGACGCGACGGTGCGTGTGCTGGGCGAGGACCTGCGCTATGTGAGCCGCGGCGGGTTGAAACTGGAGCATGCGTTGAAGACGTGGTCGATCGATGTGGCGGGGCTTGCATGCGCGGATGTGGGTGCCTCGACGGGAGGGTTCACAGATTGCATGCTGCAGCATGGCGCGGCGAGCGTGCTGGCGATCGATACGGGCTTTGGGCAGATCGCGCACAAGCTGCGGGTGGACCCGAGAGTGAAGCTGATGGAGAGGGCCAATGCTCGCTTACTGAAGGCGGGTGAGGTCGCGGAGCTGGTGGGGGAGGCGATCCGGTTCTTCGCGATGGATGTGAGTTTTATCTCAGCGACGCTGGTGTTGCCGGCGGTTGTGCAGGCGCTGCCTCCGCCGGGCGAGAGATGGACTGGCGAGGCTGTGGTGCTGGTGAAGCCGCAGTTCGAGGCGGGACGCGAGCATGTCGGTAAAGGCGGGATTGTGCGCGACCCGGCGGCTCATTCGCTGGCGATTGAGAGAGTGCGTGGCGCCGTCGGTGAGCTGAAGGGCGAGGTGTTGGCCGTGATGGACTCGCCGATTCTTGGGATGGAGGGGAACCGGGAGTTTTTGTTGCACGCGAGGTTTTAGGGATCAGGGAACAGGGATTTGCAAGAGAGACTTGGCGAGAGCCGCAGGTACACTGAAAGTCCGATGCCCAAGGCTGCAATCATCTCGAAGCCGCAGAAGCCGGAGCTGTGTGAAATTCTTGCGCAGCTACTGCAGTGGTTTGGAGAGCGCGGCTATGAGTGTGTGCTGGATCCGGAGAGCGCAGGATATCTGGACCGCGGGCATGAGGCAGTAGAACGGCCCGAGATGCCGGGCCACAACCCGGAGATCTGCGTGACCTTGGGCGGTGATGGGACACTGCTTTCCGCGGCGCGAGCGTTTGCGTATACAGAGACACCAATCCTTGGCTGCAATCTTGGATCGCTTGGGTTCCTTACCGAGGTTCCGCTGGCCGAGCTGTTCACGACGCTGGAGGCATGGAAGAACGGAACGGCGTTCATCGACTCGCGGAGCATGATGCATGCGGAGCTGCTGCGGCACAACCAGGCGCCGCGCGAGTGGCTGGCGCTGAACGATGTCGTGCTGGCGAAAGGCGCGATCGCTCGCATGGGCGAGTTCATGGTGGAGCTGGACGGAGAGTTCGTGGCGCGGTTTCGCGCGGATGGCGTGATTGTCGCGACGCCGACGGGATCAACGGCGTACACGCTGGCCGCGGATGGGCCGATTCTGATTCCATCGCTCGATGCAATGGTGCTGACCGCGATCTGTCCACACCTGCTGACGATTCGGCCGATTGTGGTGCCGGGGACGTCGGAGATCGCGGTCACGGTGGATGTCGTGCCGCATGAGACGTATCTGACAGTCGATGGGCAGGAGGCGGTGGAACTGCTGCTGAACGACCGGATTCGCTGCCGCAGATCGGAGCGGCGCGTGAACCTGCTGCGGCTGCGGTCGAATGGGATATTCAACGTGCTGCGCGCGAAGCTAAGCTGGGGCGAGCAGTAGGCGCTTTTTGAGATGTAGGGAGGGGAAGATGGTGCGCCCGGAGCGAGTCGAACGCCCGACCTACTGGTTCGTAGCCAGTTGCTCTATCCACTGAGCTACGGGCGCACATTGCAAGGACTGCAACTGGTGTAAGGATACAGGATGCGGCGCGATTGCTGCAAATCTATTGGCGAAAGCTAACTTGCTGCGGCCGGCTGGGGCCCGGGTTCGGGCTGAGGCGGAACGAGCGAGACGCGCTCAACGAGGTCGAGACCGGAGCGGCGCAGCAGGCCCTGAACGATGGGCTCGGTGAGACGGGTGGCGTCATATTCGAGGCGGACGGTGCGCGCGGTTTCGTCGAAGACGAGCCCGCGGATTCCATAGACTTCGCGAATCCGGGCGAGCGCCATCATCGCAGCCTGGCTCGGCGGCATGCCGTAGCGATACATTACATCCAACTGCGTCATAGCTCTATCCTAGCAAGCCGGTTCCAAGTCGATTTTAGGAGGCGAGCTTGCGGAGGTAGTTGACGATCTCGGGGCTGGTCCAATCCTGCGGCCCGATGAACTTGCGACGTATGATGCCGCGTTTGTCGATGACGTAAGTTTCGGGGTAGCGGAAGGTGCCGTACATGGCGTTCGAGCGCTGCTCGGCGTCGCGCACGGTGAGCAATGAGACGGAGTGTTCCTTCAAGAAACGTTCGTAGGCGTCGGCGTCGTCATCGGTGGAGACAGCGACGATCTGGACCTGCGGAACATCGTGCTGCAGTTCTTCGAGGCTGGGAAGCTCTTCGAGGCAGGGGGCGCACCAGCTCGCCCAGAAGTTGAGGACGACGACGTGGCCGCGGAGCTTGCTGAGGTCGACGGAATGCTCGCCGTCGTTCACGGTGAACACTGGCGCACGCGTGCCGAGCTGCTCTGGGTGGCTGCCGCGATCGCAGCCGGTGACGGCGAGCGCGGCGACTCCGAAGAGCGCTGCTGCGGTTAAGGCTACTAATCTCGTTCGCCGCTTCGATCGCCGCTTGAATCGCAAATCGGACCGCAGGCTCAAACAATTGGCCATCCTTCCTATAATACGAACCAGTGTCCGACCGGCCCAACTCCGACCAGCCGAAACTGAGCCCCATCCTTGGCCTTCCCGTTGACGACGAGCCTGTGCGCACGGCGCCGGCCGCGGCTGTGCAGACCGCGCATTTGACGCCAATGGGCGAAGAGGTGAGCTTCGAGTTGAGCGTGATTGTTCCGGCGCGCAACGAGGAGCAGAATCTGCCGGCGTGCCTGGAGAGCCTGCTGGTGCAGGACTCCAGCCTGTTTCCGCTAGGCACGGATTGGGAGCTGCTGGTCGTCGACGATCATTCGACGGATGGGACGCGCGCGATTGCGCAGGAAGCAGCGGCGAAGCACAGCGGCGTGCGCGTGTTGGAGGCGCCGGCGCTGGCCGACGCGCACGGGGGCTTCACGGGCAAGACGAACGCGTGCTGGTTCGGTGCACAGCACGCGCGAGGACGGTGGCTGCTGTTTACCGATGCGGACACGCTGCATGAGCCGAACGATCTCCGCCACGCGATGCATGAGACGGAGAAGTACAAGGTCGTAATGTTGTCGTACTCGCCGCGGCAGATTGTGTCCGGAGTAATGCAGCGCGCGGTGATGCCGCTGATCTTTTCAGAGTTGGCGAGCGTGTATCCGCCAGCCGAGGTGAATGATCCCGGCAAGCGTACGGCGGCGGCGAATGGGCAGTTTCTGCTGGTGGAACGAGGAGCGTACTTTGCAATCGGCGGACATCGCGCGGTGGGTGGGTCGGTGCTGGAGGACGTGGAGTTCGCGTGGAACATGAAGCGCGCGAAGAAGCCGATTCGATTTCGGTATGCCTCTGATGCGCTGAGCACACGGATGTACCGCGGTCTGGGCGACATGATTGAGGGCTGGACGAAGAACCTGGCGCTGCTTTTTCCGCATGCGCTGCGGCTGGCTGCGTGGCGGCTGCTGGATATTCTCTTGTTGCTGCTTCCGCTGTTACTGTGGCTGCTGCCGTACCTTGTGCTGTGGGAGCGCGCGGTGATTGTGTTGCTTTGGCTGCGCACGGTAATTCGTTTTTATACTCGCGTGGCGCGCGCGCACTTCGGGTTTGTGAATTCGGCGCTGTCGGTGTTCGGGCTGCCGCTGTTTATCGGGCTGCTGGTGCGTAGCTGGATACAGCACCGCGTTTTTCATCATGTGGCGTGGAAGGGAAGGCAGTATCACACGGGCCGATAGGTCGCGCCGTTTGGAGTTGAGCAGCATCCAATTTGTTTAGACTTGATGTTTCTATGATTCTGCTGACACGCAAAGCCGAATTTTCTGCCGCGCACTTCTACTTCAATCCCGCATGGAGCGAGGAGGAGAACGAGCGCGTGTTTGGCAAGTGCTCCAATCGGCAGGGACACGGCCATAACTACACGCTGGAGGTTACGGTAGCCGGGAAACCGGATCCTGTGTCCGGGTTCGTGGTCGATCTCAAGCAGCTCAAGGACATTCTGGAGCGCGAAGTCCTGTCGGTGTATGACCATCGCCACTTGAACTATGAGGTGCCGGAGTTCAGGTCCACGGTGCCGACGACGGAGAATATTGCGGTCGCGATCTGGCGGCGGCTGGATGGCAAGATTCCAAATGCGAAGCTGCATCGTGTGCGCGTGTACGAGATGCCTGATCTCTTTGCAGATTTCTACGGAGAGGGTGCATGAGCAACCGACCGCATGCAGCTCTGTCGCGCCGGTATCATTTTTCGGCTTCTCATCGGCTGCATGTAGATGCGCTTTCGCCGGAGGAGAATCGCGCGACGTTCGGCAAGTGCAATAATCCGTATGGTCACGGGCACAATTACACCGTGCAGTTGACGCTCTCGGGAGCAATCGATCCGGATACAGGCATGGTTACCAACCTCGCGGACCTCGACCAGTTTGCAGAGCGTGAGATGGTTTCCAGGTTCGATCACGAAAACTTGAATATGCTGGAATGCTTTCGCGACGTTGTGCCAACGACGGAAAACCTCGCGATCGAGATCTGGCATATCTTTGCGGAGTACCCGCACGCAACGCTGGAACGCGTGCGTGTCGAGGAGACGAGCAACAACTCATTCGACTACTTCGGTGCGGAAGATGCTCCGAAGCATCGAACGGAAGTGTAAGGCTGATGACGACAAAACTACCCGTAGAAAGACCAGGTCCGGACCGCGACGGAGAAGTGCCTGCTCAGCGAGCCGCTGAGGCAGCGCATGTCGAGCTGGGGCAAGCGACCCTGCCACAGATTTATTCGGAGCTTCTGCTCCGCATCGGCGAAGATCCCGCGCGGGACGGTCTGTTGCGCACGCCGGAGCGCATGGAAAAGGCGATGGCCTTTCTCACACGGGGCTATCGCCAGAGTGTCGACGAAGTGCTGCATGACGCGCTGTTCGATGTCGATTATGACGAGATGGTGATTGTCAAGGACATTGAGTTTTATTCGTTGTGCGAACACCATCTGCTGCCCTTTTACGGCAAAGCCCACGTTGCGTATCTGCCGGATAAGAAGGTTGTGGGATTGAGCAAGGTCGCGCGCATTGTTGATTTGTTCGCGCGGCGATTGCAGGTTCAGGAGCGCCTGACGCAGCAGATTGCAGAGGCAATTAATGATGCGGTGCACCCGCAGGGAGTCGGCGTGGTGCTTGAGGGGCAGCACCTTTGCATGATGATGCGCGGTGTAGAGAAGCAGGGATCGCAGACAGTGACGAGTTCGATGCTCGGCGTGTTCAAGACGCAACAGCAGACGCGAGTCGAGTTTCTCTCGCTGATCGACGCAAGGCCGTACAGCCGTTGAAGGTGGTTGTATGAACGGGCTCCTTATCCTCGACAAGCCTACGGGCATGACATCGCACGATGTGGTCTCGATTGTGCGGCGTGCGACGGGCGAGCGCAGCGTCGGTCATCTTGGAACGCTTGATCCAATGGCGACGGGCGTTTTGCCGCTGCTGCTTGGTAAGTACACGCGGCTGGCGCAGTTCTTCTCAGAATCCGACAAGTACTACATCGGCGCGATCCGCTTCGGATATGCGACCGACACGTTCGATGCAGAGGGCGAGCCGCAGTCTTCGCCCGGGCCGCTGACGCTCGAACTCGATGAACTGCGTTCACTCGCAACGCGCTTTCACGGGACGATTGACCAGGTGCCGCCAGTGTATTCGGCGAAGAAGATCGGCGGCGTGCCCTCTCATAAGCTTGCGCGCGCGGGCAAGGATGTACCCGTGAAGCCGGCGCGAATCACGATTCACAGGTTCACGCTGGAGTCGCTGGAGGCAGAGCTTGCAAGCTTCACGATGCATGTTTCGGCGGGCGGATATGTCCGGTCCGTCGCGCACGAGCTGGGACAGCTTGCAGGATGCGGCGCTCATCTCGCCGCACTGCGGCGAACGCAGGCCGGCGCGTTCACGTTGGCTCACGCCATTACGGTTGAGGAGTTGAAGGCGCTTACACCGGCCGAAATCGTCGGCCGCCTTCCACATCCGCGCGCGATGTTGCCCGATCTACCGTCAGTCATCGTAGACGAACTTACGGCAGGGCGCATTCGCAATGGCATGCAGGTGAACGTGCAGGAGCTGTCGTCTGCGCCGCTGATCAAGATCTTCAGCGGGCCGCGCGATCTGCTTTGCATCGCGCGAAGGATCGCAGGGACACTCGTGCAGCCGGTGGTTGTGCTCGGATGAGGCGCTACTTCTTCATCATTGGCTGAATCAGCTCTTCGACGTTTGCCGCGACCTGCTGTGCACCCTGTGCTGTCGGGTGCACACCGTCGGACTGGATGTCACCTTCAACGCCGTAGACGTCCTGCAGAATGAACGGCAGCAGCGGAACGTGGAATTGTTTCGCAAGCGCGGGATACATCGAGTCGAATCGCGCGATGTAGTCGTTACCGTATTGCGGCGGCAGCGAGATTCCGGCGAGCGCAACTTTGGCTCCAGAGCGCTGCAGCCGTTGAATCATCGACGCGATGTTCTGCTGTGCAACAGAGACGGGTAGGCCGCGAAGGCCGTCGTTGCCGCCGAACTCCAGCACCACGATCTGCGGCTTGTGGGCGAGAACACGTCCGATGCGTTTGAGGCCGTCTTTCGTCGTGTCCCCGCTGACTCCTTCATTGACAACGCGATAGTGATAGCCCGCGGCATCGAGCATGCGCTGGAGATCGGCAGGGTAGCTCGCGGTCGGCTCGATTCCCAAACCCGCAGTGAGGCTATCGCCAAAGCAAGCGATGACAGGGCGAGAGTCGGTCGAGACGTCCGCCGCTGGAGCAGGAGAGATAGCTGGCGCCGGCGGATCCGCGACTACCGGATGAGCGATGTTTGCGGACGGGGGCGCAGGAGAGGTTTCTGCCGCGGGCCTGGCGTTACCGCCAGCCGTGCTGCAACCCACCAACGCAGCCAGTCCGGCTAAGATGAGAACCGAATTGAATCGCAGCCCGTATCGTCTATTCACGGCTTTAATTTTACTGAGAGGGCATGCCTTGCATCCGTCCGCTACGTCACTAATTTCCGATAAAGAGTCCGCCCCCATCATCGTCGTTGAAGCCTTACGCAAAAGCCTGCGCACGGGCTCGACGACGGTGGACATCCTGCGCGGTCTGGATTTTACGATCGAGCGCGGCGAGTTTGTCGCGATCATGGGCGCTTCGGGCTCGGGGAAATCGACCCTCCTGGGGCTGCTTGCGGGGCTGGATAACCCGACATCCGGCAACGTGCGATGGCAGGGAACGGCGATCAGTTATCTGCCGGAGAACGAGCTGGCGCAGCTTCGCGGGAGGAACATCGGCTTTGTCTTTCAAAGTTATCAACTGATCCCGACGCTGACAGCGCTCGAAAACGTGCTGCTGCCATATGAGCTGAATGCCGAATCGGGTGGGCGGCGCGAGGGGCTGGATCGCGCCCGTCAGCTTCTCACGTCGGTCGGTTTGAGTGAGCGACTCGATCATTATCCCGTTCAGCTCTCCGGCGGCGAGCAGCAACGTGTGGCGCTGGCGCGCGCTTTCATGCTGCGGCCGCCGATCGTGCTGGCGGATGAGCCGACCGGCAATCTTGATTCGACAAACGGACAGCACGTCCTGGATCTTCTGCTGCAATTGAATCGTGCCGAGGGTACGACGCTGGTTCTTGTGACGCACGATCCGGCGCTTGCTGCACAGGCCACACGGCGAATCATTCTGCGCGACGGCGAGATTGTCGCAGAAGAGCGCTCAGCCGTGACGAGCGAGGTTTAGCGATGGCATCCCTCACATATTCGACGGCGGCTCGGATTGCCACGCGCGAGCTTCGCAGCTCTCCCGGTAAGTTCGCGTTCGTTCTGCTTTCGGTTGCCGTAGGTGTGGCTGCGCTCACGGGCGTGCGCGGATTTTCCGCGTCGTTCCGCTCCATGCTTCTGCTGCGCGCGCGAAGCATCATGGCGGCTGATATCGCAGCGCGCATGATGGAGGCACCCGCGCCAGCCGAGCAGGCGGCGCTGGATAAGCTTTCCGGGCTCGAGGCAACGACGGTCACCGAGATGCTCTCGATGGCTTCGTCAACCACGTCGATGGATCCGCTGCTGGTCGCGGTCAAAGCCGTCGATCCATCGAAGTATCCGTTCTACGGCGATGTGGTGCTGCAGCCGGCGATGCCCCTGCGCGATGCGCTCACAGATTCCACTGTGGCAGTAGGCGACGACTTGTTATTGCGCCTGCATCTGAAAACTGGCGATTCCATCAAACTAGGCAACGGTAGCTTCCGCATCGCTGCGGTCGTGATGGACGAACCGGATCGGCTCACCGGAACCTTCGCGGCAGGTCCGCGAATTCTGATCTCGCAGCAGGCACTCGCCGGCACAGGACTGCTTGCGCCGGGAACGCGCGCAACGCGCCGTCTGCTCTTCAAGCTGCAGCCCACCGCCTCTGGTCAACCGGCCTCCGACGCGCATGTGGCGGAGCTGCGTAGCCAGTTGGAAACGATCTTGCCGGAGGCGCAGGTCAGCGATTACAGGGAAGCGAACCCATCGATTACGCGCGCTCTCGACGGAGCGACGGGCTTGCTCTCGTTAATGTCGCTGGTTGCGCTCGTGCTTGGCGCGGTAGGCGTTGCGATGGCGATGCGTGCACATCTCCAGCAGCGGCTGGACTCGATTGCGATTATGAAATCGCTTGGTGCGGGGTCGTCGCAGATCATTCGCATTTATCTGCTGCAGACGTTGCTGCTTGGGCTGGCCGGCTCTGTTCTCGGGTTGCTTTTAGGGTTCGCAGTGCAGCTGATGCTGCCGCTGTTTCTCGCAAAGCTGCTTCATCTCACACCAGGGTTCCGACTTGACGGACATGCAGCTCTGCTTGGGCTTGGCGCGGGCATGCTCACCACGCTGCTCTTCACGGTGCCGCCGTTGCTCGACATCCGCAACGTGCGCCCAATCCTTATTCTGCGTCGCGCAGTGGAGAACGAAGAGTCGCCGCTGTTCACGCGCGCAGCGAAACATCTGCGAGGCTCTGGCCTGCAGCTTCTTGCGACGGCGCTGATCCTCATCGGGCTTGCAGCGCTCGCGGCGACGGTCGCGGACTCGCGGCAGATCGGTGGCTGGTTTGCGTTCGGGTTACTTTTCGCACTTCTCGTGCTGCTTGGCGCCGCCGCTCTCACGCTGCTGCTGCTGAAGATTTTTCTCAACACGACGCGCCGTCAACTTCCGTCGGTGCTGCGTCATGGGCTCGCAAATCTATATCGGCCAGGAAATCCCTCGGCGGCACTGCTTGCAGCGCTCGGACTGGGCGTAATGCAGATCGCGGCAGTGTCGATGGTGCAGCGATCGATCGTGGGTGAGATGCAGGCGACGACTGCTGCGAAGCTGCCGAATCTGTTCCTCATTGATATTGCGACCAACGAGGTCGACGGTGTGCGGTCGCTGCTCTCCGGGCAATCGAGCGTACAGGGTAAGCCGGAGATTGCGCCCGTGATCTCGGCTCGCATTTCGGCGATCAACGACACGCCGTTTCAGCAGCTTCATCTCAAGCACGCTCCGCGCCGCGGCGTTATGTCCGTACAACTCACCTGGCCTCCCGCGCCGGATGCGCCTCCGCCTGGCGATAAGGTTGTGTCCGGTAAGTGGTGGACCGCGCAGCAGGCTACCGACGCCGCGCATCCACTGGTTGCAATCGAGAGACACGCGGCGGACCGACTGAATATCCACACGGGCGATCGGGTCACGTTTGCACCGCAAGATCAGCCGATCACCGCAACCGTCGCCGCACTCTACGAGGCTGACAGCCAGCATGCCTTCTCACGCGCGGAGTTCATCCTCCCACAGTCCGCGCTGCGGGGGCTCCCGGTCACATGGTATGGCGGGTTGCATTGTGATCCCTCTGCAACAGGCCAACTTCGCCGCATCCTCTATCAACACTATCCAACGATCACCGTGATCGATGTTGCCGCCACGGTAGAAACGGTGCGGCAGGTGCTGCTGCAGATCAGCTACGTAATCCAGTTTTTGGCCGGCTTCAGCACCTTTGCCGGAATCGTGATTCTCGCGAGCGCAATCGCAGGCACGCGTTATCGCCGCATCCGCGAGGTTGTCGTGCTGAAGACACTCGGCGCGACGCGCCCGCGTATTGCCAGCATCTTCTCGATCGAGTTCGCCGTGCTCGGTTTGATTGCAGCGGTTATCGGGCTGATCTTTGCGAACGGTCTCGCACGCGTGCTACTCCGCCGCGTCTTTCATTTCGACTACCACCTCAACATCGGATGGAATCTTGCCGCGCTCTGCATTACCGCGGCGCTCACCGTAACTGCAGGCTGGCTCGCGAGTCATCGTGTGCTCGGTCAGAAGCCGCTCGAGGTTTTACGCGAGGAGTAGAGGTGAGCGGCGGGTTGACGGGTCAGCGGCGGGTTGACGGGTAGGGGGATAGGCAGCTGGAAAAGTGCACCCCCATGCGACGGATCATACTTCAGCGAGCAAACGGAAATTGGCTGCAGGCAATGTCGAGGTCCGCTGGCGGAGAATGCGATCCGGCAGGGGGCCCCGACACGCGGGGATGCTCCGAGATTCGGCAGCGGAGAAACGCGGGAATTGAGACGAACCACCTGCGGCGTCCATTATCAGAACGTCAAACCCTAACCGAATAGTCGCCTTCGCCATGGCCAGAATCCGTGTCCTTCTGATGCCATCGCCGAGGTCTGAAGTTTCACGTGCTCTATCGAGTTGCCGTAAAGTGTCGTCGACCCATGGTACGGAGCGAGCGGTGTCAAGCTCCCTTATCGACGCGACGAATGGAACTGCAGATTCGCGAACCCCGTTAATGGCGGACTTGAAAGCCAAGCGGGGCGCACGCACACGTGCGATTGCGACACCTACTTGGGCGGGGTTTCCAGCATTACTCCAATCCCGCTCAATCGAATAGACATGTATAGAATTGCTTGCAGCGCAAAAACTGATTGTGAGTCGGTCCGTCTCGTTCCTCGTGTTGGAAACCGACCTGTTTTTTAACCTCAAGCAAGTATGAACTGAAAGACTCGAAGAATGCCAACACTCGATTGGATCGGCAAGAAGGCGGTCCTAAACCACCATCGCGAGGTCCCGTACCGACTCGTAAAGTGCGATCCGACGATGTCTGTGGGCAATCCAGGCAGCGGTAATCTGCTCGTCCAGGGCGACAATCTTGTTGCTCTCAAGGCACTGCTTCCCTATTACGCGGGTGAGGTCAAGTGCATCTATATCGATCCGCCATACAACACGGGCAATGAGGGGTGGGTCTACAACGATGCTGTGAACAGTCCGGAGATTCGGGAGTGGCTCCACAAACAGGTGAAGGGCGAGGATGAGGACTTGACTCGCCACGACAAATGGCTCTGCATGATGTTTCCCCGACTCAGGTTGCTAAGCGAATTTCTCCAGGACGATGGCGTCGTTATTGTGAGCATCGACGATTTCGAGGCATACCGCCTGAGATCGATCATGGATGAAGTCTTCGGTCCGCGTAATTTTATTGCACAACTCGTTTGGGACAAGACACGAAAGAACGATGCCAAATTATTTTCCGTCGGGCATGAGTATCTGCTTGTGTATGCAAAATCACTGCCACGTCTCCGCGAGTTGAAAACCGTTTGGCGCGAACAGAAGCCAGGGGCGACCGCCATCATCGCAAAATGGCAAGAGCTCAAGACCGAATACGGAGACGATTTCGCATCCATTCAGCTGAAACTTCGCGACTGGTACCGAAACCTGCCAGCTGGCAATCCATCAAAGAAGCTAAGCCGCTACAAATGGGTTGACAAATGGGGACCTTGGCGAGACCGAGACATCTCCTGGCCAGGAGGCGGAGGGCCTCGTTACGATGTTCGGCATCCCGAAACGCACCTGCCATGTCTCGTTCCCGAAGCAGGATGGCGATTCGCAAAGCCGGAAGAAATGCAACGCCAAATCGACCTCGGACTTGTCCAGTTTCGCGATGATCACACTGAGCCCCCGTTCCGCAAGGCACATCTGCTTCCGGTACCGGAAGAGCTAGAGGCCGATCAGAGCGGTCCCAATGATGATGAAGACGGCGATCAGGAGGAAGGTACGAACGGTGAACTAGCTGGACTTCAAGTGATGCCTAGCGTCATCTACAAACAGGCACAGGTCTCGGTCAAGCTGCTGCGAAAGTTATTTGATGGTCGCAAGGTTTTTCCCAATCCAAAAGACCACGAAATACTGATGCGTTTATTTCGCTACATAACAGGCCCCAACGATCTGATACTG
Organism: Acidobacteriaceae bacterium; assembly: GCA_035651235.1. Lineage (GTDB taxonomy): Bacteria > Acidobacteriota > Terriglobia > Terriglobales > Acidobacteriaceae > Granulicella. The sequence goes on from DASRGC010000061.1 coordinate 40,470, forward strand.
GATGCATTTGCGGGGAGCGGATCTACTGCTCATGCTGTTCTTCAGTTGAACAAGGAAGAAAGCTCGAATCGCAGATTCATTCTTATAGAGATGAACGAGAAGATTGCTACGGAGATTACTGCCGAGCGAATCAAGCGAGTGATGAGGGGACACGCGGGTCTTCCGGCCCTTGGAGGCAGTTTTCGTTATTGCACTATTACGGATGAGCTATTCAACTGCGACGGCCAAGTATCGGATAAGGTCAAGTTCTCTGCGCTTGCTCAACACGTCTACTTCACTGAGACCGGAGAGCCTCTGTCCACGTCGGTCGACAGAAAACGATCTCCGTTTATTGGAGTCTGCAACGGTACAGCATATTATCTTCTCTTCAATGGCATCCTCGGTGACAAGAGCGCAAACGGGGGAAACGTCCTGACGACAGCATTGTTACGTGAGCTGCCGGCACACGACGGACCGAAGGTCATTTTCGGAGAGGGCTGCAGGCTGGGAATCGACACGCTGAAGCGCAAACGAATCACTTTCAAACAGATTCCCTACGAAATCAAGGTGAGTTGATGGCCTTACAGCTTAAGAATTACCAGGAGCATTGCCTGAAAGTCTTGCGTGAGTTTCTGCGGGACGCCGCGAACATCGGCGCAAGGGCTGCATTTAACAAACGTGAGGAACTCCCCGTTAAGTATCGTGAGGTGGCGGGGTTGCCTGGCCTTCCATATGTCTGCTTGCGGGTCCCCACAGGCGGAGGAAAGACCATTCTTGCGGCTTCTAGCGTAGGAGTTGTAACCCAGGAATTCATGCAGTCGGATCAATGTGTAGTCCTATGGCTTGCCCCCACAAGTGCCATCGTCCGTCAGACAATCAATGCGCTTCAAGATCGGACCCACCCGTATAGGCAGGCTCTGGCGACCGACTTCGGAGGCGATGTTGAGGTGCTGTCGATGGAGGAAGCATTGCGCGTAAGTAGGGCAACTTTGGACGGTGCAACAACCGTGATTGTGGGTACCCTGGCAGCGATCCGCGTTAGCGACACCGATGGTCGTCATGTCTACGAGACAAATGGAGCGTTGCAGCATCATTTCTCCGGGTTATCGGAGCTAGAACTCTCCACACTTGAGAAGACCGAAGAGGGAGTAATTGCGTACAGCCTCGCGAACGTCCTCAGGCTCAGGAGGCCGCTGGTCATCATGGACGAGGCGCATAACGCCCGCACCCCGCTGTCCTTCGAGACTCTGGAGCGGCTGAGTCCGTCGGGCATTCTGGAGTTTACTGCAACCCCGGCGAGCGAAAGCAATGTGATTGTTTCGGTGTCCGCCGCGGAGTTGAAAGCCGAGCATATGGTAAAGCTGCCAATTCGGTTGGCCTCTCGTTCCCAATGGAAGGAAGCAGTTGGAGCTGCCGTCACTAAACAGCGGTTGCTTGAAAACCTCGCGAAAGAGGAGCAGAAGGCAACAGGGGAATACATCCGCCCCATCGTTCTCTTTCAGGCTCAAGCGCGCAGCGAGCACGAAAACACCGTGACCGTGGAGGTATTGCGCAAGTGTCTTTTGGAAGACTTCAGTATCCGGGAAGAAGAGATCGCTGAGGGAACAGGCCACAAGTGGGAGTTGCCTGAGAAGCTGTCCGCGGTCGGGCCGGTCAGATTCATCCTAACGGTTTCGAAATTGAGGGAAGGGTGGGACTGTCCGTTCGCATACATTCTGTGCAGCGTTTCCAACCTGTCGAGTCGCACCGCGGTTGAGCAGATTCTCGGGCGTGTACTCCGATTGCCCGGGGCCACCACGAAGGTCAATGATGACTTGAACCATGCATACGCCTTTGCGACTTCCGCTGACTTTGCACAGGCAGCAAATGGACTTACAGACGCCTTGGTGGAGAGCGGATTTGAGCGCTTTGAAGCCAAGCAGGTCGTCGAACCCGACCCAACATTGCCGTTTGGCGATATCAAAGGACCGCTTTTTGGGAAGAGCTTCACTGAGACGTTGGTCCAGGCTCCCAAGCTGCATGCGCTATCCAAAGAGATTCGCGAACGTTTTGCTGTCGTGGAGACTCCCGCGGATAAGCCGGATAGCCCCTCGGTTTTTGAGGTAACGTATTCCGGGCCACCTCTCACTAATGATGAAAAAGACGACATCAAGCGAGTTTGCGCGTCGGACGAGGACCGCACAGCCGTGGAACGGCTGGTATTGAAATCACGTGGCCACGCTGTGTACCCGGCGGCTCTGGGCGAGACTCTTTCCGTTCCGATGCTGGCCATAAGATCTGGTGGCCAATTGGACATCTTCGAAGAGCAGTTTAAGGAAGTGCCATGGGACCTCAGCCAGTGCGATCCCAGACTTACCGAGATTGACTTCAGCATCATTGAGTCCACCGGGAGAATGGCACAGGTTGATGTTGACGAGTCGGGCAAGTTGCATGTGGATTTTGTCAGAGAACTCCACGAACAGCTCTCCTTTATCGACATTCGCGGACCGAAAACAGCCAGCGAACTCGCAGCTTGGTTGGACAGAAATGTTGACCGCAGTGACCGCCGCTATACAACTCAAGCGCAGATGGTGCTTTTCCTACGCCGTCTTGTGGACTACCTTGTCGCTGAAAGAGGTCTGCCACTGGAGGAGGTTGTTAGTGCGCGGTTCCGACTACGCGATGTCGCATCAGCAAAGATCCGTGATCACCTTTTGCGGGCGCATACGGTGGCCTTCCAGCAGATGCTGCCACCCAACGATGAAACAGATCTCGAAGTCAGTCCAGCACTCTGCTTCAGCTATCCGGCGGACCAATACCCGGCAAACCCTTACTACACTGGCCGATTCAACTTTCAAAAGCACTTTTACGAGAAGCCAGGACAGTTGAACCCAGAAGAAGAAAAGGTTGCCGTATTGATTGACGGAATGTTGGAGGTCAAACACTGGGTACGGAACCTCGTGCGCCAGCCCGTTTGCTCATTCTGGCTTCCTACTCCCACTGACAAATTCTATCCGGACTTTGTCGCGGAGTTGAATGATGGCCGGTACATGGTGATTGAGTACAAGGGCAAGGACCGCAAGGACAACGTCGATTCGACAGAAAAGAAGACTATTGGCGAGGTTTGGGAGGCGAGAAGCAAAGGGCGCTGTGTTTTTCGCCTGGTGGGTATTGACGATTACCGAACTGTATTGCGCTCGGCAGTTGCCAGCTCGTCTTAGGGGTTAAGCACCGACCTAATTGACACTCAGCAACTCGGCTCGATCGGGCCTGGGAAGGATGGAGGCAAGACGCGTGGGTCGCGCATTGCAGCGCGCTTCAATAGTTGTCGTAGACACAGGCATTCACCACGCGGAATCATTCCGCAACTCAGGATACTCAGGTCACGGCTCTAACGTCGGTTAATCCCGACGATCCTGGCGAGCACCATCCAATGCCTTGGGTGCGGTAGCCGCCCCTTGCGGATCTCGTTCGCGTAGCCGGGCGATACTCCGAGGGCTTTGACGAGTGCCAGACGGGAAACCGACGGAAGAATGGGCTGAATCCGTTTCGAGTAAAAATCCGGAATCAACCACGACGGCTGCGTTGAGGGGTCCCAATCCCACGCCGCCTGCGTGTTGATTGTCTGTGTCGCAGATCGTTTGGCTTGGGACTCTGGAGCGTGCGAAGTCTCGCGACCTATGCGCGCCACGTTTTGCATGTGCTGGACGCTGTCTGCTTGCCAACAGATGCCACACTGCTTCGATCGACCGGCGAGTTGCGCGCCGCATGACCGGCAGATGTTGATCGGCTGGACGGGAGCCTTAGCTCTAGGAAGCGGATCGGCCCCCTTCACTTCTCGCCGATGGCGTTGCGTTAGGCGCGCCGGTAGTTGGAGCGAGCGAGGTTTGCTCGAACGGAAGAGTTCCTGAGCGAACCATTCGGCGACGGGGGCAACCAGCCTTGCCCAGGTAGGAGAGGTCTGTGAAAGCCGCTCGGCGAACTGAGCCATCAATCGGCAATTGCCGTTGTGCTCCTCGAAAAAATGGTTCCGGGACAGAGGTGCCGACTTGAGCCAATCCAAAAGAAACTTGTCGACCTCTGGCCGGATGGGCTCCATGAGATCGCAGGCCAAGCTGTCACGCGACGGTGTGTCGACGTGCAATACACCGATGCCAGGATCGAGACCGAGCGTCGCTGCGGCTAACCGCGCTTCCGCTTCGAGAATCGCATAGAGGTAATTCAACATTGCGTTAACTGGATTGGCAGCGAGCCGAGGTGAACCAGTCAAAGGAGAAACTCGCGATCCAAATGTCTGCCAGTGAGCGGGGACGCGCGGCAGATCCTTACGCGGAAACGCGATCGATAGCGAGCGCCATGCTGCCCAATAGACCTTGGCACCTTTCGACTCGATTAGCCTCAGAGCATTGACGGATCCGACCTCTGCCAATTCCGAGCGAATTTCTTTGATTGCAAGAGCCGCTGTCTCGTCCTTGAGGTCATCGTTGGCGACCCTTTGCTGACCGGCAAGCTTGCGGTCGACGATCTCTCGGCTGAGGCGAAATCCCACGCCATTGTCGAGTGCGAGGGATTGAGCGCGTCTGAGCTTGGCTTCAGAAGGACGCACAGGGCCTGTGTTGAGAAGAACCAGACCGTCGCGTTCAAGCATTGCGAACGAAGCTTTTTGATCAGCGAGCCATCGCAACGCAGACAATGAAACAACACCATCAGTACCGATCACGACGAGGCGTTTGAGATCGTGGCCCACGCGTGGCAACCGGCAGCTTCTTCTATCTGAGCCGATGCCATCCTCAACAAGCAAATGACCGCGATCTACACGGACGGATATTCCGTATCCCGACAAGACCACGACTCCAAGCCTGGGCTTGATTGGGAGCGCGCCTGAGGCCTCTTTAGAAGCATCATCCTGTCTCTTAGAGCTGCGCACCCTCCTTCTCGTTGGCGTAGCTAAGCTGCTTATTTTCATGCATTTATGATACTCTCCGGGTGCTTGAATGTCAGCCGTCGGACTTGTATTTTGCGCAGATTCGTTGCACGGTACGAAGGCTCAAACCGGTCCTGTCTGCAATGCGTTGCTGGGCAAAACCCGTCTTGACTCCGTCTCTCTTCAGTCTTTCGACCTCATGACATATTGATCGACATTCTTCCTCACTTGGCATCGTCGGGGGTCTGCCTCCGCCTCGATGATAAGGAAGAATCCCAACCATTCGTTCCGCATTCGAACGCCAATCCGGCAGCAACTCCTTCAATACGAAACTCAAGAAATGCTCAATCTTCGGTACGTCTTCGTCCGGAAATGCCGCGAAGATTGCGGTTGCCTTCTCTCTCGTATCGATCATCCCCAAGATTTCATAAAAGAACTCTGGTCGAACTGAGTCGGGTTCATCTCTCTGATACATTTCGCGCGCGAGCTTGTGAAGCCATGGCGCTGGAGATCTGTTCTTGTCCTGACATTCGCGGCGGAGTCTTGCGATGGCTTCTTCGTAGCTGTCAGCCCCACTGATCGCCAGGAGGTGTTCGATCACCTTTTCGTAGGTTGGCTGAAGTTTTCTTTGAGCCTCTTCCGTCATTTCGCCAAAACTACCCCCAACCAGTTATGGCAAAAGAATATGCCAAAAGAGGAGACGGGCTTGTTGATGCAGCTGCCGTTAGGCAGCATGCAGCCATGAAACGTCGATCCTCAAAGAAAGTCTCACCCAAACAGTCTGCCAGGCCATCTCGGGCGAAAGCCAAGCCCGGAACGACTCCGAAACGGAGATCCAGGACGAGCCGTGCCCCACGAACAGCGGAAGCATTAGCCGCGATGCCTGAGAATGCCCAGGATCAATGGGCGAGAGCTACCCGCGTGATCCAGAAGATGCGACGTGAGGGCATCTCGGTCACACGCGCCGCTAAGGAGTATGGCATCAGCCGCAAAAAGGTCGTCGATCTTGCCGGATCAGCCCTGCGGAAACAAACGAATGGCCGTTACGTAGCAAAGCGATTCGACAAATTGCTTCGCGTATTGGTGATCCCGTCTCGTCAAGGACCGATGGAAATTGCAGTACGCGACTCGCGAACGGCATCGAAGATCGCCGCCTATAGTGAGGCTGTCCGAAAGTTTGTACAGACTGGCGATTCCTCGGCCCTTCGCCAATTCAAGAAACTCAAGTTGAAGGATGCGTCTGGAAATCCGATCAAGTTCTTAACAGATACGAAAGAGCTCATGCGCTTGGGACACGCTGGAGTACTTTCCTTCGAATCTCTGTACGCGAGGGCAGCCTGATGCCTACCCGCGACCCCATCCGATCGGCAACACGGCGAAGCAAAATACGCAGACGTTTTCCGCCAGGAGCGGCTTGCCACACGTGCGGGGAGACATCCCCGTTGGCACTGATCCCTTATTCCGAGCCTCTGATTTGCGCCGAATGTGAGCGTGTTCGAAACAACCAATCGACCCGCGATTGGCACCACCCCGCCGGTAGCGCAAATCACGACCTAACGGTTCCGATCCCAGTCAACGCTCATCGCTCTCGGCTTAGCGAATCGCAGTATGACTGGCCATCACGGACTCTTAGAAATCGCCACCGAAGTCGTCTGCTCGCTGCTGCAGCGTGCATTCGGGGGTTGATTGACATGATGAAGTACCTGCTCGACGAGCTCGGTCGCTGGATCCCGGAATATTTGGAGTCACTGGATACAGCACTGATGGATGAATTCGGCGAAGAGTGGCCCAAAAAAGAAGCAGACAAGCTCGAAGGAGAAGACAAATGACTGACAAGACAGAACAGCAGCCATATCCAATACCCGTCGCGATTCGTGTCTACCCTGAACCGCCGAGAGACAGGAAGCCACGTGAGCACGTCAAAGCCATTCGACCCGACACTATGATCGTGTTCGATACCGAGACCACAACTGATCCCACGCAGCGTTTACTCTTCGGCTGCTACCGCTTCATCGAGAACGGAATATCTGTTGAAGAAGGGCTTTTCCACGCGCCCGATCTCTCAACCTATCAAGTGAAGACACTCCGCGAGTACGCGGCTCGAAATCATTCGAGCCACCAATAGAGAACCTCTCAGACTCATCACTCTCGGTGATTTCTTAGACAAACTGTTCAAAGCAGCGTACAAGGGTCGGTCCTTAGTTGTGGGTTTCAATCTCCCATTCGATCTCTCGCGGCTCGCGTTCAACGTAACGCCCGCACGTCGCGAGTTCGGAGGAGGATTCTCCTTCGGCTTGTGGACCTACACCGATGAGAACCGCGTGGTTCGACTCGACCCCAATCGCCCGCGGATCACGATTAAGCACATCGATAGCAAGCGTGCCCTGATCAGTTTTACTGGCCGGAAGTCGCCGGATGAAGTCGATCTCATCCCGGAGGGATCAGTGGAGGGAACGCCACAACGTGGATACAAGTTTCGCGGCCACTTTCTCGATCTAAAGACACTCGCATTCGCGCTCACTGACCGCAGCCATACTTTAAGATCCGCGTGCGAAGCATTTGGCGTGAAGCGTGGAAAGATCGAAGCGGAGAAGCATGGGGAGATCACTGATGAATACATCGATTACAACCGTCGTGACGTGGAGGCGACAGCGGAGCTTGCGTTAGCTCTGCTAGCCGAATTCGACCGTCACCCGATCCTGTTGGCTGAAACGAAAGCATTCTCGGCGGCTTCGATAGGCAAAGCCTATCTCCGATCGATGGTGATCACGCCGATTCTCGAAAGACAATCGGATCTGTTGCCCTACGTGGGATACGCTCAAACGGCCTACTTCGGAGGTCGCACCAGCGCGCATATTCGCAAGACTCCGGTTCCTGTCGTCTATACGGATTTTCTATCGATGTACCCCACCGTGAACTCCCTCACGGGTCTCTGGGGTTATTGATTACCAGAGAGATCAAGGTCATCGATCACTGCCAGGCTGAGATCATTCGATTCCTGAAAGGCATCACGGTCGATCAACTGTTTGATCCAAGGACGTGGAGGAAGCTGAGAGCCTTCGTCAAAATCGTCCCGAATGGAGACATCCTGCCTGTTCGTGGGTCTTTCAATTCCGCAAGCAACGACTGGCAAGTTTCGATCAATCACGTGTATGCGGGTACGGATGAGGATCGCCTTTGGTATTCGCTGCCTGACGTCGTCGTATCGGTCCTCCTGACCGGGCGCATTCCCGATATCGTCGATGCCTTCCGAATCGAACCGTCGAAGCAGGTTCTCCCAAATCTGCGACCAACGAAGTTTCGCGGTGAAATCCGCATCGATCCCAGAAGGCAAGACTTCTTCACACTAGTCATTGAAGAGCGAAAACGCCTCCGTTTCCGAAAGGATCTAACGAAGGATGGACGGGAATGGCTGGACAAGGGACTTAAGGTATTGGCCAACTCAACGAGCTATGGAATCTATGGCCAGATGGATCGGAAGGAATCGAACGAGCGAAAGACCGTCAAATGCCATGGCCTCGACCCCAATCCCTACGAATGCAGGGTGCAGAATCCCGATGTGCCTGGAGAGTTCTGCTGTCCTCTATTGGCATCTCTGACCACTGGTGCAGCACGCCTTATGCTTGGACTGCTGGAGAAGTGTGTCACGGACATGGGTGGCACCTACGCGATGGAAGACACCGACTCCATGGCAATCGTCGCGACTCAGAAGGGCGGATTGGTGCCGTGCGAGAGCGGCCCCTTCAAGCTGCGCGACAGCACAAGTGCGATCAAAGCGCTTAGTTGGGCGAGAGTGCGCCAAATCGTTGACCGATTCGAGAAACTCAACCCCTACGACCGCGCTGCTGTCCCTGGATCGATCCTGAAGGTTGAGAGCTGCAACTTCGATCGAAAGACGAAACGACAGCGAGAGATATGGTGTTTTGCGATCTCGGCAAAGCGATATGCGCTCTTCGTCAAAGCCAGATCGGGTCGACCCGCCCTCTTATGCGAGGACGTGAATTGTGAGGAGGACCATTGGTCGGAACATGGGCTCGGCCATCTACTCAACCCGAGCGACATCGATAAGGATGATCGGGACTGGATCGCTCACGTTTGGCAGTGGATCATCGAAGGATGTTCAGCGAACCGCAGGCCGGTCCCGTTTGCCAAGCTCCCGGCCATCGGAAGACTCACGGTCTCTAGCCCGTCACTCTCGAATCCGCTGGCCAGCCTGAACGTAGCGAAGGCCTACGCTCAGTGGATCAAGCCGTTCAACTTTCTCGTGACGTGTCATGTCAACCCATTCGGTCACCCTAAAGACTGTGACCCCAAGCGTTTTCACCTGATCGCGCAATATCAGACCGACTCGAAGATGTGGGTGAGGTCACAATGGATCGAACAGTATTCGGGCAAGAGCTATAAAGTGACCACCGACCTAGAGGGTCGCGATCGGCGAACTGCTTGGGTAAAGACATACGCAGATGTGATCGAAGAGTACGCTCATCACCCGGAAGCAAAATGTGCTGACAAAGACGGAAATCCGTCAGGTCAACCGACAATCGGGCTGCTCTTTCGGCGGCATGTGCGCATTGGAGAGATCGTCGCGATAGGCAAGGAGTCGAACAGCCTCGAAGAGGTCGACGCGGGGCTACTGCATTCCGCCGATCAGGTTTATACAGTGTATCCAGACAGGACAAGGGATTTCTGGGCGCGGGAGATCGCGTCGAAGTTGAAGAAAATCCCTCTGTCTGTTTTGATCAGGGAGACCGGATTGTCACGGCGAATGCTGGTTAACGTCCGTGGCGGCCAGGTACGCCCGCATCGGCGTAATCAAACCATACTGATCGAGCTTCTTCATCGCCTAGCAGCGCAACAGTGCTAGCTTTCTAATTCTGAGGCGGAACCCGGCAACCGGCAAACGTAGACCGAAAGGCTGGTGAAGCAATACGATCGTCTGCGGTTATGATGGTTACGATTCCACTGAGCAATTCTGATGGCCTATTACATTGACCTCTTCTCGCCCGAAACGTATCGAGCCTTTAGCAATTCAGACCGGACGGTGTCAGGATTTCGACCCCGGCATGAAAGCCTTGCGAAACGTATCCTTCCGGGCGACACGTTTGTTTGCTACGTGACAAAGCTTTCACGCTGGATTGGATTGCTGAGAGTCGATGCAGGGCCTTACGAGGACAGTACTCCGATCTTCGCTACAGAAAACGACCCATTCAGCATTCGCTTCAAGGTGAGCAGTGAGGTGTGGCTCGATCTCGAGAAGGCGGTACCGATCCATGATGAGGAGATATGGAAGGGGCTTTCTTTCACCCGTGAACTGTTGCACAACTCAATTGCGTGGACGGGAAAGGTGCGCGGTAGCCTTGTGCGGCTTGAGGATTCGGATGGAGAATTCATTGCTCAAGTGCTCAGACGGCAGCTATTGACCCCCAAACTTTATCCAATCGATGAGCAGGACAGGAAGAAACTCACGACTCATACCATTGTCCGCTCCGACAAGGTTGTAAGTGTTTCGGTGCCCGACGATCCTCCACCGGTCGAAGAAGCAGCTTCCACGCCGGATACGGAAGCGCCGGAGCGTGAATCCATACGTATGCAAGCCCTGATCGCACAAATTGGTCACCAGATGGGAATGTCCATTTGGATTCCACGATCCGATCGCGAGCGGGTCTTGCGAGAGTGGAAGGACTCCAACGCGCGCGTCCTCGATCGTCTGCCTCTCAACTACGACGACACAACTCTTAAGACCATCGAACAGATCGATGTTCTTTGGCTTCGAAACCGTTCCATCATCCGCGCGTTCGAGGTGGAGCACACGACATCAATTTATTCCGGGATCTTACGTATGGCTGATCTACTCGCGCTTCAGCCAAACATGGATATCAATGTGCACATTGTTGCTCCAGTAGCGAAACGTGAGAAGGTGTTCCAAGAGATCAGGCGACCTGTTTTTTCTCTGCTGGACCGCGGACCTCTCGCCGAAAGCTGTACCTATCTGCCCTACGACGCCTTGCGCGACATTGCGCAACTGAAGCATCTCGAACATCTGTCCGACAAGGTTCTCGATGAGTATTCCGAAGAGGCAGAGTGATTCTTGACTGAACGAATTTGCGAATCACCTGTCTAAAGCAAAGTGATTCGCGACAGCGGGTCCTTATATGAATACGATTGACGGAAAAACTTATTTCGGGCTGACTTAACAATTTATGGCCGACTCGCCAGTCATGCTGCCGGAGTGGAAGAAGGGGCATTCGCGTCTCAATCCCACAATCGCAGCGCTCCTAAGTCGTGGTGTTGATACTGATGCCGCCGCTGAACTTCGGCGCAAAGGGTGGACCCTCGGCAAGTTACAGCAACAGACTCCTGAGACACTTCAGTCCCTTGGAGTTCGTGGAGAAGCGATCGAGCGTATCCTCGGTTCAGATCGCCCCCCAATTCCTTTTGCGACTCTAGCTCAGGTTCTCATCGCAAGTCGCATGACATGTTGCGTCTGCAATAATCCAAGCCGAGGCGTGGTTGTGCATCACTTGCTCGACTGGTCAAAATCACATAGCCACGACGAGCAGAATCTTGCTGTGTTGTGTCTTATTGATCACGACAGAGCCCATTCACAAATAGCCCATACGCAAAACCTCACTGTCCCATTAATCAAACGGTTCAAAGAGCGTTGGCAAAAACGTGTTGAAGAACTCAGCACCAAGGCAATCCTGACCGCCGCAGCCAAGGACTTTAGCTGCTGGTGGTATTTCAATAGGACTCGGCTATTCGGGATGGCCCAAGATAGGTCTGTGTTGTTGCAAAATCTTCAATATTTCAGAAGTGCGCATTCAGGCGGTTGGATTAATCAGGAAGGTTATCCCCTGCGCAAGAATCACCGCGCTAACTATTCCTTGGAGGGCGGCGATGGCGGGTCGATGTATGCATATCTCAAAGCTGTCTTAGATCACACGCTCCTGTCCACAAGCGTTCTCAACATCAGCGATGACCTCGATCGCAACTTCTTGAAAGCCGTCTTGCGACCCGGTCATTTAATCTTTTTGCAGGGCTCATACAGGTTTGTCGAAAAGACGAAGCGGGATAGGGGGCCTGGACAGACCGTTGAGATGTATCGTCAAACAAATGGAGTGCGCGTTTCGTCGACGATCGACCGATGGGAAGCCACCTCTAATTCTGCATGGTCCAGTTACCTCAAAGGGACATACGAAGCTTCGGCGATAATGCGCGTCGTATCTCTCGACTCCTTGAACGGAGAATTCGTGGTCCGGGGCTCGTCAATTGCAATCGGAGCACCTCTCGAGGGCATGAAAACTCGCGAATACTCAAATGCCCCCTACCGACGCGGCTATTACGTCCGTACGGATCAATTCGAAGAGGACGACTATATGGGCGAGTGCTTTGAGAATCCAGATCGTTGAGTATGGCAAAAACCCTCACACCTGATAAATTCGCAAGCGATCCTAAGCCGTGGCGCATCTGCGCGCAGTTCAATCTGGACGCCGCACGGGTTCTATTCACCCATGAGGCTGCGATAATGCTTTGCTTTCCGGCAGCCACGCTCGCACACCTGGGTCTCGAAGCAATGCTAAAAACCGCCCTTATCCGCGAGGGCTTCACGATCTTCGACCCAATGAAACTCAAGCAGCTCTCTGCGTCCACGCTCACGAGAGACAAATGTGCCTGGGGGCACAATCTGGTGGCGCTCGCGAGGCTCTTGACTTCGAAGCGTCCGGATTTCGACCTGCAAAAACCTCTTCGCGGGGTTTTTCCACCCCACGATTATCCAGTGACGATTGAAGATGGCCTGGAGATATTCGATCCATACTTCTCGGAGCTACGATATCCGCAGCAGCTCAACAATCTGCAAGGAATCGGACCCGACGATATACGAATGCTTGATGCAATCGCCGAAGAACTTCTCCCATTTGCAGGGCCCTTATAGGCTTGGTCTCGGTGTTTCGCGGCCAGATCGACGCTGACTGGCTCTGAGTGAGGGGGTGCACTTTTCCGCCGCCCTATCCCCCTACCCAGCGGCGGGTTGACCCATTCGTCTGCGGCAAATACACTCAAACAGGCGGCTGATTGTGGCTCCCGCCCGAGCCTGCAGCTGCCATATTCAATCTGAATTGCCCTCTCGTTCAATGGTAGGACAGTCGGCTCTGAACCGATCAATCGGGGTTCGAATCCCTGGGGGGCAACCAAGAACGTACTTATCCGAACGTCCTAGAACTTCTTGGAACTCCAAAACTATAATGAAATCAACTGGTTGGGCGGAAGTTCGGTCCACAGCGGTGCGGGGACGTACGGGTACAGCCACCCTTTGCTGCGGGTACGACTGCGGGTATAGTGAAGCCAATCTGTGGGTACGGAATTCGCCAACGCGAAAACGAAAATAGCTTAGAGAAGATCGCCGGTGCATGGTGGGATTGGTGGTCGATCGGCAAATCTCCACGTCATGCAGAAACTGTGATGCGCCGTCTAAAGGCGGATGTGTTTCCGGCGTTCGGTCACAAATTCATCGACGCCGTGACGGCCGCAGACGTTCGGAAAGTGAAGCTTGCCATCGAGAGACGAGACGCTCGAGACGTTGCCAAGCGCGCACGAGAGCACAGGGCAGGTTTTTCGATTTGCAATTGTGCGGGGTCTCGCCAGCAGGAATCCCGCTGCGGATTTCAGACCGAGTGACATCCTGGCGGAAGTCAGGTCTCAGAATTTCGCTCGTGTTGAAGTGAGGGACTTATCTGAGCTTCTGGTGAGGATGGATGAGTACAAGACCTTCGCCATGTACGCGGGCGCGGTCATCCGCCTCGGGGTCTGATCTTCGCCGGCATCCGCATGATGACTGGACGGTTTTCAATCCCCAGTCCTGAGGCGGATCAAGTGGCCCTCCCGATCCTTGTCGTTGGCAGAAACGGGGTAGCACGTATTTATTGGATTCGTTTCAATTCTTGAATCTTGATTCCATGCATATACATCTACTAGGCATGAAGAACTCGTTTACTCCAACTCTTCCGTGCATGTGCGCCAATATTCGACGCGCAGCGCGGGCGTTCACGCAGCGGTACGACGAGGCGCTGCGGCCTCTGGGATTGACGATCACGCAGTTCACCATCCTTCAGGCGCTTTCATTGGCGGGTGAGCCGATGCAGGGGGAGCTCGGAGAAATTCTCGCCATGGACAGCACGACCCTGACCCGAACGCTGGCAATTATGGACCGGCATGGATGGATTGCTAAGAAATACGGGGCCGACAGACGAGAGCGGCGGCTGCGTCTGACTCGGGCTGGGGAATCCGAATTCAGTCGTGCAGTTCCGTACTGGCGAAGCGCGCAGGAAACTGTGCGCAAACGGCTCGGCAAACAGCGTTGGGACGAACTGACGAAATTGATCAAAGACACAGCCTCAATGCTCGCTGACTAAGAAGTTTTGGATGCGAAGTAAGTTCTTCACTCCGGAAGAAGAGATGAATCTCTACGGTCCAAAGCAATTGGCCGACAGCATCCGCTCAGGTCGGCGAAACACGGATTACCTCGTCGAGAAAGAGGAACACGTGACAACAATGGAAGCTCTCGACTTCGGCCAGTTCCTCAGAGACAGTGCGTTGCAAGAGAAGAGGCTCCGTTCCAAATCCACACTGATCAAGTTACTGAGGGATTCAGGCGAAAGCTGAGCAGAGTGGGTGGAATTCTTACCTGAGCCGTTCCTGGCGGAAGAAGTTGCCCAGCACGACGGAACGTCGAAGACTCGATTTGAGATGATTCTCGGCACACATCAACACGCGATGCACCATCTTGATCAGCTCACGGTCATTGTCCCACACCTCACGAGCCATGCGAGACGCAGAGGTTTCTGAAAAACCGGCATAGCAATTGAAGAAAGGAAGTTTATGAAGCTCAATCACCGCACCATTCTGATTACTGGCGGCTCCGCTGGCATAGGTCTTGCTTTTGCTCTCAAATTTCTTGAACTCGGCAACGAGGTCATCGTGACTGGTCGCCGTCAGTCGGTGCTCGATGACCTAAAGGTAAGCCATCCGAAGCTCCACACGATCCAGAGCGACATCGCAGACCCCGCGCAGATAGCTTCCCTCGCACGGCGCGTGAAAGCTGAGTACCCGAAGCTTGATGCCCTGATGAATAACGCTGGCATTATGCACCACCGAAACCTCCGGGCCCCAGCGGCTGACCTCAACGAATTGACGACCGAAATAGACGTCAATCTGGGCGGCGTCATCCGTACCACTTCTGAATTCGTTGACATTCTCACGGCAAACAAAGGTACCCTGATCAACGTATCTTCTGGGCTCGCTTTCGTACCTCTATCCTCTGCGCCAATCTACTGTGCAACCAAGGTGGCCGTTCACTCCTATACCCAATCTCTGCGGTTTCAATTGGAGGAGTGCGGTGTTGAGGTGATCGAACTCATGCCGCCAGCCGTGAAGACGGCTCTATCCGCTGATCTTCCTGAAGGAGGTCTCGTCTCGTTGATAACCACGGATGAGTTGTTGAAGCAGACCTTTGCAGCTTTCAAGGCAGGTAAGCTCGAGATTAGGCCGGGACAGGCCAATCTACTCGCACTGATGCGGCGCTTGGCGCCAGGGTTCATGAACCGGCAGCTCTGGAAGGCTTCCAGGAACTTGGTTCCTGTCAAAGCTTGATGCCTGTTTGGGAGGCATGCGCGTGAAAGTCGGGATCATTGGAACTGGGAACATCGGTGGCGCACAGGCCCGTAGACCCGTCTTCCGAACCCCTGGCTGAGTCGCTTCTATGAACTGTTCCGTCGTCAGCTTGACCCGAGTCCTCAGGCTCGAGCACCTTTAGTCCCGCTGATTCTGCCTCAGCCTTGCCGACGAACTCCCTGCTCTCGCTTGCGGAGTGCGATTAGTGCATCGGATCCGCTGCCTTCGACCGTGGTGTAGACCGTCTTCCGTTCGAGATACTCTCTCAACTGGAACTTGCCATCTATAGCCGGGGCCTTTGTTTTGCAGAACTGGAGAATCTCAGTGACCCTTTGGCTCAGGAGAGCGGCTCTACATACTCGAATCATGGGGTGGCGCTTTGCTTACCTGCGCAGGAAGATCTGAACGACGAGATATTGAGTGAGACATCTCTCTGGGCCAGAGCCGGTGCTGCCGGATTCGTGAGGCACATGTCTCTGACCGGTGACAAGCGCCGCAGGGTGACCTGGATCTTTTTGTTCTAGCCCTCATCAACAGCGGTGTTTCAACTGCCTATGAACTCTAGAAGCAGGCCGGGCTCATCCTGCTGGTTGTGCGATTCGGATCTGCTAGGTTGACGGCGCGTGGCGGCCAATCGGCGGCTCATCCGCTATGGAGTCAACGTTTGATAACGGTGAGCGTACGCTGATCAATACAAGTCGTTCTGGCGGAGTGTTGTGGTAGTTGCTTTCGGGCTGGTGACCACATTTGCATTCCGGCTGGTGATTGGATCTTGGTCTATTCTCCAGAGTTCATATCGATCGCTTTCACCGTGCCCTAGTCCCCACAGCCAGTAACCCGCCATATTGCTGTAGAAGCCGATTCCTTCTCCCATGGTTCTTCCGAACCGATACTTATGGCTAACCTCGCCGGCCAATGTACGATGCGGGAAAAGAGCCAGCAACTTGTCTTCATTCTCGATCCGGCCCACCACCAGCAGATCCCCAGGCTTGGGTTGGGGGCCGCCCGGGAAGGTGAGCTTTGCCCCAGCCAGAGGCGCGTACCAATACGACGAGTACTCGTCGCCGAACCATACTCTTTCGCCTGCTGCAACGCGCGGCTGAATCAAACGAAACATGGCTTCCCGGCCGAAGTCCGCATACTCTGCGTCCGAGTGAAGGATCAGAAGAGAATAGCCGGTGCTGGCAATGATCAACGCAATGGCTGCGGCCCGGGTGAGCCTGAACGAAAAACCTTCCATCAACCGGAAGCAGAGAAAAATGACGGCCGGCAAGCAGGGAAGTAGATACTTAATGGGAAGTTGAATGTAGTAGACAACCGGGAGAGGAATCAGAACCCATAACAATAGGAAGACGTCGGTATGATCGCGCTTTCGCAATGCGTCGAATGACAGGTCGACCAGCACGACGAACCCGATGATGTCGAAGGACGAGACAAGCCGATGTCGATGGTGCCAGAACAAAACGGCGAGTGCCAACGCGGTCGTAATGCTTACGATGGGCCATCGTCCGACCTTCAGACGGTTCGCAAACCAGCAGGCGGCCAAGGGTAGAGGAAAGACGAAGTACAGCAGATAGGAACGAAGATTGGTTTGGATGAACTGAGTTCCCGTGAAAACGGTGGCCGGACTATCGGCCGCACTATGCCCACGCGTAGCAGCGATGATTGCCAACAGGAAAGCAGCGCCTGCCAGAACCGGTGTCCACAGCCAGAATTTCCGCCGGATCTGCGCCACAATTTCGTTGAAGTGGATGCTATCGAGCAGAAAAAATGCCGCGAGAGGAAATAGAAGCACGAGATGTGGGCGCGTATAGGGGGCGAGGCCCATTGCAATAGCGGCCGCCACGGCCTGCCTAGCCTTGTGCTCGGACTTCCATGCTGCAAGACGTTCGATAGCCACCAGCGCAAGCGCTGTTGCGAGAATATCAGGCATCGCGGTGCTAGCCATGGGGAGAAATGGCGTGACAGCTACCAAAAGTAGAGTGCCGGTAATTGCATGAGCCCGATTCCATCCAAAGCGAAAAACGAGCGAAGTCATCGCCAACACTGCAATCCAGACGAACGGCAGTTGGGTAAGGTGCGCCATCCACTCGTGAGCGCCGCCCAGAACTGTCGGCACGAGTGCATAACCTTGCGCTTCTTCTCCAAGCAGGGCATTTCCGGGTCTCACCGGGATGTTGGAGAAGTTCCAGCAAACCTGAAAATCCATCGGATGCATCGGGTGTTTGACGATCTGCTTCGCCATGGTGAGAAACCACGTATCGTCATTGACGTAAGCCTTGTTCAGAAATGGGAGAAGGCACACGGTAGCGAGAAGTAAAGCGGGCCACGCACAGGCCAGCACAGTCATTACCGAAACCGTCTCGGGTGCGCCGCGATCTGTCTTCTTGTTCTCCAGCGTGAATGAACTCATCACCGGACACATTCCAGAATCAGGTGGGTGTATGGAATACGCAATAGATCGTGGCGGACGCTTGGTCTGATATTGCTGAATACCTGAGATGCAATTCCCACGTACTCCCGCTCGCTCCTTACGTGTTCTCCCCGATCTCTTGTCAACAACCACCGCGCGGTGGAGGACTGACCGTCTGCGTACACGCCATCGAAGGTGACGAGCTTGCCACCGGGTTTTAGAGCGTCATACGCGATTTGAAATAATTGCCGCGCTTCTGCATCGTCGAGGTGGTGCACAATCCCAAGCGCCAGCACTATGTCAAACTTCTCCTCTTTGGCGAGTGAGAATTGACTCACTCGTTCGCAGACAAAGTGTGCTTTTGGAAAACGTTTCTTTGCCAACTCGATGTACTTGGGGCTTAGATCGAATCCCAGATACTCGCAGGGTGGCAGATAACGCGCGATGGTCCCGGGTCCGCACCCAATTTCAAAAATCCTGGAGCCAGCTGCTGGCTGAACATATTGGTTCACCAGAACTTTGGCCCAGCCAGGTCCGCCGACGAGATTCCACCACAACTGGTATGCGGCCGGAATGGCCAAAATGGAACGAATGGATTGAAACATCAGCCTCTCCGACCTGAGTTGACTATTCCCCTCGGGCAAATTCAAAGTGGATTTTCAAAAGCTATCACGACTCCAGCAACTCGGCGGTTTTGGAGCGGCGCTATGCAGCGGCGCCGACGGACCGGCGCTGCGCTGATCTATTCCTTGACGGCGACGCACAGACAACTGCCTCCGAGCAGACAGCGCTTACCGGCACGCAACCGGCGCAGTTCAAGGTCGAGCATTCGATCCATCGCCCAGGCCGCAGGGCCACGGAGCGTGTGTTCCGAGCCAGCAATCTCACGCCTTTCGCCATTACGTATGCCAAGCCGTGTCGGGATCGTTCGGCTAAGAAAGATCAGCGGCGGAAGTGGACTAAAGATGTAGGACGAAAACTCGATTCGAAAGTTGCTGTTGGCAAGAACGCGATGGAGTTGAGGCAATGTGTAGCGGCGAAAATGACCCGCCGCGCGATCTTCGGAAGAGTAAAGAAATTGGTACGCGGGTACGGTGAGAAACAGGCGACCGGATGACTCTAGAAGTGAACGGATAAGCTTCAGGGCAGCAGCTTCATCCTCGATATGTTCGAGAACATCGAAGAGTCCAACTGAAGCAGCGCACCCAGCAGGCAGATTCGAATCCTCAAGCCGCGCACAAACAACCGGATCAACCCCGCGAGAGCGGGCGGCCAAAGCTCCATCGATACCTGGCTCAACCAGTATGCAGTGAATGCCCGCAGATATGAGGGCTTGTGCAACAAAACCATTGCCGCCGCCCACATCAAGAAACGTTCCGCCGGAACGGTGGAACCGTTTTACGAACTCCGTAATCACGCGATTGCGGTGGCGGAACCAAAACGAACGATCCTCAACCGCAAGACACGCAACGTTTCCGTGACTCGGATATGACACTGCAGCCCCGTCTTGCCTCGCAAACCAAAGCCCGGGCTGGCGCTGCTCCAGAGATGGCGCCAATGTTGCGAGATCAAGCTGCATGATTATTGGGAGTTCCAGTTCTGGTAGAAATCGAGCACCGTTTCGGCGACTTCAGTCACATCTCGATCGCTCAAATCATAATACATTGGCAGCCGGAGCAGACGGCTGCTCGTATCATCCGTTACTGGCAGATTCATCTGAGGCAAGCCGAGAGATTTGCCGAAGGGCGAAGAATGCAACGGCACATAATGAAAGACTGCAAGGATGCCCGCCTGGCGAAGGTGGGCAATCAGAGCCTCGCGCTCGTCTTGGTTTGCGGCCAACAGATAGAACATATGGTAATTCGAGGTACAGTGATCCGGTATGAAGGGCGTGCGAATCCGGCCGCTATCGACGAGAGGTGCGAGCAGATTTACGTAAAGATTAAAAATTTCGCCTCGACGGGCTGTGATCTTCTCCATGTGCTCGAGCTGGCCGTATAGGAAAGCCGCCAGTATGTCGGACAACACGTAGGAAGAGCCGATGTCTACCCACGTATATTTGTCAACCTGCCCACGCAGAAACTGGCTGCGGTTGGTGCCCTTCTCGCGCAGGATCTCGGCGCGCTTCTCCAAATCCGGTTCGTTGATCGTCAGCGCGCCGCCTTCGCCACACGAGAAGTTCTTGGTCTCATGAAAGCTATAGCAGCCCATATGGCCGATGGTGCCGAGCCATTGGCCCTTGTATTTGGCGAAGACTCCTTGTGCCGCATCCTCGACGACGAGCAAGTTATAGCGCCGCGCAATGGCCATTATCTCGTCCATCTCACAGCCGACACCGGCGTAATGAACGGGGAGGATCGCCCGCGTACGTGGGGTGATAGCGGCCTCGATCAGCCGCTCGTCGATATTCAGCGTGTCCGGCCGAATATCCACGAACACTGGTTTAGCTCCTCGCAACACGATCGCATTAGCGGTGGAGACGAAAGTAAACGAAGGAACGATGACCTCATCGCCTGGGCGGAGTTCGCATAGAAGCGCCGCAAGCTCAAGCGCCGCGGTGCAGGAGGTGGTAAGCAAAACCCGGGCGGCGCAAAACCGCTCCTCCATCAATTTCTGCGCCCGCCGGGTGAACGGCCCGTCACCGCTGGCATGTCCGCCAGAGATCGCCTGGCTGACGTAGATAAGCTCTGAGCCGACGATGCATGGTTTGTTAAACGGAATGTGGATCGTCAATGTGTTGAACTCACTGGAAGGGTCTTAGGCTCTAAGAAGAGCGGAGTCGAAATACCAGTATCGCTGAAAAGTAAAAGTTGATGGGCGACGCTACGTCATCTGCCTTGATGGCACAGCAGACGATTTGCTCACGGATCATCGCACGGCTGACCTCAGGCTCCCAAATGGACACCAGTGGAGGGTGATGCTGGGTGCGGGGAAACGAAAACCTAAGGAGACATAAAGATTGTGCACCGCAACATTCTGGGATGAGATGCTGGTGGAAACCTCTTCTACCCCTTCGCGGTGATGGAAAGCGAGCATTGCCTGCCAGACGCGCCGGCCCAGCCCGTGGCCGGCCAGGCCGGGAGCGAGCCCGACCAGGGACCAAAACCGGCTGGCAGGAGTGGGTTGCTCGACTATGAAGAAGGCGATAGTACGACCTTCCATCAAACACTTCAGCACACTTTGATTCGGGTTCTCGAAGGCGTTTTGGGCCCACACACCATAGCGGCGGCTACCAATTTCGGGGCCAACCTGCGGGTCAACGTGTAGCCGGCCAGTTGCAAATATTTGTTCAGCGAATCCGGATATTTCTCTACTGTCCTCCGGAAGTGCTTGGCAGATAGTAATCTCCGAGTCGTCCGAAAACCTGTCAAGGCTGCGCAGGACGGGGTGGTAGTTTAGCTCGATGAACCGAAAGCCCTGTCTTTCGAGAAACCCACACTCGGTCAACTGATCCTGGGCCAGACGGCAACTTACCAACTTGGTATGGTTCCGCATGCACCAATCCCGGAAGCTCTCAAATGTGGGTCCCGCCTCTTGCTCTATCCGCACTTGGATCGATGCGATGGCGGCCGTGTTGCCTTCGAAAATCGGTACATCCCAAGGCGTCAAGTGGTACGTCATGCTCAACGCAGAACTTTCCGACCGCTCCTCGACGTAGCTAAACAAGTCTGCTCTCCCGAGTAGGATGCTAAATCGATTCCGTGACAGTTCCATCGGGCGCCGGCAAAGCGGCCATCTCTCCGATCACGTAGGGAGGGCGGTCCATGCTGCGGAAGTGGATCCGCGCGAGATATTCCCCGAAGATACCAAGAGCGAAGAGTTGCACGCCAGCAAAAATAGCAATCACGCATACAAGGAAAGTGAATCCTGGGACCGCGCCCCCGTGGATCAAATAGTTGGCCAGGACCAAAGCCAATACTGAAAAGCCAAATGCGACAGATACAAAGCCAAGAATACTGGCGATATGCAGCGGCAGAGTGCTAAACCCAGTCATGAGGTTGAACCCGTGCCGGATCAATTTACGTGTGCTATATCCCGATACGCCCGCAGTGCGTGGGAGGTGGGAAACCTTGATGGCCGTAAACCGTGTCGTTGTCCAGGTGAGTAGCACGTCGATCGATACATACGGATTCCGGTAATCCCGGAAGCCGTCTCGCAGGCGAGTACGGAAAACACGAAAAGCGCTCACGTTACGGGCCGTCTCGGCGCCCATCGCGCTGGCGAGCGCTATTTTTGTCATGCGCGAGGCGAGATCGCGCAGAAATCCATGCTGTTCTTCTCGCGGCGCGCCATACACGACGTCATACTCAGGCTTCAACGCCGCCAGCATTGGTGCGATTTCGCTGACTGGATGCTGCAGATCGTCATCCATGGTGAGAATGATCTCGTACTTTGCCGCCATGATGCCGCAGAGGAGCGCATTGTGCTGACCGTAATTTCGGCTCATCTTGATGCCGCGTACACGGTAGTCTGCGCGGGCTAAGTCGGCAATGATCGCCCAGGAACCGTCGCCGCCTCCATCTTCAACGAAGATGATCTCAAATACTGACGTTAGCGCCGATACCGCATCGGAAAGCTGTCGGTAAAGATCCGGTAGTGTCCGTTCCGCACGATAGACAGGAATAACAACGGAAAGCGTAAACATGAATAAATTGGGCTAACCTCATACACTTGCTTCGAGCGCCTGGAGGAACTCGTAGGGGTGCGGCAGTCGAGCGAACTGTAGGTGACGCCAATGCACCTCTCGCGCCATGCTGTCAGAGTACAACGGTCCCGACTGCAATGGGGCGACCTGTTTGAGGGCTCGAACGGCGGCACCTGATGGACCTGCTGCACGGGTTTCGTCTTCTACGTCGGGTGACTGCGAATCGCCAACGCAAGTTCCAATCAACACCGGTCTACGGTCGTTTTGTCCCTCCCGTGCGCTGCCGAAGAGTTTCCTGCTCTATGATGTCGGAGTCATAGCTGAATTGCGATTGTCGTCGGAAGAGAAGACGAATGGGCTGAGCGATTGGCTTGTACGGGCGTGTGTGGCTCTGCCGTTCCTCATCTTCGGGCTGGAGAAGTTTGGGAAGGATCCACACTGAATGAGCATGTTTGCAGAGATTGGGTGGGATGTGTGGAGGTATTGGGGTGCGATGTCTTCGAGGTGATCGACTGGTCCAGTCTTTTCGGCGTCCGCTCCACGCCGTTGCAAGAAGCGCTCAACACCACGTTCCGCGACCCTAAGTACTCGAGGTTCGAGCTGGACTTCTAATCCCGCTTGAGAATCGTCAGCATTCCATACCGCTGCACAAACGTGTAATGCGATGCGATGTAGTCGTCCAGCAGGTGCACACCGGTGCTCACCGAGCTACCGTTTGGCTCGTGGATGTTCTGAAATCGCCCGTCGAGCACCACGTACGGTGGCCGATTGCGCTCCAGCTCACCGATCATCTCTTGTTGTATGTCTGCGCGATTCTGCAAGAAAGGATCGAAGTGGGACCACTTCGTGGCAGGCAGTCTCTGTGCGGCAAAGTACAGGAGATTGTTGTTCATCACGATCCGGTCGTGCTTTGGTAAACCCACATAGATCGTGTCCTGCGGGTTCGTGTGCTCGGTCAGGTACTTCACAGTAGCTATACTGTCGGACTCGATGGAATAACACATTCCCCATGTAATCACATTGCTCGTCTTGCACCAGCCGCGATCGGGCGGAAGCGGCGCCTGGTTGACGGGTGCGATGATCCACTTGAGCATAATCGCGCGCTGCTGACGTTCTACAAGAACGGTATTCTGCAGAGACAAGAACCCCAGAACAAAGAACAGTACAATCGTTACGAACAAAACGCCACGCAACGAGCGGCCGAGGTTGCTTCCGTGTTGGCCGAGATAGTTTCTGAATTGATAGACCATAGCGCCCAGCAGGAGCGACGGAATCAGGCACGCGTACATTGCACCGGCGCTGATTCTCACCAGGCCCTTGACCGACAGCAGCAGAGCCACTAACGCCAACGAGAGCATAAACTCCGCCCACACCGACGGCTCCGTCGCTTTCGCATCCGCAGCGGAACGTCGCCTTCGGATGCCAATCACGCCGACATAGACCGCCAAGCCGAGGAGAACAGGAAGCAGATACACGGCAAGGTTATTCCAGGACGGGCCGAAGATCGACGGCGGCGGAAGCGCCCGCCCGGCGCGATAATACTTCGCCGTGTACAGCACAATGTCATACAGCAGGTCGTGCAGCGGCGCGACTGCCAGGTACGCTGTCATGATCGGCACTGCAACGAGAACAAAGCCGCCCACATAGCTTGCGAGCCACGAACCGAGGACTCGGCCGCGACGCTCGCCATCGCGAGCCCGCCGGTAGATGACCACCGCAATCGCCACCACATGCCCGGCCACGAGCATCACGCCCATGTCGTACCGGAACGCGAACAGAACCCCAACCAGCAGCCCCGCCGCAAAGCTCCGTCTTCGATCCACCTTTTGTTGAGCCGACACAACGTTGAGATACGTACTCCAGAGAATGAGCACGCACACGCTCGAGAGCAGAAAACTCGGAATGAAATTCTCTCCGATACCCCACAACACAAAGCAGAGGACCGTTGCCAGCGCTACGCTTCTTCCGCAGAACCGCCGCGCCAGGCCGTAC
This sequence comes from Acidobacteriaceae bacterium, assembly GCA_035651235.1. GTDB lineage: Bacteria > Acidobacteriota > Terriglobia > Terriglobales > Acidobacteriaceae > Granulicella. The sequence goes on from DASRGC010000061.1 coordinate 65,070, forward strand.
AGCGACACGCCGAGAAACGAACCCGCAAACAGCCCAACCAACCGCTCCAGAAGAACCGACGAGCCGAACACCTTGAACAGCCCTGCAAGCAGATACAGTTGAGCCGGTCCGTAGTTGTAATAGAAGTCCCTATGCAGCACCTGGCCTGCCATTGTTCTCATCACTGCCGTAAGCAGGATTCCCTCGTCGTACAAATTGACCGCGCGGTTGCTGAGCAGAAAGGCCACTGCGAACACAGCGACGAACACCACCAGCAGCTCGCCCACCATCCCGTGTCTCCATTCGCGCCTGCCTGGAAATGACTTGGGCGATCCTTCTGCTAACGTGCTGCCTGCCTGCTGTTCCGTCGCGATGCTCATAAATTCTGTTATCGGTTCACCTATAATTTTATGAGAACAGGGCAGCTCCAGTGTTGGCCAACGGATCAACATCTTTCGCGCCCTCTAACACGCTGTCGAAATCGAAAAATGACCACAAGGCACGCAGTAGCGACGGAAGTCGGCGGCCCGTCCACTCGCGGTGCATGGGAGCGCGTGTGCGACCGCGCCCGCACACTCCTTGCACGGTTGAGCATACGCACCGGACTCACTCCGCTGTGGCTTGCCGCCGCGTTCATTCTCTCCGCGGCGCTCATCGTCCTGCGCGACCCAAGCCTCTTCACCAACCCGCAGTTCTGGGCAGAGGACGGCAAAGTCTGGTACGCGCAGGCCTACAACGGCGGCTGGCTGCACTCCCTTACGATGCCCCTGGGCGGCTACCTGAACACGCTGCAGCGTCTCGCCGCGGGCCTCGCTCTGCTCGTTCCGTTCCGCTGGGCCCCGCTGCCGATGGCGCTCGTCGGCCTCGTCTGTGAGGCGCTCCCCGTACCCATTCTGCTCTCGCCGCGCTGCCGCAACTGGGCGCCGCTTCCGTTGCGAATCCTCTTCGCCGCGGTCTATATCGCGATTCCCGACGCGCGCGAGATCCACATCCTCTGCACCAATGCGCACTGGCATCTCGCCGTCAGTGAAGTGCTCCTCGCCTTCGCTGCCGCCCCGCGCTCGCTGTTCGGCAAAGTCTTCGACATCTGCCTCTTTCTCCTCGCGGGATTCTGCGGTCCATTCGGCGTTCTGCTTCTGCCGTTCCTGTTTCTGTTCTGGCTGATTCGCCGTCAGCGCTGGTCTCTCGTTACCGGAGGTCTCCTTAGCATCGGCGTTGTCGTGCAAATCATCTTCCTCCGCACCTTTCACGAGACCCGCCACGTCCGTCCGCTCGGCGCATCCCTCGCCATGTTTCTCCGCATCCTCGGCGGAGACGTTTACCTCGCCGCACTTCGCGGCTCCTTCGCATACGGCAAAACCCAGCCACTCTTCGTCTGCGCCATCGCCTCCGTCATCGGCCTCGCAATTTCCATCTACTGTTTCCGCTACGTCTCTCTCGAGGTCCGCCTCTTTTTCCTCTACTGCGGGGCCATCTTCGCTGCGTCCATGCGCAGTCCGCTTCTGCCCACAACTTCTCTCCCGCTCTGGGACTTCATGCTGTCAGCGTCCTCCATCCGCTACTGGTTTTTCCCGAGCCTGATCTTTCTGTTCTCCATCCTGTGGTGCATGATCTACGCCCGCAACGCGATCATGAAGTGGACAGCGGTCGCCCTCGCCGTCATCCTGCTGCAGGGCATCTACCGCGACTGGAGAATCGCCCCGCTCGTCGACATGCACTTCGCCCAGCAGGCAGCCATCTTTCAAGCAGCGCCTCCCGGCACGCACGTCAGCATCCCGCTCAACCCGCCCACCGGAGAGTGGCATGTCGATCTCACAAAAAAATAGCTGACGAGAGGATCTCCTTTGCCCACCTGCACAACGGAACCGGCCATCAGCTCGAGCCCTCGAGCCCGTCGCATCGATGCGCCGGTCGCCGACATGCACGACCTATTCAGCCTCTACCGCGCGGAAGCAGCCGTTGCGCAGGAGATGCAGCGCGCCGACCTTCGGCTTCCCCACGTCCCTGAGCGTCTGGAATCTTTCCTCAAAATTCAGCACACTTGAAACACAGCAGCCATGAATTCGACCACAACCGCACCGCCTGACCCGCTCACCACCACTCGCTCTCAGAAAGCCGCGCTTTCGCTCTTCACGCGCGAGAGCCTGCTCTGCGTTGTAATCTTCTGCATCTGCCTCCTGATCGTCTGGCCCGTAGCCGAAGTCGGCGTAAACGACGACTGGGTCTACACCATCACGGCCTTCGACTTCGCCCGCACCGGCCACTTCATCTTCCACGGCTGGGCCTCGCCCATGCTCGGTTGGCAGGCCATGTGGGGAGCCCTCTTCTCCAAACTATTTGGCCACACCTACACCGCCGTTCGCCTGTCCACCATTCCAGTCGCGGCGTTCTGCGTCCTGCTCTATCACGCCATTCTGCGCCGCTTCGGCCTGAATGCTGCGCACGCCACCTTTGGCACGCTCGTCTTCGCGCTCAGCCCGGTCTTCCTTCCGCTCTCCACCTCTTTCATGACGGACGTGCCGGCGATCCTTCCCATTCTGCTGTGCCTTTACCTCTGCCAGCTCGCCGTCGTTGCGCGCACCGACACAAAGGCCGTTCTCTGGCTGACAGCGGCCGCACTCAGCAACATTGCACTCGGCACAGTTCGCCAGATCGCGTGGCTCGGCGTGCTGGTGATGGTTCCCGGTTGCGTATGGCTGTTGCGCCGCAGACGGAACATCGTTCCCGCAGGCATCGCCTTGTGGCTCACAGGCGCGGTCTCGATTCACTTCCTGATGGGCTGGTTCAACCGTCAGCCGTTCACCGCGCCCGAAAAGCTGATTCCTGGAAAAGTCGGCACCTATCTCATTCCCCTCGTACTGCACCAGATATCGCGCGGCACGATGACGATCCTTCTCCTCGTCTTGCCGGTCCTGACCATCGCACTTTCCTCTCTGCCATGGCGACAGCGAGCAACAAAGATCAGAGCGGGATCGCTGCTCGTTATCCTTGCGGTTGCGCTTCTTTTGCTGCGCAGGGCTGGCCAGGCCCACGTATTGTTCGACCCCTGGCTGGGCAACACCGTCGGCCACCGAGGGATCATGCAGGACGGCCTCTTCGGCTCGAATCCAGTCGTCCCCAATCGCTGGCAAGTGCTGCTGTTTGTCATTCTCGTGGCGAGTGCATTTGCGTCCTTCGAAGTCATTCTTGCGTACCGCCGTCGGTCCGTCCCGACTGCGCAATCAGAAGGACAGATCATATCGTGGAAGAGCATCTCTCTCCTGCTGCTTCCATTCGTCATCTGCTATTGCGGGATGCTGCTTCCCCGCGCTGCCTTCTTCGTACTGTTTGATCGCTACCTGCTGGAGATCATCGCCCTTCTCCTCATCTATGCGCTCCGCTGGCATCAGGTGCACGTCAGCGCGCGTATTCCGCTCCTGTCCGCAGCGTTTCTGGTGGCGGTCGCGTCGCTCACCGTCGCCGACACCCACGATCTCTTCGCCACCTACCGTGCCGAGGTGCGCCTCGCCAACGAGCTGCAGGCCGCCGGCATCCCACGCACGCAAATCCGCGGCGGCTTCGCCTACGACTTCGCCACTCAGGTCTACGCCCAGGGCTATGTAAACGATGAGCGCGTTCTCAATCCGCCCGGCGCCTATCACTTCATTCCTGATACAAAACCGTGGAAGCTGGGCGGCGTCTACTGCGACTACCCCATCCAGAAGTATCTGCCGGCGCTGCACATCCGCTACGTTCTCTCTCCCGAACCCACACCCTGCCTCGCGCCCAGCCAGTTCCCCGCGCAGAAGTTCCGCGCGTGGCTGCCGCCGCTAAAGCGCCAGATCTACGCGGGGATACAGCTTCCTCAGCCCGGCACACCCAATCCCTGAAGAAACACCCGTAGCGAACGAGAGCGCCAGCACCTTCCAGTCCGCAAGGGCAGACCAGACCCTGTGATTGCGCGGGTCTGTGATGGCGGCCTGCTCTTGCAGGATCACGTTCGAAAGATGATCGCGTTCTGAATCGCTGAGCCATGAGGCATTGATAGGCCGGTCGGTAAGGAAATAGAAGGTGACGAAACCAGGCACCACATGGCGCCTCAATCGGGGGGCCAGTGGCCATTCCACATTTCTTCGAGGGCGACAAGAAGACGTTCTTCTTCTATGCATAGTTTCACTAATCTATCTGCTGTTTCGAGAGCGGCGCATATCCCAAACGGATGTGGGGATTGATGCTACGTTCCGCTGAGCGACGGTTCCGAAGATCGTATTTGTACGTGAATGGGAACATCTGAGAACTGAAGTCGAATCGTTTCCGGAGTTCATCGAACTCGTTACTTCTTTGCATGCAACGGAGATTCAATCCGAAGGGCTGGCTCAGGTTGACTGTGGTTGAGGTGCTCATGCAAGTGTCCGGGACTGCCAGAGAGTATGAAGTCGGAAGCCGGGAAGCAATCGCGCGCTTGCTGATGTGACAAGTGATGAGCGTCCGTGTCACGACGTTAGTCCTCAATGATGCGGCAATTGCAGGCGTCGCCGCCTTCGTACTCCCGCAGTTGATGCCCTCCGTCTCCGCCACAGTTTTCGAAAACCGCTGATTAGGCTACTAAGCAGCTGATATCAGCGGCTTACTGCTTGGAACTTGAGCGCTTCGCAGAGCGATCGAATGGAACGCATAGCTGTCCTTCGAACTCGGAAACTATGCGTTATTCATATACAGAGGCGTGCGGCAAGGATGCGCCATTCCGCGTGAATGCTCCGAAGCGATCCGCACTTCAAGACGCGCTCTGAGACGTGATTCTCGTGGAAGGCCTGAGAGTCCTTCATGCCACTTAGACCTATCACCGCGGCTGCTTTACGATGCTCGCGACCGTCAGTTGCTGCACTACGTTCGCTGGCAAGTCTGCCGTTCCAATGCGCCCGCCTGCATCGCGAACCACCACACGAACAGACTTCGCGGTCGGCGGCACAACTGCATGGACGCGCAGTTTCGTGAATCCGTGGGCAACCTGCGCCATCTGCGTCTCGGGAATCGCAATCGTGACTCTTGCAACCTGATCGTTCACGATTTTCCCTTTTGCGTTCAGCGCGGCCATGACAGCGACCAATGTCGTCCGCTGCTCGCTCTTGCTGTAGGGGGTGAAGGTCAGCGATCCCGTGTCCACGGAGACGACACAAGAGGCCGTGCCTGTGGCATCGCGAGTGCAGCCTTCCACGTGCAGGCCAAGTCCGGTGTACTGCATTCCGGTAACGGCCGCTTCATAGAGATCGAACCGGAGGTCCTTCTCATCGAGTGAGGCTTCGAGCTTCGCCGGTGCCGAGATAGAGGGCGCTTCACTGTAGTAACCCTTCTTGGTCTGTGCGATGAGATTCGGGTTTCGCAGCTTCACCACGATTTGACGGTAGCTGCCGTCCTGGATTGGGGTGGAGGGCACATAGGTCAGGGTGTAGTACTCGAGCCCGCGCTCCTGGCTATCGGCGATCAGGCGGTCTAGATCATTGCGTCCGCGAAAGTACTTTCCGCCAGTTTCGTTCACGAAGAGACTGATGTTGAAGCTGCTCTCAAATGGGTCCTTGACCGTGCTCGCTGTCTGCAGTTGCAGGGTATCGACATCCTGCGGCATATCATCGTCCCGCGCCGAACCGGTGATCGTTGGATCGACGACGTACAAGGTTACCCTCGAAGCCAGTAGCAGGTTTGCGGTGCTGCGTACGGCTTTGGTCAGCAAGGTCCGATCATAGTCGGTAAGTCCAATCGGATCGACACTCGGGAAGCTGCGGCCGACCCAGATGATCTCTTTCTTTCCGGGCGCTCCGCGGCTGAAGAGCGATGCCTGCTGCAGAGCCGCAAATGCAGCCGCAATCTGCTCCACTCTTGCGCCCCGCATCAGTTTGCCGGGCAGGCTGGGCGGCTGCTTTTGCAGCGCGGTGAGCAGGGTCTGCCGGTCGCGTGTGAAATCGGTCAGCGCGCGGATGCCATAGTCGTTCAGCCACAGCAGTATTGTCGGCGTCAACGTCTGCTCGGGTTGAGCTTTCAGATAGTTGCGCACGCAGTCGCGGGAGTACGCGAGTTCCTCGAACGGCGTATCCAACTCATCGACAACGATCATTGTGAGCGCGGAATTCCCCCACTGCTGATGACCGTTGCGGTCGGTCACGGGAGCGGCAGGTACCGGCGGGTGTTCCTGGATCGATGTAAAGTTGCGGATCTTCTGCTGAATACCGTTCTCATAGACGCTGAAGTCGTCCTTCGTGAGTCCGCGCACAATCTTCCCGCTGCGGTCGGTTACTACGGTGTCCAGCACAACGAGTTGGCTCTGCACGTGCAACGTCTCCGCAGGTTCAGGCGCCGGCGTCTGCTGCGCAGACAGAAACGGGTGGCCGATGAAGACCATGGCAAGTAGACAACTCGTTCGTCTCAACATGTACTCACCTTGACGCTGAGCGGGGCAGAAAGTTTCCAAGAGTGCAGGCTGGCGATGGCAACGACTCTCTAATAGGGCCCAAAAGAAAACGAGCAGCGTTGAGAGGCGCTGCTCGATTGGTTCAGGAGGCGACGGTTTGATGCTATGGGGGCGCACTAGAACTGCACGCGCACACCGAAGGAAAGCTGACGCGGGTTGTAGGCCAGGTCGTTGATCTGACCGACGCCGGCTTTGAGATTTGCCTGGGGATCGTTGCTCACGATCGTGATTTCGCTGGAAGAGTTCTGACCCGGATAGCCGATGTTCTGGATGTTGAAAACGTTGTAGGCATCTACGCGGAACTCGGCGGTTACGCGTTCGTGGACGGGGATCTTCTTGAACATCGACAGATCGTCGTACCAGACATATGGCGCACGCATTACGTTGCGCGAGTAGCTGCCGAATGAGCCAGAAGGAATGGAGAACGCAGCCGGATCAAACCATTCCTTTGCAGTACCCACATAGGGACGCTGCGAGTAGCCAGGATTGATGTTGGGACGTGCGTAGCCGCTGATGGAGTTGAGGCTGCCTTCGATGTTGGCCGGATCACCATTGACCACGAGGTTGAACGGCTGGCCTGAGCGGAACTGGAGGATGTTGTTCGCCTGCCATCCACCGAGCAGAGCAGAGCCTATGCCATGGGTGAAGTACGTCTTGCCCTTGCCGGCCGGGAGCTCCCACAGAGTCGCCATTGAGACGAACTGGGGGATATCGAAGGAAGATACCGAGCGATTCGATCGTGGGTCATAGAAGTTCTGCACCGCAGAGCTGCCGCCCGGGCCGTTCTCGGCAGCGAAGTAGCCGCTGGAGTCGTCGAGCGACTTGCCCCACGTGTAGGACAGGATCAGGCGAAAGTCGCGGCTGGCCTGACGCATCAAGCGGGTCTCAAGTGCGTTGTAGTTCGAACGGCCTGTGGATGCTCCCCAGTGGGGGCTGGAAACCATCCAGGGAATCGCGCGGAACGCGTCGACCTGTGTGCGGCTCACGGTTACCGGTGAAGCGAACGGTGCCGCATTGGCGTATCCCGTGTAGTCCGTGTTTCCGTTCGAACTGCCCACGTAGGCGATGGACAGCGATGTGAACTTACCGAACTGCTGCTGCAGCTCGAGGTTCCATTGGTTGGAGTAGGCGGGACGGAACTTGGGATCGTCGTAGTATCCGCCGATACCCCAGGGGCTGGAGGGAGTGACCGGGTTCGCGAAGTGGCCTTCAATCGAACTGAAGTGAGTGAGCGTTGCGCCGACCGCGTTCGCGTTTCCGGAGAAGCCCGTGGCCCAGGGCCAGTACGCTGCCTCGAGCTCGTTCTGCGCATACTGGCTGCGCGCCGGCAGAGCATCAAAGAACAGACCATATCCGCCGCGGAGCACCAGGTCATCGCGCAGCGTGTAGGCAAACCCTACGCGTGGCTCGAACTCAGAGGCCTTCGGCGCCAGGAAGGATTTGTGAAAACCGGTAAAGAGGATGTGATCGTTATGCGGGACGCTTGCGAAACCGGCGCCAGGGATGCAGGGATTCTGCTGGACCTGGCTGCAATCGGGGATCGATTTTTCTCCAATGATGTAGTTCTGGTGGGCGAGATCCAGCTCACCACTGATTCGGCCGTTCAAGGTCTTCGGCACGTTCAGATAGTCGTACCGCACGCCAAGCTCGAGCGTGAGCTTGGGAAGAATCCGCCACTCATCCTGAGCGTAGCCCGACCAGAACTTGAACGAGAAATCGTCTTCGCTATAGGCGGGCAACTGGCCGGAGTAGCTCGATGGCAAGCCGAGCAAGGTGGTTGCGAATATGTTGCCTGTGGTCGTCGTGCAGTTTTGCGTCGGGCACAACGAGGACGTGTTTGAGGGAAAATACGTAGCATTGGTGCTAAACGAGAACGACTGCTGGGTGTTCACCTGGACGCGTTGCACGTTGGTAAATTGCAGGCCGACCTTCGCATTGTGCTTACCGACGAGAAATGTCAGGTCGGTCGACGCGCTCCATGTGGGATTCTTGCGAAGTGAATTTCCGTAAGCCCCTATGTCTCCGACGTTCGTGTACTGATTGCCGAGCGCGTAGTAGAAGCCTCCCCATGTAGCGGCGTCTGCAACACCGAGATTCTGAAAGGTCTGAACCGCGTTAGCTACTGTGCCCGAGTTGAATACGTAGGGCTTGAGCAGAATGCCCGCCTGTGCGTCGTAGACGATGTGAGGAGAGACGACGCGCGTGTAACCGACACCCCAATCGTAGGCGTGATAGTTTGAAGGCGCCAGCTCGGTGGTTCCGACGACGGGATTTTGGTCAAGAACATACATGTTGGTAAAGCGGAGCCAGATGTTGTCGCGCCCGCTCAGCTTGTCGTCGAGCCGCACCTGCATCTCATTGTTGTTGTCGGTCCTGGGGCGGTCTTCCTGGTAGTTGAAGTTGGGCTTACCGTAGGCCGCGCCATTGAAGTTGGGAGCGCGCAGGAAGGTCGAAGCAACCTTCGAGAGCACGGGATCAATCAGCTGCGACGGGATCTTATCGCACGGCACCCCGTTGGGCTGGATTCCATTCGCGTTAGGTGCAAGCGGATTGCCATTGGCATCGCACATGAAGCGCGACCGGATGTAGTTGCTGCCGACCTTCGTGGTCGAGTAAGGGTTGTAGATGTTGTAACCAAGGATGTCGCTGCTGAAGTCGCCACCGATTTCGGCAGCGGTCGGCACATAGGCAAACCGTTGCGTCGGCTGGCTATATCTCCAGCCCTCATACGCAAGCGCCAGGAAGGTGCGGTCGCGGATCACCGGAAAATAGACAGTGCCACCGAACTGGTACTGACTGAACGCCGCGGGACCCGAATTGGCAACGTCCAGAAACGAGTTGCGTGCGTCGAAGTTGTTGTTGCGCACCTGAAAGAACGCATTGCCGTGGAGCGTGTCGGTGCCGGAACGGGAGACCATGTTTACGATTCCGCCGACGACTCCGCCGAACTCTACCTTTTCGTTGTGCGCCTGCACCTTGAATTGCGAGGTCGCATCGAGCATTGGGAGAACACCGTACACCGGGCCGCGAAGATCAGTGTTGGTCACGCCGTCGAGATAGTAAAGAGTGGACCGGTTCTGCTGGCCGTGCAGTGCGGGCTTCACGAGGTTGCTGCCTGGAATTCCCGACATGCCCGCATCCTGCGTACCGACGCCTGAACCTTGGGCAGTCGATACTGGGGTCGCTCCGGGTGTGAGCGTCAGGAGTTCGGTGAAGTTGCGGCCATTCAGGGGCATGTCCTGGATGACGTCCTCCTGAATGACGGTGCCCAACTCGGAGGAGGACTTCTGCAGCAGCTCCGCGGCACTCGCGCTCACCTCCACACTCTCCGTTGCGGCGCCAGGCTGCAGTTTTACGTTTTGCGTAAAGCTCTGGTTCACCGAAAGCTGAAAGGGAGCAAGGGACAGCGTCTTGAAACTTGGTGCGACGACGTTCAAGACGTAATTGCCAGGCGGGACGTTGATAAACACATACTGTCCGGCCGCCGAGCTTTTGCGGGCAACCACGATGTGGGTGTCGACATTCGTGAGAGTGACGGTCGCGGCAACCACCGCTGCACCCGAACTGTCGGTAACCGTGCCGTTTACCTCGGCGGTTGCATCCTGACCCCAAGCACGCACTGGCACGAAGCACAGCAGCAGTGACACGAGCACAACATAATGACGGATTTGACCCATACAGCCTCCAAAAGATTCCAGTTCCTCTTCTTCTGTTGAAAGAGCGAACTCCGAACAAATTTATTTTGAAACGTTCCAATTTGCTCCGTGAAACGTTCTAATTTTCCGGCACAATGGTTGTCAATATGTGAAAACGCTCTTTTGGACCCTGAACTCTCTTATTTGCCGCGCTCAATGAGCCGTTTCATTACATGAAATCTTAGTTTCGTGTGGTACCGTCTGCACGCGAAAGGACGTTCCTTAATCAGCAGCGAGCAACGTTGTGGCGCCGTGACCTCTATCGCACGGTAGCCAACAGGAGCACACCGTAATGCAAAAAAACTCGATCGCTATAAGCCTCTTGCTGCTCTTCGCTGCAGCAGCAGTCGGTCAACAGCCGAGAACCTTCCTGCTCAACGCGCGGACGCTAATGGAGATCAAAGCTGCTCCCGCTGCGGATCCTGCTCGGCAGCACATCGTACAGCTCGCGACCGAGGCCGGGGATAGGGTTCTGCACGATGGTCCCTTCAGTGTGATGTCCAAAGCGGTCACTCCGCCCAGTGGCGACAAGCATGACTACATGAGCCAGGCCCCGTACTTCTGGCCCGATCCGTCAAAGCCCAATGGCCTTCCGTACATTCGCCACGACGGCCGACGCAATCCTGAGATCCGCAAGATCACCGACCACGACTCTCTTGGCCAACTGGGCGAAACCTCGCGGGCACTCGCGCTTGCATATTTCTTTACAGGCAAGTCCGTCTACAGCGACCGCGCTGCATTGCTCCTTCGCACATGGTTTCTCGATCCCGCGACGCGCATGAATCCGAACCTCGAGTTCGGCCAGGGAATTCCCGGCATCAATACAGGCCGCGGAATCGGAATTATCGAAACCCGGTCTTTCATGCAGGTGGTCGACGCCATCGGCCTCATCCAGGGTTCATCTGCGTGGACAGCGGCCGACCAGCAGGGCATGCAGGAATGGTTTGGCAAGTTCGTCCACTGGATGCGCACGAGTAGCAAAGGCCAGGATGAGTCCGCGGCGAAAAACAATCATGGTACCTGGTACGACCTGCAGCTTTCCGATTACGCGCTCTTCCTGGGTGATCGCGATCTGGCTATCGCAACCATCCGGCTCGCAGAGACGAAGCGAATCGCGCGACAGATCGAACCCGACGGACGACAACCGCTCGAACTCGCGCGAACGAAGGCATTCAGCTACAGCGAGGGGAATCTCAATGGCCTTATGCAACTCGCTGAGCTGGGCGCGGAGGTTGGGGTTGATCTCTGGAACTATCGCGCTTCTAATGGAGGCTCTATTCGCGCGGCGCTTAATTACCTTGTGCCGTTCGCGCTTGGCCAGATGCCCTGGCCCGATCAGCAGATCGAAGGCTTCCATGGTGATGCGCTCGCCCATGACCTTGAGATGGCCGCGCTTGCGTATCGCGACCCGGCCTACGCCACAGCAGCGCAGCAACTCGCCGGCGGGCGCGAGGATTTCGCTACAGCACTCTATCGGTTCACGCTCGCACACAAGGATCTTGCTGCCGACGGCTGATGAAATCCACAGCGTTGAACCCATTGGCTGCGGCGGGTGGAGCAGTCCGGCTTATTCGGACATTAAGGGCTGGGTATCGGTGGGTGCGCTGCCCCACTCGCGATTGGGCTGATCGCTCATCTTAAAAACCAGTGTTCCACCATTCGCGATATCCGCATGGGTAAACCGGCGCCATGGAAGCGCGGAAAAGCAATTGTCCCTTAAATTAGGAATCCGCTTTCCTGAGCTTGCAGGTGTACACTCGTAAAGTGCTCATAACATGTTGGTTATTTTTTAGTGACCGCTCTCTCGAATTTTGTTTGACACCCCGGAAACTGTTCGCCTAAGATGGCCGGCGAAATTAAAAATTACATCGTCGGTGAATGCAGGCTGACGAGCAGGAGTACTTTGATGGCCAGGCAATCGATTGCAATCAACTCAGACGCAAAAGGGAACGTTTTCCGTGAGGCGAGAACGCTTCCGGCGAGGGCCATCTGGAAAGGCTTGCTGCTGGTGCTGGCTGTATTCGGTCTGATGTGCGGGGGTACGACGGTGGCGCAAGTGGACCAGGGCGCCATTATCGGCGTGGTGACGGACTCGAGCGGCGCGGTGATACCGGGCGCGCAGGTGACATTGACGGAGACGGAGACCGGTCTGGTGCTGACCGCGAAGACGAACGGCAGCGGTAATTACTTCTTCTCGCCGATCAAGATCGGAAATTACACGGTGAGCGCCTCGGCGAAGGGCTTTCAGACGACCGAGGAGAAAAATGTTGTCGTTCACGTTCAGGACAGACTGAACATTCCTTTGCATCTGCAGCCGGGCAACGTGAGTGAGACGGTTGTTGTGACCTCGACGGCGCCGCTGATGCAGACGCAGACGGCGGAGACGGCGGTGGACATCGATTCGAAGTTTCTGAACGACGCGCCGCTGGCGAATCGCAACTGGATCTTCATCGCCCAAGAAGCGCCAGGTATCACACCCGAAGTCGGGCGCGGGGCCGGCAATGGTGACTTCTCCTCGAATGGCCAGCATGAGGAGCAGAACAATTACACGCTTGACGGCGTGGATAACAACGTCGCCAATAGCGACTATATCAACGGATCGTCGTATAATCTGGCGCCGCCGCCGGATGCGATCGCCGAGTTCAAGATCGAGACGAGCAACTACAGCGCGGAACTCGGGCGTGGTCACGGCGCCGTCTTCAATGCGACCACCAAGTCCGGCACCAACCAGTTCCACGGTGATGTCTGGGAGTACGTGAGAAACACGGATTTCGACGCGCTCGTCTGGACGCAAGCCAAGGGCTCGGCGCGCCAGACATTCCACATGAACCAGTTTGGCGCTACCCTTGGCGGTCCGATTATCAAGGATCACCTGTTCTTCTTCGGGGACGTCCAGGATCAGCGGTTTGTGAATGGAGCTAACCCAACCAATTACACAGTTCCCACGCCGCGCATGAGACGGGGCGACTTCAGCGAACTTCTGAATCCGACGCTTACCGGTGGATCCTGTCCGCAGGTGCTGTACATACCCAACACCAACACCGGTACGTATACATGCTCCAGCAACAACTCTTTAAACAACGCAAAAGCGCCAACCGGCACGCTTCAGCAGTACGCCGTGCCGGGCGCCCCGCAGTACACGTATGACGGGATCACGTTTGCACCCGGGCAGAACGTGTTCGCGCCAAGCCAGATTGATCCGGTCGCGCAGGCGCTGCTGAAGCTCTACCCCTGCCCGAATTACGCTCCGGCCGGCAAGCCTGGTTATGGCCAGCCCAATGGCGGTTGGAGCACGGGCGATTGCAACTCTCCCAGCGATACGGACACGGGCGTGACCTCCAGCAACTACCAGACAAATCTGACGGCAACGTCCGATCCGATTAACTGGGACGGACGGCTTGACTGGAACATCAGCAGCCGTGACCTGGCGACCTTCCGCATTGACTATCAGCATGTCATGAATACGAACCCGTCCCCGCTCGGCCCGATTCTGGATGGTTATCCGAACTACGCGGGCCACACTCAGAGCTACCTGAGCGAGAACTACATGCTCAGCGAGACTCACACGTTTTCGGCTACGCTGATCAACGAATTCCGCTTCGGTTTCAACTACGGCAACGACGCGAACCTGCAGTACAACTACAACACCAATATTGCAGCGACTCTGGGACTGGGCGGAGTGCCCGCTGATCCAGCGAATCAGGAAGGCGGTCTGCCCTCGGTCGCCACGGGCTTCACCGGGTTTGGAACGCATGGCAACGATCCTGCACATGAAGGCATGAACGTCTGGCAGGCGATGGACAATGTCACCAAAGTGGTTGGCAATCATTCGCTGAAATTTGGCGTTGAGATCAACCCTGGACGCTGGTACAGCACCAACGCATCGCAGCCCCTCGGAAGCTACAGCTACAGCGGCAGCTTTACCGGCGTGACCGGTTTGGGCGGCCCCGCGGGATACGCCGGCGCGGACTTCCTCGCCCTGGGCACACTGCCGGGCGGTGGATACACCAACACCGATAATATGAACAGCGCCGGCATAAGCACCTTCGTGTACACGCATTTCGTACAGAAGTACATGGCCGCCTATGCACAGGATGACTGGAAAGTGACGCACAAGCTCACGTTCAACCTCGGTCTCCGGTACGAGTACTTCACGCCCAAAAGAGAGCAGGCTGGTCAGCTGGCAAACTTTGTATATCAGAGCAGCACGTTTACGCCGAACGGCGTAGTTGGATCATCCGAGCTGGTAATGCCGGAAAGCGACAAAAGCCTGACGCTTCCACCCAACTTCCTGGCGATGCTCAACGCGGACAATGTGAAGGTGGTCTACACCAGCAACCCGTATCTGTCGTCCTTCCCGAAATTCAACTGGTCGCCGCGCTTTGGCGCTGCCTACCAGTTCAGCCAGCAGACCGTAGGGCGCATCGGCGGCGGCGTCTTCATGGGCGGCTTCGAGCCAGGCGGCGGCGCAGCCAATGTGCTGAATCCGCCCTTTATCACCCTGGCCAACACAACACCACCGCCGGCGTGCACGCAGGGACACTATTGTGCGTCGCAATACACCTTCGGCAACACATTGGAGGGGGGCCTGTCATCGTTCACAGGGCCGGGCGGAATTACGAACCACGCCAGCTTCCCGGGCGTCAGCGAGGAAGATCCGGTAATGCATATGCCGTACACGGTCCAGTACAACGCCAGCGTGCAGCAGGTGCTTACGCCTACCACCACGATGACGTTGAGCTATGTCGGGAGCATCGGACGGCACCTGGTGACGGGCCTGAACAACCCGGACATGCCACAGGCTATTACGATTGGAGGGCCGACGACGCACGGGCTCACGCCGGCCGCACATCTCAATGGACAGTTCTGGATGTCGTGGACAGGCGCAAGCTCCTACAACGCTTTGCAGGCGATGGTTCAGAAGCGCTACTTGAACGGGCTCGCTTTCCTGGCCACCTATACATGGGGGCACGCATTTGACGACACCACCGATCTGCTCGGTGGAGATCTCAACGGAGGATACAAGCAAGCCGCGCTTATCCCAATCATCAAGGAGTGGAGTCAGTCCGGCTACGATATCCGGAACCGCGCCGTAATCAACATGGATTATGACCTTCCGTTCGGCGAGGGCAGGCACTGGATCAACCATGGCGGGATCCTGAATGAGATCGTGGGAGGATGGAAGACCGACATGGAGTGGTGGGGCC
>DASRGC010000062.1:0-66431 GCA_035651235.1 Acidobacteriaceae bacterium
CGTACAGATCGATCGTGCAATCCAGCTCATGAATGCAATAAACAAAATTCCCATTCGGATGAAACGCCACATGCCGCGGCCCTGATCCCGCCCGCGCCTTCACACGAATCGGCACGCGCACATAATCGCCCGCACCCGGCCCAATCGGAAACACAAGAATCACATCATCGCCCAGGTCGCACGCCAGCACATATCGGTTTCCCGGTGCAATCGTCGCGCAATGGATATGCGCCGCATCCTGCCTCCCCGCCACCGGCCCATGCGTCGCCTGCGTGTACTTGAAAACGCCAATCGCCTGCGCCAGCGCGCCTGTATTCGTCACGCGAAACGCCGCAAAGGCCCCGCCGTCATAGTCCGCCACAAACGCCATCGATCCCGTCGCGTCCACCGACACATAGCACGGCTCATCCGCCTGCGCTCCTACTTTATTCAGCAGCGTCAGTCCGCCGTTCATCGTGTCAATCTGAAAGCTCGAAACGGCCGCGCCCTCACCATCGACGCCATTCACCGCATACACCACCTCCGCCAGCTTCGGGTGCCGCGCCAGATACGACGGCCTGGCCGCCTCCACCGCCAACTCCACCGGCCCCATCGTCCCCGTCGTAAAATCCCAGGTCGCCCGATAGATGCCCTTGCCCTTGTCGGTGCCCAGCAAAATCCACATCGGGCGCCCGCGGCCCGCCTCAAGCCGCCACCCCGTTGCCTGCCCCCACGCCATGCCACGCAGCGCAAGCGGCAGCGCCATCGCACGTCCCACAAACTGCCGCCGGTTAAATCGCACGCACTCGCCCCCGCAATCACTAACCACTAACTACTTGCTTCTACGTCCGCTCGCCCGCTTCACCCGGCGGCAGATTCTCGCCAACCGCCAGCCCCATCGTCCCTGCCAGCGTCTCCGGCTCGCCCGGCAGCTTGAAATCCAACTCCGTCGGGTGCGCATCCGAGTTCACTACCGGCAGCGCCGGCAGCCGCTCCACGCGGCCAATCTCCTTCACCACCGTCGCCACGTGCTCCAGCACCTCGTCCACGCTCATCGTGTAGAACTCGCGCCCGTTGTCATACCCCGTCTCAATCATCTGCTTCAAATATCGGCCCGCCGCCTGCGCTGCAAGATAATCCGTGATCACCTTCCCGTTCCGCCGCTTCTGCTCCACCCAAGCCTCATTCGGCATCGCAATCCACAGCGGCCGCCCGTTCACGGCAAAACGAATATCCGTCGCATCGGCATGCCGAGTCGCAATCGCCACCACGGTACCCTTCCACACGCAGTGCTGCGGCTCTTCGGTCCAGCGGTCCGTCGCTACAAAGTCTTCATACATAACACCCTCAAGACTATCGGCCTCACCCCCGCCACGCAACTTGGTTTCCAGCAGTAGGCCAGTTTGGACCCCGGCGCATCCAAAGCTACCTTATTCCCGTTCCTGACAGAGTTGCCGACGCTAATCCTTCGAGGGCATCTCGACATGGTCGACGATGATGCAATCCACCGGGCTTTTCTTGGTCTCAACCTTCAGGCCAAGCTGCTCCTGTAACGCGGTGAACAGCGACGGCCCACCGGCATCGCTTTCCGTGTGCGCCAAATCTTCGGGAGACCAGGTCAGTTCAAAGTCATACTTGCCGGTAAGTCCCGTATCGTCCACCACCAGGCGACCACCGATCTCTGGCTTTGGACTTAGCGATCCCACCAGCATTTTGATCGTGGCTCCGCGTCCCTCAATCTTTCCTCTGGAGCTACGCAGCCCCGTCCACGATCCCTTGTTGGAATCAGCTTTGGTCTCTGTCAGCTTGGGTCCGCCCTTGGCGACCGTTAGAGCGACGACGCGGAGGTCTCTGGCCTCATGATGTACCTTCAGCTGAAAACGGTCCGCCAGCAGCGCCTCCACCATTTGCCTTTCAGTCGCAAGCTGCTCCTCGCGTGGCAGCTTGCTGATCTTCCTTGCGAGTTGCGCGTCTTCCTTGGTCTTGATATCGAATTTCGCTGAGCCCATCCACATTGGCCCACCGATGATCTGGTCAACTGACCCGGTGCTCAGGTTGTAAGCAAACTGAAGCAGCACCGTCAGCGGCATGTTGGTTGAGTCAATGCCGTCATCGTTGATCCAAAAGCCCGATCCTCTCGTCTCAGGATTACTCGGTTTGATCGTTGCCACTTCGAACACTGGCGCACTGGTTTCCTGGCCTGGCGTCGCAGGCAATTGCGCAAACCCAACCGGAGCGAGCATAGTGATCCACGCCGCTGCAAAAAGCAGAGATTTCGTTCGTTGCCCGGCATTGCCCATTTGGCCATCCTCCTGGTCTCGTTGTTGAACAATACGCAGAATTCGCTGACCCAGGATGCACCGATATCTCCATGACGGAATTTCACAATCCCGCAGCTCGATTCCACAGCTCGCATCTCGGAACC
This sequence comes from Acidobacteriaceae bacterium, assembly GCA_035651235.1. Lineage (GTDB taxonomy): Bacteria > Acidobacteriota > Terriglobia > Terriglobales > Acidobacteriaceae > Granulicella. The sequence continues at coordinate 2,405 of DASRGC010000062.1, forward strand.
TTAGCCCACTACCCGCTCCCGTCCATTTCTCTGGATGGGATTGAACTGGGCTCCGCGTCCAACCTCTCAGGCGACCCTTCGCCCGGAGCCCGCTTTTGAACATCCTCATCGTCGGCGCCAACGGCAAAACCGGCCGCGCCCTCGTGCACCAGGCCTGCGAACTGGGCCACCACGTCACTGCGCTCGTGCATCACCCGCCGAAAGATCCCCTGCACTGCGCCCGCATCCTCCACGGCGACGCGGGCGATCCACAATTCCTCGACTCCGCCGTCGCCACGCAGCACGCAGTCATCGATACCGTCGGCACCCGCAAACCATTTCTCAAAACCACCCTCGAGACCAACGTCGCGCGTAATCTCATCTCCGCCATGCGTCTTCACAACGTCCGCCGTCTCGTCGCCGTCTCCTCGCTCGGCGTCGGCGACAGCATCGTCAACGTGCCGCCGCTCTATCGAGCTCTCATGCCGCTCTTCTTTCGCGGTGCCATCCCCGACAAGGAAGGCATGGAAGCCGAACTCCGCTCCAGCAATCTCGACTGGACCATTGTCCGTCCCGCCGGCCTCACCGACGGCCCCGCCACCCACGCCGTTCAAATCATCACGCCTGAATCCCGCTGCCAGGTCCGCCGCATCCCCCGCGCGGACGTCGCCGCATTCATCCTTCAGCATCTCGCCGGCGACACCCTCCTCCGCAAAACCGTAGGTATCGCGACCGAATGACCCCGCCGCTTTCTCTCCCAGCCGGCCCACACTCGATAAACTAACCTCTGGGCCTCGCATCTATCTAAACCAATCTGCATTGGAGGCCAAACCTTGCGCTCACTGCGATCCGTCTACGCCCTCGCTCTCACTCTCCTCTTCGCCGCCGCCGCGCTCGCCCAGACCAAGCAGGCCGACGTCCTCATCTTCACCAACGGCGACCAGCTCACCGGTCACTTCGAACGCGCCTCCGGCGGCTCCGTCGTCTTCAAAAGCGACATGGCCGGCGAACTGACCATCTCCTTCGACAAGATCAAGGAGCTCCGCTCCGCCGGCAGCTTCTCCATGCTCAAGAAAGGTCCGCCCAGCAAATCCAACCTCGTCGCCCAGGGCCAGGTCAGCGTGGCGGACGGTAACGTCGTCGTGACTGCCGCGCCCCAGCCCCCCGTCACGCTACCTGTCAAAGACCTCGGCTACCTCGTCGACACCCCCACCTACGATCGCGAGATCCATCACGAAGTCCGCTTCCGCCAGGGCTGGACCGGCTCCCTCACCGGCGGCGCCACCTTCGTCCGCTCCACCGACGACAACACTGTTTTCACCGCCGGCATTGCGCTCGCCCGCGTCGTCCCTTCCGTCACGTACCTTCCCTTGCACCAGCGCATGACCTTCAACCTCACCGAGACCTACGGCAAGTCCACCTCGCCCGTCATTCCCCAGACCGTGCCCGCCTCTCCGCCGGCCATCACCAAGACCAGCATCTTTCACACCGACGGCGAACATGACTGGTACTTCACGCCTCACCTCTACGGCCTCGCCAATCTCGCCTTCGACCACAACTTCGCCCAGGGCCTTCAGTTCCAGCAGCTCTACGGCGGCGGCGTCGGATATACCGTCATCGACACCGCGAAACAACAGCTCGACTTCAAAGCCGACGTCCACTATGAGCGCCAGAACTTCTTCGTCTCCTCCAGCAACGTCGATCTGATCGGCAGCATCTTCGGCGAGAACTACCACCGCAACCTTCCCCGCAAACTCGTCTTCACCGAGGAAGGCACCTTCATCCCCTCCTGGAACCACGCCACCGACTACTCCGCCATGGCCATGGCCGGCATCGTCCTCCCCACCTGGAAGCGCCTCGGCATCACCTTCAACGCCACCGACAACTACCTCAACAACCCCTCGCCCGGCTACAAAGCTAACTCCTTCCAGTTCGTCGCCGGCGTGAACTACGCCCTCAAATAACCCGCATAAACACTGGCCCAGATCGCTGTCGCCAAATGGGCTCGGAGCTGTTTTAAGAGCCCATCTCCCTGTATGGGCCAAACTACTGATTCCAGATACTTTGCGGCTAAAGTCCCTGGAATGAATACTTTGCAATTAAAGCCCACCCCTAACTCACCTGTTTTGAAGACTTTGAGGCAATTCAGGGGGGGGAGGGGGGTACACCCCACCCTCCAATGTTCTAATGGAACGATGCGGGCACCTCATCGCTCGCCACGTTCTGTACTGCAGGAGTTTGCCCTCGATGGACCTTCGGAAGTTCGCGGCTGGCTGCACCGCCGCCGTTGCAGCGGTGCTCATCACCACCTCCGCCGCCGCACAAACCCCCACCACGCGCCATGAAACCAACGCCAGCCGCGAGGCCCGCATCCAGCGCCAGATCAGAGAGACCTACACCCACCGCTGGGAGGTCTTCGGCGGCGGCGCCTACATGCGCTTCCGCTCCGGCGAGTACACCCAGAAGAACAACGAGGTCACCTGGAACCTCGCACCGCACTATTACCTGAACCCGAAGCTCGCCATCCTCGTCGACGCCCGGGGAATGTTCGGTAATGCCAAGCCGCTGCGCGGCACCGGCAATGACACCCAGGCGGTCAACCCGCAGATCAACGAGTACGCCTTCACCGGCGGCATCAGCTATCGCTTCTACTCCAGGCTCCGCTTCGCCCTCAGCGCCGAAGGCGCTGGCGGTATCGCCGACGGCAACTTCTCCGGCGGCTCCAAGGGCCTCACGTATGCCCAGACAGGCTTCTGGCAGGACGCCGTCCGCCCTGCCGCCGTCTTCAACCTCGCCGGCGACGTCAACCTCTTCCCCAATCTCGCGTTCCGCGTGCTCCCCACGTACGTCGTCACGACCTTCACCAGCCCCTCCGGCGGCTCCGTGCAGAATAACTTCGGTCTCAACGTCGGAATCGTCTACCGCTTCGGCCGCCAGAAGTAACCTTCTCGGCTTCGATCGCAGGCGTACCATAGAGGTATGTCGAAGGGCTGGGAATCCAAGAACGTCGAGGAACAACAGGCTCAGCAGGCGCAGAGCGCAGCCCCCGCGCCGCAGCCAGATCAGCAGGACGCAGCCGCAGCCGGCGACCGCAAGCGCCGCATCCAGTCCCTCGAGATGCAGCGTGAGCGCGTGCTCTCGGAGCGTACCTCCAGCCCCCACCGCCGCTCCGCCCTTGAGCTCGCCCTCGCCACCATCGAGCGCGAGCTCGAACAGCTCGGCTGGTCGATCAAGATTTAGTTACGCAGTTAAGAGTTAGGAGATGCAGTCTTTCCTAACCCCTAACTCCTCACTTGCTAACTTCTTTTCCTAGCTTCCCCCTCGTCAGCACAAATGGATTCGCCTGCGCAGTCGGCGTCAGTACCACCTGCTGAATCATCACATGCGCCGGCCGCGTGGCAGACCACACAATCACATCCGCAACGTCCTCAGGCAGCAGCGGTTCAACGTTCTCATACGTCTTTGCCGCGCGCTCCTCGTTGCCGCGGAAGCGCACCCGGCTGAAGTCGGTCTTCACCATTCCAGGATCGACCGAGGTCACACGCACCCGCGTTCCGTTCAGGTCGATGCGCAGACCGTCGCTGATGAACCGCTCCGCAGCTTTCGTCGCGCAGTACACACCGCCGTTCACATACGCCATGTGGCCCGCAATCGAGCCGAGGTTGATCACATGTCCGCTGCCGCGCTCCACCATGCCCGGCACTACCGCACGCGTCACATACAGCAGCCCTTTCACGTTGGTGTCAATCATCTCCTCCCAATCCTGGATCGCATCGAGGTACAGCTTCGTAAGCCCGCGGCTCAGGCCCGCGTTGTTCACCAGCACCTCAACCCGCTTCCACGCATCCGGCAGCGAACCGATCGCCCTTTCGACTTTGCTGTTGTCACGCACGTCCAGCGCGAAGATGTGCACATCCTCAGCCCCCAGATCCCGCAGCTCCTGCTCCATCGCGCGCAGCTTGTCCAAACGCCGCGCACAAAGCAGCAGCTTCGCGCCTTCACGCGCGAAACCCTTCGCCGTCGCCTCGCCGATGCCCGCAGTCGCACCCGTCACAAACACAATCTTGCCTGCAAGAGAGTAGCTCACAATTTCCTCGCTTTCTCTTTTAGAGATACACGAAGACCGCGACAAAGTTCATCGCGGTCTCATGGTTGCATTTGGGATCCTGAAGGCTACTGCGGAGGGTTCGACACTCCCGTCGGATTTTGCGGCGGCGCCGGAGCAGGATTCGGTGCCGGCCCGGCAGCCGCACCCGGCTCACCTTCCGGCTGCGTCTGCACCCCAATCGACGCACCGGAGACCACGAGGTTCACACGCCGATTCTGCTGCCGCCCTGCAGCCGTCGCGTTATCGGCAACGAAGTTTGTCGCGCCGAATCCCTGAGCGCTGACGTTACCCTGCGGAACTCCGTTCTGCACCAGGAAGTCGCGCACAGCGTCCGCACGGTTTTCGCTCAACGTCTGGTTATACGCAGGCGCTCCGGTCGAATCCGTATAGCCCTCCACCTGCACCTTCAGGTTCGGATACAGCGTCAGGATGGTCGCCACCTTGGCGAGGCTCACCTGCGCGTTCGGCTTCAGCGTGTACTTGTTCGTGTCGAACAGCACATCGCCCATGTGCACGATTAGTCCACGCGCTGTTTCAGTAGTCTCAAGCACGTTGTTCAACTGCGCGCGCAGCTTCTCACGCGCGTCGTTCGCGCTCTGCTGGCTCTGCTGAGCCTGACGCTGCGCCTCGGCCGCCTTGGCACGCGCGTCGGCTGCCTCGGCTTCGGCACGGGCACGCGCCGCATCCGCCTCAGCCTTCTGCGCTGCCGCACGGTCTGCCGCAGCCTGTGCCTGCTGTGCCTGCATCTGCGATTGCTGCGCCTGCATCTGGGCCTGCTCTTTGGCCAGTTGTGTCTGGTGCTGGCGCTCCTCTTCCTGCTTCCGCAGCGCGGTGATGCGGGCATCCTCGGCGCGCTGGACTGCCTCACGTGCGTCCGTGATCTCCATCTGCACGTTGCGGTGTTTGGAATCCTGAATCGCCTGCGCGTTCTGCAGATCGGTCTGGACCTCCTGCATGATGTCCGACGCGTCCTTGTTCGCGCCAACCTGCTGTGCGATTCGCTGCGCGTTGTAAGCCTCAAACAGTGCCAGTGGAACGTGCTCGCGATCTGTCACGGGCATCGGGTTCGAATGCGCGCCTTCCGTGTTCGCATAGAGTCCGCGCGGCAGAAGCTGATAGTGAACGTTCACCTCTTCCAGCACGCCCTGCGTCTTGTCGGAGAACACGTTCTTCAACACCACCACGTCGCTCGGCTGGGAGACGGCGAAGTACGGCTCAGCAGTGACGATCATCCCAAACGACTGGAACGAGCTCGTCACATCCAGACTCGCCTTGTCGCCCGCGAGCTCCAGCTCACCCAGGTTCTGAGGACGCCCATCGGCGGAGATCGCCCACAGGACATACGTCAGATACTCCTTGCCGAAACCGTTCGCCGGCGTGAGCCCGGAGAACTTGACGGAGATGTGCGTCTTCCCGGTGAGCGAATCCACCTTGGCGTCGCCGCGCGCGTTCGGCATTAACTCTGTGCCGATGAAGTTCACGTGCGTCGATCCTCTGCGATTCAAATAGTTCACCGCGTCGAGCTCGCGCTGCACGACCTTGACGTGGTAGACGTAAACGCCGTTCGGCCCCTGCGCGACTACGTTCGCCTTGTTCGCGCCGGGCGCCACGGTCGTCGGATTCGGCTCCTGCGCGCCGCTCACATAGGTAAAAACACACATCAGCGAGAACGCCGCCGAAGCGATTGCAAAATCTTTCAGTTTGCCGGACATTTCGTTCGTCTCCTTGCTTGCCTGCCAAACTCCACACGGCGGGCGCGCGCCTCACCGGACGCTCCATGCAAGTGCGATGCACACGAAAGTAGAAAAGGTGGCCCAATTTCAGGGCCACCTCACGATACGCAACATGCAGAAAAAGTTGCCTGCAGCTGCGGCTTTCGCGCAATTACTGGCCCAGAATCGGCACGCCCGCGACAGCCATGCTGTGCGCGATCTTCTCCTTCCACTCCTCAGGACCGGTGATGTGTACGCTCGTTCCGTTGCTGTCGACCGCGACGGTCACAGGCATATCGACGACCTCGAATTCGTAGATCGCTTCCATGCCGAGATCCTCGAACGCAACCAGACGCGACTTCCTGATGGCCTTGGAGACGAGATAGGCCGCGCCGCCAATCGCCATAAGGTACACGGCCTTGTTGTCGCGGATCGCATCGATCGCTGCAACCCCGCGCTCCGCTTTGCCGATCATGCCGAGCAGGCCAGTCTGCTCGAGCATCTGGCGCGTGAACTTGTCCATGCGCGTCGCGGTGGTGGGGCCTGCCGGGCCGACGACTTCGCCGCGCACCGGATCGACCGGACCGACGTAGTAGATGAAACGATTGGTGAAGTCGACGGGAAGCTTCTCGCCGCGGTTGAGCATGTCCGTCATTCGCTTGTGCGCGGCGTCACGGCCGGTGAGCAGCTTGCCATTCAGGAGCAGCACCTCACCGGGCTTCCAGCTTGCGACCTCCTCGCGCGTGACGGTGTCGAGGTTCACGCGCTTGCCGCCATGCGCTTCGTAGGTCATCTTCGGCCAGTTCTCCAGCGACGGCGGATCGAGATACACAGGTCCGGAGCCGTCGAGAACGACGTGCGCGTGGCGTGTCGCGGCGCAGTTGGGAATCATGGCGACGGGAAGATTTGCGGCGTGCGTCGGCCAATCAAGAATCTTTACGTCGAGAACGGTCGTGAGGCCGCCAACACCCTGCGCGCCGATGCCGAGCGCGTTGATCTTGTCGTAGAGCTCGATGCGTAACTTTTCAATATTGGTCTTCGGTCCACGCGCCTTCAACTCCTGCATGTCGATCGGATCCATCAGGCTCTGCTTCGCGAGCACCATTGCCTTTTCCGCCGTGCCGCCGATGCCGATTCCGAGCATGCCCGGCGGACACCATCCCGCGCCCATCGTTGGAATCGTCTTCACCACCCAGTCGACGATCGAGTCCGACGGGTTCAGCATGACGAACTTCGATTTCGCCTCGCTGCCGCCGCCTTTGGCTGCGACCGTGACATCGACCTTGTCGCCGGGAACGAGCGAGACCTCGACGACGCACGGCGTGTTGTCCTTGGTGTTCTTGCGGCTGAACGCGGGGTCGGCGAGGATGGAGCCACGCAGCTTGTTGTCTGGGTCGAGCCACGCCTCGCGCACTCCCTCGTCGCACATATCCTGCAGCGACATGGTCGCGGGTCCATCGCCTTTCATCAGGTGGCACTCGAGGCCCAGCTTGATGAAGATGGTGACGATGCCGGTGTCCTGGCAGATGGGCCGATGGCCTTCGGCGCACATGCGCGAGTTCACGAGGATCTGTTTCATCGCGTCCTTCGCGGCGGGCGATTGCTCGAGCTCGTAGGCACGCGCGAGGTTCGTGATGTAGTCGACTGGGTGATAGAAGCTGATGTACTGCAGCGCGGCGCGCACGCTTTCGATGAGGTCGTCCTGCTGAATCGGTTTCATGGAAGCCACCACCTTTTATTGTAGTCGCGGACGGAGGGCCTTGTTGGGCGCGGCCTGCCTGTAGAATCGGGCTTTGGATGAGGCCGTGAGCGACGCTATTGTAGACATCCGCGGATTGCGCAAGGTGTACACCGGCAAAGTGCCGGTGACGGCTGTCGATGGCATCGACCTGCAGGTGAGGCCGGGCGAATTATATGGCCTGCTGGGCCCGAACGGCGCAGGGAAGACAACGACGATCTCGATTGCGACCACGCGTGCGGTGCCGACTGCGGGCGACGCGCGGATTGCAGGCGTGGACGTGGTGAAGCATCCCGCCATCGCGCGGCGAGCGATGGGTGTGGTGCCGCAGTACAACACGCTCGACCGCTCGTGCACGGTTGCGGAAAACATCCGCTTTCACTGCCTGTACTTCGGAATGAGCGGAGTTGAGGCAAGAAGACGTACCGCCGAGCTGCTGGAGCAGTTCCGCCTGCACGACCGCGCGAGTGCGTATCCGCAGCAGCTGAGCGGAGGTTTGGCGCAGCGGCTGCAGATCGCGCGTGCGATCGCGCACCATCCGCGCGTGCTGTTTCTGGATGAGCCGAGCGCGGGTCTCGACCCGCAGAGCAGGATTGCCATGTGGGATGCGGTGCGCGCGCTGCGAGCGGAGGACATCACGGTCGTGCTGACGACGCACTACATGGAAGAGGCGGATGCGTTGTGCGATCGCGTCGCGATCATTGATCATGGCAGGATTCTGGTGGAAGATACGCCGTCGGCGCTGAAGGCGAGCGTCGGCGGCGATAAGCTGTACGATCTGCGTCTGGGAGAGACGGCGGATCGCGCGCGTCTTGCGGAACAGTTGCGGGAGCTGACCGGTGTCACAGGTGTTGAGCCGACGGAGAGCGGGCTGCGTGTGCTGGCGCAGACACGCGAGGGGCTGCTGCCCCAGGTGATTACGACCGCGAACACGTACGGGCTGCGCGATGTGACGACAGCCGAGCCGACGCTCGAGACCGTGTTCATCCGACTGACAGGGCGCGACCTGCGTGAGTGAGGACAGCGACGTGGCGATAGCAGTGGCGGCACGCGAGGTGAAGGCGGCGGGAAGGCGGGCAAGCTACACACGCGCGTTCCTTGGTCTGATGCTGCGGGATCTCTTCGTGCTGCGTCGCGAGGTCGGGCCGTTCCTGGTTCGTGTGGGGATGAATCCGCTGCTGTTTCTGTTTGTGTTCACCTATGTGATGCCGCACATGTCAGGCGGCGCAGCGCTGAATCCGACGGCAAACATGGCGGCCGCGGGCGGCGGAAGCTTCGGCACGGTGCTGCTGCCGGGGCTCATGGCGGTGGCGATTATGTTCTCCGGCATCGCCGCGGTGGCGCTGCCGCTGGCCCAGGAGTTCGGCATTACGCGCGAGATTGACGACCGCGTGATGTGCCCGCTGCCGATTGGCGCGGTGGCGATCGAGAAGATCGTCTTCTCGGCGATGCAGAGCATTGTGGCTGCGGCGATCGTGTTTCCGCTCGCGTACTACGTTCCGAGCACGCCGGTTTCAGCGCATGTGTCGAGCTGGCCGTTTTTGATAGCAGTGCTGGTGCTTGCCAGTCTGCTCTCGGGCGCGCTGGGATTGACGATTGGGACATCCGTGCAGCCGAAGCAGATCGGGCTGGTGTTTGGTGTGGTCGTGGTGCCGATTACGTTTCTGGGATGCGTGTACTATCCGTGGGCGGCGCTCGGACATTTGAAGTGGCTGCAGTATGGCGTCCTCGTCAACCCGATCGTCTACATCAGCGAAGGCCTGCGCGCTGCCTTAACACCAACGATGGGCCACATGCCGGACTGGATGATTCTGGTGCTGCTGACGTTCTTCCTCGCGCTGCTGACGTGGCTGGGACTGCGGGGTTTTCGGCGGCGTGTGGTCAGCTAGCGGAGCGATTATTCCGCGGCGTAGGTATGCTCCGGTGCAACCGGCGTCGCGACATCGCCTTTGCCGAGTTTCTCCGAGAGGTCCTTGGCGATAAGAGCGCCATGGAAGCGGCCGTTTTCGATGAAGATCTCGTTGGTGCGCTCTCCCGCGACGACCACGCCTGCGACATAGATGCCGGGTACGTTCGACTCGAGCGTCTGGCGGTTGCAGATCGGGCAGCGTGAGTTCTTTGCGTCCAGCTTGATGCCGAGCGATTCGATGAACGTGAAGTCGGGACGGTAGCCGGTGAGCGCGAAGACGTGGTGATTAGGCACTGTTCTGGTGCCGAGCGGCGTCTTCAGCACGACATCATCCAGCCCGATGCGCTCGATCGTTGTGTTGAAGTGAGCGGTGATCTCGCCGCGCTTAATGCGGTTCTCGATGTCCGGCTTGATCCAGTACTTTATGTGGCGGTGCAGCTCGGGGCCGCGGTGCACGAGCGTGACGCGCGCTCCGTGCCGCCAGAGATCGAGCGCCGCAATTGCGGCGGAGTTCTTTCCGCCGACGACGATGACATCACGGCCGAAGTAGGGATGTGGCTCGTCGTAGTAGTGCGACACCTTGGGGAGATCCTCGCCGGGGACGTTCAGGTGGTTAGGCAGATCGTAGTAGCCGGTGGAGACGATCAGCTTGCGCGCGCGGTGCTGAAGCGCGCGGCCGAAGCGGTCTTCGGTGTGCACGGTGAACTTGCCGTCACTGCCGGTGACGCGTTGCACGAGCTCATACGGCCGCACATCCAGTTGATAATGCGCCGTGACCTTGCGGTAATACTCGAGTGCCTCGCTGCGGCTGGGTTTCTGGTTCGGCGAAGGGAAGGGGATGTTGCCGATTTCGAGCAGCTCCGGCGTGGTGAAGAAGGTCATGTTGGCCGGGTAGTGAAAGAGCGAATTCGTGAGGCAGCCCTTGTCGACGAGCACGACGTTGCAGCCGACGTTCTGCGCGTCGATGGCGCAGGCGAGACCGGTAGGGCCTGCGCCGATGACGAGCACGTCGTGAATGCGCTGTTCGCTCATAGCTCAGATTCTATGGATGAACGAAAAGGCCGCAAAGATGCGGCCCTCTCTTTGAAGCATTGAAGTCAAAGTTTACGCGTCGATGTCGACAAGCTTGTGGCTGATGGCAAACAGCGCAAGCTCCAGGCGCGTGCTGACGCCTGTTTTGTCGAAGATGTTCGACAGATGGCGCTTCACGGTCTCTTCGCTGATCGTGAACTGCTTGGCAATGTCCTTGTTCGAGCAGCCCTCGACGATGCAGGTGACGACCTCCAGCTCGCGCGGTGTGAGCCCGTAGGTCTTCTTCTCCGGCACGGCCGCGGCCTGCTGCATCAGGTCGTGCAGCGCAGAGAGTAGATTCACCACGCGCTTGCCGCCGATCCAGTAGTCGCCGGAGAGGACGGCGCGCAGGCTCTCGCCGAGATCGCTGGCGACGGAGTCCTTGAGGACAATTCCGCGTGCGCCGATCTGCAGCGCCTCGATAATCTGCTGAGTGGAGATCAAGCTGGTGAGCAGCACGATCTTCACGCGCGGCGAGCGGTTCATGATGGCGCGCATCGCCTCGAGGCCGGGCAGCTTGGGCATCGCGAGATCGAGCAGCAGAATGTCCGGCTCAACTTCGAGCGTCTGGGTGATGGCTTCATCGCCGTCGTTGGCTTCGCCGACGACCTCGAAGCCGGGCTCGCTGGTGAGCATGTTCTTCACGCCGAAGCGGACAACGGGATGGTCATCGGCAACGACGATGCGGATCGTCGGGTGACCTGGAACTCCGGTGGATTGGGGTCCCGAAGCTGGTTTGCGAAGTACAGGTGTGGGCATCTTGTGTGGGCTCTCCGTGGGGCCTAATGATTCAATCCTACAATTTCTCGTTCAGCATACGCTCCAGCCGCTTACACGCCGAATGGAAATCCGCAAGGGCGGAGGTATCGACCGGGGAACCCCCTTCGGCGGCAGCTGCAAGCGCCTGTAACTCCAACGCTCCCACCATTCCACAGCTTCCTTTGATGGTGTGGGCCTCCTGCCGGACAGTGGCGTCGTCCCCGCGCTCGACGGCGGCTGTAATGCGGTCGAGCCGAGTACGTACGTCGTCGAGGGTCATGTTATAGAGCTGACGCAGGGAGTCGCTGCCGATCTTCGATTTAAGTTGCGTAAAGATTGTTTCGTCGAGAGGTGGGCGTCCTTTGCTGGTCTCATCGGCAAACGGCTGCTCGGTTATACGCGCCGTGCGTGTGCGCGCCTGCTCGATTGCGTTCGTGAAGTCGAGGACAGAGAACGGCTTGCGCAGGAACCCGTCGAAGGCTTGCAGCTCGTGCTCGCGCGGCCCACTGCCACTCATCGCGAGAATTACAGTGTTTAGGGGCAGCACAGCGTTCGCGCGCTCAGCGGCCAGCGCTCTGGCGAGTTCACCGCCACGCATGCCGGGCATCTGGATGTCGCACAGGATCACGCTCGGCTTCGGGTTGCCTTCGCGTGCGACCTGAAGTGCCTCTTCACCAGAGATCGCGCGCGTGACCCGATATCCTTCGACGGTCAGCAGCGCGTCGAGCAGCTCACCCATGATGGGGTCGTCATCGACGATCAGCACTTGTGTCTCTGCGGTCTGTTCGGACATGCCACATCAGATTAGCCCAGGCGCAGCGCCGCATGGTCAAGGGGCATCTGGTGAGGTATGACCTCGTAGTCTTCTTCCACGCCACGTGACGAGGCGACACGATAGAGTTAGGCCAGCCCTGATCTGATGTGCTCGTGTTTCCAATACGATTGGTTCACGCCCGGCCAGTGCGATGGACCCGCGGTGCGCCAGGATGCAGGTGAGCGGCGTTGAGGTCGTCGGCCGCCATTGTTCTGCTGTTGTGGCAGTTTGGATCCGCCGCGGCGCCGTCGCCATCGCGGCATCTGCGCTATCAGCGCGAGATTCTTCTGCCTCGGCTCGCAGCGGGACAGACCTGCGTCGCGCTGGATCGCACGGTTTTCGCGCACACTGAGAGCGCAGGCGCGGGGGACGTTCGCATCTATGGCCGTGACGGGCAGCATGAATTCAATGTGCCGTTCGCGTTGACGGAGAGTGGCCCGGCCTCACTGGAACCGCAGCAAGCTACGGCGGGCAACGTTGCTCTACGTCAAGGCGCGCTGACGTTCGATCTGTCCATGCCTGCGGGTGGCTATTCCGAGGTTGATCTCGATCTGAAGGCGAAGAACTTTCTGGGTGTGGCAGAGGTTTCCGGTGTGGCGGCGCACGGCAGAGCGACTGCGCTCGGCACGTTTCCGGTCTTCGATTTGACCGGGCAGGGGCTCGCGCGCTCGACCGTGCTCGCGTTGCACGATGTGAGCTATCCGGTACTGCACATTGAGCTTCGGCTGACGGACCTGGAGGGCCGGCCGATGACGGTCGAGCCTTCGTTGATCTCGGGAGCCACTGTGCCTCCAGGCCGTGAAGACCAAACCTTGTACACGACGGTCGCGTCGGTTTCGAAGATCGAGCAGCAGGGACATTGGTCGATCGCAACCATGGTCCTTCCCCCGCATGTTCCGATTGAGCGCGCCCGGTTTGTGCTCCAGCCGGAATTCCATAATGACTTCCTGCGCGACGCGACGATCGCCGCAACCCCGATGGATACCGGCCTGGCGGCGCTGGGCGCGGCCGAAGGTGTGTCGGGCCATATCTTTCGCGTGGTGCGCAGCGCGATTGCGGGAGTTCCGGCGATCGACTCCAAGGCGCTTGCCATCAACACGGTGATCGGCGCGAACCTGCGGTCGCCGGCCAAGGTGACGGCAAGCGTGGACAACGGCAGTGCTGAGCCGCTGCCGATTGCGCGTGTGGACCTGCAGATGCGCGAGCGCAAGTTATGTTTCGAGGCGCGGCCGGGCACGACCTACACGCTTCGCTATGGTGACGCGGAGCTCTCCGGTCCGTCGTACAGCTACGCGCGACACTTTGTGCCGGCTGTTCAGCCTATGATTGGGGCACTCGGGCCGGAGCAGAGGAATCCAATGTATGTGCCGGCTGGAGCGGACCAGCAACAGCGAAGCCCAGGACGGGATCTGCCGTGGGTCCTGCTGATCGCCGGTATCAGCGTTGCCGGTGTGATCGCGCTGCAATATGTGCGTCACCGACGTGAGGGCATTGGATGAGCTTCGGGCGTTCTCGTGCGCTGCAAAGCGTCGCACGGTTAGCGGCGGCACTGTTGTTTTGTGGGTTGTCTGCGACGTCATCTGCGCAGACCCCAGGCAGCGCTGCACGGAGTTCACGAACCGATCTCGCGGCTGCACGCCAGGAGCTCGCAGCCAGGCATTACGCGCGCGCGAAGGTGCTCTATCGCGCGTACCTGCACACGCATCCCGATAGTGTCGACGCCGAGTTGGGCGTGGCCGACACGGAGCTTGCGCTGCACGAGTACGAGTCTGCGGAGATCGACTACCGCCGCATCGTCGCTGCGCAGCCGCAGCTTTGGGTGGCGCACAAGAACCTTGTTATTGTTGAAGCAGAGTTGGGCCGCTGGAGTGAGTTCGATCGTGAACGTGCCGTTCTGCGCGCGGCACGGGAGCGCGGAGCGACAGGCATCAGCGCCCGTGAGAGCGACATCATCGAATCGTTCGAGGTGCCAGTTCACGGAAAGCCCGAGCGCTGGATTGTGCGTGAGTACTTTGAGCCGCTTGGCCGCTCGCAGGCGCGCTATAACTTCGAGCGCTTCTCGCCGGAGGGTCGCGCGGAGGAGTATGTCTCGCTGGAACCGACGGCCGCTGCCGAGGCGGCGCTCAAGCCCGGCGATGTGCACGTCGGCGCAGAGACCCAGACGGCGCCGCATGCGGCCGCCGGTGAGTTTTCGCTGAACTGGTACAGCGGCAAAGGGCACGGCACGATTGCGAAGTACCCGAAGGGCGAACCGACCTACGAACGTGCGCGCGCGGATTTCATCCGCTGGCTGCGCCGAAAGCCGTGACGCAATGATGGCAGCGCTGGCAGATGCGGTGGTCCTGACCCACCTGCTCTGGATTGTGCTCGTTCTCATCGGAGTGATCTGGACGCGAGGGCGGCCGGTGTGGACAGCCGTACATCTCGCCTGCCTGGTGTGGGGAATTGTGGTGGAAGTCGGTCCCTGGCGATGTCCGCTGACGATGCTGGAGGATTATTTTGAGAGGCGCGCGGGCGAACAGGCCGTGGGTGGAAGTTTCATCCTGCATTGGGTGCAGGCTCTGATCTACCCGAATGCGCCGTACTGGCTGGTGTCCACGTTCGGCGTAGCGGCGTGTGCGATCATTCTGGCGATCTATGCCTGGCGCGCGTGGGGCTGGTGGAGTAAGAGGCACAGCCACGCCGGTCCCGGCCGCTAGCGCATCGCCGAATCCACCTCGCTGAAGTAGCTCGGCGGTTTCAGCAACTCGCGCGGCTTGGAGCCATCGGCTGGGCCGACAAGGCCGTCGCGTTCCATGAGATCGATGAGGTGTGCGGCGCGGCCGTAGCCGATGCGCAGGCGGCGCTGCAGCAGTGAGGTTGACGCTTTGCCGAACTCGAAGACGAGGCGGACCGCGTCATCGAACATCGGATCGGCTTCCTCGCCATCGTTGGCGTTGCCGAGGCTGTCGCCCTTCTCATCCTTCGGTCCTTCGAGGAAGCCCTCGACGTACTCCGCCTGGCCCTGCGCCTTCCAGAACTGCGTGACGGCGTTGATCTCCTTCTCCGTGACAAAGGGCGCGTGCACGCGCTGCAGGCGTGAAGTTCCGGGCGGAAGGAAGAGCATGTCGCCGCGACCGAGCAGCGACTCCGCGCCGTTGGAATCGATGATCGTGCGCGAGTCGACCTTCGTTGCAAGCCGGAAGCTCATGCGCGTCGGCACGTTTGCTTTCAGCAGGCCGGTGATGACATCGACCGATGGCCGCTGTGTTGCAAGCACGAGATGAATGCCGACCGCGCGCGCCATCTGCGCCAGGCGCGTGATCGCCTCTTCAACGTTAGCGCGGTCGAGCATCATCAGGTCGGCGAGCTCGTCGATGATGATCATGATGTACGGCAGCGGTTCCTGGTTCACATCCTCGAAGAGGTAATCGCTTCCGGTGTCGAACAGCTTGTTGAACTGGTCGATGTTGCGCACGTGATTGGCGGCGAGCAGCTTCAGCCGGCGCTCCATCTCCTTCACGGCGTTGCGCAGGGCGTTCGCCGCCAGCTTGGCCTCGGTGATGATCGGCGTGAACAGGTGCGGAATGCCCTCGTACATCCCGAGCTCGACGCGCTTTGGATCGACGAGGATCATGCGCACCTGCTCGGGCGTGGACTTGAAGAGCACGCTCATGATCATTGCGTTGATCGCGACGGATTTACCGGAACCCGTGGAGCCCGCGATGAGTACGTGCGGCATCGACGCGAGATCGGCAGTCACGATTCGGCCGTTGATGTCCTTGCCGAGCGCGATCGGAAGCTTCGATTTGGACTGCACAAAGCTCTCGCACTCGACGACATCGCGCAGCCAGATGGTCTCGCGCTCGGAGTTCGGCACCTGAATGCCGACGGTCGACTTGCCCGGCATGCGTTCGATGAGAATGCTCTCGGCAGCCATCGCGAGGCACAGATCGTCGGCCAGCCCAGTGACGCGCGAGTACTTCACTCCGGCATCCGGCCGGAACTCGAACGTCGTGACAACGGGACCCGGATTAATCTGCTCGACATTGCCGTTTACGCCAAACTCAGCGCACTTCTCGACCAGCAGGCGAGCCTCTTCGCGCAGCGCGTCCTCGCGAACCGTTGCCTGCACGGTATCGCGAAAGAGCAGGGAGCTCGAAGGCAGCTTGTATCCACGAACGGACTTCGGCGGCAGAGCGATCGCCTGGATGTTGGCATCCGCGCGCTTGCCGAACGCGATGTTCTGCGCGGCGATGTCCGCGACAGGAGACGGCATTGGCGGTTCGGGCACAGCGACAAGCCTCTGACGCGCCGGCACCCGAGCCGGCGAGGGTTCTGGCATTGCCACGTCGGCGGACTTCTTGGTGAACATAGGAGCCGGCGCCCTGCGCTCGGGGGCTTCGAGCCAACCGTCGTCATCTTTACGCGACGGAGCTTCGATGAACGGTTCCTCGTTCTCAGCAGTGCGCAGCGGAGCGGCCGCGGCAGCAAGCTGTGCCGCGTACGGCGCTGCGGCAGCGGCTGCCGTTGCAAGGCTGCTCGCGGCAGGCGCGTCGACCTTCGTTCGCGGAATGTTCTGCCAGACAGAGACGCCTTCCGGAGCCGCGGCCAGCTCCGCTTCGACCTCGGGAGCCGCTACAGCAACACGGCGGCGGTGGCCGAACCAGCCGAAAAATCCGGCGAGCAGCGAGTTGCTGCCGTCGCGCTGCGGCTTTGGAGCGGCGGCCTCTTCGGCTGCGCGCTCGCGCGCGGCTATGCGCTCGCGACGGCTGAGGTAAGCCGTATCCTCGTCGAACTTCGCACTGACCGTGCTGCGTTCTGCACGCGCTGCACGGCGCTCCTTCCAGCCAAGATAGCGCTCGCGCATGCGGCGGAAGAAACCGAAGTGCTCAGCGAACCACTCCGGCGCGGTCGCCAGCAGGAAGCTTGTCGTCAGGTAGAGCGAGAGCGCAACCATCAGCGCGGAGATCACCGCCGCGCCGGGGAAGTTGACGAACTCGATCATCAGGTCGGCGAGCAGGCGGCCTTCAACTCCGGAGATGGGAATCGCTCCGCGCCACAACATCTGGCCGGGCAGAAGCGCGATCGCCGCAGGAGCGAAGAGCAGCCATAACAGCAGGCCGCCGGCCTTGATCTTGGTGGAACCCACAGGACGCGAGCGCAGCCACGCAAGGCCAACACGCCCGATCACCACCGGCGCGAGCAGCACTGCCACGCCAAGCACCTGCAGCAGCGAGTCTGAAAGATACGCACCCACCAGCCCGGCCCAATTGTGCGCTGGACGGATGCCCGCGCTCCCGCCAACGGTGTTCAGCGACGGGTCTGCGGGGTTGTAGGTGACCAGCGAGAGGAGAAGGAGGGCGGCGGCGACGAGCACGATGAGCCCCAGCATCTCGTTGAGGCGGCGGCTTCGTGTCGGGGCAAAAACCAGTCTCTGGGACTTCATTGGATGGGCGCACGCGGTCCACAGCCGCTGCGCACGTGCTGTTCTTGCGCAGCGCAGGCCAACGGACCGGAGACCACCAGAGCTCTCTTATTGTTCCATAGGCGACGGTGGGTTGCGCAACGGCGTGGCCCGGAACCACACTGGTGACCGCCACCTTTGGGAAGCTTGCGGCGGTGTTCAACCGCCCAGCCAACACCTGGGAGAACTCCCGGCATCCAGCTATGGAGGGAAGCGCCCTGCCCGGCTACCGGTCATGGTTGCTCACCGTGGATTGACCGGGGCGGGAGATTTTCGCGATTTCTCTCCCTTGCTGTCGGCGAAGGAGAATCGCGCACAGCCGCAGACCCGGTCGCACTTATTCAAGTTCAAGGAACGGGGTAGAGAGTCATGGCAAATTCACTCGACGGATCGGAAAAGAACCGCGACATGGAGCGGGTCCTGCTTGATGTCATCAAGATCTTGCAGGACGGGCAGAAGGGGTTCGCCGATATCGGGGAGCACCTCAAGGACGACACGCTGAAGCGCTACTTTCTGGCCGAAAGCCTGAAGCGCGCGAACTTCCGCGCAGAGCTCGAGAACGAACTGCATCGCGCCGGCATGGCCGATGTGAAAGAGTCCGGCAGCACCGCCGGCGCACTACATCGCACCTGGGGCGACATCAAGGCCAAGCTCGGCATGGGCTCGGACCACGAACTGCTCGCCACCGCGGAGCAGGGCGAGGACACGGCCAAGAAGGCGTACAAGGATGCGCTGGATCACGATCTGCCGCTGCCCATCCGCCAGCTCCTGACGGAGCAGCAGGCCCACATCAACAACTCACACGATTACGTGAAAAGCCATCGCGATCAGAAGGCAGCGTAGTCGAGACGAGAATGAGGTTGCAAGAAAGGCGGCCGTGCGGGCCGCCTTCTTTGCGTCTCAAGCATCAGTAGCCGACGTGGTGCAGGTAGAAGACAACCGCGCTCGCAACGACGCAATAGATCCCGAACCAGTACCAGCGGCCGTTCTCCAGCCACGAGCTCAGCCAGCGCAGCGCCGCGATGCCGGCCACAAAGCTGAGAATCATTCCCAGAACACCCGCTGCGATGCTCGAGTGCAGATTGGTCGCCTGACACCCTGGCGTGGCGTCGTGAGCCGCACGATAAACTCTCCACGCCTCGCGCGCCAGCGCCGGAGGCGTCAAAATCACGGCAAGCGCAAACGAGAATCGCTCCGCGCGGCTCCGCTCCGATCCCGTGAGCAGTCCGGTCGAGATCGTTGCACCGGAACGCGAGAAGCCGCGAAACGGCAGGCACAATCCCTGCACGGCGCCCATCCATCCAGCCTGCTTGAACGTGACATTCTCGCCGGAGCGAGACGCCGCGCGCTCATAACTCAGGTTCGCAAGCGGCGACTTGTCGCGTTCCTTCATGCCCGCGATCAGAATCAAAATGCCGGCAGCAAACAATGCAGGTGCAATAAGATCCAGCCTGGAGAACAGCGCCTCGACGTCGCCCCTGCCGAAGGTGCAGGGAACCGCCGTCGGCGTCACCGCGGCAGTGAGGATCTTCTGCTGCTGATGGTGCTCAATCACATGGATGATTGGGTAGCCGATGATCGCCGTCAGCGCCGTTGCCCAGATCGCCCGCACCAGGAACCGCTTAAACGCATCGGCGCTCACGAAGAACGTCCGCTTCCACTGCCGCCAGAAGAAGGCAATCACGGCGAACATTGTTCCCGTGTGCAGCATCACGAGAAGCAGCGTCATCTCGGGCGCAGACGGGTCCAGTCCCATTAGCTTTTCGGCGACGACTACGTGCGCGGAACTGGAAACCGGAAGAAGCTCGGCGAAACCCTGCACGATGGCCAGGATCAGCACTTTGAACACGGACATATTGCCAATTTTAGCGTTCGGACACGTGCATCCTTAATCACCAGAAGAACAATTGCGCCGGAAGAGCATTTTGTGACAACGGACTCCCTGCAAGCACCCGTCAGTCGCGGTCGCTGCCGTAGATCGGGATGCCCTGCTTCACGCGATACGCGATACTCTCCGCCCGCGCCGCGTAGTCGGACTTCGGATACTTCTGCTCCACCTGGTCGGCGATCGCCTGGCAGTTCTGTGCGGCTTTGTCGGCGTTCTTCTTGTCGTCATCCACCCCGTACATCGTTACCAGAACGCCCTGGCGGTACGCCGCCTGATACAGCGCTTCGGCTGACTTCGGCCCACCAGGATAGTGGTCCGCGTACTTCAGATAGAGCTGCGTCTCCATCTCGGGGCACTTCGACAGGCCCTGCCAGTCGCCACAAAGCTTCTCATCAATCAGGTCATAGGCCGCCCGCGCCGCCCAGTCCGAGTCCGGATACATCTTCATCACCTTCTTCAACGCGCCTTCATAGAGCTGCGGCCGCAGGTAAGCCGCCTGCTCGTGCGCGCTCGGCAACGAGCTGATATCCAGCTTGTCGAGCTGCCAGCGGATGTCTGCCGCGCGAAATGCCGCCTCCGGCGCCAGCGGCGAGTTGGGGAAGTACTCCGGCACGCGCTTATAAAGCAGGTGCGCCTCCTCTGCGGCATCCTTGGGCGGGTGCGGCTGCGCGGCCTGCGCTTCGAACTCCGCCGCCGCGCCGTACAGGATCGCATCACCGTTCGGTGTCGTCGGCCCTACGACGCCCTGATCATGGATCCAGCCGGAAAACTGGTGGTTGGACTGATTCGGATCCTGGAACTCGGGCTCGGAGTCCGGGTCCTGCTCTTCCTTCTCATCCGTGTTCGCGAACACATTCACCCACGCGCCGTTGCGGCCCATAATCGCAACCTCATGGCCCGGCGTGATCGTGGCAATCGGGGGATTATTGCTGTCCGCCTGCACGTACAGGTTTGCGACATGCAGCACTGTCGCCCGCGCCGTGGGGTCATCATTGCCCTGGTCGTTTTTGTTCTTTTTCTTCTGCGCGAAGAGCAGAGCGGGCGAGAGCAGCAGCAGGGAAGCGGCGGCAAAGCGTGCGTGGGGCATACCTGAAAGATTAGACGGTCGAGCGCTTCAGTCGTGTCACGCGTGGGTCGCCACCGCCTCTTGCTCCAGCTCCGCCCGCAGATCCGGGTCCAGATTGCCGCCCGAAACGACGGCCGCCACTCGGCGGGCTGCAGGAAGCTCATGCGCATGAAACAGGGCCGCTGCCAGGGCCACCGCTCCGGAAGGCTCGGCAACGATGTTTGTCGCCTTGAAGACAATCCGCAGCGCCTCCCGGATCTCGTCCTCCCTGACAGTGACGATGCCATCCACAAACCGCAGAATATGCTCGAAGTTACGCTCGCCCACCGACTGCGTCCGGAGCCCGTCGGCAATCGTGCGCGTCGTCTTCGCCGCCGGCCATTCCGTCAACCGCTTCGTATCGAACGACTCCTTCGCGTCCGCCGCCAGCTCGGGCTCGCATCCCCAAACCTTCGGAGCGGGAATGCCGCGCGCCTCAGCCGCCAGCTTGATCCCCGCCGCCACGCCCGACAGCAAACCCCCGCCCGACACCGGCGACAGCACCAGCTCCACGCTCGGCAGCTGCTCCAGAATCTCCAGGCCGCACGTCGCCTGCCCTGCGATGATCGCCTCATCGTCGTACGGTGGCACCATCACATAGCCGTGCTCGGCCACCAGCTCTTCGGCCTTCAGCTTGCGCTCGGTGCTCGCCGGGCCGACATTTACGATCTCCGCACCCAGGGCCTTCGTCGCCTCACGCTTCACACGCGGCGCATTCTCCGGCATCACGATGACAGCCTTCGCGCCCAGCGCACGCGCGGCATACGCCACACCCTGCGCATGATTGCCCGAGGAATACGTAATCACACCGCGCTTCAACTCTTCAGGCGTGAGCCCCGCAATCTTGTTGTACGCTCCGCGCAGCTTAAAGCTGCCAATCGGCTGCGCCGACTCATCCTTCAGATAAATCTCCGGAATCGCATCCGACAGCTCCGGCCATCCAGCCATGCGCAGCCGCGCCCGCGACACCCGCAGCAGCGGAGTTCGAATAGCAGTGAGAACGATGCGCTTGCGCGCGGCGTGAATATCTTGGAGGGAGATCAGCTCAGACATCTATCTCTACTCTACCTCCGCCGCATGCAGCACCTCAGCGAAGAAGTGCACCAGCCGAAGCTGGTCCATTGCGGTCGGTCCCGCGCCGTCGAGATTCAGATGCGACAGCACTGGCGAGATCAGCTCGGCCTTCAGGCTTGACCGCGGCAGCTCCGACGCCATCCACTCCGTCTCCGCCGAAGGAATAATGTTGTCGCCCGCGCCGTGCAGCAGATAGACCGGCGTCTTCAGCGTTGCGAGCCGCCCATGCGGACTGACCGCTTCCATATCACTCACGTGCCGTTCGTCAGAGCGTTCGAGCGCCGTGCGCGTCGCCTTCAGCGTCGTATCCATCAGCGCTTTCGCCTCGACGGCCTGCGCCGCACTCAGGTTCTTCAGCGCGACCCGCTCCGCCGCAGCATCCTCGTACAGGTGCGCCCGCAGCACCGCGCGAATCGGCGCAATATCCTGCGCCGGCACAAAATCGCCTACGTGCTCGTACTCCAGCACCAGCGGGCCATACTCATGCGGAGCCAGCATCTCCTCGGTCCCGTTCGGCCGCTCGTCTTCACCCGTGCGGTAGTACGCGGCCACGCGGCTCATCTCATCCTGCGAACCCACCGCCATCACAAAACGAATATCGTCCTGATACTTCGGATCCGCTGCAGCCAGCAGCGACAGACCACCCGAGAAGCTCAATCCGATCACGCCAACCGGGCGGCCGCCATCCGTATGCGTCAGCCACTCGGCCGACTCGCCAATCGTCGCAATCGAGTTCGCGCCGACCTGGTAGTCCTTGATGTCCGGAAGCTCCGGCGTCAGCACCTGCACGCCGCACGCAGCCATCGTCGTTGCAAAGTTCTCCAGCCTCCGCTCATCGATCCCCAGATGATGCACTCCGTGCAGCACGATCAGCGCAGGAGCATTCTTTCGCCGCACCGGCGTATACAGCCGCCCCCGCACAGTTCCGCTCGCCAGCGGCAGCTCCAGGTCGCGCACCTCAATCGGCTCGCTGATGAACCGCCGCAACCACGAAGGCACGGGCTTGTTCCCCACCAGATCCAGCACCGCGATTGACTGCAGGTGCACCCGCATCCACGGCCATCCTGCGAAGCTGACGCCGGCGGTCACGACCGCTAACGCCAGCACCAGCCACCACACCCGGCGTCGCGCGTCGCGTGCTTGCACGAATGGCCCGGGGTCCCCAGCAGGATGGCTACAGTCGTCGGTCATGTCAGCGGCGGAACAGTAGCAGAATCGTAAGCGCCAGCAGGATCACATTCAATGGCAAAATGATGGCCAGTAACGCATTGCTCGTTGCCGCCCTGTTCTCCAGCGCTGTGGCGCGTTCCTCGGCGGCCTCCGCCGCTGCCCGCGCCGCGTTCACCTGTTCCGTGATCTGCGCAAAGCGCTCGCCCTGCTCGTTCAACTGCCGATAGATGCTCTCGTGGGAGCTCGTCACACGGGCAATGTCCGCACGCACCTCATCGCCGAACTTCGCAATGGCGCCGCGAGTCGCATCGTCCCCCGCGGCCTTCGACTGCAGATATCGGTCTGCCGTAGGCAGAAGCCGCGCGATGTGAGGAGCCAATTCAATCAGCTGTGCAAGAGCCTTGGGCCACATGCACGGAATTGTAGCTGTGTCAGGCCGAAACCACCGCCGAATGTGCGAAACGTCGCCGCCGGTGGTTCATCACCGCCCAGGCGATGCTCAGCACCAGGCAACTCGCGATGAAGATCTGCGACCACACGCAATAAATGCACCACTTCTGGATGACGAACGCCTCCAGGTAACTCAGCATCCCCGCGCAGAAGAACCCGATCTCCGACAATTGCAGCGTCAGCCACGTTCTGCCGAACAGCGCCGCAACCACAATCAGCCCATAGCCGATGATCCCGATCGTCGCCACGGGAATATGAATCTTCTTCGACCCCGGCTGCTCATCAAACGATTGCGGCGGAAACACCGAAAACCGCGAGTGGTTCACCGCGCCGCAGTCCCACCTCTCCGTCACCGCGCAAGGCGGCGCCTGGCTGGGATCCTGCATGTGAATGCGAAGGGCGAGCGCGGAGTCGACAAGACCGGCAAGGGCAATCAAAGCAATCAGGAAGCGCATCTCCCCCGTATTGTAGGCTGAGTGCTTCTGCCGCGCATCGGCGAAAATGGAGACACACTGCGAAGCAACGAGGAAACACGATGATTGAGACCACCGCTCCAGATCCGACCAACACCACGACTGACCCACTGCATCTCTGGTCGGCACTGAAGACAGCCGAAGATGCGCAGGCCTGGATCGAACAGCACCTGCAGGCCTCGCGCGATCGGATCGCCCAGCTCATTGCTCCTGCCTCCGCTCGCTCCGCCGTTGAAACCCTCGCGCTCTACGATCAGGCCGCCTGGCATCTGCGCATGGCCGGCAGCCAGGCCCACGTGATGTTCATGGTGCATCCGGCTGCCGACGTTCGCGACGCCGCGCAGTCGCTCTCCCAGGTCGTCGCCGCCGAAGGCGTCAAGCTCTCCCTGAACCGCGACGTCTTCAAGGTTCTCGAGGCGCTCGACGTTAGCAATGAAGACTCCGCAACGCGTTACTATCTCGAGCGCACGCTGCTCGGCTACCGTCTTGCCGGCGTCGACCGCGACGATGCCACCCGCGAAAAAATTCGCGAGCTCGCCGACAAGTCCACCGAACTCGGCATGCGCTTCGCCCGCACCGTGCAGGACGACGTCCGCAAGATCGAGGTCACCGATCTCAGCGAGCTCCGCGGTCTTCCGGCAGATTTTCTCGAGCGCTTTGGAGTCCGTAACTCCGACGCCCACAACGGCCATCTCACTGCCGACAAGCCCGTCGTTCTCACCACCGACCCGCCCGTCCTCGCGCCCATCATGACCTACGCCGTCAGCTCCGCGCTGCGCCGCCGCATGTACCTCGCCTACAACGACCGCGGCTATCCCTCAAACTCTGAAGTACTCCTCGATCTCCTCAAGGTCCGCGAGGAGATGGCCGAGATCCTCGGCTTCCGCAGCTGGGCTGACCTCGCCACCGTCGACCAGATGATGGGCTCCGCCGCAAACATGCGCAAGTTCCTCTCGGACGTCGAGCACGCCGCGCGCCAGACGGCGCAACGCGAGTTCAGCGAGCTCGAAGCCTTCGTCCGCGAGCACGATCCGAAAGCGCTCCCGCTCACCCTCAGCGACGCGCGCTTCTGGGAAGAACAATTCCGCCGTTCCCACTACGACTTCGACTCTCAGTCCGTCCGCCCATTCTTCCCCTACGAGCAGGTCGAGGCCGGCATCCTCGCCATCGCGGGCAAGCTCTTCGGCGTGCGCTTCTCGCCCAACGCCTCCGCGCCTGTCTGGCACCCTGACGTCAAAGCCTTCGACGTCTTCGAAGCCTCATCCCCGAAAAAAGCACCCATCGGCCGCATCTACCTCGACATGCACCCGCGCGAAGGCAAGAGCAAGTGGTTCTCCGAGTGCTCGCTCGTCGGCGGCGTGCTCGGCAAACAAATCCCCGAGGCCTCGCTCGTCTGCAACTTCACGCAACCCACCGAAAAAGATCCGGCGCTGCTGCAGTACTCCGACGTCGTCACCTACTTCCACGAGTTCGGCCATCTCATGCACGAAATCCTCGGCGGCCAGCAGCGCTGGGCCGGCCAGAGCGGCATCGCCACCGAAGGCGACTTCGTCGAAGTCCCTTCACAGATGCTCGAAGAATTCTTTGAGCGCGCCGACGTCCTCCGCACCTTCGCGCACCATTACCAGACCGGCGAACCCATCCCCGAGGAGACCGTCGCGCGCATGACCCGCGGCAGCGCCCACGGCCGAGCGCTCTCGACGCTCACGCAAGTCATGTACGCCACCTATTCGATGGAGACGCACGATCGCCGCGCCGCCGAGCTCGACCTCGACACGCTCCTCCGCGAGGGCTACGACCGCTTCTCGAAGTACGAGTTCGTCGATGGCAACCGCATGTACGCCGCCTTCACCCACCTCGTCGGCTACACCTCCAACTACTACACCTACCTCTTCGACAAGGTCATTGCGCTCGAGTTCTTCGCGGAATTTGCCCATCAGCCGTCTGACCAGCTTCTCTCCGGCGCAGTCGCCCGGCGCTATCGCACTCTGGTCCTCGAGGCCGGTGGATCGAAGGCCGCCAAGGAGATCGTCCACGACTTTCTCGGTCGCGAGACCAGCATGGACGCGCTTCGTTCGTGGATAGACCGCGAGTACGCGGCCTAGACCTCAGCACGTTAGCACGCGCGCGAATTCAAATCGCAACCATCCGCTTAGCTGCGTCCCGGCCACAATCGATGCGGCAGCAAATACGTGAATCCCGCAAAGCTCTGCCAGCGCGTCGATGTGCTGGTGAAGCCGTGTGACAAACCTCCATCCAGCACCAGGTTCGGTCGCAGCGCGTAGCTCAGCGCAAGTAGCCCATCAACCAGATTCGCGCGCGCGACGTATCTTCCTGCCGCCGTTGCGTGCACCAGCGGCTGCGTGAAGTGATACAGCTCTACCGAGAGCTGCAATTTATCGCTGCCCACCGGATGGTTCACCGAAAGCGTCTGGGCAAACTGTGCGCGCCGCAGCACGGCCCCTGCCCCGGTCATCGGAGAACTCTCCGTGTCTGTCTGCTCGTTCACAACATAATTGCTGTCGTAGTGAAACTTACCCACATCGCCGCTCACCAGTAGCAGCACGCTGTTCGCGTACCCGCCCTGATCGATGTCCGGCGTTGTCCCTGCATGCACACGGCCGAGGTACGCGACCGACACCGTTGGCCGGGCGATTGCTTTTTTCGACGTCTGCGGCGTCTTTGCGCTCTCTGCAGACGGAGCGGCCGGCAGAGACAAAACCGCCTGCGCTCCCAGCAGCACGTCACCCGATCCGCCCGACGAACCCACATCGCCTGTCTCGCGGCTTTGCGCGAAGGGCTGTGTCTGAACCTCCAGCATCAGCCGTTGATCGACAGCGATTTTCGCTACGAAGTTGAATCCATATTGTGAGGCCGTTGCAGGCGAATCGAGCGACCCCAGATATCCCTGCTCGAACTGCAGATATCCCACCGGCGGCAGCGTCGCCGGGTTCGTCACCGTAGGCCGGGCTGGGTTTGCCTGCGGCGTCTGCGCTCTAACGGAGGCTGGCAGCACAAACCAGCACAGCGCGACACACACACGTGCTCGGCTGCCTCGAGAAGGCACTGGTCCCCGCATCTTCGTCAGCCTATCCCTTGCGTTTTGCTTTTGCGGGCGCGCTCTTGGCACCCTTCTTCGGCGCCGCAGCCTTCGCCGGCGGCTTGCGTGACGGCTCAGACTTCGCCGCTGCCTTCGCCGCTGCCTTCGCTTTGCCGTTCGTCTTCGCGGCCGCGCTCTTGCCGTTGCCCGCTGACTTCCCGTTACCGGCAGACTTCGCTGCAGCCGAGTTCGTCGACTTCGCCGCCGACTTGACGCGAAGCTCTTCGCCTTTGCCCGAGTCACGCCCCACTACGCGCGGAGGCGGTCCCGCGGCTGGCTCCGGATCAGCGTGCGATCCCGCCTGGCGCGGCCCAACGTCGATCCTGGTCGCCGGCGCGCCTGTATTCGTCTCGGTCGCACTCGCCTCGCCGCTCTGCTGCCGCAGCGCGTGCAGCACCACGCGCAGCATCTCTTCTTCAGGCGCCGGCTTGCCCGTCCAGATCTCAAATTGCCGCGCGCCCTGCTGCACGAACATCTCCACGCCGGAGATCACCGCGATCCCCTTCTGCCGCGCCATCCGCAGCAGTGGCGTCTCCACCGGGTTATAGACCAGGTCGAAAACAATCCGCGCATTCAACTCTTCCGGTATAAGAATCGCAGCCGTCTTATTGCCGCTCATCCCCGCGGGAGTCGCATTGAGGATCACATCAAAGCTCTGCTTCGCGAGCGCCTCGCGTTTCACGGTCTTCGCACCCGCCTGCCGCGCCAGCTTCTGCGCCGTCTCCGGCGTGCGGTTCAGGATGAACACTTCCGCGCCCTTGTTGCGACATCCAAACACCGCCGCCCGCGCCGCGCCGCCTGCGCCCAGCACCAGCACCTTCGCGTCGCGCAGATTCAGCCGCCGCTCCAGCGGCCGCACGATCGCATCCACGTCCGTGTTGAAACCGTAAAACTTGCCGTCCGGGAACCTCCGGATCGTGTTCACCGCGCCGATCTTCGCTGAAAGCGGATCTGTCCGCTCCAGGAAGGGAATCACGCTCTCCTTCAGCGGCATCGTCACGCTCAGGCCCTGGATCGGAATCTCGCGCGCCAGCTTGAACAGGTCCTCAACATTCTTCGTCTGCAGCGCGAGATACACCGCGTTCACCGTCTCGCGCCGAAACGCCGTGTTCATCATCAGCGGCGACATCGACGACTTGATCGGATCGCCCGCCACGCCGTACACCTTCGTCGCAACGTCCACCTGGTCGATGCGATAGGTCTCCAGCAGCGTGCGCGCCGCAATCTGTCCCGGCGCCGTCGCCTCGGCCTGCGTCGCCGCCGCAAACGTAAACACCGAGCCCGCGCGCAGCCCCAGCACCCGCGAGATAATTCCCGCCTCGCCCATGCAGATGCCCACAATGCTCGCGTTGGAGCGGTCTTCCATCCGCTCCAGGAAGTGCATCAGCTTCAGGTTATCGGTCAGCGTGCGCGCGGTGGGCACAACCTTGTAGAAGTCCGGCGCGTACGGCTCCATCCGCCCGTAAATCGCGTCCAGATCGCCCGTCTGTTTGAAATCATGAAAGCTCAGAATCACCGCCGCGCCGGCATCGCGCAGCCGTTGGATCGTGTTTTTCGGCAGTTTCTCAATCGACTGCAATTCAATATCGACGAGATGAAATCCTGCCTCTGCCGCCTTTAGCAGAATCTCCAGCGCCGCCTGGTTCGATCCCTCGAACCGGCCGCCGTTGTCCTTGCACCGGCAGGTCGCAACCACCGTCGCGGCCCCGTTGTCGGCAATGAACTCCTTCAGCGTGGGCATCGCGGCCGCCGGTCTGGGCATGTAGTCCAGCCGGAACTCAATGAAAGTAGTGTCTTTAAGCGCGGCGGTGGCTTTCTCCACCATCTCCTCGGCAGTCTGGCCGGTGATCGCGATGCAAATCTTCCCAATTCGGGAACGAAGCAGGTGGGAGGCGATTTGGGTACTCTTATTCATGCTGGCGACCGCGGTATCGTACCGCCGAAGTTCCTCATATGCAATATAGCCTTGAAGATAGCTCTGCGCCGGGGCATCCGCACGATTCCCAGCCCGAAGCGGTACGGAAGGTGTTGATTTCTCGTCCAGCTCCCGAGTTTGGACGCGCAGCCGGCCCAAGAGTTGCGATTTCCCGCACCCGCCGGTGTACGGCAATTTACTTCATGCAACCCCACAGCGGGTCGTGCGTCTAACCAGATAACTGAGAGGCTAATTTCAGACTGGCCCACCCGTAGTAGCATCTCCCTCTTTTTTGCCCTCGGGCATCCTCTACATTCCTTCAGTATCCCCTCCCCGAAAGCCTCTCAAGGGCCCGCTGGAAAGCGGGCCCGAATCATTTAACGCACCCCCGCGGAATAAAATACCGTCTGTGAGCAGCAACACGACAGACTGGCGCCACAGCCCCGAGCCCGCCGCCGAAAGCCCCGAGGCCATCGCCGCCGTCGACGCTCTCTTTGCCACTATCGGTCTCGAACACGGCCGCCGCGCCACCCTCGTCGGAACCTGGGCGGGCGGCGAGCGCATCCGTCGGCCCAGAACCTCGCCACCCGTCGCAAGCACCCGCCCCAAGGCCAAAAAAACCCGTCGCGCCCCTGGGATCATCCGCCCTCCCGGCTGGGAGGCCCTCCCCTGGCTGCACGCCGGCTTCAGCACCCGCGAGGGCGGTGCCACCACTGCCTACGGCAACCCCGGCGACCTCAACCTCGGCTGGAACACCGCCGACCCCGCCGAGACCGTCGCCGCCAACCGCAAGCGCTTCCTCGAAGCCGTCGCCGGCCCGCGTTCTGCCAAAAGCTCAGGCCAGCTCGTGGCCGTCCGCCAGTTTCACAGCAACCTCATCCGCATCATCGGGCCGGATACATCGCCACTCGCGACGCCTGAGGGCAAGCCGGTCCTCCGCGGCGACGGCCTCATCACCGCCGAACCCGATCGCCTGCTCGCCATCCTGACCGCCGACTGCGTCCCCGTCCTCGTCGCCGACACCCGCCGCCGCGTCGTCGCGGCCTTCCACGCCGGCTGGCGCGGCACCCTCGCCCGCATCGTCCAGCGCGGCATCGGCACCATGCGGCTCCAGTTCGGCTCGCGCCCAAAGGACCTCATCGCTGCCATCGGCCCCGGCATCGGCCCCTGCTGCTACTCCGTCGGCGAAGAGATCCGCTTCGACTTCGAGAGCCAGTTCGCTTACGCGCCCTCACTCTTCACCGAGGTCTACGACGCCGACCCCGTCAAAGACAAATACCCTCTGCTCTTCCTCACCGCCCGCGCGCCCGGCCACTCCAACATCGGCCCGCAGATTCACCTTGACCTCATCGAAGCGAACCGCCGCCAGCTCCTCGACGCCGGCCTCAGCGCCTCAAAGATATCCGTCGTCGGCGAGTGCACTGCCTGCACACGCCTGCCCAACGGACAGCGCCGCTACTTCAGCCATCGCGACGAGCACGGCTACACCGGCCGCATGCTCTCGGTCATCGGCACAGCCGCACCGTAGCACCCACGCATCTACTCTCTACTGTCTACCCTCTATCCTCTACTGTCTGCCTCTACGCCTTCTTCTGCAGCTCCTCAAACAGCGCATCGCGGTGCACCCACGCATACGCATCCAGCTTGTTCAGGTTCGCCCTGTAGACCCACACCGCCGCAATCGCCGTTCCCGCAAACACCAGCGGCACAATCCACTCCACCTTCCAGAACCCTGTTACAAACGTCACCGTTCCGCCCACCAGCGCACACACCAGCATGATTCCCATGCTGAGAAATGCGCTCGCCGGCCGCGCCTGTTTTTGCGCCGTGCGTCCCGGATCAATCCTCTTCGGTGACCGCATCGACATATAGTTGCCCACCGTCATCTCCACCAGCAGCGTTGTCACCATCCACAACATCGCACCCAGCAGCACGATCGCCGAAGGCAGCTTCGCAGAGTACGAGAGCACTGCCAGAATTGCCAGCGTCTCCACAATCGCCAGCCCGGCGCAGAGCACATTCTTTCCCATCATCACCTCGCGCATGCGCACCGGCGCCAGGAAGTACGTCTGCGTCCCCGCCCCATCCAGGCCAAACGAGTTGAACGCCATCGGAAACACGCCCAGCAGCCCATACGCCAACGCTCCCACCAGCACCGTCGGCCCATGCCACGAGCGTGACGTCCACTTGCCCGCGAAGATCAAAACCATCACCAGCGGCATCACCAGCCCATAAAACAACCCGGTATTGCGCCGCAGATACAGCAGCTCCTTCGCCGCCACCACGCGCACCACATCCGCCGGCCGCGACGACGCCGCAACAAACGTCCCCTGCGCTGAATGCGTCAGCTCATGTTTCGCCGCCTTCGCCGCGCGCACCACGTTCGCCGCATCGCTCAGGTTTTCTCCGCGATACTCCGTCCGCATGCGCAGCGAGAACACCAACAGAAACACGCATCCCCACGCCGCCGCCGCCACGTTCTCGCCCGCGAACCGCACCACGTTGCCGTGCGCTGCCGCCGCAACCGATCTTCCCGCCAGCTCCGGCGGAAGCACGCTCAGATACGGCTCGATCTTCGCCGCCGTCTGCTGCACGGCGACAATCTTGTTCAGGTCAACTCGGCGATTGTGATACGCCGGGTTATACAAAAAATTCAGCCCCTGCGCTCCAATCGAGAACAGAAAGATCAGCGCCGTGAAAACCTCGCGCGCACGCCGCGTCGAAAGCCAGCGATCCACCCACGCGAAGATCATCCGCGTGAACAGCACATTCACGGCCGTGAACACCGCCATCGCGCCGAACGCCCAGCCCGCAATCGCGGGCCTCATCATTGCCACCCCAGCGGCTGCGGCGAACGACATCAGCGTCACAATAATGTTGCCCGGCGCCAGAATCCCGAAGAACAGCCGCACCGCCGTGTAGCTCCACACGCCCATCGGAAACCGGATGAGCTGCTTCGGATCGAACGTCGTCCCCGGCTGCCCCAGGTTCAGGTTCGCCAACTGGCAGACCAGAAAGATCCCCCACAGCACCCAGCTCACGCGCTCAAGGTGCCCGCTCGCCGCCGCCCACGCTGCCGCCGCGCCCGCCCCGAAGCACAGCCCGCCCACGACAACCAGCGCAATCGGCGCCACACTCAGCGTCGCCGCCAGGTCACTCTTCCCACCTTTTCGCCGAAAGCCGTTCAGGTACATCTGCCAGCGCAGCCGCGCAATCGCGCGATACTGCGCGCGCGTCTGCGCCGCCGTCCACGCGGTCGCGGTCCGGGGTCCCCGGCGAGTTCGCTCGCTGGGGTGGTTCAGCTGAGCCACGCGAGCTCCCCTTCGCGCACCCCAGTGTCACCCTCGTCCTTCCCCACCACGTTCAGAAAGATCTGTTCCAAGGTAAGTCGTGATCCCGCCAGCCGCGATCCCCATCCCCCTCCATCTGTCTCTGCTGACGGCAGCTTCGCCTGCACGCCCGCGCGCAACTCCTCCAGCGATCCATGCGCCACAATCCGCCCATGATCGATGATCGCAATGTGTGAGCACAGCCGCTCCACAATCTCCAGCACATGCGAGGTGAGAAAGATCGTCGCTCCGCGCGCAATCATCCCCTGCAGCATCGACTTCAGCGTTCCCGCTGCGACCGCATCCACGCCCTCAAACGGCTCATCCAGGAACAGCACCTTCGGCCCATGAATCACCGCCGCCGCCAGCGCCAGCTTCTTTCCCATGCCATGCGAAAAATCCGCGATCAGCTTCTTCGGCTCGTTCGCCAGGTTCATAAACTCCAGCAGCTCGGCGGTTCTCTCCTGCGACGTGCGCCGGTCCAGTCCATACATCCGCCCGACAAACTCCAGGTACTCGCGCGCGGTCAGCTTGCCGAACAGCGCCATGCCCTCCGGCACAACACCGATGTTCCGCTTCACCTCTAGCGGATTCCGGAACAGGTCTTCTCCCAGGATCTGAATGC
The DNA here is from genome assembly GCA_035651235.1 of Acidobacteriaceae bacterium. Classification (GTDB taxonomy): domain Bacteria; phylum Acidobacteriota; class Terriglobia; order Terriglobales; family Acidobacteriaceae; genus Granulicella. The sequence continues at coordinate 35,070 of DASRGC010000062.1, forward strand.
TGCCCGTCGAGGGCGCAAGCAGTCCCGTCATCATCTTGATGGTCGTGGATTTCCCAGCTCCGTTCGGTCCCAGAAAACCGAAGAACTGCCCCGGCTCAACTGCAAGGTCAATGTGATCGACAGCCGTAAACCCATTGAAGCTCCGGCTGAGGTCGTGCACCGCAATCGCAGACATGTTGAGCCGAGTGTACGTGATCGCCCGCTCCGACGCGTAGGGCCACGCGATCGAGAGCGTTCAGCCCTCAACCGCTGCCTGGCTGACTTGCTGCCTTACATCGACGGCGGATGATGCGGGTCGACATTGCCCTCATCGCCCCGCTCGCCGGCCGGCTCGGAGTCGCGCCCAGCCTTCTGCGTTCGCGACGATGTCTCCGATGGGTTCACCAGATCGCGCAACTCTTTGCTCGGCTTGAAGAACGGAACTCTCTTCGCCGGAACCGCGACCGCAGCTCCCGTCTTGGGATTGCGGCCGGTGCGTGAGTTGCGCTGCCGCGTTCTGAAGCTCCCAAAACCTCGGACCTCCACCTTATCGTTCGCCTTCAGTGCTCCAATAATGGACTCAAAGAGCGTATCGACAATAACTTCGCCATCGCGGCGGGTAAGGTCGCCGAGTGCCGTGACCTGGTCGACTAGATCAGCTTTCGTCATGAGGGTCTTCTCCCGGGCCAGAGAATCTCGCGCCAGACCATTTCTCCTGAAGGTGCCGAGGGAGCCTTGGAGCTCCCGCGCCGTTTTCCTGCGAAGAAAACGCCATTCGACATCCTTTCCGACTGCACGTATCAGGAGAAATGCTCTTAACGGTTCATTGCCCCTTTAGTCTAAGCCACTTAGACGGTTTCCATCACCAACGCGGCTCACCCAATGAAAAAAATTACAGGTTTCCGGCCACTGGTCTAGCCATTTGAGATGCCGCCCGGCCTTCCCGCGCATCCTTTCGCAAAAGAAAAGCCCGTGCCGAAGCACGGGCTGTTTGGTCGTACTTCAAGCCTGGAGCATTCCTCCTGAAGGTGTAAACCGAAGCGGAAGCCGTTCAGGCCGTCGTCCTGCGAAGAAAACGGCCTTCAACGCTCTTCCCGACGGCAAAGTATCAGGAGAGATGCTCACTGGGTCGGTTCCGTGCCCACCAGATTCCCGCTGGTAATCTGCGCCGAGACCGGTGTAATCGTCGGATAACCCGCGCCCACAATCTCCGTCAGGGTAAACGTCCCCGGGGTGCAGTTGGTCGTGGTGCAGCCGGCGTTCGTTACCCAGACGTTTCCAGTCACATCAACCCCGATGCCGTAGGGTATCGTCGCTGTGCCGCCGTTGCCGCTCCCGTGCAAAAGACTGTTGGCCGGAATGTTGAGGTTCCCGTTGCTGTTCAGATAAATGCTGCTGCCGGTAGCCGTCGGGTTGTTGACCGGAACCTGTAGCACACCGGCCGCCGTGGCATCTGCCACCCAAATCTGCTTGCCGCCGTCAATCGCCGCGCCCCATACTGCATCCTGGAGCCCGCCTTTGAAGTTGTAGCAGGTCGCCGCCGAGTAGAAGCACAGAGCGGCGTTGGCGCCGCCGGTCCCGGCCGACCGCACATCGATATCATCGTTGCCGGTGTAGATCACCTGTCCGCTATCGTCATTCGAATTCACGACCTGGGTCGACGTTGTGCCCTTTACGTAGTAGTTGCGCAGCGTGCTCGTTGTCGGATCCGTGATCGCTACCGCGTCCCCATCGCTGATGTCGCCGGCTATCGACTGCACCGGGAACGCGAACGTCACTCCTGACGCAATCGAGTAACTCGAGCGGCTGGTCGAGATATTCGCCAGCTCATAGCGGCCGCCGTCGGTAATTCCGACATTGATCCTGTCGTCGCCGCCCACCGTTACGCTCTCGCTGTTTGTGTTCGGCAGCGACACGCTCTCTGTCGTCGCGGGGCCTGTCACCAGATAGCCCGGAACCGTGGTATTCGCGCTGTCGTTGTACCACGCATAGCCGTTCGCATCGATCGCCACCTGCTGCGGGAACACCAGGCCCGTGGTGTTGTATGGCCCGCTGAACGACTGCGTCGTCGGATCAAAGAATGCTGCTCCAACCTGCCCCGACGCGTTGCTCGGGAACCAGATTCTGCCGGCGCTGTCGATATCCAGCGTCGAGAGCGTTCCCGTATTCACCGACAGCCCCACCGAAGAGCTCGTATAGCTCACGCCGATGGACCAGTCATTCGGCTGCGTCGGCAGTCCCGAAAAGGGAGGCGTCGTCGTTCCCAGGTTGTACAGGTTTGCCACCTCGGTGGTTGGGTGCAGGGCCATCTGAACCGCAGCCTGCAGCGTATCCGAGGGCCGCGTTGTGGCGCCGTTCTGCGTGTAGTGGAACAGCTTGCCGCACGTCGTCTTCGTCTCCGTCCCGTTCGGCGATCCGGCGGAGTTGATGCAGGCCGCCAGAATGTTCGCGATCGTGTTGATCTTCGCCGCTTCGATCGTGACTCCCGGCGAGTTCTGCGTCGGCGCGCCCACTGCAGTCTCAATAATCGACGGGATTGTGTAATTCATGCCCCGCACCAGCCCGTTTGAATACACAATCGTTCCGCCCGTCGTCGTCGACGGTCCGCCGATCGAGTCATTCACGCCGTTCGCTCCGCCCAGCGTCGTCGAGAAGAAGTGCGACAGCGTGAACGCCAGCCCCGCCGTTGTCACCTCGTTCAGGATCACGAAGCTCTGCTGCGCGCTCGCGCACGGCCCAAGGCCCGCGCCCAGCACTGCGGATGCATTATTGCCGGCTCCCGAATTGCCGCCGATTCCCAGCAGGTACACCGGCGTGTCCGACTGCGGACACGTGTACGGCGGCATGCTGAAGTTGCCGTTCACATCCGTGGTCGTGGAGGACAGAACGGTGGCCGTCGATCCATACCCGGTCGTGCCCACTGCATAGACGGAGATCGTCGCTCCGGAAACAGGCTGCTGGCCGCCGAAGACCTGGCCTGCAACTCCGGCGGATTGCACGTTTGCGGTCACCGTGGACACTTGATCCATACCGCAGCCGGTCAATAGCAGCGCCGGTACAAGGGTTGTCACACCGCAAAGCATGAGTCTGAGTCGCATTGGGGCCTCCGGGCTCGCCACGTTCGAGGGATAGAAGGGTTCTGAAGGTGTTATACACCGGTACTAAGACGGTTAAGAGCGTACTTAGAATATGTAGGGTTGCTAGTATTCTGCAAACGCCGGACGTCACGTTACAGACGTGTCCGCGTCGCCCCGCGAGAGATCCTGCCGCCCGCACCCGTTCAGGCACGTGCACCGGCGTACAATCCTTTGGCTTTCAGCCCTTTACCCCACACCGCTCTGCGCCACTCCGCGCGCCCTCCCGCAATCCGAAAAACCGCGGCCAGCGTGCCTTCCAGTGCCCAACTGTCGGCTCGCCGACCCTCAGCCTATTTCCACAGGAAGTAAAATCCGGGCGCCTGATTCAGGACACTTGTCGGATTCGCGAACAGCTCCGTTGTCTCATCTCCGGTCAGTAGCCCCAGCAGCCCGTGCTGCTCTTTGGGGGGACGTACCACATGAGGTTCCCCCTTTATGCCCACGCGCTTCGCCGTATCCAGCAGTGCTGTCCTGAAACCGGCCTGCTGGTCGATCAGCCCCAGCGGCTGCGCCTCTTCCCCCGTCCACACCTGCCCGGTAGCCAGCGGCTGAATCTTGTCCGCGCTGGTATGCCGCCCCGCCGCCACATCGCGGATGAACTGCCCATACATGTTGTCGATTAAGCCCTGGAAGTACGCCTGCTCCTGCGGCGTCATGTCCCGCGTAGGATCGCCGGCATCCTTCAGCTGCCCGTCGTGCAGGTTCACGTTCTTCAGCTTCGCCCACTTCAGCAGCTCGCCGTAGTTCGTCCACTCCATAATCACGCCAATCGAGCCCACCACGCTCGCCGGGTTCGCGTAGATCTTGTCGCACGCGGACGCAATGTAGTACGCCCCCGACGCACCCACGCTCTCCACCGACGCCACCACCGGCTTGTGCAGATCGTTCCTCACCCGCAGCACCTCGTGGTACACCTCCTGGCTCGCCGCCGCTCCTCCGCCTGGCGAATCAATATGCAGCACGATCGCCTTGATCCCGTCATCCTTCCCAAACTTCTCCAGCTGCTTATCAATCTTGTCCGCGTCCACAATCACGCCCGAGATGTCGATCACCCCGATGCTCGGCTGCCCGAAGCTCGCCGTCCCGGCCGCTCCCGACATCGCCACCACCATATGGCTGAACATCACCGCGAACGTGATCACCACGACGGCAACAATCGCCGCAAAGATCGCTGCCCAGAACCATCCAGACCGTCTTGGACCCTGCGCTCCATACGCATACGGATACCCATACTGCGGATACCCATACGGCGCCTGCGTCTGCGCACCCGCTGGCGCCTGCTGCGGATACGGGGAAGCCTGCTGCGAATACGGCGAATAAGGCGGTCTTGGTTGCTCGCTCATGCCGCCGAGTCTACCAGCGCCCTCACTCACGCGTCTCCGCCGCCGATCACGCTCAAACCTGATCCCTAATCCCTGCTTTAAAAATGACGTATCATAAAGTCCGCCAGCGCACTGAGCACGCGCAGCGCGGACCAAGGCACGTGAACCCTCCCAGCCTCAGCATCGTGATCCCCGCCTACAACGAGGGCGCCCGGATCGAGAACGCCCTTGACCGCGTACTCGCCTGTGTCGCCGAGCGCCGCTGGAATGCCGAAGTCCTCGTCGTCGACGACGGCTCCTCCGACAACACGCCCGACATCGTCCAGCGCTGGATGACCACTCACCCCAACCTCCATCTCATCCGCAACGACGGCAACCGCGGCAAAGGCTTCTCAGTCCGCAACGGTCTCCTTCAGGCCCAAGGTCAGATCGTCATGTTCACTGACGCCGATCTTTCTTCACCCATCGAGGAAGCCGAGCGTCTCTTCGCCGCACTCGACACCGGGGCCGACGTCGCGATCGGCTCCCGCTGGCTCGAAAAAGAGCGCCAGACCATGCACCAGCCGCTCTACCGCCGCTTCTTCGGCCGCTGCTTCAACTGGGTCACCCGCAAGCTCATGGGCCTCCCTTACAAGGACACTCAGTGCGGCTTCAAGGCCTTCAAACGCGAGGCCGCGCAGGTCATCTTCCGCCTCCAGACCATTGAGCGCTGGGGCTTCGACCCCGAAATCCTCTTCATCGCCCGCAAGCTCGGCTACTCCATCGTCGAAGTTCCCGTTACCTGGGGCCACGACGAGCGCTCCCGCATCAGCTACCTCAAAGACGGCATGAAGATGCTCGAAGACATGGCCCGCATCCGCAAAAACTCCGTCCGCGGCCGCTACGACGAAGCTATCGCCGCCATGCGCGACACCAGCACCATGATCACCGCACCCGCCGCCCGCCCCGATCCCATCCCCGTTAAAGCAAGTCGTTAGTAGTTAGTGGTTAGTAGTTAGTCTTCAGCCGCGAACCGGGGTCCCGGCGAACCTGTTCGCTGGGGTGGCAAGCGAAGGACCTGCTTTTGCCTTCCACTAACCACTAACCACTTCCTACCTCTTTCTCCCTTCATACTGAAACACCCGCTCCAGCGGCACACCAAACACCCTCGCAATCCGGAACGCCGTCTCCAGCGACGGCGAATACTTATCCAGCTCGATCGCGATCACCGTCTGCCTTGTCACGCCAATTGCATCCGCGAGCTCCTGCTGGGTCATGTTCCGGTCCGCGCGCAGCTCACGAATCGTATTCCTCAGCCCCGGCATCACAATGCCCTCCGGTACGCCACAATCTGCGTCACCGTCTTCACAATGTCCGAAATCACCAGCATCCCGAAGAACACATTGAGAAAATGCAGCCCCACAAAACCCGCATGGATAGGGAAGTTGTGACCCACCAGCGTGTGGAACCACAGCATCCCCAGCCCCAACACCATCAGTCCCGCCAGCGTCAGATATCCCGCGCGATACCCACGCAGCTGAATCAGCTTGTCGCGCTCGTCCTTGATGCGGTGTCGCGTCGCCGCCGCAATAATCGACTGCAAAAGTATCTGCAGCACAATAATCGCGAAAATTGTCCCCGCCACCTTGTTCACCGAGTTCGCTCGATGAAGATTCAAAAAGAAGTACGGCAGATACACAACCAGCTCCGCCGCCAGCGATCCCCACAGCGACCTCTCCTGATAAGAAAGACTGCCCATCGCGCATTCTCCATGTAAAATATGTTTTACATGGAAAAACCTACTCGCGTGCCGGTCTTATGTCAAACATTTTTTACATAGAAACTTTGGCCGCCCAATCCGCAATTAATTCCAGCGCCGCGGGCGACATTGTCTCTTCAATATCGTTGTACTCATTCGGCCCACCGGTCTTTGCATCCTGCATCAGATGGTTCTTGCCCGACAGCGTCACCACCGTCGCACGCGGATTCTTCTCCAAGGCCACGCGCGCCGCTGCCGCATCTTCGTCAGCAGGCACCTGGACATCCAGCGACCCATAGATCGCCAGCACCGGCACCTTTAGCCGCGAGAGCGTGGGCGCCGGATCATAAGCGATAAAGTACCGCTCCCATGCCGTCGTACTGTCCCTTGCCAGCCCGTCCACCTCGTTGGCGTCCACCAGCTTCTCCTGCACTCCTTCGGCCACCATCTTCTCCGCTGCCGCGCGTGCCGCTTCACCCGTCGGCGCCGCCTCTATCGCGTCAAACAGCTTCTGATCGAACACCCGCCGCCGCGCAATGTAATCCGCAGGAGCGCCGTACACCTTCGCCGTCCTCGCCGACTGCAGCACAAACAGCCTGTCTCCGCGCAGCGCCGGTCCCGCAATCATCACCACGAACGCTGCATTCTTGTCCGCCGCCGCCACCATCGGCGCAATAATCCCGCCTTCCGAATGTCCCAGCACGCCCACTCGCCGCGCATCTATCTTGGGCTGGCTGCGCAGCCACTCCATCGCGCTGTCCGCATCCGAAGCAAAGTCCGCTGTCGTGGCTGTCCCGAAATCCCCGCCCGATCCGCCCACGCCGCGTTTGTCGTAGCGCAGCACTGCGAATCCCCTCCGGTTCAGCGCGTCTGCCAGCACCACGAACACCTTATGTCCCCACACATCTTCATCGCGCGTGTTCTGGCCCGTGCCGGAGACCAACACCACCGCGGGAAACGGCCCCTTGCCTTCGGGAACGCTCAGCGTCCCTGCCAACCGCACATGCGCCGCCGCGTTCTCAAGCGTGACATCCTGCTCCGTATATGGCAGCGGCCCAGCCAGAATCGCAGCCTCCTGCGGCCGCTTGTGAACCGCCGGCGCAAGGTCCGCCGCGCTCGCCCGCTTCAGCGACAGCGCATACACCTGCTGAAACGTCAGCTTGCCGTCCCACTCGCTCTGCCCTGCATCCCACGCGCCGTCATAGCTCAGGTTCAGCTTGTTCACCGCAAAGTGCAGGTGCGATCCGTCGCTGGTCACCTGGTCCAGGTCCGTCTGGTTGCCACTCGGATTGGTGAGATAGCCGCTGTACCCCGAACCCGACTGGCCAATGTGAATCCTGACCTTGAACCCACCATTGAGTTGACCGATCCAGTCACCCGCCGCCTGCTCAGCGCACGCCGGAATCACAAACAGCAGACAGGCAACGCCCACCACACAGCGCATCCATGAACGATTCATAGCGGTATCCTACGCAACTCATGCAAACAACGTTCCATCCGCCTCTCATCCTGAGCGCAGGAAGAATCTATGTGTGTCTTTGTCGTTGCCTTGGCTTTTCTTTCTGTCATCCCCGCAGGGGATCTGCTTTTCCTAACCCCTAACCCCTAACCCCTAACTCTTCACCTCATACAGCATCGCCATCGCCCCCGAGCCGAACTCCCTCCGCCCCACCAGCCTCAAATCGAGCGGCTTCGACAGCCCTGCGAACAACGTCGGCCCATGGCCCGCTATCCTCGGGTGCACCACGAACTCGTACTCGTCGATCAATCCCAACTCGGCCAACCCCTGTGGAAGCGTCACACCTCCGAGAGAGATCCCCGAACCCGGCTGCTGCTTGAGCTGCTGAACCGCATTCGCTAAATCTCCGCGTACCAGCTCCGCGTTCCAATCCACCCGCTCCAGCGTGCTCGACACCACATACTTCTTTTTCGCGTTGATCGTGCGGGCGAACGGTTCCATCCAATCCGGCCGCGCACCTGCTGCCGCCGGTGCCCGCCACCCCGCCTCCATCATCTCGTACGTCACCCGCCCAAACAGCAGGGCATCGGACTGCGCGAGCCTCTCCGCCCAGTAACGATGCAACTCTTCATCCGGCACAATCGCCCGATGATCGCAGCATCCGTCCAGCGTCACATTAATCCCATACCGCAGCACTCGCATGCCACAAGCCTACCGCGTGTAGTTGAAGTCCGGCGATTATCGCGTATCCAGTAGTCGCGAACATTATGAGTACTGTGCAAACTATGTTTGCCTGAGTGTGAGCGCTGCTCCGCTAAAATCGCTCGCGCCAATTCATTCCCTCAGTCTCCTAAGGCCAGACCGGCCCCCAAGCATATTCGCGGATTGAAGCACAGCCCACAAACAATCTCCCCAAAGTGATACCCCGGAAATGTATACGCAGGCGACACTCGAATCTCAAATGCCCTAAACTCTCCCTCGCATGCTTCGTTCCTTCTTCATCGGCCTCTCCACCAACAAATCCTTCCGCAAATTTTCCGAGAGCTCCTCCATCGGCCGCCGCGTCTCGCACCGCTTCGTCGCCGGCATGACCGTCGAGGAGGCCATCGCCGCCGCGCAGCAACTCAACCGCGAAGGCATCGCCGTCACCCTCGACGCCCTCGGCGAATCTGTCACCGACGAGCCACATGCCATCGCCTCAGCGGCTACCTACCATCGCCTCCTCGACGAGATCGCCTCCCACAACCTCCGCGCCAACGTCAGCCTCAAGCTCACTCAGATGGGCATGGACGTTGGCGGCGCCAACTCAGCCGAAGGTCAGGCGCTCGCCGAACGCATCGTCGCCTCCCTCGTCGAGCACGCCGCCAAATTCCAGAACTTCGTCCGCATCGACATGGAAGGCTCCGAGTACACCGAAGCCACCCTCTCCATCACCGAGCGCCTCTTCGCTCGCTTCCCCGGTGCCGTCGGCACCGTCCTCCAGGCCTACATGTTCCGCACCGAAGCCGACGCCGAACGCCTGCTCCGGCAGGGAATCCGCATCCGCCTCTGCAAAGGTGCTTACAAGGAACCCGACGACATCGCCTTCCCCGGCAAGGCCGACGTCGACGCCAACTACCTCAAGCTCGCCAAACGCATGATCACCAGCGAGGTCTTTTGCGGCATCGCCACCCACGACGAGGCCATCATCAACGAACTCTGCCGCTTCGCTGACGCGCACGAGATCGAAAGACCAGCCTTCGAGTTCCAGATGCTCTACGGCATCCGCCGCGACCTGCAGCGCAAGCTCGTCCGCCAGGGCTACGGCGTCCGCGTCTACGTCCCCTTCGGCACCGAGTGGTACCCCTACTTCATGCGCCGGCTGGCCGAACGCCCCGCCAACGTCCTCTTCTTGACGCGCAACTTCTTCCGAACCTAAGCCACTGAACAGCAATAACTTACGCGCTCTTGGCGCATGAAAAAAGGGCATCCCCCTGCGCTGATAACTCGTTTGTTTCCTAGATTTTGCGCAAAAACACGCCCATTTCCGGACTTAGGTCCGGACCTAAGTGCTTTGTTTGTAAGATTTTGCGCAATTTTCGAGGGGGGGGGAGGGGGTACCCTACCGCGGCTGCTCCTCCGTCGGCGGAAGCAGCGGCGACACCCGCAACAGATTATTAAGAGCAGACCTCTGGGACGGGTTCATGTACTGATACTGCGGAGAGTTCACCGCGGCCGCCTGCTGGCCCGAAGGGAGATCCCTCAAATTACGCCACGCCTGCGCCACTTGCCTGCGCTGGTCCGGTGGAAGCGACCCAAGCTCGGAGAGCGAGTTCCGCACCTCTGTCCGTTGACTCACGGAAAGGTGCTCCATCCGCTCATTGTAGGTCAGGATCCTCTCCCGCTGCTCGGGAGGCATGGCATTCAACCGCGCCAGCTGGTTCCGCATCCGCTGCTGCGTCTGCTGCGGCAACTGGTTGAACCCCGGCTCGCGCCCGAGCGCCTGCTGCTGCTGCTCCGGCGTGAGGTTGCGGTGCTGGTTCATCCAGTCCGCCAGGTGCTCTCCGCGCGGCGCGCCCGGCGTCTGCGAGTTCCGCCGCTCGATCTGGGACAACTGCGAGCTCTGCCCCTGGTTCGAGCGGACCGGGTCTGGCCGCCCCTGCTGCGGCGGTTCCCTCCGCTCCACCGGAGCCGGACTCTGCTGCTGCGCATACCTCTCCGCCTGCATCCCCTGCTGGCCCTGCGGCCGATACTGCTGCTGAGCTCCGTAGGGCCGATACCCCCCCGGAGCTCCGCGGTACGCCGGTTCAGCTGGCCGATATCCGGGAGCCGGCTGCCGATACGCCGGAGCCTGCTGCCGATACGTTGGAGCCGCCTGATGGTATGAGGGAGCCGAATGATACGACTGCCCGCCGCCGCCTCCCCCGTGCCGCGACTGCCCCCCAGCCACGCCCGCGCACACCCCCGCCACCCCCATCACCAGGGCGAAGCCTAATCCGCGAGTTGGAGTGATACGTTTCATCAAAGGTTCGAACTCAATCTTTAGCTCAATGTCGCGCCGCTTGTGATGGTGCCGAGGTGTGATTACCGGCTGCGCCGCTATCATACCGAAGCCGCCGTCCGAAGGCGGCGGCTTATGGTTGCATCTAAACTCACCCCGCCTTTACGTCGTCGGTGGATCCCCCGAATCATCATTGGCATTTGGATCGAGCAACTGATCCATCTGCTGATACGCCTGGGCATTGTTGTCCAGGATCTTCAAATCGTTCACTGTCGCTGAGGGCTGCGGCTGCGGACGATTTGCAATCTCAACGCCGGCGAAGCTCCCGGCTCCCGCGAGCACCAGCAGCATCAGCGCACCGGCCATTGCCGAGCGAAGCTGCCGTCCGGTGCTGAAGGTCAGAAACGCATACATCCGCTCGAACAGGCCCTCCGGCTGCGCCGCGGCGGCTTCCCGCACCCGTGCACGCAGCCTGGAGTCGAAGTAGGGCGACGGCTCGGGTGCGGTCCACGCATCCATCATGGCCATCGTGGAACGAAGCTCAGCTAACTCATTGGCGCAGCTCTCACAAGCCTTCAGGTGTCCAGCAATCTCCGGGTGCGCGGCCTCGAAGCCCTCTTCGAGGAGCAGATCCGGGAGATTCGACTTGCACGTCTTACAGTTCATAGCATTCATATAAACCCCCTCTTCGGGTGGGTGTTGCTTTTACCGACGCCGTCGCAGCGGATTTAGACGCGCAGTGGCTTCGGTTTCTGAGGAGTTCCTCAGACAAATCCTTTCAGTCGCTCCCTCAGCGTCTGGTAGGCGCGGAAAAGCAGCGACTTCGTAGCAGACTCGGAGAGCTTCAGCACCTCTCCGATCTGCTTGTAATCCAAACCTTCGTACTTGTGCATCAGAACGGCGGTCCTTTGCCGCTCCGGCAGTGCCATCACGTGCTGGCGGATGGCGTTCATCCGTTCCCGGCGAAGCAGGTTTGCCTCGGCGCTGGGCGTCTCGTCGGCAACGTCCGGCGTCGTTCCGGTCTCGGCATCCGGCTCATCCAGGTATACGGTCGAGGCCGTGCGCTCGTGCCGTGTGTCGCGGGCGTGGTTTACGCCCAGATTCGTCGCGATCCTGTACAGCCACGTGCTGAACCGCGCCTCCGCCCGGTAGGTTTCCCGCGACCGGTAGACGCGGAGGAAGACTTCCTGGGCAAGCTCCTCGGCCACCGCCTGATTGTGGACCATCCTGAACATAAAATGGATGATCGGCTTACGATATTTTGCCAGCAATACGTCGAACGCCGCCATATTGCCGGCGCGGAGCTCGAGCATGACCTCGGCATCGGTCAGGGCAGAGAAGTCGCCCCTGGCAAGTGCGGCAGCCCGTTCCTTTGCGCGTTCGGGGCTGAGATCCACCGCCGATGCGGGCCGGTCCGCCGGAAGATCATGACCCAGACCTGGTTCCCCGTGGTTGAGGACTCCGGGATGGAGCGCCAGCGTGCTCATATCTTCCTCAACCCCATCTTTCTCGTGAGGTTGCGCCGCCTCGACCGAATCTGCCGGTTTCGGCGGATCGGGCGGGCGGTCTGCGGGGTTGGAACCGGTCATCCGCCGTATTGTACCCGGGCGAGTCTGCCGCCGGACAATGCCTGCCGACGAGACCATGATTGCCGCCGCATCCGGTCGCGGGCACGGCTGTTCTCTGCTATTCTCAAACGAAACGAGGGCTGGCACGGTGGGGTGCTCAGCTCCGACTGCCGCAACTGGCGGGCGCATAACTCAGCGGTAGAGTGCCACCTTCACACGGTGGAAGTCGTAGGTTCGAATCCTGCTGTGCCCACCAACTCCAAATTGCTCAAATCGGGGAAGTTGTGCGTTATCGGTCGAATGCCAACCCTTTCCTGCTGCCCATCGCCCTCCAGCGGCTCTGCCATTCGTCTCCGGGAGGTTGCTGCCAGTTGGAATAGATCCTCCCTCTTTCGTCGGTCGCGAACACCTGCAGCCGTCCGTCGTTGGTGTTTCCGGCCACGAACACTGAATGTGTCAGATTCTTACGGCTTGCTGCGCCTATAGCCGCCCAGTCGTTTCTCCATCGACCGTCCGCTTCTTCTGCGAGTGTGTACAGTTTTCCGTCTGACCCTGCTGCAATCAGTTCGAATCGGCCGTCTGAGTTCTGCATGGTGACGAAGCCCGAGCTTGCTGAAGCTCCGCGCATAACGGGTAGTGCTGACCAGTTACCCCAAGATCCTTTCGGCGAATCCTGCGCGATGCTCCAGAGATTTCCTGCCTGGTTGCCGCCAGCGTGATCCAGTGCGAAGACGACGAGCCTGCCGGCCGAGGTTCTGCCCACCTGCAATCGCGGCTGGAGAATCTGCCCCTGTGGCGCGCCGAGGCTCGACCATCGCCCGGCCCATCCATTCTCAAGCGTCTGCCCGATTCTCCACAGCGAAGGGTGCGGACTCCCGTCCAGCGCGAAGACGTCGATTCTCCCATTGATCTTCTCGGCTACCGCGAAACCCCGCTGTGCTCCTGCTGCGAGCTTCGGCAGCATCTTCCACGGGGACCATGCCACACCCGGCGCCGCCTCCGTTGCCGTCCACAAATTCCCGCCTCCATCAAGACCGAACACGCTGAGGCTGCCGTCAGCATTCTGCGCTGCCTGCACTCCCTTCAACGCACGACCGGCTTTTCCCAAGAGCATCCACCGGCTCCACGCGCCGCTCGGCGTTTTCTGGCGAGCCGTGTACACGCCTTTTGCCGTGGCAGCGAATGCCTGCAGCGTATCGTCTTGATTGCGGGCGATGGCAAAATCACCACGCACGGCGGGCAGGCCTGCTGAGAATTCATCACTCCAGTTAGTCCAATGGCCGGTGGCGCTATTCGGCTCGGCTATCAAATCGCTGCCTGGCTTCTGCCGCGTATGCCAAAGTCGTCCCTGCCGGTCAGCGGCAAAGATTTCGAGAGCGCCGTTCTCATTAATGCCGATGGGCCCGCAGTAGCGATTGCCTGCCTGGAAACGGACAATCACGGCCGTCGCCGGCTCGACTGTTAGCTTCACGCGGCCCGAAACATCTGCGTTTTGCGGAGACCAAACTCCGCGCCACTGCTCGCCGCTATTGGCAATCGTCGCACCGGCGAGCTGCGCAGTAAGGCGACTTGCGTCCCCGGGAATTCCCGACGACAGAGTTATGGTCGAAACGCTCGCCTTTGCGAACGGCAGGCCGTCAGGGTGAAGCGTGACCTGCGCCGTGTGATCCGGCTCATTGCCCTGCATCTTGTTAATCACCGTGACGTAGAGGTTCTGTCCCGCGCGTACCGCGTACGCTGTAAGACTCCAATCCTTCGGCGCATCACTCGCGCGCACGGACGTCTCCACGGGATACCCGTGACCGCCGATGTTGAATGCCTTGATTCCGTACCCTTTGGGGGTAACACGATAATCCGCGCACGGACCTTGTGTGCAGATACCCGACGTGCTCCAAACCTTGTTCCGCGGGACAAGAGTGTCGGTAGGGATCCACTGGTTGTTATGGAAGTTCACACCACGGGCGCCGTGCTCTGCCCACCAGTGCATGTAATCGAGCGCCCACAACGCAGAGGCGAACGAGTTGCTTCCATCGGGGACACCGCCCAGGTAGTCGTTCGATTCGGTGAGCCTGTATGGAACGCCCAGCTTGCGAATGGGTTCATAGTTGTTTTTATAAAGCCACGAATACGGTGTGTAGACGAGTTGCTGGTCGTGCGGAATTCCGGACGGCTGCACAGGTTCGCTTGTGATCTTGTCGCCCTCCAGCCATGCGGGTGAGAGCATATTGGCAATGCCCTCTGCCGCGGTGAGCTTGTACTCGCCGGCTGCAATATTGCCGCCCACATAATAATGGCCGTACGAGGCGAGAAAATTGATCTTGGGATCGTTCTTCTCGCACGCCGCGAGAAGTTCCGGCCAGGCCGCGCTTGTGAAGCTCGATCCGCAGACGCTGCCTGTGAATCGCGCCTCCAGGGTGTAGGAGAAGGCATCTGGACCCGCGACAGGAGTATGGGCCAGCCCCGGCATGGCAGTGATAGCGGCGATGTAATTCCGCCACTCCTCAAGGTAGGAAGGAAAGGCGCTTCCGGCATTCGTCATCGCCCTGGAAGTGCCGACCTCGTACATCTTCGGATCGAGGATCACGAGAGCGCGAGTCATCCTGCCGGGGTGCGGCTGCGTGCATTTGAGATCGACGTCCAGGCAGGAGCATCCTTTACCCGCAATACAAGCGCACACATTGCCGTCGGTACAGTAGCTGTGGGCGGTATGGTAATCGACCTCATTGCCGATGCTTAGCGCGGCGATGTTCTGCGCATAATGGCTCCAGATGTACTGCAGTGGTGGCACTCTGTCGCTGCAGATCTGGTATGGCGCAGGAAACAGGATTGCGCATCCGGAACTGGTAAATGATTTTGAGATTTGCCTGCTCGGCGAAATGGAAAAGCACATCGAGATCGGCGTGCGCGGGATAGGGCGTCCGGCAGCCATCGCCTGTTGCAGCCCCCACGCGCAGGCTCTTGATGCCGATCTGTTGAAAGAGCGCGAGCGGTTGCGGATTAGCCTCTGGATCGAAGAGGTGTACTCGAGGCGCCAGGCCGTTGCTGCCCGGCATCAAGCTCGTGATCTCAAAGCTCAAACCGGCGAAATCTGGTGCGATCGGCTCGCGCGTCGCGACCTTCCGGTAATCGGCGTTCACTGTGATTTCAACTTTTGTCTGGGCTGCCAAAGCACCCGGCAGAAGTCCCATACACCAAATCACGCATTCGATCACAACCAACTTCACGTGTTCACCAATTCTGAGTGCTTACTCAGTCGTAGAATCCCCGGGGCACAAAAAATGCGTGCGCCGGCCAGACTTGCTTAGCGCACGCATCAAAAAAACAGGCGTGATTTCGAGCATCAGGGCTGGCCAGGATAAAACGCCAGACCAGTGCCTCCAAAGCTGGTCCAGCCATTCCAGCCGCCACCCGTGGACGGCTGCCAATCCGACCAGACCGTACCGCTGCTATCTACCGTGAACAACTGAATGCGTTCATCCTGAGTGCTGCTCGCGACCAGATGTGGATCGAGACCGCTGCCGCCCATATCCGTCCAGTTGCCGCCGAAACTGCCTCCTGCCGAACCTTGCTGCCAGATGTTCCACACGTCATTTGGCGACTGTGTCGATACGCCGAACAATACGAGGCGACCATCTTTGTTTTGTCCTATGACGAGTCCTGGCTTGACCGTCTTGCCGGTAATCTCGGTCCAGTTCGTGTTCCAGCTGCCGCCCGGCGAGGTTTGCGAGTTCGTCCAGGCATTGCCGGCGGAATCTACGCCAAAGACCTGCAGTCTCCCATCTAGATTGCGCGCCACTGCGAGTTGGGGATTCAAATGCGCGCCGCTCAACTGCTGCCAGCTGCTCCAGCCGGCGCCGGTTGTTTTCTGCCAGCAATGCCAGACATTTCCGGAAGCGTCGGCGCCAAACAGTTCCAAGCGGCCGTCAAGGTTGCGCGTCAGGACATATCCAGGATTGATCGTGGGATCTCCGCTGCCCGTGTTTAGCGAGATCCAACTGGAAGCCCACCCGATTTCAGGCGCACTCTCGGAGATGGTGTAGAGAACTCCACTGCTATTGAGACCAAAGACGCTCAAGCTGCCATCGGGATTATTGCCGGCTGCCAGGTTTGTCAGCCCCAGGCCTGCGCTGCTGGTTATGTCGGTCCAGGCCGTCCGCGGTCCTCCGCCTGGCGTGGGCTGCTGAGTCCAATACACATCTCCGCTGGTAGGAACGAACACCTGCAGGGTGTTGTCTTCATTTTTGACGACAGCGCTGCCACCGACGGAAGAGATGCCACTGGGCAGCGTTGTGAAGCCGCTCCAATCCGTTGCGGGACTTTGAGGTACATCGGCGGATTTCTGGTAGTCATGTTCGACGCCGCTGGATCCCGTCGCAAACATCTCCAGCGCACCATTCTGGTTCATCTGGATTGGCCCGGAGAGTTCGCCGGCAGCTTCAATTCTCACCACCACCGCCTCAGCTGCGGGGACTGTCAGGGTTAGCGAGCCGGAAGTGTCGGGTGGAAGCGTCGTCCATCTGCCTAGCCATGGGCCGCTGTTGGTAATGGTTTGGCCGGCGAGCATCGCGGCTTTCGGAGTCGGATCGCCGGCGGTGCCGGAGGAGAGCGTCATGTAAGCGGCGCTGGCCGTACTAAAGCCCTGCGGTTGAATTGTCAGACTGATGATTGCGGTGTTACCTCTCACGTTATTGGTTTTATCGATGAAGGTGACGAAGCTGCTAAGACCAGAGCCAACCGCATACGCAGATGCTTGACTGGTCGGGTTCAGGGAATCAGTAAGTGTCGCAGTCTCAGCGTAGCCATGGCCGCCCAGGTCGAACGCTTTTATGCCATATCCCTTCGGAGTAACTACCCAGTCGTCGCATGCTTGCTGTACACCACTGCTATTCTGGCAACCCCCGGGCAAGTAGCCCGCACCTCCATTGGTGATTGTTACGCCTGTAACCTGATATTGAGTAGGGTTACTACCTTGAATGATGGCCGTCTGGACTGTAGCAGTCGCCGTTGTGCAGGTTCCAGAACAAGGAGCAGCAGGAGCATCAATTGTCACGGCCGTGGGCGCGGCGGTGTAGGAACCGCCGTTGTTCACTGTAACTGATGTAACTTTGTTCCCGGTGCTGCTTACAAAGGCGCTTGCGGATGCGCAAACGGACTGACACGTGCCGCCGGTAAATTTCACTCCGGGAGGCTGTCCATAAGGATTAGGAAGGTTGCCGGGCTGGATGGTGTCGGTATAGAGCCACTGTGTGTTATGAAAATTAACTCCTGCCGCTCCATTCGCCGCCCACCAGTGGGAAGTCCCGGCGCACGGTTACATCATATCCATGCAGCGTCACAATTGTGGGAATGCCCAGCTTCGCGCCGAGATGGCTAGCGCGAATCCCGTCTGGAGCGAAATGCGCGTGGATAAGTCGCGCGCGAGTGTTGCGGATTTGGCGATGAAACATCGGCGCGACCGGGACGGCGCGGTAGAGCCGGCCTCGGAGCTTGGAAATGATGGAAAATCCTCTGGTGAGGTAGATGGCTTCGTCGGTAAGCGGAAGGTTCGGGCATGGCTGGCGCAGACCAACGTAATATGGCTTGTAGTGGTGCAGTGCCCCGCCTGTGCCGCGATAAAGGTCTCCGACACATTGAGCAATAATTCCTTATAGACGATGATAGTGTTCACTTGGCATTAGTCTCCGCGGAATCCCGTGACCTGTAGATCTATCGCAGAACGCAGGAATGAATGGCTTCACTCTAGCACTGGATAACATCAGGGCTTCTCAAAGATAGGTTCTGGAGGTTTATCGGAGCACGTCTCGCCAGCGTCGTGCCCGGAGCGCTCGAGGTCCAACAGTAGCCGACCTGAAAGAGGAGATACCGTCGCGACGAGGCCCGCACTCAACTCCTCAGATCGCAAACCATTTCGACGGATTTACCCGGCTCAGTTGACGCATTGCTGGATAGTGCTTAGTTGCCCCCCACGAGGGCACGATCGCGGCGCACGCCGCTTTGGGTTGCCGCGCTATCTACGCAACAGATGGAAAGGCCCTCTTCTGGAAGGCCTTCATTACTGCATCACAGTTTCGGAGACAACTTTGGTGGGTTGGCGGAGGAGATAGACGGGAGAGCCACCCTTTCTGTGCTGGTGTTCTTTCAGTGGAGCTTCGGCCCTGGGACTAGAACACGAGCTTCATCGAGAGTTGGGCGACGCGTGGTGAGATGTCGGCACCGATGCGCCCGAAGCTGGCGGAGGTTTGCGTGAGATTCGGATCGGCAAGATTCGTGTGATTCAGGACGTTGAAGTACTCGGCGCGAAACTGCAGGTTTGACTCTTCGTAGATGCGGAAGCTGCGGGTGAGGCTCGCGTCCCAGTCGGTGTAATGAGGACCGACAAAGGAATCCTTTTTGATGTTGCCGAAGGTGTCGAGCGCCGGCGTTGCGAATGCGGTGGGATCGAGATAGCTCACACATGTGGTCGTAGATGCGATGCCATAGCTGCAAGCATTGCCGCCATAACCAATGCCGGTACGAACCGGCACATCAAGCGAGGTACCCAGGCCAGCGAGGGAACGGTCGGAACCGACAATTACATTAAGCGGATCGCCGCTGTGCACGGTCACCAGGCCCGCTGTCTGCCAGCCATTCACGATTGACCGCATAATCCGCTCGCCCGATTTCAAAGCCGGAAAGATCCACGTGTATGAAAGTGCGACGTTGTTGCGATGGTCGAAGACAGACGGACCGTAGTCGAGGCGCTTGAAATTGGGCACATAGATGGGCAGCACGAAGGCCTGGCCCGCGCCGGCGCTGGTGACGGCGGTGTTGTACGGGATGTCGTCGAGGCTCTTCGACCACGTGTAGTTCACGGTCGCTGAAAGGCCGAACGACGTTCGCTTGTTCAGCGTTCCTTGCAACGAGTTGTAGCTCGTGTTGCCGCCCATGTTGGTCTCGCTGATGCTGGCGAAGTTTTTGTAAAGGCGGCGCGCCTGCTCGTTGCCGGCGGTATCCGTAGCGCCCATCTGTACGGCTGGGTTGAGCTCGAGGTTGGTGAAGATGTGCGTGCCATGGGAGCCGACGTATGCCACCTGTGCAGTGACGGTTGGGGTGATTTGCTGCTGCACTGCGAGATTCCAGTCATAGAGTAGCGGCGTCTGGAAGTTGCCCGAGGGATCAAACGTAATCACGGTGATGGGTGTAGGGAACGGCGCGCTTGCCGGCAACGGCAATGTTACTGGAAATGGGTTGGTGGCCTTACCGTAAGGATTCGAGAAGGTGGCCGTGGGATCTGTCGCGCTGGGGTTAGAGACGGTGTATGTTTCGGTGAATGGATTGGTGCCAATCCAGCCGTTGTTGAACAGGTCGTTCATGCGCGTGTCGTAGAACATCCCGGTGCCACCGCGGATGCTGGTCTTTGCGTTGCCGAAGACATCCCAAGCGAAGCCAAGACGGGGCATGAAGTTCTTGTAGTTGGCAACTACGCCGTTGTCAGGTACGCCCTGGTCGCCCGGGAATAGCAGGCCAGCGGGTGCGTGGGGATAGACGGTAGAGACACGACCACTCGCGTAGGCCGTTGGGTTGAATTGGCCCATGCGGCCGGCATCGCTCTGCGGTATGAACGGCTCCCAGCGCAGGCCGTAGTCAAGCGTGAACCTGGGCGTGGCCTTCCAGCTGTCCTGGACGTAAAGGCCAACAAATTTGGCGCGGTTGTCCTGGAACTGCCCAGCGGACTGGCTGAAGGAGCTCATGTAGCCGAGGAAGAAACTCGCCATGGCATTGTTGGTTGTGGTGGAGGCGAAGGAGAACTGGCCGGGCTGGCCATTCTGATTCACGACATCGACGCGTGCGAGCTCGCCGTGGAAGCCGAAGCTAATATCGTGGGTCCCTTTGACCCAATGAACGTCATCGGCGAGAGTGATGTTGGAACGCTTGAACGTAGCGTGGGGGTTCTGGCCGAAGGAGAAGTCGCCGGAGACGCTGACGGATTGGAACGAAGGGAAGGCCGGCTGCCATATATTGACTCCGAGGTCGCCCGCGTCGATTCCACCCGCGAGAGGTCCACGCACTGAACCTTCGCGCTGGTAATTGATTATCAGATTGTTCAGCCAACGCTCGTTAAAGGTGTGCGACTCGGAGACCAGAGCGGTCTGGTAGGTGATATCCGACTGATCCTGGTAGGTGAGGTAGTTCGCGGGATTAAGCACACCCTGCAAGTGGAACTTGTCAAGGTAATACCGCATCGTCATGCGGTCCTTGTCGGATAGCGCTTGATCGTAACGGCCAATAGCTTCATCGAAGTTCTGCGAGTTCGGCTGAAGATAGCTGAAGGGCACTCCGTTGGCGGAAGCCACGGGGATGTACTTCAACAATGCAAGCGAGGCCTTGTCGAACCGGGTGGTCGGGATCGTAGCCTGCCAGAGGTTGCCCGAGATATTGGTATAGGGGAAGCACTGCTTCGTGCTGGGGTCGACGATGCAATTGGACGTTGTAGGCGTGCCGTTAGCCGTGAACTGAAACAAGCCCGCCTCATTTGCCGTGGACGGCAACGAGGAATCGTTGGACGTAGTGGCAGCAGTGTCGCGAAGGCGGCTGCCCTGATAGCCCGCGAAGAAAAACCCCTGCTTCGTCTTCCAAAGAAACGGAATGCCCACAGGACCGCCGATGACGCCACCGAACTGGTTTCGCTTGAGAGGATCGGTATAGGGCTTAAGTACGCCGTTCACGACGGTGGTCGAAAAATGATCGTGCGCATTGAAGACGCGATTGCGTAAGTACTCAAAAAGATCACCATGGAATTGATTCGTGCCAGATTTTGTGATGATGTTCACGACACCGCCAGCATTCTGGCCGTACTCGGCTTGATAGTTCGACGTTTGCACGCTGAACTCCTGCAATGCATCAGGGAAGGGAAACGGGGCGTTCACGTTGGTGTACTCGTCCACGTTGTTGCCGCCATCCAGCAGGTAATCGGTCTGGTTGGTTCGTGCGCCATTCACAGTTATCAGCACAACGACGGGAAAGGTCTTGGTGTTTCCCTGGTCGATGGAGCTGATGTTTGGCGCCGGCAGTACGCCTGGCGCAAGCTCTGTGAGTTGTGCGGCGTTGCGGCCGTTCAGTGGTAGCTCGTTCACCTGCCTCTGCTCAACGACCTGCGACATAGTGCCTGTTGATGTATCGACCTGCGGCGCTTCCGAGGTCACAATGACGGTCTGCTCTGTCGATCCGATCTTGAGCACTGGGTTTACAGTGACGGCCTGGTCTGCCTTCAGCGCAACTCCGTTTTGAATGAACGTTTCAAATCCGGGCGCAGCGGCGGAAAGGTTATAGATCTTGGGCGGGAGAGATGCGAAAACGTACTCGCCCTGGGCATTGGCGACCGCACTTGACACGTAGTGTGTGCCTGCGTCGGTTGCCGTGACCTTGGCCTGCGGAATCGCGGCCCCGGTCGAATCAGTGACGATTCCCGAGATGCGGCCGAAGCCCTGCGCCGAAGCGAAGGAACATCCGAAGGCGATCGGCACGAGTACGAGACACACGACAAAGGCCCTAAGCGAGCAGATGGTCACCTTGCTTTTCATTGTTGGCAGGATGAATGCTGGTATAAAGTAGAGTCAAGAATAAAATGCAGCAATGCATAATTATGCTATATAAATCCGCTCATTTCTAAGATAAGGCGACCGATCCGCTTGCTCGAACGCAGAGCCGGGCTTTCGCGGGGCATTCGAAGAATTTAGGTCGTGAAGAGAAGCGGGCAACCGTCGGCTGATAATGTATGCCATGGCGCGTAATGATCAGATCCGACTGATGACGAAGATCGCACGTATGTACTATCTGCAAAACATACGTCAGGCACAGATTACGGAAAGACTGAACCTGCATCAGTCGACGGTTTCCCGCCTGCTGAAGAAAGCCGTCGATGCGGGGATTGTGCGCATAAGCATTGCAGCACAGAGTGGGATCCATATTGATCTGGAGGAGGCGCTCGAAACGCGCTTCAACCTGAAACAGGCGGTCGTCGTCGATTCTGTTTCAACCAGCGAAGAGCAATTGGCGCGCGATCTAGGCTCTGCCGCCGCATACCTGCTTGAGGGGTTTGTGCGCGGCAGGCAGACCATCGGTATCTCCAGTTGGAGTGCAGCTCTGTTGGAGATGATTAATAGCCTGCACCCCACCTCCGACGGAGAGGGCACGCGAATCGTACAGATTCTTGGCGGGATGGGAAATGCAGACGCGCAGATGCATGCGACTTACCTGGCTGAGCGGCTGGCCAGGCTCGTCGGCGGCTCAGCTGTACTGCTGCCGGCCCCGGGCATCACGAACTCCGCAAAGGCTAAAGATGTTCTGATGCGCGAACAGTACGTGCAGGCGGCTGTAAAGCTCTGGGACTCGCTTGATACGGTGATTGTCGGAATCGGCGCACTGGAACCTTCCCGTATGCTGGTGAGCAGCGGCAACTTCTTTACTAAGGATGAGCGAGCCGACCTGATGAAACAAGGCGCCGTCGGCGATATCTGCCTTCACTACTTCAATTCCGCGGGCGAGCCGATTACGACACCGCTCTCTTCTCGAGTGATTGGTATGTCGCTCGCACAGTTGAAAGGCGTGAAACACCGCATCGGAGTGGCCGGAGGAAGGCGGAAGCTCGATGCGATCCTTGGAGCGCTGAATGGTCACTGGATCGATATTCTGGTCATCGATCGTGCAACGGCGCGCGCATTGCTCGAAAGCGGCTCGAAAGCGGACTGAAGCTAGGCGTGGCTTTGCGACAAGATTAGCTCTATCACAAGGAGATTCCAATCCATGAATCCTTTGTGGCTAAGCGCTGCACCCGTATCGGGATGATAGTACTCATTCATTGAGCCATTGCGCTCGATGTCATTCGAAAGGATCGCCAGAGTTTTGGCGGCGAGATCCTTCGCCTCGCGTTGATATCCGTAACGGTTGAGCGCGACCCACACAAAATAGTTTGAGATGATCCAAACGGGCCCGAGCCAATTGCTTGGGTTCGAGCTGAAATCGAGCGAGTACATACTCTCGAGGTTGGACAGTGTACGCACGCCGGAGTTGCATCGAAGCCGATCGTCGGCGAGGTAGTTTGTCTTGACGATCTGCGCAGCCTGTTCCTTTGTTGCAATTCCGCACCACATCGGGAGGAACCCTGTGAATGTCTGAATTCGCATAGGCAAAGTCTGCCAGCGCATGGGCATTCCGGGCTTGATCTGAGGCAGAAGTTCGGGGCGGTGATCCACACACTGGACGTCGACGGAATAGAAGAATTTATCGCGCGTATCCCAGCATAAGGAACGGATGCGGTCCGCCAGGGTCGTTGACTTGGCAGAGAGGCGACGTGCGTCATCCGGCTGATTCATCATGCGCGCAATCTCAGCCGCCTCCGCTAACTCGGCACAGAAGAGACAATTAAGCAGCAAGTTGGCGGACGAAAAGAACGGCCGGCCAAAGGTGGCCGGGTCGTTGTCGTTTCCAATCGCAACATCGTCGCCCCAGACGAACAGGCCGCAGTGGGCGAGGTTATTGCGCTCCCAGGCCTCGTAAAAACGTAACAGTTGAGCCCAGACTGGTCGCATCCAATCGATGCCGCCGCCTTTGCGGGCGATGAGCAATGCAAGTTGCGCAAAAACCGGCTTTGCCTGGTTTGCGTGCGTGGGAATGTTCGACCCGGTCGAATGGAGAAGATCCGCGTTCGCATCCGTCATCAGGATGGGGATGCGGCCGTTCGCGTCCTGATGCTCAAAAAAGTTTCTGAGGCTGCCTTTACAGTGTTCCAACAGCTTGGCGTGAAAGTCTGCGTCCGACCGCGCTTCAGAATAGGCGAGTAGGCCGCGACAGCTCCAAAGCGTATCCCAATCCCACAAGCTCGCCGAGTATTCGCGTCCGGGAAGGCTCGGCGAAACGCTTGGATAGGCAAACTGGCCTGCGGGATCTCGCAACAGCTTGGGGGCTGTCTCTTTCAAGTAGTCGTACAGACGCTGGATTTGATCTCTCGGGAAAATCGGGTTTTCGCCGCGTGTGTTCTGGAGCGGTGCCGGAAAGCGCAGTGTCGAGGCTGACGTCAGGTAAAGCATCGCGCGACGTGAAATGGCAGTCATGGGATCTTCGTTCTTTATAAGAAGGTAGTTACGGGTAAGGAGTCCAGAAACATGTCAGATACTGTGGATAAAAGTTATGCATCATATTGCGTCATTGCATTTTTATGTAACATGTGCGAAGCTTATCGTCACCGATGAATCCTTTCTCTCATGGTCCGGGTGTTGATTGGAGGCCACTGGACGGCGCCCAACTTGCTCAGGCGGCCCAATGGCTGCGAATCAGCGCGATGACGATGACCCATCACGCGGGGATCGGACACACGGGAGGAGATCTTTCCGCGGCCGATATTTTGGCCACACTTTTCCTCGGCGGAGTGGTAAGAGTCCGGCCAGACCAGCCACACTGGCCGGAGCGAGATCGCTTCATTATGAGCAAGGGACATTGTTCAGGAGTGTTCTACTCCACACTTGCGGCCCGTGGGTTCTTCCGCGCTGAGACTCTCAAGACGTTTATGGATCCGTTATCAAAATTGAACGGACACCCTGATCGCAACAAGGCGTCCGGCGTAGAAGCAAATACTGGACCTCTGGGGCATGGACTTCCCATTGCCGTCGGCGCCGCGCTCGCTTGCCGTATGCAGCATATGTCCTGGCGAGTCTATGTTCTTACTGGCGATGGTGAGCTTCAGGAAGGATCAAATTGGGAGGCCGCGATGACGGCCCAGCACTACGGGCTGGACAATCTGGTTGTGATTATCGATCGGAATCGCATTCAACAAGGCGACTTCACGGAATCAACGATTCGCATGGATCCCCTGGCCGAGAAGTGGCGTGCGTTTGGATTCCACACCCTGGAGGTGGATGGTCACAATCATCCTGCTCTCCTGGCCGCCCTCGGAGAGGCCGCATCAACTATCGGCAAACCAACGTGTATCGTGGCGAACACGGTTAAAGGTAAGGGCGTGAGTTTTGCGGAGAACAAACCGGCATGGCATCACGGTGTTCCGACGAAGGAGCAACTGCGCGCCGCAGCGGCGGAACTCGGAGTGGAGGTGCCATGGGCAATCTGACTCAGGCTACGGTCCCTCCATTAGAAGGCCGTTCGGAGCCTGAACTTTTCGATTGCCGGGACGCGTTCTCCAAAACGCTGGAGGAGATGGCTGCAAAGAACTCGAGGATCTGTGCCGTCGTGAATGATTCCGTCTCTTCAACCAAGCTGAAGAACTTCCGCACGCTTTTTCCGGAGCGTTTTGTGAATGTCGGGATCGCAGAACAGAATATGGTGGGCGTAGGCTGCGGGCTGGCCAACGGTGGTATGCAGCCGTATGTAGCTGGCGCCAGCTGTTTTTTGGCTGCGCGCGCGTTGGAGCAGATCAAGGTTGACCTTGGCTACTCCAACTCGAACGTAAAGGTGTGTGGAATGAGTTCGGGAATGGCTTATGGCGAACTCGGCCCTACGCACCACTCCGTCGAGGACGTGGCCTGGACACGCGTCATTCCGAACATAGCGGTGGTCGTGCCGGTGGATCCGGTCGAGACACGCGCTGCGATGCTCTACTCAGAGCGTCACGTGGGACCTATGTTCCTGCGCATCAGCCGCATGCCGGTTTGCAACATTCTTGCCGAAGATTACCGCTTCGAACTCGGCAAGGCAGTCCAGCTGCGGGAAGGAAAGGACGTCACGCTCATTGCGAACGGTGTCCTGGTAGCTCGTGCTTTGGACGCCGCCAAGCAGCTTGCGACTCAAGGTATAGAGGCTCGAGTTTTGAACATGAGCAGCGTAAAGCCGCTGGATACAGACGCGGTCGTGAGGGCTGCCCGCGAAACCAGGGGAATCGTTACCGCCGAAGAGGGGTTCGCTGCAGGAGGACTGGGAGGCGCGGTGGCAGAGACGGTTGTATTGAATCACCCTGCGCCTATGCGGATTTTGGGGCTTCCGGATGTGTTTGCCCCAACCGGGTCGGCTGAGTTCCTGCTCGAACACTTCGGGCTCACAGCCTCGGGCATCTGTTCAGCAGCCCGAGCACTGCTGCGCGACAACTAAGCGGTCAAAGGCGAATAGTACGTATGCTCCTCGCGGTTGATCAGGGTACGACCAACACGAAGGCGTTGCTGATCGACCGAAACGGTGCGACGGTTCACCACGCAACTGTCCCGACATCGCTTCACATTGCTGCGAATGGCGATATCAGTCAGGATCTGGATTCGATATGGCACGGTACGCATGAAGTGTTGCGCCTGTGCGCCGCATGGGCAGGAGAGAATCAAATCCCGATTGAGGGTCTTTGTCTCACCAATCAGCGTGAGACGGCGGCGGCATGGGACCGCGAATCGGGCAAACCTCTCACGCATGCGATTAGCTGGCAGTGCCGCCGCTCGTCTGTAATCTGCGACCGGGTCGTGGATGCTGCTGCGAAGATCCAGCAAACGACTGGCCTGCCTCTTGATCCGTTGCTTTCGGCGACAAAATGGGCATGGATGCTCTCCCATGAGGAGCGCGTACAGCAGGCAGCCCAAGCCGGCAAACTTGCACTAGGCACCATTGACTCATGGTTGCTATTCCGCCTTACGGAAGGCAAAGTGCACGCAACCGACACAACGAACGCGTCGCGCACCGGGTTGCTGGATCTTGACCGGATGCAGTGGGATGACTCGCTGCTCTCGCTCTTCGGTATAAAGGCGGCGTGGCTACCGAAAGTAATGGCTTCGGCCGCACGCTTCGGTGTTTGTGATGAAGGTCTCGGGATTGGCACGCTGCCGATCGTCGCGATCGCGGGAGACTCTCATGCGGCACTGATTGGTCACGGCGACTTTGCTGTGGGAGCTATCAAGGCGACCTACGGCACAGGTTCTTCCTTAATGGCGCTTGTATCGTCGTCACCATTGCAAACCTCGAAGTTAGCGCGAACTGTGGCGTGGACGCTGCCCGGTGACGATCTTTCATCCACGACGCAGTATGCGCTTGAAGGAAATATCACGATGAGTGGCGCGGCTCTGCAATGGGTCGGCCAGTTCCTCGGGCTTGCAGATCCGGCGGCACAGTCGGCGAAGCTCGCGGCGCAGGTTCCCGATGCTGATGGCGTTACATTTATTCCAGCGATGGCTGGCTTGGGCGCTCCACATTGGAGTTCCTCTGCCAAAGGGCTGGTCTGTGGGTTGAGCCCTCACCACCGGGCGGAGCACCTTGCGCGTGCAGCGCTCGATGCGATCGCAATGCAGGTGGCGGACGTATTTGAACAGATGCGAGTGGAGAGTTCTTTGGATCTGCCGTCGCTTCGTGCGGACGGCGGGGCTACGCGAAACAGCGCACTGATGCAGCTTCAGGCCGACGTCCTTGGAGTTCCGGTTTATCGTTCTTTCCAGGAAGAGCTCTCCGCGCTTGGAGTAGCGAGGCTCGGTGGGCTGGTCCTCGGGCGGTGGAAGGATCTTTCATCGGCCGAAGTGCTACAACGATCCACTGAAACCTTCACGCCTCTATTAAGCTCTGCTGACCGGCAACGATTGCGGGACGCGTGGCGGCTCGCACTCGATCGTGCGTTGCTCGACAAGGTGTCACAATGAGTGACGTGCTGCTTGAAGCGCGAGGCATTGTCCGCCTGTACCCCGGCAATATCGCTCTCAAAGGCGTGAACTTTCGCATCCATCGCAATAAGGTCAATGTGCTGATCGGCGAGAACGGTGCCGGAAAGAGTACCTTGATGCGAATCCTTTCCGGGGTCGAGCAGGCGGATCAAGGTGAAATTGTTCTCGAAGGTGAACCGGTAAAGATCCGCTCTCCGCGTGAGGCCATGGCGCTTGGCATCATGATCATGCACCAGGAGTTGTCGGTGCTGCCCAATCTGGATGTAGCGGAAAACATCTTTGCCGGTAGAGAGTTGCTGTGGGGTGGTACCGTGGTCGACAAATCGAGCGAAGATAACCTCGCGCAGAAGGCGCTTGCACGTCTGCAGCAGCGCCTCGATGTCGACCGTCATCTATCGCAGCTCTCTCTGGGCGCCCGTCAGATGGTCGAGCTTGCGCGCACGCTTGCGCACGGCGCTCGCATTCTCATCCTGGACGAGCCGACATCGGCGCTTTCAACCTCCGAGGCCGCAGCGCTCTTTCGCGTGGTGGAGGAATTGAAGGCCTCAGGCGTCAGCATTGTCTATATTTCTCATCGGCTGCACGAGCTCCTGTATCTTGGCGATCACTTCACGGTCCTTCGTTCGGGCCAGGTGGTTGGAGAATCGACACGTGCCCAGGTTACGCGCGAGTGGATTGTGGAACGGATGAGCGGCCGTGCAGAAGAATTGATCTCCAGCAGCCCCAATCTGCCTCGTGATGCTGAAATGGTACTGGAAGCTCGTGGCCTGACACTCGCGCCTTCCGTTGGTGATGAAGCGGCGCAGGCGCCGGTGCATGACGTCAGCTTCTCACTCCGCAAGGGCGAGATCGTCGGTATCTACGGCCTCCTGGGCGCTGGGCGCACGGAACTTGTGGAGGCTCTGGCCGGCAATCGCAAACTGAGCAGAGGGCACATTCTTGTTCGGGGGAAGGCTGTACGTATTGACTCCGTGCGCGACGCGGTACGCGCTGGAATCGTTCTAGTGCCTGAAGATCGTCAGCGCGATGGCCTGATTCCCGACCTTAGTATTCGCGAGAACATAGCGTTGGCTGCGAGCTCCGGTCCTGTAGTGTCACGTCAAAAAGAGCGTGAGCGCGTATGCTCTCTTGTTCGCGATTTGCGGATCGCGGCGCATGACCTCGAGCTTCCGGTGGTCGCGCTCTCGGGTGGAAATCAACAGAAGGTGCTCCTGGCACGGTGTCTGATGCGTGAGCCGGCAGTTTTGATGATGGATGAACCAACGCGTGGTGTCGACGTTGGGGCGAAAATTGAGATCTACCGCATCCTGAAGGAGCTTGCGTCGAAGGGGCTCACCGTGCTCTTCACGTCATCGGAGATTGAGGAGACGCGTCTTCTTGCCGATCGCGTTCTCGTGTTCTGCCAGGGACGGATACGCGTCGAGTTGCAAAAACGCGAACTGACGGACGAGGCCCTATTCACCGCTGCGAGCCCGGATGTCGTTTCCACAAAATCAATCGTGGGAGTTCAAGCCTGATGGCTACTCTGCAAGTGCTGACGCGCAGTGATCGTCTCGCCAGTTCCTCTGCACGAACTGTGCTTCTGCTTCTGCGAGGCCGAGCGCTCGTTGTGCTTATTCTGCTGGTCATGACCTTTTCAGCGCTTACTCCCGTCTTCTTTACAGCCAACAATTTGGCTATTCTCACCAAACATGTTGCGTTATCGGCGATCCTTGCGATTGGGACGACATTCGCAATTCTCACCGGTGGCATCGACCTGTCGTTAGGGTCTGTCGTGGGTTTAAGCGGTATGATCGCCGGGCTGGTCATCACTGGTTGCCACGGAAGCACGTTTGCTGCGGTTCTAGCCGCAATCGGCGCGGCACTTCTGGTGGGCCTCCTTAACGGAGTTCTCATTGTGAGTTGGGGTGTTGCACCCTTTATCGCGACCCTCGGAACGCTCTATATGGCGCGGGGCGCTGCGCTTCTTCTCTCATCAGGCAGGACGTTTCCCAACCTTGCGAGCAAGTCGTCCGGGTTTGCGTATATTGGCCAGGGTTCTTTGCTGCACATTCCGATTCCGGTGTGGCTGATGCTGTTGCTCTACGGCATTGCAGCATTTATAGCATCACGGATGCCGCTCGGTCGACACACATATGCTGTCGGAGGCAATGAGCGGGCAGCGCGTCTTGCAGGAATCGAAGTATCCAGAGTGAAGCTATTCACGTATCTCGCCTCTGCATTTGGCGCTGCGCTTGTCGGACTCATCATCGCCTCCCAGCTGGATGCGTCACATCCCGCGACGGGCGAAAGCTTTGAGCTCAATGCGATTGCCGCGGTAGTTCTCGGCGGCACATCTCTTGCAGGGGGCCGTGGTTCGATAACAGGATCGTTGCTCGGGGCGTTTGTGATCGGCGTGCTCGCTGATGGCCTGGTTATGCTGGGCATCTCGGAATTCTGGCAGATGGTCATTACGGGAGCCGTGATTGTGCTTGCGGTAGCGATCGATCAGTTTCAGGCACGTCTGCAGGCTAGACTCCTGCCATACCTTCTACGCTCTGATATGGAGGCTGGTGCGTGAGGCGCATCGCGCGGCGTTGGGCGATCTCCGTGGCATGTCTCGCCGCATTACACTGTGTCGGTTGTCATCGTGAAAACTACTCGCGCCCGCTTGCGTTCATCATCGTTCCTTCGCAGGATAACCCCTTTTTCAAAGCGGAGGCAGATGCAGCGGCGCAGCGAGCCCATGCGCTCGGGTATCGCACGCGTGTGGAGGCCCACAATGATGACGCCTATCGGCAAGACAACTTGGTTGATGCAGCAATCGCATCGGACGCTTCCATTCTTCTGCTCGATAACGCCGGCGCGGACAGCTCTATCTCGGCCGTACGTCGCGCAGCCAAAGCGGGGTTGCCCGTCTTTCTGATCGATCGTGCCATAGATGCCGACGGCATCGCGCGTGCCCAGATTATTGCCGACAATGCGCAGGGAGCGCTGGAGGTCGCAAAGGTCTTCCTACGCGCAATGGACGATCAAGGTGAATATGCAGAACTGCTCGGTCGCGAATCCGATACCAATGCACAGATTCGTACACGTGGGTTCCACGCAGTTCTTGACGCCGCACCCGGGCTCAAAATGGTGGAGGCGCAGTCCGCCAACTGGTCGCAATCAGAAGCGTTCCAGAAGACGGAGATCATTCTGCAAAGCCACGCGCACCTTAAGGGAATCATCGCCGGCAACGATACGATGGCTCTCGGAGCTGTTGCGGCGGCCAGGGGCGCCGGGCGAAGCGACTTAATTATCGTTGGCTTCGACGGTTCACCCGACGCCATCGCGGCGATCCAACGAGGTGAATTGGTCGCGACTGCGCTGCAGCCGGCCGTTCTGATTGCGCGCCTCGCTGTAGATGAGGCAGACCAATTTCGGCGCACGGGAAGCACCGGGAAGCCGGAGCGGCAGATTATTCCCTGCGATCTCGTCACTCGCTCGAACGCGGCAGAGTTCCGCAATTTCGAACACATTTCAAAGGCCATGGATTCATCAACGAAACCGTAGGCCACCAGGAGCCCATGTATGGCGACGACTCTCG
>DASRGC010000063.1:0-2378 GCA_035651235.1 Acidobacteriaceae bacterium
ACTCAGCACCCGCGTCGCCAGGGAGCTCGCGCGCCGGTTCGGCGGCGATCCTTCGAGCGCCGACATGGCGTGGGCGCTTCATGCCGCAAGCCGCGGCCTTTCGGAACAGGAAATCGAAGCGGAGATTCTGCATGCGAGAGACCTCTCGAAAAAAGGCGGTATCAGGCAGCAGCTGGAATACGCCCGCCGGACCGCGGAAAAGGCGGCCGCAAGAACCCAGCCGCTCCACCCGTAGCGCGGCTCCGCTATGGACGGGGCGGCGGAAGGACCCCGCCCGGCGCAGGAGCGCCTGCCGTTCCCGCTTTGCCGCGCTCAACGCGGTGCGCCGGCGCTCCACTGCAAGCGCGCCAGCCCCTGAAGGGACGCTCCGCTCTGTCACGCTCGCAGGCTCCGCGCCGGCGGATCGAAATTTCGCGCAACCCTCCATGATTCGGGCGAGAGGGTTGCGCCGGAAAAAAGCGGTGCGGGGTGGAAGGCGGAAAACAAGCATGGCCCTGCCCTTCGGGAAGCGGGCCGGGAAAGGAGTTTCAGCGATGGATACGTGCGTGATGTGCCGACGCAAGGTCGAGCGAGCCGAGAACTGGATCAAGTGCCATCTGTGGGGCGGCTTCGCGATTTTCCATTGATGGTATGGACCGCTCCCCGCATGGCTTACGGCCTCTGTGAGCCACGATGGTACGTTCGATCATCAGCAACCAAAGCGAGGAGCGTCCGCGATGAAGATTACGACAGTGGGAATTGATCTCGCAAAAGACGTCTTCCGGGTACACGGCTGCGATGCGCGCGGGAAGGTCGTGGTGAGCAAGTCGCTCACGCGTCACGACTTGCGGATGTTCATGGCCAAGCTCCGTCCGTACCTGGTTGGGATGGAGGCCTGTCACACGGCGCACTACTGGGCGCACGAGCTGCAGCAGTTCGGTCATCAAGTGAAGCTGATGGCGCCCAGGTTCATCCGACCCTACGTCAAGAACAACAAGAACGACACGCGTGACGCCGAGGCGATCTGCGAGGCGGTCACCCGGCCGACCATGCGCTTCGTTCCCATCAAGAGCCGCGCGCAACTGGACGTGCAGGCGGTGCATCGGGTGCGCCAACAGGTGGTCAAGGAGCGCATGACGCTGGCGAACCAGTTGCGGGCGTTTCTCGCCGAGCACGGAATCGTGATGCGCAAGGGATTCTCCGCCGTCAAGTGTGTGGTGCCAGACGTAATCGAGAACGCGGACAACGGGTTAAGCGGTTTGATGCGCGAGCTGCTTCGCGACCTCTACGAACGCTTCAGACTGACCGAGGAGCGACTGCACCGTTATGACGAGCTGATCGAGAAAGTTGTCGAGCAGGATGAGCGCTGCCAGCGGTTGGCTCAGTTGCCCGGCGTGGGTCCGCTAACCGCCACGGCGGTTGTGGCTTCGGTCGGCAACGCACGGGAGTTCCGGAGCGGACGCGAGCTCGCGGCGTTCTTCGGGCTGGTCCCCCGTCATTACGCGAGCGGTGGGCGCACGATCATGCTGCCAATCGCCAAGCGCTGCGACCACTACCTGCGGACGCTCATGGTTCAGGGGGCGCGGGCCTCGATGCGCTACCTCGACCGCCGGCGGGATCCGCGCGGCATCTGGGCCAATCGTCTCAGGTTGAAGCGTGGCTCCTACATTACGGCTGTCGCGATCGCCAACAAGAATGCGCGCGTCATGTGGGCCCTGCTGACCAGAGGAGAAAGCTATCGGGAGACGCCGGCGCAGCGCGCGCCCTCCACGTTGCGTGTGACGGTCGGGCGGCGGCGCGAGGTTCCGCGGCGCGCCTGAAGGCGCGGAGAAAAAGACTGAGACTCAGGATTGACCGACCATGAGTTGCGAGGCTGCGAACGAACAAGTGATGGCGAACCGGTCAGACTGGCACCTTCTCGAACCTGCAAACATCCCAGGCCCTCTGGCGGCCGTTTCACTGATGAGGCGAAGGTGCGCGGATTTCCATCGGGGCCTCGGGCACAAGCTTAGTGCCCTACCAACAGGCCGGATGTATGGCAGCAACCGGATTCTCCCTCACCCCGTCAGCAGCCTGGCACTGGGGAGCGGTCCATGTATGGAAATGCTTCGGAGCGTATCTGCGCGCCGAGAGCGAGGAGCAGGTCGAGCACGCCGTCTGGAAAGTGAGCGGCAACGCTTGAATCGAAAAGTATTAGACGCTCGCCATGGATGCGGGCGGAAGGAGAGAATCTCATGTCTTTGAATCGAGCGATGGTGATTGGATATCTGGGAGCCGACCCTGAACTGCGCTACCTGCCGAGCGGACAGCCGGTCGTAAACTTTACGGTCGCGACCGACGAGGCGTATGTCGACAAGCAGGGGCAGAGGCAGGAGCGCGTCGAATGGCATCATGTGGTC
>DASRGC010000064.1:0-17509 GCA_035651235.1 Acidobacteriaceae bacterium
CATCCTCATCCGCACGCGTCAGCCTCCCGCGCGCCTCTTCCATCTTGTCAGAATCCGGAGGGCCGCTCGTCCGCAACGCGGAACGTCTTCTCCAGCGCAATCCCCGCCGAGCACAGCGTTCCCTCTTCAAACAGCCGCCCAATCAGCGTCACGCCATGCGGTACTCGGCGCGGCGGATCGAACTTCGGCAGCGGATGTTTCGGGTCCGGAGCCCAATCACTCCGCGCCTCACTCACCTCCACAAAGCCCGCGCGCAGCGTTAGCGACGGCTGCCCCGTGAAGTTGAAGATCACCAACTGCTCATCGCGCAGGGATGGCACGAGCAGCAGGTCGACATCCCTGAAAACCCGCTCAATCTCCAGCGCAACCTTCCGCCGCAGCCTGTCCGCCTGCACAAAATCCACTGCACTCAAAAATCGCGACTGCCGGAACGTATTCGGCCACGCATCCGGCACCTGCATCTTCAACTCGTCGACCTCCCCATCCAGCGTGATCTTCTCGAACGCCGCAGCCGACTCCGCAAACAGGATGATGTTCAGCGAGTCGTACGCCCAGTTCGGCAGCGTCACCGGCACGGCCGTCACACCAAGCTGCTTCACCACCTCGAGCGCGTGCCTGTCCACATCCGTCGCCGGCGCCTCCTTCATCCAGCTCTCGATATACCCCAAGCGCAGCGATTTCACATCCGCACCGCCGTCGACCGGCTGCGACGCTACACTCCCCGTATCGCTTGCGTCAAAGCCCGAGATCGCGTTCAGCACCAGGAGCGTGTCCTCGGCACTTCGCGCCATCGGCCCCAGCTTGTCGCAGGTCCAACTCAGCGTCATCGCTCCGGTGCGCGGCACGCGCCCAAACGTAGGCCGCAGTCCCGTCACACCGCAGCGCATGCTTGGCGAAATAATTGATCCCTGCGTCTCACTCCCAATCGCAAAGCCAACCAGCCCCGCCGCCACTGCCGCACCCGGCCCCGCACTCGACCCCGACGATCCCTCCTCCAGCAGCCACGGATTCTTCGTCTGGCCACCAAACCAGACATCATTCAGCGCCAGCGCGCCCAAACTTAATTTCGCAACCAACACCGCGCCCGCCTCGTTCAACCGCTGCGTCACGGCCGCATCTTTCTCCGGCACACGATTGCGATAAAACTCCGCACCCCAAGTCGTCTTGATTCCCGCCGTGTCCAGCAGATCCTTCGCACCCCACGGAATCCCGTGTAGTGGTCCGCGATACTTGCCTGCAGCAATCTCTTTATCTGCCGCACGCGCCTGCTCCAGCGCATGCTCCTCACACAACGTGATCACGCAATTCAGCTTTGGATTGAACTTGCTCAACCTGTTCAAATAAATCTTGGTGACGAGCTCAGACGTGATCTTTCGATCGCGGATCATCTGCGACAACCTGCTGACCGAGGCGAATCCAATATCTTCGTCGCTGTCCGGATTCATTCCCGACGAAAGCTCGCGTACCACCTCCTTATGCGCGATGCTTGAGCTCGCCGGTTGCATCACAGTCAATCGCGGATTCCACACGGTCGCCGGCGCATCCTCATACCCGATCTCCACCTTCCGCGGCCCAGTCCTGCGCTCGTACACCGCGGCCATCGACTGCCGCCAGTTCCCCGCCATCTCCGCACGATGCGCCGGCGACATCGTCACCTGCACCAGCTTCTCCGCCTCCGCAAACGTCGCGGCCGACATCTCCGGCCCGACCGGAGCCGAAGTGCCAAACGCCGGCGGAGCGCCCGGTGTTGGTGGTGTCACCGGAGTCTGCGGCGTTTCCAGAGACTCCGCCGCAGCACTCTCCACCTCACCCGCAATCACCGCACCAATCAACATCGAGCTCTGCGCAAGAAACTTCCGCCGCGAACGTCCCATCCGCCCCTCCCCACATCAGAATCACTAACCGCGAATACCGCCCGTTATAGCACTCATACCCTGACTTCCTAGCTCCTCACTCCCTCACTCGCTTACTCTCAATCTCATGCCGCTCGCCACCCTCACGCTCGAGCTCGCCATTGAACATGCGCAATCCCTCAAGGACCGCCGCCAGGTCGTGCGCTCCCTCAAGGAAAAGCTGCGCCACAGCTTCAATATCTCCGTCGCCGAGCTCGACGACGCGATGATCTGGAACCGGGCGACCCTTGGGATCGCCGCTATCTCCAACTCTCCCAGCTACCTGGCCGGCCAGCTCCGCGAGGTTGAGGCCGCCGCCCGCCGACTCGCCGTTGGTCTGGGATGCGACATAATAGAGTCTTGGCTCGACTCAGACGTTCACCTCGAGTCCCCCGATTGAGCCATGTCGCGTCTTCGCGTCAGGAATGCTATCCTGCACAGTCACCGTTATGCCCGAGCAGAGATCCAGAGAACACCACCGAGGCCGAGTCGCCAGCACCTTCACGGAGGAGATCACAGCGATGCTGGAAGGCGAGTTATCCGACCCGCGCATCGCTCCCTGTTACGTCACGGAGGTGGTCCTCGCTCCCGGTGGAAAGAGTTGCCGTGTCTTCATCGCCGTCCACGGCGATGAGAAAGCGGAGAACGACACACTCGCCGGCCTCATGGCCGCGCGCGGCTACATCCGCACTGAAATCCGAGAGCGCATGGGTGTACGCCACGTGCCCGAGCTCACCTTTGCCATCGATCGCTCCGAAAAGATCACCGCCCGCATGGACGAGCTCCTGGGCCGCGTCGGCAAGCATCGCCAAAAGCTCGAGCGCAAGGCGGCTGCGGCCGGACAGGAGAGCCACCGCTAACCATGATGCGCGCCGATGCCATTGCCCGAATTCTCCGGATCATCTGCGACCATGAGACTTTTCTCATTACGTCGCACGCGCGTCCTGACGGCGACGCGATCGGGTCCGCGCTCGGCCTCATGCACCTCATCGAGTCCATGGGCAAGCGCGCCACCGTCGCCTTCGCCGACCGCATCCCCACGATGTACCGTTGCCTCCCTGGCATCGAGCGCATCGTCCCCGATCTGCCCATCGAACTCCACGACGTCGCCATCCTGCTCGAATGCGACTCCATCGAGCGCACCGGTTTCCAGGCCATCGAAGCCGGCATGCTCGTCAACATCGACCACCACCAAAGCGGCCGGACCTTCGCCGACTTCAACTGGATCGATCCCACCGCCTGCGCCGTCGGCGCCATGGTCTATCAGCTCGCCGTAGCCTCCGGCGAAGAGATCACGCCTGAGATGGCCAGCTGCCTCTACTCCGCCATCCTCACGGACACCGGCGCGTTTACCTTCGCCTGCACGGACGCCTCCACCTTCGGTCTCGCCGAGCATCTGCTCGAACGCGGCGCCGACTCCACCGCCATCGCGCAATCCATCTACTTCTCCCACCCGGAGAGTAAGGTTCGCATTCTCGGCGCCGCACTCTCCAACCTCGAGGTCGACGGCGAGGTCGCCTGGACGTTCGTCACCCTCGATGACATGGAGCGCGCGAACGCCATCGTCGAGGACTGCGAAGGCATCGTTAACTATCTGATCAGCATTCTCGGCGTGCGTGCCGCCGTCTTCCTTCGCGAGATCCCGACCGGCGATCGTTTCCGGCTCAACCTCCGCAGCAAGGGCGCCGTCGATGTCGCTGAGGTCGCGGAGCGCTTCGGCGGCGGCGGTCACCGCAACGCCAGCGGCTGCACGATCGACGGTCCACTGGCACAGGCCATCCCCGTGCTGGTCAATGAGCTGCACCTCGCCTGCCGGTCGGCGTGCGCCACTCTGTTAGCCTAGGGAACGCTCGGCATCATGTGAGCGAAACAAGGCCCAGCCAGAAAGCGCAGTTGATCGAAAACACCCAACCCGTCGCACTCTCCGAGCGCCCCTCGATGTGGCGCCGGTGGCGCGACCGTCTTCCTCCCGATCTCGGCGTCTACCTCTGGGAATTCGCCATTCTCATCTTTGTCTGCGCTTACTTCCTCTTCTACGGCCTGACGCCGTTCACCGGAGGAGATCAGATTGGCCTTGTCGGCGCCGACGAACCTCGCTATGCGCAGATCGCGCGCGAGATGCTCGCCGCGCACTCCACCGACTGCCACGAGTTCCACGCCAAAATCACTCCGCACAGCCTCCGTGCCAAAGACCTCCACGCAAGTTACGAGTGCCTCATCGGCGGCACCGTCACGCCTATCCTCTACGGTCGCCCCTGGCTGGAAAAGCCCGCGCTCTACTACTGGCGCGCGATGAGTTTCTTTAAGGAGTTCGGCGTCTATGACTGGTCTGCGCGATTACCCTCCGCGACAGGCGCAGGCGCCCTCCTCATCCTCGCCTTCCTTCATCTCCGACGATTCCGTCCTGGAGGCCATCTCGACGCCGCTCTGATCATGGTTTCCATGGCGGGAATGGTGGGCTTTGCCCGTGGTGCGTCTACCGACATGCAACTCGCCGCACCGTTATCAATAGGTCTGCTCGGCTGGTACGCCTGGTATGAGACAGGCAAAAAGTTCTGGCTCTTCGATCTCTACTTCTTCGGCGCTGCGGCCACACTCGCCAAGGGTCCCATCGCCATCTTCCTGATGCTCGGCACCATCCTGCTGTTCCTTGGCCTGCGCCGTGAGTGGTCCGCCATCCGCCGCAGCTTCTGGCTTCCCGGGCTGGGGCTCTTCCTGCTGATGGTTCTCCCCTGGTACATCGAGGTCCAGCGCAAGAACCCGCACTTCTTTCGCATCTTCTTCCTCGAACATAATCTCGAGCGCTTCGCCACCGACCGTTACCAGCATTCGCAGCACTGGTTCTACTACGCCATCGTCCTCATCATCGGCCTTCTGCCCTGGACAGCCCTCGCAATCCGCGCATTGTGGGACGGCATGGCGCTCTCCATCGACGAGTGGAAGGTCCGCCATAAACCGCAGCGCTACGTCGGTCACGTACGCGCCGGCGACGCCTTCCCCGAGTTCCTCTGCCTCTGGGCGCTCCTTCCCGTCGTCTTCTTCTCGTTCTCCGTCTCCAAGCTCCCCGGCTACATCCTTCCCTCCATGCCGCCGCTCGCCATCCTCACCGGGGACTACCTCTTCCGCATCCGCCGCAACGGCATCCCCAACTGGCTGCTCAACCTGCACGCAGGGCTCACCGGCTTCATGACGTTCGTCATCCTCCTCTGCCCGCAGTACATGGTCTATCAGCGGATTATCCCCGCGGCTCGCCCACTGATCATCGCTGCCATATGGGGCGTTCTCGCCGCTCTACTCATCATCGTTGTTGTTCGCGTCTACGGCGTTCGCCGCCTCCGCACCGTCACCCTCGTCCCGCTCGTCGCACTCATGTTCTTCCTGCTCGGCTTGCACGGCCATCTGCTCGATGTCAACTACTCCGCGCGTCCGCTCGCCCGCGAAATTCAGAAAGTTGATCCCGCCGACCAGGTCATCGCCGTCCACGACGTCCGGCGCGATCTCGACTACGGCCTCGCCTTCTATCGCGACCAGAACATGGTTCACTATGACACCGACGGCGTCCCGGACGAGGGCCACGTCCTCGTCATTCCCACCAAAGAAGCCGCTGAATTGCCGCAACTTCTACCCGGCCGCACCTACCAGCAGCTCTTCCTCTACAACACCCAGGGTCTCTCGGTGTATAAGGTTTATCCTCGCGGTTAAGCTGCGGTGGGGGGGTGCATCTCGCAACGGATTGGCCGCTCCTTCACCCTCGAACTGCTAACTCGCTAGCTTGCTGACTTGCTGACTCGCTCATCATGGCTCTTTCCTCTCAGCTCGAAGTGCTCGACCTGCGCCACTTCTCCGCGGCGCAACTACAGCCACTCCTCATGGAAGAGGCTGACCGCTGGCAGCGCCGCCTCTTCTGGGACTACTCCGGCTCGACCTCCGTGCTGCTCAAGTACCTCGACAGCCGCGTCCTTCCCGGCTTCGTCGCGCTCCGCCGCGGCAAAGTCGCCGGCTACACCTTCGCCGTCTTTGAAGCGGCAAAGGCCGTGCTCGGCGATGTCTACGCCTTCGGCGAAGGCGAAGGCGTATCCAACCCTGTCTGCGAAACCCTGCTCACGCATCTGCTCGAGATGCTGCAGGCCGCCCCCGGCGTCGACCGCATCGAGTCGCAACTGCTCATGTTCCCGAGCGGCGCACTCGGCCGGCAATTCTCGGAACGCGGCTTTCTTCCCCACCGCCGCCTCTTCATGGTCGTCGACCTCACCGCATACAGCCGCCCACCCAACCCAGCAGGCGATCTGCCCCCCGGCATCACGCTCGAGCCCTGGCAGCCCGCACTCTACGACGCCGCCGCCGAGCTCATCCACCTCGCCTACGTGGGCCACGTCGACAGCGGCATCAACGACCAGTACCGCAGCGTCCATGGCGCGCAACGCTTCCTGCACAACATCGTGCGCTTCCCCGGCTGCGGCATCTTCGACCCCGAGAGCTCCTGGGTCCTGCGCAACACGCGCTCCCTCAACACCCAGGCGCCAGACCTTCTCGGGATGGTCCTCTGCAGCCGCGTTCGCCAGGACTCCGCGCACATCACGCAGCTTTGCGTGAGCCCCGCGCTGCGCGGACTCGGCCTCGGCCCAGCTTTGCTTCGTCATTGCCTGCTGGGCCTCGAAGCCGCCGGCGTCAGGAGTCTTTCACTCACCGTCACCGAGAGCAACGACGGCGCACGCCGCCTCTACGAGCAGCACGGCTTCCGCACCGCTCACCGCTTCGATGCCATGGTCTGGGACCACGCACAAATCGCGCACCAGCGCACCCGCGACACAGACCTCCGCATCTCCGCCGCCGTCTAGTGTCTTTTCGCTGACTTGCTGACCTGCTGACTCGCTGACCTGCTGACTCGCTCTACTCGACGTGATAATTCGGCGCTTCCCTCGTAATCACCACATCATGCACGTGGCTCTCGCGCAGGCCCGCGTTCGAAATCCGAATAAACTTCGACTTCGTCTGCAGGTCCTCAATCGTGCCGCAGCCTAGGTACCCCATACCTGAGCGCAATCCGCCGACCAGCTGATACACCATCGCCTCCAGCGGTCCGCGATGCGGCACGCGCCCCTCGATGCCCTCCGGCACAAACTTCGCCAGCCGGTTGTTCGCGCCATTCTGCTCACGCGCCGTCAGGTCGCGCCGCTCTTCCGTCGGCGCTCCTTCACCCGGCCCCTGGAAGTACCGTTCGCCCGAGCCCTGCGCCATCGCGCTCAGGCTTCCCATGCCGCGATACGCCTTGAAGCTCCGGCCCTGGTAAAGAATCGTCTCGCCCGGGCTCTCGTCAACGCCCGCGAACAGCGACCCAATCATCACCACGCTCGCACCCGCCGCAATCGCCTTCGTGATATCGCCCGAATACTTGATACCACCATCCGCAATCACGCTCACGCCGCGCTCTGTAGCCGCGCGATACGCCTCCGAGATCGCCGTAATCTGCGGCATGCCCGCGCCCGTCACCATGCGTGTCGTGCAGATCGATCCCGGCCCAATCCCGACCTTCACCGCATCCGCGCCTGCATCAATCAACGCCATTGTGCCGTCATAGGTCGCCACATTGCCCGCCAGCAGGTCCACATCCGGAAACCGCTGCTTGCACTCGCGCACGGCCTCCAGCACGCGCGACGAGTGCCCGTGCGCGGAATCGATCGCCAGCGCGTCCACCTTCGCTCGAACCAATTCGGAAGCCCGCTCGAGGAAGTCGCCGGTAGCTCCTATCGCTCCCGCGACGCGCAGTCTTCCTTTGGCATCCTTGCTGGCGTTCGGATACTTCAATTTCTTCTGAATGTCCTTGACCGTGATCAGGCCCTTCAGCTCATAGGCATCATTCACCACCAGCAGCTTCTCAACCCGGTGCTGATGAAGAATCTCCTCCGCCTGCTCCAGCGTCGTCCCCACCGGCACCGTGATGAGATTTTCCTTCGTCATCACGTCCGCGATCGGAATGTCCGTCCGCGACACAAACCGCAGGTCGCGGTTCGTCAGGATCCCCACCAGCTTTCCGTTCTTGGTCACCGGCACGCCCGAGATCTTGTAGCGCCGCATGACCTCCAGCGCATCCGCGATCGGTCTTTCCGGCTCGATGGTGACCGGGTCCACAATCATCCCCGACTCCGACCGCTTCACCTTGTCGATCTCGCCGGCCTGCTGCTCAATCGTCAGGTTCCGGTGCACCACACCCATGCCCCCCTGCTGGGCCATCGCAATCGCCAGCCGCGACTCCGTGACGGTGTCCATGGCCGCCGACATCAGCGGCGTATTCAGGGTGATGTTCTTGGTTAGTCTCGTCTGGGTGCTCACCTGCGTCGGAACTACATCGGAGTACGCTGGCACCAGCAGCACATCATCAAAAGTCAGAGCTTCTAAAACGGGGGTGGAAATCATGCGGTTCTGTCGATTCTATTCCCTCCTGTCTCGAAAGTTGTAGAACGGCACCGACTGCAGTGCGATAAATCCCCAATCCGAAGCATTGAAGGGATTTCCAGCATGGTCGATAAGAAATGGTGCGAGGTAAATCTTGGATTCGACCCTTCGTAGAGAGGCCTCTTCGGCGAGGCTGGGCCGCCGACGCGACGGTTCTGTAGCGCATCTTCCTTTGTCCATGGCCTTCCAGCCAATCGTGGATATCCGGCGCCGCACCATCTTCGCTTACGAAGCGCTCGTCCGCGGCACCGAGCAGGAGTCCGCCACCGACATCCTCGGCCAGGTCACGGAGGACACCCGCGCCGCCTTCGACCAGAGCTGCCGCATCAAGGCCATGATCCTCGCCCAGCAACTCGGCATCGCCGATCAGGGCGCTCTGCTCTCCGTCAACTTCATGCCCGGCACCCACTACTCCGCCGCCGACTGTTTCCAGCGCACCGTTCAGGCCGCCGAGTGGACCGGCTTCCCGCTCACCTCGCTCATGTTCGAAATCTCCGAGATGGAGTCCCTCAAGGACACCGAACGCCTCAGCGCTATCGCCACGGAATACCGCCGGCACGGCCTCACCGTCGCGCTCGACGACTTTGGCGCCGGGAACTCCGGCCTTAATCTGCTCGCCGACATCGACGTTCAGGTGATCAAGCTGGACGGCCGCCTGGTCCGCGGCATCGACTCCCAACCCCGCGCCCAGGAGATCGTTCGCTCCACTGCGGCCATGGCCAACCGCCTCGGCATTCAGATCGTCGGCGAATGCATCGAGACCCGCGCCGAACTCGACATTCTCTTGTCTTGCGGCATCACCCTTCTGCAGGGCTACCTGTTCGCCAAACCCACCTTCGAGTCCCTCCCGGAAATCATCTGGCCGGACGAACCCCTCCAGCGCCGCTCTCTCTCGCTCGATTCGCTCGAACTCTCCGCCTCACCCGGCCTTTCCTCAGTCGCCTGACGTTGCCCCGGCCTCGCGTCCATGCGAGCATGACTGGCCGGAGCAAATGCTGGTGCAAATCCAGCCGACCAATCGGAACGACGAGGTTGGCGTCGTCTAAGCAAGACATCCCGGCCCTCGCCTTGCCCTCCCACCCCAAAACACCTAGAATGAAAACAGCGACGAATCATTCCGCCGCGGGAAACTCGCCGTGAACGCACCGGCACCCGGCGGAAGGGAGGAGTGGGCGAAAGCCCACTTTTTATTTG
Source organism: Acidobacteriaceae bacterium (assembly GCA_035651235.1). Lineage (GTDB taxonomy): Bacteria > Acidobacteriota > Terriglobia > Terriglobales > Acidobacteriaceae > Granulicella. Next base: position 9,540 of record DASRGC010000064.1, read on the forward strand.
CACTTAAAACCCGGCCGGCGGTCGCCAAACCGGTCCCACCTGGAACCACCATGGCCCTTCCCCTCGACACAATCCGCGCTTCCGCCGACCGCGTCGCCGGCTCCCACGGCCTCGAAGTCGTTGACGTCGAGTTCGCCGGCGGCGGCAAGCACCGCGCCCTCCGCGTCTTCGTCGAGAAGAACGCCGAAGCCCGTGCCGCCCTCGCCCAGCACGCCGAATCTCTCCCCAAAGGAGTCCCGGTCGAACTCCTCTCCGGTGTCACCCATGAGGACTGCGAGCACTTCGCCCGCGACTTCAGCACCGTCCTTGACGTCGAAGACCTCGTCCCCGGCTCCGAGTACACCCTCGAAGTCAGCTCCCCCGGCCTGGAACGCAAGCTCCGCGGGCCCGCCGACTACGAGCGCTTCAAAGGCAGTCTCGTCAAACTCCAGACCTTTACGCCCGTCCCGCCGCAAGGCGAAAGCTCGGGAAAAGCCAACCGCCACTTCACCGGCCGCCTCTCCGCTTTTGACGGCCAGCAGCTAACGCTGGACCTGTCCGCCGTCAAACAGAAGGGCAAGGCAAAAAAGTCCCTCACCAGCCAGACCGTCACCATCGACCTGGCCAACGTAGAAAAAGCCAACTTAGTGGCCGAAATCTGAAAGGAAAGACAGTAGACCAGTAGATGTTAGACCAACTTACGCGCGAACCGCGCCGCCGTTTCTCTACCCTTCTACCCTCTACTGTCTACTGTCTAAAAACATGGCAAGCGCACTCTACCAGTCCATCGAATTGCTGAGCCGCGAGAAGGGCATCGACGCGGAGATCGTCGTCGGCGCCGTTGAAGACGCCATCGCTCTCGCCACGCGCAAGTTCTACAAGACCCAGGAGACCATGCGCGGCGAGCTCGACCGGGAGTCCGGCGAGATCCGCGCCTACGTCTACAAGACCGTCGTTGAGAACGATGAGCAGGTCGAAGACCCCGAGAATCAGCTCACCCTCGAGGAGGCCCGCGCGCTCGCGCCCGAGGTCGAGGTCGGCGGCGAGCTCCGCTTCTACAAGGACACCACGCCGCTCGGCCGCATCGCCGCCCAGATGGCCAAGCAGGTCATCTTCCAGAAGGTCCGCGAGGCCGAGCGCGACACCGTCTTCCAGGAGTACGGCAGTCGCACCGGCGAGATCCTCACCGCCACCGTCAAGCGCCTCGAACCCATGGACGTCATCTTCGACCTCGGCAAGGCCGAAGCCCGCATGCCCAAGCGCGAACAGTCCCGCCTCGAACAGTTCGCCATCGGCGAGCGTGTGCGCGTGGTCCTTCTCCGCGTCGACCGCGCCGCCAAGGGCCCGCAAGTCATCGTCTCCCGCGCTGCCCCTGCCCTCGTGCAATCGCTCTTCCAGTCCGAGGTCCCGGAGATCTACGACGGCACGGTCATCATTCGCGCCATCGCCCGCGAGGCCGGCGAGCGCACCAAGATCGCTGTCATGTCGCGCGACAAGGACGTCGACCCCGTCGGCGCCTGCGTCGGCATGAAGGGCATGCGCGTGCAGTCCATCATCCGCGAGCTCCGCGGCGAAAAGATCGACATCATCGAATTCTCCGAGGAGGTCACCACCTTCGCCGAAAAGGCGCTCCAGCCCGCCAAGGTCTCCCGCGTCTCCATCACCGACCTCGGCGAGAAGCAGCTCGAAGTCATCGTCGACGACACCCAGCTCTCGCTCGCCATCGGCAAGAAGGGCCAGAACGTCCGCCTCGCCGCCAAGCTCCTCGGCTGGAAGATCGACATCAAGTCCGAAGAGGAGAAGCGCCAGGAAGTCGAGCAGCAGATGCAGGCCATGCAGGGCGCTGCCACCACGCCCATCGAGCAGATCACCGAGCTCGGCGACGGCGTCATGGAAAAGCTCATCGCCGCCGGCATCACCACCGTCGAGCAGCTCGCCGACATGACCGAGGAAGAGCTCGGCGAAGTCCCGGGCATTGGCGAGAAGTCCGTCGAAAAGATCGCCACCGCCGTCCGCGACTACTTCGGCCGCCTCGATGAAACCGCTGCCCAGGCCGCAGCAGCCGAAGAAACCCCGGCCACCGTTCCCGAGCCCGCACTCGCACTCGGCGAAGAAGCGGTCGCCGCGGGCGCTGCATCAGATGTGGCTGGAGACGAGGAACACTCTATGACACTCACACCTGAAGAGATACTGGCCCGCGAAGCCGCAAAATCCGGCGGCGCACGCGAGGTCGGCGAATACTCGGCCGAGGACATCGCTGCCGCCGAGGACCGGCTCTCCGAGTCCGACGCCAACGACGCCGCCGATGCCCGCGAAGAAGACATCGAGCTCAAAAACGACACCGTCGACAATCTCGTCGACGAAGCCCAGGAATTCTCCGACGAAGGCATCGACGATGCCGGACACGAGCGTGGTTAACCCTCCGTCGGCAACAAACCTTGCATCGGACCGCGCGATTGTGCGGTTCGATGCTGAAAAAAATAAAATTTCAGGGGATAATACCCTTGGAATAACTCTCACTACGATCGAGGCTGATATGACCAGCTAAGCGCGGTGAATCAGGGCCGCGAATGAATCGCCGCCCTCAACAAAAGGATTAGATGAGCAAAGTTCGCATCAACGATCTTGCACGGGAACTCGAGGTCAAGAGCAAGTCCATTCTTGACGCTCTCACGGCCGTCGGCGTCACCGAGAAGAAGACGCACTCCTCCTCTATCGAGGAGCATGAGGCCGAGCAGGTACGCAACTACCTGACCCGCGGCTCCCGGCCGGCAGCACCCGCCAAACCAGCCGCCGACACCAAGCCAGCCTTTAACCTCTCCCACGTCTCCAAGCCCGGCGACGCCCTGAAGGCGATCCTCGAGCGCAAGCAGGCCGAAGCCGCTGCCAAGGCTCGTCCCCCTGCCGCGGCCGCGCGTCCCACGGTCGCCGCCCCGGCCACCGCAGCCGCCGCGCGCCCTGCCCCGACACCTCCGCGCCCGGCAGCCCCTGCTGCTGCCGCGTCGGCCGCCGACAGCGTCGCCGCGCCTCAGCCTGCCGCCAATCAGCCTCCTGCGCCGCGCCGCATCGTGCCGCAGCCGCGCGCAGCCGCGCCCATCGTAACGGCCCGTCCGGCGGCTCCGGCGAGCTCGCCATCTGGCGCCCGTCCGGCCGTCGTCCGTCCTGCCGCAGGACCCGTCGCCGTCCGCCCGTCGGCAGCATCGCCTGCCGTTGCCTCGACAGCACCTGCAGCTCCCGTCGTCGTCAAGCCCTCGGCTGTCCCGCCGCCGGCTCCAGCCGCCGCTGCCGCACCGGCAACCACCAGCCCTGCTCCCGCAGCTGCAACCCCGGTAACGCCGCCGCCACCTCCTGCGGCCGCCACTCCAGAGGTTTCTGAGACAGCCGCCGCTCCCGCGCCGCCCGTCCGCCGCGTCATCATGCCGCAGACCGGCCCCCGTCCCACCTACACTGCCGCTCCCGGCGCCGCCAACGCCGCTCGCCGGCCTATCTTCGAGCGCCCGCGCCCCGCAGCCCCCGGCGGCCAAGCCGGCCCCGGAGGTCCGGGCAGCCGTGCACCCCTTGCTCCCGGCGCACGTCGGCCCATGCACCCCACGCGCACCTTCCCCGGCGGCCCGGGTGGTCCCGGAGGCCCCGGAGGCCCTGGTGGCCGGCCCGGCTTCCCCGGACGCCCCGGCTTCGGCGGCCGTCCAGGTTTCGGCGGTGGACGTCAGGGTGTCGGCCCCGGCGGCCTGCTTCCGCCTACCGACGCCCCAGCAGCTCCCGGGCGTCCCGCGCGTCCCGGCCCCCGCGGTCGCGGCAATCAGCGCTACGTCAAGGACAAGGAAGTTGCGCTCAAGGGCTATGCCCCGCGCATGGGCGCCGCGCAGATCCCTGAAGGCGACCTGCCGATTACCCGCACCATCACCGTTACTGAGGGCATTTCCGTCAAGGATCTCGCCGAGAAGCTCGAGGTCCGCGGCAAAGACCTCATCGCTACCCTGCTCCTCCGCGGCGTGATGGTCACCGTCAACCAGTCGCTCGATGGAGAGCTCGTCAAGTCCGTCGCCCGCCAGTTCGGCGCCGACGCCCAGGTTATCTCCGTCGAAGAGCAGCTCGAGAACGAGGCCATCGAAGGCCTCCTGGAAGACACCACTGGACTCGTCGAGATCGTCCGCCCGCCGGTCGTCACCGTCATGGGTCACGTCGACCACGGCAAGACCTCTCTGCTCGACGCCATCCGCTCCACGGCGATCGAGAAGATCGATGTCGCCGGAGGCGAAGCCGGCGGCATCACCCAGCACATCGGCGCCTATAAGGTCGGCATCACCAAGGAAGACTCGCCCGCCTTCGGCCGCGAGATCGTCTTCCTCGACACCCCCGGCCACGAGGCCTTCACCCGCATGCGCGCACGCGGCGCCAAGATCACCGACATTGTCGTGATCGTCGTCGCCGCCGACGACGGCGTTATGCCGCAGACCATCGAGGCCATCGACCACGCCCGCGCCGCCAACGTTCCCATCATCGTCGCAGTGAACAAAATCGATCGCCCCGACGCCAACCCGGACCGCGTCAAGCAGCAGCTCGCCGAGCGCGGCCTGCAGCCCGACGACTGGGGCGGCGAAACACCCTTCGTCAACGTCTCCGCCAAGCAACGCATCAACCTCGACGGCCTCGAAGAGATGATTTGCCTCCAGGCCGACCTCAAGCCCCAGAAGGCGACTCCCGAACGGCCCGCCGTCGGCACGGTCATCGAAGCCAGGCTCGACCGCGGCCGCGGCGCTGTGGCCTCGATCCTCGTGCAGAACGGCACCCTCAAGCCCGGCGACAGCTACATCGTCGGCAATACCTTCGGCAAGGTCCGCGCCATGTTCAACGACCGCGGCCAGCAGATCACCGAAGCCGGCCCCTCAACCCCCATCGAGATCCTCGGCCTCGAATCGCTGCCCGACGCCGGCGACACCTTCCTCGTCATGGCCGATCGCGACCGTGCCAAGGAGATCGCGCGCTACCGCACCATGAAGGAGCGCGAAGCCCAGCTCGCCAAGTCCTCCCGCATCTCGCTCGAAGGCCTCGCCGAGCAGATTAAGCAGGCTGGCGTCAAGGACCTCAACCTCATCCTCAAGGGTGACGTGCAGGGCTCCGTCGAAGTTCTCGCCGATTCGCTCAGCCGCATGACCACCGAGAAAGTACGCGTTCGTGTCCTGCACTCGGGCGTCGGCGCCATCACCGAATCCGACATCCTCCTGGCCTCCGCCTCGAACGCCGTCGTCATCGGCTTCAACGTGCGCCCCGAGCGCAAGGCGCAGGAGCTCGCCGATCAGGAGAAGGTCGAGATTCGCCTCCACTCCATCATCTACGAGCTGCAGGACGAGATCACCAAGGCCATGTACGGTCTCCTCGAGCCCGTCTATCGCGAGGTCTACCAGGGCCGCGCCGAGGTGCTCAACGTCTTCAAGATCACCAAGGTCGGTCAGATCGCCGGCTGCAGCGTGCGCGACGGCCTCATCAAGCGCGACCACCACGTGCGCGTCCTGCGCGACAGCACCGAGGTCTGGAAGGGCAAGATCGCCTCTCTCAAGCGCTTCAAAGACGACGTATCCGAAGTCCGCAGCGGCATGGAGTGCGGTATTGATCTCGCCGGCTTCAAGGACATCCACGTTGGCGACGTCATCGAAGCTTTCACCACCGAGAAGATCGCCGCCGAACTCGGCCAGAACACCGCCGAGCTCAAGCGTCAGCAGATGGCCGAGCTCAAGGAAGCCAAGCACCGCGAAAACGAGGTCGCCGCCGCTCCCGCATAGCGCACCGCCTCAATCCACTACAAAGGCCGGGATCACTCCCGGCCTTTGTAGTTTTTTGACCGCAAAACATCAACCGGCCGTTCGCCACGATCTTTTCAGTGCATCGGCGATTAATCGCGACTCCAACCGAAACAGAACTCGCTCCGCAGATACTGTAAGCAAACCAGCACCGCTGTGCTGCCCTTGTTCAACGTGTGTGATGGGCAACGCAGTATCAGGGCAAAGGGGGAATCCGATGGAGCGGCTTCGGCGCATAAGCCCGACACTGAAGTTTGTTCTGCTGACATTCCTGATCGCGTATACGTTCGGGTTCGGCCTGCAGTGGCTCTGGCGCTCGTCCTCGGGTCTGGTTTGGCAATACCTTCCGAGAATCGGCGTCACCTACGCGCCGGCGATTGCTGCGCTGCTAGTCACCGGAAGAAACGGCATCCGAGGCTTGTTGCGGAAGCTTAATCCGCGCGGGCAATGGCTCTGGGTGCCGGCACTCCTGACCACAGGCGTGATTTGTACAGCAGTGGCTGCGCTCGTGGTTGGAGTAAATCCGGCAGACCTTACCCGCACCGCTCGTGCGTGGCCCTTGTTTGCGGCGCATGCACTGCTGCAGTTTGTGTTCGTCGGGTGCGGCGAGGAATTAGGGTGGCGCGGATGGCTGCTCCCGCGATTGATGACTCGTTACCGGGCCATTCTCGCAACCATTATCGTGGCGGTGATATGGGGCTGCTGGCATGCGTTCATTCTTCTCAGTGGCTTGCGAACAGCGTCTATGTTTCTGTTCGGCGTATTCGGCTTGTCGTTTCTCTTCACCGCGTTGTGGCAGCGCGTGAATGGGAATATTTTCGTGCTCGCGGTAGCTCACGCCAGCGTCAACGCACCGATCTCATTGCTAGGCAAACAGAGTGTGGTGGACGCCGTGTTCGCGCTGTATGGCCTTCTTGGTCTGATCATACTGATTCGGATGATGACGCAATCCCACCGCGTGCCTTCTTCATCTGATCGGCAATTCCTTGAGCAACAACTGTGACGTCGCCGCCGCGGCTCCGCATAACGCACCGCTTCAACCAATACAGCAAAGGCCGGGATCGTTCCCGGCCTTTGGATTTGCAGCATCAGCTCGATTCGACTGCATCCTCCATCCTGTTCGCAACATCTGCTGCACAGGAGAAACCGCATGAAGGTTGTTGTTTACGGTGCGACCGGCAAAGCCGGCAACCGCATCCTCGCTGAACTGCTTCGCCGCGGGCACGCCGTCGTAGCCGTCTCGCGCCATCCCGAATCACTCGCAGGCCGCCCTGGCATCACCCCGGTGGCCGACGATCTTTCCAACGTCGACAAAATCGCCTCCATCATCCGCGGCTCTGACGCTGTCGTCAGCGCCTACGCTCCGCCCGTCGAAGACACCGACCAACTCATCGGCGCAACTGACCACCTTGTTCAGGCCATCGCGAAGAACGGCGGCCCTCGCCTCATCGTCGTGGGCGGCGCCGGCAGTCTCTTCGTCGCACCCGGCGTCACTCTGCTGGACAGCGGTCACCTTCCCGCCGAATGGATTCCCATCGTCAAATCGCACGCCGCCGTCCTTAATAATCTCCGCCGCAGCTCTATCGACTGGACCTACTTCAGCCCAGCCGCCTTCTTTGAGCCCGGCGAACGCACCGGCAAGTTCCGCCTCGGCAAAGATGACCTCATCAGCGACGACAACGGCGTCAGTCGCATTTCCATGGAGGACTACGCCATCGCTCTCGTCGACGAACTCGAGCAGCCACAACATGCAGGCGGCCAGCGCTTCACCATCGGCTACTGATCGCGACTACGCCGGGTGCCCCACTCATCCGCAGCTTCATCGCGGATGAATGGCGGGCGCACCGGCTAAAACCTGAGCAATTCGCCCGCTCAACTTTTCTTTCCGAAGAATTCCTTTTTGCGTTTCTATCCCCGCCACGCACAACTGAACCCCTCCGTCTCGGTATCTATACCTACGAACGTACGAGGAGAACCCACATCCGCCGTCCCGCTACCTTCCTTTGGGCCCGCTGCATCTGCTTTGCCCTTCTGCTTTCCTTGCCCGCATCCATCGCCTTTGCGGATCCCGGGATCCCCGGCCAGCCGGCTGGCGGGGGTGGAGACCCAGTCACCGCAACGCACAAGGAGGGCTCCTCGCACGGCTTCGTCATCCTCAAGGACGCCTCCGGAAAACTCATCGCCGTCGGCGAT
>DASRGC010000065.1:0-44801 GCA_035651235.1 Acidobacteriaceae bacterium
CACGGCTCCAACGGCCCCACCAATCCCGCCGAAGCCGAGGCCACCCGCACCTACGGCGCCTTCGAGCACCGCATCACCTCCGGCATGAACCGCTGGGTCGCGACCGGCAATCAAGCCGAAGCGCAGTGCGCGCTCTCGCAGCTCGACGCCTGGGCGCAGGCCGGCGCGCTCACCAACTACGACCCGAAGGCCTGGTCGCAGTCCTGGTTCCAGGCCGAGTGGACACTCTGCTCGGCCGGCATCACCGCCTCCGTGCTCCGGCAGGATCCTCTGCTCGACGGCGCACAGCAGGAGCGCGTCGCCAATTGGCTCAGCCGCGCCGCCCACCAACTCATCTCCTATGAGAAGCCCGACGAGCTCGGCAACAATCACCACTACTGGCGCGCGCTCGCCGCCACCTCCATCGGCGTGCTCTCCAACGACGACGATCTCTTCCGCTTCGGCGTCAACACCTTCAAACAAGCGGTCAGCCAGGAAGACTCGAACGGCGCCTTCCCGCTCGAGATGGCACGCCATGAAAACGCGATCCACTACCAGGCCTTCGCTCTGCAGCCGCTGATCATGATCGCCGAATTCGCCGAGCGCCAGAACGTCGACCTTTACGCGGTCAGCGACCACGGCCGCACCATCCGCAACGCCGTCGTCTTCCTCGGCCAGGCCATCGCCGATCCCGCACTCGTCAAGCAGTACACCACCGACGAGCAGAGGACCAACTTCAGCGCCGGCGACATCGCCGAGCTCGCCTTCTTCCTCGCGCGCTTCGGCGCCGCGGGCATGCCACCATCGCTGACCAGCCTGCTCAGTCATCCCGCCACGGCAACACGCATCGGCGGCAGCGCCACCGTGCTCGCAGCAAAATAACCGCGCACACAATCTCCCCAAATAGAAAGCGGCGCAGAAGATAGGACATCATCTTCTGCGCCGCCCTTTGAGCCCGCGTTGCTACTGCGGGCCGGCTTGCACAGCCGCGGTCACGAACCGCGCACTGGCGATATCGTCAAAAAACTTCTTATCTCTTGTCGCTGCTGCTGCCCGAGCTCCTCGAGCTGCTGCCGCTCTGCGATCCCTGGGATCCCTGTGAGCCCGAGGACTTCCCTGACTGTTGCGAGGTTGAGCTGCCCATTCCTGACTGAGTGCGGTTCGGATCCTGGTTGCTGCCTTTGTTCTTCTGCTGCTCCATGTTCCGATCGTTTGTCGCCATAGTTTCTACTCCTCTTCGGCTTCAGGCGGCCTCATCGCCGCCAGGTAGTAGGACATCACCTCGCATACCTGCGTTGCCCGCATTTTTATTGGGAATTTTCATCAAAATCCACCGTCGAAACGCCCGCCTCTAAGCCACTCAAAATCCACCGTCGGCCGCAGATTCTTCGAGCAGTTTTTAGCGACGCTCGCGCTGATGGTGCAGCGGCAAACGTTAGCTCGCGTATCCTTCTCCCGTGCCCGAGCTGCCCGACATCACCGCCTATCTCACCGCGCTCGCACTGCGCGTCATCGGCCAGCCGCTCGAGCAGCTTCGCATCGCCAGCCCGCTCCTGCTCCGCACCGCTGTTCCGCCCATTCAGTCCGTTGAAGGCAAAACAGTTCGCGGTCTTCGCCGCCTGGGTAAGCGTATCGTCTTCGTTTTTGATCCGGCGAACAGCAGTGAAGAAAACCTCTTCCTCGTCCTGCACCTGATGATCGCCGGCCGTCTGCACTGGCGCGAGCTCACCGGAGCACGACCCAAACTCGGCGGCCGCAACAATCTCGCCTCGTTCGATTTCCCCTCCGGCTCGCTCGTCCTCACCGAAGCCGGAGCCAAACGCCGCGCCTCGCTCCATCTCGTTCAGGGCGAAGCCGCTCTCGCCGCACTCGACCCCGGCGGCCTCGACATCTTTTCACTCTCGCTCGAAGCCTTCCGCGCCGCCCTGACCGCCGAGAACCACACGCTCAAGCGCGCCCTTACCGACCCCCGCGTGCTGTCCGGCATCGGCAACGCTTACTCCGACGAGATCCTCTGGGCCGCGCAGCTCTCGCCACTCGCGCAAACCCAGAAGCTCACGCCAGATGCATGGCAGCGCCTCTACACCGCCACACGCGCAACTCTGGAGAGTTGGATAGCTCGCTTCAACGCCGAAGCGCAAAAGAAATTTCCCGAGAAGGTTACAGCCTTCCGTCCCGAGATGGCCGTGCACGGCCGCTACAATCTGCCCTGCCCGCGTTGCGGCACACCCGTCCAGCGCATCCGCTACGCCGACAACGAAACCAACTACTGCCCTGCGTGCCAGACCAGCGGCCGCGTCCTCGCCGACCGCTCGCTCTCACGTCTCCTCGGCTCCGACTGGCCCCGCACGCTCGACGAACTCGAGGCTCTGAAACGAAAATAAGCTCATTCGAAGTTCTTATCGAATCTCCGAATAGCATCAGCTTGGCTTATCCTTCAACTCATGCGAGAGAACAACAGCCGCGCCGTCTTCGACGCCACTGCAGCCACCTACGACCGTGACCGCATGAAGCTCATCCCCGGCCACGAAGCCTTCTACGCCGCCGCGCTCGAGCTCGTTCCCACTGACGCAATGCACATCGTCGAGCTCGGCGCCGGCTCCGGTCTCTTCTCCGCCATGCTGCGCGCCGCCTTCCCCGAGGCCCATCTCACGCTCATCGACTTCTCCGAAAACATGCTCGCGCTCGCACGCAACCGTCTGGGTGACGATCCGCAAATCACGTACAGCCTCGCCGACTACACCACCGAGCCGCTGCCCGCGAACTCCGATGCGATCGTCTCCTCGCTCTCCATCCATCACCTCGAGGACGACCGCAAGCGCGCACTCTTCGCGCACATCTTCGCCGCGCTTCAACCCGGCGGCCTCTTCATCAACGCCGACCACATCGCCGGCCCCACGCCCGAGCTCGAAGAGATCTATCAGCTGCGCTGGCTCGCCGACGTCCGGGCCAACGGCGCCACCGAGCAGCAGATCGCCGACTCACTCTTCCGCCAGCAGGAAGACCGCCGCACTCCCGTCGCCGCGCAGCTCGCCTGGCTGCGCGACGCCGGCTTCACCAACATCGACTGCTGGTACAAGCACTCCAGCTTCGCGGTCATGAGCGGCACACGGCCCCGCTGATTACGCCGCGCGCATCATCGATCCCGCACCCGGCTCCAGCTTCACCTTCAGCCACCCCGGCTCATGCTGATCGAAGTGCCTGTACGCATCAATCGCCGAAGCCACTGGCACCCGCTGCGTAAAGAACTCCTCCGGATGCATCACGCCGCTGCGCACCAGCTCCACCAGCCGCGGCAGATACTTCCGGTGATTGCAGTTGCCCATCCGAAGCGTGATGTTCTTGTTCATCGCCATGCCGATCGGGAACGACTTCAGCGTCGGTGGATACACGCCGATGATCGACAGCGTGCCCGCCTTCGCCACCGACTCCACGGCCCACTCCAGCGCCTGCATCGGCGCGCCACCCGTCCACCAGTTCTTCCGCTCCGCCTTCCTCACATCCGGAGCAACGTCGTCCATCTCCTGCGCAAACTGCTTCTTCATCTTCGAGCTCGAATGCTTTGCGCACGTCGCATCCACACCCACGGCATCAATCACGCGGTCGGGCCCCGAGCCCACCGTCAACTCATGCAGCACGGCAACAGGATTCTCTTCGCCGAAGTCGATCGCCTCCGCTCCATGCCGCCGCGCCTCGTCCAGCCGCGACTTCACGCTGTCGATGGCAAACACGCGCCCCGCGTTCATATGCTGCGCGCACATGATAGCCATCATGCCGACCGGCCCGCAGCCAAACACCGCAACCGTATCGCCCGGCTTGATTCCAGCCATCTCCGCTGCCTGGTAACTCGTCGGCAGAATGTCGCTCATCATGATGGCCGCGTCGTCGGAGATCTCCTCCGGCAGCTTCACCAGGTTCACGCCCGCATACGGCACGCGTGCATACTCCGCCTGCAAGCCATCCAGGCCGCCGGCATTCTCCGGTCCGCCAAAGAACACCGTGCCGCCCAGCGGTCCCATCGTGTTTAGGCGATTGCACTGCGAATAGTAGCCCGCGCGACAGTAGTTACAACTCCCGCACCCAAGCGTCGACGGAACAATAACGCGGTCGCCCGGCCGGAAGTTCCTGACCGCCTTGCCGACCTCTTCCACCACGCCGACTGCCTCGTGCCCGATGATCCTGCCCGGCTTCATCCCGCTCATCGTTCCGCGGATGAAGTGCAGATCTGTCCCGCAGATCGCCGAAGATGTAATCCGCACGATCGCATCATTGTCATCCTTCAATCTCGGCTGCGGCACGTTCTCCAGCCGGACGTCGCCAATTCCGTGAAATACAACTGCCTTCATAGCTCCACTCCTCGCTCGCAAAATTTCGTCGTGCCACTTGCGGGTCGTGCCCAGTCGTAGGATGCGCGTCTGCTTCCGGCGTTTAGCCGGCCCGCTCCGCCAGCTTTCCCCTTTCCGAAGAATCCCCGCCCCGCCGCGGTCGTCTAATCTGTACAGACACCATCGGCGACCCGCATGAAGCTCACGCGCTACACAAAATTCACCGGCGACCTCTCCACCAGCTTCGACCTCGAAGACCTCATGGAAGCCCTGTCCGATTTCTTCCTCGACTCCGGCTTCGACGACCCCTGGTCGCAGTTCCCCAACGCCTCCGACTCCATGGAGGACCTCCGCGACGCCATCCGCCAGGCGCTTGACTCCGGCGAGCTCCTCGATGAAGACGCGCAGCAGAAGTACGAAGAGCTGCCCGAAGAAGGCAAGCAGGAGCTTGTCGAGAAAATCATTCAGCGCATGAAGGACGAGGCCTTCCTCAACGCCGAGCCCTCCGACACCCAACCCGAGAGCCCCGGCCAGCAAGGCGACGGCAACGCCGAAGACGCCCGCTTCGAAGTCACCGACAAGGCTATGGACTTCCTCGGCTTCAAAGCCCTCCGCGACCTCCTCGGCCCGCTCGGCAAATCCTCCCTCGGCCGCCACGACACCCTCTACGAGGCCGCCGGCGTCGAGACCAACGGCTCCTCCAAACCGTACGAATTCGGCGACTCCCTCAACCTCGACATCGCGCAGACCCTCAACTCCGTCTTCGCGCGCGAAGGCCCACCCAACAACTCCGGTGTCCTCAACCTCGAGTACTCCGACCTCTACGTCCAGCAGGCCGACTACCAATCCTCCTGCGCCACCGTCGTCCTGCTCGACTGCTCGCACTCGATGATCCTCTACGGCGAAGACCGCTTCACGCCCGCCAAGCGCGTCGCCATGGCACTCTCGCATCTCATCCGCACGCAGTACCCCGGCGACCAGCTCAACCTCGTCCTCTTCCACGACTCCGCCGAAGAGATCGCCATCTCGCAACTCCCGCGCGTCAAAGTCGGCCCACACTACACCAACACCCGCGAAGGCCTCCGCGTCGCTCAGCGCATCCTGCGCAGCTCCGGCAAGGACATGAAGCAGATCGTCATGATCACCGACGGCAAGCCCTCCGCGCTCACGCTCGACGACGGCCGCATCTACAAAAACGCCTTCGGCCTCGACCCCATCGTCATCTCCGAGACCCTCGAAGAGGTTGGCCGCTGCAAGCGTTCCAACATCATGATCAACACCTTCATGCTCGCCAACGACTTCCAGCTCGTCCAATTCGTGCAGCAGGTCGCCGCCATGTGCCGCGGCAAGGCCTACTTCACCACGCCCCAAACTCTCGGCAACTATCTGCTCATGGACTTCATGTCCCGCCGCTCGAAACAAATCAACTAACTCGCTCGCGTACCATCGTCTGGACAATCCAAACGAGGTCTCACGCGTGCTGAAAATCCTCCCCGCGCTCACACTCGCGCTCGCCCTCACCGCCTCCGCCCAGCAAACAAAACCGCAATACCCTTTCCGCGATCCCTCGCTCCCCGCCGCCACACGTATCGACAATCTCCTCTCGCTCATGACGCTCGACGAGAAGATCGACGTGCTCGGCACCAACACCGCCGTCCCTCGTCTCGGCGTCCCCAGCTTCGGCTCCTCCGAAGGCATTCACGGCGTCGTGCAGCGCGGCGGTCGCGGCCGGGACGCCATACCAACCACGCAGTTTCCACAGCCGCCCGGCCTCGGGGCCACCTGGGACCCAGCACTCGTCCAGCAGGCCGCCGCCGTCGAAGGCTATGAAGCCCGCTACATCACGCAAACGCCAAAATACAACCGCCCGATCCTCATGCTGTGGGGGCCGCAGGCCGACCTCGCCCGCGATCCGCGCTGGGGCCGCAGCGAAGAGGTCTACGGCGAAGACCCGTTCTTCAACGGCACCATGGTCACGGCCTTCATCCACGGCCTCCAGGGTGACGACCCGCACTACTGGCTCTCCGCCTCGCTCATGAAACACTTCCTCGCCAACTCCAACGAGGACCACCGCGACAGCTCATCCTCCAACTTCGACCAGCGCCTCTTCTGGGAGTACTACTCCGTACCCTTCCGCATGGGCTTCCTCGACGGTGGCGGCCGCGGCGTCATGGCCAGCTACAACGCGTGGAACGGCACACCCATGGCCGTCAATCCCATTCTCAAATCCATCGTCATCAACCAGTGGCACGCGCTCGTCATCTCCTCCGACGGCGGCGCTGTCCGCCAGCTCTGGTCCGCGCACCACGCCTTCCCCGACCAGAAAGCCGCCGTCATCGCCTGCCTGCACGCCGGCATCAATCAGTTCCTCGACACCTACAAAGACGAAACCCACGCCGCCATCAAAGAAGGCTCCGTCACTGAAGCCGAGCTCGACACACTCGTCCGCCGCAAGCTCGAAGTCACCCTCAAACTCGGCCTGCTCGACCCGCCCGACCAAAATCCTTACAGCAAAATCTCCGCCGCAAACGAACCCGAACCCTGGAACTCCGCGCATGCGCACGAAATCTCTTTGAAAACAGCACTCGAATCCATCGTCCTCCTCAAGAACGCGAACAACACTCTCCCGCTCGACAAATCCACACTGCACTCCATCGCCGTCATCGGCCCGCTGGCCAACTCCGTCCACTGGGACTGGTACGGCGGCATTCCTCCCTACGCCATCACGCCGCTCGCCGGCATCAAAGCCGCCGCGGGCCCCAACATCAAAATCAACTACGCCGCCAGCGAGCTCCACCAGGACGCCCTCAACGCCGCGCGCAACTCTGACGTCGCCATCGTCTTCGTCGGCAACGACCCCACCTGCGGTCCCGACATGGCGCATGACTGGCACGCCACCGTCGACGGCGGCGGCACGCTCCCCTGCACCGTTCCCTCTGATGGCCGCGAAGGCCGCGATCGCGAATCCCTCACGCTGGAGCAGGAACAGCTCGTCAAGCAGGTCTTCGCCGTCCAGCCGCGCACCATCATGGTGCTCATCTCCAGCTTTCCCTACACCATCAACTGGTCGCAGCAATACGTCCCCGCCATCCTGCACATGGCGCACAGCTCGCAGGACGAAGGCACCGCCCTCGCGCACGTCCTCTTCGGCGACTACAACCCAGGCGGCCACCTCATCGTCACCTGGCCCAAATCCATCGACCAGCTCCCGCCCATGATGGACTACGACATCCGCCACGGCCGCACCTACATGTACTTCCACGGCGAGCCGCTCTATCCCTTCGGCTTCGGCCTCAGCTACACCAGCTTCCAACTATCCAATCTCAAACCCAGCACATCCTCCCCCGCCCCCGACAGCACCATCAACGTCGCCGTCGACGTCACCAACACCGGCCCCCGCACAGGCGACGAGGTCGTCCAGCTCTACGTGCATCACCTCCACTCCGCTGTCTCACGTCCGGCACAGGAGCTCAAAGGCTTTCGGCGCGTTACCCTGGCTCCCGGCGAAACCCGCACGGTCACCATCCCACTCAGAATCCCGGACCTCGCCTACTGGAATGAAAAGCTTAATCGCTTTGTCATCGAAAAAGAGCCCGTTGAGCTCCGCGTTGGCGACTCGTCACGCAACATCCTGCTCCGCAATCGAATCCAAGTCCATTAAGCCAAGCTGCGTCGCGGTTCGCAGTATCATCATCGAAAGAGAAGGGCCGGCATGTCGACCTCCCTCCATCCCGCACCGCTCTCTCCAGGCCACACCGCATGAGCATCGCCTCCAGCCGCGCACTGTCTCTCGAAGAGAAACTCGAGATCGTCGCACAGACTGGTCTCCTCCTCGCCCGCAACACCCGTCCCGAAGCCATCGCGCAACGGGCTACGGACGCCGGCCTGCAGCTCACCGGTGCGGAGTTCGGCAGCTTTCTCTGCAATCAATCCGGCCCACACCCCGGCAGCTATCCCTTGTACATGGTCTCGGGCTCCGGCGAAGGCCGCTCCTCCACCTTCCCGGCGCGCGCTGCCCTTTCCGCTCCGCTCAAAGACCGCACCATCGTCCGTTCCCGCGATATCAGCCGCGATACCCGCTTTCATGGCCCTCTTCCCGGCGACGGCCTTCCGCACGAGAGCCGCACCGTCCGCAGCTATCTCGCTGTGCCGCTCCGCAATCTCGCCGGCCAGATCCTCGGCGCGCTCGTCTTCGGACACGAAGAGGCCGACGTCTTCGACGAAAGCTCCGAGCTCCTCGTCGGCACCCTCGGCTCGCAGGTCGCCGTCGCGCTGGAAAACGCCCGCGCACGCGATCAGCTCTCCCGCCAGCTCTCCGAGCTGGACAAGATTCATGCCGACCGGCACCTCGACGCCAAGCGCCTCGGCGAGCTCGCCGCCATCGTCGAAGGCTCCGACGACGCCATCATCAGCAAGGACCTCAACGGCATCATCACCAGCTGGAACAAAGCCGCCCAGCGCATCCTCGGCTACACCGCCGAGGAGATCGTCGGCAAATCCATCCTCACCCTCATCCCCGAGCATCTGCATGGCGACGAGCCCGTGATCATCGCCAAGATCAGAGCCGGCGAGCGTATCGAGCACTTCGATACCGTCCGCCGCACCAAATCCGGCGAGCTCCTCGACGTCTCCCTCACCATCTCGCCTGTCCGCGACGCATCCGGCAGGATCGTCGGCGCTTCCAAGATCCTGCGCGACGTCTCCCATCGCAAGCGCATGGAAAATTCGCTCATCCAGGCCGAAAAGATCGCCGCAACCGGACGCATGGCCGCCACCATAGCGCACGAGATTAACAATCCTCTCGAGGCCGTCCTCAATCTGCTCTATCTCCTTCGCCCCATGGTCAACGAGGAAGGAAGAGCGTATCTCTCGACCGCCGAGATCGAGCTCAACCGCGTCGCCCATATCGCCAAGCAGACCCTCGGCTACTACCGCGAGCACACCTCCGCAGTCTGCATCCCTCTTGCCCAGCTCGCCGAGCACGCGCTCACCGTCTACACTCCCCGCTGCTTCGCCTACGGCATCAAGATCGACCGCTGCATCGACTCGGAAACCAAAATCGTACTTCGCCGCGGCGAGATGATGCAGGTCATCTCCAACCTGCTCGCCAACGCCATCTACGCCATGGGCAACGGCGGCCGTCTCAGCCTCGGCGTCTCGGACGTCCAGACACCCGGTCCCGGCGTCCTCCTCACCGTCGAAGACAACGGCGTGGGGATTTCCGAGGAGAACCTGGACAAAGTCTTCGACGCCTTCTTCACCACCCGCATGACCATCGGCACCGGCATCGGCCTGTTCGTGGCAAAGCAGTTCGTCGAGGGCCACGGCGGCAAAATCTGGATCGAAAGCACCACCGACCCCGAAAAACACGGCACCAGGGTCTCGGTCTTCCTTCCCCTCCACACCTCCTACGAAGAAACCCTCGAAACCGCCCGCCACCCGACCTCGAATCCCGAAAATCTCTAATGCCCTGCGACCGGTGCAAATCCCAGCAAACCTATGATTCCAGATACCTTATTTACTAAGTACAATGGAATCAAGACTTTGCACATAAAGTCCAGACCTAAGTCCAATCTTCTGAAGACTTTGCACAATTTCATCGGGGGAGGGGGGTACCCCACACCCGATAGATTCCCCAGGCGGCGGCCGAGCAGTTATCCATCACTCGTCCGTCCAGCAGCATCGCTTCGAACTCGCTCACGGGAACGCGATGGACTGTCATGTCATGCTCCTCCGGCTCGCGGTCGTGCTGGCCGTGCGTGAGCCCTTCGGCCAGAAAGACATGGTGTAGCTGCCGCATCACGCCGTAGCCGATCCACAGCCTCGCCAGCTCGGTCATCCGCTCCGCCCGCAGCCCGGTCTCCTCGCGCAGCTCCCCGCGCGCCATCTCGATCGGATCCACGTCCGGCTCCTCCCACCCGCCCTGCGGCAGCTCATAGTACGTCCCCCCCACCGTGTACCGGTACTGCCGCACCAGCCACAAAAAATCGCCATCGGCAGACCGCTCGATCGGGATCACGATGCAGGCCGGATCCTTGTCGACGACCCCGTAGATTCCGCGCTGCCCGTTGGAGCGTTCGATCACGTCCTCGCGGACGCTGGTCCACGGATTGCGATAGACCTCTCGACTGCTGATGGTCCGGATGACCTCGTCTGCCACGTCAGATAGCTCCTGCCTCCATGCTACCCGCGCGACTCACGACTCTTCGGTCCGCTCGAGGACCGCCAGGCTCATCTTCGGCAGTGCGACTTGCCCTGCCGAGAGCGCTATGCCCTCGCAGGAGCTCAACCGGATGCGCTCGCCCGGCGCCAGGTCAACCTTCACCGGTGTGTCGCCCAGGTTCGCCGCAATGCGCACCCTGCCGCGCTCCATCACCAGCGACCTGTCCTGCTCCCGGCACGCCACTTTGAAGTGTCCGAGGTCGCCATCATTGAGCGAAACCGTAGTCCGCCGCAGGTGGATCAGAGTCTTCACCCACTCGAGCATCTGCTGGTGATTGCCCTCGTGCACCTCGCTCCAGATGAGCTTCGAGCGC
Organism: Acidobacteriaceae bacterium; assembly: GCA_035651235.1. Taxonomy (GTDB): domain Bacteria; phylum Acidobacteriota; class Terriglobia; order Terriglobales; family Acidobacteriaceae; genus Granulicella. The sequence goes on from DASRGC010000065.1 coordinate 10,841, forward strand.
TCAAAGGTCTCCGGATCTTCAGGATCGGGAATCGAGGATTCGTCCCAGCCGAATGCCGCGAAGTCCCGCTTGCGTCCCTCGGAGACGAGCCGGCGCATCTCCTCCTCTTCGTGATCGGCGAAGTACAGAAATGGTGATGACGCGGCGAACTCCTCGCCCATGAAAAGCATGGGAACGAAGGGAGCGGTCAGCACGATGCCCAGCGCAACCTTCGCCGCATCCATCCCGACGAGATGCTCCAGCCTCTCGCCGACAGCACGGTTCCCAACCTGGTCATGGTTCTGGATGTAGCCGAGGAAGTGATGTGCAGAGAGCCCGTCCACCGGCCGTCCATGTCGGTGATCGCGATACCCCGAGTAGATTCCGTCGTAGACGAAGACGTGCTTGAGGCTCTTGACCAGATCATCCATCGAGCCGAAGTCGTCGTAGTAGCCGCGGCCCGGATCGCTCCATAGCAGTGTGAAGAGGGAGTGATGGAAGTCGTCGCTCCACTGCGCGTCCATGCCGTAGCCGTGCGCCTCGCGTGGGCGCACAAACTTCGGATCGTTGAGGTCGCTTTCGGCGATGAGGACGAACCTGCGACCGATCGTCGCGCCGATGCGCTCGACCTCCGCCGAGAGCTGCTCCATGAAGTGCACGGCCGAGCGGTCGATGAACTCGTGCGTGGCGTCCAGGCGGAGACCATCGACGTGGTAGTCCTTCAGCCACATGAGGGCGTTGTCGCAGAAGAACCTGCGGACCTCATCGCTTCCGCTCTCGTTGAAGTTGACCGCAGCGCCCCACGGCGTGTGGTAACGCTCCGTAAGGTAGGGCGCAAACTTGTTCGTGTAATTCCCTACCGGGCCGAAGTGGTTGTAGACCACGTCGAGGATCACAGCAAGGTTCTTGGCGTGGCAGGCATCGACGAAGCGCTTGAATCCATCGGGACCGCCATAGGGCTCGAACGGCGCGAAGAGGAAGACGCCGTCGTAGCCCCAGCCGCGCTGGCCGGCGAACTCGTTGATCGGCATCAGTTCCACGTGCGTGATGCCGAGATCGATGAGGTAATCGAGGTGCTCGATCGCGCTGTCAAACGTGCCTTCTTCGCTGAAGGTGCCGATGTGCAGCTCATAGAGAATTGCGGCTGAGAGCGGAGGCGAGTGCCAGTTCCTGTCCGTCCACTGAAAGGCGGACTGATCGTAGACACGGGAAGAAGAATGCACACCGCGAGGCTGCCACGCGCTGCGTGGATCGGGATACGGTGTTGGATCGTCATCGACGAGAAACGCGTAATCTGTGCCGGGCCCGGCATCCTGCACGGAGACGCACCACCAGCCCTTCGCGTCCGGCCCATCCATGGCGAGCGGCTCGCGGCTATCCAGTTGCAGTCTCAACCTCTCGGCGCGCGGCGCCCATATCCGAAACTCATGCATCAATGATTCCTCTTGCCTCCTAAGGCTCTGAGATGCGTCCATGACCGGGACGGCTACGCCGCTCGCGTGTGAGCAGTGAGACGGGAAAAATTTCAAACAATTTTTCAACCTGTTGCACGCCATCAAATTCCTGGCCGGTGAGACAGTTCGTCCAGCGGCCCTCGGGCAGATCGAGCGTGGTTCCATTCCAGGAAGTGCGGGACTGCGTCCAGCGTGGAACAACGGTCAGGATATCGCCGCCGCGGATATAGGCGATGACGCGATCCGCCTCCGGGCCGCGTGCATTGCAGTGCGTATAGGCCCCCTCCGGGCCAAAGCTGTGCGCACGCTCGCGACGAAGCCACAGCGCGTGATGAATCACCCACAGCTTCGGCAGGCCGTCATCCATGCGCTGCATGATCTGCTCGGCGCTCATGGAACGCATCTCCTTGAGCAGCTTGCGGCGGAGATCATAATCGACAGGCCGGCGATTGTCCGGATCGACGAGCGAGTGGTCCCAGAGCTCGCCGCCCTGGTAAAGATCGGGCACACCGGGCGAGGTGTACTTGAGCAGTGTCTGCGCGAGTGAATTGACGCGGCCGGCGAAGTTGATCTTCTTCACGAACTCCTCGAGCTCCGAGATAAATTTCATGTCGCCGAGGAGTGAATCAACAAACTTGCGCAGAGCGTCTTCGTACTCGTTATTTTGAGCGACCCAACTGGTTCTGACCTTCGCCTCGCGCATCGCCTTTTCCATGTAGTTGCGCAGGCGCTCGGCGTCGATGGGCCACGCACCGATGATCGTCTGATAGAGGAACCATTCGGTGCCGCGATCGATGACGCCGCTGGAGGTATAGCCCGTGTTGTGGCGGCTCCAGTGCTCGGCGAGCTGGTGGAACTCGTCGGGGATTTCCGACAGGACCGCGAGGCGTGCGCGCACATCGTCGCTTCGCTTGGTGTCATGCGTGCTGAGCGTGGTCATGGTCTGCGGGAAGGTTCGCTGCGTCGCTTCGTTGTAGGTGTGGAAGTATTCGAGCGAGAAGCCGTCGCAGTCGGGATCGCCGCCGACCTCGTTCATTGCGGTGAGGCGATTGGAGCAGTAGAACGCGGTGTCCTCGACGCCCTTGGCCATGACCGGACTAGTGAACTGCTGGAACCGGTAAACAAATTCGCGCTCCTTTTCGCCGCGAACTCTGAGTGTGAGCACATCGCGCATGAAGTCGAAGAGCAGACCGTCGATGTCCTGGCGGTTGTCCTTCGCGCACCGGGTCGCGCGCGAGATGATATTGATGTCTTCGTCGGTGATCTCATCGCGATCAGGAACGACGTACGTGCGATAGATCGCGAAACATGCTGCGACCTCACGAATCGCCCGGCGAATTTCGGCGCGCGTAAAATCGCGCTGCTCACGATTGGATTCGCAGATCTCGACGAAGAGGCTGGCGAGGCGGTTGACGTCGCTGCCGAGCGCCTCCTGCGCGACGTTCATCTTCTTGTCGTGGGCGACGACGGGATATGGCGTGGCGTCGCCGGTGTACTCGGCGTAGTACTCGTCCAGCTTGTTGAGGCTGTCCGGCTTCACGAGCACGCCGAGCGCGATGTTCAGGAAGTCATAGCCGGTGGTTCCCTCGATGGGCCAGTTGGCGCGAAGCCACTCGCCGGGCTCGAGGATCTTCTCGCCGATGATCCAGGCATCCGGAGCACGTTGGCGCAGGCGCTGGAAGTACTGGAGGGGATCGCGGAGGCCGTCGGGATGGTCCACCCGGACGCCATCGAGCACACCGTCTCTGAGCCACTTGAGGACGAGCGCATGGGTCTCTTCGAAGACGTATTCGCGCTCGACGCGGAGACCGATGAGCGTGTTGACATCGAAAAAGCGACGATAGCCGAGCTGCTGATCGGCGGTCTTCCAGTAGGCGATGCGGAAGTGCTGACTCTCCAGGAACGCATGCAATCCATCGATGTTCTCATTCAGCTCGCGGACCGCACGATCCACGCCATCGCGGACACGGTCTTCCTTGAGCAGACGTCCCAGCAGACTATGCAGGACGACCTTGTCGCGATGGCGCGCAAGAACGGTGCGGCGGTCAGCGAATTCGGCGGCGGGGAGCCGGCCGTAGCTGTCAGCGAGGAAGTTCAGGGTGTCGCTGCGTGCGTATTCGGCGGCGCGCGTGAGCAAACCGGAGAGGCTCTCGGGCGCGACGGGAAGCGTCTGGCCGGAGGCTTTGACGACGAAGGTTGCGCCCTGGCGTGCGAGGACGATGCCACCTTTGCTCAGCACGCGGCCGTACTGGTCTTCGAGGATGGGAACGAGGACCTTATCTCGCAGGCGCTCTTCGTTAGGGTTCCAGTCGATGTCGAAGAAGCTGTCGTAGCGGCTGTTGTGGCCGTTCTCGAGGACGTCGTGCCAGTAGCGATTCTGCTCACCGAGGCTCATGTGGTTGGGCACGATGTCGAGCACCTGGCCGAGGCCGACCTCGCCGAGACGCTTGCAGAAGCGCGCGTGGCCTTCGAGGCCGCCGAGTTCCTCGTTCACGCGGCGATGATCGACGACATCATAGCCGTGCATGCTGTTGGGCGCGGCCTGCAAATACGGCGAGCTGTAGACGTGGCTGACGCCGAGCTCGCGGATGTAGTCGGCGATCGCTGCGGCGTCGTCAAAGGTGAAGCCTTTGTGCAGTTGCAGCCGGTACGTCGCGCTGGGCACTCGCTTCACGGGTGTGGAATCTCCTTCACAGGACTGCAAGAACGTGCAGGCCGAAAGTTTTGTGTCAGGGCTGGAGATCTGGTTGCAGTCTCTCTCCCGATAGAGTCGCTGCCGTGCGGACGAGGTTGCATCCGCGAGCGCTACAGGCTGGGCGAGTAGGGTTCAGGCTGCCATTGGCCCGAGACGGTGAAGGCCGCGTGCGCCAATGCGATGTGCGAGAGCGCCTGCGGGAAGTTGCCCAGCATGCGCCTGTTCTTCGCATCGTACTCCTCGCTGAGCAAACCGACATCATTGGTGAGTGCGAGGAGGCGCTCGAAGAGCGCTGTGGATTCATCCTTGCGGCCGATGAGCCAGAGGCAGACGACGAGCCAGAAGCTGCAGGCGAGGAAGGCGCCTTCGCCGCCGCTGAGGCCGTCGCTTGTTCTGGCGGTGTTGTAGCGCTGGACGAGGCCGTCCTTCATAAGGTGCTTCTGGATGGCGTCGATGGTGCCGATGATGCGCGGGTCGTCAGGCGGAAGGAACCCGACGAGCGCGAGGCGCAGGCAGGAGGCGTCGAGGTTGGTGGAACCGTAGCTTTGCGTGAACGAGTTGAGGCGTTTGTTGAAGCCTTTCTTGCAGATTTCGGCGTGCAGCTTATCGCGGTTCTTGCGCCAGCGCCGGACGTCGCCAGCCCCGTCGAACTTCTGGTGATGCTTGATGGCGCGGTCGAGTGCGACCCAGGCCATGACCTTGCTGTGGACGAAGTGCTTGCGTCCACCGCGGACCTCCCAGATGCCTTCGTCGGGGAGGTGCCAGATGTCGCAGAGGTGGTCCATGAGGTGGGCCTGGAGGTCGGTGGCGGGGACGCGGATGTCGACCTCGGCCTCGGGAGTGCGCGAGAGTGCGACGCCGACTTCGCCGTAGACGTCGAGCTGGAATTGCTCCGAGGCGGCGTTGCCGATGCGCACGGGGCGGGAGTTTTCATAGCCGCATAGCCAGGCGGCCTCCCACTCGATGAGCTTGCGCTCGCCGCCGATGCCGTAGAGGGTCTGGAGCTGATCGGGGTTGCCGGCGATGGCGCGGAGGAGCCAGAGACGCCAGCGCACGGCTTCGTCGGTGTAGCCGGCGCGCATGAGGACGAGCAGGGTGAAGGCGGTGTCGCGCAGCCAGCAGTAGCGGTAGTCCCAGTTGCGCTCGCCGCCGATCTCTTCGGGGAGGCCGGCGGTGACAGCGGCGACGATGCCGCCGGTGGGGTTGTAAGTCATCGTCTTGAGCGTGAGGAGAGTGCGCTCGACGATGTCTTTGTAAGGGCCTTCGTACTTGGAGCGCCCGATCCAGTCGAGCCAGAAGGTTTCGGTGTCGTTCAGGGCGGGTTGGACCGGGACGGGTTCAGGGACCTTTTCGATGGAGCTCGCGTACGTGAGGACGAAGCATTGCTGCTGGCCGGCGCGTAGGGTGAACTTGCTGACTGTGGTGAGGTGTTCGCCGTGGAGCTCCGCGGGTTTGGCGCCGGCACAACTGCTGCGGAGCACGACCATGTTGGGGCCGGCGATGGCGCGGAGCTCGTGGTCGGCACTGGTGACCCAGGGGACGGTGAGGCCGTAGTCGAAGCGCAGGCAGAGCTCCATCCGGATGGCGACCTTGCCACGCGTGCAGCGGACGATGCGGACGACGTCCGAGTGTTTGCCACGCGGGGGCATGAAATCTGTGAGGAGGACTTCGCCTGATGCCGTGGTGAAGGTGGTTTCGAGGATGAGGGTGCCGGGGCGGTAGCGACGACCGATCGCCGTGACTTTGTCGCGCGGGAGCAGGCTCCAGTAGCCGTTGTCCTTCGCGCCCAGTAGAGCGGCGAAGCAGGCTCCGGAGCCGAAGTTGGGCCAGCAGAGCCAGTCGATGGAGCCTTCGCGGCTGACGAGTGCAGCGGTTTCGAGGTCGCCGATGACAGCGTAATCCTCAATGCGCGCACCGTGAAGAGGTTTGCGTTCGCTCTTTCGAAACCACTCTGGCAACAGATCCTCCGTTTGGCGACATCATGCAGGTTTATCGGCCTGTGCTCACGAGACGGCGCTTTCTGCTTCTAATGAGGTTGGATGCAGGCAGTGCCGGAGGGAATTGCGGGCGAGTTAGACTCGAACGGCAGATTGAATTTTGGAGCGGAGGCCGCAGCATGAAGCCAACGGAGGGACGCCGGCGCGTCGTGATTGAGGAGGTGCAGCCATCAGTCGATGGCGGACGGTATGCGGCGAAACGGGTGATCGGCGATGTGGTGGAGGTGACGGCGGCGATCTTTGGAGATGGGCACGATCATGTTGCGGGACGGCTGCTGTACAGGCACGAGAGCGACAAGGAGTGGTGCGAGGCACGATTCGAGCCGCTGACGAATGATCTGTGGCAGGCGCGGTTTCCGGTGGACCGGATCGGCGCGTGGAGTTTCACGATAGAGGCGTGGGTCGACCACTTTGATACCTGGTCGCATGATCTGGTGAAGCGGCTGGATGCGCAGCCGGACCCGAAAGAGCCGACCGCGCAGGTTTTGCCACAGGATATTCCGCTGGCGCTGCGGATTGGAGCGAACCTGCTGGAGGCCGCGGCGGAGCGCGCGGAGAAGACAGATGCGGCCGATGCGAAGAGGCTGACGGAGGCTGCAGCGCAGTTGCGGCATCTGGCGGATGCGAAGCTGCCGTACTATGACTCGCCGATGACGCTGGAGTTGGAGTCGTTGGTGGCGAAGTATCCGGACATGAGCTTTGCAACGAGGCTCGATCGCGAGCTGCCGCTGTGGGTTGACCGCGAGCGGGCGCGATTCTCTGCATGGTATGAGTTGTTTCCGCGGTCGTGCTCGCCGGTGCCGGGAGAGCATGGGACGTTTCGCGACGTCGAGGCGAGGCTGCCGCAGATTGCAGCGATGGGTTTTGACATCGTATACCTGCCGCCGATTCATCCGATTGGCGTGCAGTACCGCAAGGGGAAGAACAATTCGGTGATTGCGGAGCCGGGCGATGTGGGCAGTCCGTGGGCGATCGGTAGCGCGGAGGGCGGGCATACTTCGATCCATCAGCAGCTTGGGACGATGCAGGATTTTGAGCACCTCGTGAAAGCGACACAGACGCATGGAATGGAGATTGCGCTGGATATTGCCTTTCAGTGCTCGCCGGACCATCCGTGGGTGAAGCAGCATCCGACGTGGTTCACGATTCGGCCGGACGGGTCGATTCAGTATGCGGAGAATCCGCCGAAGAAGTACCAGGATATTTATCCGCTGAACTTCGAGTCGAAGGACTGGCGCGGGTTGTGGGATGCACTGTATGGCGTGTTCAAGTTCTGGGTGGACCATGGTGTGCGCGTGTTTCGCGTTGACAATCCGCACACGAAGGCGCTGCCGTTCTGGGAGTGGTGCATCGCGGAGATGCGGAAGACGCATCCTGAGGTGATCTTTCTGGCGGAGGCGTTTACGCGGCCGCACGTGATGTACTCGCTCGCGAAGGCCGGATACACGCAGGGGTATACCTACTTCACGTGGAGGCAGACGAAGAGCGAGTTGCAGGAGTACTTCGAGGAGATCTGCAACCCGCCAGTGTCGGATTTCTTTCGGCCGAATGTATGGCCGAATACGCCGGACATTCTGCATGCGCAGTTGCAGGAGCCCGATCCGGTGAAGCGGCGCGCGGTTTTCCAGCTGCGTGCGGTGCTGGCAGCGACGCTGAGCGCAAACTGGGGAATTTACGGACCGGCGTTTGAGTTGTGTGAGTGGCGGCCGGCGAAGCCTGCTGCGGGGAAGACTGGAAGCGAGGAGTACCTGGACAGCGAGAAGTACCAGATTCGGGAGTGGAACCGGAGTGCGCCGGACTCGATCGCTCCGCTGCTTACGAAGCTGAATCGCATTCGCAGAGAGAACCGTGCGCTGGAGCGCAATGAGCACCTGGTGTTTCACGACGCGCCGAATCCGCAGCTTCTTTGCTACTCGAAGGCAACCGCGGATAAGAGCAATGTGGTTTTGGTGGTCGTGAACCTGGATCCGGCGAACGAGCAGACGGCGTGGCTGGACCTAAAGCTGGACGCGCTGGGGCTCCCGTGGCAGGGCAGCTTTATGGTGGAAGACCTGGTGACCGGCGCGACTTATACGTGGAAGAACCAGTGGAACTACGTGGCGCTGCGACAGTGGGAGATGCCCGCGCACGTGTTTCGCGTTGTGAGGCCCTAGATTGTGAAGTTATAGACAAGACGGAATTCGTGTGGCCCTGCATCCAAACCCAGATGAACTGTTGAAAGGCACGAGCGAGTGAAGAAGCCCTGCAGCGCTACTGATCCTCTGTGGTACAAGGACGCCGTCATCTACGAGTTGCACGTGCGTGCGTTCATGGACTCGAACGATGATGGGATTGGTGATTTTCAGGGGCTGATCTCGAAGCTGGATTATCTGCAGGACCTTGGCGTCACGTGCCTGTGGGTGCTGCCCTTCTTCCCTTCTCCGCTGCGGGACGACGGGTACGACATCGCGAACTACACGGACGTGAATCCATCGTACGGGACGATCGATGACTTCAGGCAGTTTCTGGATGCGGCACATGCGCGCAACATGCAGGTGATGATCGAGCTGGTCATCAACCATACGAGCGATCAACACCCGTGGTTTCAGCGTGCGCGAAGAGCGCCGAAAGGATCGCCGGAACGTGAATTCTACGTATGGAGCGACACGGACCAGCTCTACCGGGATGCGCGGATCATCTTCACGGATACGGAGAAGTCGAACTGGACGTGGGACGATGTGGCGCAGCAGTACTACTGGCACCGCTTCTTCTCGCACCAGCCGGATTTGAACTTTGACAATCCGGCGGTGATGGAAGAGGTGCTGAAGGCGATGCGCTTCTGGCTCGACATGGGCGTGGATGCGATGCGCATGGATGCGATTCCATACCTTGTGGAACGTGATGGAACGAACTGCGAGAATCTGCTTCCGACGCACGAGAAGATCAAGGAGATTCGCGCAGCCATTGACGAGGGGTATGCGAACCGGCTGATTCTTGCGGAGGCGAATCAGTGGCCTGCCGATGTGCGGCCGTACTTCGGCGATGGCGATGAGTGTCATATGGCATTTCACTTCCCGCTGATGCCGCGGATTTATATGGCGATTCGGCAGGAAGACCGGCTGCCGATTACCGACATCATGGCGCAGACGCCGGAAATTCCGCACAACTGCCAGTGGGGAATTTTTCTGCGCAATCACGATGAGCTGACGCTGGAGATGGTGACCGATGACGAGCGAGACTACATGTATCTGGCGTACTCGGCTGATCCGCGCATGCGCATCAATGTTGGGATCCGGCGGAGGCTGGCGCCGCTCGTCGACAATAATCGGCGGCGCATTGAGCTGCTGAATTCGCTGCTGTTCAGCTTTCCGGGAACCCCGATCATGTACTACGGCGACGAGATTGGGATGGGTGACAACATTTATCTCGGCGACCGGAATGGCGTGCGAACCCCGATGCAGTGGAACTCGGACCGCAATGCGGGGTTCAGCAGGGCCGTCCCGGCGAAGCTGTATTTTCCGGTGATCATGGATCCGATCTGGGGATACCAGGCGATCAATGTGGAGGCGCAGCAGGCTGATCCGTCGAGCCTGCTGCACTGGACGCGCAACATGATCGCGCTGCGGAAGCTGTTCCAAGTGTTTGGGCGCGGGACGCTGGAGTTTCTGCATCCGGAGAATCGCAAGGTTCTTGCGTATATTCGTGACTATCAGAGTACGGATGGAATGCAGTCGGAGACGGTGCTCTGTGTCGCGAATCTGTCGCGGTTTGCGCAGCCGGTCGCGTTGGATCTCGCCCGATTTGTGGGACGGCAACCGGTGGAGATGTTGGGGTATGTGTCATTTCCGGAGATCGGAACACAACCCTACCCGCTGACGTTGGCGCCGTACAGCTTTTTGTGGCTTGAGATTCAGCAGGCGGTACGCGAGCCGGAGCCAGCGGTAGTCGAAACCAAGACCGCGGCGATGGACCAGAAGCTCGTGACGGCGGCGGCGTTTACGGCTGAGGGGATCATGAAGCCTGAGGCGCAGAGTTTTCTGCAGCAGGTCCTGCCGGCGTATATCGCGCAGCAGCGGTGGTTTGGCGGAAAGTCACGCACGATTGCTTCCGTGCGCGTGACTTCGTCGACGCCTGTGCCATCGAGCCAGGCGGCGCTGACGACGGTTGAAGTCTGTTACAAGAACGAACCGAGCGCGGCGACGGAGGTCTATCAGATTCCGGTTGCTGTGGCCTCTGGAGCGCAAGCAGAGGAGTTGCGCGTGTACTCTCCGCGCGCGGTGATTGCGTCGTTTGATAACAGTCAAAAGGGGCCGGTGGTTTATGACGCGATCGCGGATGAGGGATTCCGCAAGGGGTTGTTGCGCATGATTGTGGAGGGTGATGCGTCGAGTGCGGCCGGAGAGGAGCGCACACTGCTCAGTACGCGCTCGCGTGCATTGGACGCGGAGGCATTGGTCGCGGCGACTTCGAGAGTGGGATCGGCGGAGCAGTCAAACAGCAGCATGATTTATGGCAATCTCGCGATCCTGAAGCTGTTTCGGAAGATCAGCGCTGGTGAGAATCCTGAGGTGGAAATGACGCGTTTTCTGACGGAGACTGCGCATTTCGAACACATTCCCGCGTATCTCGGCGATCTGCATCGCGCGAGTGATTCTGCGACGGTTGCATTTCTGCAGGCGTTTGCGCGCAACCAGGGCGATGGATGGGCATGGACGCTGGAGGAACTCGGGCAATATTACGAGTCGGTTGTCGGTTGTCCGGCGCCGTCGTCTGTTGGTTCTCCGGCAGCATTCGACCGGGCGGATGATCTTCCTCCTGAGGCGCGGGAGCACGCTGGACTGTATCTGGAAGCGGCGCATCTGCTGGGCCAGCGAACGGCGGAGTTGCACCTCGCGCTGGCGACGCCGACAAGTGATGTGGCGTTTGAGGCCGAGCCGTTTACCGGTGAGGAGCTTGCGACGGAGCGGGAGAGAATTGAGCAGCAGGTGACGACTGCTCTGGCGCTGCTGGAGCGTACGTTGGCTGCTTCCGAGCACGAGTTCACGCCCGAGACGGTGGAGCAGGCGCAGGAGGTTCTAGGGCGACGCGGCGGAGTGAAGGAGCGGCTGGCCGAGTTGAGTGGCGATCCGATGCAGTTTGGGCAGCGGATTCGGATTCATGGGGATCTGCATCTTGGGCAGCTTCTGCGCGCGCGGACGGATTTCCTATTCGTGGATTTTGAGGGAGAGCCGGCGCGATCGCTGGAGGAGCGGCGAAAGAAACAGTCGCCGTTGCGAGACGTTGCCGGGATGCTGCGCAGCTTCAGCTATGGGGCGCACGCCACGCTGGGGAGACACAGCGCCCGACGGCCGGAACACAGCTCGACGCTGGAGCCGTGGGCGACGCTGTGGGAGCGCTCGGTTTCGAACGAGTTCCTGCGGGGATACCGGGAGACGATTGATGGGAGCCGACTGATGCCCGCGCCAGAAAAGGCACAGCTGTTCTTGCGAGCGCTGTTGCTGGAGAAGGCTTGCTATGAACTTGCGTACGAGCTGAATAACCGCCCGACGTGGCTGCACATACCATTGGCGGGCGTGCGTGAACTACTCGGGTGAAGGGCATAGACTGTGTGTGAGCGCATCCAAGTTGCAGAAGGGCATTTGACTGATTGCTATGGCATCTCCCTCCAGCATCGAAGGCTTAGGCGCTTCACCACAAGCTGCTGCTGAACAGCGGTCACAGGGGGGCGATTCGCCTCGCCTGCTGTTGTGTGTACCATCATTGCCGGATGATGTGTTGTCGGGGCTGCTGGCGGACCTGGCGACGGTCTTCAGGCGGGATGAGGTGTTGATCGCCTCTCCGGATATCGAGGAGCCGGAGTTCACACCGGCGCTGCCGCTGACCGTGTTTGATGGAACCCGCGTACGTAGTGACTGGGTGCTGACCGCGGGCGACTACGTGGCTGCGAACGAACTGATGCAGCGGCACGATGCGACGCAGGTGCTTCTGCTGGGTGCAGATGTTGCGGCGTTGCCGGTGAGGGCAATCCGCGAGATGGCGGACAGGATTGCAGCGGGCGGCGATCTGGCTGTGCCGTCGTATTCTCTGGGAGCGCATGATGGCTTGGTAGCATCGGCGCTGCTTTACCCGTTGACACGGGCGCTGTTCGCAGCAAACATTCGGTTTCCCTTGCCGATGGATGCGGCGATGTCGCGCCGGATGGCGGAGCGGATGGCATCGGTGGCTCAGCGTCAGGCTGCGTCTCAAGCGGACGCGCTGCTTTGGCCTGTGGCGGAGAGTGCAGCGGCAGGATTCAGCGCGCGCCAGGTGGATTCCGGCGCACCGATACCGTCGGCGCCTGCAGCGTCGGATTTCAACACGCTGTTCGTGACGGTTGCGGGAGGCATCTTCGCGGAGATAGAAGCAAAGGCTCAGTTCTGGCAGCGGTCCCGCGGGCCGGCCGCCGCAATGCGTGAACCGCCGGCTGGGCAGAAGAATGGCGGCAGCGGAGATATTGCCGAGGAGCTGCCGGGTATGGTGGAGGCGTTCCGGCTGGCTCACCGAAATCTGCAGGAGATTTGGGCTCTCGCTCTGCCACCGCAGTCGCTGCTTGCGCTGAAGAAGCTGTCCATCGCAGAGCCAGAGGCGTTTACGATGGGGCCGGCGCTCTGGGCACGACTGGTCTATGATTTTGCACTCGCGTTTCACCTGCGGTCTCTGAATCGCGGGCACTTGCTGGGAGCATTCACACCGGTGTACCTGGCCTGGGTTGCTTCCACGGTGAGAACAGTGACAGACGATGCGACTGCGGCAGCTCATCGCGAGGAGACAGCTGCTGCGTTCGAACGCGAGAAGCCTTACCTTGTGGCCCGCTGGCGCTGGCCGGATCGGTTTAATCCATGACAATTCTGCTTCAACTCGAGCGCGGTATTGCCGCATATACGCAGTCCGGAAAGGAATGGATGATGGGTCAGCAGATCGAATTTGCACTTCGTCAGTCCATGCATCGTGTGCTGGTCGTGCTGGTCAGCTTTCTTCCTGGACTGCTTGCGTTTCTTGTCGCGGTGGTTTTATTCGCGATCGTGGGTGCGATCCTCGGCGGGCTGGTTCGGCGCATCCTGACAATGACGCGTTTTGACGAACGGCTGAGTAGAGGAACCGGGAGCGCCACACCAGCGAGTTTGTTCGAGTGGACATCGAATCAACCGCCTTCACGACTAGCTTCACGCGCCCTGTTCTGGCTTTGCACGCTCGTCGGCGTGGCGATTGGGATATCGGCCTTTGCAGCGTCCTATTCTGCCGATAACCAGATGCCTATCTTTCTGCTGCCCTATCTGACGCATGTGATCGGAGCGGTGTTGATTCTGTTCGCGGGTACTGTGATTGCACGGTTTCTCGCGCGGTCCGTGCTGATCAGCGCAGTCAATGCGCAGCTGCAGTATGCAAGGATTTTGTCGGTCGGAGTGAAGTGGCTGGTTATGGTGCTCGCGGCCGCGATGGCTCTCGACCATTTGCATATCGGCGGTTCCATCGTGAGTCTTGCGTTTGGCATTCTGTTCGGCGGTATTGTTCTGACGCTATCGCTCGCGGTTGGACTTGGCTCACGTGATCTCGTCAGCCGGTCGATTGAGCGAACGATGGAGCGGCCGAGTGGGTCTTCTGAAGTGACCAGCCAGCGGGCGGCGGATGCGCAGCCGCGATCGCGGCTTCGTCACTTCTGAAGCATAGGCGTGACGCGGAGACGGTTTTCGTACTATCCTTTTCGGAATCTAAAGCCGTTGACCGCGTGAGCTATGCCGGAACGTGATGACATTGTGGGGACGTCGCCTCTCCGAAAAGAGGGACGAGCGAAGGTGCTGGGCCAGGCAAAGTACATTGATGACCTGAGCCTTCCGGGAATGTGGCATGGCGCGACCGTGCGGTCGTCCATTGCACGCGGTCGCATTGGAGCGATTCACTTCGCGCCGGAGGTTGACTGGTCGCAGTTCGCGATCGTGCGCGCGAATGATATTCCTGGCGAAAACACGATCGTACATCTGACAAAAGATCATCTCTGCCTGGCTGCAGATATGGTGAACCATCCGGAGGAGCCGATCCTGCTGCTTGCGCATCAGGAGAAAGCAGCACTGCTGGCGGGAGTTGCGGGGGTGCGCATTGAGTATGACGAATTGCCCGGTGTGTTCACGATTGAGGAGTCAGAGGCCGCTGTAGCAAACAACGATGTGGATCGGATCGTCTGGGAAGGCAGCGAGTATGGCGGGACAGCAAATTGCTTCAAGCAATATGTCTTGTACTCGGGTGAAGCGAAAGAGACGGAGGATGGACTTGCTGCAGCGTTTGAAGCTGCTGACTACATCGTTGAGGGCGAGTATCACACGGGCGCGCAGGAGCAGCTCTACATTGAGCCGAATGGAGTGGTCGCGGAGTGCGAGAAGGATGAGAAGGGAAACGTTGTCAGCGTCTGCGTGCGCGGCTCGATGCAGTGCCCGTATTACCTGGTGCACGCACTAACTCTGGTGTTTGGTCTTCCGGAAGAAAAGTGCAGAGCGATCCAGACGGAGACGGGTGGGGCGTTTGGCGGCAAGGAAGATTTCCCGTCTGTAATCGGTACGCATGCGGCCTTGCTCGCAATGAAATGCGGACATCCGGTGAAGATGATCTATGACCGCGCTGAAGATATGGCAGCGACGACGAAGCGACATCCGTCGCGTACGCGACACCGCACGGCAGTGTCGAAGGACGGCAAGCTGCTCGCGTGCGAGATTGATATTGCTTTGGACGGAGGAGCGTATGCCACGCTCTCACCGGTGGTTCTATCGCGCGCTACGATTCATGCACCAGGGCCGTACAAGTGGCGATACGTGCGAGTACGGGCAAAGGCGATGGCGACAAATCTTCCGCCGCACGGAGCGTTCCGAGGGTTCGGTGCACCGCAGTCGCTGTTCGCACTGGAACGTCACATGGATAAAGTGGCGCGCGTGGTTGCGATTTCGCCGGAAGAGTTGCGGCGCCGCAACTTTTTGGCTACCGGTGACCGGACTGCAACGGGCCAGCTGTTGACGGAGCCGGTCGACATGCGACATCTGCTTGCGCGTGCGTTGGAAGAAAGTGATTACTATGCGAAGCTCGCGCGATTTGCGCAAGAGAACCGCGGGTCGGCGATCAAGCGCGGTCTGGGGATTGCGGCGTTCATGCATGGGTCAGGATTCACGGGGTCGGGCGAGCGCAGATTGAATTCAGTTGTAGCGGTTGAACTTTTGGCGGACGGGAGGCCGCAGATTCTTGTTTCGTCGACGGAGTTCGGCCAGGGCACGAATACGATTCTGTGCCAGGTTGCCGCGCAGACGCTGCGAATTCCCTATGAGCAGGTGGTGATTGCACAACCGGATACGGCGTTGGTTCCCGACTCAGGCCCAACCGTTGCAAGCCGTACAGCGATGGTCATAGGGAAGCTCGTGGAGCGCGCGAGTGCGCAATTGCTCGAGAAGCTGCGGATCGAATCCGGGCTGCCTGAGGACCATACGCCAGAGCAGTTTACGCAAGCTGCTTTGGCATACTTGAACGCGCACGGCGAGCTGCGGTGCTCTGTCCGTTATGAGCCGGTGCGGCCGGTCGAGTGGAATGATGAGCTGTTTCACGGCGATGCGTATCCTGCCTACGCATGGGCGGTTTACGTCGCGGAGGTCGCTGTCGATCTGAATACGTATAGTGCATCGCTGACGCGCTTCGATGCTATGCAGGAAGTTGGGAAGATTATGCACCCCGTGCTCGCGAGGGGCCAGATCGAAGGTGGAGTGGCGCAGGGCATCGGGTATGCACTGTATGAGAAGTGTGTCTGGAAGGACGGACGCATGATGAACAACCAGATGACGAACTACATCATGCCGACGAGCGCGGATCTTCCGGAGATTCACGTGTACTTTGAGGAGGTCCCGTCTGTGCATGGACCGTGCGGAGCAAAGGGGATTGGCGAGCTGCCAATGGACGGGCCTGCGCCTGCAATTCTGAACGCGATTGAGAACGCGACGGGGCTCGGTTTTGATTCGATTCCTCTTCTGCCCGAGGATATCTTCGAGAAGGCGCACAGCTTTACGGATCCGGCGCATGGCGGGAGCGAGGATCTGGACCCTGAAAAGCTGGGCGAGTTTCTGCCCGAGGTGAATGCATGAGAGCTAGCCTTCAAATGACGGTGAATGGTGAGCAGCGTCGAGTTGACGTTCCTCCGATCAAGCGATTGTTGGATGTGCTGCGGGAGGACCTTGACCTGACCGGAACGAAAGAGGGCTGTGGCGAAGGCGAGTGTGGCGCTTGCGCTGTGTTGATGGATGGGGAACTCGTGAACTCGTGTCTCATTCCGGCGCTGCAGGCGAACGGCGCGCGTCTTTGCACGATCGAAGGCGTTTCAACGGAGGGGCGACTGCATCCGATTCAGCAGTGTTTTCTTGAAAACGGCGGAGCGCAGTGCGGCATTTGCACACCGGGGATGATTCTGGCGACTCATCATCTGCTGGAGAAACACCCGAAGCCGACGCTCGAACAAATTCAGGAAGGTCTTGCGGGAAACTTGTGTCGCTGTACGGGATATATGCGGATCTTCGAAGCCGTGCGGAAGGCAGCCGAGGCGCAAAATGCGGTCTGATGTTGCGGCATACGAGCTGAGCGCGCCGCCAACTCTGCAAGCGTTGCTGACGCAGATTGCATCCGAGCGCGGGCGCCATGCGTTGATCGCAGGTGGGACCGAGCTGATGGTCGCGTTGAACACGGGCAGGCTTGGGTCACGGTCGCTTATCTCAATTCAGCATCTGCGTGAGCTGCGGTTCGTGCGAGTGAGTGAGAGCGTCGTAGAGATTGGCGCTGGAACAACGTTCACCGATATCCGACGGAACGAGACGATCGCGAAGGAGCTTCCATTGCTGGTTCAAGCGGCATCCTGGACTGGCTCGATTGCAAACCAGAACCGCGCGACGATAGGAGGAAACATCTGCAATGCATCGCCTGCGGCAGATACTCCGCCGCCGCTACTTGCCTACGATGCAGCGGTGACTCTGTTGAGTGTTCGTGGCGAGCGAACGATCCCGTACAGCGGGTTTCATCTCGGCTATAAGCGAATGCAGCTTGAGCCTGATGAGATTCTCTACTGCGTGAGCGTGCCCCGCAGTTACGCGGGATGGCAGCAGTACATCCGCAAGGTTGGAACACGAAACGCACAGGCGATTTCGAAGACGGCGCTCGCGTGTGTTGCTCTGGTCCAGCAGCAGAGAATCGAGGAGATCCGTATCGGCGCCGCTTCCCTGGCCGATCGGCCTTTGCGTTGTGCGGGTGTAGAGGACGCGCTCCGTCGGCGTTCACTCGCGCCGGAAGAGATTGAGGCGACAGTTAGAACAGGACGTGCGGCGCTGATTCGAGAGGCGAAGCCGATCGATGATATTCGTTCGACGGCGATATATCGCAGCGTCGTCGCGGCAAATTTGCTGGAAGAATTTTTAAGCCAACTCGCGTCTTAGCCGCCTGGCGGTCATTTGAACAGAGCGCGAGCGACCTCAAGGTCGTCTTCTGTGTCGATATCAAGATTGAGCTCTTCGGCCTGTATCGGATGCGCGTTCCTCAGCAGGCTGCGAGCACCGGTGTCGCCGCGTAGTTGCAGCAGGGATGGGAAGAACTCGACAGGAAAATATGCCGGAACTCCGATGGAACCGCCATAGGCGGAGCCGGTTAAGCGATGTTGATCTTCCACCAGGGCGCACAGGTGTGTTACGCGAAGCGCAGGTTGATCGCAGGTGAGGATCACTGCGCCTGCGACGGTATCGCTGGAGGCGGCTGTGATCCCACAGCAGATTGAGGATGCAATGCCTTTTTCAGACTCCTGGTTGACGAGGACGATCAAATCCGGCGAAGGTGCGATTTCACCGTCTTCGGCTTGTTTGCGCAGGATTACGACGACTGGAGAGAGTGCGGCTTCGCGCGCTAGCCTGACGGTTCTCTGGAGGAGTGTTTCTCCAGCGAGTACGATGTCTTGCTTCGGACGCCCCAGCCTGCGTGATGCTCCGGCTGCGAGCACAACGGCTGCAATGGTCACAACGCACACTGCGTCTGCAGATATCGCGCCGATCCGCCTCGGGCTATCTGATCAGCAACGATCTCTGCCGTCATGCGTCGCGAATGACCAAGCTTGCCCTGGCAACATGCCTGAATTTCAGCGATGGTGGCCAGCGCGATTGCCTCAGCACCATCGCCGCCGAGATCGAGACCTACGGGTGCGAAGACGTTATGGCAGGCCTGATCTATGCTCCAACCAAGTATGGAAGCAGCTTCGCTGAGAAGCAGTGAACTCCTGTGCCGCGAGCCGAGAAGGCCGATGTAACGCGGTTTATGCGGCAGAAGCGCACTCAACCAGGCACGATCCTGCTCGTAGCTGTGACTCATAATCGCTACCGCATCGTCAGGTTGCGGCACAACGGTCGTGAATTCGCTGGATACAAAGACTGTTTCGGCGGTGGAGAAACGTTCTCGGCGCGCGAGTTGCGGCCGGCTGTCAAAGATGAAGGTCCGCCAACCCATGAGCGAGGCAAGCTGGGATATCGGTTGCGCATCATCACCGGCGCCGAAGAGCAGGAGGCGCTGAGGAGGCTCAAGCCATTCGTCAAAGACGGGAACGTCTGAGGAATTGCCGGTGCTCTCGAACAGAACCGTTCCGGATTCGTCATAGACAGCGCGGCGCAGAGGCTTTCCGATCGCGGGGAGCCATGTGACAACATTGCGGCGGAATCCGGTGAGCGATTCGGCCATGGCATTCAAAAGAGCGGCGGCTTCGGAAGTGTCAACGGGTTCAATGAGCAGATCGAGCGTGCCGGCACAGCCGAGGCCATATGGGATCTCTTCTGTGTCGTCGAAGACTGTCGAGAAGCGCTCCACTACAGCGCCGTTGCGTATAGCCCATCGGGCTTTGCGGGCAACCTCGGCTTCGAGACAGCCGCCGGAGATGGAGCCGATGGTGGTGCCGTCGGGGCGCACCAGCAGGCGTGCGCCGACACGACGATAGCTTGAGCCTTCAACCCGGACAAGCGCGACGAGAGCAGTGGGTTTTTCTTGCTGCCACTGTTCGACGATGGACCGCCGTTCACGCATGGAAACTCCGTCGTTTACGCGCGCTCGCTGAAGGTATGGATGCCGCACTCAAGCTTTGTGCCGCCCCATCGACCGCTGCGAGGATCCGCTCCAGCAGCGGGGCGGGCGGTGCATGGCTCGCAGCCGATGCTGGTATAGCCTTCATCGTAGAGCGAGAGCCGAGGAATGTCATGCTTTTTGGCGTAAGTCTCAACCTGGCCCCAGGTCCAGTCGGCAAGAATGCTGATCTTCTTCATCTGCTTGCCGCTGGGCAGGCGATGGTCTTCGATCTTTTTGAGGTTGGCTCGGGTCGGTGACTGCTCACGACGCAGTCCAGTGAACCACCAGGTGTATGGCTCGAGCGAACGCATGAGCGGCTCAACCTTGCGCATCTGGCAGCAATACGTGGGATCGATGACGTGCAGCAAGCCGAATTGCGCCTCGTGTTCGGCGACTGTGGTAGATGGGGCTGCGTTGATGAGGTTCAGCTTCCAGTCGTGAGTGAGACGATCCCGGTATTCAAGCAGAGGCGCAAAGTGATAGCCGGTGTCGAGGAAGATCACGGGAACATCAGCCATATGCTGGCGAATGATATGAAGCACAACCATGTCCTCGGTCTGAAAGCTGCTTGTGAGACAGAGATTCTGTCCGCTGGATTGGCGAATGATCTCAGTCACCAGTTGCTCTGCAAATAGTTGCTCTGCATCCGGAAGCCTGTCGAGAGTGAGATCGCTCATTGCCGCTCCTTCAGCCACTGCTCAAGGTGCTGTTCATTGTCGATGAAGGCGTCACCGGCGATGTTTCTGATGGCTTCAAGGGTCGCCGGTCGCAGGTCGTCGCGTGCAGTAAGCGCGGCAACCTGCGCGAGTTGGAGCCCTCGCGCCACGGCCGGAAGCGATGACTCTGGAATGAGAGGATCATCGATATCGACCGCGGCTTCGTGCGTTTCCACAAATCGATTCAGGGTGCGGCCCAGCAGCGTGCGATCGTTACGCAACCAAATGAACGCGGGGTTCGGTCTCGAGGCCTTCGCCACCAGCGCCGTCTCGAGAGGAGCGGAGATCATACCTGCCGCGACCGTCGCGTTGGTCAGAGGATCAATCAGGATGAATGAGCCGGTTGAGCGGCTGTCTTCGTAAGTGTCGAAGAACAGAGGCAAATTCGTCTCGAATTCGACTTCCGCAATGTCGTTCATCTTCAGCGTCGACGCCGAATGGTGCTCGGCAGTCACGACATCGACCCTATGCCTGATTGAGCGGACCGTCGATCGGACGAGACGCGTCGTGTGTTTAAGGACGTAGGTTTGACCAGCGGCGAGAGGCCGTTCGTTCATCCAGACAAGGCTTGATCGGAAGGCATTGCGGGTCAAAGGAAGTTCGGCATGCGCATCAACAAGCATCTCACCACGGCTGAGATCGATCTCGTCTTCAAGCGTTAGAGTGACGCTCTGTCCCGCTCGCGCCTCCTTGAGTTCGCCATCGTATGTGACGATGCTGGTCACGCGCGTTGTTCGGCCGCTTGGCAGCGCGCGAACTGTTTGGCCCACGCGAAGCTCGCCGCGTTCGATACGGCCCGCAAATCCCCGAAATCCAGCATCGGGCCGTAGCACGAGTTGCACTGGGAAGCGCAACGGCTCAGAGGCCGGATGGATTGTCTGCAGCGGTATATCTTCGAGGTACTCGAGCAGCGTTGGCCCGGTATACCAACCCATCGCAGTCGAGGGTTCGACAATGTTGTCGCCAGCCAGAGCGCTCACCGGAATCAATTCAACGCTGTGAAGCCTCAAGCGGCTGGCCAACTCGAGATACTCAGCACGTACGTGTTGGAAGACGTTCTCGTCATAGTCAACCAGATCCATCTTGTTGACAGCGGCTACCACGTGCGGGATGCGCAGGAGACTCGAGATGAAGGTGTGCCGCCGGGTTTGGGGCAGCAATGATCCTGCTCTGGAAAAGGCCTTGGCGTCGATAAGCACGATGGCAACATTCGCCGTCGATGCTCCCGTGGCCATGTTACGCGTGTACTGCTCGTGGCCTGGGGTATCGGCGATGATGAACTTGCGCTTCGCCGTCGAGAAGTAACGGTACGCAACGTCGATCGTGATTCCCTGCTCGCGTTCAGCGCGCAGACCGTCCGTCAACAGCGAAAGATCGAGTTCACCGCCAGAGCGGTTTACGCGGCTCGCGCGAATCGAGGCGAGCTGATCGTCGTAAACGCTTTTGGTGTCGTGCAGCAGCCGGCCGATCAGGGTGCTCTTTCCATCGTCTACGCTGCCCGCCGTTGTGAAGCGAAGCATCTCCTGATCGAGATGGCGGTCGAGAAAGGCACGAAACGCGTGTTCACGCGCAAGCTCCGATCGAGAGCCGTGGATCTGCGGAACGTCAGTCGTGATCATCAGAAATATCCCTCTCTCTTCTTCAGTTCCATGGAGCCTTCTTCATCGTGGTCGATCGCGCGATTCTCCCGCTCGCTGCGGCGAAAGCCGATAAGCTCCTCGATGATCTTCGGCAGGGTGTCGGCGTCACTGCGGATGGCTCCCGTGCACGGTGAACAGCCGAGCGACCTCATCCGAACCTTCATTTTTTCTGGACGTTCATGCGGCAGCAGGCGCGTCGTTTCATCGACGAGCGTCAGCGTTCCGCCACGGTTTACAACGAGCCGCTCCTCGGCTAAGTAGAGCGGCACGATCGGAATCTGCTCGACATAGAGATAGAGCCAGATGTCGAGCTCCGTCCAGTTCGACAGCGGGAAGACACGGATCGACTCCCCTTTGCGAAGGCGGGAGTTGTAGAGACTCCATAGTTCCGGCCGTTGATTTTTGGGATCCCACTGGCCGTGCACATCCCGAAAGCTGTAGACACGCTCCTTGGCACGGCTCTTCTCCTCGTCGCGACGCGCCCCGCCAAATGCTGCGTCGAATCCGCCAGCTTCAAGCGCGCTCAGCAGCGAACGTGTCTTTAGCGCGCCGCAGCAGTTCTGCGTGCCCAAAGTCCAGGGGCTTGCTCCGGCGGCCAGTGCCTGTTCGTTGCGGTGGACGATGAGTTCAGCACCAATCTCGAGCGCGTACGAGTCGCGAAAGGCGATCATCTCGCGAAACTTATAGCTGGTGTCCACGTGCAGGAGTGGAAACGGAATCTTGCCCGGGTAAAACGCCTTCTGTGCCAGGCGCAGCATCACGCTTGAATCTTTGCCGATGGAATAGAGCATCACCGGGCGCGCGAACTCCGCGACTGCTTCGCGCAGGATGTATAGACTTTCGGCTTCCAGCGCCTGCAAATGGTTCAATCTGTGACGATGAATCTCGTCGATGGAGGGCGCGGTTTCGTTTGCAGTGGCAGGCATTCAGGCCTCCGGAAGAGAGACGGATGTATGACAACTGGCAGAAATCTCCAGTGTGCTGATCCAGCTTTCTCTTAGTGGTCTTTCAGGAGAGGAAGGGCCGGAGACGCGCAGAGCATCGATCCAACCCGCACAGGGGCGGTATCAGCGGCAACAACAACAACTGAGACACTGGCAGCAGTACACGCCCTTCATTGTGTTAGTGTACGGCCCGCTCGGGGGATAGTGCAACTACACCCCCGTTGCACAACTGACTACATCGACAGAGGTTTGTGGAACTTCTCGTGCAAAGCCAGAATGGCTGCAGTACATTGCCCGGAGAGTTCCTGCCGTGCTTAGCCGCTAGTCTCTCGAGTCTCAAGGAGTCCGCCGCATGTTCGCATTCCGCCAACGGCTGATTGCGCATCTCGCAGTCGCCGCCAGCCTTCTCGGCGCGAGCGCGAACATGAGCGCGCAGGCCAGCAAGAGCGCCACGGAATATCCGGACTCGCGCGTTGATATTTATGGCGGCTACGGCTACTTCCACCCGATCAACAGCGGCGTGGGATTCAAGCAGTACTTCGATGTGAACAACGCCAACGCCACGATAAGTGTGACGGGCTACTTCAATCGTTATATCGGTGTCGCGACGGAGGCCGGATATTTTTCCGGTGTACGCGAACACGCTGTTTACAACCCAAACTGTGTGGGCGAGGGCTGCTCACAACTCGTCTATACGGCACAAGCAGGTCCGGTATTCCGAGTGCCCTTGGGCCCGTGGATCCCGTTCCTTCATGCTCTCGGCGGCGGTGCGCGGTACAACGGCCCTGTGGACCAACCGCTGACCTGGGGCTGGGGAGTATCAGGCGGCGGCGGACTCGACTACACAGCTCCGTTCTTCCATAACCATCTTGCGGTTCGCATTATTCAGGCGGACTGGCAATACTCGCAGGTCGTCTACGGCCCACTGGTCTTGCCGGAGAAGGTCAAAGGTGGCTTCGGTGAAATCGACGCACTGAAACTTTCCGGTGGACTGGTCGTGAAGCTGGGCGAGGTCACTGCGGCCAAGGCGCTCGACGTGGGGTGCAAGGCTGAACCGGCAGTTGGTTATCCCGGAGATGTGATCACCATCACGGCGGCGTCCGTCAACTTCGATGCAAAGCGGCCGGCTGCCTACACGTGGAAGACCAACGGCGGCAAGCTGAAACCCGATCAGGCGCAGGCGACGATCGACACAACCGGACTCGCGCCAGGGGAGTACGAGGTGAGCGCGCATGTCGTTCAGGGAATGAAGGCGCGGCAGCAGGCGTCGTGCACCACGCCCTTCACGATCAAGCCATTTGAACCTCCGACACTGACCTGCTCCGCGACTCCATCGACCGCGACGGCCGGAACGACGATCGATATTAGTACGACGGGAACCAGTCCGCAGAATCGGCCGCTCACCTATTCGTACAGTGCGAGCGCCGGCCAGATCACGGCTACAGGACCAACCGCAAAGCTTTCGACCGCCGGACTGCAGGCAACGACGATCACGGTCACCTGCAATGTGGTGGACGATCTTGGCCAGACGGCGCAGTCGAATACGCAGGTAACCCTGACCACGCCGCCGACGCCGACGGTTGCGGAGACGCAGGATCTCTGCCACATCAGCTTCGAACGTGATCACCGCCGTCCAGTGCGTGTCGATAACGAGGCGAAGGGGTGTCTCGATGACATTGCGCTTACGATGCAGCAGCAGTCCAGTGCGAGGCTCGTGATGGTCGGCAACTCTTCGGCCAACGAGCATCCGGAGGCAGGCGCGGAACGCGCACTCAATGCGCGACAGTATCTCGTGCAGGAGAAAGGTATCGACAGCTCACGGATCGAGGTTCGTATTGGGTCGATGCCGGGACGCTTCGTCAGCAACACGCTCGTGCCGCCAGGAGCACATTTCGACGGCTCGAACTCGCAGACTTTCGACGAAAGCTCGATCGTTCGCCACGGTCAAGCGTACGGTATTCCCGGTGTTCACGCGCGTGGGACCTCGCACTACCAACCGCGGAGAAGCACACGCAGAAAGGCTCCTGAACCACTGAAGGAAGCTCCGGGTGTGAATGTGCCTGGCGCTGCTACGAAGAGAGGGCCGTCGAGTTCCGCACCTCCAGGAACAGGAGGGAAACCGGGTACTCACAAGAAGCCTTCGCCGGCAACCCCGATGCCCCCTCAGCCTACGCAAGGAAAGCAGACAACGGCGAAACCTTCACCCGCGACGCCGATGCAAACCAAGGCATCTAAACCGTCGACAGCAAGTCCTGTGCAAAGCAAAGCGGCCTCCGGCACGGCGCAGACGAAGCAAAGATCATCAGCGGAGAATAAACGATCATCTGCGGCTTCCCTGCAGGCCAAGGGAATCAAACCGTCACCGGCCACTCCGATGCCGCAACCCACGAGAAAGAGTTAGCGGCGAGTGCTGTGCGACCTAGCACCGCCAGGATTCTGTTAGACTGGTTGAGTCGGACGCGGGCTTTTCAGCCGGCGAGCGCTGATTCTCTTTGGCGCAACTCTCCGGCAGCATCAATAGGTTCGGGGCGTAGCGCAGTCTGGTAGCGCACCTGCTTCGGGAGCAGGGGGTCGTTGGTTCAAATCCAATCGCCCCGACCATTCTTCCGTTTTGGCTCTTTTGAAGCTGAGGTCGAAGGGATAGCTGCAAGTACGCGTTGCGCTTACGGCGTCAAGCAGTTCGAGAGTAGTGTTCTTAGCAGTTTGGCTTTTTCCGTGGAATCCTGCGAAATGTAGAGCGCAGGCAGCCAAGGCGAAAAGTGTTCAACTATGTTGCCCACTTCCGACGATGGTCATGCTCGTGCAGGTGGCTCGCTTGATAGAGATAGAACTCACCGCTCTTCTAAGTACACTTTTCCGCTTACTTCCTGATCCAAGACCCACCATGAGCCGTCGCGGTGAGCCCGCGCCGGTTGCCCTTCGTTCCAGACGCCGTGTGAGCCGTCAAACGCGGGCAGCCGCACCTGCGCCGTCACCCATGACGGCAGTTCCACCGAGAGTGTGAACGTCGAGGATCGCTTCCAAGCCAACTTGATCGAACCACGGGGACTTGGAACAGTTCCATTCGCAAACTGGAGTTCGCCCGGATGCGGCGCAATTTCCGCCTCAGTCCATCCCGGCTTGCTCGGCTGTACACCGAGGACGAAGCGCGGCAGCAAGTTAGCCGGAGCCGCACCCCACGCGTGATTCCAATCCTGGTTTGGCTTGTAGCGCTGATCCCATGCCTCCCAGGTGATCGTCGTTCGGCTGTCTATCATGTGGCGCCAACTCCGATCGCCTGGAGCTGTGATCTCTTCCAGTGCAGCCTTGGACTGACCATTCTCAAACAGGCCTTCAAGTAGATATTGGGCTGCATAGACGGACGCGCGCATGCCACGACTTGCAAGCCACTCAGCAACATGCTCGCGCTTATCCCGCGGGACGAGCCCAAACGCGAGAGGAAACAAATTGGCGTGCAGGGACGCGTGGTCAGTCCCAGCACCGTCACGGTACAAGCCCGTTTTTTGATCAAAGAACTGCCGCTGGAAGGCTGCTAACGATATGCGCTCATTGTTGGCATACTCCTCGGCGTCCTTCTCTTTACCCAGGGCGAGTGCGAGTTGGCGCATCTCCTCGACTGCACGTAGATGAAACGCGTTTACAACGGTGTTGATGGGTGTAAATACATAGCCATCGCGCTCACCGGCCGGCCAATCCACAGTGTCATTCCGATGGACTTGTGCTGCGTTACTGTGGACCAGCCCGTCGCTTCCGACACGATCCGCCAGCGTCTTCGTCTTTAGCGATTCGTAATGCTGTGCCAACCAGTGTTTGTCGCCGGTTTGCATCCAGTCGGCATAGGCCATGAACACCATATGAGGCGCCCACTCGGTCGGCCATGTGGGATATTGCATCAGGCGCTCGAAGGTGTCGCGCGGCATTTGTGGATTGGGATCGCCCGCATAGTAACTCAACTGACTTAAATACGCATCGGCCTCATAGGATAGGCGTTCTCGGTCGCCATCCACAAACACTCCCGCGAATGTAGTCGCTTTGATCGAATAGTGGCAAAGATCCCAAATTTTATCGAGCATCGCGTCCGATGAGTGGAAGCTTGCCGCATCGTCATGCCAGGTGCTGTCGAAGGCAGCTCTCCGCCGCACTTCGCCGAGGCTTAATTTCCCTGGCCATCCCGCGACCTCTACCCAGCGGAAAGGTGTCAGTGTTCCCCAGTCAGGCGGCGTCAGGACTGCGGGAGGTTTTGTATTGCGTGCGTCGGCAGGCGGAGCGACCACTTTGCTGCCGCCATTGAGGGTCACGGTCACCTCCGAGTAGCGCACGGATCCTGGAGGATTGCGGTCAATCCGGCCATCGCTCATCGCCTCGCCAAAGCGGATCGTCAGCTCACCACTCTCTCCATGTCGGGCCTGGAGCAGCAAATTGCCGAAAGCAACTCGGCCGAAATCCAGAAGGTATGTACCATCAGTCAACTTAACGACGGCCACTGGATCCTGCTGCACAAGCTTGACGGGAGCGGCACCAGCTGCGGGACCAACTGTTAGAACCAAGACAACAATTTTCCATAGATCCGCCCGTTTCATTTGTTGCTCCAAAGTTACTCCTCTGATTGAGCTCGGCAATCTATTGGCGGCTAAGAATCAATACCTATGCAGACGATAAAATCGCTTTTGAGTCTCTTGTGAGCTATCTTACGAGGGACGTAGTTCGAAGTGTTCGTTCGACTCACTTCCCATGTCATCTTTCAGCGGGATATCTCGTTCTTCCATGTTCCTTGACCTCCGGGTGCAGTACTCCGTCAGCAGCTGAGAGCAGTGGTTCGGCTATCACGCTGGATGCCGGCAAATCATTCGATTGAGAATTCGCTTTCGTATCCGCTATTCCGATGTGACCTTCTTCTCCTGCTGAGTAAATCAGACATGCTCTCATTGTCCAGGGAGTTCCACTGGCTGTAACAGAGCTCAGCCGATTACATCCCACCGATCGATACGGTACCCGCTGCCTTCACTCCCCGCGCGACCATCGCGACCTCTCCAACTGAGACTGAGATTGCCGTTCGGGCAGCGCATCGAAAACGGGATGGAGCCATCTCCATACACACGCACCGAAATCTGTCGCGTTTCCGGTGCCCCGGCGAACATCCCCGCTCCGGCCCACGGTATGACGCTTCCTGCCTTGACGTAAACAGGAATGTTCTTGGTTGACGAGGGTATCGAGATCTCATTTCCGCCTTGAATCAGCGAGCCTGTCCAGAAATCCTGCCACACGCCTTCTGGTATCACAACTTTTCGTGACCCTTCACCTGCGAACAGCGGAGCGACCATCATCCGATCCCCGATCAAGTACTGATCATCAACCTGGTGCAATCGCTTATCCTCTGGCGTATCCAGAACCAGCGCGCGAAACGGCGGCGTTCCGTCGTCAGCATAGCGTTGGAAGGCGGCGGTGAGATATGGCACCAACTGCATCCGCCAACCGATGATCTCCCGGCATCGCGACTCCAGTACCTGCCACTGATCGAGAAATTGATCATTATTGTTAAGTGCTCGATTCGTTTGTTTCCATGGGGGATTCTTCATATACCAGCAGTCAACCTGCGCGAGCGGAGAGAACACTACACTCTGTAGCCGCCTAATCAAATCTTCTTCGCTTTCGGTCTGTCTAACTTCGGGGCACCAAAGCAGTCCACAGAATCCGGAGTTGACGAGAGCGCGAATGAATACCCTGTGATCGTAGAGATCGCTATAGAGTACAAAAGGATAGGGGGCAGCCAACGGGCCGCTGGAGCGCACGAGGCCATAAGTCTCTTTGCCGCGCTGACGATATTGATCCCAAATGGCCATTTGATAGCGAAGTCCGAAGACGTTGTGCATTTGCTCCCCATCCACCCCGGAGGGGAATGAGCTGCACTCCGGAAAAGACCACCCACCGGTGAAATCTGAGTTATCGCACTCATCAAGCTTGAATCCGCTCACACCTAGATCAATCAGATTTTTTCCGTGATACGAGCCGAATGCTTTGCGCGCCTGTGCACCAGCAAAATCCGGTACCAGGCCATTCCACACGCCGAAATTTCCAGAATAGGGTTCGATCTCGGTAAAGAGCGGTGATGCAGGATTCGTGAAAGCGTGCTCCCACAAGTTAATTTTGTAGTGCAAGTCTGTTGCGGATCTCACAAATCCCTTCGGCTCGGGAAAGCGATCCTGATCCCAAACGAAAGTGCAGGAGTAAGCGTGCGATTGCCATCCAGGCTCCAGGCCGACAACATCGCATGGGACCTTACGCTCGCGAAGCTCCTGTGCAATCGCGAGAACATCCTTATGATTTGCCCGCGCCGCCGTTCTGTACCAAAAGCCTAGTCCCCATTCCGGCGGCACGAAACCTCCGCCCGAAAAAACGTTGTATCGTTTGACTGCGTCCTGCATCGCAGGTCCGGCAAACAGATACACATCAACTCCCGAGGTCCGCGGAACTTCAACAATAATCTTGCTGCTGTCGTCTTCTGGAACCGTGTGAGTGTAATTCGGGTCTGGATTGGATTCTGCGACGACCGGCGCAGCTTCGGCCGGTTTTGGACACGTATCGGCAAAGTAGAATGTCGCGTAACGGGCTGTGTCGATGAGTATGCCGACGCCTTCGGTTGTTACATAAAACGGCACGGGCGCATGAGAGTCACCAGTGTCGACCTTGGGGTCGGCATTTACACGGACGACTTTCTTCTTCCCACGCTGCGCAAAGGATACAAACTGCAATCCGAGGCCGAAGATCTGCTCGTCGGCACGCAAGGGCAATTGAATCAGGCAACCGCGCGCCGTTTGCTTCCCTTCAATGGGTGGCAATGGAGCGGCATCCACCCGAGGCAACCTTGCAAAAGCCTCGGTTTGTGGAGGCACCAGGCGGCTGGATACCGGTGTGAAGCGTTCCGGCGTTCCAATTGTTGCTCGCCACACGCCAGGATGCACCTGCCCCCACCCCTTTGTGACCGGTGAATCCACGACCGGAGATTGTGCAACTACTCTGGCGAGGCCTGCTACAGTTCCGCTTGCTGCAAGCGCCTTAGCAAGAGTGCGACGTGATATCTGGGTGCTCAAGATTGTTTCCCTCGAAACTTATGGGCCGAAACTCGCCTAACCCTCGGCCACGTTGTTACGTAAAGTATTGTTTCTTGCCACAAATTTCTGGTTGCCATCCATCCAGGTCTGCTGCGCGATTCCCGTGCCGCCGTTGCCCTCAGCCAGGCAGCCGCTCACTGTGACACGCTGGCTCTCCGCGATCACCACACCATCGAGTTCGTTGCGTGTGATCTCAGAATCCTGAATCAAGACATCTTGTCCAAAGATCACGGCAATCCCATGTCCCCACATCGAATCGGCGAATCGCGATCCACTGATCGTGACGCGCGAGATGTGGTTCATCTTCAGATTGTGGTTCTTTCCATGCCCAGGTGGTACCATCCCGCCGCTTCCTGAGAAATCACAGTTAATAATTTCTACCTGCTCGGCCCCGAATAACTCGACCGCGTTATACGTGCAGTTGCGCACTGTCACGTGCTCAAACTTCAGATTGCGCTGCACAGTCTTTCCGTCGCTCTGAAAAATTATGCCTGCGCGGATAGGCGAATACATAAGCCGCCTTCGCTGCACACCACCATTCGGATCGCGCGGAACCTCAGGTGTCTCTGCACCCTCAATGACAAAATCCCGCAACACCACGTCGTGCATATCTGGCTCGGCATTGATAAGCGCTGCTTCGCCCGCTCCCTTCACTGGATCCAGCAATAGCTCGCAGTCCAGCCCGGTCCCAACGATAGTTACTCCGCTTGGTAGCTTCAGC
Source organism: Acidobacteriaceae bacterium (assembly GCA_035651235.1). GTDB lineage: Bacteria > Acidobacteriota > Terriglobia > Terriglobales > Acidobacteriaceae > Granulicella. Next base: position 41,218 of record DASRGC010000065.1, read on the forward strand.
GTTGTCGGCAGAATATATAGCCCTGCCGCCAGCTTTAACGTGCCGCCGCCTTTTGCTTTCAGATCATCCAGCGCGTCCTGGAGCGAATGACCTGGCGAGAGGGTGATGTCCGCCGTTGTATCCGATCCTGCTGGCTGTGCCTGCGCTCCTGCCGTTGTCGCTATCTTTGAAGGCTCCGGCGCAGGTTTCAGGTCCACAGGAACTTTGCCGCTACTACCTCGAAACATCGTCGCTACAGTGTGCGGACGCGGCACCTTCTCAGCCGCCCTCTCGGTGTAAGGCATCGCTATATGCTTGTCATAGCGATAGTGCTGCAAAACGGGACTGTAGAGATCGCCAAATCTTCCGCGCGTCTGCTCACTGAGCTTCCCATAAGCCGGCACATCCTCGCCCAGCATGTAGCGCGCCGTATATTCCATCCCCAGCGCCAGCCGGTTGTCGGCTTCGGCGAAAAGGTCCACGCCCTGGTTCCACGCCACGACGCACGTATTTACAAAGTAAGATAGCCCGAGTTGTGTGTGACCCTGGTCTCTGCACGACTCCTCGCACTGTCCGCTCGGATAGATGTAACGCGTGATACCGCTATTCCCCAAGCCGATTCGATAGTGCTTATAGACCAGGTGCATCAACTCGCGGTCCTCGCAGAAAACTCCAATTGACAGCAACGTCCACATGATCGCCGCGTCCCAATTGCCGTTCGCCTCGGGATAGAACATTCGCAGCAGCGGCACATAGACCGTCAGCAGCATGCGTTTGAACTGCTCCTGGGACTGTGCACTCCATCCCGGATATGTTGATCGCAATACTTCCGCCGCATTGCAGAACTCGCCACCAGTCCATCCCGCCAGCAGCATCGCGTCGTTCTCGAAGAAGTCGGCCAATGTGCCCGACCACGCATCGAATATCTCAATTGCCTTGCGCGCATGCTGCTCGTTTCCAGTTACATACCACTGCATCACATGGTTGTTTGCCGCATTCGCGCTCTCTGAGAGTTCGACGCCTCCGTGCTCACCAGCCGCGTACGCACCGCGGATGACATGTACAAACGGCTTTGGCTTAAAGTCTAGCGACGCCAGAGGGCTCGTAAGCCACACATTCCAGGAAGACGTCCATGGCTCCTCTCTGGCTTTGATTTTGGCCTTCATAAATTCGAGATCCGAACGCGTCTGCAAAATGCCGGGATGAACGATTGGTTGCTTACTGTCGTGCGATACAACCGCGTCATCCTCTCTCTTCCGCTTCACACCGCCTGCCGAAGTCTGCCCCAATCCGGGCACCGCCACGGCCGCCAGCCCGGCTCCCGACTGCACAATAAACGTACGCCTCTTCATATTTGCGTCTTCCGTTCTGAAGTTTCAACGTGGTCTGTTAACGATATTGCGATTCAATGAGTCTCAAAATGTGCAGATCGAACATGCGTTTTTGCACGCCAGACGAATCCGCGTTGACTTGGCATCCGAACTTCCAGTTTGTCCACCTCTTCGCCACGTGCCAACTTCAGCGTGAATTCACCGCCCTTCCCTTTCCGCTCAAAGAGGATGTCTGCTCTCACGACGCCGGATCGCGAGCGAATGGGCCAATCGCGTGCTTCCACTCCATGCCAGCTATCAGGAATTCGCGGAATCACTCGAACGGTTCCCAGTGAAGAATCATCCGCGCCAAGCATCATGCGCGAAATCTTCAAGGGCTCCGAAACATTAACGAGATTCAACGCACCGCAGCCTTCATCAAGTTTCACCTTGCCGACCGCATCCGGTGAATAAGTCCGCTCGTAAAAGTAAAAAGGAGAATCACGATGCAGCTTGTATTCCGGCACGGGTTTATACGTGGCATTCACGAGCCAGGAGAGCGCCTTGCCGGCCATCGTCATATTATCGAAGAGAAGCATGTCCTGGATTGCATATCCTTGTCCGTAGGACGGGCTGGAAAGATATCCATTGGCAACCAGGTCGAACTGCGTCCAGATCCCATAGCGCTCAAACTCTGTTTTCCGCAAGGGCGTGTCGTAAAGCTGCTGGAGTGTTTTCTCGCTATGTTCGGCGCCGGACCTCCATGTCGACACCAGTGGTTGGAAGCCGAGCACATCGGCGGACATGGAAGCGACGCCGTTGATCGAGCCGATGCCTTTGTTCCCCATGCCGTTCAAGACCCGCGGATCGGGCTTCATCGATTTCACGTCGATGCACCATATCCATGCACCATCCTTACTCACCAGATACTTCTCCATTGCGTTGCCGATTCGAGCTGCCACATCCCGATATCGCTTCGAGCGCGCATTCTCTCCAGACTCGTCTGCCATATCGGCAGACGCCAGCAACGCGAGCCGCACGAGGTTGTTTTGCACCACGTTGTAACACAACCCTTCGACGCCCCACCCGCAGCCAAACTCGCCGCTGCCGGCCACCAGCGGCTTCGTCTGTAATTGAGATTCAATGCCATTGAGCGGCGAAGCTGCCCCGAACAGGAACTGCTGAATATCTTTTCTCGTCGGGTCCGAATCCGGCAGCCGCTGCCAAAGCAACACCATCCCGATGACAATCGACGCCGTACCATCCAGTTCAGAGCCTGATCCCGGCTGCGAGCCCTTGAAATATCTGGGGAAGGCATAGAACCCACTCGGGTTCTTTTCGACCAGCTTCATCAGGCACTCGGCCACGAGCGCCGCATGCTGGTAGTAGCCACGCATTACGAGCTCGCGCATGAACGTGCCACCATCGCGCGACCACATTGTGCCCGCCCACGGGAATCCGGGAAGCGATGCGTTCACGAACCCTACCGGGAAGTTGTTCCCGGCAGTCGCCACAAGGTTTTTTTGGAGCACACCTTGGAACGATGCGTCGAGTTCCTTTGTGAAGAGCTCCGCATCTGGCGACCCGAAGAATTGAAGTGATACAGGCTCATCCTTTTGCGAGGAGATGGATGCGGGCGGAGTCTCCGCATGACCGATCGCCACAGCCGTACAGATGAGAAAGCCCAGCAGAGCCGCGAAATCTTTGCGGAATCTGTGTTTTGTCATGTCCTTCCTTTTGCAGCGCGACGGAAAGCAAAGAGAGATATGGCATCGTGATACTTAAGACGACACCCGAGAGTCGCCGCTATAAGTGAAGGCTTTCTCACCCAGAGAGCGCGAAAACCTTGCACGCAGATGCGCAGCGGTCGTCAGACGGTTCGGTTCTCCCCAAAGATGCCAGTCTCGGGATTATGGCGCTTACGGGATGTTAGAACGTCAGCCGTGCCGTAAGCTGCAGTTGACGAGGTGTGTTCTTAGAAGTAGCGCCCACACCTCCGGGTTGAACCAATTCCGTACCGTCCGTTGTATTCGGGTTGGGGTCTCCCTGCACATTGAAGACGTTGAATGCATCCAGATTGATTCTGAAATTCACCGTCTCAGTAATTGGGAATACCTTGAAGAGAGAAAGGTCCGCAGACCAATATTTAGGTCCAGCAATGATGGTCTTCGAAAAAGGATTATTCCCCGATGGACCCGGATTGTAGGCGACCTTTACAGGAGCTCCCTTGTTCGCGGCCAACAAGGCGGGGGATGAAACCAGTACGTTGTCATTGCCATAATCAGAGGAGCTAGG
>DASRGC010000066.1:0-26929 GCA_035651235.1 Acidobacteriaceae bacterium
AGGTACTTCGTTACACTCCAGTACATTTTTCACGGCTCCCTGTGACGAATACGCGTGATAAGCAGGGAGGGTTCCTGTGAACTGATGCCCGGCGTAACCCCCTGAACGCGGATTTCGCCTGGAATGCATCTGGATTTGTGCATAATCGCCAATGCGCTCATCTATGAACCGATTCTCGGAAAGAGCTTTGCCTTGCCATCCTCATGCGAGAGTCGGAATCGCTGGTGAAAACGCAAGCCAATTTGTCGTCAGGATTCGCATCCTTCCGCTACCGGCAGAAGCGATCGTCAACGGGCGCTTAGCGGGCAAATGAGTTCGCTTGGTACGCTGCGGTGCAGAATTCCAGATTGTTCATTCAGCGGTCACTTCCAAGGCGCGAATGCTGGCGTAGTCAATGCTTGGCGAGAATGAGATCAACAACTTTCCCTGCCCGTTTGGCTGTAGACCATGGAAGGTCTTTTTGTAGACACGCCCGAACCCAGCCTGTTTGACGATGTCCAAACCGCTAATGAGCGTAGAACCATTGCAGGTGACATCGAATACTCTTCGACCAGGATCATGAAACCACGTCTCCGCGAAATACAGAGTGAGCGCGTAGCTCCCGGGAGGCACCGGTATCGCGTAAGAGAAGTTGCCAAATCTCGCGACACTAAACAAATCTGGATCTTGGGTTTCGCTCACACCGGCTCCGGAATCGAACAGCTGTCCACCTATATAGAAATTGTCCGAACTCCAAGTCCTGCCGTTTTGATCGGTGTATTCGGACGGAGACATGTGGATCCGGATGGGCGGAATGGAACCTGCCACCATTGGCAACAGCTCGATTGCAGCCAACAACGGTTGATCGCGCTCAGCGACAAACTGTAAATGCAGTTTCCCATCTTGCGCGGCTGCGATGTTCTTGAATGCTCGCACAGTAGTGGCAGCAAATCCGGAATCTTCGATTATGTCGAAGTGATCCAGAATTACATGACCGTTCGCACGTACTTGAAACGTACGAAGGTTTTCCCCGTCTCCGGCAACCCTGTTCCCGTATCGATATTGGCGCTCGGCAAAGTACAGCCGCATTTCGTAGTCAGCGTCTTTTTTGAGCGGAATGTCATAGTCGAATGAGCCCTGACGCATGGTCCGATATAGGACAGGATCGGCCGGAGGAAAGAAGAAATTCGTGACTCCCGCTACAGCCTGACCGCCTGTGAAGTATTGATCGGACGACCAGTGATTACCGAAACGGTCGACATAGCTACCGGACTGATCACTGCCCACAAGGATGCGGACTGCGTCACCGGCGGCGGCGACGGAACCTGACGACGAACCACCCGCTGGTGCATCCGCAGGCCGAAGATTCGAAGCGCTGCGCCCAAATGGCCGAGACGGTTGAAAATGATGCATCACCAGGAATGCGGTAATTATGAGAATGACTGATAGGAATGTAAGCACGGTCGTGCGGCGTCGACTCAGAAACGCGGAAGGCGTAGCCGGTTCGACAGGCTGTCTTTCCTCGGACAATACTGCCATCGGCGATGGTGGCTGCAATTCGACGTGCGGAGTCGCTGTCTCGATGTAACGGAACTCGGGGACGTACTTCCCCGCGTGCAGATGTATACGCAAGACTGCACCCGGATCCGAGTCGACATAGAACTGAGCCAGGCGCTTGCGGACTTCAATCGCTGCATTCCGGACGACGGGGTCTTCGGCGGTATCGTAGTTCGGTTGCCTACCGAAGACGTGAATCCCGATAAGCCGCTCCTTAAGTAGATCAGTCCGGTCTTCGAGCGTCTCCTCAACGAGATAGGCCAGCAGGTTTTGGCAGCGCTTGCTGTTCTTAAACTGATCGCCCTTGAGCAATCTTGTCAGTTCCGAACGTACAAGATCCGGACTCGGCCGCATCTCGGCTGATGCAACCGGATCCGGAAAACTAGGCATGTCCTGAAGACCTCGTAGGCAATTTTAACACCTGTTTGCAATAGCTATTGCTGTGACCCGGTCCAGCCAGACTGCGGCACGGGGGGTACTGTACCTTCCGCCGGCCAACTGCAAACGACTGAAAATACAGTTAGTTCATGGAAGCCGATCGGTAAAGTGCCGTTGTTTACCTTCACAACTACTGTCAATGCTCCGTTGGATGGTGGTCGAACCTGAACCTTGCCAAATGAGTTTGCGAGGAGCGGCTTGTGATGCCGTCGACCGTGATTGGCAAGGTTCAGCATTGAGGCCGCGTGGTTCGTCCGAACAGAAATGGAGAGAGGACATGAAGAATCAGGAAGGTTATCGATTCAGCAAAGGGTATCGTGCGATTTGGCAGCGATGGACAATGCTCGTTGTGTTGGTGGGCCTTTCCTTCGCCGCAGGAGCGTCTGCCGGCTTCGCGCAATTGGGCGGCGGTTCAATCAGGGGCACCGTTACGGACCCCACGGGAGCCGTGATCGCTGGCGCGACGGTGACCGCTACGAATGTAAGCACCAATAGCTCAGTTTCCGTGGCTACCACGAGTGCCGGATACTACGTCATCACGCCTTTGAATGCGGGCACGTACAACCTCAAGGTCACCAGTCCCGGGTTCGAATCGTTCACTCAGGAAAACCTGGCGGTTGACGCACTACAGTCGCGTTCCGTGAACGCTCAGCTGAAGCTTGGAGCGCAGGCCGAGGCAGTCGTCGTCACTGCCGAACCGCCAGCCCTCGACACGGAAGATGCCACGCTCGGCTCGACGATGGACCAACAGACGTACAGCGCGCTGCCGATCCTGATGAACGGCAATCAGCGCATGGCAACACAATTTGCTTACCTCACCCCTGGGGTGCAGAGCAACCTCACGAACGGCAACACTGGCTTCAACTCGGGCATCTTCGACGGTGGCGGAACGCGTGGAGAGACCGCCGAAATTTACGTTGACGGCATTGCGCTCAGCTACGCCGCCGACCAAGGCGACCCACGCACCGTCTGGACCTCCATCCCTTTCGACGCTGTCGAGCAGTTCCAGGTCCAGACCTCCGGCTACTCCGCCGATCTGCAAGGGCAGGGCATCGAGAACTACGTGATCAAGGGCGGCACCAACAATATCCATGGCACGCTCTTTGAATTCTGGCGCAACTCGGCGCTTGATACGTGGAACTTCTTTTCCAAAGCCGCTATTAACCCCGCAACGGGCAAAGCCACCAAACCTGTCGAAAACCAGAACGAATACGGTATGACCATCGGCGGGCCGGTCCTCAAGAACAAGCTGTTCCTCTTCGGCTCCTACAGCGAATATCGCTATAGCCAGACCCCGAATCCGGGGTACGTTACGATCCCTACGATGGCTGAGCGAAGCGGCAACTTCACGGGGGCGGCGCAGCCCATTTACGATCCGACGACCACGTCGACATATTCCTGCGGCAGCAGCACCTGCTACACGCGGAGCCAATTCATGGGCAACGGCGGCACGACGCCCAACGTTATCCCCACCAACATGATCTCGCCCATCGCGCAGAAGTGGATCGCAACGCTCCCGGCTCCGACGAACAACGCCCTTACGAATAACTATCTTGGCGGCAATTCCACTTCGCTCTACAACTGGACCACAGCCGACCGTATTGACTGGACAATCAACTCCAAGCAGCACGCCACCGTCATGTACGCCATGGGGCGCCAAGCCACTCCAACAGTCACCTACGCCGTTCTTCCTCTTCCTTACAACGGCGCTTTTGAATACGCCCCGAAGACCAAGACCATTGCGCTCGAGCACATCTATACGTTCCGGAGCAATCTCCTCAACCAGTTAAAGTACGGTTATGCCCGCTATTATGCTCCGGCCTTCGACCCGCAGTTGGATCAGCCGGGCTGGCAGGCATCGGACTTCGGCATCACTGGCCTGCCGGCAGGAGAAGGAGCGTCATCCTTTCCCAAGACCGCGTTCAGCAGCAACACTCCTTACACCTCCTGGAACACGACCGGCTCTTACGTGCAGGACTACAACACTTATACGCTGGTCGATAACCTCCAGTGGACGCACGGCAAACACTCCTTCACCTTCGGTGCCCAGATCCAATGGCTGCAGGCCAATTACATTCACTCGACGGGCGGCTCTTCGCCCATCAGCATCAGCTACGCGCAGGGACAGACCGGACAGTACACGGCGAACTCCACGGCGCTGACCACGAACACGGGCGATGCTTTTGCCAGCTTCATGGTTGGCGCGGTGTCCAGCGGCAGCCTCACGCAGTATGCGCACAACATCACCGGTTTGCGCTATCGTCCCTTCTCTCCCTACATCCAGGACAACTACAAGCCATTCCCCAATCTGACCCTGAATCTGGGCCTGCGCTATGATCACTTTCCGCCGTTTCAGGAAACGAATAACGTTATGTCGTTCATGAACCCGGGACTGAGGAATCCGCTGACGGGCAACAACGGTGCGCTGGTCTTTGGCGGCTTCGGCGCGGACAGCTGCCAATGCAAAAGCCCCGCACAGACATATAAGTGGAATGTCGGCCCGCGTCTGGGGGCTTCGTATCAGCTGAATCCGAAAACGGTTCTGCATGCGGCTTGGGGCATCATGTACTCTCACGGCGGCGGCACGGGCGGCTCGCTCGCGGGACCTGCGCTTCTGGGCTACGCGGCCACACCCAGCTTCGTAAGCACAGTCAGCGGCTTTCCTGCGTTCTACCTAAACAACAGCGCCGCGTACGGCAGCCTCGGTCTTAGCAACGCTTCGCTGCCTGCTTACACACCTGCGCCGGACTTTGATCCGACCCTGGGCACGTTCTACACGACTCTCAGCAAGGCCCCCGCTGCGAGCCAAACCTACTACGATCCCTTCCTCGGAAGCCGCGCACCGGAGTTCGAAAACTGGAACTTCAGCGTCCAACGCGCCATCTTTAACCCATTGACCGTCTCGCTGGCTTATGTCGGCAGCCAGGGACACTTCCTCAGCACGACGAATAACAACGCCCGCGGCTACTATGCCAACGGGCTCCCACTCCAGTACCTCGCGCTGGGCTCGCAGCTGTCCAACACAGCGACCCCAACGAACATCGCCAACGCGCAGAAAGTCATCCCCGGGCTGGCTCTACCGTACTCATCGTTCAACGGCACCATCGCGCAGATGCTGCTGCCCTTCCCACAGTACTCCGGCGTCTCCGATGCCTTTGGCGATGTGGCCAACTCCAACTTCAATGCCTTCGAAGTGCAGGCAAAGCTGGCAGTGTGGCGGGGTCTTACCGGCACGATCAATTACACGTTCTCCAAGAGCATCGATAACGGAGGCACCTTCCGCTCTGGCTATCTCAGCCAACGTGTCGAGCGCACGGTCAGCCAGTCGAACCAACCGCAGAACCTCAATGCAACCTTTGTCTATCATCTTCCGTTCGGTAAGGGAGCACTCAGCGGTGGCAGCCGCCCCGTAAGCTGGGCTATTCGTGATTGGAACCTCTCCGGCATTGTTACCTACTCCAGCGGCAACCCGCTGGCGATCGTCGCGACAGGCTGCAGGGCCCCGGGTCAGGGCACCTGCATGCCGAACCTCGCTGCGGGCTACAGCGGCACGCCGCGCATCAACGGCAACTGGGGACATGGCATTACGGCATCCAACACCAGCGTCGCCTTCGTAGACAAGAATGCGTTTACCGTTCCCGATGCGGGCTATACGGCAGGCAACCCCTACACCATTGGAAACGCGCCGCGCATTGCACCCTACAACCTGTACGGGCCCAACAACAAGGACGTCGACCTTAGCATCCGCCGCTCTTTCCCGATACACGAGGAAGTCAAGGCACTGTTCCAGGCCGATGTTACCAACCTCTTCAACAACGTTATCTTTGGCGGCATTAACACTACCGTCGGCAATGCCAACTTTGGCACGGTCTCCAGCCAGGTCAATTCGTCACGTGACTGGCAGATCGTCGGCAAGATCGAGTTCTGAGTACATGCCGGGAGGGCACAGCCCAAGTTGCACCCTCCTCCTTTTCCGCCTATTTTTTTTGGTTCTCGCACTGGAGCAGAGCTTGTGATTCGCAATCCGATTGTCTGGAGTTCCTTCCTTTTTTGTGTCGCGGGAATAACGCATTCTCACTCGCAGACACGTGAACGAACTCCAAAGGTTTTGGCCCCAGTGAGTGCTCTTAGCACTGGGTCCGTGGCTGCAACGACAGTTCCAACGCGGCGAACGGTTCACGTGGGCGCCACGGCCGGCGCAGAGTTCAGAACGATTCAACAGGCCATTGATAGCGCAGCGGACAATGGCCTGAACATTCTGATCGCGCCAGGTGTCTACAAAGAGAAGCTGGCTATTGTGCAAGCGAACATTTCCCTGATAGGCACCGGTCGAGACCCCGGCGATACGGTGATCACATGGGGTGATTCAGCCAAGAATACTGGGAGCACTTTCAAGTCCGGCACCGTGACGGTCACATCCGACGGCTTTGAGGCCGAGAACCTGACCATTCGGAATACCTGGTGGGACGATCATCCCAATCCTGACGATGCATCACAGGCAGTCGCGCTTCAACTTAGTTCCGATCGGGCAGTGGTTGATCGCGTTCGATTGATCAGTGGGCAGGACACGCTCTATGCCGCGAGCCTGACCTGTAGAGGTAACACGTCTACTGAGCCATGCGATGCTTCACGTCAGCTGTTCAACGATTGCTTCATCGAAGGAAATGTCGACTACATCTTTGGCGACGCAAAGGCAGTATTCGACCACTGCGAGCTAAACTCGCGCCAGCACCCGACCGTCATGATCACGGCCCAAAGCAAACATTTCCCAGAAGAGAATTCCGGTTATTACATGCTGCACTGCAGCATTACGGGGACCGACGATGGAAACAGAGTATTGCTGGGACGCCCGTGGCGAGATTATGCAACAGTGACGTATTTCGATACGGACATGCGCGAAGAGATTGCGCCCGAAGGTTGGTCTGATTGGGACGGCCGATTGAAGACGGCGAACTACAGCGAGTACGACTCACACGGCCAAGGGGCTAACGAGGGACGCCGCGACGTGGTCAGTCCGCTGTTGACTCCAGCTGAACGCGCCCGTCTTACGCCGGGAGGACTGCTTGCGGGCAACGATCACTGGGATCCTATGGCGCAAGTCGAACGTCTTCGCCAACTCGCGCGTTGATCAGGGAGCATTCCACTATGGATTTCCAGCGATTTCTCAGTCCGCTTTGCGTTGCTCTCCTGTTAAGTGGAGGCAGCCACTTTCAACTGACTGCGCAAACATCCGCGCCGGCTACGGATGGCAAGACCATCTCGCGCACGCCGAACATCAGCTCCCTGCCTAGCTTATTTATCGTGGGTGATTCGACCGCAGATCAAAGTGTGGACCGCCTGCATGAAGGGTTCTCTGGTGTGCAGGGATGGGGAGTGCTTTTTCCGGCTTTCTTCGACGCGAGCCGCATCAATGTCGTCGATGTAGCCCGCGGAGGTCGCTCCAGCCGCACCTTCCAAACTGAAGGTTTTTGGGATACTGCCCTTCAATCCATCAAGGCAGGTGACATCGTTCTAATTCAACTCGGGCAGAATGATGTGTTCCCGGTAAACGACGATTCCAGGGCTCGAGGTACGTTGCCTGGCACCGGTCCCGAGACCCAGGAGATCGACAATCTCGTCACACACAAACACGAGATCGTGCACACTTATGGGTGGTACATCAGGAAATACGTGCGGGACACAATCGCTAAGGGTGCAACGCCTATCGTCCTGTCGCTAACGCCGCGCAACGTTTGGAAAGATGGTCATATTGAGGTCGGCGTCAGCGAGTACCGCGCATGGGATCGCACAGTAGCGAGCGAAGAGAAAGTAGCCTTTGTAGATGTGAGTGCGATTATGGCGATCCAGTTTGAGAAGTTTGGTCAGGACAAGACTGCCGGTCTCTTCCACGACCACGAGACTGTGCATATGAATACACCAGGATCGTTTCTCGCGGCAGCATGCGTTCTGGCTGGCTTGAAGGACGTGCCTGGTCTGAGCCTAGACCAGTATCTTTCTTCCGTTGGCCGTCTCATTCCCGACGCCTCCGCCCTCAACCTCCCAAAGCTTCCGCTGAGTAAGCCCTAGCTCGCATGGCGTAAGCACCATTCCGCCAGGGATATCGGCGCATGAAGGCGCTCATCGGCGCTAGTTCGGAGCCGTCTTCAGCGCCTCGAGAAAACAATTGATCAGGAGCTCGCATGAACATTTCAATTAAATCTTTCCTTTGTCTCACAGCTCTTGTCGCTGCTTGTGGCACTGGGAACCACGCGCGCGCGCAACGCGTTTTCGATCCGGGAATGGCCGCGGTGCGCAAGCCGGGAACGACTGTTCGCATTGATCTCATCGGCGATTCAACACAGACCGACAATGCCGGATACGGTCGCGGGTTCTGCGCCAATTTCACAGCGCAGGTAGACTGCGTCAATATGTCACGCGGAGGCGCAAGTACTCACACCTACCGCGAGCTAGGCCTGTGGGAGCGGGCACTAGCCACGCAGCCCGACTATATGGTGATTCAATTCGGCCATAACGATATGGTGGATCCCGCAAATCCGCTGCCGCGCCAGACGCCTCTGCCCGACTACATTGTGAATTTGAGACGCTTCATTGCGGAGGCGCGCGCGGCCGGGATCACACCCGTGCTCTGCACTCCGCTCGTACGCCGTTATTGGCACGATGACGGCAAGATTCATTCCAACCTCGTCGAGTACGCGACCGCGATGAGGTCAGTCGCAGAGCAGATGCACGTGCCGCTGATCGAACTGCACAACGAGAGTCTTGCCTACCTCGAGAAAGCGGGGCGTGCAGAGAGCGATTCGGTCTCAATCACCAAGAAGGATCCTGATGGCAAGACGATTTTCGATGAGACTCATCTCAACTGGAAGGGAAGCTACATTTTCGGCCGTATAGTTGCGGTCGATCTTGGCAATGTCGTGCCGGAGCTCAAGAAATACGTCTTGCCGCAGGCTGCTACGTTGCCGCCTGCCGGCGTGCGTGCCATGCAGGTAATTAACGGAGCACCGGTGAAGATTGTGCTCGTAGGCGACTCCACCGTCGCGACCGGAGGTGGATGGGGACCGGGTTTTTGCTCTGTGATGACTCCCAACGTGACCTGCGTGGATTTAGCGCTGAACGGACGTAGCTCGAAGAGCTTCATCGACGAGGGCGCCTGGAAGAAGGCGCTGGCGGAGAAGGGCGACTACTATCTTATTCAGTTCGGCCACAACGACGAGAAGCCCGATGCTGCGCGCCATACGGACGCCGCAGGCTCTTTCAAGCAATACTTGCAGCGGTATATCTCCGACGTGGAGGCCATGGGTGCGGTTCCTGTTTTGGTAACGTCACTTTCCCGGAGGACGTTCAAAGACGGCAGGGTGGTAGAAGATCTTAACGACTATGCGAGAGCCACACGTGAAGTCGGTGTAAAGGACTGGATTACCGTCATTGACCTGAACTCGATCTCCACCTCAATGCTCAATCGCATGGGGCAGGAAGAGGCAGACAAGTTCGACGCCGTGGGTCAGGCAAAGGAGCGCCAGACCGCCAGCGAAGCGGCTCTTGATCGGACCCACTTAAATCCGGATGGACAGAAATTATTTGGGCGCATCGTCGCGGAGCAGCTCGCACGCACGCTTGTTGAGCTGGGGCCAGATGTGATCGGAGAGCCCTCGAAGGTAACCCAATAGTTCGTTTCCGTTGGACAGTTCATCAGCTTTCGAATACTTCTCCGTTCCGGCGGCGAATCCCACCTCATGCTAGGAGATCCGCATGAAGACGTATGGGTTCCGGTACTTGGTACGGAGTAAACCGCAATCAGGGATGGAAGGCGCAAGTGAATATGTACGGAGCTTGTTGGGAATGGATCCACGATCATTTCTAGGTAGGACTGGTCTGCAGCTGTGGCGTTGGGACCAACGCCGCTTTTGCAGCGGCAGGAGAAGGAACGAGAGAGGATCCTGACGCCCGAGGCGAGGAGCGTGCGGTTCAGCCGCGACGAGATCGTGGTGCCGGATAAAGGCTGGCGGATGTGGCAGGACCGTGCGGCGACTTGGAGGGACGACACGATCTACCTGCCAGAGGATGTCGTGCTGGAGAAGGTCCCGGTAAACGCGCCAACCGGTGGATGGAGTGTTCTCGGCTCGTCGCAAGGCATTTCCGTGGCGCTACCCGCGAAGGTTGAGCAGTTCTTCTGGGGCTTGCAGGGATTTCGGCCATACAAGGATGAGTACAAGTTCGAGGCGACAGACGAGGAGGTGAAGAACGGAGCCTACTACGGCGTGTCCTGGTGGTGGCGCGAGCTTGAGGTGCCGCGCCGCTTTGCCGGGAAACGTGTGCTGTTGCACGTTCGTGGGGCAAGGGTGCCGAGGTTTACCTGAACGAGCAACTGGTCGGCTACTCCATCATGGAAGAGCTGCCGTTTGAGTGCGACCTGACCAAGGCAATTCGACCGGGAGAACGGAACCACTTGGCGATCCGCATCACGAATCCGGGCGGACGACTAGATTGGGTGGACAATGTCCGGATGAGCTGGGGCGGAATCGAGTTCCAGAAAAGCCACGGGTTTGGCGGAGTTGATCGTGGCATGGTGTTAAGCGCGCATGAGGATGTCCGCTTTACCGACCTGTGGGCGCTGAACGCGGCTGTGCCCAACCAGATTACGGCGCATGCCGTGCTGGAGAGTGCAGGTGCGGCCTTGTCGCGCGGAACGGTGCGGTTCTCTGTCGTGGATACGCGCGACGGAGCGGTACTTGCCAGGACAATGGTGAGCGCATCGACTGGTAGCGAGAAGACGAATGAGGTGAAGGCTACGCTGACGGCTCCGGAGGCTGAGCTTTGGGATTTGGCGACACCGCATGTGTACCGGCTGGAGGCCGAGTGGCTGACTGGAAGCGGAAAGAGTTTAGCCTTGCGGGAGGTGGACTGCGGGTTTCGATGGATTGCGGCTGAGGGCATCGGCACCAAGGCGCTGTTTCGATTGAACGGCGACGAATTCGAATCTATACGTCCATCTCGTGGGGCTACTGGGCGCTGAATGGACTGTTTCCAACGCCGGAACTGGCCGAGAAGGAGGTTCGCGTTGCGAAGGGATTCAACCTGAACACGCTGAACTTTCACCGCCACCTGGGCAAAGAGGATGTGCTGTATGTGCAGGACCGACTCCGGGTTGGTCGACAACTGGCGCGATTACAAGGCAGACCCGAGGGTACTGACGGAGAGCCTGCGCCCGGTGCGTCCGGTCGCGAAACAGCGAAAGTTAGTGCTTACGACGGGCGAGAAGGCGACGTTTGATGTGTACCTGTTGAACGATACCGGTGCTGCCGTCAACGGCACACTGACCCTGTCGCTTATCGAACCAGATGGCGCGGAACGGAAGCTGAAGACGTTTGAGGCGCCGCAGTATGAGCGGGACCGCATGTCGTACCTGCTTGAGGAGGATGTGCAGACGCCGCTGCTGGCGACGGCGGGGACTTGGAAGTGGAGGTTGTACTTGAGCAGCGATAGCAGGCCACGCACGAGGGGGACCTGCTGGTGATTGATCAGGCGCCGGCAGGGTTTCGCCCGTTGCGGGTGGCATTGGCGATGGTCTCCCCTACGGTAGAGACGACGATCCGGAGCTTGCCGCAAGTTGCGGCAGAGCCGTTTGTGGCGGGTCAGCGTTATGACGTGATCGTTGGTTCGGCGGCAGTGCGGAGTCCTCGAAGAACCTTACCGTGGACGCCGAAGGAGCGTACAAGCCGGGGCCGGGGTTGCAGCCGGAGTTCACGTTGGTGTGGGGTTGGCGTCCAGCCCTCGAGCCAGTTAGCGGCGGCGTGTTGGCTTGGGTGGGATGTAGTGGAAGCGGATGAGGTAGATGTTCTGTCCTTTGCCGTGTTTCGCCACCTTGAGGAGATCCAGGACACCAAGGAATCCGGACGCAACTGCCAGGTTGTGAGTGATGTCCGGCAGTCCTATGGGTTCGATTGAATCGATCTCGATCTCGCCCTCTTCCATGCGGTAGCGTTTACCCACGGTGACGCGCGGGGCAGTCCAGATGCGCACGCTGCAGGTGATCTGGCCGGTACGGACCCCGTCGCGAAGACGCTTGGTGAAGGTCATCGCGACAGGGTACATGACAGTTATCGGGTTCGCGATCGGCTTTCAGCTCTGAGCTTCCAGCTCCGAGTTTATTTCTTGCCGAACACGTCGCCCATGCGGCGGATCTGCGCGCCGACACCGCGGAGTTTTTCCTCGATGTGTTCATAGCCTCGATCCATGTGGTAGACGCGGTCGAGGATGGTTTCACCTTCAGCGACAAGCGCGGCGAGAACCAGCGCGGCGGAGGCGCGGAGGTCCGAGCACATGACGGCAGCCGACTGCAGCGCCGATTTGCCGCGTACCGTAGCGGAGCGTCCGCTGATGGTGATGTTGGCGCCCATGCGGTTGAGCTCACCTACGTGCATGAAACGGTTTTCGAAGATGTTTTCGGTGACCACCGAAGTGCCCTCGGCCTGGGTCATGAGCGCCATGTACTGGGCCTGCATGTCGGTGGGGAAGCCGGGATACTCCTCGGTGGACATGTCGTTGGCGGAGAGCGAACCGCCGGAGTGAACGCGCACGTTGTCCTTGCCGACTTCGAGCTTGACGCCGCACTCTTCAAGCTTGCCGATAACAGCGCCGAGATGCTGCGGATTGCAGCAGTCGACATTGAGGTCGCCGCCGGTGATGGCGGCGGCAATGAGGAAGGTGCCGGCTTCGATGCGATCAGGGTTGATGCGGTGTTTGGCGCCATGCAGCTTCGAGACACCTTTGACGCGAATGGTGCCGCTGCCGGCGCCTTCGATCCTTGCGCCCATGGCATTGAGCAGTGCAGCGAGGTCGGTGACCTCGGGCTCGCGCGCGCAGTTTTCGAACAGCGTCTCGCCATCGGCGAGCGTGGCGGCCATGAGGAGGTCTTCGGTACCGGTGACGGTGATCTTGTCGAAGACGATGTGTGCGCCTTTGAGGCGATCGGTCCGGGCTTCCAGATAGCCGTGCTCCTGGGTGATGGTCGCGCCCATGGCTTCGAGACCCTTGATGTGAAGGTCGATGGGGCGGCCGCCGATAGCGCAGCCGCCGGGCATCGCCACGCGCGCCATACCGGTGCGCGCGATGAGCGGTCCGAGCACGAGGGAACTGGCGCGCATGGTCTTGACGATCTCGTATTTGGCGACGGGATCGGAGAGCACGCCACACTTGATACGCGTGCGGTGCTGCGCGCGGCCGTAGCCGAGCTCGACCTCGGCGCCCATGGAGGCGAGCAGCTTGCGCTCGGTCTCGATGTCGCGGACCTGCGGAATGTTTTCGAGGATGACCTCGCCGTCAGTGAGGATGGCGGCGGCCATGCAGGGGAGGGCGGAGTTCTTTGCGCCGGAGACTTTGAGGGTGCCGAGAAGCGGGTTGCCGCCACGGATGACGAACTTGTCCATTCGGCTAGTGTACGGATGGCGCATGTGGATGCGAGTGGCTGGAATGGTGCAGGGCGGAGCGGTTTGGTGGGAGCAAAAGCGAAAAGCCCTTGCCGGGTGCAAGGGCTCGCTGTGCGGTGCAGGTTTCTGGGTTAGATTCCGCTCGGAGCTGCCGGCGGCGGAGCCTGGTTGTTGTTGCCGTTGGGGCCGCGCGGGCCGTGGCCGCGGTGATCGTGGCGCATCGACTTGAACTGCTGAAGCTGGTCCGGTGTGAGGACGGTGGCGAGCTGCTGCTCCGTGCTCTGGTGGATGGCCTTCATCTGCTGATGACGCTGCTGCGGGGTGAGGGACTGGTCCTGCATGAGCGCCTGGAACTTCTGATCGCGGTCGGCGAAGATCGGGGTGAGCTTCGCGGTCTGGTCCGCGGAGAGGTTCAGCTGTTTGGAGATGCGCTCCGCCTGTTTCTGCGGGTTGGGCGCGTGATGGCCATGGTGGAACGGCGCATTGGCATTTGGAGGGTTCTCCGGAAGCGTAGGCTGCGCCTGTTGTGCGAAGGCCGCTGTGCCGGTGAGGGCGCCCGCCAAAATAAAGCCGAGCGCGGTGGAAAGAAATGTGCGTTTCATCAGACTGCTCCTTGCCGCGGCTGGGGAGGAAGCCCGCGTGCTAGTGAGATAAACACGATACCGCGGAATTGTTGCGGTGCGGCGGGTCTGCGATGCGTTGGACGGGGTTCAGGAGCCGAGGAGTACACGGGTATGACGGGCAATCTGGAGCTCCTCTTGTGCGGGCAAGGCCAGAATTTTTGCGGGGTTGAGGCCGAGGAAGTTGAGGCCGGCGCAGATACGGGTACGGACGGCGCTGCTGTGCTGGCCGATGCCGCCGGTGAAGACGAGCTGGTCGAGGCCGCCGAGGAGCGCCGCGTAGGCTCCGATGTACTTGCGGATGGCGGTGCAGAAGGCGTCGATGGCGAGCGCGGCAGCCCGGTCGTTCGAGGCTTCGCGCGCGAGGAGAGCCTGCATGTCCGACTCGCCGTTGGAGAAGGCGAAGAGGCCACACCGGTGATTGAGGAGCTCTTCGAGTTCGTCAGGCGAGAGATTTTCCTTGCGCAGAAGATAGAGCAGCACGCCGGGGTCGAGGTCGCCCGAGCGCGTGCCCATGGGAATGCCACCGGTTGGCGTGAGGCCCATGGAGGTATCGATTGATTTCCCATTGAGCACGGCGGTGATGCTGGACCCGTTGCCGAGGTGCGCGATGATGAGGCGCTGCGGAATTGGATTGAGGCGGGCGACGACGGATTCGCACGACAGGCCGTGAAAGCCGTAGCGGATCACGCCAGCCTGGTAGAAGCGCGTGGGGATCGGCAGATGTGCAGCGACCTCAGGCAGCGTCCGGTGGAAGGCTGTGTCGAAGCAGGCAAACTGCGGTGTGTCGGGCAGCGCTTGTTGGACCTGTTTGATGAGTGTGAGCGACTGCGGAATGTGCAGCGGAGCGAAGTGTACCGAGGCTTCGAGTGTGGAGAGGACGGCGGGCGTGATGCGCGTGTGCTCGCGAAGATGCGGGCCACCATGCACGACGCGGTGGCCTACCGCAATCGGCGAGGCCTGCGCGTGATCGCGCAGAGCAGAGAGGATCGCGGCGAGCGCTTCGGGTTGTGATTCGAGCATGTGATCGCGGCGGAGGAGATCGTCACCTGCAGCGTTGCGAATGTGGAGAGAGCCCGAATTCCGACCAATGCCGTCTGCGCTGCCTTCGAGCAGAAGCTGTTCATCGCTCTTGGTCGGCGCGTAGAGGCCGAACTTAAGCGACGACGAGCCGCTGTTCAGTACGAGGATGGGAGCTTCAGCCATGATCTTCGCTTCAGAGTGTGTGGGCTTGTGTACTCAGCCTTGCTGCGGATGCGAGCCTTTCTGGAACTCCTGTTCGGGAGGCTGCGCCGCGCCTTCCTTTGGCCCCGACCACGTCCAATTCGTTATCTCCGGGCGGTCGATCCCTTCGGTGTGGGCGTAGTTGATGGACTCGATGATCTGGTCCTTGAGCCACCCTTTGATGTGTGCGGCGGAGTTCTGCAGGCCAGGCACGCGATCGATGATGTCGATGGCGAGGTCGAATCGGTCGATCTGATTGATGATCGCAAGCTCGAGCGGCGTGTTGATGTTGCCTTTCTCCTTATAGCCGCGAACATGGATGTTGTCGTGATTTCTGCGGCGGTACGTGAGCTTGTGAATCAGCGAGGCGTAGCTGTGGAAGTTGAAGATGACCGGCTTGTTCGTGGTGAACAGCGAGTCGAAGTCACGATCGCTGAGACCGTGCGGGTGCTCGGTGTCTGGCATCAGCCGAAAGATATCGACGACGTTGACGAAGCGGATTTTGAGATGCGGGATCTTTTCTTTCAGTATGGCGACCGCAGCGAGCGCCTCCATGGTGGCGATGTCGCCGGCGCAGGCCAGCACCGCATCGGGTTCTTCGCCGTTGTCTGTCGATGCCCAGTCCCAGATGCCGATGCCTTTCGTGCAGTGCAGCACGGCCTCTTGCATCGAGAGAAAGACGAGGTGCGGCTGTTTGTCCGCCACGATGACGTTGTAGTAGTCGACCGAACGCAGGCAGTGGTCGGCGACGGAAAGCAGGCAGTTCGCATCGGGCGGCAGGTAGATGCGCACAACATCCGGACTCTTGTTGGTCACGACGTCAAGAAACCCAGGGTCCTGGTGGCTGAAGCCGTTGTGGTCCTGCCGCCATACGAGCGAGGTGATGAGCAGGTTAATGGACGAGATGGGCGCTCGCCAGCGAAGCTCCTTCTTGGATTTTTCAATCCACTTGGCGTGCTGATTGAACATCGAGTCGATGATGTGAATGAAGGCTTCATAACTGGAGAAGAAGCCGTGCCGGCCGGTGAGCACGTAGCCTTCGAACCAGCCTTCGAGCGTGTGCTCGGAGAGCATCTCCATCACGCGGCCGTCGTGTGAGATGTCGGTGCCGTCGGCGTCGATGGGCAGGATGTCGGCGAGCCATGTTTTGTCGGAGGCTGCATAGATGCCATCGAGTTTGTTGGACGCGGTCTCGTCAGGGCCGAAGACGCGGAAGTTGGTCATGTTGCGCTTCATGATGTCGCGCAGGAAGTTGGCCAGCGTTGCAGTCGGCGAAACGTAAAGCTGCGCATGACCGTTTGGATCGACGGCATAGTCGCGGAAATCAGGCATCGCGAGTGGCTTGCGCAGAAGCCCGCCGTTCGCGTGCGGGTTCGCCGTGATGCGGCGGTCGCCTGCGGGCGCGAGCTCCTGCAGTTCAGGAATGAGCCGGCCGTTTTCATCAAAGAGAGTTTCAGGCTTGTAGCTGCGCAGCCATGATTCCACCAGCGCCAGGTCTTCCTTGTTGGTCTTTGCATCGGGGACGGGCACCTGGTGCGCGCGCCAGAAGTTTTCGACGTGATGGCCGTGCACCATCTTCGGCCCGGTCCATCCCTTCGGCGAGCGCAGCACGATCATGGGCCAGCGCGGGCGCGTTGAGTCATTGTTCGTGCGGGCGTTCTGCTGGATCGAGCGAATCTCGTTAATACAATGCTCGAGCGTAGACGCCATCTGCTGATGCATCTGCTCCGGATCGTCGCCTTCGACGAAGTACGGCGTGTAGCCGTAGCCGCGCATCAGAGCATCGAGCTCCTCGTGCGTGATGCGCGCGAGGATGGTCGGGTTCGCGATCTTGTAGCCGTTCAGGTGAAGGATGGGAAGGACGGCGCCGTCGCGAATCGGGTTGAGAAACTTGTTGGAGTGCCAGGAGGTGGCGAGCGGTCCGGTCTCGGATTCGCCATCGCCGATGCAGCAGGCGACGATGAGGTCAGGGTTATCGAACGCTGCGCCAAACGCGTGCGAGAGCGAGTAGCCGAGCTCGCCGCCTTCGTGAATAGAGCCGGGAGTTTCAGGCGTGCAGTGGCTGCCCAGCGCTCCCGGAAACGAGAAGCGTTGAAACAGTGTGAGCATGCCTTCGGCGTCCTGGCTGCAGTCGGGGTAAATCTCGGAGTAGTGGCCTTCGAGATAGCTGTTGGCGAGCGTCGCCGGCGCTCCATGGCCAGGGCCGGCGATGTAGATAATGTCGAGCTCGTATTTTTTGATGAGCCGGTTGAGGTGAACCCAGATGAGGGACTGGCCGGGATCTGAGCCCCAGTGCCCGAGCAGGCGGTTCTTGATGTGCTCGGGTTTGAGCGGTTCGCGCAGCAGCGGATTGGCGCGGAGGAAGATCATTCCTCCGGAGAGATAGTTGGCGGCGTGCCAGTAGTCGTTCATGCGACGGAGTTCGTCCGGCGTGAGAGCTGCGGCGGGAGCGGGGGCAGTCAGAGTGGCCATGCTGTATCTCCGGTGGCGTGCGGGATGCGAACATGCTACAGCGAGGACGTTCGTCGCGTGCAAAGCGTATGCGACGCGATGATTTGTCATCTGATGAAATAGGGAGCGGGCAAAGAGAAATGCGACGCGAACACCTGGCGAGCTTAGTGGAAGGCATGCGCCGGCGTGGACGCGAGACCGCTGTGGTGGAGCATCGCGGCGTGCGGCACCTGCGCACGAGCTATGGTGCTATCGCGGATCTGGCGGGTAGGTTTGCGGCGGAGCTGCGCAAGCGTGACATTGCGCCGGGCCAACGAGTTGCTCTATGGGGCGTGAGCTCGGCGGAGTGGATTGCGGCGTTCTTCGGGTGCGTGCTGCGCGGCGTGATTGTGGTTCCGCTGGATGCGGCGAGTGCGCGCGACTTTGTAAAGCGGGTGATTGCAGATACACAAGCGAAGCTGGTGGTGGGCGGTGCGGGGCTGCTGCACGGGTTGAATTTTGAAGGCACGAAGGTTGTGCTTGAGGAGCTGCAGACGGAGTTGCCGAGAGAGGCGTGCTTCGAAGTTGATCCGGCGGTGACGCTGGATGCGCCGTTTCAGATTGTGTTCACGTCAGGCACAACGTCGGAACCGAAGGGGATCGTTCACACGCACAGGAATGTGCTGGTGAGCCTGGAGCCGATTGAGAGTGAAATTGAGAAGTATCGACGATATGAGGGGCTGTTCCATCCTCTGCGGTTTATGCATACCCTTCCGCTCAGCCATGTGTTCGGGCAGTTCATGGGTTTGTGGATTCCACCAGTGCTGGGAGCGGAGCTGCACTTTGAGTCGCAGCTTGAGCCCTCGCGAATGGTGGAGTCCCTTCGGCACGAAAAGATTAACGTGCTGATTGCAGTGCCGCGTGTGATCGCGCTGTTACGTGCGCACCTGCTGAATGAGGATGCTTCGCTGGCGATGGATATTGAGCGCGTGAGTGCGCTGCCGGCGTGGAAGCGATGGTGGAAGCTGCGGCGTGTGCATCGCAAATTGGGCTGGAGGTTCTGGACGCTGATCTGCGGTGGAGCCACGCTGCCAGACGAGCTGGAGTCCTTCTGGCGAGCGGTGGGGCTGCCGGTGATTCAGGGCTATGGGATGACGGAGACGGCGGCGCTGGTGACCTTGAATCATCCGTTCAGGATTGGGCGCGGAACATTGGGAAAACCGCTGCCAGGGCGCGAGGTGAAGATCGGCGAGGGTGGCGAAGTGCTGGTGCGCGGCGCGATGGTATCCGGCGCTACTTGGCAAGGCGGAGCTATGAGACCGCGGAAGGAAGAGTGGCTCGCGACAGGCGATCTTGCCGCGCAGGAAGAGAGCGGGGAGCTGCGCTTCCTAGGCCGCAAGGGAGATGTGATCGTCACCGCGGCCGGGTTGAATGTGCATCCGGCGGATCTTGAGGCCGAGTTGCTGAAGCAGCAGGGCGTGAAGGCCGTCGCAGTTATCGCGTGTGAGGGAGCGAATGGGCAGGAGCCGGTCGCGGCCCTGATTTTCAACGGCGATGATGCGGAGTTGACCGGGGCGGTGCAGCGCGCGAATGCGTCACTCGCGGAATACCAGCAGATTCGGCGATTTGTACGATGGCCGGACGCGGTCCTCCCGTACACGTCGACCGGCAAGCTGATTCGCCGGCAGGTTGCGGCGTGGGCGTGTGCGGCGATTCACAGCCAGGGAGCGGTTGCGAAGCCCCGGGAGATGCTGCTGGGGATGATTGCAGAGGTAACAGGCGAGACGCCGCTGGACACGAGTGATGAAGTGCGGTTGAGCGAGGATCTGCATCTCGACAGCCTGGCGCGTGTGCAGTTGCAGTCGCTGATGGAGAGCCGGTTGGGTGTGGAGATCAGCGATGACGCGATTGCGCAGGCGAAGACGCTCGGCGAGCTGCGCGGGATGGTTGGTGGAGTTGCGGTAGCAGAAACGGTATCGGTGGGCGAGGCTCAAGATGCTGGAGTTCGCGAGGCGACCGTCGACGCCCAGCCCACCCTGGCGCAGGATGAACCACCCCAGCGAGTGAACTCGCCGGGGACCCCGGTCAGCGTGCGCAAAGATGGGGCACCCAGGCGCGTGCCGAGGGAAAGGGCGTTGTCGTATTGGCGCTGGCCGTGGGCGTGGCCGATGCAGGTCGTGCGCGTGGCGTTTCTTGAGTTGATTGCGCGGCCGCTGATTCGTTTGCTGGCGAAGCCGAGAGTTGTGCTGACGACACAGATCATTCCGCCCGGTCCGATGCTGATCATCGGCAATCATGTGACGGCGTATGACGGGCCGCTGATTTTGTATGGGCTGCCAGGGCGGGTGCGCAGGCGCGTGGCGATTGCGATGTCGGGCGAGCTGTTGCAGGATCTGCGGCGCGGACGAGGGCAGGGAAATGCGGTGGTGAATGCGCTGGCGCCGATCGGATACTGGCTGATTACCGCGCTGTATAACGTCTTTCCGCTGCCGAGGCTCCGCGGGTTCCGAAGAAGTTTTGCGCATGCGGGTGAGGCGATGGATCGCGGGTATTCGGTGATGGTATTTCCGGAGGGGCATCGCAGTGAGACGGGAAAGCTGCAGCGATTTCGGGAGGGCACGGGGTTGCTGGCGAAGGAGTCGCAGGTGCCTGTGCTGCCGGTCGCCTTGCGAGGTCTCGGGGAGTTGAAGGCGAGTGGACGATGGGTGCGGTCTGGGAAGCTGGAGGTGCGTGTAGGTGGGCCGGTAAAGCTTGGGCCGGAGGCGACTGCGGCGGAGTGGACGGCGGCGCTCGAGACGGCCGTGCGTGGGCTGTTGGAGTAACTGTTCTGGGTTCCTGCGGATGCGCGAATTTACGGGGCGTTCGCAATGTGAAAGCGGGGTGAAACTAGACTTGTGGTGTGCGCAGAAGAGCTCTGCGCGATGGAGGGGACGTGAGCCAGACCCAGACAATTTTTGTTCTGGAGGACGATCCGGATATCAACCGGCTGGTGGGTCACCAGTTGGAGCGCGCGGGGTACGCGGCCCGGCCTTACTTCGCGATTGGCTCCATTGTTGAAGATGCCGAGCGCGCGCGGCCGTCGCTGTTTCTGCTGGATGTGATGGTGCCAGGTGGGGATGGAATGGAGCTGTGCCGCAAGCTGCGGCGGCATCCGACGCTGAGCAGTGTCCCCATCATCTTCCTGACAGCGCGCGCGTCAGAGAATGATCGCGTGCGGGGGCTCGAGCTGGGCGCGGATGACTACATTACCAAGCCGTTCGGGATGCGTGAGCTGCTGGCGCGGGTCAAGGCGGTGCTGCGGCGGTTCGAGCAGCCGGTGAGCGAGACTGCCGCTCCGGTGATCAAGTTTGACGAGGTGGAGATTGACCGCAGCGCGATGCAGTTGCGGGTGAAGGGGGAGCCGGTGCCGACCACGGCGACGGAGTTCCGGTTGCTGGAGTACCTGGTACGGCATCCCTCGCGGGTGTTCACGCGCGATCAGTTGCTGGATGCGGTGTGGGGGGATGCGCGGTTTGTGACGCCGCGGAGTGTGGATGTTTATGTTGGCAGGATTCGCGAAAAGATCGAGGAGACGCCGGAGACGCCGCGCTATTTGAAGACGCTGCGTGGGGCGGGCTATCGGTTTGAGTTTCCGAAGACCCGAGAGCCGGAGCCGGAGATGAGTGCGTTGCGGGGGTGAGGTACCCCCTCCCCCTGTTTTGCTTAAGTATCTGGAATCAAGACTTTGAAGATGGTGATATTGTTCAAAGTATTGATTGCAGGATGTTTGCGGGCAAAGTCTCTGGAATCATATAGATGCCTCGCTCTGTGGGCCTGCTCTTTTCTGCGTGCGGCGCTGCCCCTATCTCACTGATTACAGGAGTCTAGGGCGCGTTCCTTTAGCAGTTTTCCAGCTTGCCAGATTTCCGGTTTGCCGGTTAAGGCGTGACCTCGATTGTGGCGGGGGTGATGTTCCAGCCGCGGAGGGCGAGGGTGGGGTGGGGGTGCGTGGGTGAGGAGGGGTAGGTGATTTCGATGGTGCGTTGCTCGCCGGGTAGGAGGGAGATGTAGTTGTCGCTGTAGTAGGCGGGCAGGATGCGCTGGCCGTTGGGGCCGTCGAGCAGGGTGAGCTTGGTGGTGAGGGCGACGGTCTGCGATGGGTTCGTCAAGGTGACCGTGATGTGCTCGTCGAAATCCCGAATGTCCTGCGTGTCACGCGTGTCCCGCGTCTCGGTGGTGGCGTGTGCCTGGAGCGTGACGGGCGGCAGGTCGTTGAGCTTGCGGAAGTCGGAGTCGTGGGCGGCGAGCCAATAGAAGTTCTGCGAGAGCAGCTTGTTGTTTGCGTCGGTGAGGGTGAGCTTCACGAAGGCGACACCGTTGTCCGCGAGGGCGTCTCCGAGTGCAAGGCGCTGGAGGTTGGTTGCGGCGTTCGCGGGTGCGGTTTCGAGGTGGATGGTGGTCTCGGAGAGTGGATGGTTGGAGAGATCGAAGACCTGCGCGTGGACGGTGAGGTGCGGGAGCGCGGCGGTTGTGTTGTTGATGACGGCGATGGTGTGGTCGGGAAGGCTGAGCTGGATGTGGATCGCCTCGGAGGCGAGCTTTACGCCGTAGTAAGCGGCGTGGGTGTCGTAGTCGTGCGAGAAGATCTGCCACTCCATCGAGGGCCAGGCGGGCTGGGTCATCCAGAGCATACGTCCGCTGTTGGGATTCCAGAGATGTGCGTTGAAGCCTTCGAAGACGGCGCGATGGCCGACGTAGTTGAGGAGCTGGGCTTTGCGGTCGAAGTCGGCCAGTGAAGCCGGTGGGCCGAGCTGTTCGTTCATCGCGTTCATGAAGACGGCCATATCGCCGTTTCCGCCCTGGTGAAAGTCGTGATAGGCCCAGTCATCCGAGATGGGCCATTGGTCTTCTTTGGGGAGGAAGCTTTCGAGGGATTCGAGCGTGGGAGGCGAGGGAAGGCCAATCTCTACGGCAAATCCGAGCGCGAGCGTGGTGAAGTACGCGGAGGGCTCCTGGTATTTGTAGGGGCCGCTGTCGTGGAGGTTCACGCGGTTGGAGCTGGCGGAGTAGAAGCGGGTACCGTCGAGGGAGGCGATGAGGTCGATGAGGCCGCGGTTGACGGCGGGTGCGGGAACGCCTTCGTTGCGCCCGCACCAGACGGCGATGGACGGATGATTGCGGAAGTGGGTGATGGTGTCGCGGGCGTTGGCGAGGAAAAGCGCGGAGTCGTCGGGCTCGAGGTTGTCGTCCTGCGTGGAGTCCCAGAAGTCGTTCCAGACGAGCAGGCCGTACTGGTCGGCGAGATCGTAGAAGGACTCTTCGGTGTTCTGTCCCATCCAGTTGCGGATGATGTTCATGTGCGCATCGCGCTGCAGGCGGAAGAAGGGTTCGAGGCGGTCGTGGGAGACGCGCTTGAGCATGTCTTCCATGCCGGAGGCGCCGCCGCGGATGGCGATGCGGACGCCGTTGACCTTGATGACGAGCGCGGGTTGTGTGGCGATGTCGGTGGAGTCGTGAACCGCGGGCGAATGCTCGCCGGCGGGGGTGAGCGAGGCGACCCAGCCGAGTGGGGTTTCGCGAATGCCTTCGTGGGTCTCATCGACGAGCGGTTCGTCGGCTAAGGCTGCCTTGGCGGGGTCGATTTCGACGCGACGGAGGCGGCCGGTGGTGTCGAGGAGCGAGAGCTCGTAGGTGAGCTCGCGGATGCCGAAGCTGGTGTGGAGCTCGTCGGAGGGGGCTTCATCCTGGCCGCGGGCGCTGTCGATGTGAAGCGAGGTGGTGAGGTGGTAGAGGTTGGGATCGCCGTAGCCGTTGGGCCACCAAAGACGCGGATGCGCGAGGTTGAGCTCGGGAGTGTCGGCGGGCGTGAGGGTGACGGTGCTGTCACCGGGGGCAACGGTAACCGGGCGCGTGATGTGCACGCCTTCGAAGGCGATGTCCAGCGTGGCGTGCAGGGTTTCGGTGGTTGCGTTGTGCAGCGGGACGCGGAGTGTGAGGGCGGCGCGCGAGGTGTCGGGGAGCGGGAGCGCGGTGATGATCTGCGGCGTGTCGAGCGAGACGGGGCCCTGCGCGGAGAGCGTGACGTCCTGCCAGATGCCCATGTCGCGGTCGCGGATGGCGGGCATCCAGTCCCAGCCTTCGGTGTCGGCGAAGGTGGGGCCGTCGATGGCCATGAGGCCGCCGTTCAGGCCGGGGCCGGCAGCGAGCGACTGTTCCTGCGGGATGCCAGGGTGGTCGGGCGGGAAGATGAGGACGGCGAGCACGTTGTCGCCGGGTGTGAGCAGGCCGGCGACGTCGAATTTGCCGCGGATGAAGGCGCCGTCGATGCGGCCGAGTGCGTGGCCGTTGAGGAAGATTTGCGCGCGATAGTTGATGCCGTTGAAGGTGAGAGTGGGATGGCCGCGGAGTGTGGCCGGCGGAGCGCTGAAATGCGTGCGGAACCAGAAGCGCTTGTGTGCGAGTGATTCCGGGATGGCCATGTTGTTGAGGCCGAAGTCGGGGTCGGGGTAGACGCCGCGCGCGACGAGCGTGGTGAGGACGGTGCCCGGAACGACGGCGGCGTACCAGTGGGCGTCGTCGAAGCCGGGAGAGGAGATGCGCGCGCCGCTGGGTAAATCGTTTGAATCCTCAGCCATGCGCCAGTTCGCGCGGAGCGTGAGGGTGCGGTCGTCGTTGGAGAGCGGGTCGGTGAGGTGTGGGATGGGATGGGCGACGGGCTTCTGCGGGGGAGCGGCGCTGCGCGGAAGTGTGGCGGGGTCCTGCGGCGAGCGGTAGCCAATCCACTGGCGGGATTGCACCGGCCAGGGCTTGGAGGCGTCGTCGAAGGCGAGGTTGTCGAGGTCGGCCGGTGGGTGGGAGAGTGCATCGCGGTCGGCGGGGGTGAGGTCGCGGGCGACGGTTATGAAGGCGAGCAGGCCGCTGAAGTGATGGAAGTCAGGCGCGGGCGTTGCGTTCGGTGTTGGGTTGGGTGGGAGGGCGGGCGCGATCTGCAGCTCGGACGTGGCGGGGCCGATGGGCAGCGCGGCGTGGACGACGTCGTGGCCGTCGACGAGGAGGTGGGTGTCGGCGCCTTCGGCGTAGACGGCGATGGAGTGCCAGGAGTTGGGAGCGAGGGTCGTGGAGGAGTCGAGGGAATGGTCTGGACCGGCCCAGAAGATGGGTTTTCCGGAACGCAGAGCGAGGAAGCGCGGGAAGGTGTCGAGCGGCTGACCGACGCCGGCGAGCAGAGCGGTTTCGTTGGCGTTGTCGGGCTTTACCCAGAGGCTGAGGGACCAGCCGGAGCCGGAGAGCGCGAGGGGATCGTGTGCGGCCAATTGTTTGGTGACGCCGATTCCGCCGGCGATGGAGCGCACGTTGTACGGGCCGTAGGCAGGCGTCGCGGGAGCGGACTGGGCGATGGCAGAGGAGGTGGCGAAGGCGAAAAAAAGACAGGGTAGCAGGGCTTTGGCAGGGGGTTCCAGCTTCATCGAGCCTCTCGTTCTGTTGGCAGCGTTTGGCTGCGGTTGTGACGCTGATAACGCTACCATGCGGGCGATTAGACGGAGAGGTGTAACGGTCCGGGCGAGAGCTCACATGTTTTGTGGGCAGGAGAATCCAGCGGGAGCCGGATCGGGGTGCTGGCGGTGCGGGTGGATCGGAGGCGGCGCAGGAGTCTGTGAGGGTTGGGTTCCCAGTTTCGAGCGGTGGATGATTCGGCAGAGCGTCGCGGCGAGCGATGAGTTCAGGTGAGGATCAGCTAAGCTGGATTGACACCTTGAATGTAGTTTGCTACATAGGGTAAGAAAGGATCGTGCATGCGGATTTCTGGAGTTTTGCGAGGCAGCCTGATTGCTCTTGTTGCGGTGTTGTCTGGAACGGGTTTGGCGTGGGCGCATCCGGCAAAGGGGGCTATGGCGCCGTCTTTGGATTCGCTGGAACTGTTGCAGGCACCTTCGGGAGCGAGAGCGGATTGGGCCAGGCTGAAGGGAAAGGTTGTGGTGCTGGAGTTCTGGGCGACGTGGTGCTCGCCGTGTGTGGCGAGCCTTCCGCATATCAATCAGCTTGTGGAACCGCTCGATCCGGCGAAGTTTCAGTTCATCTCGATCGACGATGAGGACATGAAGGCGGTGAAGACGTTCCTGACCCGGAAGAAGATGTCCGGGTGGGTTGGTGTGGATACCTCGGGGAAAGTGTTCGCGAAGTATGGTGTGAACTCGAGGCCGACGACGGTCATCGTCGACGGGAACGGAAAGGTCGTCGCGGTTACAGAGATTGATTCAGTGAGCGCAGCGGATTTGCGGGCGGTGGCGGAAGGGAAGAAGGTCGCGTTCAAACCGATGTCGGAGACGGTTGAGGTGACTGCACCATCGAGCGCGAATGTTCCGAATGCCGAGCATGCGCTGTTTGCTGTCTCTGTGACGAAGGCTGCGCCGGATGCAAAGCAGGCGATCGTAAAGCATCCGCCGACCGGCTGGGACTTGCTTGGACAAGACGCCGACAGTCTGATGACGGACTTGTTCAATACGTTTGGGAATCGCTATGTGTTGAAGGACGCGCTGCCAGGAGGGCGGTTTGATGTGCGCGTGAATTCCGGTGATGTGCCGCAGGGTGTGGGCGATCCGGTTGTGCAGCAGGCCGTGCTTGCGGCGTTGCATTTGCAGATCCAGCCGAAGACTGTGACGAAGCCGGCGTATATTCTGCGCGCGACAGATGCGAGTAAGAGACTGTTGAGCCCGTCGGCTTCGACGCACGCAGTGAAGCGCGGGTACTGGCACGGGATGTTTCTGCTGATGAACGGGTCGATGGATGATCTTGCGTATATTTTGGCGACCGGGCTGGAGACTCCGGTGATTAATGAAACGGGCATCGGCGGGACGTACGATGCGCGATTCAAAGTTGCCGGAGAGGGTGTTGCGAGCGTGAATGCCGTGCTGCGATCAAACCTGGGGCTGGAGCTTGTGCCGGGCGGCAAGGAGATGTCGATTACGGTGATGGAGATCAGCAAACGAAAGGACAGCAACCGTTAACCGGGTTGGCAGCGACGCGAGCGACGGAGGATGAGTGAAGGACCCTCATGGTTCAGGCCAGAGGAAGGTGGACGCGGGGAGGCCGGCGGCGTTGGAGAGGTTGGCGTCGGTGAAGCTGGGCCAGGCGTAGCGGACGCGGCTTGGGTGGGGCACGGCCGAGGAGCGGACGACGACGGTTGTGCCGTCAATGGTCGCGTCGGCGGGGTGGAAGTGGCCGTCGGCGCCGGCAAGCTCGAAACCGTGGAGGTCTGAATTCCCAGAGGATTTGCCT
>DASRGC010000067.1:0-9051 GCA_035651235.1 Acidobacteriaceae bacterium
GGCTTTGAGCCGCAGCACTCGGCAGCGAAATGGCTGAACCGGGCAATCCGGCTCAGATAGCGCTTGGCCGACGCAGGATTGTATCCTTGTGAGTGCAGGTCCCCTGCGATGCGATCCATCTCGGCGCCGAGCGCCCCACTGCGGAGGCGCTTGAGCACCCCGCGATACGAAAAATAGAACTCGAGCATGTGCCCCCTCTTGCGTTACGCCGCAGGCGGATCCCGCAGCGACGCAAGAGGCACGAAATATTATGTGGCGGGGGACATCAGAGGAGACCTTCTCCACATGGGATTCGAGCACCTCCGCCACATAACGCCATCCGACACATAAGAACGGATCGGCCCTGAGCTCTTCCTGCACGAGTGCCGCCAGCCCATCCATGCCCTTGCGGAAGTCCACAGGCCTCATCGCCACCAGCACCCGCACACTCGTCGGCGGCACGATCATGCTGCGGCCTTCACGGCACGCAGCACGGCCGTCAGTGTCTTGACGTCGGTCGGACCGCGAACGCTGATCACGACCATGCCGATGGCGATCTCGATCTCCGCGGCTGCCGCCCCGTTCGCATGTGGTTGCGGGGATGGCAATGCCGGCATTGCGGCTTCCACCACCACGGGCGCGAAGCTGGCAGTAGGCACATGATCACGAACCTGCTTGCGCCAGGCGAACAATTGCTGGGGGCGAATCCCGTGCCGACGCGCCACCTCGCAGATGACGGCACCGTCCTCCAGGCTCTCCATCACGATCCGCGCCTTGACGTCGAGCGGCCAGCGACGACGCCGCCCGGCCCCCGCGATCACCTCGACCCGCTCGAGCGTGTCGGGCTTGCTGTCGAACTTGCGGCCGACCTTGCGGTCAAATCGATCTCGCCCCATGCGGCGGCATCTTCACCGATCCGCTGCCCGCTGCGTACGTGGGAGCAGAGAACCGCTTACTATCAATCTCAAGACCGCCAAGGCGCTCGGCTTGGCCGTGCCGCCCGAGCTACTGGCACGCGCTGATGAGGTCATCGAGTAGGGCTGTCAGTGCTGCATCGCAATGGTCCGGAGTTGGCACCTTTGCCCCGTGGCACGCCGCGGCCTCGCGCGTCCGAGAACGGTGGTACATTGACCGTCGCCAATCCGATGGCAGACCCGCGAATTTTGACCCCAAACAGAAGTTAACAGTATTCACATTGCTGCATTGCAGCCCTGAAACGGTCTGCCATCCAGTCATTCCCGTCGGCATACTCCATTAATGAAGTTTGCACCCGCCAGAACCCGCGAACGTGGGTATCCCTACGGCGTGGGCCGCCTTGCGGGTGAACACCGCTAGCGACTAGTCATACGCCTAGTCGTACGACTAGGCGCAAGGGCGATGAGCGGGCG
Organism: Acidobacteriaceae bacterium; assembly: GCA_035651235.1. GTDB lineage: Bacteria > Acidobacteriota > Terriglobia > Terriglobales > Acidobacteriaceae > Granulicella. The sequence continues at coordinate 1,368 of DASRGC010000067.1, forward strand.
GGTTGAGATCATCACGGGACCTGAGCGCCGACGGCGGTGGAGCGAGGAAGAGAAGCTCCAACTGGTCGAAGAGGCCTGCCGTCCCGGCCACTCGGTGTCGCAGGTTGCGCGGGCCCGTGGCATCAACGCGAGCCAGCTGTTCGGGTGGCGGCGCCAGGCGCTGGCCAAGGGACTGGTCAGAGACAATCGACCAAAGCCGACCGCTGTGCCGGCGCTCACATTCGCACCGGTCAATGTGACGGAGGAACCGGCACCTGAGGAGCCCGGAGAGGAGGTGCGACCGGCACGGCGGCGGAAAGTCCCTCGAGACTCAGCAATCATTGAGATCGAGCTCAAGGGCGGTGATCGCGTGCGTGTCGAAGGCTCCGCGGATGCTGCTCTGGTCGCGCGTATCGTCGCCGCGCTGAGGCGCGCATGATTGCGTTCCCGCCCGGTGTGCGCGTATGGCTGGCGACCGGCCACACCGACATGCGCAGGGGCTTCCCGTCGTTGGCACTGCAGGTGCAGGAGGTACTGCGCTGCGATCCGCTGAGCGGGCATCTGTTTTGCTTCCGGGGCCGCAGAGGCAATCTCTTGAAGGTGATTTGGCACGACGGCCAGGGGGCGTGCCTGTTCACGAAGCGGCTGGAGCGCGGCCGCTTCCTGTGGCCGACACCGGCCGACGGCGCCGTGACGATCTCGCCGGCGCAGCTCGGCTACCTTCTGTCCGGGATCGATTGGCGACATCCGCAGGAAACTTGGCGCCCGACCTCGGTTGGGTGAGGTTTGGTCTTTGCGGCTGGCGGCGAATATGATTCCTTCGCCGTGTGACGACCACACCTCTATCGCTGCCATCCGATCTCGCCGCCGCCCACGCGATGATCCTCGCGGAACGCGCTGCGCGTGTGCAGGCCGAGGCCGTTGCGGCATCGGCACAGGGGGAAGCGGCGACCGCCAAGGCCGACCTTTCGAGCCGCGATGCGCTGATCGCGCATCTCAAGCTGGAGATCGAGAAGCTGCGGCGCTCGCTCTACGGCACCCGCTCGGAGCGCAAGGCGCGGCTGCTGGAGCAGATGGAGCTGCAGCTGGAGGACCTCGAGACCGCTGCCACCGAGGACGAGCTGGCGGCACAGAAGGCGGCGGCGCGGACGCAACGCGTCAGCTCGTTCGAGCGCAAGCGCCCGTCGCGCAAGCCGTTCCCCGAGCACCTGCCGCGCGAGCGCGTCGTGATCGCCGCGCCGGAACAGTGCCCATGCTGCGGATCGACGAAGCTGTCCAAGCTGGGCGAGGACATCGCCGAGACGCTGGAAGTGATCCCGCGCCAATGGAAGGTGATCCAGACGGTGCGGGAGAAGTTCTCGTGCCGTGACTGCGAGAAGATCACGCAGCCGCCGGCACCCTTCCATGTGACGCCGCGGGGCTTCGCGGGCCCGAACCTGCTGGCCATGATCCTGTTTGAGAAGTTTGGCCAGCACCAGCCGTTGAACCGGCAGAGCGAGCGCTACGCGCGCGAGGGCATCGATCTGAGCGTGTCGACGCTGGCCGACCAGGTCGGCGCCTGCACCTCGGTTCTTCAGCCCTTACATGAGCTTATCGAGGCCCACGTCCTGGGTGCCGAGCGCCTGCACGGCGACGACACCACGGTGCCGATCCTGGCCAAGGTCAAGACCGTCACCGGCCACATCTGGACCTATGTCCGCGACGACCGGCCGTTCGGCGGGCGCGCGCCGCCGGCGTCCCTCTACTATGCCTCGCGCGATCGCAGGCATGAACACCCCGAGCGCCATCTTCGAGGCTTCACCGGCATCCTGCAGGCCGATGCCTATAGCGGCTACAACGGGCTGTACGATCCGTCGCGCTTGCCGGGTGCGATCACGCCGGCCCTGTGCTGGAGCCATGCCAGGCGTCAGTTCTTCGAGCTGGCCGATATCGCCGCCAATGCCCGGCGCGGCAAGAAGGCGCCGGCGATCTCGCCGGTTGCGCTGGAGGCCGTCAAGCGCATCGATGCTCTGTTCGACATCGAGCGCACCATCAGCGGCCTGAGTGCCGAAGAGCGTCTGCGCGTCCGGCAGGAACAGAGCCGGCCACTCGTGGAGGCGCTGGAAACCTGGCTGCGTGAGGAGCGGTCGCGGCTGTCGCGCTCGGCCTCCGTTGCCAAGCCGATCGACTATCTGCTCAGGCGCTGGGAGCGATTTATCCCCTTCCTCGACGATGGCCGGATTTGCCTGAGCAACAACGCAGCGGAGCGGGCGCTGCGCGGTTTTGCTCTGGGGCGCAAGTCGTGGCTCTTCGCTGGTTCCGAACGCGGCGCCGCCCGAGCCGCGGCCATGACCACTCTGATCGCCACGGCGAAGCTCAACGATGTCGACCCGTTGGCTTGGTTGGCCGACGTGCTCGCCCGCATCGCCGGCATGCCGCAGAGCCGGCTTCCGGAGCTGCTGCCGTGGAACTGGAAGAAGATCGACCTGAAAGCGCAGGCTGCGTGAGCCATGGCCGCAATCTCTTACGTCTTCACGATCCGCCGTGCTGCGCAAATCCTCTGCCGTGATGAAGAACTGCTCTGGGACCTGTCGGATCAACTCGAGCCTGAAGACGGCAAGCTGTGGGTCCACGATATCGACGGCGTTGACATCCTCGCCTTTAGCGAGTTCGGCATTGAGACCCTTCGCGAGATCATCGCCGATCAGGTCGATCGCAAGCGCTGACCGGAGAGCTCATCGCCCACATGGTGCGGTGCTCACCGTAGGCTTACTCTTGCTCGACGGTGCGCGCAGGTCGACTTTATCGACCGGCTGGATCTTGAACGGAAGGCATCCACTCTTGACCATCTCGACGATGACGTCGAACTCGTACCCCTTCTTGATGACCGCCTGGGTGTCGCCAACCTTCCCTTCGCTCAGATAAGGGCGTAGCGCCTTCACGACTGCCGGCTTCTGCTCGCGATCGAAGCTAATAACGTTCCCGGAAATGGACGCGTGGTATCCGGGCTTGAAGTCTATCTCCGCGAGGAGGTCAGCCGGAGCGTCACCCAGCCACGCCGAATACTGGTCGAACGAGTAGATGAAGTAGCTGTCCGTCTCCTTCCACAGCCAGCCGGCGGCGAAGTTCTTTATGAACTTCGGCACGGCCACGAGGATCTTGTGCCGGCTCTGCGGGATGATGACGTAGGGTTTTTTGAAGAACCTGAGCAGCGTGTCGCTGTCGACCTTGTCGCCTACTTTCACATCGAGAGACGCCACAAGCTGCTTTTGATACCGTTCCTCGGCCTTGCTCTCTCGGGCTATGCGCTCGATCCGCTTGCGCGTCTCCGCCAATCCGGCCTCGAGTTCGGTCAGCTCCTTCAGGGCTTCATTGGTTTGCATACGTCTGGGGTTTCAATTCGCTAAAGAAGATCATGCTCGCCGACATTCCGCGGCGCAGCCCGTCTTCCATCTTGCTCTTAAGTGCGTACAGGTCTTTCGTTGGGACCGCGGTCACCTTCATCGCGATGTAACGAATTGTGACCGGCCTGTACTTCGTCCCTCTGCGGCTCGCGTTCACGCGCTCGAGGAAATACTCGAGCAGCTCCCCGCGCTCCGTCACCCGCCGCGGCTTCACCGGCCGGCGCTGCCCAAAGAGGTTCTTAATAGGCTCCATAGTTCGAAATGAAGCCAGCGTCCTCGGGGTTCGGGATGGGCACATGGGTCATGGCACAAATCTTGTCCATGTACTCGCTCATCTCCGTTTTATCGAGCTCAGTCGTGCTTCCCCTGTACTCCACGACGTTGTCGTAGATCTTCGCCGTTTTCCGCGGCAGGAAGGTGTGCTTGAAGAACTCGTGAAGCTCGTTCGCATTGTGCCCGGTCTCTGCCTCGATGATGCCGAGATAGAACCAGTAGAACCGGTTCTGCTGATTGCTGCGCTTCGGCCGGTGCTCGTCGATGGCGATCTGCTTGCCTTCCATCCGGCGCTTCCAACTCTCGAAGCGCGCCGCGGTGCTCGGGGCCATCGACATTCGGCCGTTGCGGATGGTGGCGATGAACATACGCTATCCCTGCAGCCTACCTTCCTTGCGCATCTTGGCGCGAACCATGCCGACGAGCGCCTTCGAGCAGTCGACGTCCACGACGATCTCCGCGTCCGACTTTCCCTGCAGCAGCAGGTTTTCTATCTGCGTGCTCTTCGTGACGCGGCCTTCGCCGGCCCCCCCCCTGTCGTTTTCCTCCTCTCTCGGCGTGCTCTCCGGAAGCTTCGCGCGATGCTTGCCGGCACGGACCTTAGTCCCTTTGCCTGCCTTGCCGCGTCGAGTTGCCGTGGGTATGGCTTCGCCGCTCACGACTTCATCGGCATTTGCCACTATCTTTAATGCTTGGTCGGCCGAGAGCTCACGCTCGATGATGACCGAGCCGTTCTCGTCCGTTACAGTCAAACTGCACTTCAATGACATAAGTTAGATCTGCTATTCGCGTAATTTAGAACGGGATGTCGTCCGGATTTATCTCCTCCTTCGGATAGTCGATGCCACCGTTCTTCTGGCTCGTGCTATCAAGCGCCCTATCGAGGTCCCTGTTGGCCTCTTCGTGCACTTCCTTCTGCGTCTTCTCACGCGGGGCGCTACCCTGCGACCGAGGCCCGAACTGCACTCGGTCCGCGACTACTTCGGTGCGGTACTGCTTCTGCCCGTCCTTATCCCAGGATCGCGTCTGCAGCCGGCCTTCGACGAACACCGACGCACCTTTCTTGAGGTACTGAGCAACGCTATCTGCCTGCTTCCCAAACACCACGATGTTGTGGAAGTCGGTCTGCTCCTGGACCTTTCCATCGCGGTCCTTGAACTTCCGATTGGTCGCAACGTTGAAGTTCGCGACGTTCATTCCGGACGGCATGGACCGCAGCTCGGGATCGCGCGTGAGGTTCCCGAAGATGAATGCTTTGTTGAGGTACATACGCTTAGAAGTTCATCGGCATAATCTGCTCCCTCCATCGAAGCCAGTCCGCGCGGAACTTTGTTAACTCGATACGGGCCAGATCCATCGCCGCCTGAAGCTGCGGGTCTTTGCGCTCGACGCGCGTGACGTCCAACTTCTGCGCTGCGTCGATGAAGCGTGCGTCGTAGACGAGGAAGTCCATCCACTCGAGGTTCTCGTTCACGAGGAACGCGCACACGACCTGCCATTTGTAGTCGGCCGGCACACCGAGGAACGGCTGCTTAGATGAGGGCTTGAACGATCGCTCCGGCGCCGTCTTTGTCCCGCCGACCCATGTACCGAGACCGAGCGCTTCCATGCCGACGATCTTCGTCAAGCGATAGAAGATAGCCGTGTCACTATTCGGATTTTTGATCTCGATCCCGCCGACGTAGCCCTTCGTCACGTCGAATATCAGACCGTCCGGCGAGAAGCCGAGCCAGTCGAACTCATCTGAGACGCAGAACGACACGCGCTCTATCTTGTGCGCCGTCAGTTCTTCGTATGCCTTGACCGCGAACGGCTCCTCGGCGCTCCCACGCTCCATTTCCGGTGTGGCCCGGATTACCTTCGTCAGCTCAGTGGCTTCCTGAGCTATAAGGTCTGCGATGAGCTGGACGCGCTCGAGCGAGCTGCCCATCACGTCCGCAAGCTTTGTGCCTGTAACCTTTCCGCGGCGCATCGCGTGCCATTCCGCGGTTCCCTGCTCAATTCCTTCGATCACCTTCATATTACGCAGTTGCGTTAGTCTTCGATAATTCCTCCTTGATGCCATCCTTTGCCGCGATCAGATCCTTGTCGTTGCGTGCTGACGCCGGGAACGTGGCCCAGATCTTCTTGAGCTCGTCGACAGTCTTCGCTACCGCCATCTTCTCGGTGTAGCCGGCGACGTCGACGTCGATCTTAGGCACGAAGTCTCGGATGCGCAGCGCGTCCTGTGTCTTCCCGAACGCCTTAACCGGCGTCGCGTAGACCTGGATTTGCTTACCGATCCAGCTCTCCGGATGCGATCCATAGAGGCTTGCGATCGTCGTACCGTTCGTGACGTTCAGGATCATCTTCGGCACGTCCTCTTTGAAGTAGAGCACCTGCTTCGCGATCTTCTCGTCCTTCTTGCCGTCGACCTTCTGTACCAGCTCCTCGCCCTCGAAACGGGCGATCGTTAGGAGCATTTCCTCCCCCGGCTCGAGGTTGTGACTGCCGAGGTAGTTCTTGTCGATGTAGTTCTTCCAGTGCCTGTTCAGGCCCTTTTCTTTCTTCTTGAGTATCTTCGTTGTTGCCATAAGTGGCTTTTATTTCCTCTGAACGCTTCCCCTCTTATCCGTCTGCCGCGTAGCAACGGGCAGTGGTCCATGGAGGGGAAGCAGTCGGAGGCTGCTACGCTGTTATGCTTTTAAGACCGCAGAATGCGATCATCGCGAACACTGACCACAGTGAACGCTTGTGTGCACGGAGCGCGATCTTCTCTGCTCGCTCCGCCGCCAAGACTTCCTTGCCGCGTGGACTGAGCGCTGAATAGCGAACGCCTACGCGCATGAATGTTCTCATCATGCCGAATTTCCTAATTGATAAATGAGACCGGCAGTGGTCTCGCGCTTCGGGGTCTGAAGCGCGAGATGCTGCCGACCTCTTGACGATGGCTCGCGAGGAGTGCCGTACTGGACCGTTTCGCTCGTCAGGTACTTTGGCCGCTCTGGCCTCCCCCGTGAACCATCGTCGCCTCCCGAAGAATGAGGAAGATGCTGCTCTCTAGTCGAGCTGCACGAACACCGTGAGGGGCCGTGCCGGCGCCCCTACAGCGGGGCCGCAGCATCTTCCAATTTTCGTCGGGAAGTTCGTGATGAGCTCGGAGCAGGAAGAAGCGGATGCCAATCGTCACGAGGTTGCGATATAGCCCTTGGCGTAGGCTCCAACCCTCGACCCAGGCCGCGGTTGTTGTTCCTGGCGTTTTACTTCCTGCTCTCAGCTCACCACTGAATGTCAAAGACCTTTCAGAAATATAGCACGCCGTGCGAAGCCGTTACGCATGCGGTGTGGATAACTAGGCGCGGGCCTTTTCGTGGCGCAGTTGAGCCAGTTTTCGCATCTGCTCCGAGCGCTCTTTCTTGCTGATTTTGTTCCACCGACGTTTGCCGCCGACTTTTCCGAGGCCCGCGAAATATGCCGACACCGCTGCTTTATTCATCCCGCAATTCTAGCATGCGAGACGGTCTCGCCATCCGCTATCCACACCCCTCCGCTTCACGCTTTCCTCATCCCCAAGGTAGGATTGCAAAATGATCGGAATGTATGAGAATGAGAGTATTGTTCGCGACGAGGCAACTCGATTTACCTCACGCGCGGGCAGCACCCTCATACAGAGGATCATCGGAACCGGCCGCCCTTTATAAGGCGGCTTTTTCCGTTGTTCATCGTCAGCCTAGAAGTCGTTTCACGGGACCGACAAAAAAAGACCCGTGCCACGAGGGGACTGCCAACCATCTTCCCGACGCCGGGAAATTGGTGGCACGAAACTCATTCACGATCGTGGGCAGACAGGGCGTAGTGCTCTGAAAGGCGGGACAAAGGGCTTCGGCATAGCCACCCGCCCCCAAGTCTGTTCATGATCGTAACGAGGGAGAGCCTCGCATTGAACGCGACGCGAAAATTCATCGCGCGCACAGAATGCAGAGATAGCTCCTTCCTAGGCCCAGAGAGTTTTCGACGAGGGGACCCTGCAGACGCTGTCTGTCAGGGTATGCCGTGTTTGCGCTCGCTCA
>DASRGC010000068.1:0-38091 GCA_035651235.1 Acidobacteriaceae bacterium
CTCCTCCCGCACGCTGGAACAATACCTGAACAAGCTCGTCGCGCGCGCTCACAATTTTGTGTACTCCGGCTCGCGCACGTCGTTCGCCGGCCTGTGGCGCTTCATGGTCCACGGCTACCCGCGGCTTTTACGCAGGCTCTCCGGCTACGTCTGGCTCGCGACCGCCATCACCATCGCCGCCGCTGCCCTCGGCGTCTTCATTACCCTCGTGCGGCCTGAGTTCGGCGCGATGTTCCTCGGCCCGGACAAGATGGAGGGCATTCGCCAGCACCACCTCTGGATGGACTCCATCCTCAGCATCAAACCGCAGGCCTCCTCGCAGATCATGACCAACAACATCACCGTCTGCTTCGTGGCGTTCGCGGCCGGCATCACGGCTGGACTCGGCACCATCCTTACGCTGTTCTTCAACGGCCTGATGCTCGGCACCATCGCCACCGTCTGCGCGCAGTATCACCTCTCGCTCAGCCTGTGGAGCTTCATCGCCGCCCACGGCGCCCTCGAGCTGCCCAGCATCATGCTCGCCGGAGCCGCCGGCCTGCGCCTCGCCGCCGGCATCCTCTTCCCCGGCATGCTGCGCCGCAAAGACGCCCTCGCGCTCGCCGGCCTCGAAGCCGTGCAGCTCGTCGCCGGCACCATCCCCCTGCTCACCATCGCGGGCACACTCGAGGCCTTTCTCTCGCCCACCCACGCACCCACCCCATTGAAGTTCGCCGTCGGCGCAATCCTCTTCGCTGGCCTTTGCCTCTGGCTGGGTGAGAGCGGACGCACTCCGGTCTCTCGCACCGACGGACGCCCTCCCGATACGTCCACTGCCGCTCCCACGTCCGTATCTAATTGAACCGGCAGGCACTTATAATTTGTGCCGGGACCTCCCTGCGAACCTTATCCCTTTGTTTTCAAGAATTTGCACAAAAACACACCTCAGGTCCACCCCTAAGTCCAGTCTTCTGAAGATTTTGCGCAAAAAGCGGGGGGAGGGGGGTACCCCGTCCACCTCACGAATTCTTCTATAGATGAGGCTGTGTCGTCTCCGTCGAGCCGGCGCCAGTTGGCGGCGCAGGCTGGTTGGGCGCAGGACTTATCTTCCCTGGCTTCTGCGCCGGCTGCGGCGTATTCACTGCCGGTGTAACCTGTCTCGCCTGCGCTCCGTTCGTCTTGCCACTTCCATTGGGCTGACTCGACGAGCCCGGCGGCGGCGCCGCTCCGCTGGCGACTCCATCGACCGATCCCGGCCCGCCATTCTTCGCGTTAGGCGGTCCTTTCGCCGGAGCAGGAGGCGGCAGCACATGGAACGTCAACTGCGCCCCGGCCGGGAGACCCGCATCCGTCCCCACCGCAGGCGCACTGTCCGGAAGGTCCTTATGCCCGGGTTTACCGCGATACGTTAGCGTGTCGGAGAAGACCCCAACCGAGCCCACCCGCTCCGCCTGCAGCGAAAACTCGCCCGCCGCATAGATCCGCCCCGCCGGTAGTGTCTCGATCACCGTAAGCTCGACCGGGGTTCCCGCCGGCAGCGTCCCCTTCGGGCTAAGCGTTACCGGCTTCGACAGCGTCGCCTGCACCGTCTCCCCATTTTTCAGCCTGCCCGAGTCGATGCTGCGCGACAGCTTGACGTCGATCGCCGAGTGCGGCGGAATCGATTCGCCATGTCCGCCACCGAGACGAATCGGGCTCGCCTCAGCGGCAGAGTCCGTTGCGGGAACAGCAGGTGCCGGCTTGATCGGGCTTGCCTGCGCCGCGGAATCCGTCGCCGGCTCGTTCTGCGTCTTCTGCCCCACAGCCGCGCCCAGAGACAGCACAGCAGCAAGCGGAACAACAGAAAATACGATGGGGAGCCGGAATGTCACCGTTCGCATCACGCACAGCTCTCCTTGGCCCGGGCTGCCGCGCCACAGTCTTGAGACGGGCAACAGGCCGGCCATGTTGCATCTACAGCAGGACTTAACCCCAACACGACACATCGCGGGTTGCTCCACTGCGCCACCAAAACCTATCCTGAACAGGAATGCCTCACAGTTCCGGGATCGCTTTTACCGCCGCCGCAGCATCCGCCATCGCGGTCGGCGGAACGCTCGCCTACGCTGCGCTTCACCCGGAGTCGCAGCTCTTCGGCCGCACCGTCATCGCCGGCCGTGATCCCGCCGAGATCGCCCTCACCTACGATGACGGCCCCAACGACGCCGCTACCCTCGAGCTCCTCGACGTACTCGCGCTCCACAACGTCCGCGCCAGCTTCTTCATGATCGGCCGCTTCGTCCAGCAACGCCCGGAGATCGCCCGCGCCGTGCACGCCGCCGGTCACCTCGTCGGCAATCACACCATGACTCATCCGTGGCTTTCCTGGGAGTCCGAGCGCGCCGTCCGTGAACAGCTGCGCGGCTGCAACCAGGCGCTCGAGGATGCGCTCGGCGCTCCCGTCCGCTATCTCCGCCCACCGCACGGCGCCCGCCGCCCCGCCGTGATGCGCATTGCGCGCGAGCTCGACCTCACGATTGTGCAGTGGAACGTGACAGGAAAAGACTGGGCGCCCATCGGGGCCGAAGGCGTCCTGCACAAGCTAGAACGCGGCCTCAACACGACACGACAACGCGGCACCGGCGCGAACATCCTGCTCCACGACGGCTACGATCGGCACATGGGCGCCGACCGCTCCGCCACCGTCCAGGCCACCGACCAGTTCCTCATGCAACGTTCAGCAGACGGCAGCCGCTTCGTTACTGTGGACGCCTGGGGATGACACTCAAGCTTTGAGGGAAGTGGTGCGCCCGAGACGATTCGAACGTCTGACCTACAGCTTCGGAGGCTGTTGCTCTATCCAGCTGAGCTACGGGCGCTTCAGGAATGACGCGGCGAAAAGCCGCAACCCACTCATCTAGGGTAGCATGGTGGGCCATGAAGACCTCCCATCGTTCCGCACTCGCAGCAATCCCGCTCGCGGCACTGCTGGCCGCAGGCGCAAGCATTTTCCTCCACACCACGACCGTTTCCGCGCAAGGTGAGCCCGGCTCCAAACCCGAGGCGAACGCACCCGCTCGCGCCGCGCAGGACCAGAAACCCTTGCCCAGTCCTCCCGCGCAAGCCGAGGTCACGCTCGACGGCAAGGTCATCACGATTCACTACAACTCGCCTCGCATGCGCGGCCGCAAGATCATGGGCGAGCTCGTGCCCTATGGCAAAGTCTGGCGCACCGGCGCGAATCCCGCGACCAGCCTCGTCACCGAAGGCAACATCAAGATCGGTGACCTCGAAGTGCCCGCCGGCAAGTACACGCTCTACACCCTCCCCGCCGAATCCGGCTGGCAGCTCATCATCAACAAGCAGACCGGCCAGTGGGGCACCGAGTACCACGAGGACCAGGACCTGGGCCGCGTCCCCATGCGCTCCCGCACACTGCCCTCGCCGCAGGAGGACATGAGCATCAGCTTCGAGCACACCACCAAGAACTCCACCGAGCTGCACGTCCGTTGGGAAACCACCGACGAGTGGGTCAGGATCGAGGCCGCGCACTAGGCTGATCCCGAAGCTTTACACATTGCCACGAATGCAGCAGCCGCTGTGGCGGCGTTGACGTCTTCTTTCGCGGCTTTCCGTGAAATCTTTTTTGTCGTCTGACACCACCGCGCCAGACGTGCCGATAGTTCTGTCCGCTAGAATGCCCCATACAACATGATTCTTTACGCGATTGTTCTTGGCCTGATCGTTCTGGCGTTGCTCGGCGTGTCGGTCGCCCGGCTTGGCAAGGTAAAGACCAAGGCAGACTACCTCGTCGCCGGCCGGTCCCTTCCGGCTTTCGTGCTCGTCTTCACGCTGCTCTCCAGTTGGATTGGCTCGGGCTCGCTGCTCGCAGGAGCTGAGAACGCCTACAAGCACGGCTTCGCGGCTTTGTGGCAGTCCGCCGGCGGATGGGCCGGCCTCGCACTCATCTACTTCATTGCTCCCCGGGCCCGCAAATTTGCGCAGTTCACCATTCCTGATCTTCTCGAAGCGCGTTACAACCAGACCGCGCGCGTGCTCGGTGTGCTCGCCGTTCTCTTCGCCTATACAGCGATCACCAGTTATCAGTTCATCGGCGGCGGCGACATCCTCCACCTCATCTTTCCCTCCATCTCTGCCACTGAAGGCCAGTGCATTCTCGCCGCGTTCGTGACGCTGTTCACCATGATTGCGGGCATGGGTTCTGTCGCGTATATGGACCTCGTCATCGGCCTCTTCGCAACGATTACGCTGATCGCCGCGCTGCCCGTGTTCGTACATCTGGCTGGCGGCTGGAATGCAGTTCACGCGGTCCTGCCTGCGACGCACTTCCAATTCTTCGGCGACATCCGCCCGTTCAACCATTACGTTCGGACGATGCCCGACGGCTCCCAGCAGGTCGTTCAATCGGCACTCGAAATCTTTCTTCCCACCTGCCTGCTCATGCTCGGCAATCAGTCCATGTACCAGAAGTTCTTCTCGGCCAGATCCGAGAAGGACGCAAGGCGAGCCACCCTGGGGTGGATCGTCGGCACCGTCATCCTGGAAACCGTCATCGTGGCGCTTGCCGTTGTCGGGTCGGCACTCTACCGCACAGGAGAGGTTAGCCAACGGCCGCGTGAAATTCTCGCTTACACCGCCATCCATGCCTTCGGCGGCTCGAAGCTGCTCATGCTTCTGGGTGCGCTGCTGGTCGGCGCGATCTTCGCCAAAGTCGTCTCCACAGCCAACAACTATCTCTTCTCGCCCTCAACCAATCTCATCAACGACGTCTACGTCCGCTATGTCCGCCCCTCCGCCTCGAACGCTGAGGTACTCATCGTCTGCCGTCTCGTTGTCATCGGCCTTGGTGCCTGGGCGCTGTGGCAATCACTCGGCACCACCTCTGTCCTTCAGCAGTCGCTCTACGCCTACACCATCTACTCAGCTGCGCTTACTCCGGTAATTCTGGCCGCATTCTTCTGGCGCAGAGCGACCGGCTCCGCCGCCGTGGCCAGCATCGCTGCCGGCACAGTTGTCACAGTCCTCTGGGATAAGCCGTTCGTCAACCAGCACCTGCCTGCGTGGCTCGCCGCTCGTGACGCGATTCTTCCCGCGCTGGTTGTCTCGCTGATCTGCCTCGGATTCGTCAGCCTGTTGACGACGCGCCCCTCCGAAGCACAGCTCCGGCCGTTTACCGAGCAAAAAATTTGAGCGTTCCTCTTCCCGGCAACCTGCATCCAACGGGCAGGCAAGCTGCCGCCCTAAGGAGAACCTTCCCCATGCCCGACAAGAATCCTATGCCCGCAACCGACAGCGCCCGAGACCTTCGCAATCTGGTGCACGACGATGCCACCGCCGAATTCGAGGACGATCCGAAGTTCGCCGACAGCAATCCATCCGCGAACGCCTCCAGCGAGAACCTCGCCATGCGCGATACCGACGACGAGGAGGAGTCCGACGACGAGCTCGAAGACGAGGACGATGAGGAGTACGAAGACGACGAAGAAGATGATGATGATGAGGACGTCGAGGACGCTGACGAAGAGGACGAAGTCGACGATGAGGAAGACGAAGACGATCTCGACGACGAAGATGATGATGATGACGAGGACTACGAAGACGATGAGGACGAGGTCAGCGCCTCTCGCTTCGTCCTCAAACGCGCTGCATAATTCTCACGCTGCAGCAAATCGCTCTGCAGGAAAATTCCCACTGAACCTGGCAATCCGGAGGCTCGGTTGAGCAGCACGTCAAGCAATGGTGCACCATCGCTTTGGAAGGGTCTTGTAGCGGGCCTGGTCGCAGGAGTGGCGGCCACTGCAGCAAAGACACTCGCGGAAAAGTTCTACCCTCCGCGCATCCACGGTGAACCCGAGCCCCCGGAGCTGCTCACCGAGCGCATCGCCGGCGACGACCTCGACATGACGACGAAGCTCGTCGCCAGCGAAGGCATCCACTGGGGCTTCGGCGCTGCCGCTGGCGCGTTCTACGGCGCACTCGCCGAGTTCTATCCCGCGGCCACCTCCAAGGAAGGCGCTAACTTCGGCCTGGTCCTGATGGCGCTCACGCATGAAGGCGTGCTTCCGGCCATGGCGCTCAGCGCACCCGCCGAGCAGCAGAGCGAGCGCGAACACTCCAGCGAAGCCCTCACCCATCTCATCTACGGTGTCGTCGCCGAGCGCGTCCGCAGCATGGTCCGCGACATCCTCGCCTAACTTCAGCCGCAGCCGCGCATGCTACCTGGCCGGCTCCGCATGCCCGCTGAGGCTCTCGAACACCACTCGATTCTGCTGGTCCAGCACCACAACGCCCGTTAGAGGACTCGAGCTCCCGCGCGACTGCCACGGCAGCACACCCATGAAGCGCGGGTCCCGGAACGTCACAACCGTTCCGCGCACCGGCGGAGCCTCATCCGCGTCTGCCATCGCCTGCTCCACCGCCGCGCGCGAGCTGTCCGCCGACAAGATCGGCATCGGCGACCAGTCCAGATAGACCCGGCCCAGCTTGCTTCTCTCCGCCGCAATCAACGCCACGGTGGCATCCGGCTTGTCATACGTCCCCTCCGTAGCGGCGATCTCCTGCTCGCGCGTATCCGCCCGCTCCAACTGATACACCGGCCCGAAGTCGGTCACCGTGTACCACCGGAACACGCTCAACGGATCGGGGTTCGCCAACACCCGCTGCGCGGCGAGATACGTCGGCAGCTTCGCCGCGCTCTGATCTATAGCCTGACCTGTAGTCTGATCTGTAGTTTGACCCGAGCTCTCCGGTGGCGCCGGCGCCTGCAGGCTCTGCCCCATCGCGAGCTGCGTCGCGCGATCATGCTCAATCCACCGCACCCCCCACACTGCGAGGATCAGAAACAGCGCCGCGATTGGCCACCCCGTGCCCGTAAACGGCTGCCGGCGCGCGCTCACCTCGGAGCTCACCATTCGGAAGATGGGCGGAACGATCAGCCCCATCAGCAGCACCGCAAAGATCAGCGGATCGAAGATGAAGACGATCGAAGCGGCATACCAGTGCGAATTGAAGGGATAAAACGGCCTCAACCCGTAGTTGTTGGTGTAGTCCAGCAGCAGATGGCTCAACAGCGCAATGATTGCGAAGCCATAGAGCGCACCCCAGCGCACCGGCGCCGCCGTCAGCGGCCGCTCAATTGGGACATGATCCGCGTCCACCGCCGGCTTCGGCCGTTTCGCATATCGCCCGGCCCTCCAGCGATGAATGGCGTAGCAGACCAGCACAACGAAAGCGGCCTCGAACGGCACGCCAAGAAAGGTATGCGTGATCCCGCGATGATGCTGCAGAGCTTCGACGGGACCGCGAAATCCCCACAGCGAGTCGATGTCCGGGAGCTCCGCCGCGGCCGCCATCGCAAACGTCGCGTACGCCGCACGCCGGTTGAACCCGGCCCGTGCGAGACACGCGCCGGTCAAGACGTGCGTTACAGGCTCCATGCGCCCAGTTTACTGAGAGACAGCGAGAGGATGCTTCAGCGCCGGCGTCGGGCGAGTCTCAACCGCGGGAGGCGTCGCTGCGCCAAGCCGCTCCTGCTTGTGGCTCGCCGAACTGAGAACCTTCAGCTCAGCCGCCGCAAGCATCTGCGGCTTGAACCCGGCAACGGCTACATATCCCGGTTCATCGCCCAGCGCTTCGGAGATTCGGTTCCACGTGAAGAACGGCGACGTGGTCGGCAGCAGAATCATCTTCCGCTCCGGCTCAGGCAGGAGGAAGTACACTCCCCACACACACGCCGCAAGCAATGTGCCCACCGTGCCGACGATGTAGATCGGTGAATAGAGCGAGTGGGCTCCGCTGGTAGCAAACCACGCCGCCTGAACCAGGAACGCTGTGGTCATGACACCCAGGCCAAGAGCAACGCCGAAGATTCGGCTGCGGAACGTGAGGCCAAGGGGGCGAATCGCAAAACATACGAAGAGCAGCAGACAAAGGGTCAGCACACATACACCCTGCTGAAGTTGCGGCGCGATCGCAGCCGCAATGCCCGCAATCGTTGTATTCGTATTATGGGGTCCGGCGGCGAATGCCAACGAGACGGCGACCGAGACGACCGCAACCCACCGGAAGATGATTCGTCCGAGGCGTTGCAATCCCTGCATCGGCCTCATGGCTTCGTTATAGACGTGATAAATGACGCCAATAGTAAGGAGAGCCTCGGCGAAGGCAGAGATCCACGATGTGCAGAAGAGGATATCGTACGCCATCGGGAGGCTTAGGCCTGTAGCCTTCCGGAAGAAAAGAATCGGAATCAGAATGGCTGCCGAGATTGCTTGCACCGCAAGAAATCCGGTGAGCGGTGCAAACTTCCGCCAGTGACGCCCGTAAAAGAAAAGACCAAGGACAGCGAAAGAGACGACGCACTCGACGATGTTCAGATCCCGCAGCCATAGGACGTTGTTCATAAAATGGAACTCCCTCGCGAGGGATATGCTACCCCGCGAGGGCTAATCCAACAAGCACTTCCGTGTACGTCTTAAGAGTGATTACTGCAGACCGCAGTAATCGCCGCTGCCCGGCATGCAGAGGGGAACGGGCTGGCCAGTGAAGCTGCTCGTAACGGTCTTCGCCGGAGCAGTCGTCTTCGCGGACGTCATCGAGGGGGCCATAAGGCCAGCAACAGCAAGGGTCATAACGGCAGCGCGAATCATCGTGGTCTTCATCGGGTCTCCTGGGTGCATCTAAGGCTGGTGAGAGAGTTTCTGGCATCGCCAGACGTCTACAACCTTAGCGTTAGGGTTGCTCTAAGTCCATTGGATTGAGGTTGATACACAGGTATTACTTAGTTATCGTTACTAAGGTAATTGAGCACCAAAGTCTCTATTTTGGCGCCGCCCTGTCGTGCGCGAGAACCGCCCGCCGGTTATTCTCGACCAGATGAGTGGCGGCCCCTACAGTCGGTCAGACCGGGAATTGATGGCGCGCGTGCGCCGTTCGGCAAATGGCCGGGCCGGCTATAAGCAGCTCGTTCGCGAGCTCGGCCTCGGCGGCGGCCGCGAGCGGCGCCTCCTTGTGGAACAGTTGACCCGGATGGTTGCAAGGGGAGACCTCGTCCGGCTGGACGGTGAATCCTGGGCGGTTCCGGAGGCCGTCCGGCCAGCAAAGGCCGCAACGGCAGCCGATAAACGGACTGATGCAGGCGAGCCGCGCTCCGGCCGCGAGCGGCTCGCGAGCGGCAGGCTCGACCTTCATCGGGACGGCTTCGGCTTTGTCCGGCCTGAGCAGGGCGAGGACATCTTCATCCCGCCCAACGAGATCAGCGGAGCCATGCAGGGAGACCTGGTACTGGTGGACGAGGCGCCGCCCGGACGCGACGGTCGCCGTTCGGGTCGCATCATGCGCGTGCTGACTCGCCGGAATCCGACCGTCGTCGGAATCTTCCACTATGCGCGAGGTCAGGGACGCAGGCGCAGCACGCGCGATAGGGGCGACTATCGGGATTTGGGCCTGAACGAACCGCGCGGGAACTTCGTGCGTCCGTTCGACGAGCGGGTCGCGGGATGGATCGAGATCCCGGAAGGCGCCGAGGAGGTCGCGGCCGCTTCTGAGTCGGAGCATCGCATGCTCGGCGAAGAGGCACGTGCGCAGCGAGCGCAGTGGGAACCTAAAGATTCTCGCTGGCCGCTCGAAGGTCTGGCCGTCGATGTGGAGCTGACACAGTTCCCGGCTGCGGGACGCCCGGCGCGAGGGCGCATCCTCGAGGTGCTCGGTCCGCCGGACGCGTTCGGGGTCGACGTGGAGATCGTCATCCGCAAGCACCATCTTCCGCACAGCTTTCCAACGAAGGTGATTGCGGAGGCGCACGAGCGCGCGCAGGAGACGGTTGCAAGGCTCGAGGAAGACGAGCTCGCGCGCCGCGAGGACTTTCGCGGGTTGCCAATTGTCACGATCGATGGCGAGACAGCGCGGGACTTCGATGACGCTGTGCTGGTGCGCCCGCTGGAGAACGGCAACACGGAGCTGCAGGTGCATATCGCCGACGTGAGCTGGTACGTGCAGCCGCAGAGTGCGATCGACACCGAGGCGCGCGTGCGCGGAACGAGCGTCTACTTCCCCGATCGCGCCGTGCCGATGCTGCCGCATGCGCTCTCGAGTGGAATGTGCTCGCTGCTGCCGAATGAAGATCGGCTGGTCCAGAGTTGCGTCATGGAGATCGACCTGCGCGGAGAGATCGTTGCGTATCGTGTGTGCGAAGGCATCATTCGCAGTGTGCGGCGATGCACGTATACCAGCGTGCAGCACTGCCTGAATGCCTCACCACAAAGATCAGAGAACAGAGATGAGAGATCGAGCGTTACGCCTGAGCCGACCGCGGAGGACTTCGCCGAGCGCGAGCGCGTTGCGGCCGAACAGCCGGAGATGCCCGCGGCATTCGACGCGATGCTGGAACTCGCTCTGCGGCTGAATGCCAAGCGGCAGCGCAGAGGATCGATCGACTTCGACCTGCCTGAGCCTGTGGTCGAGTTCGATCCAGACGGCAACATGAAGGCGATTGTGCGGTCGGAGCGCGGATGGTCGCACAGGCTGATTGAAGAGTTCATGCTCAGCGCCAACGAATGCGTCGCGACGTGGCTGCGCGATCAGGGCATTCCATCCATCTATCGCATCCACGAGATGCCTGACCCCAAGCGGATTGTGGAGTTCGAGGAGACGGCGGCGAGCTTTGGGCAGACGCTGGGGATCGGTGCGCTACCGGTGAAGCGCATAACGATGAAGGCCGACCGGAGAGCTTCCCTGCGATCGTCGGCACGCGGGCGAGGATCCCGCGATGTGCGGAAGCATGAGATTCCGGAGAGAATTCCGGTGACGCCGCAGATGTATCAGCGGCTGGTGCGGCGGATCAGCGGCCATCCGGAGGAACGGATCCTCGCGTACCTGATGCTGCGGTCGTTGAAGCAGGCGCGATACGCGGAGCAGAACGAGGGGCACTTCGCGCTGGCGAGTCCTTGCTACACGCACTTCACGTCGCCGATTCGCCGCTATCCGGACCTGATCGTGCACCGCCTGCTGCGGGCGATGCTGCGCGACGGCGGTGATCCGCGCGGCGCAGCGATCAGGAGTGATGATCCTCAACCCTGGAAAGAACAAGGGATCAGGGACCAGGGAGCAGGGATCAAGAATGCGAGTGATGGGCCGATTGCGGCGCAGGAGCTGAGTGATATTGCGGTGGAGAGCTCGCAGGCGGAGCGGAGGGCGGCGGACGCGGAGCGCGAGCTGATGGAGTGGAAGAAGATGAGGTTTATGGCCGACAAGGTTGGCGATGATTTCAAGGCGATCATTTTGTCGGTGACCAAGTACGGATTTTTTGTGGAGCTCGACGAGCTGTTCATTGAGGGGCTGGTGCCGATCGGGTCGCTGGTGGGGGACCACTACAGCTTCCGGGATACGGACCGGACGATCTGCGGGGCGCGCACGGGATACTGCTTCCGGGTGGGCGAGCGCGTGGAGGTGATCCTGGATCGCGTGGACCGCCAGCAGATGCGGCTGCAGTTTGCTTTGCTCCCTGGAACTGAACCGGTAGCGACCAGTGGTGTCAGGAAGCCTCGATTGAAGCGGAAGGGCGGCAGGTAGGGTACCCCCCTCCCCCTGTTTTTGCGCAAAATCTTCAAAAGATTGCACTTAGGCTTGGACCTACGTGTGTAAAATCTTGATTCTATTCAGCTAGAGACGAGACAGGGGGTGCGCTCGAACTTTGGGCCTGGGGCATGAGGTTGCGCGCGAGCTTACCGGGCCTGTTTTCATGGGTTTGAGCGGCGAATAGAGCTCAAGGCTTCGAAAAACCGGATGACAGCGTCGAGGTCGCGGGCGGGGAGGGTGGAGAGGCTGCGGCGGGTTTCGGCTTCGATGGCCTCATAGGTCTCGCGGAGCTTGAGCAGACGGCTGGGGATGAGGCGGATGAGGAGGCTGCGGCGGTCGGCGGGGTTGGGCTCGCGGCGGATGTAGCCTCCCTTTTCGAGGCGGTCGAGCGCGACGGTGACACCGCCGGAGGAGAGGCCGGTGCCGGCGGCGAGGCGGGTGGGGGTCGAGGGGCCGTAGAGCTGCAGCATGTGAATCATCTGCGTGTCCGTGAGGCTGAGACCAACCTTCTCGGCCGCCTGGGAGTTGAAGAAGGTGGCGGCGGCGATGAACTTGCGGATCTCGTAAAGGATGCGGTCCTCGACGGTCTCCTTCGGAACCGAAAGAAGGTCCGCGTGCGCGTTCAGATGGACGGCAGACTTCCGGCGAGATTTCTTCGCGGCCATTGATTTCGATTTTTGTGACGAACGGCTGGACATGGCTGGATAGTTCTGGTTTAGTATACATATATCTTAGTTACTAAGATATATGGAGAATGAGATATGACCACGATGACGAAGGCTTACAAGGGAATGGGCATGGAAGGCGGCATAGCGCGCTGGTACGACAAGACGACGCGCAAGGACATGCCGGCGGTGCGCGAGCTGGCGGCGAAGATTGCCGGCATGGCGCCGGCCGGAGGAAGTGTGCTGGAGGTTGCGCCGGGGCCCGGCTTTCTGTCGATCGAGCTGGCCAAGCGCGGGCTTGATGTGCAGGCGGTCGATATCAGCAAGACGTTCCTCGAGATTGCGCGGAAGAATGCGGCGGCGGAGGGCGCGGGCGTGGTGTTTATGCACGGGAATGCGGTGGAGCTTCCGGTGAGGAAGGAGAGCGTGGATTTTGTGGTGTGCAGGGCAGCGTTCAAGAATTTCACGGAGCCGGTGAAGGCGATGCGCGAGATGCTGCGCGTGCTGAAGCCGGGAGGGACGGCGCTGCTGATCGACATGCGCAGGGATGTGTCCGTTGCGGAGCTGCGGAAGTATGTCGATGGGCTGGGTGTGAGCTGGTTGAACCGCAAGTTCATGATGCTGACGTTTCGCGGGATGCTGATCAAGCGCGCGTATCCGCTGGAGCAGATTCGGCAGATGGCTGCGGAGGCTGGGTGGAAGGATGTGCGGATGGAGACGACGCCGGTGGGGTTTGCGGCGTGGGTGAAGAAGTAAGAGTTCCCCACTTGTCCGTTGTGGAGAAGTGGGGGACAGCTTTACTGCCGAGAAGCCGACTTCACAGGACTGATCCGTTCAGCCAGCTCAGCCTTATCTCCGCTGTTTGTCTAAGAGCAATAAGTAACGGTTAGCGATCGATCAGCTTCTGATGCGTTGCGGGGTACCGCTCGCCTTCAATCCTGATTGCGGATGAGGCTTCTTCGAGCGCTCGCATATCGTCTGTGTTGAGCTCGATCGTTGCGCCGCCAAGATTTTCTTCCAGTCGCGAGAGCTTGGTTGTCCCGGGAATCGGCACGATCCAGGGCTTCTTTGCGAGCAGCCATGCAAGAGCAATCTGCGCAGGCGTGGCTTTCTTCTGCTGTGCAAACTTTGTCACGACCTCGACCAGGGCTTGATTGGCTTTGCGGTTGTCTTCGCTGAAGCGCGGCACGATAGCACGGAAGTCAGTGCTGTCGAATTTGGTGGACGCATCAATCTTCCCGGTAAGGAAGCCTTTGCCGAGCGGGCTGAACGGAACGAAACCGATGCCGAGCTCTTCGAGGGTGGGCATGACGGATTCTTCAGGTTCCCGCCAAAA
Organism: Acidobacteriaceae bacterium; assembly: GCA_035651235.1. Lineage (GTDB taxonomy): Bacteria > Acidobacteriota > Terriglobia > Terriglobales > Acidobacteriaceae > Granulicella. The sequence goes on from DASRGC010000068.1 coordinate 13,555, forward strand.
GAGGGAGTACTCACTTTGCAGCGCCGTAACAGGCTGGATGGCGTGAGCGCGACGAATTGTTTTTGCACCGGCTTCGGAGAGGCCGAAGTGCTTTACCTTGCCTGCCTCAATCAGGCTCTTGACTGCACCGGCGGTCTCTTCGATGGGAGTGTTGGGGTCGACGCGATGCTGGTAGAGGAGGTCGATTGTGTCGGTTTTGAGGCGTTTCAGCGAAGCCTCGACGACCTGCCGGATGTGATCGGGGCGGCTGTTCAGGACTGTCCATTTGCCACCGTTGTCGGGATCAGCTTCGAAGCCGAATTTGGTTGCGATGACGACATCTTTGCGGAAGGGTGCGAGAGCTTCGCCGACGACCTCTTCATTCACATAGGGGCCGTAGACTTCGGCAGTATCGAAAAAGGTAACGCCGCGCTCAACAGCGGCGCGTATGAGTTTGATCGCTTCTGACTTTTCGATGGCGGGGCCGAGACCGAAGCTCAACCCCATGCAGCCGAGACCGAGTGCTGAAACCTGAAGGCCGCTTTTTCCCAGTGTGCGCTTTTGCATGACTTCTCCTGTGTTGATCGTGCCTTGTTGGGGACATGTTCAAGTCTAGGGAGATATCGTCTATGAGACTAGACCATATCTGTTTCATATAGTTATGAGTAGAATTCATGAATCATGAAGAATGATCTGGGCGAGCTTTCAGCCTTTGCAATGGTGGCGGGAGAACGCAGCTTTACTCGAGCCGCATCGCGCCTGGGAATTTCGCAATCGGCGCTTAGCCATTCGATCCGAGGGCTGGAGAAGAGATTGGGACTTCAGTTGCTTGCGCGCACGACGCGAAGTGTATCTCCGACTGCGGCGGGTACGACGCTTCTGAAGGAACTCGCGCCTGCCCTGGAGAGAATCGAGCGAGCGGTTGCGGAGACGCGGAAGCAAAGAGAGAGTCCTTCGGGCAGGATACGGCTCATCATTCCGCGGACGGCGACCAAGATGGTGATTCTGCCGAAGCTCGCCCAATTTGTTCGCAGCTATCCGGAGATCGTGCTGGAGGTCACCTCTTCCAATGACCCGGTCGATCTTGTCGCCGGAGGATACGATGCGGGCGTGCAACTTGGCGAGTTTATCCAGCGGGACATGATTGCCGTCCGAGTGAGCAAAGAGCTGCGTCTGGCAGTGGTTGGATCTCCGCAATACTTCAGATCGAACAACATCCCGAAACATCCGCAGGATCTGAAAGACCATGCGTGCATCGGGTTTCGCTTCAGCAACGGCCTGTATCGGTGGGAGTTTGAGAAAGGCCGCAAGGCGCTGACGGTGAGTCCGCAAGGGCCCGTATCCTTCGACGATCCAGATCTGGTCATCCAGGCGGTGCTGGATGGAGTGGGAATCGGAACGGCGATGGAGGATAGTCTTCAGCGCTTAATTGCGGAGGGACGGCTGGTGCAAGTCCTGAAAGATTGGTGTCCGTCTTTTCCAGGATATTTCCTTTACTATCCCAGCCGCCGCAATCAACCTGCCGCCCTGGCTGCGCTGATAGACACGCTGAGACTCTCGAAGTGAAGGGTTATCGCTGGGCCTGCTGATGACGCAATCTCACGCGAGCGCTTAGCTACGGAGATCAGTAATGTGGAGCAAACCCAGCGACACGCGATTCACTGAACGGTCAAGGCGATGGTGGTCTGCTGGTTGGAGCCGGTGGAGGACATTGCGGTGACCGTGATGTTGGAGCTGCCGGTGGGGGTGATGACTTTGGCTGGGCCGCTGCCGCCGCAGCCGAGGGCGAGGGCCGCGGTCGTGAGGCCGAGGATAAGGAGCGCGAGTGAGCTGAAGAGGCGGAGAGCTCGTGTGGTGCGGCGGCGGCGTAGAAGCGTAAGCAGTGACAGCGGGAAGAGCGAGGCCAGCGCAAGGGTCGGCAGATGCGTGCCGAGGTGCGGCCATACTGCGCTGCCTGTGTTGGTCTTCATGCCCATGGTGGTGATGGTGAGCGTGGTGGTGGCGGGAGCGGAGGAGCTGACGGTGAGCGAGGTTGGCGTGAAGATGCAGGCGGCGCCTGCAGGCAGGCCGCTGCAGGAGAAGGTGACGGTTCCGCTGAAGCCGTTGACGGGAGCGACGGCGAGTGTGGCGGTGGCGGAGTTGCCGGCGGGGACGGTAGCGCCGGGGGCGGAAGCGCTGAAGGCGAAGGTGGCATTGGCTCCGGAGACGGTGGCGTTGCTGATGGAGGCGAGAAGGCCGTGCGCTTCATTGGCGAGCCCGGCAACGAAGTAAACATTGGTGTTGCTGCCGCCGCTTACAGAGGTGCTGTTGAGGATGGGAGTGCCGCCGGTGAGGACATCCCAGAGAGAGGCGTAGACGAGGGGTTTGCCGGTGGAATCCATGAGCTGGCCGAGGTAGGCGTAGGTTTTGGGGTCGTACACGTTGATGATGCCATCGCCGAAGTTGCCGATGAGGAGATCGCCGGAGTAGATGCCGAAGCCTGCGGAGGGCGCGAAGGCGATGCCATAGGGCGCGTTCAGATTGCCGCCAGTGACAGCGCGCGCGACGAAGTTTCCGTTGAGATCGAAGACGTCAACGATGCCGCTTCCCGCGCCGGGGACCTGCTGGCAGGTGTGTGCCGTCGAGCGAACGGCGTAGGCAATCCAGATCTGGTTGTTGAGGATATGAATGGACCAGGGACCGTAGCCGGAAGGCAGGTTGGGATCAGTAAAGGAGCCGGAGAGTTTGGCGGGTTTGAAGTTCTGATCGAAGACCTGAACCGCGGGGCCGGTGCCAAAGTTGGCCGCGAGAAGATAGCTGGTGGTTGCGTTGGCGTTGAGGAGGGCGAGGCCGGGATAGCAGGCTCCGGTGGGTTGGTTGTTGATGGCGATGAGAGTGACAGCGCCGTTCTGGCCAAGCGCGCCGTTCCAACCGTAGATTGCGCCATCCAGCGTGGAGAAGAGGAAGGATGCCTTGGCGCCGTTGGAGAGAACCATGCCGCTGGCTCCGGCTGTGGTGACCACACCTGCAGGCGAGCCGTTAGGGAACGCACTGGTAACGGCAGGAACGACGACCTTGAAGGGGCTGGTGTCCGTCGCGGCGGAGACGACGTAGCTGAAGCCCGTGTTAACCGTGTTAATCCACCATGTGGGACTGACGGACATGCCCCATGGATTCTGGAAATTGGGATCACTTGCGATGGCGGTGACGGAGCCGTCCGAGAAGAGATTCTTAACCACATAAGCCTGCGCGTGCGCGGAGGATTGAGGCTGGACGATAAACACGCTGAAGGCGAGGAGCAGCAGAAGAGAGAGGCGGCGCATGATGGCTCCTGGCGGCCTCTAACATCGATAGAGGACCGGCGCGGATGGGATATCCGGGCTGAATGAGAGCGTAGAGAGGCGGGCGCGCGAGGGTGTCATACGAATGTCACGCGAACGCAAGTATTTGGGCAGATGCCGCGCGCCACGACGAAGTGTCTGCAGGGAGGGTTTTCTGCGCAACGGCGGGCGGCGGGAGTGGTACAAAGAAGGGCGAATGCGAGTCTAAGAGAGCAGAGGGGTTGGCGGAGGGCGGCGAGTGCCGAACGTGATGCGCGGTTGCGGGAGATGGGCCGGGAGATGGGCGCCGGCCGCGCTGATGATTTGCAGTGCGGCGCTGGGGCAGACGCCGGAGCTGCATACGAGCACAGCGCAGGCTTCATCACGCGCGGGCAACGAGTGGACACTGCACTTTGCCGAGGGCGGAAAGGCGAAGTACAAGCTGATTCCGGGAATCGGCGAGCCGGGTGTGGCGGTGTTCGAGGACCGGTCAGGGCATGAGGTGAAGATTCTGGTGGCGGACGACGCGACGGTGCTGATTGTGCCGAGCGAAGGCGGATGTTATCGCACGGGAAAGCTGGTGGACGGGCGCGTGACGAATGGGACGTCGGGCGGCGAGTGCAAGCCGGGCGGCGCGTGGACGGCGCAGATGCGGTAAAGAAGTTAGGGAGTGAGGAGTTAAGGGTCAGGGGTTAGTGTGCGGCATGGGTGCGCCTGGGACTTTGAGGTGGATGCGGTACACGCTGGTGCTCGCGGTGATGTAGAGGGTCTTGCGGTCGGCGTCACCCCAGGCGACGTTGGATACTCGTTCGGGCACGGAAATTGTGGCGAGGGGTTTGCCTTCGGGTGAGAAGATCCAGACGCCTCCCGGGCCGGCGCTGTAGATGTTTCCCTGGCGATCGACCTTCATGCCGTCGGGGCCGCCGGGGCGTGGGTCGGAGGTCGCGTCGTAGAGCAGGTGCGGGTCGGTGAGCGAGCCATCGGGCTGTACGCGGTAGCGCATCCAGATTTTCATCGGCTGGGAGTTATCGACGTAGAGGAACTTTTCGTCGGGGCTGAAGGCGATGCCGTTGGGGCGCGGGAGGTCGCTGATGAGGAGTTGGAGCGCTTCGCGTGCGGGAGCGGAGCCGGGTTTTTGTGTGTTTGCGTTTGGGATGCGATAGACGCCGTTGATGGTGAGCTGCTTTTTGGGATCGCTGTCGTTCTGGGTTTCGAGGCCGTAGGGAGGATCGGTGAAGTAGAGTGAGCCGTCGGCGCGGTAGACGAGGTCGTTGGGGCTGTTGAGGCGTTTGCCTTGGAATTCGTCAGCGAGGATCGTGGTGGGGGCATTGGGCGTGAGCGAGTCAAAGCGGTAGACGTCGCGCTGTGCGTGGCCGGCGACGGTGAGGCGGCCGGTGAGATCGAGCGTCATGCCATTGGAGCCGGGCTCGCGGCCGTTGAAGTGGGCGGAGCCTTTGTAGCCGCTGGGCTGGAGGAAGATGCTAACGCGGCCGTCCCGCGTCCAGCGGCGGATGCTATTGCTGGGGATCTCGGCGAAGTAGAGCGAGTTGTTGAGCCAGACGGGACCTTCGATCCAGGTGAAGCCGGTCGCGATTTTTTCGAGTGTGGCGTTCGCCGGGAGGATGCGATCGGCGGAGGGATCGAGGCGAGCTACTTGGAGAGGTGTGGAGGTGAGGATGTGCGCGGGTGCGTGAGCTTGTTGGGCGGTCGCGGGGTGGAGGGCTGGAAGGAAGAAGGCACTGGCACATCCGAGAGCGATTGCGATTTGCAGAAGCCGCGTTGTCCTCATTGTTCGTCCCATCGTGATACTCAACTGCGCGCGGCGAAGATGGCGCGTGTACCGGCAGCTAGCAGCTTACAACGCAGGGTAGCTTTTCTCGCGCGCTACCACGCGCGACAACCCACCCTTTCGCGATGAAACTGCGAAAGGGTAGGCCACCCGGTTTGTAGGTGGGTCACACCTGTTGAATTTCTTTAAGATTTGCCGGTGATGAGGAATTGTTCGATCTTGCCGTCGGGTTCGGTGTAGGTGCTGACGGTGAGGGTGGTGCCGCTGGACCAGGTGACGCGGTAGAGGCTGCCGGTCATGCCGCCGCGCTGGTGGGTGAAGACGCGGGTGATGTTGGTGATGACGCCGAGTGGCGCAAGCGTGGATTTGAAGTCGGCGAGAGCGTCGGCGCTGAAGTAGTCGTTGGCGTCGGGCGTGAAGAGCGAGCGATCGATGTTGCCCTGCTGGAGGCCGGTGAGGATGGTCTTGATTGTGGGTGCGAGTGTGTCAGGCGCAGCGACGGCGGGACGGATGGCCGGGAGAAGCTCGCGCGCAATGCTGTTGCCGATGGTGGATGCGGCGGAGGATGCGATCTCGTTGGTGAGAACGACGATGGCGATGCCGTCATCGGGGAAGACGATGTTTTCGGCGACGTAGCCGCCGACTTCGCCGGAGTGCTCGAGCTCGCGATGGCCGTTGCGGTCGCGCACGTAAGTGCCGAGGCCGTAGTGGGTGTTGTCGCCGTTGGCGAGGATGAATGGCGTTTCGAACTGCTTGTAGGAAGCGGGCGAGAGCAGCTTCTGCTGCATGATGCCGATGTCCCAGGTGGCGAGCGTGGAGGCGGGCATGGCGAGGTCGCCGTCGCCGAAGTACCAGCCATTGCCTTCGAGCGGCTGGACGCGCACGGGCGCCAGTGCGTAGGAGACGTAGCCGGTGACTTCGAGTTTGTCGCGTTGCGTGTAGGTGTTGAAGACTCCCTGAAGGTGCAGCGGGTCGAGGACATTTTCGCGGATGAACTGCATGAGCGGCTGGCCGGTGATCTTCTGGACAATGAGGCCGAGGATGACGTAGTTGGTGTTGGAGTACTGCCAGTCGGTGCCGGGCGTGAAGTCGAGCGGCTTAGTGGCCCAGCGGGTTACGTTGGCGAGTGGGTCAGTGTTTTCGCGCCAGGCAGGGATGATGTAGTCCTGCGGAGCGAAGTCCTCGTAGCCGGAGGTCATGGTCATGAGGTTGCGGAGGGTGACTTCGTTGGCGCGGGTGAAGTTGGGGAAGTACTTGGCGACGGGGTCGTCGATGGAGAGCTTGCCGCGTTGTTGCAGCAGAAGGATGGCGTTGGCGGTGAATTGCTTGGAGATGCTGCCGATGGGATACGCCATGTCAGGCGTGGCGGGCCTTGCCGGCGAGACGTTGGCGAGGCCGAAGGCGTGCGCGTAGACGACGCGCTGATTTTCAACGATGGCGATGGAGGCGGAGGGGACGCCGGTGTCGTGCAGGGTCTTGGTGGCGATGTCGGCGACTTGCTGCGCGGTTTGCGGGGAGAGCTGCGCCGTTTGCGGGGAGAGCTGGGCAGTCTGCGAGGGGAGCTGCGCTGGGCAGGTTAGAGATGTTGAAAGAAATAAAGCGGCCCCGAGGAAAATGCGCATGCCGGAGGATAGCATTTGGGCAAGCGAGGAGATGGATGCGGATGCGGTGGTTGAATGCGGCGGCAGTGAGCTTGCTGGTTTACGCGGTGAGCGCGTGGGGAGCGGAGAAGGCGAAGACGATTGAGCCGCATTGGATTGCAACGTGGGGGACGTCGCAGGTGGGGCCGGAGCCGAGTCAGCCGCAGTTGACGGATGCGGAGTTGACGGATGTGACGGTGCGGCAGATTGTGCATGTGTCTGTGGGTGGAGCGACGCTGCGCGTGCAGTTGTCGAATGCGTTTGGGACGCGATCGCTGCGCGTGGATGCTGTGCATGTGGCGAAGGCGAAGTCGGCGGGCTCGAGTGCGATTGATGCAAGCACGGACCATGCGGTGACGTTTGATGGGCGCGACAGTGTGGTGATTCCGGCTGGCGCAGTGTACTTGTCGGACCCGGTGCAAATGCCCGTCGATGCGTTGAGCGATCTTGCGATCAGCTTTCATTACGCGGAGCCGCCGAGTGTGCAGACGAGTCATCCTGGGTCAAGGGCGACGTCGTATTTGCTGCATGGGAAGCACTCGGGTGATGCGGAGTTGGTGGATGCGGAGAAGACGGTGCGGTGGTTGGGGCTGGCCGAGGTGGATGTGATTGCGGAGGATGCGGCGCGCACGGTAATTGCGCTGGGGGATTCGATTACAGATGGGCATGCGGCCACGACGGACGGGAATGATCGCTGGACGGATGAGCTGGCGCGGAGACTGCAAGCGGATAAGAAGCTGCACGATGTGGCGGTGGCGAATGAAGGGATTGGCGGGAATCATCTGCTGACGAACGGGCTGGGCGAGAGCGTGCTGGAACGGTTTGATCGTGATGTGCTGGCGGTGAGTGGGGTGAGGTATGTGGTTGTGCTGGAGGGAATCAATGATCTGGGTGGGCTGGGGCGCAAGCGGGGAGCGACGCAGCAGGATTGGGACGAGTTGGTGAAGCGGATGGAGGGCGCGCTGGAGCAGATTGTTACGCGGGCGCATGCGCACGGAATCCTGGTGTATGGATGCACGATCATGCCGGATGGCGGAGGACAGTATTACAACCCGGGTGCAATGGATAACGCGGCGCGGCAGCAGGTGAATGCGTGGATCCTGTCGCCGGGGCACTTCGATGGCGTGCTGGATATGGATAAGGTGATGCAGGATCCGGCGAATCCGCTGGATTTGAATCCGAAGTATGACTCGGCGGATCATCTACATCCGGGGCCGGCGGGGTATAAGGCGATGGGCGATGCGATTCCGCTGGAGTGGTTCAGGTAGAGCTACTTCGAAATTCGAGGGGCATTCGAATACTGCGAACATCCGGTTCAATCGCTTGCAGACGGAGGCGATGTGTGGAAGGATGCGGGCATTGTGTTGCGTAGTCCAGGAGATGCGCTGTGGACGCAAGAGACTCTTCTCCGCAAGGTTCTTCGACAGTTACGTGGCCGCTGATTGGCAGCCTGATCCTGACAGGTATTGTGGTGGCGCTGGTTTGCGTGCCGCCGTTCTCAGGACTGCATTCGTTTGGGCGGCTGGTTTGGCTAGCGTGTGTGTACATGCTGGTCGCGGCGTGTGTGCATGCGCTGGCGGTGTGGAGTGTGTACCGCATTCAGAGTGAGGGCGTGCGCGACTGGGCGATGGTGTGGCCGGTGGTGTGGGGCGCGTGGATTGCAGTGGTCTGGCTGCCACTGGTGGCGCTGCTGACCTATGAGCGATCGAGCTGGGTTGCGGCGATCGTTCCGCTGGCGGCGGCGTTTCTAACGCTGTTTGTTGTGTCACGACACCAGGATGAGGATGACGATGCGACGGCGTTTGTAGAGCGCCGCGCGGAGTTGCTGGCGGTGGATGAGTCACCGCGATTGTGGAGAATGCTGCTGCCGTCGCTGGTGATCGCGATGGTTGTGGATGGTGGCGTGGCGCTGTATGCGGCGAATCACGCGTGGATGGCGGGAGTGCTGTTTGCGGTGGCTGCGGCTTACGTGACGGAGAGGCAACTGACCAGGACAGCAGCGCGTGTGAAGGTGCGGGATGAGTCGGTGCGGCGTGGAGCTGCAGGGAATTCGGTGGCGGTGTGGATGCTGACGGTGGTGGCGCTGCTTCCTTTCCTCGCTGGGATGGGGCTGGCGATGCGCGGCGTTTTGGGCATGCCAGCAGCGCGCGCGGCGAACTATGTGCCGAAGTTTGCGCATGCGCCGTCAAGGGATTCGACGGGGATCATTCTGGTGCGGCCAAAGGTGCGTCAGGCGATTGTGACGCCGCTGCTGACGGCTACTTCCGGCACTTTCAAGAAGAGTGACGTGATCAAGTTTGACGGGCAGTATTGGTATTTTCAGGCTCCGGATAACGAGCCAGGTGTGGATGCGCATGTGGCGAAGGGCGACCCGACCAAGGTGGAGATCAAGTCTACGAACAACCTGGCGGTGATGATGGAGGCGCACCAGCGGCTGCCGAGAGAGATGGAGGCGGATTGCTGTCGCGAACTGCAACTGAATGTGGTGAACGCGGATGCGGTGCCGGGGACGATTTCGGTTGAGGTGGTGCTGAGGGATTCGAGCAAAAAACCGGCGAAGAGCGTGTCGCTGGGGAGCATGGTGCTGGCGTCGAGTACGGTATCGCCGATGCCGCTGAAGCGCGCGCCGGTGCACGAGACGCTGACGTTTGAGATTCCACGCAGAGAGCGGCAGGCGTTCAATGAAATTACGGTGAAGGTGAAGCCGGAGTTTGCGAGAGCGCTGGAGACGCCACAGGTGGCGGTGGAGAGCTTTGCGTTTCAGCGGTGAATGGCGACACAGGCAAACAGCAGGTTCCTCGCGTTGCTCGGAATGACAGAAACAAAGGCAAGGGCAAGACAAAAGGAGCAAGAAGAGCAACAGCAGCAGCAAAGGCCGCCCGGGTGGGCGGCCTTCGTCTACTGTCTACTGCTCTACAGTCTGACTTACTGGTTCTCGCGCTTCCAGTTGATGAGGTCGCCGAGCGTAGTGGATGAGGAGGACGAGCTGGAGCTGGTTTGGTTCTTCGACTTCGTCTCCTTGTAGCTCTCGACTTCGGCACGGGAGGCTTCTTCGCCGATGGCCTTGAGGCTGAGGCCGACCTTCTTCTCGTCGTGGCTCATCTTGACGATCTTGAAGTCATGCTCGTCGCCAACGTTGAGCGTGACCTGGTGGCCGGACTCGTCGACAGCCTCGGAGACGTGGCAGAGGCCTTCGATGCCCTCGGCGATCTCGACGAAGGAACCGAACTGCGCGGTGCGCAGAACCTTGCCGTGGACGATGTCGCCGACGCGGTGCTGCTCGAAGAAGGTGTCCCACACGTCCGGCTGAAGCTGCTTGACGCCGAGCGAGAGGCGGCGATTCTCGGGTTCGACGCCGAGCACGACTGCCTTAACTTTTTCGCCCTTCTTCAATACTTCGCTGGGGTGCTTGATGCGCTTGGTCCAGGAGAGATTGCTAACGTGGACGAGGCCGTCGATGCCGTCCTCGATCTCGATGAAGGCGCCGAAGTCGGTAAGGTTACGGACGCGGCCCTCGACGACTGCACCGGTGGGGTACTTGTCTTCGAGATGCTCCCAGGGGTTTTCCTGGAGCTGCTTCATGCCGAGCGAGATGCGGCGGTCGTTCGGGTTGACCGAGAGGATGATGGTATCGACCTCGTCGCCGGGGTGAACCATCTTCGAGGGGTGCTTCATGCGCTTGGACCAGGTCATTTCGCTGACGTGGACCAGGCCCTCGATGCCCTGCTCGAGCTCGACGAACGCGCCGTAGTCAGTGACGGAGAGAACGCGGCCGCGAACCTGCGCACCGATCGGGTAGCGCTCGGTGGCGTCGAGCCACGGATCAGGCGTGAGCTGCTTGAAGCCGAGCGAGACGCGCTGCTTTTCCTTGTCGAACTTGAGGACCTTGACCTGGATCTCGTCGCCGACGTTGACGAGGTCGCGCGGATGCGTGAGGCGTCCCCAGCTCATGTCGGTGATGTGCAGCAGGCCGTCGAGGCCGCCCATGTCGACGAACGCGCCGTAGTCGGTGAGGTTCTTGACGGTGCCGGTGAAGATGGCGCCTTCCTGGAGGTGCTCAAGCGTGACCGACTTGCGTGCGTTCTGCTCTTCCTCGAGGATTTCCTTGCGGGAGACGACGACGTTGCCGCGCTTCTTGTTGAGCTTGATGACGCGGACTTCAATCTCCTGGCCGATGTAGCCGTCGAGATTGCGGACCGGACGAACCTCAACCTGCGAGCCAGGCAGGAATGCCTTGATGCCGATGTCGACGGTGAGGCCGCCCTTGACGCGCGAGACCACCATGCCCTTCACCGGAGTCTTGGTGTTGGCCGCCTCTTCGAGCTTATCCCACACCTTGTGGCGCAGCGCCTTCTCGTACGAGACGAGGTAGCCACCTTCTTGCTCTTCGCGCTCGACGACCACTTCGACGGTGTCGCCCACGTTGAACTTGGGCGTGCCGGTGTGATCAGTGACCTGCTCGAGCGGGATGAGGCCCTCGGACTTCAGACCGATGTCAACGACGACGTGCTTGTCGGTGATCTTGACGACGGTTCCGGTCACGATCGCCTCTTCGGCGGTCAGTGACTGGGCAGCGTCCTTTTCTGCAGCCTGCTCGCGGTCGAAGCTCTCGAGTGCCTTGGCGAAATCTTCGTCAGAGTACTCGGGCTCGTGCTCGTTGTGCGATGCGGGTGCTGCAGCAGGCGGCTGGGGCGAAACTGCCTCGGCGGTGTGATTCGTCGCCTGAGGCGCAGCCTGAGCCGGCTCTGGGTTGGTGGAGACTTCGGTCGGCGTTGTCTCGGTGGTCGTCACTTCTTCGGGCGTGGTGGTTTCGAGTGTGGTGTTCAGGGCTGTGCTCTCGGTTTTGACTGAATTCTGGTCGTGGTCGGCCATTCAAACTACTCCGAATCCAGTGGATACTGTTCGATACGACTCGGGTCCGACTCAAGTTGCATCTTTTTGCAAGGGCAACGGGGCATCGCCGGCGCTGCGGCCTGTGAAAGATACTGCTCGAGGATTATCGGCGGGAGCGTGATCAAACGACCGTCTGCGACTGGATCCCGCACGCAGCGGCGCAATGTCAAGTGTAACAGCGCAAAGGTAACCGGTCAAATGTCGTAAGACGAAAGAAGCGGTGGATTGTGCTTGGGAATGTTGAGGAAAGCAGATTGTCAGGCGGCTGACACAGGCCCCACACCTCTACTGGTGCCCCTATACTCTGGCAATGGACCAGCTGTGGACGCCGTGGCGGTACGCCTATGTGACCGAGAAGCCGGAAGGCGCGCGGCGCGGTGTGCCGGAGGCCTTGGCTGGCTGGCCCGGAGACCACGGGTGTGTCTTTTGTAACCTGCTCGCGGCGACGGATTACGCGATCGAGCACGGAATGGCCCGCGACGACGCGGAGAAGGCGAGCGGAATCCTGGAGCGCGGAAAACGCGTTTTCATGATGCTGAATGCGTTCCCTTACAACAACGGGCACCTGATGGTGGTTCCGTACAGGCATGAATCGAGCCTGAGCGAGCTGCCGGAGGCGGATGCGCTGGAGCTGATGGTGGGGGCCAGGCGGGCCGAGCGGGCGCTGCGCGCGGTGTATGGGCCGGACGGGCTGAACATGGGGCTGAACCTGGGAGAGTCGGCCGGGGCGGGAATCGCCGATCACATTCATCTGCATGCAGTTCCGCGGTGGGTGGGGGACACGAACTTCATGACCGTGGTTGGCGAGACGCGGGTGCTGCCGGAGATGCTGGCGGAGAGCTGGCGGCGGCTGCGGCAGGCGCTTGCGGCAGACGGGAAAGACCGGTCAGAGGAGGCCGGCCAAGTCCCTTAAGTGCCGCAGCGCGCGTCCGGGCGGTTGTGCATAGCTTGTGCAAAGGCTGCGGATTGTTTGGGTGAAATTGGTAAGCAATTCACACACCGAACTGAAAAAAAGGAACAACCCTTAAGTAACTAACTCCATCTTATTGTGCAGGGGTTTCTCCTATCCCCTAAGGAGAGCCAATGAGGGTTGAGAAGTCGCTCGTTGGATCTACGCCTAACGAATTCCCTGTACGCGAGGGTTCGCGCGAAGCAATTGGCTGGAAGCGGGTTGTACATGGCGGGGTGGCGTGGACCGCCTCCGCAAAGGCCGATAGTCTTCATCAACCCCAGGACGGCGCACAGGAAACCGGGACACTCTTTACAGCGAGGACGCGCACGGCGCTTCGCGAACCTGAGGACGCAAAACTGACCGGCGGAACACGTTCGCTGATGCGGCGAGTAATGGGATTGAACGTGACGTCAGCCGGAGCACGTAAGGCACTGCCGCGATCTGTGGCGGCCAAGTCTCAGGCGCAGGTCGCCTGAGACCGCACTTTTTCTTCAAGCAAGTGTTCTAACAGGAACGAACAGAGAAGAAGAGCGTGTGCGCTCAGTGCTGCTCCGGAGGGCGGGAGTCTGCCTGCGTGAGGCGCTTCGGCACACGCGTCGCCTCAAAGCTGGTGATCTTCCAGGTGTTAGTGCCGGAGATGCGTCGATACGCTCGCATGTAACGGAAGCTGCCGTGGATCGGCCGTCCGTCGTTGGTGCCCTCGACCTGCGCGAGAGACGTAACGATCGCTGCGTGCTGGCTTATCAGCTTGATCTTCACATCCGAGACATCAAGCGAGCTGATGACGAAGTTGTGCGTGCGCATGCGGTCGAGCTGCTGTGGCTTGGTGACAACCTGTCCGCTGGCGGTAATGCCGAGGTAGTCGTCGGAGAGCAGGTGGTCCATCGCCTCAATGTCATTGGAGAGAATGGCGTTCTTCCACTGCGTTTCGAGGGCCTCGATCTGGTCGCGCATGTTGTGCGGGACGCGGTGCGGCCCGGCATAGAGCGGCACGGAGACGAGCACAAAGGTCAGCCCCAGCAGGAGAGCACGCATTGGTCGAGCGACGAGGCGCATTCGCGTACCGGATAGTAGAACGACCCGAGGGGCGAGTCAAAGAGCCTTTGGTGGGATCCGACGCCTCGCGAGAGGTACACGGGTTGGACGTGGCGCGAGGGGCTTTGGGCTGCACGCGGCGTTCAGCCGTATCTCTCGAATGACAAAGAGATGACAGCGAATGTGGGGGCGTGACATTTGCCCGGGCGACTGCGGTTCAGGCCAGAGCGTCAAGCATCTCCAGGGAGCGGATCAGCATGCGCTGGTACAACCCGCCGATGGCGTACATGGCAAAGTGCGGCGAGGTGCGGTGGGCATCGAGCGCGGCCTGATCGCGGTACTGCTCGTAGATGACGATGGTGTCGGGATCCGACTGGACGCGGTGGGCAATGTAGCTGACGCAGCCCGGTTCGGCGCGCGAGGCGGCGGTGAGCTCGCGAAGGATCGTGGCAATCTCTTCGCGGTCTTCAGGGCGGAAGGTCATGCGGACGGTGAAGGAGACCATGGCTACTCCAAGCATCAGTGGCGGAAGGCCAAAACTTCAATGACGAGCAATATCACGAAGAAGATGCTCAGGAGGCTCCATCGTTTATATGCGTGCGGAAGTTCGCGGTCTCGTATTTCATACTGCTTCCCCACGTTGCGGAACATTCTCTGAAACGGTGACCTACCCGCGGTCCGCCAATCGAGTTCATATTCCATGGCGTCCCACACTTGGATTCGCTTGAACCCGGTAATTAGCGCGCCCAATGCCGTAATGGAGTAAACGAGAATTTGCACGTATCGCATGGCTGATCCGAGCAAGCAGGCTCAGCATAACTCAGTTCATGTCGCGAGTTCAGCTGAGCGCCTGGTCGAAGCCGTTGACCATCATGGTCTCCGCGCGGTCGGGGCCGGTAGAGATCATGCCGATGCGGGCGTTTGTTTCCTTCGCGATGAACTGCAGGTAGTCCTGCGCAGCCTTGGGCAGCTTGTCGTAGTCCGTGATGCCGGCCGTGGAGGACCTCCAGCCCGGCAGCGTGGTGTAGATGGGCTGAATGGACTTGAAGCCGCGGACGTCGGCCGGGATGACGTCGGTGAGCTTGCCGTCGATCTTGTAGTGCGTGCAGACGGGGATCTCGGCGCACTCGTCCATGACGTCCATCTTGGTGACGACGAGCCACTCGGTGGAGTTGATCATGTTGGAGTAGCGAAGCAGTGGAAGGTCCAGCCAGCCCGTGCGGCGCGGGCGGCCGGTGACAGCGCCGTACTCCTGCCCGCGTGCGCGCAAAAGGTCGCCTTGCGAGTCGGAGATTTCTGTCGGGAATGGGCCTTCGCCGACGCGCGTGACGTAAGCCTTGGTGACTCCGATGACCGTGCCGATGCGCGTGGGGCCGACGCCAGTTCCGGTGACGGCGCCGCCGGCGGTGCAGTTGGAGCTGGTGACGAACGGATACGTGCCGTGGTCGATGTCGAGCAGAGCTCCCTGCGCCCCTTCGAACATGACGTTCTGACCTTCGTCGATCGCTTTATTGAGCAGGACCGCGGTATCGGTGACGAAGGGCGCGATCTGCTCGGCAAGGCGCGCGTACTCCTCGTACATCTGCTTGGGGTCGAGGGGCTCCGTACCGAACAGCGCGTGCGCGATGGTGTTCTTCTCGTGGCAGGCGTTGTTGATGTGCGTGCGCAGCAGCGAGGAGTTCAGCAGGTCGGCGACACGAAGGCCGTTGCGATGAATCTTGTCTTCATACGCCGGGCCAATGCCGCGGCGCGTGGTGCCGATGGTCTGGCGACCGGGCGCTGTCTCGGCGGCGAGCTCGATCATGCGGTGATACGGAAGGATGACCTGCGCGCGGTTGGAGACGAACAGCTGCTTCTCTTCGGGGCGGTAGGCGGGAAGGCCGGCATCCTTGAGCTTCTTGACCTCGTTGAGGAAGGCTGCGGGGTCCAGCACCACGCCGTTTCCGATGACGCCCTTGCAGCCGGGGCGCAGAACGCCGCACGGAATGAGCTGCAGCACGAACTTCTGGCCGTCGATGATGACGGTGTGGCCGGCGTTATGACCGCCGGCGTAGCGCGCCACGATGTCGAACTTTTCGCTGAGGACGTCGACGATCTTGCCTTTGCCTTCGTCGCCCCACTGGGCGCCGAGAATCACGGCGGACTGCTTTTTATTCACGAGGGATGGGCTCTCAGGAGGATGGGTTCGCGCGTGGGGAACGCGCGCCCATGCTTGATTTTACCGCAGCCTGGCGAGGTTGCGTCGCCTAGCGTTTGCGCGGAATGGAGAGATCAAGATCGGTGCCGCACATCTGCTTGGTGAGGAGAACGATCTGGCCGGTGTGGTAGTCGAGGTGGGTGACGACCTTGTAGATGGCGTCGAGGATAGGCGTGTGACGCCAGGTGCCGGTGGGCTGCGGGTCGATGATTTCGGTGAGCCGCTCGTGCGGCAGTGTGGCAACGATGTGGCGCGCTTGATCGAGAGTTGCGGTGAAGTTTGCGAAGGCCGTCTTGGAGTCAGTCGACGGCGTGAGGGTGAACTCGTCGTCGCGGCGGCGAACGTCGGGCTGGCCGCCGATGCCGTGCAGAATCCACTGGCGGATGTTGCCTTCAAGATGCAGCAGCAGGTTGGCGATGGAATTCTCGTGCGGGCCGCCGCGCTGCCAGATCTGTTCCTCGGTGAGCTTTCCGAGGCACGTGGCGATGTCGCCGTGCAGCGACTGCATCTTGTTTGAGGAGAAGGCCAGGAAGTCGGCGGCAATGTCGTGATCAGCCATTTCGGAATGATAGCTCGCACTGCTGTGACTGGCTGAGAACTGTTAGATTGCTGTGCATGATCAGCTCTCGACTTCGCGCGTGGATGTGGTGCGCAGCGCTGCTTGTGGTGGCGCTGGGCTCCGTGACGATGATGCAGGCTCAAGACACGACTCCGGCCGCTGCCCCTCCTGCTGCGACGCAGGCGAGGCCACAGCAGTTTTATTTGAAGCTGGTGCCCCCGCGGCCTACGTTCGCCACCGATATGACGCCGCACGAGCAGGAGCTGATGCAGAAGCACGCAGCCTATTGGGCTGACCAATTCAAGACAGGCAAGGTTCTGATTCTTGGGCCGGTGATGGATCCGAGGGGTGTATTCGGCATCGTGGTTGTTGAGTGCACGGAGGCTGAGGCGCACCTGATGGCGGATGGCGACCCAACGGTGAAGGCCGGTCTGAACCACTTCGACGTGATGCCGATGCATGTCTTCCTGCACAAGTGAAATTGGCCTCAGGTTGTGGCAACGCTTTGCACGATGCCCTTGGCGCGCAGACCTGCCTCGATCTCGGCGAAGTAGTCTTTGATTTCCCCTTGCGTACGAATCCAGTCGATGTAGCGGGCGATTCCCTGCTCGATCGTGATGGATGGCTCATAGCCCATGGTGCGGGCGCGGGTGATGTCGGAGATGAGCGAGCGGATTTCTCCGGGGCGGAACTCGCCGCGCGCGAGCGGCTCGATGCGGATGTTGAGCTGGCCGGCGATGATTTGTGCGAGCTCGCGGACGGAGGTAGCGCGGCCGGAGCCTACGTTCACGGGGAGGCCGTCGAGTTTGTCGGACTCTGCGGCGAGCAGGTTCGCGCGCGCGATGTCTTCAACGAAGCAGAGGTCGCGGGTCTGGTTGCCATCTTCGTAAAGGATGGGCGGCTGGTTGTTCAGCAGGCGCGTGCAGAAGATGGCGATCACACCGGTGTAGGGATTGAACAACGACTGGCGCGGGCCATACGTGCAGGAGTAACGCAGCGCGACGGTAGGGATGCCCGTCTGTTTACCCCAGAGAAGAACGAGCCGCTCCTGATCGGCCTTGGTGAGTGCATAGACGGTCTCGCCGCCGCCCGGTGTTGATTCGGGTGTGGGGATGGATGTTGTTGGTTCATTGCAGACGGGACAATGCACAGCGAAGTCGCCGCGACGGAGTTGCTCGACGGGACGGAGGTGCGGGACGACGTGGCCGTGTGTGGGACAGAGCGCGGCGCCTTCGGAGTAGACAGCCTGTGAGCTGGCGACGACGACCTTGCGAATCGGCAGTTTGTTATCGCGGATGAGCTCGAGCATCTGCGCCGTACCGAAGCTGTTGACGAGGACGTACTTCGCCATCTCCGGCATGTAGCCGCCGTAGGCTGCCTCGTGGAAGACGATGTCGATGTCTTGCAGAGCCGGGAGCATCGTAACGGCGTCCTGCACGTTGCCACTAACGAAGTCGGCGGCCGCGTTGATCCAGGCGGGCCTGCCAAACTTGTGTGTGTTGGGTTCGAGGTTATCGAGGATGCGCACACGCCAGCCCTCGCGGATGAGCAGGTCGGCGATGTGCGAACCGATGAGGCCGGCGCCTCCTGTAACGAGAGCGCGCTTCTGGTGAGCAGCCATGCGTTGATGGTATTGGATGCGGGAAGCGAATTGTTACGGCGAGATGCCTCAGGCGATTGCGGGCTGTCGGCGCAGCAACGCACGCCATGTCAGCGCGGCCTGAATCACGAGCAGGAAGGCGATGATCAGAATGTAGCCCTCCCAGGAGTGATTCCCACGCAACATGGAGACAAGGGCGCTTCCGCCGCGCCACAGGATGGCAACTGCGCCAAGCGCCGCGGCCCAGCGCAACCATGCGATACGCCGGAGTGGCAGCATCACCAGCGTCAGCAGCGCCTGACCCACGATCAGGCCGGCGATGGACTCCTGCAGCAGCAGGTTGCCATGCCGCAGGAGGAGGCTCATTGTGCCGAGCCAGCAGCCGCACGCCGCCGTGAAGCAACACAGCCCGGCGAGCACAGGTGTTCTGCCGTAGGCTCTCATGGCTGTGCGCGGAGCGAAGCTTGCCGTCTGCATCGCGAACCAGGCATTCGCACGAAACGCGCCGTAGCGGCTGCGGCGCTCGCCGTACGCCTCCAGCAGATCACCAGCGACTGTCTCCTGATCGCGCGACGAGAGGAGTGCGAGAAGAAGGTGCCGAAGCAATGCGGGCGGCGCAGAACGTTTCATGAACACACCTCGATAGGCCAGCGAATTGAATTCCAGAGAGATTCGAGAGTGGACCGGGCTTCCTGCAAAGCGCGGGAGCCGCCGGCGGTGACGCGATAAAAGCGTCGCTTGCGCCCGCCCCGCTCCGGTGTTCCGGCGCGCAGCTTCGAGGCAAGAAGCCCTCTGGTTTCGAGCCGATCAAGTGTGGCGTAAACCGCACCGGCAGCGATTGTCCGCGAGCCGGAGAACGCCTCTTCAATCTCCCGCAGGATGGCGCGGCCGTAGGCATCCTCGCCCTGCCGCAGCACGGCGAGGAGAACGATCTGCTCGAAGGTGCCGAGGAGCTCCGCCATGCCTACAATGTAGGCACACCGTGCACCCGATGTCAATTCGATACTGTAACTGCGGGCTACTCGTCGTCCATATCGGCGGCGGGCATGCCGGCAGCGGCGGGGACGGGCTGCGCTACGGGCTGGCCGTCGCGCTTGTACACGATGCCTCCCTTCATCACCCACTGGACGTGTTCCATCGTGGTGATGTCATGCAGCGGGTTGCCGCTGACGGCGATCATGTCGGCATAGCAGCCGGCGCGAATGCAGCCGGCAGAGCCGGTGACGCCGAGGAGGTCAGCGGCGTTGCGCGTGGCGGCGAAGAGCGCGTCGGCGGGTGTGAGACCGGCATCGACCATGAGGGCAAACTCGTGCGCGTTGACGCCGCGCGAGGTGTCGGTGCCGAAGGCGATCCTTACGCCGGCTTTGTAGGCTGCGCCCAGCATGCCCTTCATCAGCGGCGTAACCTCGAGCGCCTTTTGCGCGGCGGATGGATTGAGCTGCTCGGGGTGATGCAGTGCGAGTTCGTGGACCTGGTCGGCAACGAGCAGCGTGGGCACAAGATACGTGCCGTGCTCTTTCATCAGGCGGAAGCTCTCGGCATCGGCGTAGGTGCCGTGCTCGATGGAGTCGACGCCGGCGCGCACGGCGGCATCAATCGCAGCCTTGCCGTGCGCGTGCGCAGCGACCTTGAGTCCGAGGTTATGCGCGGTGTCGATGGCCGACTTGATTTCAGCGTCGGTCATGGTCTGCACCTTGGGGTCGTCGCCGATGGAGAGCACGCCACCGGAGGGCATGATCTTGATGACCTCGGCGCCGCGGCGGCGATGCTCGCGCACCTGGCGCGCAAACTCTTCCGGGCCGTCCGCGACGGAGCCACCCCAGGTGCGATCGGTCCATGCGGGATCGATGCCGTTGCGCGGGTCGCTGTGGCCGCCGGTGACGGAGATGGGTTCGAGCGAGACGATGATGTGCGGCCCCGGGACCCAGCCACGATCGATGTCATGCTTGAGAGCGAGATCGACGCCGCCGTTAGAGCCCACGTTGCGCACAGTCGTGAAGCCTTCGAGCAGCAGCTTGCGCGCCATCGTCGAAGCGCCGATGCCGTTCTCAAGCTCGGAGATGGTGAGGCGCGACTGGAATGGATTCATACCGAGCGAAGGCGCGACGCCCATGTGCTTGTGCGCGTCGATAAGGCCGGGCATCAGGGTCTGGTCGCCGAGCTCGATGACCTCGGCGCCGGGCGAGCCGTTGGTGCCGGGCGCAACCGAGGTGATGCGCCCGTTGCTGATGGTGACTGTGACCGGCCCGGTCATGCTGCTGGAGTTGCCGTCCAGCAGGTGTGCTGCGTGGACCACAATGACTCTGGGCGTGGTCGCCAGCGAGTGCGCCGTGGTTTGCGCCAGAGCTAAGCCAGTACATAACGTGAGCAGAGACAGTACAGCGGTGAAAGAACGCCCCACGGCGATCTCCTGATGTCAGATGGCTTGGAAAACTTGCCACTGAGCATACAGCAACGCGCTCTCGCGTCTACATTTTGATCGCGGCTTTGATCGTCGGTACTGCAGCGAGTCCCTGTTTCAGAGGACCTTCGGCCTGCATCGCTTTGAGGATCGCCGCGGCGATGGCGGCATCTGTCTTTGCAGCGCCCTGGATCTGTACAGGGAACAGAATCGCGACCTGCAGACCGTCGTCGGTCATGCGCAGGTGGGAGTCGACGCCGGGCCGGTCCACGGGCGCGCCCATCCAGTTTTCAATCTGGTGTTGTTGCGATTCAATCTCGCTCTTGTAGGTCTGGTAGACGCCCTCGATGATCTTGCAGAGCTCTTTGCTGACGGCCTCGGTGTCGGCCTCCGGCTTGAGTTTGGCGAGCAGTTCGTGCCACGCATACTCGGTGCCGGGAAGCTGCTTGTAGAGCGGCGTGCCGGTCTGGAAGAGCACGGAGTTGGCAAACACAGCGACGCGGCCGGTGGAGTGCAGCTCGGTGCCCGAGCCGACGAGCTCCATCATGTAGAAGCGCGCGATGCCGACTTCGATGACCGTGCCGGTCACGTTAGCAACCGTGATGCGGTCACCGACGCGCACGCCGTAACGGCCCACGATGAAGAAGTAGGCGGCGACGGAGAGAAGGATTGTCTGCAGGCCCACCGCGATACCCGCAGAGATGAATCCGGCGAAGGTGGCCAGTGAGCTGAACTGGGTGACGAAGCCGAAGATGACGATCAGGCCGCCGACGAAGCCGATTACGATGCGGCGAATGAGCAGGAGCTGACGGCGGCGGCGGAGGTCGGAGACGTAACGCACCGTCGCACGGCCCCACACCTGGCTGGCGATGGCGAGCAGAATCAGAGCGCCCGCTATGATCGCGGCTCGAATCAGCAGCGACCGCAGAATCGATTTGTACTCCGCGTCGGTTGCGATGCTCCAGCTCGTCAGCGTGCCGCGCTCCTGCTCGAGTGTCGTGACCTCCTGGGTCAACGGCAGCATCGCGTCGGCGAGCACACGGAAGGTGGACGTAAGCTGATCGAACTGCTTCCGTGTGGCGAGGATGTCCTGATTGTTCGTCGCCGCCGTGGTCTGAACGTTCGCGGTTTGCTGACTCAGACTTTCACCCTGCGCGATGAGGCTGCGCAGCACGTTGACGAACGGCTTGCGCAAGTCGTCGGCCTGATCGCGCAGGCGATCGGTTTCGGCGATCTGCTGGTCGATGGAGCGGCGCGCCGACAGCAGGTCAAACAACACGGAACCCTGGGTGACGAGCCCGGCGTGCTGCGCGTCCGCGACCGTTTCAAGCGGCGGCGCGGTGATCGACTTGCCGGTCCCCGAAGTGAGCTCCGGGGCCGAGCTTGCAAGGCGATCGATCTCGCCCGGGAGGCCGGCGCGTCCCTGGTTCTCGGCGAGGTTTGCGACACGGTTCAGAGCGTCCAGCGTCGCCTGCAGGAACTTGAACTCTCCGTCAATCTGCTCCTGCTTTTCGAGCAGCGCAGGACGCGTCTTCGCATTGGAGTGGGCGATAGCTGCATCGTTCGCGGCGTCTGTGGCCTGCAGCGCCGTGATCTGGCCTTCGATGCGCGCGCGCGCCGCGGCAATCCGCTGCGTCTCGGGCTGCGTGGCATTGTTGCCCTGGCCTGAAGGTGCTCCGTTCGGCGAGGCGTTCACGCGCGTGAGCAGCGCTGCCTCGTTGCGTGCGGACTGGAACGCAAGCTGCGCGATCTGCGTGGCCTGCGCCTTCGACTGCTCGGCGTAGAGAATGTCGCTGGGCTCGCCGGCCTTCTGGATCTTCGTGGTAGCGGCGCGGTAAAAGCGCAGAATCTCGCTGAGGTGCTGAAGGATGTTCTGCCCTTGCGTCTTCGCATCGATCTGCATGTGGGTAAGTGGCGGCAGCTTTTCGATCTGCTGTTCGAGCGTGAGCGCTGGAGCGGCATGCGGCGCGTGCAGCCTTTCATTACCGGAGGCCTCCTGCGCAGGCTGGGGCGCCGCCGCAGGAGTAGTCGTGGCAGTCGTCGCAGGTGCGGTCGATGCAGACGAATTGGCGTGCTGCGGCGCGGTTGCCTTTGCGCCTGTCTGGGCCGACAGGACGGGTGAGAGCAGCAGAGCAGTGAATGCAGTGAGAAGCAAAGCGATCACGGACACGGAGGGCTTGTTGCGAAATTTCATCAGGTGTTTAGACGCAAGGAGATTGAACGCGGAGAGTTCATAAACCAGGCGCGTGTTGGCGGCAGGGAAAAGTGAAAACCCGGCGGCCCCTTGCGAGGAAGCCGGGTGTAAGGAAATTCGCGGGCTTGCTTAGATGTCGAGGTTCTTCACGTCCAGCGCGTTCTCTTCGATGAACTTGCGGCGGTTCTCGACATCCTCGCCCATCAGCGTGGAGAAGATCTCTTCGGTGGCGGCGATGTCCTCAAGTCTTACCTGGAGGAGAGTGCGGCGGGCCGGGTCCATCGTGGTCTCCCACAACTGCGGCGCGGTCATTTCGCCGAGGCCCTTGTAGCGCTGGACTTGATATTCCTTGCGGCCCTGCTCGATGACGTACTCGAAGACCTCGCGCGGCGATTTCTTCTCGACAGGATCCTGCGCGGCTTTCGCGGGACGCTTGCCGGGCTTGGCCTCGTCCTTCGTGCCGGGCGCGGCGGCAATGGTCTCGTTGACGCCCTCTTCCTGCTCGACCTCGTCAGCCTCGTCCAACTCCGACTGCGTAGGCGCGGCGGTCTTCGCATCTTTGCTCGCGTACTCGATGAGAAACGGACCATGCAGCGCCTCGCCGAGCTGCGCCTGCTTGGCAAGAAGCTGGCGGGACTCGGGTGCCGACGCGAGCGTCCAGTCGATGGAGCGCGTGGCGCCCTGCGCGTCCGTGAACGTGACGAGGTAGAGGTTGTGCTCGGGGTCCTTCTCGACGTCGGAGACGCCCTTGAACTGGAAGGGCTTGACGAGCTCCTGTAGCTTGGTGCGCATCTTCTTCAGCTTGTCAGCCGACTCGAAGTCCGCGCGGCGCGCAGCATCTTTGCCTTCATTGGCGAAGATCTCCGCGAAGCCCTGAACGACCTCGTCGTTGCGCAGCTTCTTCGAAACCTTGTCGAAGTGGCCGAGGTAATCGTTGAGCTGCGACATGTACTTCGTCAGATCCTTGCCCTCGAGCTTCGCTCCGCTGTCGCCGTAGCGGATGACCATTCCATCGGCGGCGCGCTTGATCATGACGGTCACGTACTCGCGGTCGTCCTTGATGTACTGCTCGAACTTGCCCTTCTTGATGCGGTACAGCGGCGGCTGCGCGATGTAGACGTTGCCACGCTTGATGAGCTCGCCCATATGGCGGAAGAAGAAGGTGAGCAGAAGCGTACGGATGTGCGATCCGTCCACGTCGGCGTCGGTCATCAGGATCGTCTTGCCATAGCGCAGCTTGGCGATGTCGAAGTCGTCCTTGCCGATCCCGGTGCCGAGCGCCGTAATCATCGCGCGGATTTCCTCGTGCCCAAGCATCTTGTCGTAGCGTGCCTTTTCGACATTGAGGATCTTGCCCTTGAGCGGAAGGATCGCCTGAAACTTGCGGTCGCGGCCCTGCTTCGCGGTTCCACCGGCCGACTCACCCTCGACCAGGTAGAGCTCGCACTTGTCCGGGTTGCGTTCCGAGCAATCGGCGAGCTTGCCCGGCAGGCCACCGCCGTCCAGTGCGCCCTTCCGGCGCGTCAGATCGCGGGCCTTGCGCGCAGCCTCGCGGGCGCGCGCGGCGTCGATCGCCTTCGAAATAATCTTGCGCGCGACGGGAGGATTCTGCTCCAGGAAGGCGCCGAGGCGCTCGTTGACAAACGCCTGCACATCGCCGGCAACATCCGAGTTCAGCTTGCCCTTGGTCTGGCCTTCGAACTGCGGCTGCGGCAGCTTCACGCTGATGACCGCCACCAGACCTTCGCGAACGTCGTCGCCCGAGAGGTTCTCCTTGACGTCCTTGAACAGGCCCATCTGCTGGCCGATGTAGTTGATCGTCCGCGTGAGCGCGGTGCGGAAGCCCGAGAGATGTGTCCCGCCGTCGACCGTATTGATGTTGTTCGCGAACGAAAAAACGGTGTCGGAATACGAGTCGTTGTACTGCAGCGCAATCTCCATCACCAGCGAGCCCTTCTCGGTCTCCATGTAGATGGGCTTGTCATGCAGCACCTGCTTG
>DASRGC010000069.1:0-3368 GCA_035651235.1 Acidobacteriaceae bacterium
AACTTAACAGGGTTCTTTCCGGGCTCCGGCGAAGATGTCGCCGAAAGCCGGGGTCGTATTGGTCTGCAATGATAGTCGCAGAGGCCGAGTCAGGAGCGCGGAAAGAACCGAGTTGAACGGAACCGAGCCACTGGGGATTCAAAAAATCGCCGCGAGGTTGGGAGGGCGGTGCATTCGGGCACCTGTGGCGAAGAGCTTTGACGCAGCGCGACGAAGAACGGCCAGGATGCGATATGTAGCGGAGCTTTTCGGTTGGTTTGCGATTGCAGAGATGAAGCTGCCGCAGGCCTACCAATCTGGCGGCATGGTTGTGCAGATTCGAGAGGCCGCTGCGTAATGGTCATGAGGAGTTGATCCTGTGTGGATCGGAACGGTACTGCTCGAGCAACACAAGCGGGGCGCCGCAAGCCGGGCAGAGGTGAACCGGCGGATGGGAAGGCGGGGCGGTCAAAGCGGGAGCACGCAGTTGGTGTCGGGCAGCCGAGAGCTGAGCCGTGCGGCATCGGTTCCCAAGCAGCCCGCAATGTCGGATGCGGACGAAGCGCCGCGGCAGGACGTGGAGAAGGAAGCGGCGCAGAAACTCGGAGGCCGTCAGCTGCATTTGTTTCTGACGGCTGCCGTCGCGGTAGTCCTTCCAGCGGAAGCGGACGGTGTTGCCATCGAAGCTGAGCAGGCGGTGTTCGGAGATGGCGATGCGGTGCGTGTAGCGGGCCAGATAGGCGAGCACCTGATCCGGGCCAGCGAAAGGAGCTTTCGCGTAGACGATCCAGTCGGTGGCACGAGCCTGCTGAAAAAGTCCGGGACGGTCTAAATGCGCGGTGCGCTGACGAAGCTCGTCGCTGCGCCGCAGCGCTTCGCCGAGCATCTCGAGAAAGAGTCGCCGGAAGTAACGCGAGAGCACGCGGACCGGCAGCAAGAAGTTCTTCCGCCGGGCCACGGCGAATCGGCCCGTGGCGCATGAGATACCGGCGGCAGGGACAACGCAGTGGATGTGAGGGTGCAGCGTCAGGGTCTGACCCCAGGTGTGAAGCACGCCGATCAAGCCGATGCGCAGACCGAGTCGGCGAGGGTCGGCTGCGAGATCGAGCAATGTGTGGCTCGTGGCGCGGAACAGGACGTCGTAGAAGGTGCGCGGATCTGCCAGAGCGAAGCCGTTGAGCGAGCCCGGAACGGTGAACACGACGTGAAAGTACGGAACGGGCAGGACCTCGCGCCGGCGCTGTTCGAGCCAGCGGCGACTGGCCTGGGACTGACAGCGCGGGCAGTGCCGGTTGCGGCATGAGTGCCACACCAGGTGACGATGGCCACACTGTTGGCAACCGTACAGATGTCCGCCAAGTGCCTGAGTGCGGCAGCGGACGATGGCGCGCAGAGCCGCACGTTGCTCGCGGCTCAGGGGTCGCGCTCGTTCGAGCTCGGGCCCGGCCTGGCGGACGATTTCGGCAAGCAAGATCGTCGGACGCATCGAGAACCTCGCTCAGCGACGACGCGGAAGCCGGTCGAGCGGGCTGACCACGTTCCGGATGGCCTCATCCGAGACGTGGGTATAGATCTCGGTGGTGTGGACGCTTCCGTGACCCAGCAGAGTCTGCACCACCCGGATGTTTGCCCCTCCCTCGAGCAGATGCGTGGCGAAGGCGTGCCGCAGAGTCCTCGGGGTTACCTTCTTCTTGATCCCGGCTCGCAGACAGACGTTCTGACAGTGTTTTTGCAGGGTCGTTGGATTGAGCGGCTTGTTGGGGTCATCCGGAGCCGGGAAGAGCAGCCGCTTCGGACGGTACTGACGCCAGTAGGCCCGGAGCATCTCCAGCAGCAAGGGCGAGAGGGTCACGTATCGATCTTTCTTGCCCTTTCCCTGCCGGACGTGGATCAGCATTCGCTGGCTGTCGATGTCGCGCACTTCGATGTGCGTGGCTTCGAGCAGCCGCAGCCCGCAGGCGTAAATCACGGTCAGGATCATTCGGTACCGCTCGTTGCCGATGGCCTCGAGAAACGCACCGACCTCGTCGATCGAAGGGATGACCGGGAGTCGTCGTTCACGGCGCATGAAGCTGAGCCGTGGGATCAAC
Organism: Acidobacteriaceae bacterium; assembly: GCA_035651235.1. Taxonomy (GTDB): domain Bacteria; phylum Acidobacteriota; class Terriglobia; order Terriglobales; family Acidobacteriaceae; genus Granulicella. The sequence goes on from DASRGC010000069.1 coordinate 2,070, forward strand.
TCGTCGCGGCCCAGGATCTCACGGTAGAAAAATCGCAGCGCCGACATCGCCTGGTTGAAGTAGCTCCACGACGCTTTCTTCTCACCCTGCAGGTACACCTGCCACTGACGGATCTGCTCGGCGCCAAGTTCGTCAGGCGATCGGCCGAAGTGTCGGGCAAAATGGGCGACGGCAGCCACGTAGGCTTGCTGCGTTCGGAGCGAATAGTTCTTTAGACGGAGCTTCTCGATCATCCGGTTGCGCAGTTCGGTCATGGGGGAGTTCTCCTTTCGTCATCTGTTTGGTTGGCGCCTACATGATGACGTGGAGATCCCCCCGTGGCTGCTTTTCGCAGTCTCGACACGATGGCTGTGTTTAGAAGGGATGTGCGGCTGTGGGAACTACCGCGAAGCGGTTTCGTTCAACTCTTTATTCAGTCGGTCAGCCTATCATCCTGCGGCACGCGTGTTCACGCGTGGTCTTCGGGCTATGCGACAACCGGTGACCAGCGCGATCGGCCTGTCGTGTCAGGAACTTGCCGGAAGACTGCTCGGCGGGTGGGCCATGTTACCTTGCGCGCCGGACGCTGCGTAAGCATGATCGAAGCGGCGGCCATGCCGCCGCGCTTGCGGAATGGAGCCGAGAGCGGCAGCATGGCTGCCGCACTCCAGATGAACGAGCGGTTCACACATCGCGACCGGGTCCTGATCGTCGTCTGCTGCGGCATCGCGGCGCTGTCGCTGTTCATCATCTTTCACTGGTTCTCCGCCGCGTTTCCCGAAGCGTCGATCGACTTCCGCTACACGCGCGCCTCCTCGCTGCCGCTCGCCCGCGGCGTGCTCGACGCGCAGCACATCGACGTCCGCGGCCTCAAGCACACGGCGGTCTTCGACGGCGACGAGATGGCCAGGATCTTCCTCGAGCGGTCGCTCGGACTGTCGCAGGCCAACCGCGTGATGCGAAACGACGTGCGCATCTGGTGGTGGCGGCACCGCTGGTTCCGCCCGCTGCAGGAGGAAGAATACGAGGTGCAGGTCGCGCCGACCGGCGAGATCGTCGCCTTCGCCGACAAGATCCCGGAGGACCGCGCGCTGCCCGCGGTTGATCCGGCGGTGGCGCGTAAGTCGGCCGAGAGTTTTCTGACGCGCGCCGGAGTCAGGCTCGCCGACCTGCAGCTCGTCGCGCAGAGCGAGCGTCACCTGCCGCGCCGCGTGCAACGGATCTTCACCTGGGATTCGCAGTCGGTGCATCCCGCCGGCGCGCCGTATCGCTTCGAGGTCCATGTCGACGGCGACCGCGTCAGCAGCTACTCGCAGCGGG
>DASRGC010000070.1:0-7184 GCA_035651235.1 Acidobacteriaceae bacterium
GGCGCCGACAAGTTTGGTGGCTTCGGAGATGGCCTTCTGGGCGTCGGGGCCGAGCTGGGCGAAGCCGCGGGTGCGGGTTTCACGGTGGACGGTGGATGCGTCGACGGTGCCGTTGGTGGAGACGAGGGTGGAATAGAGCAACGTGATGGAGTTCTGCGGCGCGTCGACGGAGATGGTGCGGACGGCGTAGCGGTCGGTGTCACAGGCCTGCACGTGGGCGGCGTCGGAGAAGCCGGCGCGGACCTGGTCTTCGTGGCAGGGGTGCGGAGATTTGTAGAACGAGACGAGGGTGAGGGTGTACTGGCCGCGATCAAGGAAGGCCTGGGCGTTGCGAGCGAGCCAGCCGTCGGCGGAGGGGTCCTCGATGAAGAGGTCGACGTCAGAGGTGGAGAGGATGGGGAGGAGGTTGGACCACTGGTTGTTTTGAGTGAGGACGGCGGTGGGAGCGTTGAGGGCGCCGGTCTGGAGGATTGGCTGGGGTGGTACTTGTGGGTAGGCCTGGGTGTAGAGGAGAGCGAGGGTGACGGTGAGGAGGGTGAGGCGAACGTTCATCGGGTCTCCGAGAGGACAGAGACAGGGTACATGGGGTGAGGCGGGAAAGGCAGGTTCCTCGCGTTGGCCACCCCAGCGAAGAAGTTCGCCGCGTGGCCGGTTGCCCGGAATGACAGAAGGAAAAGCAAGGCCAACGCCATTCGGCCTGCCGCTTCCCGCGAACTATTACCATGGGGCCATGGGCCTGCCAAGGAACCCGCAGTGATTCTCACCATGTTGCTCGAGCACCTTCACGGAGTTTCATCATGGTGATGACGCGTCGCAGCTTCATAGAGTCTGCGCTCGCCATGGCGGCTGCGGCTCATGCTTCGCTGGGTTCTTCCTCGGGCAGCTCCGGCCGCGAAGTACTCCAGGCCTTGCCGTACTCCGCAGCCCAGCTGACTGGTGGCCCATTTGCTCAGCAGTACAACGCGATTCACGCGCACTATCTTTCTCTCTCCAACGATCGTCTGCTGAAGGTGTATCGGCAGCGTGCAGGACTTCCGGCGCCCGGCGAAGACATGGGCGGATGGTACGACCTGGACGGCTTCGTGCCCGGACACTCTCTCGGGCAGTACATCTCCGGCCTTGCACGCATTGGAGCCTGCACTGGCGATATGGCCTGCACGCAGAAGGCCCGCACACTCGTACGCGGATTCGCGGAGACGCTCGGGCCGCGTAATCAGAGCATCCTCCGTCCTGAAAGCAATCAGTGGATCTGTTACACGCTCGATAAACACTTCGTCGGTCTCATCGACGCGGCGACGCTCGCCTCAGACTCCTCTGCTCCCGAGCTGCTCAACCGCGTTCTTGCGGGCGCGGAGCCACTTCTGCCGGCGCGCGTTCATGATCGGATTGGCAAGAAGGATCCCCCGTATGACGAGCCGTTCGTCATGCCCGAAAATCTCTTTCTTGCCGCGGAGTTGACGGGCAACCAGCGCTTTCACGAGCTTGCGGTGCGCTACCTTCTCGACCGCGATCTTTTTGATCCGCTGGCTCGTGGCGATGACCCCTTCCCGGGCCAGCACGCATATTCGCATGTCATCGCACTCTCCTCTGGAGCGGGCGCGTATCTCACGCTCGGAGATGCAAAGTACCGCGAGGCGATCGCGAATGCGTTCAAGCTTCTCACAACGACTCAACAGTTCGCCTCAGGTGGCTGGGGTCCTAACGAAACCTTTATCACTCCACACCGCGGCGAGCTCTTTGAGTCACTCGCCACGACGGTCGATCACTTCGAAACTCCCTGCGGCTCGTACGCGGCGACCAAGCTGGCGCGTTACCTTCTTCAGACCGCCACACCACGCTCCACTGTGCACGCGGATAATCTCGAGCGCGTGCTCTTCAATGCGATCCTCGCGGTGCGCTTTCCGGATTCTGATGGAGATTATCCCTATTACTCGACGTACTCTCCCGCGGCGCAAAAAGTTTTCTACAAAAGCAAGTGGCCCTGTTGCTCGGGCACGCTCGTCCAGACTGTCGCCGATTATCCGCTGAACATTGGATTGGTCGCGTCAGACGGCTTCTGTGTCACGCTCTACACTCCTTCGCGTGTCCGATTTACACGCGACCAAACTGAGATCCAGATTGAGCAACAGACAGCCTTCCCTGCGGAGGATCATGTCACGCTCGTTCTCAATCTCAGTTCACCGTCGACGTTCGCTCTGTACCTTCGCCTGCCGGAGTGGCTCGCGCGTCCGGCATCCCTCAAAGTAAACGGCGTTGCCGTTCCATTGACCGCCAGCCGAGGCTCCTTCGCTCCGCTTCTTCGCCGCTGGAAGAGCGGTGACCGCATCGAACTGACGCTTCCCCAGGACTTCCGCACCGAAGCCATCGACGACCTCCACCCGAAAACCGTGGCACTTCTTCGCGGCCCCGTCCAATACGTTGCGATCGAAAGCTCCGCTCAGCCTGTCAACGGTGGTCGGCGTCTTCCTGGAAGTTTCAGGCAGATCGCCCCGCAGACATATGTCGCGAGCGATGCGGGCCGCGACGTCGTCCTGGTGCCGCTCTATGCCGTCACGAACGAGAGCTACACGTCCTACTTCGATAAGGGCTGATGCCGCGGAACCTGCACGCTCATCTATGCTGATTTTGGTCAGCTCAGTTCCATGGGAGCACGATTGCGCCTCACTCTGATCTTCTTCGGTTTTCAGTTGCTGTTTTGCGCCGCTCCTCTGCTCCGCGCTGCGTCCCCGGTGTCGACTGCTTCGCCGATCCGTTTTGGCGCGGCATGGTATCCGGAGCAATGGCCGGAGTCTCGCTGGGATGCGGACCTTGCGCTGATGGAGCAGGCTCACTTCAACGTCGTCCGGGTGGGCGAGTTCGCCTGGTCCACGATGGAGCCATCGGAAGGCCACTACAACTTCGCGTGGCTCGATGAAGCTATTGCACTCGCGGCACAACATCACATTGCTGTCGTTCTCGGAACGCCTACAGATGCGCCGCCGGCGTGGCTCACCTCGAAGTATCCCCAAACGCTGCGCGTGGACGAAGCAGGTCACCGCGCCGACAACGGCAACCGCCGGCAATTCAATTATGCGAACCCGCTGTATCGCCGGCTGTGCGCCAACATCGTACGTAGACTTGCGCAGCGTTATGGGCACAATCCTGATGTGATTGGCTGGCAGATCGGCAACGAGTACACCGACGAAAGCTTTGACGCGGCGACGCGCGCGGATTTCCAGCAGTTTCTCCGCCGGAAATATACGACCTTGGCGAACCTCAACGCTCGCTGGACCACCGCATACTGGTCGCAAACCTACACGGACTGGTCTCAGATTCCGCTGGAGTCAACGCGCGGCAACCCGGGTCTTCTGCTTGAACACAAGCATTTTGTCACGGCAACGTGGCGGAGCTTCCAACGCAATCAGATCGATGTTTTACGACCGCTCATCTCAGGCTCGCAGTTCATCACCACGAATATCGGTGGGCTCGCGTGGTCGGACAACTGGGATCACTACGCCATCACCGCCGATCTTGATCTCGCAAGCTGGGACGACTATGTCGGCCAGGGGCATCTCGATGCTGCAAAGAACGCGATGCTTAATGACTTTGTACGCGGATGGCGCCGACAGAACTTCTGGGTGATGGAGACGCAACCCGGCTCCGTCAATTGGGCGCCCATCAACAACGCGCTCTCTCGCGGAGAGACCCGCGCGCTTGCATGGCAGGCTATCGGCCATGGCGCCGATGCAATTCTCTACTGGCAGTGGCGTTCTGCTCTTAATGGTCAGGAACAGTATCACGGAGCGATCGTCGGCCCCGACGGTGAACCGAATCCTCTGTACACCGAAATTCAGCAGCTCGGCGAAGAGCTTGCCCGCACCAGCAGAGCGCTGGCCGACACATCACCGCATGCGCGTATCGCGCTGCTTCATACGTACGATTCACGCTGGGCAATCGACTTTCAGCCGCATAATCGTGCGTACGATCAGGAGCAGGTGTTACTGCGGTTCTACAAACCTCTTCAGCAACTCGCCGAATCAAGAGGTGGGGCTGTTGACATCGTCGATCCGACCAGTGCTCCGCTGTCGCACTACAAACTACTCGTCGCGCCTTCGCTCAACGTCATCTCCGAGCCGCTTGCAGCCCAATTGATTGACTATGTTCGACAAGGCGGACACCTGCTCCTTGGCACGCGCTCCGGCATGAAAAATGAGTTCAACGAACTGAATCCTCAGCGCCAGCCCGGGCCGCTTGCGAATGCTCTCGGGGCTCGCGTGGAACAGTACTACGCTCTGGACAAGCCGGTTGCTCTCTCAAGCCCTGACGACGAGAAGAGGGGAACGGCAGATATCTGGGCAGAGCAACTTCGCGCGATGTCACCTACCGCGAAGACCGATCTCATCTATAGCGATCCGCATGACTGGCTTGACGGGCAGCCCGCCATGGTTACGCGTCGCCTGGGGAAAGGCTCGATCGCTTACCTGGGCACCTTGCCCGATGAGGCGCTTCTGCGCTCAATCCTCATGCAGGCAGCGAGCGAGGCAGGAATCTCCGCGATGCAGAACATACCGCAAGGAATTGAGGTCTGCACACGCGAAAGCTCGGACGGTCAACATCACGTTGTTATCGTGATTAATCACGGCGCCACGCCGCAGCAGCTAACGCTGACGTCGGGGTATACCGATTTACTTCACCAGGCTTCGTTGACGAGTTCCCCTACACAAACCACGCTCAGCCTCGGACCGCAAGGCGTAGCTGTTCTCGTTCCCCAAACCCCCGGCAAACAACTTCCATGAGCATCACTCGAAGAGCCTTCACCCAATCCGCACTGGCCTTCGCTGCCAGCACCTCTGCGCTCGCGCGCGGCGCAAAAGACGCCATCGAGCCCTACCGTACACCGTACAAGTACCCGAAGCTGGTCCTTGGACCGAGTCGGCCCGTCCCGCTCAATACGCCCGCGTCGCCTGATGAGCCGTTCGATTCGCGCAGCGTCGACGACCCTATTGTCTTTCGCGCGAACAACAGATTTTACATGCTCTACATCGGATTCGACGGCACCGGCTACCAGACCGGCTTCGCCGAATCCAGCGATCTCGTCCACTGGAATCGTGTCGCGCTCGTCGGCCCACGCAACCCGCAATCGCAGTGGACTAAATTCAACCTCGCGATCAGCAGCATCCTGCGCGATAAATCGCTGCATGGATCAGGCGAGGCGCTGAAGCACAACGGCCGCTATCTCGCTGCATGGAATGCGTACCCGAACGCCGGCTATGAGGCCGGAGCCGCGGTCATTGGCCTCGCCACCTCCGACGATCTGCTCCATTGGCAGCTCACCGAACCGATCCTGCGCCCCGAAGACGGCGCTCCGTGGGAGCACGGCGGCCTCTATCGCCCTGATCTCCTGCGCGGACACGATGGAACTTTCTATCTCTACTACAACGCGAAGACGGACACCCTGCCAAAATTCGAAGGCGGCGGCTGGCGCGAACAGTCCGGTGTCGCTACGTCGCGCGACCTCGTCCACTGGACTCGATATCCTGGCAACCCGATCCTGCGCAACGGCCCGCACGATTCCAACGATGGCCGCTTCGCCTCCAACCCCTATGTCATGACGTACGGTCGCGAGTACGCGATGTTCTATTTCGGGTTTACATACACACGCCCCGGCCGCGCGCGCGAGCTGCTCGCCCTTGGCCGCGACCCGTTCCACTTCACCAAGGTTCCCGAGGTCCTCATCGATGTGGGCCCGCCGGGCTCCATTGATGAGACGTTCGCGCACAAGCCCTCACTCATCTACCACGACGGCGCGCTCTATCACTTCTACTGTGCCGTCTCCGGCAAATATCCGAATGAGATGCGAGGCATTGCTGTGGCGCGCTCCGAGCCGTGGTAGCGCGCTAGTTGGAGGCCACGCTGAAGTTCCACGTTCCAGGTCCCACTCGAAACACTGCCTCGTTTTCGCGCGACCGCAACGATACAGCGCGCTTGCTCTCCGCAAACGCACCTGCCGGCAACAAGACTGTCGCTTCTTTCGGCACCGTCACCGTGTACAGCACGTTGCCGTTCGCACGCTTCCAATCGCTCTCCACTTTGCCCAGCGCAGAATCGTATCCGCACCTCACCCAGTGGACTCCCTTCACCGCAATTGGCCGGACAGTCAACCGTTCGTCCTCATTCTCACGTGACAAATCAATGTCCATACCGCCCAGGCGGCGATAAAACCATTCCTCCGCACTGCCCAGCATGAAATGGTCCTGACTTGAATGCGGATTCGCATCCCAGGCTTCGGTCAGCGCAGTAGCGCCTGCCGCGAGTTGCGATCCATAGCTCGGCGGATCTTTGCGCAACATCATTGCCAGAATCACGTCATCGCGCCCGCCCTGAGCCAGTGCGCGCAGCAGGTACGGATAGCCAATCTCACCTGCGGTCACGTGGTCCTGATGGGCGTGGATATCGTCGACAACATGTTGCAGCACCGCTGCTCTTCGGTCGGATGGCACGACGCCGAGCGCCAGAGGCATTGCATTCGCAGTCTGGCTGCCGGTGTCATACCATCCGTGCTCCGCGTTCCAGAACTTCCTGTTGAACGCATCTGCAGTGTGTTTCGCCAACGACTCATATGACGCTGCATCCTCCGTGCGCCCGAGCAGCTTCGCGATGTGAGTCATCGCGACGGCATCCTCATACAACATCAAGGTCGCGGTGACGCCGAGGGAGGTATTCTTCTCAAATCCGGGCGCGCCGGGACCTATGTCATACCAATCGCCCAAGCCGTACGCCACAATGCCGTCGACAGCCTTGCCTTCAAGAGCCGCCACATAGCGGCTCATCATCGGATAATCTTTCTGCAATTGCGCCTTGTCGCCGTAGAACCGGTACGCCCACCACGGCTCCAGCACACTTGCGGATCCCCACTCGGGCGAATCATCAAAGACAGCGTTCTTCGGACCGAAATGCGTGTACTGCGGCGCAATGGTTGGCACGATGCCACTCGCCAACTGCTCATCGGCCATATTGCGATCCAGCGCGTCGAAGACTTGCTGCATGTTGTCGTTGAACATGAGGCCGGTCGCCTGCAAATGCGTCTGCTCCAGCCATCCAAGCTTCTCGCGGTGCGGACAATCCGTCAGGATGCTTACCTCATTGTTGTGCATCGCCTCCACAATCAGCTTATGAATCCAGTTCAGCATCTCGCTTGAACTCAC
>DASRGC010000071.1:0-13152 GCA_035651235.1 Acidobacteriaceae bacterium
GCACCAGCGCCTTCCACGTGCGCTCACATTCGGCTTCGCCGCCCGGCATCTTTGCGTTCTCCGCAATCGCTCCGTTCCTATGCGAGTCCGTAATCGGTTGTGCGTTCTGTGTGTCGACGATGACGAGATCTTCTTCAAACTCCTTGCACTGCGCGATCACCTCGCCGCGCGGGTTCATCGCAAACGAATCGCCATCGAAGATCAGGCTGTCGTTCGCGCCCACCTGGTTGACCATCACAACCGTCGCTCCATGCCGCTCCGCCAGCGCGCGGATCATGCGCCGCCGCACCGCCGGCTTGCCATGCCAGTACGGAGACGCCGAAATGTTCAGAATCAACCGGTGACCGCTGAGCGGTTGCGGCAGCACCGCCCACTGCTTCATCAACTCTTCCACGGGATCATTCGGATAGAAGCGCTGCGGCCAAAACATCTTGTCGTTCCAGGCGTCCTCACACACCGTGATCGCGACCGCGTGGCCGTTGATCTTTGTCAGCCCCTGGCGTGTCGCCGGCTCAAAATACCGCTGCTCGTCGAACACGTCATAGAACGGCAGCAGCCGCTTGGTCTGGGTAAAGCGAATCTCGCCAGCCTCCAGCATCGCCGCCACATTGCGCACACGCTTCCCGCCCTCCTGCTGGCACCGCATCGGCGAACCCACCAGAATCGCCGGCCGATTCTCGCCGCTCGTCAGCTCCGCCAGCCTCTGCAGCGACTCCTCGGCGCTGCGCACGAACGTCTCTTTTTCGAGCAAATCAGCCGGGGGATATCCAGCCGTTGCCAGCTCGGGATAGAGGACCAGCTCCGCGCCTTCGCCAGCCGCCTGTTCATAGAATTTGGAGATGATTTGAAAATTGCCGGAGAAGTCACCCACCGTTGGGTTGATCTGGGCCAGAGCGATTCGCACACTCTCAGTCTACCGCGCTGACCAGGCAAAGGGCTTCAGCGCGCCTGGGGTACACCCGGGTCCCCGGCGAGCGTTGTCTGCTCGCTGGAGTGGCTACGCTCCCGTCCCCGCAAAGACAACGCCGATCGTGCGCGCGAGAATACGCATGTCCAGCATCAGGCTCCAGTTTTCGACATATGCCGTATCCAGCGAGATGTAGCTATCGAACGACGGATCCTGCCGCGCCTCCACCTGCCACAAGCCCGTGATACCCGGCAGCACATCGAGGCGGCGCAGATGCGCGAGATCGTACTTCTCCACCTCTGACGCGAGCGGCGGCCGCGGGCCCACCATGCTCATCTCGCCCTTCAGCACATTCCAGAACTGCGGCAGCTCATCCAGCGAGTACTTCCGCAACCAGCGCCCAACACGCGTCAGGCGCGGGTCTTCCTTGATCTTGAACAGCACGCCATCGCGCTCATTCATGTGCTGCAGATCCTGACGGCGCTGGTCTGCGTCCTTCACCATCGTGCGGAACTTGTAGCACTTGAACACGCGTCCTTTGCGGCCCAGCCGGTCAGCCGTGTACAGCACCGGCCCCGGTGAATCGTACCGAATCAGCAGCGCAATGGCAGCCATGAACGGGGCAGCGATCAACAGCGCAAAGGAAGCGAGCAAGATATCGATCACCCGCTTCAGCAGGAACGCATCCCGTGGGAAGTCCTGGCGGTGCAGCGGAATCGTCGGAAACTGGCCAATGTACTCCACCGGCGCGTTCCACGCGAGGCCGTCGTAAAGGTCCGGCACAACACGCACCTCGATCCCCAGCGCGCGCGCGTCCTCCACCACCGAGATCACCGTCTGCTTCTCCGCCGGCGTCGAGAAGTAAATCTCGTCCACGAACAGCGACCGCGCCAGCGCCACGCAGTTGCGGATGTTCCCGACCACCTGCGATCCGGTCACTCCCTCACTGCGGCCATCCATCGTAATGAAGCCCTTGAAGCGGAAGCCCATATGCGGCAGAGATTCAAGATGGTTTCGCAGCGCATGTCCCACGCGGCCGTCGCCGACGATCAGCACATTGCGAACCTCGAGTCCTTCGATAAACCGCTTCTGACGCAGCTTGCGCCAAAGCGCCCGGCGCACCATCAGCATCAGCATCGTCAGCAGCACCGTCACGATCATGACAATCCGCGAGACCGCATACGCGCGCAGCAGATACAGCGTTCCGCACAGCAGCAGGCCCGCGGTCAGCGTCGCCTGCACGGTCATCCGTTGTTCGTGCATGCCGCTGCGCGAATCGGTCGAGCGATAGAGCCCATAAATCCGGGCAAACACCACCAGATAAAAACAGAACAGCAGCAGATAAAGGAACAGCACCTCGGGCGCAGGTCCGGCAATGTGCTGAATCAAAGAGCCTTCTGCTGTGTAGGCCTGGGGCAGCCGGATACGAAACGCAATCAGCCCCGCGATCAGCACGCTGAGGCAGTCCAGCACCACCCACACCAGACTGACGACCGACGGCCTCGATACGCTGGAAATCCCCTCGCGGGCTATGGGCCTGGATCGCCGCTGCGTGCGCCGCGAGATAACGACTTGTTCTATGTAATCCGGTGTTGCCATCGGAACCAAAAACCTTCTCAGCGATCCGTTAATGCTTCTCAGTCAAGAGCCGCAGACCTGCGCTGGTCCATATCGCCTTAGCCAGTTTCAACCTGATACGTTACTCCCACGCTAACACGATCCATACCGTAAAGTTTTGCAACAATTGGTGTTTTTCCAGTTACCCTTCAGGGGCATAAAGCGGCAGATCTCGGTCGGTCGGAGATTTACCTCCAGCACCACCTCCCGGTGGCACCAATTCGTCCAGGGACAGGAACTCTTGAAGCACAGGGTCGTCGCTCTTTTTCATCTGTTCCATGGTTCCGAAAAAGTGGGCCCTGCCCTCGTGGAGAAAGACGACCCGATCCGCGAGCTTCTCAGCGAACCGCGTGTCATGAGTTACGACAATGCTTGTGAGATGCAACTGCCTTTTGAGCAGTTGGATGAGTTCGCCCAGCAGGTGCCCCATCAAAGGATCCACCATCGTCGTCGGCTCGTCGTAAAGAATCGCCGATGGCTGCGCTGCCAGAGCCCGCGCAATCGCGACCGAGCGCTTCATCCCGGTGGATAAATCGCTGGGCAGAAGGTTCTCCATCCCGGTCACCCCCACCATATCCAGCAGGCCTGTGACCAGCTTCTGGATCTGGTCCTCCTCCATGTGCTCGCGCTCGCGCAGCGGAAAAGCCACATTCTCCCCCACGGTGATGGAGTCAAACAGCGCCCCGCTCTGAAACACCATCGTGACCTTGCGGCGCACCTCCTGCATCTGCGCCTCGCTGAAACCCGTAATCTCCTGCCCGGCAACCAGCACGGTCCCGCGGTCGGCCTGCAGAAATCCCATCAGAATCTGCAAGGAAACCGACTTCCCCACCCCGCTTCGACCGAGAATGCACAGCGTCTCCCCAGGATTTACATAGAAGCTGACATCCTTCAGCACAACAAAATCGCCAAACGACTTACACACGCCCTCAAAGGCGATGTACGGTCCCGTGCCCGAAGAGGCAAACTGTGCGCCCGGCAAATCGGCCGTTCCCGCAAACGCCATTTCCTGCTCGGCGGAGACGACCTCCTCCTCGTTGGCCTGCGCCGCCTCGGCCATGAACTCCTCGATGACCGGCACCGCCTCCGGCGACACCTCAGCCGTGAGCGGACGATCCTCCCGCCCGCTCTCCGTCGACGGATCTTTCTCCTCCGGCGCCATAAAGCCAGTATCGCCCATCGCGAACCCACGTAATGAAAAAGGCGGCCGCATCGAGCAGCCGCCCCTTCACAGCCCCGGACCTTATCCGCGGTGCAGCAGGCCCGCCCACCGCCGGCGTGTCACGGCCGCAAGACCCGGCAGCGCGGTTCCCAGCAGCAGCAACGTGCTCGGCTCCGGCGTCGGCGCAACGCTCAGATCCACCACCACACCCTGGCCCCTCGGAGGATCCGGGTAGTTCAGAATCGTCATTCCGGACGTGTCGGCGACGTCATACTGCAACCCCACTCCCGGGATAACGCCGTTGCTCCACACATCCACTGAGTAGCCGCCCGCGACGTCGAACACCATGCCGTAAACGTCCAGCACGCCGCCATAAAACGGATAGTCAACGCACACCGATGGCGACCCTCCCGGATAGAACAGATCGTCAAACGTGAAGCCGGCAGTCGAGTGCCCCGGCGGCAGGAACGGAGGCGGCGTCGCGGGCAGCGTCGTCGATTCGATGCCTGTAATATTCCCCGAAATACCATCCGTCGTATCCGAGTAGACGCCGCTGATTCCCGTGATCTGATACCACCCCGGGGTGCCCGCCGGCGCGACCGTAATGATGCCCGAACTGTTGATCCCGTTTCCGCTGAAAGAGAAGTCGTACGTATCCGCCCTGGCTGATAAACCGGTAGACAGTACAAACGCCAGAATCAAAGCAAACAGCACCGCATTGCTCCCCCGCAGTTGCACGGAAAGCGCAGGAAGACCCTTGATATATCTCATTGAAAACACCTCTGCTGTAGAGTGAATATCTTGGCCCGATACTTCTGAAGCGGTAAATACTAATGCGAATCCGTCTGCAACTTCAAATCACAGGCAGAAATTCATTTCCGCGTCATCGAACCAGGCTTTGCCGGATCAATCCCGAGTGATCGCGCCTTCCACCTGCGCCAGATCTTCGGGCGTGTTCACATTCATGAACATCCGGCGGAGAGACTCGTCGCCCGGGTAACCAGCTCCATAAAGCTCGCGCACGCTGTACACCCGGTGCACCCCACCGCTCTGCACCAGTCGATCAAACAGCCTCGCCAGCTTTCGTTCGCCGGTCTCCAATGCCGCGCTGAACGCATCTGCGCATCCGCTGCGAATCATGCAGAACGCCGGCTGATCCCTGAACGCATACAGATGCCCAACCACCACCCGCGGCTCGCGAAGCACCTGCGCCGCCCACGTCCGCAGCAACTCCGCCGGGACCAGCGGCACATCCACGGGCATAAACAGCGCCCACGGCTGTCGCGCTGCCCGCAATCCCGCCTCGATCCCCGCCGCCGCTCCCGCGTCCACGCGCTCTTCCCACACCACCGTGCCAAACGCACTCAGATCATCGCGATTGCCCGCGATCGATGCCTCCGCGCAGAAACTCTGCAACTTGCCGACCGCGACCTGGACCATCGGCTGCCCGCCAATCTCCAGCAGCGGCTTGTCGCGGCCCATGCGCGTGCTCTTCCCGCCCGCGAGTACAAAGCCGTGTACCGGCAGCCCGGCGCCGCTCACTGGCCCTGCTCGCCAACGATCCCGAAGAACCGGATCACCGACTGGATTCCGCGATGAAAGTTCGACAGGTTGAACTTCTCGTTCGGCGCGTGCAGATTGTCGTCCGGCAGACCAAATCCCATCAGCACCGTCGGAATCCCCAGTTCCCGCACAAAATCCCCCACAATCGGAATCGATCCACCGCTGCGAATGAACACCGTGTCCTTATGAAACACGTCCGCCATGGCCTGCTTGGCCGCGCGGATGTAGGGATTGTCCGAGCTCACCACGATCGGGTCACCGGAGTGAATCATCCGCACATCCACCGTGATGCCCTTCGGCGCAATCTCCTCCACAAACTTCTTGTACTTCGCGAACGTCTCCGCCGGCTGCATGCCCGGCACCAGCCGGAAGCTCACCTTCGCCACCGCCTTCGCTGGAATCACCGTCTTCGCGCCCGCACCGGTAAATCCGCCCGGCATCCCATGCACGTCCATCGTCGGTCGCGACCACGTCCGCTCCAACACTGAGAACATCTCCTCGCCCGTCAGCTCCGGCGACCCCACCTCATGCTTCAGGTATTCATCCTCATCAAACGGCAGCGCCCGCCACGACTCCAGCTCATCCTTGGTCGGCTCCTCGATGCCATCGTAAAAACCCGGAATCGCAATGTGCCCATCCTCGCGCTTCAGCCGCGCGATAATCTGCGCCAGCGCCACAAACGGATTCGGCGCCACTCCGCCATACATCCCCGAATGCAAATCCTGCGCCGCGCCACGCGCCTCAAGTTCCGTATAGATCATCCCGCGCAGCCCCACGCACAGCGTCGGCAGCTCGGGCGCAAACATCTCCGAATCGCTCACCAGCGCCGCATCAGCCTTCAGCGTTTCGCCATGCTCGCGCACATACGCCGCAATACCCTCGCCACCAACCTCCTCCTCACCTTCGAGGATCACCCGCACATTCACCGGCAGCTTGCCATCCGCCTTCATCACCGACTCAAGCGCCTTCAGATGAATCATCAGCTGCCCTTTGTCATCGACCGCGCCACGCGCATACAGATTGCCGTTGCGCTCCGCCGGCTCAAACGGCGGCGACTTCCACTCATCCAGCGGATCAGGCGGTTGCACATCATAGTGCGCATAGCACAGCACCGTCGGCTTTGGCTTTCCATTGGCTGACGGCTCTGCATGCAGCCAGTCCGCATACACCAGCGGGTGCCCATTCTTATGCTTCGCACTCGCCGTCTCAATCAGCCGCACATTCTCCATGCCCGCCGCGCGCAGCTTCTCTGCCACAAACTCCGCCGCCCTGCGCACGTCGCCCGCATGCTCCGGCGCGGTCGACACCGAAGGAATCCGCAGCAGCTCTTTCAACTCCTCGACAAATCGCTGTCCATTCTTCTGCGCGTAGGCAATCGCCGCTTCACTCATCCGCTCACTCACTCCTTTTTGCTGCCCCGCAGTATCGCATGCCAGCCACACCTCGTTGGCTCAGCCCGCATCACAAGGCGTAGACTCGACGCTCGCAGGAGGATTCACACCATGATTACGTCCACCACCTCCCTCACCGATGGCACCATGGTCGACCGCATGGCGCAATTCGATCTCAACCAGGAGATCGCTGACGCGGCGAGCAACAAGCCCTGGCAGGCTGGTCATCACGCCAAGACACTCTTCAAGAAACACGACTTCCGCGTCGTCCTCATCAACATGGAAAAGGGCGCGCACATGAAGGAGCACCACGCCGACGGTACCATCTCCGTTCAGGTCCTCAAGGGCAACGTTCGCATGAACGTCGGCGGCAAGGGACACGAGCTCTCCACCGGCAATCTCTTCACGCTCGGCGCGTCCATCCGCCACGACGTCGAAGCGCTCGACGACGCCGCCTTCCTGCTCACCATCTCCTGGCCGAGCGCCGAAGAACTCGCCGCCATGAAGCATCGCGGCTACGGCAGCTAACTGAATTTTTTCCAGATCTGCTGGCTACATTTTCGGCTGGAACAGCGCGATCCTCGCGCCCGTCGGATCATTCATGATCGTCATCCATCCGACCTGCGGAATCTCCTGTGAGTCAATCTGGATCTGCGCGCCCAGCGACTTCGCCTTTGCCGTCGCCGCCTTGATGTCGTCCACACCGACGTAGGCCAGCCATCCCTGCGGCATACCAGGCGCCGCGTACATTCCTCCGCCCGGTCCGCTGTCCGGCTTGAACGTCGCGTAAATCCCCATCGGCCCCATGTCATTGTCCTGAAACTGCCAGCCGAACATCGCGCCATAGAACGCCTGCGCCTTCTTCAAGTCGCTCGCGTTCAGTTCCAGATGCACAAATGGATTCGCCATCATCGTCTCCTTACTCAGGCAAAAGTCGCGCAACAGCCCCACATCTTAGACTCACTCCGCTAGCTCCGGCTCGGCATTTATCGACTTTTTATCATCGCTCGTCACATCTACCGCGTGCGGCCGCATCACCCACGCCAGCGAGCCCGCCATCAATAGCCACGGCACGCAGAGCGCGCCAATCCCCACTGCAAAGCCGCCTGTGAGTTCACGCATCCACCCCATCCAATACGGCCCCACAAACCCGCCAACGATGGAGAGCATATTAACGGTAGCGATCGCCAGCGCGGCCTGCTCTCCCCGGAACAACTCTACGAAGACGGCAACCCACGGAGCCTGCATCGAAAAGAACACCGGCAGCGCCAGTAAAAGAACCACTGCAGCGATCCAACCCTGCAGATGAATCCCGGCAATCAACATCAGCACAGCCATCAGAAGCACGGGAACAAGTACGTGCCAGCGACGCTCACGCGCCCGGTCCGAATGCATCCCGTTCACGATCATGGCTACCGCTCCCGCACCGGCCGCCAGCGCGATCAGATAGCCGACAGTGCCCGTCGACGCTCCCGTCAGCTTGCGAAGAATCTCAGGCAGAAAAAAGTTTTCAGCATAGTTTGCTCCCAGCAGACACAACCCACAAACTCCGAGAAGCCACACGCGAGCGTCCCCCAGCACAACACCCAGAGCGTTCCGCCTTTGAGAGTGGTCCAGCCGATAAACCTCTGCTATCTCTGACTCAAGCGCATCTCGTTCGTCCTCTCGCAGCCACCCCGCAGCTCTCGGTCTCTCTGCCAGCGTGAACCAGATTGCCACACTCAGCAGCACCGCGGGCATGCCTTCCAGCAGAAAAAGCCACTGCCAGCCGTGCAGGCCATAACGTCCATCGAGCCGCAGCAACGTTCCCGCAGCGCTGCCCATCACCACGCTCGCGAGCGGCAGCGAGACATAGAAGAAGCTGATCGCTCGCGCGCGCTCCTTCGCCGGAAACCACAGCGACATAAAGTACACTGCGCCGGGAAAATACCCGGCCTCGGCGATACCCAGCAACAGCCTCATGCCATAAAAGCTTGCATGCCCGCGCACAAACAGCATGGCCATCGCCAGCAGGCCCCATGTAAACATGATCCGCGCCAGCCAGCGTCTCGCCCCGAACCGCAGCAGCAGCCAGTTCGACGGCACCTCGCATAGCGCATAGCTGACGAAGAACAGCCCCGCCCCCAAGCCGTACACATGTGGAGAAAAATGCAGGTCCCGATTCATCGGCTCCGCCGCGAAGCTGATGTTCACGCGGTCCATGAACGCGACCAGATAACAGATCGACAGCAGGGGCAGAATCCGCCACCGCGCCTTGCGCAGCGCGCTCTCCAACGGCGTCCGGTCCGCACCCGCGTGCATCGGCATCCGCCTTCCCCAAAAGCCTGCTCTTGTGTGTGCGCCAGCTTACGCCGCCATCGCTGCTTCTCACCACATCTTTCTTCATCACGAGCACGCCGTCCGGATGCTACGTTAGCTTTATGCTGCGGATCGTTACCTTCACCCTGGCTCTCTTCATCTCCTTCAGCACCACCACCTTTGCCCAGGAAGCCCCTCCACCCACGCCGCCGCAGCACAACCTCCCGCACGAGGCTCCGCTCAATCCCGCACTGCCCACCGTCTTCATCGTCGGCGACTCCACCGCCCGCAATAGCGCCGACCTCGGCTGGGGCGACCACTTCGCGCACTTCTTCGATACCTCGCGCATCAACGTCGCCAATCGCGCCATCGCCGGCCGCTCCGCCCGCTCCTACATCGATGAAGGCCACTGGGCCGCCACGCTCGCCGAGATGAAACCCGGCGACTTCCTTCTCCTCCAGATGGGCCACAACGACGGCGGCGATCTCGGCGGCACCAAACCCCGCGGCGACCTCAAAGGCATCGGCGACGACACCCAGGACGTCGCCCAGACCACCGGCCCCTACGCCGGCAAGATCGAAACCATCCACACCTTCGGCTGGTATCTCCGCAAGATGATCGACGACGCCAAAGCCAAAGGCGTCCACCCCATCCTTCTCACGCCCACCGTCCGCAACATCTGGAAGGCTCCTGACGGTTCACCCTGCGGAGCCGCCACTCAACCCGCCTGCCCGGCCAACTCCCACATCGAGCGCGACATGGGCTACAACGACTGGGTCCGCCAGGTCGCCGCGCAGGAGAACATCCCCGTCCTCGAACTCGGCAACACCGAAGCCGACCGCCTCGAAGCGCTTGGCCCCGAAAAAACCGCTGCGCTCTTCCCCAAGGACCACACCCACACCAGCCCCGAAGGCGCCGAACTGGTCGCCGAAAGTGTGGCCGACACCATCCGGTCCTCAAGGCCCGCACTCACGAACTTCCTCAAGCCATAGAAGAAAAGAACTTGCGGTCGACTGCGTCTCCTGCCACCATTGCGACCATGACCTGGGCGACAGGGAGCAAAGCGAACCGCCGCTGGATCTATCTATTGACGTTCTGCCTTGGTTTTTACATAGCATTCAGCGTGGCAATGTTCGTCTTCGTCATCGAGACGAAAGCTGGCTGGAAAGCCGGCATTAACGCGGTCGTTCTATCCATGTTCCTGAACGGGAGCACCCTCCGAGCTATTCAAAGGAGGCGACTTTCATCTGCATCTGACAGGAAAAACCTCGCGGATATCGTCTAAAATGTAGACATCCGTGGCTCTGCGCACACGCCATCTCGCCTGCCTCTTTCTGCTCGTCTCCACACTCGGAGCCGCCCAGGCAAATGCGTCTCCTTCGCAACGCGGCTTTCACGGCGACCGCATCAGCGCGCTGCTCTATCGCCACGCCGTGGACGCGCACAATGAGCACCTGGCCCAGATGCCAGTCGCCAACACTGCCGATCCGGAAGCGCTTCTCACGCCGGCACCGGCTCTCGCTGCGGGCCTGCACTCCGCCTGGACCATGCGCCCGCCAGCCGCCCACTCCACCGCTATCTTCGCGGCCACCAGCTTCGCCCGCAGCGCCGCTCTCTAAGCGCTCTGTGTGCGGGCCAATCTGGCCTGTTCTCATCTCCGCCTGAAATCCAATCGCTCGCGCCCCTGCCTTCATCCCGCGCCAGCGCCATAAGGACAACTTCCGTGTTCCTCGAAAAACAATTCGCCAAAGTCTTCGGCACCGCCAATGACCGTGCCGTTAAGCGCATGCTCCCGACGCTCTCGCAGATCAACAGCTATGAGCCCGCGCTCAAAGAACTTACCGACGAGCAGCTGACCGCCAAAACCATCGAATTCAAAGCCCGCATCGCCTCCGCCATCGAAGGCCTCACTGACCACGACGACATCGCCGACGCCGAAAAGCGCGCGCTCGACGAGCTCCTGCCCGAGGCCTTCGCCGTCGTCCGCGAGGCAGCAATCCGTGTCATCGGCATGCGCCACTACGACGTGCAGATGATCGGCGGCATGGTTCTCCACCAGGGCAAAATCGCCGAAATGAAAACCGGCGAAGGCAAGACGCTCGTCGCCACGCTTCCCTGCTATCTCAATGCCCTCGCCGGCCGCGGCGTTCACGTCGTCACCGTCAACGACTACCTCGCTAAGCGTGACGCCGAGTGGATGGGCAAGGTCTACGGCTTCCTCGGCCTCACCGTCGGCGTCATCGTGCATGACCTCTCCGACGAGCAGCGCCGCGAAGCCTACGGCGCCGACATCACCTACGGCACCAACAACGAGTTCGGCTTCGACTACCTGCGCGACAACATGAAGTTCGACCTCAAAGACACCGTGCAGCGCGGCCACTTCTACTGCATCGTCGACGAGGTCGACTCCATCCTCATCGACGAAGCCCGCACGCCGCTCATCATCTCGGGCCCCACTGACAAGACCACCGACAAGTACGCCATCGCGAACACCATCATCCCGCAGCTTGAAGAAGGCGAGATGATCGAAAACTTCGAGAGCCAGTCGAAGACCTGGACCGGCGACTACGTCGTCGACGAAAAAGCCCGCGCCATCACCATTACCGATGAAGGATTCGAAAAGGTCGAAAAGCTCCTCGGCATCGGCAACATCGCCGACCCCGAAAACTGGGACATGAAGCACCACATCGAGGTGGCGACCAAGGCGCACGCTCTCTACAAGCGCGACGTCGAATACGTCGTCAAAGACGGTGAGATCATCATCGTCGACGAGTTCACCGGCCGCCTCATGCCCGGCCGCCGCTGGTCCGACGGCCTTCACCAGGCCATCGAAGCCAAGGAAGGCGTCGACATCCGCAAGGAAGATCAGACGCTCGCCACCATCACCTTCCAGAACTACTTCCGCCTCTACAAGAAGCTCGCCGGCATGACCGGCACCGCCGAGACCGAAGCCGCCGAGTTCGAGTCCATCTACAAGCTCGACATCGTCGTCATCCCCACCAACCGTGTGCTTCTGCGCATCGAGAACCCCGACGTCGTCTACCGCACCGCGAAGGAAAAGTACTTTGCCGTCGCGGACGAGATCGAGCGCCTCCATGCCTCAAAACAGCCGGTCCTCGTCGGCACCACCTCCATCGAAAAATCCGAGCTCCTCTCCGAGATCCTCAAGCGCAAAGGCGTACGCCATGTCGTCCTCAATGCCAAGTTCCACGAGAAGGAAGCCGAGATCGTCGCGCAGGCCGGCCGCCTCGGCATGGTCACCATCGCCACCAACATGGCCGGCCGCGGTACCGATATCGTGCTCGGCGGAAATCTGCAAATGGAGCTTGCCGCCGCCGGAGACGATCCGGAAAAGCGCCGGGTCATTCAGGCGGACTGGGAGAAGCGCCACCAACAGGTGGTCGCCGCGGGCGGGCTGAAGGTGATCGGCACCGAACGCCACGAATCGCGGCGCATCGACAACCAGCTGCGCGGACGTTCGGGGCGCCAGGGCGACCCCGGTTCGAGCCGCTTTTATCTGTCGCTCGAAGACAATCTGCTGCGCATCTTCGGCTCCGATCGCGTCGCCGGCCTCATGGGCCGGCTTGGCATGCAAGAAGGCGAAGCGATCGAGCATCCGTGGGTGACGCGCGCGATCGAAAACGCGCAGCGCAAGGTCGAAGGGCGCAACTTCGACATTCGCAAGCAATTGCTCGAGTACGATGACGTCGCGAACGAGCAGCGCAAGGTGATTTACGAGGAGCGCAATCGGCTGCTCGACGTCGGCGACATTTCCGACAGCATCCGCGCGATCCGGCGCGAAGTGATCAAAGCGACCGTCGACAACTACGTGCCGCCCGAGAGCCTCGAGGAGCAGTGGGACATCGCGGGCCTCGAGGAAAGTCTCGAGCGCGAGTTCGGGCTCAAGCTCGGCATCCCGCGCTGGCTGGAAGAAGACGAGACTCTCGACGGCGAAAAAATCTGCGCCCGGGTGGTGGCCGAGCTCGAACGGCGCCACGAAGAGAAGACCGCCCTGGTCGGCGCCGACATGATGCGCCATCTGGAGAAGGCGATCATGCTGCAAGTGCTCGACCAGCAGTGGAAGGACCACCTAGCGGCGATGGATTATTTGCGCCAGGGAATCCACCTGCGCGGCTACGCCCAAAAGAATCCGAAGCAGGAATACAAGCGCGAAGCGTTCGAATTGTTTTCGGACATGCTCGCGCGCATCAAAC
>DASRGC010000072.1:0-24368 GCA_035651235.1 Acidobacteriaceae bacterium
CAGCCCAGGATGGAGAATCGTCCGCAGCCGCAGCCGCAACCTCGAATGGAGAATCGTCCTCAACCGCAACCGCAGCCCAGGATGGAGAATCGTCCTCAACCGCAGCCGCAGCCCAGGATGGAGAATCGTCCTCAACCCCAGCCGCAGGCGCGCATGCAGCCGCAGCCTCGCCCGATGCCGCAGCCTCAGCAGCGTGTGGAGAACCGGCCCGCACCGCCACCGCCGCGTCCGCAGGCACCGCCGCCGCAGGCTCGCCCTGCTCCGCAACCTCAGCAGGCACACGGAAACCAGGGCGGCGGAAATCGCGGCGACGAGCACGGCCATCGCTAACCACGAAACGTGAAAACCAAGAGTGCCCGCTTCGGTGGGCACTCTTTTTTGTTCAGCGATTCAGCGCTGTAGGTCTTGCACGCTCGCAGCTTCAAACAACATCTCGCCCATCCAGCGCACGCGAACGTCTCGCCCGGTGACGCGACCAATGGCCTCTGCCGCGAAGCTGCCGCCGCGCTCGACGAAGTTGGCGAGCGGCAAATGCGCCTTCGGCCGCGCGCTCACCAGAACGCGCGCAGGTCGTTCGCCAAGCAATGCCTCGGCAGCAGAGGCTCCCTCGGTCTCGCTGAGCTCGGCATGGAATCCTCGACCGTGCCCCGCGCAACCGCACACGAGCGCGGCCCACACGCCGCCCTCGCCAACGGCCTGCGTTCCTGTCAGGAAATTTTTGTCGGCAAGTCGCTGAAGCGTGGACTGCAGCGCGTTCTGATCCTCTTCCGTACCCACCCGCAATGGCTGCACCAGCACAATCACATCGTCGACGTGCGGAAATCCTGCGGGTAAACCCTCGACCGCCGCTTGAGATTTTCGATCGCATCGGGCAGCCGCTTCGCGCATCTGCTGCAGCAGTTCACTCGGCGGCGCCACGGTTAAGCTCCTGTAGAGCCAAACCCGGCCTGGCCGCGCGGCGTTTCTGCGAGCATGTCCGTCTCTTCAAAGCTGGCCTGGATACGTTCCACCACGCGGAGCTGCGCGATCCTGTGTCCCGGCGCAATCATCTGCGGCTCCGGGGAGAGGTTGGTGATGATGACCTTCAACTCACCGCGATAGCCGGGATCGATGACGCCGGCCAGCGTTGTCACGCCGCGCATGGCCAGCCCGGAGCGATCCTCGACCAGCGCGCCGTGCGACGAGGGCAGCTCCAGAGCCAGCCCCGTCCGGACTGCGGCGGTGCTGCCGGGCTCGCCAATGGGAGCGAGCGTTGCGGCTTCGGCGGCGAATAAATCTGCGGCCAGATCGCCGTACGGTCCGGCGTGCGCGTAGCGAGGCATTTGCGCTGCGGGCAGCAGACGTTGGACAAGAATTCTGGGCGAAGTCTTCGAGTCGGTCATCGTGTCAAGTCTCTCATCCGGAGATTCGTTTGTGTGGTTCGGTCGAGCGGAAGAGATACACGCCGAGCACCGTAATCAGCGGCTCCAGCGGATGCCGGAAGCGCGCCTGTACCGTGACGAAGTAGTACGGCAGCGGCAGCAACAGAAACATCCATCCCATCAGCGCGGCGCCCGGCACGCGCCGCCGCAGTGCGAGGGCCAGACCCATCAACCCGGCGAGGCTCAGGAAGCTGTAGTTCACGCGCCGGCCGATCTCCTGCATCAGCTTGTTCTCGGGCGGGTGCGGAATGTTGGTCCAGAAGAAGATAAAGCGGTCGCCGGCATATCGAAGAAAGCGGCCGGGATGCTGGCGGATGAGTTCGACCGCCTGCTGCTTTCGCATCGCGGAGTAGCGCAGTTCGCCCATCTGCACGTAGAGCCTGAACTTCGGTGCGCCCGGCCACATCGGCAGCGTTGGTCCCCATGGGAAGCCTTCGTGCGAGGGAAGCACCGATTCATACAACTCCGCGCCGAAGTTCGAGCGCGTCGCGACGAATTTGCCGAAGGCGTGCTCGTTGCGGATCCACCACGGGCTCATGACTGCGGCGAAGACGACGCCCGCGAGCACTGGCCCGGCGATCACCTGGCGGAGATGAAGCGCACGCAGCGAGCGCAACTTGGGCCAGATGACCCACAGGCCGGCGGCCGGTAATCCGATCAGGATCGATGCATTGGAAAGCGCAACCAGCGCCCATAGCGCGCCGAACAAAGCCCATCGCCCAAGCTGCCCTGCGCCGTCGCGTTCGTGTTCACCTGTGCCTCGCAGCCGGAGTGCGAGGACGATGGTCCACGCGAAAATCCCTGTGGAGAGCGACGTCTCCCAGAACCAGTGCACGGCATACTGCAGTGCGGCGGGGTACAGGGCCCACAGCCAGCCTGACCAGAGCGCGACGGGAGCGGCCTTTGTCGAAACCCGGCGCGCGGTTCCATACGCGTCGAAGCAGCGCGCCGCGATCTCGTAGACCGCAGGAGCGATCAGCGCGGAGAACACGCTGTCGACGGTCAGGACGAAGAAGGCCGCGGCCTTGGTGTACACGCCGAACAACTTGAACGCGAGTGCCAGCAGCAGGGGATAGATCGGCGGCAGCCACGCGGTGGGCCCGCTCACGCCGTTGAAGGGATTCGCGTAACCGTGCCCCTGGACAAGCGATCGCGCGATTCGTCCGGCCTCGAATCCAAAGTCGAAGTGATCGTTGATGAGACGGACGCGGTACGTATGTCCGATGGCAATGCAGGCAACGCGCAGCAGAAACGCCACCCAGAAGAGGCTGCGAGGCGCACGGAACAAGCCTGGTTTGTCGGAGGTTATGGGCACGAGGAAGGGTCAGATCGCTTGCTTCAGTCTATCGCGCGGTGTGCGCGTAACTCGGCCTTTATACGGTAGCCGGCTGGCCACGCAGCCGCGCCAGGACTCTCCGCGCGCCGCGCAAAAGTATGCGCATCATCAGGAGAGCGCTCACGACCGCCGCCACCACAATCGCTGCGCCGATGTACGGATGCACGGTGGCGATCCACGTGATTCCGGCAGCGGCAACATCCTCTGACGTACTCAGGATCGCGTTCGAAACGGGCTCAGGCGTCGCCGAGACCGCGACGCGCGCCGAAGTCTTCGCCGTGTGCGCCACGCCCGCAAGTGCCGCCGCCAGCACCGTCACCAGCGCGTGCTCGGCCGGCGAGAGTTGATTTGACGCCTGGTAGGCAAGGATCGCCGCCGCCGGCACGCGAATGAAGGTGTGCACGGCGTTCCAGACCAGGTCGAAGTACGGAATCTTGTCGGCGACCGCCTCAATCGCGCTCAGGCCGATCGCGAGCACAATGACCCACGTGTGATCCAGCAGCGACAAGCCCACAGGCAGTTGCAGCGCATGGAAACGGCTCAGCAGCCCGAGAACCGCAATCGTCACATAGAGGTTCAAGCCGGCCGCAAAGCTGACGGCCACAAGCAATGCGGTAAGCCTGACTGGATCGAACATCGGGTTCTCCCGCGTCAGGATTGTAGCTGCACGACCCGGTCCTCTGCCGTACTCGTGTTATTCCCCAGCCGGCTGCGCTCCGCTAAGCTCGAAACAGCCTCCGATTCTCTTCTCGCTGGCCGTCCGCGGCTCAACGGGTTTTCTCTTTCGCTGCGCTTCAGGAGCTCCGGCCCTTTCCCGGAGCAGGGTCCGTTTTGCCGGTCTGCTTCAACGCTGTCCGACGATCATTCCGCGATGCAACGCGTGCGTGGCCGCGCCTTTGCGCACCGCTTCCGCTCGCGTTCTGCGTGGTCTCGCCGGTCTTCGCGCAGAGTCCTGTCGACGGCGTGGTGCGCGGCCGGCTGCTGACCCTGCCCGGCACTCCTGCTGTGGCGGTCAGCGTGTCCATCCGGCGTGACGACAGCTCATGGCAGCAGACCTTCTCTTCCAGGCGCGATGGATCCTTCACGCTCCTGGACCTTCCGCCCGGCGACTACACGATCGCTGCCGGCCCGTGCGCGGCGCAGCCTGTATCGATCTCTGCCGGCGGAATTACGGATGCGACCATCGATCTCGCCTCGTGCACGCCGCGCCAGCCCCACGTCGCACCAACTGCTCCGCTGCCGCTGCCGACGCTCGATACCGTCGAGCTCTCCGAGCTTGAATCCGCAGCGCACGATGCGACGCTCGCCGCCGCGCCACCGGACGAGACCACCGGCGACGAGCCTGCGACACCGGAAGCTGCGCGCGAAACAACCGAGCTCGGCGCCGCCGGACCGAGCGTCAGCGGCCTCTCGCCCACTGCAAACTCCACACTGCTCGACGGCCTCTCCACCAGGCAGAACTTCCGCTCCGGTCCGCGCGGCTCAGCCGGCGGAGGCCCGCGCACCTCCGCAACTTTCAACGACTCCGCGACACGCTCCTTCCGACCCCAGCCGCACTCGTACTCCGCGCAATACGGCGGGGCCGGCGGCGTCATCGCGGTCACGTCCCGCGGGCAAGCCGAACGCCTGCACGGCACGGCGTTCGCTCTCACCCGCGAAAGCGCGTTCGCCGCAACGAATCCGTTCTCCGTCGTCACGCACTACAACGATGGTGCCGTCACGTCCGAGCTGCTGAAGCCCGCTGACAGCCTCGTGCAGTTCGGCGCGGCGGCCGGGCTTCCACTCTCGCGCGTTCGGGTCCCATGGCTGCTGCACGCGTCGCTGTACACATCGCTGGAGCTCCAGCTTCGCTCCGGCCAGATCGTCTCCACGCCCGCGACGGCAAACTTCTACGCGCTCACGCCCGAGCAGCTTGCGCTCCTCGCCAACCGCGGCGTCTCTGCTGCTGCCGCGAACACTGCGCTGAACTTTCTCGATAGCCTCACCGGCACACAGCAACGTGATGCAAGCCGTTTCCTCAGCTTCGCGCGTTTCGATGTTGTACCCACGCCAAAGCACCAGCTAACGTTCGGCTACATCGGCAACCGCTTCAACTCGCCGACGGGCTCAAGCTCCGGCTCGGCAGAAGGCGTCACGCCGCGTGGCCGCGCCAGCCTCGCGAGCAGCACGCTTCACGTTGACGCAGTCACCGGCCGCTGGCTCTATCGCCTTTCGCCGCTCTCAGCTAACGAACTCCGCGGCCAGTTCGCGCGCGACCTCGAGTACGAAACTCCGCACACGCCGCTGCCGCAAGAGCCCGCAATCAGCGCCGGCGGCTTCGCTCCGCAGGTCTCGATTGCGCCCAATGGCTTCAGCTACGGCACGCCGTCCGCCGTCGGCCGCACCGCGTATCCGGACGAGCGCCGCCTGCAACTCGCCGACACCTTCACCACAGTTCGCGGGCGCCACCTGTTTGTCGCGGGCGCGGACTGGAGCCGCATCACCGACCTGATCGCCGGGTCCACGAATGCAGCCGGGACGTTCCTCTACGACAGCGGCACCACCAACGGACGCGACGGTGGCCTCGCCGATTGGATCACCGACTACATCTTCAACGTCCACGCATATCCGAATGGCGCCTGCCCGAGCATCAATGCCGCCGGTCACCTCTTCTGCTTCCGCAGCTACACGCAAGACTTCAGCGCTGCATCGACGCAGTTCGTCACCCATGAGCTCGCGGTCTTCGGCGAAGATGCTCTGCGCCTCCCGCACTCGCTCTCGCTCACTCTCGGCGCGCGCTACGACTACGCGCTGCTTCCTCCGCCGCAGCATCCGAACCCGCAAGTGGATCAGATCGTAAGCACGTTCGGCTCACCCATTGGTGGCGCGACGTCGGTCATCCCCGAAGACCGCAACAACGTCGGCCCGCGCGTCTCGCTGGCCTGGTCGCCGGCGCGTGGCCGCTTCTTTACCGCGCGTCTAGGCTATGGCGTCTTCTACGGCCGCATCGCGGGAGCCACCGTCAACGCCGCGCTCACCGACACCGCACTCGCCAGCACCACACGCCGCATCCGCATCAGGCCGTCCACCATCACCGAATGCCCGCAAGTCGCCAACCAGGGCTTCGGCTATCCGTGCGCCTACACGTCGGAGCCTCCATCTGCCGTGGCGCAAACCACCTCCGCTATGGTGTTCTCGAACCGCTTCCGGCTTCCGGCCGTGCAGCGCGCTTCGCTCTCGCTGGAACATTCCACACGCAGCGTCGAGCTACGCGCCGGTTACGCGATGGCGATCGCCACGCAGCTCCCGCAGACCATTGACCTCAACGTCACGCCCTCGTCAACACCCAAGAGCTTCATCCTCCAGGGCGGTGACGGCCATCGCGGCCTTTACTCCGGCGAGAGCTTCACCGTCCCGCTCTACACTACTCGACGCACGTCCGCCTTCGGACCCATCACTGCGCTTATATCCAACGCGAACGCCACGTATCACTCGTTCAACGCGGAAGCTCGGCTGCACCTCCGGTCGGTGCAACTCCGCGGCAGCTACACGTTTTCGCGCGCCATCGATTACGGCCCGCAGCTCTCTGCAACGCCGCGCACGAACGGCCAGTTCGACCCGTTCACCGACGCCTACGACAAAGGTCTCGCCAGCCTCGACATCCGTCATCGCTTCGCCGGCGATCTGGTCCTCCGCTCTGCGCTGCAACGTGGTCCGGAGGCTTTCCGCCGAACGTTTTCGGGCTGGCAACTCGCGACCATTGCTGCTGCAGGCACTGGCGCACCCTACAGCTATGGCATCTTCGGCGGAACGGCGCTCTCCGGCGGGCGCGATTCCATCAACGGCTCCGGCGGGGCCACGTATCTGCCGACGTTAGGGCGCAATACTCTGCGGCTGCCGATGCGAAGTCACGTCAACCTCCGCGCCGGCCGCGGGTTCACGTTGCACGAGCACCTTCGACTCAATGCCTTCGCCGAAGCCTTCAACCTTCTGAACACCCAAAGCTTCTCTCGCATCCAAACTCGTGCCTTTCTGGTCGGCACACCGGCGGTCACCGGCGGTCCGACCCCGCTGATCTTTCAGGACGCCGCAACCGTGACTGCCGAGGGCATCACCACCCAGCCCTTCGGTACGCCAACGTCATCAACCGCCGGCGTAAGCCGCGAGCGGCAGCTTGAAATAGGAGTCCGACTTGAGTTCTAGAACCATAACGCGACCTCGCAGCAGCTTCCAGCATCCAACTCGGTGTACTCGTACGTTCCGGGAGACGGAAGAGTCATGAGCCTGCTTGCCGCAGTGCAGAATCATGGATATGCGGCGACGGCGCTCGTTCTGCTGCTGTCGTCCTGCGGCCTTCCCCTGCCTCTTTCCGTCGTGCTCCTCACCGCGGGCGCCGCTGCCAGCGCGGGTTCGCTGAACCTCGCCCTGGTCATCCTGTCCGCTGCGTCAGCCGCGCTGCTCGGCGATACCATTCTCTATTTTGGCGGCAGATTCACCGGCTGGTGGCTGCTCGCCGGTCTGTGCCGCCTCAGCCTTAATCCGGAGACCTGCATCTTCGGCTCGGCGCGATCGTTCTATCGCCGCGGTCCGCGCACCCTGCTCTTTGCCAAGTTCGTTCCGGGGCTCGGCACCGTCGCGGCTCCGCTGGCCGGCAGCCTGAACATGGGGCTCATCCGGTTCCTCAAGCTCGACGCTTTTGGCGTGCTCCTGTACACCACCGCGTGGAGCACCGTCGGCTTCCTGTGCGCGCCATTTCTGCGCGACATCGTGCGGTGGGTGGTGCGGGTCGGGCATCTCACGGCAGCCACTCTCAGCGGCGTTATCGTGCTGTATATCCTCTGGCTGCTGGGCAGCTCTCTGCGCGATAACCGCTTCAGCAGCATCGAACGCGTCGCCGCCGAGGAACTCCACGAGCGCCTGAAGGCGGCCACGCACGACAAAGTCCTGGTTATCGCCGACGTTCGTTCGCATGGTTACTATGACCCCGCCGCGCAGCGCATCAAGAACTCCATTCGCGTCGAGCCCAACCGCTTGCGCGAAGAGCTAGAAGCCTTGCGTGAGTTCATGGCGCCGGAGTGCGAGATCTATCTCTACTGCTCCTGCGCTCGCGATGCCACCAGCGTCCGCGTCGCGCGCGAGCTTGAAAAAGAGAACTGCTCGACCAAGGTGATCGCCGGCGGTCTGAAAGCATGGATCAAGGCCGGCGGCCCGCTCGAGCCCGTCCCGCCTACGGATGTCGAGCATCTGCCGAAGTTCAATTAGCCGGTCTCTTGATATCAATACATCTCGGAACTCTGTAGGTCGCCGCTCGAAACTGAACGGAACTACGACACCTGCCTGGCCATAGATCGGAGGCCGTTCAGCAGCTTCGCATACGGCAGTCCATCTGCGTAGGTCTTCAGCATCAGGTGCCGCAGCACGCGCTTTCTCACCACGCGGAATCCGCGTCCCGGCTCGCGATAGAAGCTCTTCGCGGCATCGTGCGAAAACATCAGCATCTCCTGCAACTCGCTGAGTCGCTCCGCATACGCCGCGCTCAGTGAAGCGCTGTCTGCATCCGCGCCCGCCATTACAGCGGCTGCTGCGGCCTGCCCGCTCTTGATCGCTGAATAGATTCCCTCGCCGGTCAGAGGGTCCACCAGACCTGCCGCATCGCCCGCCAGCAGCACGCGCCCGCGCGGCACATACGAGTGCCCGCCCAACCCGAGATGCTGTCCCGACACTTGTGCGCGCACCTGGCTCAACTCCACGCCGAGCTTCTGTCGCGTGTAGCTCTCCAGCAACCCCCGCGTCACGCTCTCATAATGCATCGCGTCCCCGTTTAAGCCCGGGCTATCCTTCGGCACAAATCCGCCCACACCTACGTTTATGTGATCGCCCTTTGGAAACAGCCATCCATAGCCGCCCGCAATCGGCGCGAAGTCAAACACGAGGTCATGCGGCGCATCTCCCGCGGGTAATTGCTGCGGCAGTACCTCGAACGGAACCATCGCCTCCAGCGCGAATCCGCGCGCGTACCACTCTGGTTCGCTGGGCAGCTCCGTCGTCCTGCTTTCGATCGGCGCTCCATCGCGCAATCGGTCGCGCTGCGCATCAAGCCCCGCCGCCAGCCGCCGCATCTGGCCGTTCGATCCATCCGCGCCAATCAGCACCGGAGCGCACAGCGTTTCCCTTCCGCCGTCCGCGAGCCCAATCTCTATCTCCAGCGAATCCCGCAACTCGCGCACCGCGACAATCGCATCGATCTTCCTCAGCTCGGCGCCCGCAGCCAGCGTCTGGTCCAGGCAGAACGCGTCAAACCTCTCGCGCACCGCCATCGCGCAGATCACCTTGCGCGTGCGCAGCCGCACCTCGCAGCTCTTGTCGGCAACCCGCACGCCTTCATGAAAGGGCGGTCCTGCCTCCTGCAGCACCACCTCGCGGCACACGCGCTCCACCACCGGTTCCACCGGGTAACGCAGCGCGCGCAGTGTCTTCCGCGTCAGCCCGCAGGCGCAGGCCTTATGCCGCGGGAACCTCCTGCGGTCGAGCATCAGCACACGCCTGCCCGCGCGCGCCAGGTCATACGCCGCAGCGCATCCGGCCGGCCCCGCGCCGGCGATCAGAACGTCATAGTCGAACGACATTGCTCTCAGTTTATTGCGGCCGCAGCCTCAACGGAACTACGCAAACCCATCGCCTCGGCCAAAAGCGCATAACTCCGCTTCCTCGCTTCATGCGAGTGCGTAATCGTGTTCACGATCAGCTCTTCAATCTCCAGCTCCCGCGCAATCCGCGTCAGCTCCTCCGCCACACGCTCCGGCGTCCCGACGACATAGCGTGGATACTCGGCCTCCGGTTGATCCAGTGCCCCAATGCTGAACGGCAGCAGCGGATTCGGTACTGCTGCGCCGGCCTCAAGCTCGCGCAACGCATCCTCGGGCGCCGCTACCGGCCTGCGGTCGTCCATCCTGATCCGCCGCTGCAGCAGCCGCACCGACGCATGCAAATACTCCGCCTCCTCCTGCGTCGGCGCGCAGATCGCCCCAATCGCAATCGTCGCCTCCGGCTCGCTGCGATCAGGCCCCGCCACAAAACTCCGTAGGTAGTACTCGATGGCCTGTCGCGTTCCCTGCGCCGAAAAGAAGTGCGCAAACGCATACGGCAGTCCCTCCTGTGCGGCCGTCACCGCTGACCACATGCTCGACCCCAGCAGCCACACATCCGGTGCTCCCTCGCTCGCCGGCGCCACCCGCAGGCGCGCAAACGGATGCTCCCGCGGAAACCGCTCCGGATGCAGAAACGCCCGCAGCTCCGCCAGCTGCTGCAGAAAATCATCCACCACCGGCCCCTGCCGGGTCCGCCGGAGCGCATGCATCTCCAACTGGCCGCCGCCCGGAGCCCGCCCGATCCCCAGATCGATCCGCCCCGGAAACATCGCCTCCAGCGTACGAAACACCTCCGCCACCTTGTACGGCGAATAGTGCGGCAGCATCACGCCGCCCGACCCCACGCGAATCCGCTTCGTCGCCCCCGCCGCCTGCGCCACCAGGATCTCCGGCGCCGTACACGCCAGCAGATCCATCGCATGGTGCTCCGAATACCACAGCCGCGTGTATCCCAGCGCATCCACATGCCGCGCCAAGTCCAGCGAGTTCGCCAGCGCCTGCCCCGGCGTCGCTCCCGCGGGCACCGGCGACTGGTCCAGAACCGACAACCTAACCGCTCCACCCATGCCGATTGGATGTCCCTCACCTCTCCCACGCTCCACGCACGCCACCTATCCGCTATCCTCGCCAGAGTGACTCCCGCACCCTCACCGGCCTCGCTGCTCGCCGTCCGCGATCTCCGCATCGCCTTCTCCGGCCGCGAAGCCGTTCACGGCATCTCCTTCGACATCGCGCCCGGCGAAACCCTCGGCCTCGTCGGCGAATCCGGCTCGGGCAAATCCGCAACGTCACTCGCGCTTCTGCGTCTCCTGCCGCCGACCGCAACAATCGCCGGCAATCTCCAGCTCACCACCAGACCCGAGAGCAAGCCCGAAGACCTCCTCACCCTCAGCGAAAACGCCATGCGCGCCCACCGCGGCCGCTCGCTCGCCATGATCTTTCAGGAGCCCATGACCGCGCTCAACCCGGTCATGCGCGTCGGCCGCCAGGTCGCCGAGGCCGTCCTCGCACATCATCCACGCATCGCAAAATCCGAGCTCATGCAGCGCGTCCTCGCCGCGCTGCATGAAGTCGCTCTGCCTGATCCCGAGCGCCGCCTGCGCGACTACCCGCATCAGTTCTCCGGGGGCCAGCGCCAGCGCATCATGATCGCCATGGCGCTCATCAACCGCCCGCGCCTGCTCATCGCCGACGAACCCACCACCGCACTCGACGTCACCGTGCAGGCGCAGATCATCGCGCTCCTCAAGCGTCTCCGCGCCGAGCACGGCCTCTCCATGCTCTTCATCTCGCACGACCTCGCCGTCGTCGGCCAGATCGCCGACCGCATCCTCGTCATGCGCCACGGCCGCATCGTCGAGCAGGGCAACTCACACCAGGTCCTCACCGCACCGCAGCATGACTACACGCGCCAGCTCCTCGCCTCCGTCCCCTCCATGCGCACACCACGCGACCAACCTTTAGCTACACTCTCCAAAGCCTGACCAATCCGCCTCTCACGAACCACTAACCACTTGCCTCCCCATGCGCGCCCTCGTCGTCTCCGACATCCACGGCAACCTCCAGGCTCTTCAAGCCGTGCTCTCGGCCGCCGGCTCGTTCGACGAGCTATGGAATCTCGGCGACATCGTCGGTTACGGCGCTAATCCCAATCAGGTCATCGATACCGTCCGTCCGCTCGCACGCATCAACGTGCGTGGCAATCACGATCGCGTCTGTTGCGGCCTCACCAGCTCGCAGGGTTTCAATCCCATCGCAGCCGAAGCTGCTGCGTGGACGCACCGCCACCTCACGCCGGAGAACCTCGAGTGGTTGCGCGCGATGCCGCAAGGTCCTGTCCTCGCCTCTTCGCGGGCGCTCTGCGCACACGGCTCGCCGCTCAACGAAGACCACTACATCATCTCCATGCGCGACGCCTGGACGCCCTTGCAGCGCATGTCCGCCGAGATCACCTTCTTCGGCCACACACACGTGCAGGGCGCCTTCTCGCAACAGCCACCCGAGTGGCAGGAGACTCACCCGCTCTACAAAACTGCGAACGATCCCGAGCAGTTCTCGATTGATGTCCCCATCGGCTCACGCCATTTGATTAATCCCGGCTCCGTGGGCCAGCCCCGTGACAACGACTGGCGCGGCGGCTTCGCCATCTACGACACTGCCGCCGAGCGCGTCACCTTCTTCCGCATCCCCTACGACGTCGCGGCTGCGCAGCAAGCCATCCGCAACGCACGCCTGCCGGAACGACTGGCCTCTCGTCTCAGTACGGGAAGATAGTGCCCCTAGAAATACCTGCCGATCGTGAACACAAACTTCCTGTCTCCATTGAATCCGATGGCCGGAGCGAACGTCACCACGCCCAGCGGAGTCTCCGCGACGATCCCGAAATAAACATCCTCGCGCGTCACCGTCGCCTGGCCGGGCGCGCGCATCTGTCCCAGTTCAACCGTTCCGCCTAAGTAGATGTTTCCGCTGATTGGCGGCTTCATCGCGTAAATCCTCCGCAGATACCCGGGCGTGGCCAGCCAGTAATCCGTTCCGCGCAACTGATCGATGGACTGCGCCGCCAGACGCAGCGGGCCGCCCAGCGTGTACCGGAACGGCTGCGCGACGTCGTGATTGAACATCGACGCTCCCTCGATCTTTCCGAGAAACACATTCTTCTTGTCCCACGTTCGTGCACCTTCAATCTGTGTGTAGAACTGCGGCGCCGAAGGGCTCCCGGGAGTGTCGTACAGGTATCCGAAGCTGCTCGTGAGTCTCATGCCGTACCGCGGCACCAGCGCCCGGTCCTGCGAGTCATACACATAACGAATCCGCGCTGTCTGCGAACTGCCTGAGTAGTCTGGAAGATTGTCCGCACCCGTCGTCACATGCCACTGCACATTGTTGAACGTCCATCCCGCGCGCAGCTCCTGCGTCCGCGAATCCGTCCACCCTACGTCGCCTCCGATTCCACCAATCTGCGACTGCCGCTCGGAAATCCGCGTACTCGAATCCGGTGCAGCGTAGATGTAGTAAGGCTGCCGTGTGAGATTTGCCCGCGGCGCAACAAACAAACCCGTTGGCCCGAACAGGTGGAAGTATTCGCCGTCGAGCTGCGTAAGAAATCCGAGATCGACCTTGCCGCGCAGCTCCGATCCATATCCGCCGAGGTCCTGATACAAAAAAATGCTGTCCACGGTCGCGCGCGTCACGCCCGCGGTCTGCGCCTCCACGTTGAAACCCAGATCCAGGAACGGAGGTCCGTTCTTCTTGTCCTCCACATCAACCAGCAGAATCGGCCGGTTCGATTCCTTCGAGTCGTAACCCACCGTGTAGTCCGCGTTGTATCGCCCATCCGCTCGCACGTCAGCCAGCAGGGCGCGCATCTTGTCGGGATTCACTGGCTGATTCACCAGTGGGTCGAATTTGCGGTGCACCGCCTCTGCGACCTCCGGGGTCGGCGCCTTCACCTTCACCATCAGCACCGGGCCGACGGGCGGACGCTCCCTGGAGCGGCGCTTCGCCATGTACGCCTCCCACTCCGCATCACTCAGCGCATATTTCATTAGCTCAGCTTTATGCGCCTCCGTCGCGGCGTATCCCCGTGCCGCCAGCTCCGCTGTCTTCGAATAGTCCGTTGCCGAAAATCCGCTGATGTCCGGCATGATCACCACGTTCGCCAGCTTGCGTTCACGCTCCTCGTTCACCTCGATGCCCACGGCAAATGCACGCTGCAGCACTCCCACAATCGAGTCCAGATCGCCCTTGCCCACCTGGCTCAGCGGAAGACTGAACGCGATGATCACGTCGGCCTTCATATCCTTCACGTCCGAGGTTGGCAGGTTATCCAGGATCGCGCCGTCGACGTACTCGTGCCCATTCATCTCGAACGGCTGAAAGGCCCCAGGCAGTGCGGCAGAGGCCCGCACAGCATCCTGCAGCGACCCGCGTGAGAACACCACGCTTTTCGGGTCCGTCAAGTCCGTCGCCCGGCACCGGAAGGGAATTGGCAGACTGTTGAACTCGATCTGGTCGTTGTAGCGCATGAACTCCCTGTCCAGCAGTTCGTTCAGGCCCACATCCGTCAACAACGCGTTGCGCAGCGACACGCCATGATTGAGCCCGATCGAGATTCCATTGGGAATCTCCCGCGCATCCTCGCGGCGGCGATAGCTCTTCGCGGAATATGCCGTGCCGATCCGAAAGATCCGGTTCACCTCCCCGGGATTCAGGATGTCTTTCATCTGCTCCGGCGTTACGCCGGTTGAGTACAGCGCACCGAGAATCGAGCCCATGCTCGTGCCCGCGATCACATCGACCGGAACATGGTGCTCGTCCAGCCACTGCAGCGCACCGATCTCCGTGATCGCCAGCGCCGCCCCTCCGCCGAGCGCCAGACCAATCACCGGCCGGTTCGTCGGCAGGTCCTTGGGCGCGGGCGCCGGGTCGAGCGGCCCCAGCCGCAGCGTCTTCCCGCTCGCCGTCTCTTCCGCAGGACTCGCGGGCTTCGATTGCGAGGTCGTGTCCTGCCCACTCTTCTGGGTCTCACCCTGCTTGCCAGGCTGGTTCTTCTGACCCATTCCCGTCTGCGCATCGGACGGCTTCTGCCCCGGCGGAGCCCCGGCCGAGCCCGGTTGTGTCTGCTGGGCGACACAAAAACGGCCTCCGACCGCAAAAATCAGTGCGCAAAAACCGCACAAAAACGCTCCAAAACGCGTTAAAAACGACCTTTTTTGCAACATGATTTTCGGGCCTCGGTCCGAATTGCACCCAGATTAGGGCAAAATCGCTAGCCCCGATACTCCTGAAAGAGCGCCGGAAACTGCCGCTCCAGCTCAGCAATCTTCGGGATATCGCACACCTGAATGTACGGATTGTCCGGATTTTTCAGCGCATAGTCCTGGTGGTATTCCTCGCCGGCGTAGAAATGTTCCAGTGGAACGATCTCGGTAACTATTGGGCGCTGAAAGACATGCGCGTCATCCAACTGCTTCACATAGGCCTGGGCGACATCGCGCTGCTCGTCATCGGTATAGAAGATGGCCGAGCGGTACTGCGTGCCGATGTCGTTGCCCTGGCGGTTTAGCTGGGTGGGGTCGTGAACCACTGAAAAGAATATCCTTAGCAGCGTTCCGTAGCTGACCTTTTCCGGGTCGTAGATGATCTCAAGAGCCTCGGCGTGACCTGTGCTGCCGGAGCAAACTCTCCTGTAATCAGCAGTTTCGCTTGCTCCACCGGTGTAACCGGCGGTCGTCTTCTCGACGCCCTTTACGCGCTGGAAGACCGACTGCACCCCCCAGAAGCATCCTCCGGCAAAGACCGCTGTCTCGCGCTGACCGGCCTCCCATCCGCTTTCCGGCGCGACGATGTCATTGAAAGGAGCGGGGATAGGCTCGTGACGCGTTCCGGCAAATGCCATATAGGTTCCTCCTGAATCCTGTCGGGCTTTCGGATCATTCGATGCGAAGAGCTTCGCGGCGATGCGATGAACCATGCGAGTTAACACTGGTCTCAACTGCTACTTGAGCTGTTACTGAAGCATCAACACGCGGTGGAACCACGGGAGTTAACAACCCCCTCAAGCTGTACTTTAGCTGTTACTCGCTGGCTGATACCGCGCCTGAAACTCAAGGCTATCCCGGAGGCCAGTGCATCGCACGGCCGCCCAGCAGATGCAGGTGCAGATGGTCGACTGTCTGGCCGCCGTCGGGCCCGGTGTTGATGACGAGACGGTAGCCGCGGTCGAGTTTTTTCGTGCGTGCCAACTCGCCGACGGCCCACAGCAGATGGCCGAGCAGGTCGGTGTCGCCGGCTGCCGCCTCGGCGTGCGAGCTGAGGTGCTGCTTCGGGATGACCAGCACGTGCGTGGGCGCCTGGGGATTGATGTCGGGGAAGGCGAGTACGCGATCGTCCTCGTACAGCCGCTCGACGGGGATCGCGCCGGAGGCAATTTTGCAGAAGAGACAGTCCATGGTCTTAGACAGTAGAGGGTAGGCAGTCGACAGTAAAGAGCGTGCTGTCGCAGCTGAGCGGCTTCTCTACTGTCTATTGTGTGTCGCTCTACCCTCTGGTTTGAAGTACTTCGGCTGCATGCCTGCGGCCCAGGGATCGTAGGCCTTCGCGAAGGCTGCGCGGCGGCCGATCGCGGGATGATCGTAGGTCCAGAATTCGACGAAGCGGCTTGGATTCGGATCAATCAGGCCGGCCTCACCTAGCGAATCGAAGGCATCTCTTGCCGTGGTGCGCGGCTCGGGAACGAGCCCATGAATCGCCTCCTGCCCATAAACATCGGCTGCGTGCTCCTGGCTGCGGCTAACTGCGCAGGTTATCGGCTCGGTGAGGATGCTGAAGATGCTGAACGCAAGCAGCAGCACTGCCAGGGCTCCCCAATCCTCCGGCGAAGGAATCCTCCAGCGCGCGCCGAATCGTGCAATTGCCCAGCGCACAAACCAGAAGCCCAGACAGAGCAGAACGAACAAGCCCGCAAAGATCATGATGAGGTCGTGGCGGATGTGTCCGAGCACATAATGTCCGCTCTCATGCCCGAAGACGAACAGAATCTCTCCCGGCGTCGCCTTCGCAATGGTCGTATCCCAGACGACGACGCGCTTGGAGTGACCGAAGCCCTCAACATCCGCATCCAGCGTCGTGGTCTTCGCCGAAGCCTGCATCAGGAACATGCGCTCGGGCGGGATGTTCATGTGGCCGCGTTGCGCGACCTGTTCCAGCTTTGCGACCAGTTCCGGATGGGTTTTCTGCAAGGGCTCGTAGTGATTGAAGATCGGTTCGATATAGGGCATGACGAACACGCCGAAGAGGACGATGGGAATAAGGAAAGTCCAGAACAGCAGCCACCATCCTCGCGGCAGCTTGCGAATCACCCAGAAGAGCAGTAAGACGAGCAGACCGCCAAGGCACCACTCGATGACGAACGACTTGCCGAGGTCGCCGAACCAGCTCGCCCAGCGCTGCACCGATAGCCCGTACTTGAGCGAGAGGTGATGCGAGTACATTTCGAGCGGAAGTTCAAGGAGCGTCGTGATTACCAGAAACAGAAGCAGAAAGGCATAGGCTTGCGTCCAGCGATTGTGTGACAGACGCACGGCGCGATCGCGCATCCAGGCAATCACGCCCAGCCAGAGCAGAAGAAGAATCTGGACAACGCTCCAGATCTCGTCTGCGAAGTGCATGGTGATGTGCACGCTGGCGAGGTGCTGGGCCCTCGTGAGTTTGTCGGGCGGGAGCGAGTAGTCGGGAAGGTTGCCATGCACGGGCGCGGCGGCGATCTCCTGCGCAGCGTAGGTGTTGGCGGCGTGTTCGGCCGTGGTCTCGTGCGAGCAGCCTGTAAGTGTCAAGCAGAAGATCGCGCAGCAGATCACTAAACAGCGCTTCAGCATGTAAGTCCTTTCAGGCGAGATGGTTCGCAAATTCGAGCCTCGGTTGCAAACGAGCCGTGCAAGCCGGCCTTTCAGAAAACCTTACCTCAGGGGCTGAGGCCCCTTTTGTGGCAGTGTCTAACGGTACGGAGACCCGGGCTGAGGCCCCGGGCTGCCAGCCGTCCCCTTAACCAAACAATGGACCACTCCGGGGCCATTTTGTGCTCCCGGGAGCCTCTTGCCACGTCGAGTACACTTAACAGCACCTCTGCTTCAGATTGGTTCCCGTTGAACTCTGTTGCGCCGCACGTCCCCGTCCCTTCTGCAGTCCGCCCTGTTAAAAATCTCCGCGGCTCCTCGGCAATCCTCGCGCTTCTGTTCGCCGCCACTTCGGCATTTGCCGCCTCCTCAAGTAGCGCCAAGCTGCCGGTGCGTGACCCCTCCGCACCCGCCGCCGATTCGGTTCTGCTGGACGCGATGCAGGCGGAACTCTCTCGTGCGATGTCTGCGCTGGGCACTGCGCCTTCGGCGAATGCTTCTGTGCCGGCGGTCAAGCCATATTTTCTGAGCTACTCGGTTTCGGACAACGAAAACGTTACGATGACCGCGCAGTTCGGCGCGTTAATGAACTCCGCTGCCAGTCACAATCGCATTGCCGATGTGCAGGTTCGCCTGGGAACGCGGTCGCTGGACAACACGCACGGCGACCATCGCACGAGCGCGCTGACCACGATGCCGCTGCCGCTGACCGACAATCGCGCGGCCATCGAGCGCACGCTTTGGTTTGCGACGAATCGCGGATACGCGAAGGCGCTCGACGCGCTGGAGAAGGTGAAGACCGAGCAGCAGGTGCGCGCGAAGGAGGAAGACACCTCCGCGGATTTTTCATCGCAGAAGCCGATTGAGGACGTGCTGGCGTCCGCGCCGCCGCTGGACGTGGACCGCGCCGCATGGGCGGACCGCCTGCGCGCGATCAGCGCCGTGTTCCGCAATCACGAAAACATTCTGTACGACATGGCGGTTCTGCAGGTGGCGCACGAGACCGACTACTTCGTCTCCAGCGAGGGCTCGCGAATTGCCGCGCCTGCACAGGTAGCTCGGCTGATTGTGCTGGCTCGCACGCGCGCCGCCGATGGCATGGATCTGTTCCGCGCGGAGACGTTTGAGTCCGATGCCGACGGCAAGCTGCCGGACCAGGCGGCGATTCTGGCGAAGACGGAGGCGATGGCGAAGAATCTCGATGACCTGCGCACGGCGCCGATTACGGAACCTTACAACGGACCGGCAATTCTTTCGGGGCGCGCGGCTGCGGTGTTCTTCCATGAGGTGCTTGGACATCGGCTGGAGGGTCAGCGGCAGCGCGGCGACGAAGAGGGCCAGACGTTTACGAAGATGTTGAACAAGCCGATTCTGCCCAGCTTCCTGTCGGTTGCGGACGATCCAACGATGGCTTCGCTGAATGGGAACGCGCTGAGCGGGCATTATCTGTTCGACGATGAAGGGCAGCCGGCAGAGCGCGTGGACCTGGTGGACAACGGTGTTCTCAAGGACTTCCTGATGTCGCGCGAGCCGATTGCGAGCTTTGCGGAATCGAATGGCCACGGGCGCGCGCAGACGGGAAGAATGCCGACGGGGCGGCAAGGCAATCTGATTGTGACGTCGACGAAGACGGTGCCGGAGAGCGAGCTCCGCGAGATGCTCAAGGCTGAGGCGAAGAAGCAGGGCAAGGCGTATGGATTGCTGTTCGAAGACATCAGCTCCGGGTTCGCGGTGACGACGCGGCGGTCGCCGCAGGCGTTCCAGGTGATTCCGCTGGTGGTGTATCGCGTGTACGTTGATGGCCGGCCGGATG
Source organism: Acidobacteriaceae bacterium (assembly GCA_035651235.1). Classification (GTDB taxonomy): domain Bacteria; phylum Acidobacteriota; class Terriglobia; order Terriglobales; family Acidobacteriaceae; genus Granulicella. The sequence goes on from DASRGC010000072.1 coordinate 19,095, forward strand.
AGCTGGTGCGCGGTGTATCGATTGTGGGCACGCCGCTGGCAGCGCTGAGCAGGATCATCGCGACGGGCGACAAGCAGGACATCTTCAACGGCGAGTGCGGTGCGGAGTCAGGAACGATTCCGGTGAGCGCGGTGGCTCCGGCGATGCTGGTGAGCGAGATTGAGACGCAGCGGCAGGCGCAGGGAACGGCAAGGCCGCCGATTGTTCCGCCGCCGCCGATCGATGAGAAGACGCCAGCCGCGGCGCAGAAGGGCGGCAACTGATGCGCTGCACAGTGCTGCTTGCGACGGCTGCTCTTTTCGCGTCTTCCGCCTTTGCCCAATCGCAGCATCATGCGGCGACTTCAGCAAAGGCCAGTGCTGATTCCGATCCGCTGCTGAATGCGATGAAGGAGGAGCTGACGCGCGAACAGCAGCTTCTTGTACTGCCGGGCATGCAGCGGCCGTACTTCATTCAGTACCGGCTGGACGATGTTCACACGTACGAGGCGATTGCGAATTACGGCGCGCTGACTCGCGAGAACGAGAGTCATCAGCGGGCGGTGCGCGTTGAGGTTCGGATCGGCGACTACACGACGGACTCGAGCTCTGCGCGTGGCGATGGCGCTGTTGAATTGGCGCCGACAGACAATGATCCGAACGCGCTGCGGTTTGCGCTGTGGACTGCGACAGACGACGCATACAAGAATGCGCTGCGTTTGTACGCGGCCAAGCAGGCCGCGCTGAAGCAGTATCAGACGCCGCCGACGGCGAATGATTTTTCGCCGGAGAAGCCGATTACGAAGATTGAGCCGCTGCTCACGCTGGATCTTGATCGCGCGGAGTGGAAGAAGCGCGTTGTGGAGGCGAGTGGTCTGTACGCGACGGACCCGGCGGTGAAGTCGTTTGCGCCGGATGTGCAGGTGTCGAGTGTGAACGTTTCGGCGATTGTGGTGAACCGGTATGTGGTGAATACCGACGGCACGATCCTGCGGCATGGTTACGCGGGCTATCAGGACATGGTCAGCGTGGGTGGGCAGGCGCCGGACGGCATGCAGCTTGGCCGCGACAATGGATCGACGTCGACGACGGCGGCGGGTCTCGAGAGCTGGCCGTCGATGCGGCAACGCGTCATCAATAATCTGCTGAGCTACAACGAGCTGCGGCACGCGCCGGTGGTTGAAGCGGAGGACTATCACGGGCCGGTGCTGTTCGCCGGGGATGCGGCGGCTGATGTGTTCAATCGGCTGTTCGTGCCGAACATTGAGGCCGACCGGCCGGAGATGGGGACGACGGCGCGCACGCAGGGAGCGTATCAGTCCAGCCTGCACAGCCTGGTGCTGCCGAACTATATCAACGTTGTTGACGATCCGATGCAGCGCACGTTTGACGGGCAGTCGCTGCTCGGCGCGTACAACGTTGACGACGAGGGTGCGCCTGCGGCTCCGGTCACGCTGGTGAAGGATGGCGAGCTGGTCAACTATGACATTGGACGCGAGCCGGTGAAGGATTTTCCGGCGTCGAACGGTCACGGGCGCGCGATTCTTGCGCAGTCGGCGCGCTCGCGTGCGGGTGTAGTGATTGTGAAGTCGACGCAGAACCTCACGGCCGAGCAGATGCATGCGAAGCTGATTGCCCTCGCGAAAGAGAAGAACAAGCCGGTATATGAGGTGGAGACGCTTGGCGGCGAGTTGATGCCGCGCGTGCTGTACCGCATCTCGCCCGACGGTAAGCGCACGCTGGTGCGGGGCGCGGCGTTCGATGATCTCGATCAACGTGCGCTGCGCGCGGATATTATCGCTGCCGGCGGCAAGCCGTGGGTCGCGCAGAGCATCGCGCCGGTCCCGGAGACGACAGTTGTTCCGGAGATTCTCTTCGACGACATTACCGTCAAGCGCGCGAGCCAGGAGCAGCAGAAGCTTCCGTATTACGCTCCTCCGGCACTCAACTAATTCATCTCCTGTGCTCTGCATGTAGGATGACGGGCACAGGAGATTTGCATGCTGATGAGGGCGTTTGCCGCGATGGCGGCCGCTTTTCTTTCTGTGGCTCCCTTCGCTCTTGCACAGCAGGCCGGGCCCGCGCCGTCGGTGCAGCCGCTTCAGCAGATGCCGTACTCTCCGTCGCTCGATCTGACGAGCATGGACCGCAGCGCCGATCCGTGCGTGGATTTCTACAAGTACTCCTGCGGCGGCTGGATGAAGAACAATCCGATTCCCGCCGACCAGGCGTCGTGGAGCGTGTACGCGAAGCTGGCCAATGAGAACCAGCAGTTTTTGTGGGGCATCCTCGAACAGGATGCGAAAGCGACCAACCGCACAGCCGTGCAGCAGAAGGTGGGTGACTTCTACGAGGCGTGCATGAATACGGCGGCGATCGACGCCGCCGGCACCAAGCCGCTCGAGCTTGCGGTCGCGCATCTCGAGTCACTCAACACCCGCGAAGAGCTGATTGCTGCGATCACGCCGCTGCATCATCTCGAGCCCGGAAGCTACTTCTTCAACTCCGGCACCGGGCAGGACGCGGTTGACTCCTCGCTGATGATCGTCCACCTTGGTGCAGGTGGCCTCGGCCTTCCTGACCGCGATTACTATCTCAAGACCGATCCGCGCAGCGTGAAGCTACGCGAGCAGTACCTCGCGTACGTGCAGCAGATGCTTGTGCTCTCCGGCGAGCCGGCCGACAAGGCAAAGTCGGGTGCGGATGCGATCGTGCGCATCGAGACTGCGCTCGCAAAGGCGTCTCTGACCCGCGTCGAACGGCGCGATCCGCACAAGACATACCATCCGATGACAGTTGCGGAGCTGTCGCGGATCACGCCGGCGATCGAGTGGCAGAATTACTTCCGCGTACAGGGAGCGGCAAGCGTCGCGAAGCTCAATGTGTCGCAGCCGGGGTTCATGAAGGCTGTGCAGGCGGAGCTGACGAATGAGCCACTCGATGCGCTCAAGACCTATCTGCGCTTTCATCTCATCTCAGCGACAGCGCCGGTTCTGGCGCACAACATCGAGCACGTGAACTTCGATTTCTACTCCAAGACGCTGCGCGGCGTGGCTGTTGAACCGCCGCGCTGGAAGACGTGTGTGCGGGCGGTGGACCGCAACCTTGGAGAGGCGCTGGGGCAGGAGTTCGTCGCACGCACGTTCTCGCCGCAGATGAAGGCGCAGACGCAGCTCATGACCGAGCAGATCGAGACCGCAATGGGCGAGGAGATCAAGAGCCTCGACTGGATGAGCCCGGAAACGAAGGCAGAAGCGCTGCGCAAGCTGCATGCAATACGGAACAAGATTGGCTATCCGGCTACATGGCGCGACTACTCAAAGCTTGAGGTGAAGCGCGACGACTACTTCGGCGACGCAGTGCGAGCATCGCGGTTCGAAGATGCGCGCGAGTGGAACAAGCTCGGAAAGCCGGTCGACCTGAACGAGTGGGGCATGACGCCGCCGACGGTGAACGCGTACTTCAACCCGCAGATGAACGACATCAATTTTCCCGCGGGCGTTCTGCAGCCGCCGCTCTACGATCCAAAGCTGGACGATGCGCCGAACTACGGCAACACCGGCTCGACGATCGGCCACGAGCTCACGCACGCGTTCGACGACGAGGGCCGCCAGTTCGATGCCAACGGGAATCTGCGCGACTGGTGGACGCCGGCGGACGCTGCCGGATTTGAGAAGCGCATCAACTGCATTCGCGATCAGTACGCGGGCTATGTTGTTGTCGACGACCAGCACATCAACTCCAAGCTGACGAGCGGTGAAGATGTGGCGGATCTCGGCGGCACGCTGCTCGCCTATATTGCGTGGAAGAAGCAGACGGAAGGCAAGCCGCTGCACAATGTCGACGGCTTCACACCGGACCAGCGGTACTTCATCGGGATGGCGCAGTGGGCCTGCGAGAACACCCGGCCGGAGGACCTGCGTCTGCGCGTGGCGACCGATCCGCACTCGCCCGGATTTGCTCGGGTAAACGGCGTCGTTGCGAACATGCCGGAGTTCCAGAAGGCGTTCGGCTGCAAGGTGGGCCAGCCCATGGTGCATACGCCAGCATGCAAGGTCTGGTGAGGGTCCCCTGCAGTACGCGGGCCGATGTATCCACACGCGAACCTGCGAAGTTCGAGATGTTGAAGCCATCAGTGAATCGGTAAGCGATGTTTGATTTAGCGACTGCCACGGCCGCCCCGGGAATTGACAGCAGTTCCCATTTACCCCGCAAATCTTTGCGCAGGAAAACGTGAGGGCGATGTGCGATTGGCGCTTTCAATGGAAATATTCAAGGCCGATTATGGAACGCGAATTGCACTAAACCTTGCAGTTCTTCTTTCTGCTTCACGGAAGTTTAAACCTCCAAGTGTCCCTGTAGCACGGTCGGGACAGGTATGTCTGAGAACGATGACAACCTGTTCTCAATGGCCAGCGCTGCGGCGATCACGGTGAGGTCACGCTTCCGCTCTGCTGAGGAATATCGCGCCTGAGGAGGTCAACGGCCTGCTCAATACCTTTACGTGTCACTGTTCTGTTTCATGGAGTCACCCGGGTCTTCTGCAAAACAAATTTGAGATTAATAGGGAGATATTATGAACTTGATCAAAGCTTCAATCTGTACTCTCGCGTTGTGTCTGACCGCCGGACCGATCTGGGCCGCGACATCCCAGATCTACTATGGCGGCTTTGAAGATACCGTTGGCGGAGATTCCGATTACAACGATCTGGTCTTCACGTTATCTGGGCCGGGCCTTACGATGGTCGAGAGCGGCGGCGTCTGGAAGACCGAGCCTACGCTGAACAACAGCGGAACGCCGTTCTGGAATAACCTGTCGTCTGATCCCAATCATACGATCGACAACGTTGGCTACTGCATCTACGGCGGCCCTGCCGGAGCATGCCAGGGCAATGGCCCGCTGAATACGAACGCCCTTTACCTGGCCACTCCCGCCGGTGGCAACGTCGGCAATGTTACGTTCTTCGACATCTGCCCGTCGCCTAACTGCGTAAACGCAACCATCACGATCACCATCACTGCGGATCACGACGTGCTCGGCTGGGAGAACGTAGATGGAGTCGGAGGTCCCCAATTCTTTGGTTCTTCGACGGGGTCGTTTAACTTCACGCCCGACGCGAGCGGCTTCGAGCTGTTAGCAAACAACGGCTCGACGACCTACGCGTCGAACAGCAGCGCGCAGTTTGCGTTCTTTACCACGACACCGGAGCCGAGCTCGCTGGCATTGCTCGGAACCGGGCTTGTGGGAATGGCCGGCGCGTTTCGGCGTCGGTTGTTCAAGAAGTAAGAGGTACTT
>DASRGC010000073.1:0-96129 GCA_035651235.1 Acidobacteriaceae bacterium
TGACCTCTGTGATGACGCCGAGTGTGCCGAAGGAACCGGTGAGGAGCTTGGGGAGATCGTAACCAGCGACGTTCTTGACCACCTTGCCGCCGCTGCGAGCAATTGTGCCGTCCGCGAGAACGATGGTCATGCCGAGGACAAGGTCGCGAAGGCTGCCGTAGCGGCGGCGAAGGACGCCGGAGTCGTTTGTGGCGATGATGCCGCCGACGGTGGCGCGGTCAGGGAAGACGGGGTCGAGTGCGACACGCTGGTTGTGACGCGCGAGTTCGCCCTGCATGGTCGACCACGGTGTGCCGGCTGCGACGGTGGCGGTCATATCGTGCCAGATGTGCTCGCGTATGCCCGTGAGGCGCGCGGTCGAGAGCTGTATGCGCGGGGTAACACGTGAACCCCATGTGAGCTTGGTGCGGCCGCCGGCGGGCTCGACGGCAAGGGCCTGGGTATTGGCGGCGCGGAGAATCGCGGCGACTTCATCGATGCTCACAGGTGAGAGCACGGTGATGTTGTCAAGATCGAGTGCGTCGATGTTGAGATCGGCCAAGGAGGAGAGCATCAAAAAACCTCCGCGAGGCCGGCGGCTTCGATGGGATGCGGGACGTAGCTGCCGCGCGAGCGCTCGCCACAGAGGCGTGGTGTGGGGAAGAGTTTTTCGGGGTTTGCGATGTTGTTTGGATCGAAGGCGTGGCGCACGCGGTGCATGGTAGCGAGGTCGGGTTCGGCGAACATGTAGCTCATCACGCACTGCTTTTCGCGGCCGACGCCGTGCTCGCCGGTGATGGAGCCGCCGGCGTCAACGCAGAGCTCGAGGATCTTGTAGGACAGATTGAGTGCGCGTTCTTCTTCGCCGGGGTGTGAGGCGTCGTAGAGGACCATGGGATGCAGGTTGCCGTCTCCTGCATGAAAGACGTTGGCGATGCGCAGGCCGGTTTCAGCGGACATACGCGCCATCTCGTTGAGCAGGCGCGGGAGTTGTGTGCGAGGGATGACGCCGTCCTGCACGATGTAGTTCGGCGAGACACGGCCCATAGCGGCAAAGGCGGCTTTGCGGCCCTTCCAGACGAGCAGACGTTCGGCGTCGGATTGCGCGAGGCGTTGTTCCCAGGCGGCGTTGCGTGTGCAGAGCTCGCGAACGCGCTGCATCTGGGTGTTGACTTCGTCGATGGGCCCGTCGAGTTCGACGAGGAGAAGCGATTCGCAGTCGGGGTAGCCCGCATGCACGGCAGCTTCTGCCGCAAAGATAGATGTCCGGTCCATCATCTCCATCGCGGAGGGGAGCATGCCCGCGGCGATGATGTCGGAGACCGTTTGGCCGGCGGAGGTTGCTGAGTCGAAGGCAGCGAGGAGTGTTTGCACGCACTCGGGGCGGCGGACGATGCGGAGAACGGCTTTCGTTGCAACGGCGAGTGTGCCTTCGCTGCCAACGAAAACGCCGGTGAGATCGTAGCCGGGTGTGTCGGGCACGCCATGTGGCGACCCAAGCCAGACGAGTTCGCCGGTGGGAAGGACGACCTCGCAGCCGAGCACGTGCGTGGTGGTGAAGCCGTACTTGAGGCAGTGCGCGCCGCCGGCATTTTCGGCGAGGTTGCCGCCGATGGTGCAGACGATCTGCGAGGACGGATCGGGGGCGTAGAAGAAGCCGGCGCTGCGGACGAGATCGGTGACCTGCGAGTTGGTGACGCCGGGCTCGACGGTGATGAGTGCGTTTTCGAGGTCGATGGAGAGCACGCGGTTCATGCGGGCGAGGCCGACGACGACGCAGCCGGGTGTGGGAAGGGCGCCGCCGCTGAGGCCGGTGCCGGCGCCGCGTGCGACGAACGGGACGTGGTGCTTCGCGCAGACGCCGATTGTGGCTTGGACTTGTTCGGCCGTGCGCGGGAGGACTACGGCGCCGGGGACGGCGCGGAAGTTGGTCAGGCCGTCGCACTCGTAGGTCTGGAGCTGAGTGCGGTCGATGATAAGGTTTGCATCGCCGACTGCTGCTCGGAGTTCAGCGATGACTTGCGCGGGGGTCACAGGTTCATGGTATCGCGTGGGATGAATCGTTACATGGTGAGCCAGCGTAGGGCATTGGCGAGGAAGCGCTGCTGCAGGACGGGATGGAAGTCCGGGCAGCGGTGGTAGAGAACTTTTCCCTTGCCGAGACACGTGGTGAAGGTGCCTGCGCCGACGTTGCGATCGTGGTCGCGGGAATAGGCGACGATGACTTCGATGGGTGCGCCGTTGGCTGATTGATCGATAAGGAGGCCGTTGGAGGGGCGGCCTTTGCATTGATAGAAGCCGCCGAGGGCCTGATTTTGTGGGAGGCCGGCGAAGAGTGCGTGCTCGCGGACGAAGTACCAGTTGCCCATCCAGGGAGCGCGGAAGTCGCCGACGGCGCCGTTGTAGGTGAAGGCTCCGGCGGTGGCGAGTTCTTTGGCGACGCCGTCGGAGAGTGTGTCGGATTGCGGGATGGCGAGGAGCGGTGTGCCGGCGCGCACGGCGTCGAGGATGCCGGTTTGGAGATGGCCGAGGGAGATGATCTGGGCCTCTTCGCCGGGCTCGGGTGTGTGGCCGGGCTTCATGGGTGGTGCGGCTTCGAGGCCGGTAGTCTCGCCGACCTGGCCGTCGGCGTGGGTGTGCGAGGTGATTCCGGAGGAGATGATGAGATCGTAGTGCTCGCCGGGTTTGAAATCGACTATCTCGTGACAAGTGTAGCCACCTACTTCAATAAGTTGCTTTCGGACGATGTCACTTACGCCTGACACACCGACTCGGCGAAACTCGTCGCATTTCAGCCAGTAGCCGATCGAATAGCCGACTTTGGGTTCGAATTGTGTAGGTACTACGCAACTTACCCATAGCTCCTTCGTCTGCGTCGCAAGTGGCGCCGATGAGAGTGCGAACTTGAAACGGTATAGACCTTCTTCCTTGAGTGGTGGCGTTGCGAAGTTTTCTGCGAGCAGATAACTGAATTGATCTGGTGTCTGGTTCGAGGGCGTCGATAGCTTCTTCAGTTCAACTCTTCTGCCGTTCGGCGTGATCATCGAGAAGGTGAGCGTTCCGGTCACCGGTTGATGTGTGTCGTTGAACAGGAACAGATCGAAGACCGCGCGTTCGGCGTATTTGACCGCCAAGGCGCGCTGCTTGGCGCAGGGGCGGATGGGTTGAAGGGTGTCGGCGATGAGGCGTGGGTCGGACTTGTGGTTGCGCAGGTTGTCGACGATGCCGGAGTGGTTCTCGATGGCGGTGGACTCCCAGCCGGAGATGGCGGCGAAGTCGAGCGCGTCGTTGATGCGCGCGTTCTCCATGTAGTTCTGCCAGGACTCGTAGCAGGTGCGGCCGACGGCGCGGAAGACGTGGTCGGGTGTGGGGAAGGATTTGCGGAAGCCCCACTTGTCGAGGAACTTGTTATAGCCGGCGATGATCTCTTCGTGGTCCTTGAGGTCGTAGGAGTCGCCGCCATATTTTTTGTAGGTCTCCGTGACCTGGTGAACCATGAGGCCGTGGATGTCGGGGCGGGCGCAGCCTTCCATCTCGCCGTACTCGGTGAGGACGTTGCGGAGGTTGATGTTGTAGGTGTAGTCGGTGGGTGACTTGTAGAACTCGTCGTACCACTGGTCGCCGGCGCCCTGGTGGTTGTTCCACCAGTCGCCCCATTTTTCTTCGTCGCTGCGGTGAAGTTTGCCTTCGTGCAGGTTGTCATCCCATGGTTCGTACCAGGCTTGGGCCGCGCCGCGGGCGACGAAGCCGTCGTTGAGGACGACGCAGCGCGAGGGGTCTTCTTCGTGCATGGCTTTGAGGATGGCGAGTGTGGCGGGGTTCTTGAGGTCGGCGCCGAGCTCGTTCTGCAGGCAGTACTCGATGACGGAAGGATGTGAGCGGAAGGCTTTGACCATCTCGACGCACTTGGTGAACATGTAGCGTTGCGCGAATTTGTCGGCTTCGGTGGTGGGCTTCTCCATGACGGTGCCGGCGGCGTTGGATGCGGTGCGCTGCGGCAGTTTGCCGATGGCCATCTTGCCGGCGCCGGGCTCCATGTAGCGGAGGACGCCGAGGCGGTCGTGCCAGCGGAGGACGTCTTCCTTGGCGAGGTTGCGGTGGAAGTTGAGGCAGTTGAGTCCGAGTGCTTGCGCGGAGCGGACCTCTTTCTCGGCGAGTTCGGGGATGGGGAACATGCCGTTGAGTCCCCAGTAGCCCCAGGAGATTGCGGTGTAGATCTTTGTGCGCTTGCCGTTGAGGCGGAAGACGGCGTTCGAGCTGGGGTTGTTCGGGTCGATGCCGATGACGTTGAAGGAGCGGAAGCCGAAGGCGACGGTGCGTTGAATATCTTGGGCGACAGGAGGGGTTTCGGAATCACCTGCGATCGCGCCGGCAGCACTCTTGGTCGTTTTCGCGAAATGAACGCGAAGGTAATAGAGCTTGGGATCGTCTGACTCCCAGACCTGGGCTTCGTCGCTTGTGATGGGGAGAGCGACTTCAAGTACGTCGCCGACCTTTGCTGGTTGTATGAAATTGCCATTTTCGCCGACGACTTTGCCGGTGGCTGGATCGATGACTCGTGCCTCGAAATCGATGGGGTCGGTGAAAGCCGCCAACTGTTGGAACTTTAAGCAAGCGATGACTCGCCGAGGGTTTGGTGTGTTGAGGACGTAGGCGTCCTTAATACGCACGGGATGGTGATGCGCTGATATCGTGATACCGCGATCGAGTGCGCCGAAGCCGTGGGAGCGGTAGAGCGAGACCTTGCCCCATTTCGCGTTGAGGCCGTCGACCCAGTCGAAGCGGCCAAACGGGTTGGTGATGCGGATGGCGAGGGCGTTGGTGCCGCCTGGGTTGGCGGCGTCGGTGCAGTCGCATTCGAAGGGAAGCTCCTCCATGATCGAGTAGCCGACGAGCTTCTGGTTGAGGTAGACCTCGGCGCGGAGGTGGGCGCCGCGGATGTGGAGGAAGATGCGCTTGCCGCGGTACTCGGCGGGGATGTCGATGCGGCGGTGGAACCAGGAGACGCCGAAGTAGGCGCCGTTCTGCGGGACTGAATCGTCCGCCGGTGGAACTGGCGGGGTCGTCGCCGCATAACGGTATTCCTCAGGCGTGTAGGGGCGTGGCCTACCGTCTTCACCTGCGCCGTACTTGCCCCAGAAATGCTGCTCGACGGAGGTGGGGAGTGTGACCTCCAGGCCGGTGTCATGCGTGAGTGTGGCCCAGCCGCCGGTGGGTGCGTTGATGGGCAGCGGCTGGCTGTCTCCGCAGAGCTTGCCGTCAATCCAGCTGATGTCTTCGGGCAGGAAGATGTCGTCGTTCTGCCACTCCGCCTTGTCGTCGATCCAGAGACGCCAGCCGTCGTCGGGGATGAGCGTGCCGTTTTCAGGGTAGGGCAGATCAGCAGGCTTCGCGCTTAGCGGCAGTGCAAGCGATGGAGTGATCGCTGCCGCGGTGGTGAGTGCGGCTGTGGTTTGCAGGAAGGCGCGGCGGGAGACGCTGTCAGACATTGAGGTGAGTTTAGCCGAATGCGAAACGCAGACTCGCCTGCGGGGATGACAACCAGAAAAACAGAAGCGTGCTACTCGCCGAGCATGATGCGCTGCACGGCGCGGGCTCGGCCGGTTGCACCATCGCAGTCGATAAGCGTGGCGCAAAGTTTTGGGTTGCCCTTGGCCGCTTCGAACTTGCCGGGCATGCCGGTGAGGAAGCGCTTGAGAACCATGTCGGTCTCGACACCGATGACGGAGTCGTAGGGCCCGGACATGCCGACGTCGGTCTGGAAGGCGGTGCCGTTGGGCAGCACGCGTTCGTCGGCGGTGGGGATGTGCGTGTGCGTGCCGAGTACGGCGGTGACGCGACCGTCGAGATACCAGCCGAGCGCGACCTTTTCGCTGGTGGCTTCGGCGTGGAAGTCCAGGAGGATGACACGTGCACCGGATCTTTCGCTGATCTCGGTGAGGAGGTCGTCGGCCTTGCGGAAAGGATCGTCGCAGGAGGACATGAAGACGCGACCCTGCAGATTGATGACGGCGTATGCCGGGCCGTTGGGGAGAGTGCCTTCATAAAGGCCGAAGCCTGGCGTACCGTGCGCATAGTTCGCGGGACGAATGACGCGGCGGCCGCGCCCGTTCGAGTTTTCCGGTACCGCGATGTATTCGAAGATCTCTTTCTTGTCCCAGATGTGATTGCCGGTGGTGATGACATGTGCGCCGAGATCGAAGAGCTCTTCGGCGATGGCGGGCGTGAGGCCGAAGCCGCCGGCGGCGTTTTCGCCGTTGATGATGAGGAGGTCAACGGCGTGTGTTTCAACAAGATGCGGAACGTGTTCGTGTGCAATGTGGCGGCCGGCGGAGCCAAATATGTCGCCTACAAACAGAATCTTCACTCGACGAGTTTATATGGCTAACGAAGCAGCAAGTTGGCAAGTCAGCTAGATAGCCTTTTTTGAGGTAATTTGGCGCGAAAGAGTGACAAACTTAGAGACATGATCGACCTGGTGTGGAACTTCCCCCTTCTACCCGGTCAGCAGGAGATATGGTCGCGGTACCTTGCGGCAGCCTTTGCTGAGTGTGGCTTGCAGCCTGTTGAATCGTTGCGGCCATCGTTTCGAACTGTTGAGCCGAAGTTGCGGGAGCGTGCGGCGCGGTGGCTCGGGTATCCGTTGAGTCGTGTGTGGATGACCTGCGGCGGACATCACGGGACGCTGAATGCGTTGATGGCGTCCGGGTTGGCGGGCACGCGGGTTGCAGTCGAGGGCAATACGTATCCAGGATTTCTGGATCAGTGCTGGATGACGAAGACATCGGTGGTCGCGTGCGCTGTGGACGACGAGGGCATTGTGCCCGAGGCGCTGCGGGAGCTGTGCGAGCGCAAGCGGCAGGAGTTGGAACCGGTGCACGGGATCTTCACGATGCCGACGGTGCAGAACCCGCTCGGATTTGTGACGCCGGAGCAGCGGCGTGTGGAGATCGCGGAGATTGCCCGGGAGTTTCAACTGACGATTATTGAGGACGATGCGTACGGATTTATGGAGGAGAATGCGCCGCCGAGTTATGCGGAGCTCGCGCCGGAGCGCACGTACTATGTGCGCGGACTGGCGAAGAGTCTGGCGTCAGGGGCGAGGACGGGATTTCTGATTGCGCCGGAGAATGCGGCGGCATCGATTGAGGCGTCGTTGCGCTGCACGGCGACGGGCACGGATGTGCCGCAGAATCTGGCGGCGCTGAAGATGTGCGAGGATGGCGTGCTCGATGAGTTGATTAAGGCGAAGCGCGCAGAGGGGCGTGAGAGAAACAAGGCTGCGCGTGCGGCGCTGGGAAGGCTGTGCGCGCCGGGCGCGCAGGCGGCGTGGCACGTGTGGGTTCGGGTACCGGAGGACGCCGAGCCGAGTGATATCGAGGGCGCGATCAAGTCGGAAGATGTAATGGTAACGAATGGGCAGTGGTGCGCGGCGGCGCCGGAGTACCGGCATGGCCTGCGGCTGGCGCTCGGCGGCGAGATTGAGCGGGCGCGGGTGGTGGAGGGTGTGGCGCGCGTTGCCGGGGTGCTGGAAGGGTTTATCAAACAGGCGCAGCGGCAGGAGATGGGGTACGCGAAGAGGACTGCGTGATTCGCGAGTAACGCATCAGCGTAGGTTACGTCTATCATTCGAACTTCTTCACAAAGGAGGCGTATGAAGACGTCAAGCTGGTTGGGCAATTGCGTGCTGGTTCTCGCGGCGATGGCGATCGGATGGTGGGCGCATGATGGAGCGGTTGTGCATGCGAGTAGCGCGCCGGTTGGTGAGCTCAGCTTCCAGTTTGTGAAGAGCGATCTGAATAATGCGCTGACGGTTTATGACTCTGGCGCGCGCGTGCTGTATGTGTACCAGGGCGCTTCGGCGACCGGCGCGGCGACGGTGAACTGCTCGTACATGTTCCACATCGCGAAGGCGGGTGGCCCCATTCAGCGGGAGAACTGCAAATCCTTTTAGTGCCGGGTGTGTAGAACCTACTCGGCCGACTCGCCGTGCGTGTGGCCGTCTCCTTCTTCTTCATCGGTTGCGGTTTTGTTGGGCGGGCGCATGAGGGGGAAGAGAATGACGTCACGGATGGAGCGACTGCCGGTGAGGATCATGGTAAGGCGGTCGATACCGATCCCTTCGCCAGCGGTCGGGGGTAAACCGAACGACAGCGCGCGGACGTAGTCTTCGTCCATCTGGTGGGCTTCGTCGTCGCCGCGGTCGCGTTCTTTCAGCTGGCCTTCGAAGCGGCGGCGCTGGTCGTCGGGATCGTTGAGCTCGGAGAAGGCGTTGCCGACCTCGAAGCCGCCGATGTAGAACTCGAAGCGCTCGACCCAGTCGGGCTCGTCGGGCTTGACCTTGCTCAGAGGTGAGACGGCGAGTGGGAAGTCGTAGATGATCGTCGGCTGGATGAGGTGCTCTTCAGCAAGAGCTTCGAAGATCTCGGCGATGATCTTGCCCATGTCCGTGGGGGAGCTGCATTCGTCGAGGTTATGGGCTACTGCTTCGAAGTAGACCTCGACGTCCGCGAGCCGCGAACGTTCCCGGCCCTCCGAGGTTGACGGTTTGGTGTCCTCGATCGAGTGCGCGGTTTGGATGTCGCCCGATTTCCCGCGATGGGATTTCATCTCACTGCTTGCGGCGCGCAGCCGTGCGGCAAGCAGCGCAGTACTGTGAAAGTCAGTTAACGCCGGAGCGATTGATTCCGCTGGCCAGAACTTAATGATCGCCGCTCGCATGCTGAGCTTCCGCCACTTGCTCAGGTCGATCTCGTTGCCATTGAAGTTCGTGATCGTGGTGCCGTTCACTTCCTTTGCGACGGTTGTGATGAGCTCCTGGGTGAGGTCCATCAGGTCGTGGTAGTTGGCGTAAGCCTGGTAGAACTCGAGCATGGTGAACTCGGGGTTGTGCTGCGTGCTGACGCCCTCGTTGCGGAAGTTGCGGTTGATCTCGTACACGCGGTCCAAGCCGCCGACAACAAGCCGCTTGAGGTAGAGCTCGGGTGCAATGCGCAAGGAGAGGCCGATGTCGAGCGCGTTGTGGTGCGTGCGGAAAGGACGTGCCGCGGCGCCGCCGGCGATCGTGTGCATCATCGGGGTTTCGACTTCGAGGTAGCCGCGGTCGTCGAAGAAGCGGCGGATGGCGCGTAGGATGGCGGCGCGCTTGACAAAGACGTCGCGAACGTTGCGTGATTCCGTGGGCTCCGCTGATTCGGTCGGCGCATCGGATTGAGAAGCTGCCTCGGGTTTCGCGAGCGTGCCGGAGTTCATGATGAGGTCGACGTAGCGCTGGCGGTAGCGGAGCTCGACGTCCTCGAGGCCATGGTACTTGTCGGGCAGAGCGAGCATGGCCTTGGAGAGGAAGCTGATGGCCGGCTTGCCGGCGACTGGTGTGGCCTTGAGGGTGAGCTCGCCCGTGCGGGTGCGCATGAGGTGGCCGCGCACGCCAATGTGGTCGCCGAGATCGAGCAGCTTGTAGAGCGCGAAGATGTCTTCACCGACGTCGTCTTTGCGGACGTAGATCTGGAGGCGCTTACCGCCCTGTTGCAGGTGCGCGAAGCCGGCCTTGCCCTGAAGGCGAATGGACATGATGCGGCCGGCGACGGCGAACTCTGGGGGCTCGGCTTCGAGGGTCTCGCCGGAGACGGGCGCTGTATCGGAGTCGAAGCGCGAGAGTAGGTCGGGAATGTGCGCGAAGGTGATGTGCTCGTCGGGCGCGGGGAAGCGGTTGGGGTAGATGCTCTCGGCGGCGGAGAGGCCGAGGCGCTGGCCGATGGCGGATATCTCGCGCAGCTTTTCCTGCCGCTGCGCAAAGAGGTTTCGCTCGAAGTCACTTTCAAACTGAGACAATCTGGAGGGCTCGCTTTGCTGAAGACGTATGAAGCTTCAGTATATCGGCGAGTGGCGGCGCGGCTTGGGCGGATGGTAAGGTTTGGCGATGGCCGATGATGGAACGAAGAAGAGGGCCGGGGGAGTTTTCGGCAGCCTGGTGCAGGCGGAGTCGATGGTCCAGCTTGCGCTGGCGCTGCCGGCGGGCTGCCTGATCGGCTGGTTCGTGGGAATGCTGCTGGATCATCACTTCCATACGGAGTGGATCCAGATTGTCGGAATCATCGTGGGCGCAATTGCCGGGTTTGTGCAGATCTTCCAGACGGCGTCAAAGTTTATGAAGAAGGGCGACTGAAGTGGAGCTTGCTGGACTGAGCGACGAGGATGTTCGGCAGACGATGCTGCGTGCGTTTCGTTTGCTGGCGATCGTCGCGGTCGCAGGCGTGGCGCTGGTGTGGTGGAAGCTGGGCTGGGAAAGTGCGGTGCTGCTGGCCGTCGGCGCGGCGATTTCGGCGACCGGCCTGTGGGAGTGGATGCGGCTGATGGCGGTGGTGATCAGCCGCATGGATGCAGGCGTGGCCCCCCGCCCGGTGGGCACGGTGTTGGTGGGTTTCTTCATGCGACTGGGGATCGCTCTTGTCGCGCTCTATGTTAGTCTTAGATATCTGGATGGTTCTGTTTACGCGCTTGCCGCGGGTCTCGCATTAGGGGTAGTTGCTCTGACAATCGAGGCGCTGAGGCTGGTGAGGTCGTGGACGGTTTAGGCGCCTGCGGCATCGGAATCAGAAACCTGCGGCATCTGAAGCTAGACCAACGAACCGCCTCCAGAACCAGATTTCGAGACAGGTTTTTTGAAGTTTTCTATGCCGACGCAGCTTTTGTTTACGCGCCTTCTAAACCATGCCTTCGCCGGCCCCGTGGACCGGCTGCTTAATCTGTTCCACATTACGCCGGCGTATGCGAACGCTCCGATTACGAATGCAGTGTCAATGGAACTGCTGGTGTTCCTGGTCCTGCTGGTGTACTTCGTGGCCGTGCGGTTCTCGCTGAGCGTAGAGAAGCCCAACGGGCTGCAGCATCTCGCCGAACTGCTGAATGAAGGTGTGGAGGAGCAGAGCGAGGCGATCATCGGCCATGGGTATGAGCGCTTTACGAGCTACCTGACGACCCTCTTTCTGTTCATCCTGCTGTGCAATCTGGTGGGGTTAATTCCGGGGCTTGAGTCGCCTACGGCGAACCCTTCGGTACCGCTGGGCTTTGCGGTTGTGACGTTTCTGTACTACCACTACCACGGCGTTCGAGTGAATAAGGGTTCCTATATCAAGCAGTTTCTGGGGCCGGTTTGGTGGCTGTACTGGCTGCTGTTCCCGATCGAGGTGATCTCACATTTTGCGCGTATCCTCTCGCTGACGGTTCGTCTTTACGCGAACATGTTTGCCGGCGACCTGCTGACGATCGCATTCTTCTCGCTCGTGCCGATTGGGGTTCCGCTGGTGTTTCTGGGGCTGCACCTCGGCGTTGCGATCGTGCAGGCGTATGTGTTCGCGGTGCTGGGAGCGATTTACCTCGGGCTGGCGGTCGCGCACGAGCATTAGAACGCTACGCGTTCTAGTCAGGGCTAAAACCCTGACCTACCAGGTTCTGCGGCGAACCTTGCCGCACACAGGATCCCGCGGAGGGGCGCTCCCTCTTCGCGGTGGGTACTTCCGCCGTTCAGCGTGAGGGGGCCAGTCAGGTGAGCCTCAACCACCCACTGATGGCGAGATAACGGGAGCATGGAGTACGAATGCGTAAGCTGCAATATCTCTTTATGTCACTGGCGGCGATGCTGATTGCAACGCCGGCCTTCGCATCGGCCAACGGCGGAAGCCCCGCGGGTCAATGGGTTCCGCTGGCGGCCGGTCTGGGAATGGCCCTGGCGGCCGGACTCTGCGGTATCGGTCAGGGCAAGGCGACGGCCTCGTCGGCCGAGGCGCTGGCCCGCAACCCCGGCGCACGCCCTGGAATCTTCCTGTTCCTGATTCTCGGCCTCGCGTTCATCGAGTCGCTCGCGCTGTTCACCTTTGTGATCATCTTCCTGAAGGTTCAGCCCTAAGCTTTTTCACGTAATCGGCAAAAAAGGCCTCCGCGATGTGGAGGCCTTTCCGTTTGCTGCGAGTTCGTTATGGAGTTATTCGCCGGTTGCGGGCGGCTGGGCGACGTCTGGGTTTGGCGCGGGCGCGGCCGGCAGCGTAACAGGGGTGGAACGCTGCGTGAGATGCAGGACCCGGCCCGGAGCGATGCCGAGGAACAGGGTGGCAAGGGCTGTTGCCGCGAGCGCGATGCCGGCGGGAATTGCGACCTTGCGTGTGACGAGTATCGATTCGGTTGCAGTGACGGGGCGCGTGTACAAAGCGGCCAGCAGACGCAGGTAGTAGAAGCAGGCGATCCCGGAGTTGATGAGCCCGATGACGGCAAGCCACACGTGGCCGGTGTACATGGCTGCAATGAAGGAATAGAACTTGCCGAAGAATCCGCCGGTGAAGGGGATTCCGATGAGTGAAATCAGGAAGAAGCTGAGAAGGGCGGCGAGCCCCGGGCGACGCAACGCGAGTCCTGTGTAGTCGTCGATCGTGCGCGACTCTTCGCCGTAACCTGAGGCGGCTGTAAGAACGAGGAACGCGCCTACATTCATCGCGGCGTAGGCAGCGGTGTAGAAGAGCGCGGCGGAGATGGCGTTTTCGCGTGTGGAGCTGAAGGCGACGAGCAGATATCCGGCGTGCGCGATGGAGGAGTAAGCGAGCAGGCGCTTGACGTCTTTTTGGACTAAGGCCCCGAGATTCCCGATGCACATGCTGGCGACGGCAAGGATCTCGATGAGCACGATCCAGTGCGGCCGCAGTGCGGGCATGCCGTTGAAGAGGAATCGCAGCAGCACTGCGAAGGCAGCGGCTTTTGGCGCGGTGGACATCATTCCGACGACAGGAGCGGGAGCGCCCTGGTAGACGTCCGGCGTCCAGACGTGAAACGGAGCGAGCGAGACCTTGAAGCCGAGGCCGATCAGCACCATTGCGATCGCAAGAATCGCAAGGTGAGGCGTTGCGGTGGTCGCAATGCCGTTGTGGATTGCGGCGATTGAAGTTGAACCGGTGGCGCCGAAGCAGAGCGCGATGCCGTAGAGGAAGAACGCCGTGGCAAACGAGCCGAGCAGGAAGTACTTCAGCGAGGACTCGGATGCAGTGGCCTGGCCTTTCCGGAAGCCGGCCATGATGTAGGTGGAGATGGAGGAGATCTCGAGGCCGATGAAGACCATCAGGAGCTCGACCGAGCAGGTCATGAACATCATGCCGCTGGCGCCGAAGAGCATGAGCGCGTAGAACTCGCCGGCGTGGCTGTTGGGTGTGCCTTCGAAGTAGTCCAGTGTGACGAGCAGGGTGACGAGAACGATTGCGGCGATGAGGAGATGGAAGAACACCGAGAAGTCGTCGATTTGGACGGTGCCGTAGAAGGCGCTGATGGTTCGCCACCGAAACTGGCCGAAGACGCTGTGCTGGTAGAGTGCTGCGGCGCCGGCGCCGAGGGTGCCGAGGATGGCAAGCCAGCCGAGTGGCTTGCGCGAGCGGCCCGGGGTGATCACGGGTTCGGCGAGCATGACGATCACGCCGACGACAACCATGATGACCTCAGGAAGAATGGACAGGAGCGAGGTGGGCATCAGTAGCGTGCTCCTTTGTTCGTGGCCGGAGCCTGTTTGCCGAGTGCGGCGGCGCCGAGGTTGGGGTCGACGAAGCCGGTGGGCTGGATCGCCTGTGTGTCCGCAGCAGATGTTCCGTGCGGCGGCGCAATTTGTCGAGAGGCGATCGATGTTGTGTAGGTTTCGATTCCCCTGGTCCAGTAGGGAGAGAAGATGCCCATGACGAGGAAGAGCACAGCCAGCGGCCAGAGCTCTACGTGCTCGCGTGGGTTGATGTCCCAGCCGGGGACCTCTTCGGGGCGCAGTCCCAGCGAACCATAGAAGACGCGCTGGATCATCCAGAGCATGTAGGCCGCCGAGAAGATTACGCCTGTGGTGCCGACGACTGTCCAGAGCACGTGATGGGCGACGAAGGTCTGCATTGCGCCCGAGAGGATGAGGAATTCGCCAACGAAGCCGGACAGCATGGGAAGGCCGACGGCCGCGAGTCCAGTAATGACGAAGAAGGTGACCATCCAGGGATGCCGCGCGGCGAGGCCGCCGTAGTCGCGCATATCGTAAGTGCCGTAACGCTCGTACAACAGCCCAAGCAGGATGAAGAGCGCGGCGCCGATGAGGGATTCGTTGAGGATCTGGTAGGTACCGCCGTCGAGCCCGGCGATGGTGAAGGTGAAGATGCCGAGCACGATGAAGCTGTTGGCGCTGAGCGTGGCGAACGAGGCGAGCTTCTTCAGGTCGGTCTGGACGAGCGCGATGAGTGCGCCGTAGACGATGCCGATGGCTCCGAGGGCGATGAGCAGAGGAGCGAGCTGGCGGGACTGGTCTGGGAAGATGCTGAAGCTGAAGCGGAGGATGGAGTAGAGCCCGAGCTTGCCGGCGATGACCATGACGGCGCCGGTGGGGGCTTCCTGCACGGCCTCCGACAGCCAGCCATGCAGCGGGAAGATGGGCACCTTGACGCCGAAGGCAAAGAGGAATGCCAGCGAGCAGAGCAGGAGAGCGGTGCCGTTGGGGGAGATTGCGTGCTGGCGAGCGAGTGCTTGCAAGGTTGGCAAGTCGAAGGTGCCGGTGTGGGCATAGATCCAGATCATGCCGACGAGCAGAAGCGCCGACGGGATGAACGTGTAGAGGAAAAACTTGATCGCGGCGCGGCGGCGGTTCTCGGTGCGGCCGAAGGTCGCGATGAGGAGCGCCATCGGAACCAGCGATAGCTCCCAGAAACCGTAGTAGAGGAACAGGTCGAGCGAGACGAAGATGCCGATCATCGCGACCTGCTGCAGCAGGAAGAGCGAGAAGAAGAGCCGCGAGCGGGATCGTATCGCGTTCCACGAGCAGAGCACGCCGAGCGGAGCGAGAACGCTGGCCAGCACGACCAACCACATGGAGAGGCCATCGACGCCGAGGTGATAGCGGATGGCGGGCGAGGCAATCCAATCAGTGTTCTGTTCGAACTGGAACCGGACGAAGCTAGCGTAGTCGAAGTGCGCGGGAAGGTGCAGCGCGAAGACGAGCGTCAGGACCGTGACGATCAGCGCGATGATGTGGTGCAGCTTCGATCCGTCCTCGCGGTCAGGAATCAGCGCGACGATGATCGCGCCAACGAGCGGCGTGAGGATGAGCAGCGTGAGAATGGAATGATCGAGATTCATCGGGTGTTTATGACGACGGTGTTGGCATGCACGGGGTGGACAACGAAGAGAACGATAGCGATCACGACGGCGGCTCCGAACGCCAGCCAGCCCGCGTAGGAGCGAATGTTTCCGGACTGCATGCGGCGGGCCAGCCAGCCGAGGCCGCGCGTGCCGCCGGCCAGTGTGGCGGCGGTGCCTTGGACGACGAGGCCGTCAACGAGACCGCCAAGGACGATCCGGGACAGCATGAGGATGGGCGAGACGATCAGGCGGCCATAGATCTCGTCGACCCAGTACTTGTGGTCGAGCAGGTTGTAGAGCGGCTTGTAGCGTTCGGCGAGTGTGGCTGCGGTGCCGGGCTTGCGGTAGTAAAAAGCGTAGGCGATGAACAGGCCTAGCAGGGCGACTAGCACCGAGATCGCCGCGAGGCCGAGTTCGAGGCCACGCGAAGCTTCCGGCAGAGCTACGGCGCCGCCGATGCCGGCGAACACCGGTTCGAGGAAGTGCTCGAATTCATTGTGGCCGCCGAGTGCCGCGGAGATGCCGACCCAGCCTCCGATGACAGAGAGTATGCCAAGGATGATAAGTGGAACGGTCATTACCCAGGGCGACTCGTGCACGCCGTGCGGATGTGCGGCCTGCCCTTTATCGTGCTCCGGTTCTGCGACCATCGTCGCGTGACTCTCGCGCCGCGCGTGAACGGAAGCGAGATCTTCGTCGGGCTGCTGGTATGTAGCGTGCGCGCCGTGTCCGTGGGCGAGTGCGGCTTCATCAAACCGCGGCTCGCCGAAGAAGGTCTTGAACCAGAGCCGGAACATGTAGAAGCTCGTGATGCCGGCAGTGAGAAGCCCGATGGCCCACAGCGTATAGCCGAGCGCGCCGCCCTGCATGAACGTTCGGTAGAGGATCTCGTCCTTGGAAAAAAAACCGGCGAACGGCGGGACGCCTGCGATGGCGAAGACCGCGGCGGTCATGGTCCAGAAGGTGATCGGGATGCGCTTGCGCAGACCGCCCATGACGCGCATGTCCTGCTCGCCGCTGAGAGCGTGAATGACTGAACCCGCCGCAAGGAAGAGCAGCGCTTTGAAGAAGGCGTGCGTCATCAGGTGGAAGATGCCGGCCGAATAAGCGGCGACGCCACAGGCGAGGAACATGTACCCGAGCTGCGAGACAGTGGAGTAGGCGAGCACGCGCTTGATGTCGTGCTGCACGCAACCGATGGTGGCGGCAAAGAACGCTGTCGCGCAGCCGATGATCGCGACCACGGCAAGCGCGGAGGGTGAGCGGTCAAAAAGTACGTGGCAGCGCGCAACCATGTAGACACCCGCGGTGACCATGGTTGCAGCGTGAATGAGGGCGGAGACCGGTGTGGGGCCTTCCATCGCGTCCGGCAGCCAGATGTACAGCGGAATCTGCGCGGACTTGCCGGCGGCTCCGACGAACAGCAGCAGGCAGATTGCGGTAAGAAAACCGCCGGTGAGGCCGTGAGGCAGAGCGTTTACCTGACCGAAGACGTTCGCAAAATCGA
This sequence comes from Acidobacteriaceae bacterium, assembly GCA_035651235.1. GTDB lineage: Bacteria > Acidobacteriota > Terriglobia > Terriglobales > Acidobacteriaceae > Granulicella. Next base: position 16,622 of record DASRGC010000073.1, read on the forward strand.
GCGAGCCGAAGTGTGCGATGAGGAGGAACATCGCGAGCAGGAATCCGAAGTCGCCGATGCGGTTGACGATGAAGGCCTTCTTGCCGGCATTGGCGGCGGAGTCGCGACGGAAATAGAAGCCGATCAACAGGTAGGAAGCGAGACCGACGCCCTCCCATCCGACGAAGAGCAACTGGAAGCTCGCCGCGAGCACCAGAACCAGCATGAAGAACATGAAGAGGTTGAGGTACGCGAAGAAGCGCCAGTAACCTTCCTCTTCAGCCATGTAGCCAACCGAGTAGACGTGAATCAGGAAGCCGACACCCGTGACGACGCCGAGCATGATCAGCGTGAGGTGGTCGATCGCGAAGGCGAAGTTCACCTGGTATCCGCTGATGGCGATCCATGGTGCGCCGGTCAGCGTGAAGTGGTCTGGTGCGCCAGCCGACTTCATGTAGACCCACAGCTTCAAGACAATGAGTGCGGGGACCAGCGTGAAGAGCAGCGCGACGGTCGAGACAAGTGCGCGCGGAAACTTGCGGCCGATAGTTCCGTTGATAAGGAAGCCGGCGAAGGGGAGAGTCGGGATGAGCCAGAGCAGAGTATCGTTCATGCGGTTTGTGCGGGCTCGTTAGCTTTCATAGGTGCGTGCTCGTTAGTCTTTCATTAGATTGACCTGATCGACGTTCAAGGTCTGACGGGCGCGGAAGAGCGCGATGATGATCGCCAGGCCCACGGCGGCCTCGGCGGCGGCGACAACCATGACGAAAAAGACAAAGATCTGGCCTTCGATGCGGTGCCACATGTGCGCAAACGCGACGAAGCTCAGGTTCACGGCGTTGAGCATCAGCTCAATCGACATGAAGATCGTGATCACATTGCGCTTGATCAGAAAGGCGCAGACGCCGATCGAGAAGAGCACAGCAGCCAGGATGAGGTAGTACGCGGTAGGCACCATTTAGCGATCCTCCTTGCGGCGGAGGCGCTTGGAAACGAGCACAAATGCAACACCGGCGACGGCGCCCAAAACAAAGGAGATCCAGCTATGGCCAGAGCCGTTGAGAAGCAGAGCCGCGGTGACAGCGATGGTCATGGCTACTGCTCCTTTCTCGCGAGCACAACCGCGCCCAGAACCGCGACAAGAATCAGGACGGAGGTCACCTCGAACGGCAGCAATTGTGAAGTGAAGAGCGTATGCGACAGAACCACAATGTTGTTCACTGCACCAGTCAGATAGCCGCCAATCGGCACTGCGCCGAGGTGATCACGTTCGGAGAGAAACACGAACGTGAGCAAACAGAAGATGGCTGCCGCGCCGGGGAAGCCTGCGATTATTGCAGCACGTGAAAACTTAGAAGCGGGGCTGGTGTCTTCTTCGCCGGCGTTCAGCAGCATAATCACAAAGACAAACAGCACCATGATCGCGCCGGAGTAAACGATCACCTGCGCCGCCGCGAGGAACTCCGCGCCGAGAGACCAGTAGAGCACCGCCAGCGACATCATTACCACGATGAGCGAAAGCGCTGAGTTGATCGGGTGATGCTGCAGCAGGAGATTGAGCGCTCCTGCGACTGCCAGCAGACCGAAGATGATGAACAGGGCAAGTTCCATCGTTGCTGTCTTTGAGCTCTTTCTTACGTACGCGTGTACTTTCGATTGTAAAACGCGCAGCCGGAACAGATGCGGCTCGATTGGATGCCGCGCAAGCTGTTTTTAGCTAGCGATACGCGAGTGCCAGGGCCGTCGCCAGGATATTCAGGATGGCAACGGGCATAAGAAACTTCCAGCCAAAGTTCATGAGCTGATCGTAGCGGAAGCGCGGAAGTGTTCCACGCACCCAGATATAGAGCAGGAGAAATGCGAAAATTTTGATGACAAACCAGAAGATCGAAACAATCGTGCTGATCACCGGGCCGTTCAAAATGTTGTCGAAGATGTGACCGAAGGGCGAGGTGGCGCCGCCGAAGAAGAGCAGTGTGGCGACGCAGGCAACGGTGATCATGTTCGCGTACTCGGCCATGAAGAACATCGCGAATTTCATGGACGAATATTCGGTGTGGTAACCGGCGACGAGTTCGCTCTCGGCCTCGGGCAGATCGAATGGCGTGCGGTTCGTCTCCGCATACGCGGCCATGATGTAGATGAAGAACGCGACGAACTGGAATCCGCCGAAAAAGTTCCAGGACAGCAGCCCATGCGGCGACTGTACATCCACAATATGACGCAATGAGAGCGAGCCAGACCGCATAACGACGCCGACCAGCGAGAGCCCAAGCGCAAGCTCATAGCTGACGAGTTGCGCCGAAGCACGAAGCGAGCCGAACAGCGAGTATTTGTTGTTGGAGCTCCAGCCTGACAGCGCCACGCCATACACGCCGATCGATGTGATGCCGAGGATGACGAGCAGGCCGATATTGACGTTCGATATCTGGCCGAGATCGACCGTGACGCCGTGCCAGGTGAACGGCGTTACCTTCGCGAAGGGCACCATCGAAATCGAAACGAGTGCGCACGAGAGCGCGATGAGCGGCGCCAGGATAAACAGAGGACGCTCGACGGCGAGGGGCATCATGTCTTCCTTTAGGAAAAGCTTGATACCGTCCGCCAGCGGCTGCAGCATGCCGAAAGGGCCGACGCGTGACGGTCCCCAGCGGTTCTGCAGGCGGCCCAGAACCTTGCGTTCCAGCAGCACGGTGTACGCCACCGCGGTGAGCGTGATGCCCAGCACGACGACGATCTTGATGATGCTGATCAGCAGAAAAATTTGAAAATGGGTCATGTCGGTCAGTCGGCTTCCGCGAAGTGATCGGCGACCTCGCGCTGCTGGTGCTTCTGGATGTCGAGGAGCATGGGGCTGTACTTCGTAAGTGAGCCCGAGGTGAACAGCGTGTCGGACGAGGGAAGCACGAGGTCCTTGCGTGAGGTCGCGTTCGAAATCTGGACCAGACCTGAGCCTGCCGGCGCTAGATGCTGATCGTTTCCGCTGAGCAGTTGCAGGCGCAGCAGCTTGTCGTAACCCGGCACAAGGCGCTGGATCTCGTCGAGAATTGCGAATGGATCGAAGGGCGAGAGCTTCGGCTCGAGGTTCTGCGCCGTGAGCCAGACGGCGTGACGGTCGGCCTCGCCGGACTGTGCGCCGCGCGATTGCCCAACGTCCGCCCGCAGCCCGCCCTTGCCGAACGGCACGAGCGTCTTGACGGGATGGCCCATTTTGTCGGCAAGGCGAACGATGAGCTCGAAGTCCGGTCGCGTGCCGGCCTTATCCGCGGCCTTGTTCACAAGCTGGATATCCCCGTAGCTGTTAGTGACGGTGCCGGATTTCTCGTACAGCATCGCGGCCGGCAGCACGACGTCGGCGATTGCGGCGGTCTCGGTCAGGAACAGGTCCTGCACGATGAGGAATGTGTTCTGGAGGGCCTCTGCCGTAACCCCATACCGCGCGACGGGATTCGATCCGACTACGTAGAGCGCCGCCAGATTGCCGGCGTTCGCTGCGTCAAACATCGCCAGCATGTCGAGACCGGCCTCAGCAGGCGAGCCATACTCCGAACCCAACGCCGACCCAGACAGCGGCTGATAGCCAGGAAGTACATCGGGCAGCAGGCCCATATCCGATGCGCCACGCGAGTTCGCGTAATCCGCCAGGCAGGCGAACTTTGCATTCGGCAGCGCGTTTACAAGCCGCGCGAGCTCGCCATCGCGGAGCTCATTGCCGACGAGAACTACCAGCTTCTCTTCCCCGAGCACGGCAGAGCGGAAGCCGGAGAGTTCGTCCGCCTGTGCAATGACGGACGCTGCGCTGGCAGAGCCGTCGTCTCCGGCCAGATAAGTGACGAGGCTGCCGTAAGCAAACGGCGCCACCTGAATGAACGACTGTGCCTGCCGGCGCAGCTTGATCTCGTCGGTATTGGCGATGTACACGCGAGCCTTATTCAGCCGCACGTTGGTGCGAATATTCCACGCGGTCAGCGGCGCCTGGTTGGTGGGGTCGCCGCCGACGAGCAGAATTGCCGGTGCATTCGCCACATCGCGCTGCGAAGCGAAACGGCCAGTCGTTCCCTGAAGAGCGGCTGCGAGCGTCACAAAGTCCGCTGTGCGATGGTGGTCGATGTTGTTGGTACCAAGCACCGTGCGCGCGAACTTCTGCAGCAGATAATTTTCTTCGTTGGTCGTGCGGTTCGATCCGATCACGCCCAGCGACTGCGGGCCGCGCGTGTCACGCAGTTCGCGCAGCTTGCTGCCCGCAAACGTCAGCGCCTCTTCCCAGGACGCCGGCGTCAGCCTGCCATCTTTGCGGACTAGCGGCTGTGTCAGGCGCTCATTGCTGTTCGCGAAATCGAACGCATAGCGACCCTTGTTGCAGAGGAAGTCGCCGTTCATGCCGCTCTTGTCGCGGTTGTCCCCACGAATAATCTCTGCGCCTTCGCTCACCGCGCGCACGCCGAGCGTGGTCTTGCAGCCGTCGCCGCAGTGCGTGCAGATGGTGGCAACGTGGTTCATCTCCCACGGACGCGTCTTGTATCGATATGTGCCGGAGGTCAGTGCGCCCACCGGGCAGGCGTCGATGCACATGCCGCACTGTTCGCAGTCAAGGCGAGCGTGATTGTCTGGGGAAAGATCCGCCGGAACATTCGGCGCAATCACCGACGAGCTGCCGCGGTTCTGAATGCCCAGCGCGAACACGTCCATGCCCTCGCCGCACATGCGCACGCAGCGATAGCACAGAATGCAGCGCGGGCGATCGAAGAACACCACCGGCGACCACTGCTGCTCGTCGCGATGGTTCTTCGGCTCGGTGTAGAACGAGTCTGCCGCGCCGTACTTGAAGGTCATGTCCTGCAGCTCGCACTCGCCGCCGGCATCGCACACGGGGCAATCGAGCGGATGATTGCCGAGCAGCAACTGAATGGTCGCCTTACGCGCCTGCGCAATCTCGGGCGACTCGGTCGTGACGACCATGCTCTCAGTGACGGGCGTTGTGCAGGCGGTCTGCAGCTTCGGCACTTTCTCAAGGCGCACGACGCACATGCGGCAGGCGGCCTGCAGCGAAAGCCCGGGGTAATAACAGAAGGCCGGAACCTCGATCCCCGCAGACTTACACGCGTCGATGAGCAGCGTGCCCGCGGGTGCGGTGAGTTTCTTGCCGTCTACTGTGAACGTTACATCTGCCATGAGTTTCCTTTAATGGGCAGCCTCTGTGTGCCTGGTTGCGTGAGGCTGCGACTGAACCTGAGCAAGGGCTGCTTCAACCACCGGAGCGATCTCGTTCGCATCGCCGCTCCGTGCGTCCGCGCCGCAGATCACCTGCTGTTTATGGTCCGTGACCACAACGATTGTCGGAGTCCAGTTGACGTTCAACCGGCGTCCGAGATCGACATCCGCATTAACCTGCTTTGCAAGCGAACCATCGGGATCGATGACGAACGGCATTTGCTTCCCGTGACGCTGCAGCCAGTTCCGTGTAAATTGCAGCACGTCTTCCTTGCTTGAGATCGACATCTGCGCAGCGAAGAGATCGGTTCGGAACTGGTTTGCGAGCTGAGGATTGATCCGGTCCTGGATATAACGCGCGCAGACAGCGCCTTCGAAGGTCCAGACATGGCTCGGGATCGGGAGATCGTAACGCTCGATGGGAACGTGCGTCTCGGTTGCCGCATGCAGTTCGATGGGGTGAGCCGCGGCACAGTGTGGACAGCCAAGGTCCTCAAAAACAACGATCGCGACCTTGCTGTTGCTTGGCGGCTTGAGCAGCGAAAGATTTTTCAGAACGCCCGTAGGCGCCTGCGAGGTGAATTGGGCGCGAGCAGCGATGGGCAGACAGAGTGCCGCCGTGAGACTGGCGTATCGCATCGTTTGAGACCAGCGCATTATCTTCCTCCTCTCTGTCCTCTTGCTTCCACGATCAATGGGCTCCTGCCAGCTCGGGTTCGCCGACCGGCTGTATCTGGATGAGCAGCGGCTCCGTGCGCTTGCCCTCGAGATACTCCTCAAACTCGGAGCGGAACTTCTTAACAAAGCCGAGCGTGGGCATCGCAGCCGCATCGCCCAGCGGGCAGAAGGTGCGGCCCATCATGTTCTCGGCCAGGTACTGAATGTTGTCGATGTCCTTCCTGTTGCCGCCGCCCGCGTGGAAGCGCACCAGCGTCTTCTTCAGCCAGTCCGTGCCTTCGCGGCAGGGAATGCACCACCCGCAGCTCTCGTGCTGATAGAAGTTCATCACCCGCATCGCGAACTCGACGATGGACACCGTCTCATCGAGCACGACGATGCCGCCCGATCCAAGCATCGTTCCGGCCTTTGCCATCTGGTCGAAGTCGAGGCCCACATCAATCTCATCCGCCTTGAGCACCGGGCACGATGATCCGCCAGGCACAACCGCCTTGAGCTGCTTTCCGTCCTTAATTCCGCCGGCGACCTCGTAGATCGCCTTGCGCAGCGAATACCCCATCGGCAGCTCGTACACACCGGGTTTATTCACGTGGCCGGAGATACCGAAGAGCCGCGTCCCACCGTTGCGCTCGGTGCCGAGCTTTGCGTACGCCTCTCCGCCCATCAGCAGAATGTGCGGCACGCTTGCGATGGTCTCGGCATTGTTGATGACCGTCGGTCCGCCGTAAAGCCCGACCACGGCCGGGAAGGGAGGCTTGATGCGCGGCACGCCACGCTTGCCTTCGAGCGACTCCATCAGCGCGGACTCTTCGCCGACCTCGTACGCCCCGGCGCCGGTCTGCGTGACGATGTCGAAGTCGACGCCATCCTTACCAAAGATGTTTTTGCCGAGGAAGCCTTTCGCGTAGGCGTCGGCGACGGCCTTCTCCATGATCTTCAGCAGGTAGCGGTACTCGCCGCGCAGATAGATGAAGCCCATCTTGGCGCCAATCGCCAAACCGGCAATCATCGTGCCCTCGATCACCGCATGCGGGTCGTCGAGGAAGATCACGTGGTCCTTGCACGTCCCGGGCTCGGACTCGTCACCGTTCACCAGCACGTACTTCGGCTTCGCGGACTGTTTCGGAACAAACGACCACTTCAGGCCTGTGGGAAAGCCCGCACCGCCGCGCCCACGCAGCCCGCTGGCCTTCATCGTGTTGATGATCCAGTCAGGACCGTTTTCGAGCGCCATTTGCGCGGCCTTGTAGCCATCGAGCTCCAGGTACTTGTCGATGTTCGCCGCGCCCTGGCCGAAGCGCCTCTTGAGAACGATGACCTCGTCGGGGTGGCTAACGGAATTCGGCATTACTTCACGTCCTTTCCGCGCCCTGCAGCGTAGTCGTCCAGCACCTGGTCCATCTTCTCGGGCGTAAGGAACTCGTGGAAGTCGTAGTTCACCTGCGCCGCCGGCGCCCAGCAGCACGCGCCGATGCACTCCACCTCTTCCAGTGAAAACAGGCCGTCCGGCGTCACGCCCTTGTGGCCGATGCCGAGCCGATGCTTGCAGTGGTCCAGCAACTCATAGCCGCCGCGCAGCATGCACGAGATATTCGTGCACACCTGCACGTTGTACTTACCCGCGGGCTTCGTGCGCAGCATGGAGTAGTAGCTCAGCACGTTGCGCACGTCGAGTTCGAGGATGTCGAGCCGCTGCGCAAGCTCGGCGACAACCTCGTCGGAAACGTAGCCGACCTCATCCTGCGCGTACAGCAGCATGGGCACAAGCGCCGAGCGCTTGACGGGATAGAGCGTCACCAGCTTGTCAAAACGCGCGGCGAGCTCAGGAGAAAAGATCGTGTTGGCGATAGCGGCCATAGTTTGAATCCAGTTGCTACTGCGGTTCGTGGAGTATCTCGCGCGCGAACTGCTCAGCCGCGAGGTCCATCTCCCGCTTTATCGTTCCTACCGTTGCTGTGCCGTCCTCGTTCAACCGAAACTCGAGCGGCGAATGATTGCTGGCGGTTACCTCGTTAGGCGTGAAGCGGAGCCAGCGGTTGCCCACGCGGAGGGTGATCTCATCTGCACTTACTTCAACAACTGCGTGCTGCGTACTGTTCAGTCCGTGAGCGGCTGCGTAGCTGCGAAGCAGAGACGCCCAGGAGGTCCAAAGTTCGGTGTGGAGGGCACTATCGATCGATCGCCCCCAGCACAATATCCAGCGTCCCGATCACCGCCACAACATCAGCGATCAGACTTCCCTTGCACATCACTTCCAAAGCCTGCAGGTTCGAAAAATCCGCGTTGCGCATGTGCACGCGGTAGGGTTTCGCTGTGCCGTCTGAAACAACGTAGTAGTTCATCATGCCGTGGCCCGCTTCGACGGAGCTTGTCGCCTCGCCCGCAGGAACCGCGAAGCCTTCGGTCACGATCTTGAAGTGATGGATCAGCGACTCCATCTGGGTCTTCATCTGCTCGCGGTCCGGGAGGATGATCTTCGGCGCGTCGGCCACGTAGCGGCCTTCAGGCATGCCGTCCAGCGCCTGCAGGCAAATCTTCGTCGACTCCCGCATCTCCTGCATGCGTAGCTTGTACCGCGCCCAGGTGTCGCCCTCGGTGGAGACCGGCACATTGAATTGAAACTTCTCATAGCTTGAGTACGGCATATCGCGCCGCACATCGAAATCAACTCCCGACCCGCGCGCCGGCGGCCCAGTCACGCCGAGCGCGATCGCATCCTCATACGACAGCATGCCAACGCCCTTCAGGCGTCCCTGCCAGATCGGGTTCCCGTCGAGCAGTCCCTCGTACTCGGCTATCTTGTCCGGGAAAGTATCGAGGAACTTTCTGATCCGTGCAAACAGATCGATCGGCGGCTCCATCGCCACGCCGCCAATGCGGATGTAGCTGGTCATCATCCGCTGGCCGCTTACGGCCTCGAAGAAGCGCAGCAGATGCTCGCGCTCACGGAAGCAATACAAAAACACCGTCAGCGCGCCGATATCCATGGCGTGCGTGCCCAGCCATACCAGGTGCGAGTTGATGCGCGAGAGCTCGTTGAAGAGAACGCGCAACCACTGCGCTTTGGGAGGGATTTCAAGCTGCAGGAGTTTCTCGACCGCCAGCGCATAGGCGGTGTTGTTGATCATGGGCGCGAGGTAGTCGATGCGGTCGGTGAGCGGAACGACCTGCTGATAGAACTTGGCCTCGCAGGTCTTCTCGATGCCGGTGTGCAGGTAGCCGATGTCGGGAGCGAGCGAGATGACTGTCTCGCCGTCGACCTCAATGACCAGGCGCAACACGCCGTGCGTGGACGGATGCTGCGGGCCCATGTTGAGGATCATCGTTTGATCGGAGATCGGATCCGAGCCCTCGGGCTTGTGGTGCGAGAGCGACTCCTCGACGACATCCTGCACGTCGGGGATGATCATGTCCTCCGCATGACGCATGCCGGTCAGCGTCGCGCCGGTGATCTGCATATTGACGCGGCCGGCAAACGGAGAACGCGGCGCGTCTGGATCTTGAGCAGCGGTGGGCTTGTCAGGAGCTTCAATAGCCATTAGCGATACCCCTCCACCGGGTAGTCCTTGCGGAGCGGGTGTCCATTCCAGTTGTCGGGCATCATGATGCGCGTCAGCCGCGGATGTCCCGCGAAGGTGACGCCGAAGAGGTCGAAGACCTCGCGCTCATAGAAGTTCGCCGCCGGCCACACGCCAGTGATCGAATCGATCGTCGGCGCATCGCCCTCCAGTCGCGCCACAAGCCGAATGCGCTGCTTCAGCTTGTGCGAGAGCAGGGAATAGCTGAGCTGAAAACGCGGTTCGGTCGGATACCAGTCAACCGCCGTCACGTCCTCGAAGAAGTTGTAGCCGGCCGCCTTTGCGGCCTCGCACGCCTGCACAATCGTCTCGGGAGCAACCGCCAGGGTCAGCTCGTCGCGGTCCCACTTCGCGTCCGTGATGAGGTCCTTGAGCCCCTGAATGGCTGCGTGGTCGGCCAGCGCCGCAGCGACAGCTTCCTTGCCGAAAATCGCCTCGCGAGTGGCGGCTGTTTGCATTGGATCTTTGGGTTCAGACATCGCGATACAACCACTCCAATCAGGACTGCGGACCGAAAATCCTACGACTTACGACTTGGAAGATCGGGCTTATCGTTCGACCAGTTGAGAATGCCCTTCTTCCACACATAGAAGAGCCCCACACCGACGAAGCCGAGATAGACCAGCATCTCCCAGAAGCCGAAGAGACGAGATCCAGTGATAGCCGGAAGCTGCCGATAAATGACCGCCCAGGGCAGCATGAAGACCGCTTCTACATCGAAGAGGATGAACAGCATCGCCACCATGTAGAAGGCAACGGAGAAGCGGCCGCGCGCATTGCCCACCGGGTCCATGCCCGACTCATAAGTGCCCAGCTTCGTGCGCGAGCGCTTGTGCTTTCCAAGAAAGTACGACGCGCCCACCATGAAGCACGCGAGCCCGATCGCCACCACAATCTGAATAGCGAGCGGAACATATTGCCAGATGTAAGGATTGCTCTGCATGGCCATCTTTGAGTGTAGGAGTGAGGTCGTCAAGGGTCAAGGCGAGGCAGTGAATCCTTGATATGACTAAGGTGGAGGGGTGGGAAGTTTGATAGCTAAGATTTTGCTGGTCGTTTTTGTGGCGTCCGTGGTGCGCTCAGCCTTCGGTTTCGGCGAAGCACTCATTGCTGTCCCGCTGCTCGCGTTGTTCTTGCCGATCCAGATTGCAACTCCGCTCGCCGTGCTCATATCGGTTGCGATAGCGGCGGTGATTCTTGTGCAGGACTGGCGCAAGGTTCATGTGAGCAGCTCCGGCTGGTTGTTTGTGCCGACCCTCGCCGGAATCCCATTGGGAATATGGCTATTGCACAGCACGCATCAAGAGCTGGTGAAGGCCGCGCTGGCCATCGTCATCGTGCTCTTCTCCGGATTTTTTCTTGTGGGCAAACGTCCGCCGCACCTGGAGCGCGACAGCCATGCCTGGCTGCTCGGATGTGGCTTCGCGGCGGGTGTGCTCGGCGGAGCCTATGGCATCAACGGTCCGGCGCTGGTGGTTTACGGCTCCATGAGGCGATGGTCGCCACAGCACTTTCGCGCCACGCTGCAGGGTTATTTCCTGCCCGCAAGCGCACTAGGTATGCTCGGTTACCGGCTCTCCGGACTCTGGACCGCCGAGGTCACGCACTATTTTCTAATCGGAATATTTGCCGCGCTTCCCGCAGTCTTCGTCGGACGCTGGTTGAACCACCGCATGCGCGGAGAAGCGTTTCTCCGATACGTCCACGCCGGTGTCGTCGTCATAGGAATTGTTTTGCTCGTGCAGGCGCTGCGCCATCACTAGCGCCTCAGAAAAATCCCCGGTACCACGTCACCATCGGTCCGCCGAGCAGCGCCGCCACCAAGCCTCCGATACAAAGAAACGTACCCAGCGGAATCTGGCTCGCCGTCGTCGCGCGCCGTCGTGCCAGCAGCACGATGCCATACACCGCGCCCAGAATCACGCCGACAAAAAACGCCACCATCGCCGAAGCAAATCCCAGAAAAGCCGCGATCATCGCCATCAATTTCACATCGCCGAGCCCCAGCCCCTCCTGCTTCCGCGCCGCCTTATAGAGCGCCCGAATCAGCCACGGAATCGCCGCCGCCGCGCAGATCGCCAGCACCCGTCCCCACACCAGATGCTCGGGCCCGGTCATAAAGACATCTCCGCGGCTCTGGAAGGATCCGGGGCTGGACATCCGCAGGCTGATTTTTGGATTCACGTGGATGTCGTAGACGCCCCGCGGCAGAAAGATCGCCTGCACGCAAACCAGGAAGAACCCGATCGCCGTACCGGTCAGTGTGAAGGCATCCGGAAGCGTGTGCGTCTGCCAATCCATGACGACCAGTCCGATGAGCAGGAAACCCAGGATGAGAATTGCGACTAATCCCAAGGAAGTCCCGAGGACGTAAGGCCGTCCGGAAGCGACGTCGACCCATTCGCTCGCACTGCCGAGACTAAGGAATCGGCTCGCAACAAGCGCAAACCACAACCCCGTCGCCAGCTCTACCGCCGGATACCGCCACGGAATCGCGCCCTTGCACTTCCTGCACCGGCCCGCCAGCAGCGCCCAGCTCAGCAGCGGAACATTGTCATACCACTGGATCGGCGCGAGGCACTTCGGGCAGTGCGAGCGCGGTTTGACCACGCTCCGGTGCTCCGGCAGGCGCGAGATGCATACGTTCAAAAAGCTGCCAAAAAGCAGGCCAAGAAGAAACGCAGGGAGCTCAAAGGCGAGCATTATCAGCATTCTTTTGAGTATAGGTCGCGCTGCCAGAGCGGTTCCGCAGCCCCGTCTCGGCCCTGGGCCTAGTGACCGAGGTTGGCCGCGCTTGCCCGCGCTTGCGAAAAAAGAGCAGCAGCTCTCGATTCTGCGAACGGAGGCGCAATTGTGAGCAACATTCCGCAGCCCCTTGGGTTCCTACCAATGGGTGCCGGATCGAGGATCTCGAATCCGGCTGGAGTTGCGGGGCCCTAGGAGGTAGAAGATGAAGTTTCTCAAGTACATAGCGTTGCTGGCTGTACTAGGCGTCGTGCTGATGCCCGCGGCCAAGTCTGACGCACAGGTTTCGTTCGGTGTTGGCGTGGGCGTCCCGGCCTATCCCGCTCCGGCCTATGAAGCGCCACCGGTAGATATGGCCTATGGGTATCCGCCTGACTGCCCATACGGCTACTACAACTACGCTCCATACGCATGCGCACCGTATGGGTACTACGGCCCGAACTGGTTCTATGACGGTCTCTTCATCGGCGTCGGCCCGTGGTATGGCTGGGGTTATCGCGGCTGGGGCTGGAACCACGGTGCTTGGGGCTGGGGTCACGGCGGCTATTACGGACGCGGTTACGGATACGGCCCGCATCCCGGTTACGGCTATCGCGGCGGTGCAGCGTTTCGTGGCGGAGAAGGCTTCCGCGGCGGATATGCCGGCGGTTATCGCGGCGGCGAAGGCTATCACGGCGGATACGCGGGCGGAGCTCGCGGCTACGTTGGCGGCGGACATGCCTTTGCCGGTGGCGGAGAACGCGGCTTCTCCGGTGGCGCACGCGGCTTCTCCGGTGGCGCTCGCGGCTTCTCTGGCGGCGGTGGCTTCCACGGCGGCGGCGGTGGCGGTGGGTTCCACGGCGGTGGCGGCCACGGCGGCGGCGGACGTCGCTAAACCAGCCTGAAGTTGCAACGGCTACCCTTCGGGGTAGCCGTTTTGCTTTCCAGCCCAGCGCCTGACACTAACGCCCAGACTGCCGCCCGCGTTCTACACCGTCCAGCGCTACCCACAGCGCCTGGGCTGCCAGCTCTGCCGAATCCAGCGCGGTCTCGGCTGCCTCAGGATCCGCAGCGAGTTCCTTGTCGATCAGCTCACGCCATACCGCGGCATGCGCCACATCGGCCGTCTGGTGAAGCGTGAAGTACTTCGCCGTAGTCGCGCCAGCCGAATAATGGGTCGCTAACCCCTCCGCCTTCGTTGCCGCAATCTGCGGCACCTTGGACTCATACGCATACAGGGCGGCCAGCGCTGCCGCGGGCTTCGGCTCCTGCATCGCCGCGCGGAACGTGGCGAGCAGCGCCGCCAACTCCGGCTGCACCGTGTGGCTTCTCACCTCTGCTGGTGTCGCTCCCATGCCGACGGCAAAGTCCATCCACAGATCGGAGTGCGGGCGGGCTGCCGGGTTGTCAGTCCCTTCCTCTTCGGCGAGGTTCCGCAGCACGTCGCGGCGCAGCTCCGAATCCGGCAGGCGGCTGTGCAGCGCGCTTAGGTACGTCGGAAACGCCGAAACGTGATGCCAGTATTCAGCGGCGTATGTGCGCAGATCGTCGCGCGTAAGCTCGCCGCGTGACCACGCCTGGTAGAAAGGGTGCGTCAGCAGATTGTACGGCGCCACGCGCGCTTCGAGTGCGATCCAGAAGTTTGTATTCATTGGGGGTCTCTCTCTAAAGAAGGATGGGAGCCTGTCTGCCGAGTGTACCGCGCTGCCCTGTGGGTCGGCAGCCGAGCGTCACAACTTCAGCAGCAGACACGGTATCACCACGCCAGCGATCAGAGTTGCTGTGACCAGGACCTTCTTCCGGGCGTACTTGTACGCCATGTAGATGCCAGTCCCCGTCGACGTCAGCAGTCCCACCGCCACCAAAAGGAAGAAGATCTTCATCGGCAGATGCTGCCTCTGCTTGCCGGCCAGGGTCACCTCTGGCGGCGGTGCCTTGGATGTTGCGCCGGCCTTGGCCGCCTTGCCGGGCGGATCCGGCGCTGGCGCCATCATCGCTGCGTGTTTGTGGAGCTGTCCAAGTTCCGCCAACATAGCTGGGGGTTTATACGAACTTCCTGCAACCTCATGCAGGCTCAGCGTCTGAACCGCCCCGGTAAACGCGAAAAACAGCAAAGCAGGGGAGATAAACAGCCCAAAATAGAGATGAACCTTCCGAAGCACGCGAAGAGTCGCCGCAGACCTCTTCTTCGGAACAGTCGCTGCCGATCCTCTGCTCTGAAAAGTAGCTGTAGCCATCTCTTCAATGCTACCGGGCGAATCCAATCCCACATGGAACGAAGATAAATTTTTAGAAATCTACGTGCGTCCGGACGCTGAACACCGCCACGGGTCCGCGATCCTGGTTATACCCGGGATGCTCGATGTACTGGAAATCCAGCGAGCTGAACAGCCCCCGCCAGTTGTGCGCCGTGTAGTAGCTCTCCAGGATGTCCTCGCGCGCGTAGTTCAGCCGCCCATCGCCCAGCAGAAACCCCAATCCACCCAGCCCTAAATACGCCTGGTGGTCACGCTTGATCGCGTTGCTCACCACCACCGCCCCAATCTTGTCACTCGGCCGCGACCACCGGTTGCCCGCCAGATCGCCGCCAACCTCGAACGTCTGGTCCACCTCCGTGTACGCGTAACTCTCGTGCCGCCCTTCATTCCACCCGAACCGCCCAAACACCCGCAGGTCCTTGGGCAGCTCCTGCTCAAAGTTCAGCCCCACGCCGTACTTCACCGTGGTCCCGAACGGATGGTCTGTAATCACCGGCGTGGCGGATACATTCCCTTTCGCCCTCTGCTTAAGGGCCTTGATATTCTGCTCCCGGTAGTCGCCCATGTTGGCGTAGTTCGCATATCCCAGCAGCCGCACCGCGCCCTGTCGCTTCCGGTCGAGCCACCGCGACAGCGGCCCCCGCCCGTAATCCAACTCGTAGTTGTCCCCGCGAGCCTTCCTGAGACTCGATTGCAGATCGATCCCATTCGCTACCGTCGGCATCAGCGCGAATCCATACCGCACCGTCCACGGACCATCGTCATACTCCGCGATCCCCGCATACGTGTACCCGCGCGTATCTGCCGCGTAGTCGTAGGCTCCGTTGTTGTCCACCGTCCAGTTCAGAAACTGCAGGTGCGAGTCCGACCCTGGCGTGTTCTGGTCAAACACATCCGGCAGGCTGAGCTTGCCCACCCGCAACTCCAAACGTCGCTCCGGAACGTTGGTAGCGAGCGAAAACTGTGTCCGCTGGGCATCCGCCATCTTTGAGCTCAGCCCGATCGTCTGGTGAATCTCCGCGCGCGCCACATACGGCGTCGGCCCCAGGTTCGGATTCCGCACCACGTCGAGATTCGTGAAGCCCGCCAGTCCCAACGCCTCCGAGATCCCGCGCCCTCCAGTCGATTCCAGATCGAAAATCGCGTCGGTGTTATAGCGGAGCTTCCCATGCAGTTGAAGCCCGGTAAACAGCGTCCCCACCAGCGAGGTCTTGTACTCCCCTCGCGCCAGCATCGAATTCGGCCCCGAATACGGAGAGTGAAACGGAGGATGCGACTGGAAAATGATGTTCGCCTGGCCGGAGATAAGCCAGCGCTGACCGTCCGGGTGCGAAAACATCGTCACCTCGGGCGGCTTGGCCGCTTCACCCGCGGTCTGAGTCGCCGGTTGCTGCTGCGCCCCCGCGACAATCGCGGAGAGCATGCAGAGGCTCAGCGTCAGTGCTTTTGTCAGGCGCAAAGTCATCGAAATTTGAACGGAATTACTGTAGGACCGGAAGATAAGGCCCGGATAAAAACGCCCGCCATGGGAAGAGCCTCCACACGGCGGGCCGGGTTAATTCACTGTCGTCGGCGGTCGCGTCGTTCTCCAGGCGCGACCAGATGCCCGCTATCGGGCAGCGCTCATCGCCCGTTTCAACAAACGTGCGAATCAGGTGCATGCGGCTGAACCGCGGCAGCACAGCCTGGTTCTCAGTCGGACGCAGCCAGCGATTGGTCAGATTCTTCATGGGAGTCTCCTCCTTCCTGCGCCTCGATTGGCGCCACGTTCCTGTTGAGATGTAGTATACCCCCCTAGGGTATAACAAACAAAGGAAGACTCGGTTGAAGCAGACACAAATTCTTCCGGAGCCCCCGTGCAAATCGATCGCGAACGTGCCAAGCTCATCAATCGCGCCAAGCGCATTCAAGGTCAGATGAGGACCGTCGAGCGCAGCCTCGCCGAGAACCGCGACTGCACCGACGTCCTCATGCTGCTGGCTGCCGTGAAGGGCGGCATCAACGGCCTCATGGCCGAGATCCTTGAGGATCACATCCGCCTCCACATCGGCGCCCGCCCCATGTCCCCCGAACTCGGCGAAGAGCTCATTGACCTCGTCCGCGCGTACCTCAAGTGATGCGCCACGCCTTGCACCCTTTGACGTGTCGTCAACTCAGGATTAACCTACAAGTACACGGGAAAGGAGGATGATCCAGCCTATGAAATCTGACAGTACAAGTTGCAACACAACACGTGAGGTGACTGAGGCTTAGAGCATCCGTCGCTCTAGTCCTGGCAGTTCTGCATAATCAGATCTCCTGCCGAGGCCCATCCAGCACGGATGCCTCAGGTCAATCTCAACAGTTCACCGCTGAAGGGCTCGCCTCGACCGAGGCGGGCCCTTCGTGTCTTCGAGCGAAGACCAACCGGCTGGGGAAGAACCGCCCCATTTCTAACATCTAATATCTAGCCTCTAAAATCTCTCCATGACCTCCGCCGTCATCGAGACCCCCATCACAGCCCCCACCGCCGACGATCTCATCATCGCCGGCCGCCGCTTCCGCTCGCGCCTCATCGTCGGCACCGGGAAGTACAAGGACGGCCCCGAGACCGCCGCCGCCATCGAAGCCTCCGGCGCCGAGATGGTCACCGTCGCCGTCCGCCGCGTCAATCTCGACCGCTCCAAGGAATCGCTCCTCGACTTCATCGACCCCACGCGCTTCTTCCTCATGCCCAACACCGCCGGCTGCTACACCGCGGAGGAAGCCATCCGCGCCGCCCGCCTCGCCCGCGAGGTCGGCCTCTCCGACTGGGTCAAGATCGAGGTCATCGGCGACCAGCCCACCCTCTACCCCGACGTCCAGGCCACTGTCGAAGCCACCCGCGTCCTCATCAACGAAGGCTTCACCGTCCTGCCCTACACTACTGACGACATCGTCTTCGCCAAGCGCCTCATCGACGTCGGCGCCGCCGCCGTCATGCCCCTCGGCGCGCCCATCGGCACCGGCCTCGGCATCGCCAACAGCTACACGCTGCGCATGATGCGCGAGCTCATCACCGAGGTCCCGCTCGTCGTCGACGCCGGCCTCGGCACCGCCTCCGACGCCGCCCTCGCGATGGAGCTCGGCTTCGACGCCGTCCTCCTCAACACCGCTATCGCCGGCGCGCGAAACCCCATCCTCATGGCCTCCGCCATGAAGAAAGCCGTAGAAGCCGGCCGCGAAGCCTTCCTCGCCGGCCGCATGCCCAAAAAGCTCTACGCCAGCGCCAGCTCACCTATCGAAGGCATCTCGCGGTGACCACGAAGGCGAAGCGTAGGACGCTATGGCTTTCTGCGGCTGCCTTCTTCGCCTTCTCGTTTGTTTGCATTGCAAAATGGCTGCCAGTTGCAGCCACAGTCGGCGACGCCTACGAACTCCAAAAAGTGGCGCACCCATACACTCCACAACAAATAACCGATTGGAATCAGATGGAGCGAGCTGTCCATCCCTGGGTCTACGGCGCAGGAGCGTCATTCCTCTGTTCTTGTGTGCTCGCGATCTTTGCCCTGAGGGTAAAGTGAGTTAGCACGAGCAGCTAGCTTCTCCCGCAATCGCCGCTTCACCTCTGGCCACTCGCTCGCCACAATCGAAAACCGCAGCGTATTCCGTGGCGTAAAATCCGCCGCCATCCTGTGCGCGCGAAGCACGCCTTCAAACTTCGCCCCGATCCGCTTGATCGCCGCCGCGGACCGCTCATTCCGCTCATCGGTGCAGAAGCTCACCGAGTTCATCCGCCACACCTCGAACGCATGCGTCAGCATCAACAGCTTCGCCTCCGTATTCGCCGCAGTCCGCACCGCCGACGCCGTCAGCCACGTGTAGCCAATCTCGCCCGTGTCGTACACATGCTTGCCGTAATCCGCCGAGCCCTCCGGCCACGCCCACCGCTCCAGCCCCCAGAACCGCGTCGACCCAATCACCACGCCATCGGCCTTCCGCACCGTTGCAAACGGCAGCGCCGTGCCCGCATCTCGCCACTTGAGCGCTGTGTCGATATACCTCTCAACAGCCTCGCGTCCCACCGGCACCAGACTCCACCTGTAGATCGACGTATCCGCAGCTGAGGCCTCCACCAGGCCTGCCGCGTGACGCCGCTCCAGCGGCTCCAGCCGCACATGCATCCCCTCGAGCGTTACAAGCTCCATCGCCATCACAACCGTTGCCCGAAGCACACCAGATCGCCATCCGGTGCAAGCACGAGCAGCTCGCGCTGGTGATAGCTCTTGTCTTCCGGTCCATGCACATCGCAGCTCGGCAACCCGCCCAGCTTCGCCTTCAGCTCCTCATACAGCGCATCCACATCGCGCACGTCGAAGTAGTATCGAAAGTTCCGCCGCCCTCGCGGAGCATCCGCCGCATCGTCTCGCCCCCATATGCGAATCCCGCAGCCCTCGCGCGACAAATAGGCATAGTCGCGTACATGGCGATGCTCATGGAACCCAAGCACGTCGCGGAAAAACTCCACCGCGGCCTCAAACTCCGCAATCGGAACGTGCATGAACGGCGTCGTTTGAATAAAGTTGGACATTTCGTCACAGCTTACGTGAAGCTCTGGCCCATGACACACAAAACTCATGTCGTCACGCGGTGCACGCTCTCGTCCATGGGTCCTGGCCGACCTTCGTTCCCGATGGCAGCAGCGCAGAGTACGCCGCCAGCTTCGCCCGCAACTCCTTCGCGTCCTCCGGATGCACCGCATAAAACGCAATGGTGAACCCGCCAACTGTCGCATGACGACTCGGGCACTTCGGTGTGAGGCTTCCAGCATAGGTCCACTCCGGCGGAAGCGCCTCCGCTCCCTGGAACCATTCGACATACACCGCCGCTACCTTCACGCCCTGCTCCGCCGCGAGCTGCCGAATTGCATTCGTGTCATACGCATGCGCCAGCTTCAAATTCAGCACCGTGCTTGAGGTCAGCCCAAACAGATCCAGCATCGGTCCATCGTGAAAGTAGCTCACAGCCCCAACATCATTCACCGCAATCGGCGTATCCGGATAATTCGCAGCGAAGAACTTCGCCATCTGATACTGCTGCAGAAAAATCGATTGCACCGCATCCGCGTTGGTCGCAACAATCACAGCTGCGCGCGGCACCAGCGCAAGCACACCGCAGGCTACAAGCCATCCGGCAATCTTCTTCGACTGCAGAACTCTCAGAGTTCCCCGACACTCTTCCAGTAGCACGAACATGCTGAAGATCGTCAGCACAACCAGATAGCTCTCATACCTTCCAAGCTGCCCCATCCGCGAAAACAGAGTATGCAGCACGGACAACCCAACCGTGATAATTCCCGCAGCCGCAGCCCCGCGCATCGCTCCACGCGCCCGGATCGACGCAATACTCAGGCCCAGAACAACCGCCCACCCAACCGGCAGCAGATGTTTCGCCGCATACTTCAAGTTCTGCAGCACCGGAACGATCCGATCCGACAACGCAGTCGATGCCGGCGCCGTCTTCAGCAGCAGCGAGTTAGGAAAGAAGTGCGACCCAGGATGGCTCATGCTGAAGATCCCGAACGCCAGGATCGGGAGAAATCCCGCGCCTGCAACTGCCGCGGCGAGACCCACCCGCCTCCGCCACGCCAGCAGCGCACAGATGCACGCGATCTCAAACGCAATCTCATAGCGCGACGAAGTCGCTACCGCGGCCCACACAATCAGCGGCAGCACGCTCTTCGTGTCACGCGAGCCATCCAGAACCTCAGCCGCCGCAACCAGCAGCCCAAGCGCTGTGATGCTTTCGAGCACATGCTCCAGGCCCAGCGATGTGAGGCCGCTCAGCGGTGTAAGCACTGCAATCGAAACCAGTGCGGCAATGCGCAGCCGCTCAGACACCACTCCCATCCGCCACAGCCACCGCTGCGCCAGCCACAGCAGAAGCAGCGAAAGCGCAACATTCAATGCAAATGGCAGCCACACGTGCAGACCGAACACCACACCAAGCGCCGCTAGCAGAAACGGCCACACCACGGAGGACGACGCACCCGTAAATCCGAATGGCGTGACGCCGAACACATGATGGGTAAGCAGATTCTTTGCCATCGCGAGGTGAATGTACGCATCATCCACGGCGTACAACTGCTGCAGGCGATCAATGTGCCATGCCTGCAAAAGCAGCACACCCAGCATCAACACGTAGATCGCTGCTGCTATCCAGTACGGCCGCAGGCTGCCGGATCTTGCCTGTGCGCTCCTCGCATCCTGCATTGAAGAAGTTGTTCTCCCGTCGTTGAACTGCAGAACGTCGCCAATTAATCGAGCGTGTACATCGCCAGCCCACTCAGCAGTTTCGGATAGAAGTCCGTCGACTTCTGCGGCATCACTTCCAGGTTCAGCGAGATGTCCTTCATCTGCTCCAGCGTTACCGGCTTGATCAGAAACGCCACATCGGCCTTTCCGCTCTTTACGCGCTCCACCGACTCATCCGCCTCGCGATAGTAGCGAATCACTTCGCCCTTGCGGATCGTCTCCTCATCAAGCCCGAACATCTTTTCGAGAATCACCTTGTGCAACTGCGTCACATCCAGTTGCTGCTGCCGCGGCGACAGCCCCTTCAGCAGGGGTGCAACCGCGTCCGGCTTCGGCTTCAACAGCAGATTGCCGTCGCGCGCTGCCGCAACGAACGCCACTCCGTCGGTTGCGTTCAACTTCGCCAGCAGTTGCGCCGGCGTCAGCGAACTCTCCAACTCCTGAACATCGAAGTACTGCTTCGCCTTTTCCGCAAACTCGCGAAGGTTGAAGTTCGCGAGCCCTGAAACAACGCGATGCGTCGGCAGAATCGTAATCCCCGGCGCATCCATGTTCACAAACGTCATCATCATCGCCTGCTCAGGAAACGCAGGCTGCGGCAGGCCGTCCGGAGTCAGTTTCGGGTCCGCCTTCGCATCGCAGTGCATCTGCTCCGCGCGCTCATGCATGTACCCCACCGAGGTCTCATACCGGTGATGGCCATCTGCAATAAGCAGCCACTTGTCCTTCATTGCGTCCAGCACACGGTGGATCAACTGCGCATCCGTCACCTTCCACACGCGATGGACCACGTGATACTCATCCACAATCTCCAGATCCGGCTTGCGCGCATCAGGGCGAACCGACGCGCCGCTGTCCGCAGTCGCAGGCGGCGCTTCGAAGATCACCTTCTCCGCCGTGAACGTCGGGTCAGAGTACAGCATGTAAATCTGCTCGCAGTACGCACGCGTCGCTTTGAACAGCGCCAGCCGATCCGACTTGTGCTTCGGAAACGTCTGCTCGTGCCGATACACAATCTTGTCGGCGTAATCATGGAGCTGCCCCAGCGCAATAAAGCCCCGACGCTCGCGAATCTCCGCCTTCGTTCCCGTTGCTCCGCCCGTGCCCGGAACGGTATACGTCTGCGAGTAGCCGTACAGCGCAGGCGCGCTCTCTTCGTGCAGGATGTGCTCTCCGCGCCACTTCTTCAACGTCTCTGCGGCGCGCGTGTACACGTTGTGCTGGTCGTTGTCGTCCGGATAATGTTTGCCGAGCACGACGCGAACCAGGTTGTACGGACTCAGGTTGTAGTAGCGCTCCTGCATCTGCTTGTCGATCTTGTCGTAAGGTTGCGTCACCACGTCGGCCATGTTGACGCGAGTGGGGTCATAGCGAAGAGCGCGAAACGGAAACAAACGTGCCATGCCTCCATTGTACGGAGAAGCCAACCTCGTACACTGACCAGATGGTTTTGAGGAAGGCCGTCGAAGCAGACTACGACGAAGTCATCGATCTCGCGAACCTCGCCTATCGCGGACGCGAAGGCGCCACTCCAAGCTGGAATATCGAGAAGGGAATTGTCGGCGGCCAGCGGCTCGACCATTCGCTGCTGCGCGAGGAACTCGCCGCAAAACCTGACGGAGCGCTGCTCATCTATCGCGAGCAAGCGGATGGTCCGCTGCTGGGCACTGCATGGCTGAACCCGGAAGGCGATGGCGTCTGGTCACTCGGCCTGCTGACCATTCGGCCTGAGCTGCAGAATCAGCAACTCGGGCGCAAGCTGCTCGATGCCGCGGAAGACTACGCGCGTTCCCGTGGTGCGACTCGCATGCGCATCGGCGTGCTGCATGTTCGTGACACACTCATCGCCTGGTACGAGCGCCGAGGTTATCGCGCAACAGGAGACGCCGAGCCATATCCGAACGACGATCCTCGCTTCGGCACACCGCTCCGCGAAGACCTGCAGTTCCTCATCATGGAGAAAGAGATCTGAACAGCTCTCAGGTTATCCGCCTGCAATCGCGCCGAGAATAATCAGCGGCTCGCGTCCGCTGACAATCTCGTCCGGTAGCGGGTCATCGACCGACTCGTGGGACAGGTCCTCGTTGCATGCGAAGAAGCGGATGAAGGCGCGGCGCTCGTTCGTGTTCTGGTCTCGCACACATCCGCGCAGCGTTGGATGTGCCTCCTCCAGCGCATCGAGCAGGCGGCGCAGCGTCACCGGTGCATCGATTTCAAGCGCAATTTCGTGGCCGCTCGTGATCTTTGCATGACGCAGCAGTGGCGCTGGAAGCTCGACACGAATACGACTCATGCGAGCGTCTGCACCTCGATCGAAAGCACCGGCGGCAGATGCTCCGAGATCGTATTCCAGGTGTCGCCGGCATCGGGTGAGCAGTAGATCTGTCCGCCGGTCGTGCCGAAGTAAATGCCGCAATCATCGAGCGCATCCACAGACATCGCATCGCGCAGCACGTTCACATAGCAGTCCTGCTGAGGAAGTCCCTTCGTCAATGGCTCCCACTCGTTGCCACCGGACTTGCTGCGGAACACCTGCAGCTTGCCGTCAAGAGGGAAGTGTTCGGAGTCGGATTTGATGGGCACAACGTAAACCGTCTCCGGTTCGTGCGTGTGCACATCGATGACAAAGCCGAAGTCCGTCGGCAGATTCCCGCTGACCTCGGTCCAGTTGTCGCCCGCGTCATCGGAGCGCATGACATCCCAGTGCTTCTGCATGAACAACGTCTTCGGCGTCTTCGCATTCATGGCGATGTGGTGCACACAATGTCCAACCTCAGCCGTTGGATTGGGAAGGAACTTCGAGTTGAGGCCCTTGTTAATCGGCTTCCAGCTCTTCCCGCCATCATCACTTCTGAAGGCCCCCGCCGCTGAAATCGCAATCACGATGCGCTCAGGGTTCGTGGGATCGAGAATGATGGTGTGGAGGCACATGCCGCCGGCGCCGGGCTGCCACCCGGGGGCCGTGGCGTTTGTCCGCAAGCCTGAGAGTTCCGTCCACGAGTTGCCGCCGTCAGTGGACTTGAAGAGGGCGGCATCTTCCGCTCCGGCAAAGACCGTGTCCGGCTCTGTAAGTGACGGTTCGAGGTGCCAGACGCGTTTGAACTCCCAGGGGTGGGGGGTGCCGTCGTACCACTGGTGGGTGCCGGGGACGCCGTCGTAGGTGAACTGGGCGCTGATGGGGTTCCAGGTCTCGCCGCCGTCGTCGGAGCGCTGGACCTGCTGGCCGAACCAGCCGGAGGTCTGCGAGGCGTAGAGGCGGTTCGGATCGGCGGGGGAGCCCTTGAGGTGGTAGATCTCCCAGCCGGTGAAGTGGGGGCCGGAGATCTTCCAGTCCTTACGCTTGCCGTCGGAGGTGAGGATGAAGGCGCCTTTGCGGGTTCCGGCGAGGACACGGACGGAGCTCATCGAGCGGTCTCCTATATGTGAGAGATGGGTTGCTTCGGGTCTGGAGAAGGATACGCTCGCGAACGGTGGAAATTTTCGGGAAGTGGTACCCCCCCTCCCCCCGTACTTTTTTGCGCAAAGTCTTCGAAGGAGAGACTTTAGGTTTGGACTTCAGTGTATTTGCACGCCGGTTTCGTGCAAAGTCCTGGAACGAAAGGGGTAAGCCTTGCAGGGGGGCGCCGGCGTAAATCGTAAAGTATCTGGAATGAGCAGGTTGTCGGGACTCCGCAACGCGGCGTGCGCGCCGGGGTTCTAAGGACAATGGTCCATCGGCAGTCGGCCGTGAGGGAGGAAGCATGAGGAGTTGGGCTTTGTTGGTAGTGGTTGCGCTTTGTGCTGGGGTGGCGAGGGCGCAGACGGATCTGGCGGCGAGCGTGTACGGCGCGTTCACGGGGTCGGTGACCGGGAATGGTGTGACCCAGAGCCCGGCGAACCAGGGCGGCGCGATGGTGGAGCTACATCATCAGTCGAACCCGCTGGTCGGGTATGCCCTGACGTATTCATGGAACCGGGCAGACCAGAGATATACGGGCGGCCAGGTGACGTGTGGGCTGCCGTGCGGCAATGAGCCGACGACGATGACGGCGCATGTGCCGGCGAACGCGCACGAGGTGACGGCCGCGTGGGAAGTTGGCGTGCACGTGCTGAACCTAAGGCCGTTCCTGCTGGCGGGCGGCGGGGTTCTGTTCCATCAGGCGGCGCAGAGCTCGAGCGGGACGCAGAACCATACGGCGGGCGTGCTGGTGTACGGCGGTGGGGTGGATGTCGGGCTGCTGCCTCATGTCGGGATTCGGGCGCAGTATCGCGGGAATGTGTACAGCGCGCCGCAGTTGTCGACGGCGTTCTCGTCGACGAAGGCGTTTTTTAATACCGCGGAGCCGATGGTGGGGGTGTATCTGCGGTTTTAGGGATTGTGCATCCCACCCGTCCGCTGCGCGTACGGATGGGGCACCCGACGAAGATGGGCCACCCGGCACTCCGCATCCAATCTGGTGTGGAGGACAGATGAGGCACGTGCTCTTGGTTGCGCTGATGGTGGCCGGGTTGGCGGGGTGTAGTCACGAGGCGCGGAGCCCGGATGCGATCCGGAACGATACGGCCCATGTGACCGCGGGCGCGGTTCGTGATGGAAAGGCTGTGGTGCAGGGCGTGTTTGATGGTTTGCGCCAGAAGGGGCCGGTGAATATCAACAAGGCGAGCAGCGATGAGCTCGAGCGGCTCCCCGGAGTCACGCCGGAGGTTGCCGACAGGATTATTGCGGGGCGGCCGTATCAGCAGGGGGCTGATCTGTACCATCGGCACATTGTGAGCAAGGCCGAGTACAACCAGATCTCGGGGAAGATTGAGGCGCGGTGACGGGGTGCCGGAAAGACAAGAACAGGGCATTCACGCAAACGCCATGACGTCTGTTCTCGGGTCATTGTAAGTGCGGCTGGACGAGCCGGCGTTTGTGGATGATGCGTTGGATTCTGATGCCGTCGGGGATCGATTGATAAAGGAGGACGTGGCTGGCTTGCTCAAAGCGACGCCATGTCGGGCGTGTGGCCGACAAACTGCGGCCCATTTCCTTGTATCTCGCGAGCAGGTTGAATGTGTCGGCGAGTTCCTGGAAGTAGGTGCCCGCTTGAGCGTCTCCCCATCTTTGCTTTGTATAGGCCAGGATGTCTGCTAACTCTTGTTCGGCTCGTCTGGAATATTGGATCTTCGGCATCAGATCCCGTTGGGCCGTTTGAGGCCGTATTTTTCGCAAATACGGCCGATGACGTCGCCTTCCGCGATACCACTGGCTTCGCCTTCTTCGGCGAGTTTTTGGAGGATGGCGTTTTCCTGTTCCTCCGTCAGCATTTCGCGGCGCAGCGCGTCCATGGCGGCATGTAGGACCTCGGCGGTGTTCTCGTAGCGGCCTTGCTCGATCAACGGCGCGGCGAAGGAGTTAAGTTCGGTGGTGAGGTCGGTCGTCTGGTTGGCCATGGCGGGTCTCCCGAAATCATTTTGGCATATTGCTCGGAATCGAAAGCCATACCCGGGGCTGTTTAGATGGCAACAGCACGGCTGAAGCCGTGCCTTGAGGAGGCAGCGACAAAGGGAAAAAGCAAAGGCACTCGCGCGCTACCACCACCCCAGCGAGCAAAAAACGCTCGCCGGGGACCCCGGCACGCGCGATGCCCACCTTAGCGACGATGAGACCGTCGCGAAGATGGGCACCCGGTTTCGTATCCGATTGTGGGCGACTAGAGGAACAACGGGGCGAGGACGAGGGTGATCGTCGCCAGGAGTTTGATGAGGACGTGGAGGGAGGGACCGGCGGTGTCCTTGAAAGGGTCACCGACGGTGTCGCCGACGACGGCGGCTTTGTGGGCGTCGGAGCGTTTGCCGCCGTGCAGGCCGGTTTCGATCAGCTTTTTGGCGTTGTCCCAGGCGCCGCCGCCGTTGTTCATCAGCATGGCCATGAGGATTCCGGCGATGGTGCCGACCATGAGCAGGCCGGCGACGGCGGTGGCTCCGCCGAGGTTGACGGGCTGGCCGTTGATGGCAGGCACGTTCATCATCTGGCCGGGAGCGAGCGTGATCGAGCTGGTGCCGTAGCTGGCCGAGAAGTTGCGGAAGATGAGGCCGACGGCGACCGGCATGCAGACGACCAGCAGACCGGGAACAACCATCTCGCGCAGCGCCGCGCCGGTGACGATGGAGACGCAGCGAGCGTAGTCGGGCTTGACCGTGCCTTCCATAATTCCGGGGTTTTCGCGGAACTGGTCGCGGACATCCTGAACGATCTTCTGCGCAGCGTGGCCGACGGCCTTGATGGCCAGCGAGGAGAAGAGGAAGACCAGCATCGCGCCGAGCAGAGCGCCGGCGAAGACCGGCACCTCGGCGAGGTTGATGTTGGTGAAGGTCCAGCCGTGCGGCATGTAGCCGAGAGGACCGGCGAGCTCGACCTTGTGAACCACAATGGTGCGAACCTCTTCGAGGTACGCGGAGAAGAGCAGGAAGGCGGCCAGCGCAGCGGAGCCGATGGCGTAGCCCTTGGTGAGCGCCTTGGTGGTGTTGCCCGCGGCGTCGAGCTTGTCGGTGCGGTTGCGGACCTCATCGGGCTGGTGGGACATCTCGATGATGCCGCCGGCGTTGTCGGTGATGGGGCCGAAGGTGTCCATGGCGAGGATATAGGCCGCGGTGGCGAGCATGCCCATGGTGGCGATGGCGGTGCCGTAGATGCCCTTTTCGTAGTCGGAGATGCCGGGATAGCCGTCGAGGCCGCGGATGCCGAAGTAGTAGCTGAGCAGAAGCGCGCCGCAGATGACGATGACGGGCAGCGCGGGTGTCTCCATGCCAACGGCGAGGCCGCTGATGATGTTGGTGGCCGGGCCGGTGAGCGAGGCGTCGGCGATGGATTTTACGGGACGGTAGCGGGTCTCGGTGTAGTACTGCGTGATCCAGACGAAGAGGAATGCGGTGACGAGGCCGACGACGCCGCAGCCGAAGAACCAGCCGGGCTCGACGCCCGGGCCGGTGAGGAGGTTCCAGACGACGATGGCAAAGCCGCCGAGCGCGAGGATGGCGGTGACGTAGAAGCCGCGGTTGAGCGCGCGCATGGGATCGCCGGTCTCTGTGCTGCGGACGACGGCGACGCCGACTGTAGACGCGATGAGATTGATGGCGTGAATGATGAGCGGGAAGAGGATGCCGCGGATACCGAAGACGGGGTAGAGAGCGGCGCCGAGGATCATGGCGCCGACGGTTTCGGCGGCGGTGGACTCGAAGATGTCGGCACCGCGGCCGGCGCAGTCGCCGACGTTGTCGCCGACGAGGTCGGCGATGACAGCGGGGTTGCGGGGGTCGTCTTCGGGGATGCCGGCTTCGACCTTGCCGACGAGGTCGGCGCCGACGTCAGCGGCCTTGGTGTAGATGCCGCCGCCGAGCTGGGCGAAGAGCGCGACGAGGGAGGCGCCGAAGCCGAAGCCGACGAGCTGGTCGACGACGGCAGTGGCGTTGTTCACGCCGCCGTAGGCGAGGAAGAGAATGCTGATGCCGAGCAGGGCGAGCGCGACGACGACCAGGCCGGTGACGGCGCCTCCGCGAAGAGCGGCTTGCAGGGCCTTGTTGAAGGACGTACGCGCAGCGGCGGCGGCGCGGATGTTGGTGCGGATGGAGACGTACATGCCGGTATAGCCGGCGATGCCGGAGCAGAGGGCGCCGACGAGGAAGCTGATGACGGTGCGGAGCGCGTAGGGCGCGGTGCGCTCGGAGGCGTGATAGCCGATGAAGAGAATGATGGCCAGGATGACGGCGATGATCGCGATGGTGCGGTACTGGCGGGCGAGGAAGGCTTCGGCGCCCTCGCGGATGGCGTTGGAGATCTCCTGCATGTCTGCGGTACCGGTGTCACCGGCGAGGACGAGGCGGGACAGGACGAAGGCGGCGATGAGGGCGAGGACGCCGATGCCGATAGCTACCCAAAGCCAAACTGTGTCGTTGCTGGAGACGGTGGTGGCGGCTGGGGAATAGTCCTGAAAGGCGAGAAGCAGAGCCGCGGTTGCGCCGAGATGCATGAACAGGTGTCCTCCTGAAGACTGGCAAGGGGTGGATATATGGGTTTTCGGCCGGATGACCGCTGGTGATACCGGAGTGACTCCCCTTTGTGAGGGGAGACTGGCGAATTAGAGCATTATGAGTGCGAGAGGGTCAATTTGTGAAAAAACATTGCTGCCGTTGTGTGTTCAGATGCAGCCGCAGGTCTCGCCTTTGATGGCGGCGCGGCCTTCGCGAATGAGGAGTGGAACGATAGCGACGGCAGCGACGGAGTCGAACCAGGGGATGTGAAAGAGGGCATTCACGGCGAGGCCGAGGAGAGCGAGCAGGGCGATCCAGGCACAGGTTGCGGATTGGATCGCGTCGGCGGAGAGCGCGATGTTGCCGGTGTTGTGAGCTTCGCGGCGCTTGAGCGCGGCGAGGGCGGGCATGACGAGGAGAGCGGCAAGAGTGATGGCGATGCCCGGGCGGGAGGGCTCGGGAGGACGGCGCAGCGCGAGCGAGAGGGCCGCGGTAAGGACGACGACGAGCGCGAGAACAAAGAGGAGGATGCCGGTGAGGCGGCCGGAAAGGCGCTCGGGGATGCTGGATTTTGTCAGCCAAGGGAGCAGAACGACGACGGCCGAGAGGAGCTCGACGAGGCTGTCTGAACCGAAGGCCAGCAGGGCGGGGCTGTGCGAGGATGCGGCGGAGAAGGCAGCGACGCTGACCTCGAGGGTCATCCAAAGCAGAGTGAAGGACTGGAGCCAGAGGGTGCGGCTCGGGATTTTGTCCATCGGGCCTCCCGGAAGGGGATCGTTTATGAGGTTAATGCGGCGAGGACGGGCGGGGAGAGGACGGGGACTGGCGAAGAGAGGGCGGCGGTGAGATAGTGATAGCTTAAGGGCTCCGCGCAGCGAACTGGGGACGACGGGTGCGGAGCGCGAGGTGCCGTATGCGGTGCTTGCAGTGGGGCCGGGGGGAAGGTGGTGGGCGGAGCGGCGGAGTGCGGGCCAGTGGGCTGAGGCTGTGCGCTGTGTTGCTGATGCTGTGGGGGTTGGGGACGGTTGGGGCTGGGTTCGCCCGGGCGCAGGAAAATCCGCTGGGAGATGTGAAGACCCCCGCGCCGGCGCCGACGGAGACGAAAGATAATCGACCGCTGATTACGGGAACAGCTGTGGCCACCAAGGCGACGAGCTCGCCGAACGCGGAGATTCGCGTGAACGTGAACCTAGTGCTGGTGCCGCTGACGGTGACGGATCCGATGAACCGGCTGGTGACGGGGCTGGATAAGGAAAATTTTCAGGTTTACGACAACAACAATCTGCAGACGATCAAGAGCTTTGCGACGGAGGATGCGCCGCTGTCGATCGGGATTGTGTTTGATCTGAGCGGGAGCATGCAGTCGAAGTTTTTGCGGGCGAGGAAGGCGCTGACGGAGTTTTTGCGCACGTGCAACCCGCAGGATGAGTTTTTTGTGATCGGGTTCAATGACCGGCCGGCGGTTCTGGTGGATTACACAAATGACGTGGAGGACGTCGAAGCACGTATGGTGATGCTGCACCCGCAGAACCGGACGGCGCTGATTGATGCGATGTACCTGGGCGTGAACAAGCTGCGGCAGGCGAAGTATGCGCGCAAGGCGCTGCTGGTGATCTCCGACGGCGGAGATAACCGGAGCCGGTATACGGAGGGTGAGCTGACGCGGATTGTGCGCGAGAGCGAGGTGCAGATTTATTCCATCGGCATCTTTGACGCGTTTGCGCCGACGGAGGAAGAGGTCAACGGGCCGACGCTGCTGAATGAGGTGTGCGAGTCGACCGGCGGGCGGCTGTTTCGTGTGATGGACATGCAGGATTTGAGCGACATTGCGCAGCGGATCAGTGAGGAGCTGCGCAACCAGTATGTGATTGGGTTTACGCCGACAGATACGCGGCGGGATGGGCAGTGGCGGAAGCTGCGGGTGAAGCTGATGGAGCCTCCCGGGTTGCCTCCGCTGACGGTGCACAGCCGCGAGGGGTACTATGCGCCGACGCAGTAAGGCTGCGGGTTGCTTTTTAATGGTGGGAATGGTGGCGGGTGCGCAAGAGGCAAATGGGCCGGAATGGCCACACGAGCGAATACTGGTTAGCGGCGGCGGCGGGAATGCGTCCAAGGTTAAGACGGATGCGGTGCTGCGTTGTCCCGCGGCAGTGAGGACGGATTGAGGATAGACAGGAAATTGACGTGGTGGGCTACGCTCGCGATGCGCGCGGTGCTCGCGATGTGCGTGGTCATGACAGCCGGCGTGTGGGCGCAGGCGGCGGCACAGCCGCAGGCGACATCACAGCCGCAGGCGCAGGCGAGGCCTAATCAGCCGGCTGCACAGAGCCAGGGGCAGGTGCCGGCGGTGGATAGTGACCCGGTGCCGTCGCCAGACCCGGATACGCATACGGCGTTGCCGCCGCCGACAGGGCCGCCGAAGCCGGGCGAGATTACCAAGGAGCACGGCGAGTACACCATGCGCGCGAATGCGTATGAGGTGCGGCTGAACGCGTCGGTGATTGATGCGAGCGGCGCGCCCGTGCAGAACCTGCCGCAGGATGCGTTCCATGTGTATGAGGACGGCGTGCCGCAGACGATCATCGGGTTCCGGCATGAGGATGTGCCGGTGTCGATGGGGATTTTGATCGACAGCTCGGGGTCGATGTACGACAAGCGGGCGGCGGTGGATGCGGCGTCGCTGGATCTGGTGCGGCTGTCGAACCGCGAGGATGAGGCGTTCCTGGTGGACTTCAGCTCGGAGGCGTACATCGACCAGGATTTTACGAACTCAATTGAGAAGCTGCAGCAGGGGCTGGCGTATATCAAGTCGAGCGGAGGGACGGCGCTGTATGACGCGGTGATCGCGTCGGCGGATTATCTGTCGAAGAATGCGAAGCGGAGCAAACAGGTGCTGCTGATCGTTACGGACGGGGATGACAATGCGTCGAGCGCAACGCTGGAGCAGACGATTCGCAGAGTGCAGGACCTGGATGGGCCGGCGATCTATTGCATCGGGCTGCTGTTTGGCGAGGATGTGAGTCACTCGGAGGCGAGGCACTCGCGCGAGGTGCTGACGGAGCTGGCGACACAGACGGGAGGGATTGCGTACTTCCCGAAGTCGCTGAAGGAAGTGGATGGGATTACGCGCGAGGTGGCGCAGGACATCCGCTCGCAGTACACGATCGAGTACCGGTCGACGAAGCCGCCGGAATTGGGCGGATACCGGACGATTCACGTGGAAGCAAAAGAAAAAGGCTACCGCGGGTTGCAGGTGAGGACGCGCTCGGGATATTTTCCGAAGGTTGCCGGTGCGGGTGGGACGAAAGCCGGGACGACGGGAGATTAGTCAGCAGCGTGCGAATCGGAACAGATGTAACGCAATTGGTGGGGCACACGCCCATGGTGCGGCTGGGCAAACTTGCGGGCGCGGATGCAGCCGAGGTGTGGGCCAAGCTGGAGACGATGAACCCGGGTGGGAGCATCAAGGACCGCGCGGCGCTGGGCATTGTTCTGGATGCGGAGCGGCGCGGCGTGCTGAAGCCCGGAGGAACGATTGTCGAGGCGACAGCGGGCAACACCGGAGTGGGGCTGGCGCTGATTGGCGTGCAGCGCGGATATCGCGTGAAGCTGTTTGTGCCGGAGGGCTACGCGGAAGAGAAGTGCATTCTGATGCGGGGGCTGGGCGCGGAGGTTGTGCGCACGCCGGAGAGCGAGATGATGGCGGGCGCGATCAAGCGGGCGCTGGCGTTTGAGGACGAGACGCCGGGAGCGTTTGCGGCGATGCAGTTTGAGAATCCGGCGAACGCGGATTATCACGAGCAGACGACGGCGGAGGAGATCTGGTCGCAGATGGAAGGCCGCGTGGACGCGGTGGTGATTGGCGTGGGGTCGGCGGGAACGTTTACGGGGATTGCGAGGTGCTTCAAGAAGCGCGCGGCGCAGGTGTTGACGGTCGCGGTGGAGACGCAGGGAAGCATTCTGCAGGGCGGCGAGCCGGGACCGCACAAGGTGGAGGGGATTGGCGTGTCGTTCATTCCGGCGAACTTCGATCGCAGCGTGACGGACCGCATCATCATGGTGAGCGATGAGGATGCGTTTGCGATGGTGCAGCGGCTGGCGCGGGAAGAGGGTGTGCTGGCGGGATCGAGCTCAGGCGCGAATGTGTTTGCGGCGCTCGAGATTGCGAAGGAGCTGGGGCCGGGCAGGCGCGTGGTGACGGTGGTGCCGGACTCGGCGGAGCGGTATTTGTCGAAGGGGATATTGGGGGAGTGCGGCGGGGAGTGAGAACGAGAAACGACAGGTTCTAGCTTCCAGATGCCAGCGAAGCTCTTGCTGCGGCTGTGTAGTCTGTGCATCAGAGATAAGCATCACTGCGGCCGAACCTGAAGGAGACACACATGCTTGAGTTGCGCACGATTAATGACATCCTGGCGGGGCTTGCCCAACGCGACGGAGACACGGCCGCGATGTGGAAGGGGCCAGAGGGATGGAAGCCGATCATGGCGCGCACGATGTATGGGCGGGTGCGCGCGGTGGTGGCGGCGCTGGAGAGCTGGGGCGTGACCCGCGGAGATCGCGTGGCGATCGTCAGCGAGAACCGGTGGGAGTGGCCCGTGGTGGACTTCGCGTGCATGGCGATGGGGGTGGTGGATGTGCCGCTGTACCAGACGCTGTCGCCGGAGCAGGTTGGGTTCATGCTGCGGGATTCGGGCGCAAAGGTGGTGTTTGTTTCAACGCGCGAGCAGTACGACAAGATTGTGAATGCGGGCGAGCTGCGAGGCCTGGAGCGCGTGGTGGTGTTCGATGCCGGCGAGTTTCCGAATGCGGAGCATTTGGACAAGCTGCTGGAAAAGGCGGGAGAGCTGGAGACGCGCGATGCGGCGTTTGACGCGAAGTTGAAAGAGACCAAGCCGGAGGAGCTGGCGACAATTATTTACACGTCCGGAACGACGGGCGATCCGAAGGGTGTGATGCTGACGCATAAGAATCTGTGCGAGAACCTGCGTCATTCGACGGACGATCTGCACCTCGTGAAGGGAGATTCGGCGATCTCGTTTCTGCCATTGAGCCATGCGCTGGCGCGGCATCTGGATTATGCGATCTACGCGCATGGAGGATACCTGGCGTATCTGCCGGGGTTTGACCGGCTGCCGGCGGCGATGAAAGAGGTGAAGCCGACGATTTTTCTGGCGGTGCCGCGCGTGTTTGAGAAGGTGCGGCAGGGTGTCGAGGGTAAGGCGCAAGGAATGCAGAAGCGGATCTTCAACTGGGCGCTGGCGCAGGGACGGAAGCAGAAGAAGGCGATCGCTGCGGGTAAAGAGCCGGCTTCGCTGTTGTGGAGGATTGCGAACAAGCTGGTGTTTGAGAAGATTCAGTGCGCGTTTGGAGGGAACGCGAAGTTGTTTGTTTCCGGCGGAGCGCCGCTGGGCAAGGAGACGACGGACTGGTTTCTTAGCGTGGGGATTCGCGTGTTTGAAGGCTATGGGATGACAGAGACGTCGCCGGTGATTGCGCGGAATACGTTTGCGGAGTACAGGCCGTACACGGTGGGAACGGTGATTCCGAATCTCGAGACGCGGCTGGCCGAGGATGGCGAGCTGGAGGTGCGCGGGACGAGTGTGTTCGCGGGGTATTGGGGCAAGGACGAGGAGACGAAGAAGGAGTTCACGGCGGATGGATGGTTCAAGACCGGCGATATTGCGAAGCTCGAGGATGGATTTCTGTCGATCACGGATCGCAAGAAGGAGCTGATGAAGACTTCGGGCGGGAAGTACATTGCGCCGCAGCCGCTGGAGAGCCGGCTGAAGGTGGATGCGCTGGTGGGGCAGGCGGCGCTGATCGGCGACCAGAGAAAGTTTGTGAGTGTGCTGATCTCGCCGAACTTTGACGCGCTGGAGAAGTGGGCACAGCAGAACGGCGTACAGACGAAGGACCGCGCGAAGCTGGTGGAAGACGCGAAGGTGCAGCAGGTCTATAAGGCCATCGTGGGCAAGGCGAATGAGGGGCTGGCGCATCATGAGACGATCAAAAAGATTGCGGTGGTGCCGGAGGAGTGGACGGTGGAGTCGGGCGAGCTGACACCGAGCATGAAGCTGAAGCGGCGCGTGATCAATGAGAAATATAAGGACAGGATTAATGCGCTGTATGGGGCGGGGAATGGCGCGGAGTAAGACGGAGACGATAAGGGGTAAGGGGAAACGGATAAGGGGGTAAGGACCCTGAGACCCGGCAAGGACGGATGAGGCTGGCGTGTGAGAGTATCGAAGGACTTTATGGGGTTGGAGCGCGCGAAGAAGCAGGGTGGGCGGTATTTGAATCCGGTGCCGACGAAGTTGGGCGGATTCGGGCTGGTCTTTAAGGTGCTGCCGCTCTACCTGCGCAATAAGGCTGAGGCCGAGCCGAAGGTGCCGCTGGGGCCGTTCAGGACGGATGTGCGCGTGTACCGGCGGCCGCCGAAGAGCGGGCTGCGAGTGACGTGGTTCGGGCACTCGTCGATGCTGCTGGAGATTGATGGGGCACGGATCCTCATTGACCCGGTGTGGGAAGAGCGGGCGAGCCCGTTGCAGTGGTTTGGGCCGCAGCGGTTCTTTCCGCCGACGATGCCGCTGGAGCAGATGCCGGAGCTGGATGCGGTGCTGATCTCGCACGACCACTATGACCACCTGGGCGCGCTGACGGTGGGCAGGCTGGCGCGGATGAATGTTACGGCGCGGGCGGTGTGGGTGACGTCGGCGGGTGTGGGCAAGAGGCTGCGGCGGTTTGGCGTGCCGGAGAAGAGGATCGCGGAGCTGGACTGGGGAGAGTCGACCGAGGTGGCGGCGGCGGAATTGGGGCGGAGTGTGCGGGTTACGGCGTGGCCGTCGCGGCACTTTTCGGGGCGCCTGCCGTGGGACAGGTTTACGACGCTGTGGAGCTCGTTTGTGATTGAGGGGCCGAAGCGCCGGGTGTACTTCGGGGCGGACTCGGGGTGGTGGGAGGGGTTTGCGGAGATTGCGGCGCAGTATCCGGAGCGCCTGGATCCGGAAGGGCGGGACGGAGGCCGGTTTGACCTGACGATGCTGGAGATTGGGGCGTTTCATCCGCTGTGGTCGGAGATTCACCTGGGGCCGGAGGGCGCGGCGCGGGCGTATCAGGCGATGGGCGGGGCGGAGAAGGCGGGGCTGCTGATGCCGATCCACTGGGGAATGTTCAACTTAGCTCTGCATGGGTGGCGGGAGCCGATTGAGCGGCTGGAGGAACTGGCGGCGAGAGATGGGGCCCGGCTATGGACGCCGGAGCCCGGGGTTCCGACGGAAGTGGTGGATGGCAGCGGGCAGACGCGGTGGTGGGCGGACCCGTTTCGGCGATTTTAAGGTGCTCATTTTCGTGCAAAAACAGCGTTATTTTGCGTGAAAACGGCTCATTTTTTAACTGCCAACACTCGAAATAAATGGTCGTGAGGCGGTATTGGACGTTAGAAACTTGCCAAGAGCCGAGAAAAGCAGGAGAGAACCGGGAGATTTCCGCTTGTGTACCGCTGAAAAAGGGGGTACAAGAGGATTCGCGCTGCGAGTTTTCACTGACAGCGTGTGAGAGTTCGCACGTCCCACGATTGGAGATGGAGCCATGGCAGCACAGGCACAGCCCGCGCTTCGCGAGGTGATGGATATTCGGCAGGCCGCGGAGTACCTGGGGATCAGCGGCGACACGCTGTACCGGTACGCGTCGGAGGGGTTTGTGCCGGCGTTCAAGCTGGGCAACCGGTGGCGGTTCAGGAAGAGCCTGCTGGATAACTGGATGGATGAGAAGAGCGGCGTGAAGGCTCCCGCGGCGCCGGTGGATGTAACGAAGAAGAAGCCAGCGGGGAAGGCACGGTAGGCGCGGGAGGAAGGTTTTCCTGTTCGCTCAAAAAGCAGATCCCCTTCGGCAATAACAGAAAGAAAGGCAACATTAAGAGCAGAGACACTCGCGCGTGTTTAACGCGCGATGCCCACCTTAGCGTGCTAATCACCCCAGCGAGCAAGTTCACCGGGACCCCGAGCGCACGCGAAGCTGGGGCACCCGGAGTGTCGCCGGTCCGGCAGAAAGCAGGTTCTTCGGCTTCGCCTCGGAATGACAGAACGAAAAGCAAAGCTCTACAACTTTCGTTGCAGTTTATCCACACAATATGACGTTTTTGCTTGCTTCCGAGCTGAGCCGGGTTCCGTCGAAACGGGAACAGCTTGAGACCAAGGCAGTGAAACGGAAGACTTCTCCCAGAGCAGGTTCGTTGCATGTAGTGGTTCGGGCTCCAAACCTGTTTTCGGAGGAAGTTAATGGTCGCTGTGAAGCGAGGTTTATTCATCATTCTTGGGGCAGCGACGGCTGCAACGACGTTGGGAGGCTGGGCAACGAGCGCCAGCGCTCAGGCAGGAAAGAAGGCCAAGGTCGTCAAGGCCGCTTCGAAGGGCCATAAAGGGAGTACGAGTGGCACGGGAACCTCTACAGGTACCAGTGGCACAGGAACTTCCACGGGTACAGGGACCACCGGCACCGGAACGAGTACGGGCACGAGTGGCACCGGGACGACCACGGGAACGAGTGGCAGCGGGACCGGGACGAGTACGGGCACGAGTGGGACCGGGACGACCACGGGAACCAGCGGCAGTGGCACCGGGACGGGTACGGGAACGACAGGTACCGGGACGGGCACGTCGACGCTGGTGCAGTACTTTCCTGTCGCAGCAGTCTGGACGCAGGATGTCAGCGCTGCGGTCGTCGATCCTAACTCTGCAGCGATGATCAATCAGCTTGCATCGCAGGGCGGATGGGGCTTGGGCAGCATGAAGGTGGATGAGTCGATCCGCGTGATGCAGGCGAATTCGTCGACGCCGATGGTGCCGTTCCAGCCCGGCTCGCCGTTCTACACGCCTGACTCGGACAATATTTCGAGTGTTCCTTTGCCGGCGGGCGGAGGAATGGAAGGCCAGACGGGGTATCAGTGCGACACCTCACAATACGACTGCCACTTCATCGTTGTGGATAACGGCGCGGGCAAGCTTTACGAAGCCTATGGCGCGAACTATAACGGCAGCGCGGTGACGGCGAACTTTATCGGTGTGTGGGATCTGAACGTGGTCTATCCGGCGACCGGGCGCGGAGAGCAGTGCACGAGTGCGGATGCGGCTGGGTTCCCGATTGCACCGCTACTGTTCAATGCCGATGAGCTCAAGTCGGGTCAGATCAACCATGCGATTCGGTTCATTCTGCCGAACAACGAGATGCGTGCGGGATTCTATGTGCATCCGGCGACCCACGCGGGAGCTCCGAGCGGGCCGTCGAATGCGATTCCGTATGGAGCGCATCTGAGGTTGAAGGCGTCGTATGACATCTCGGCGCTGAAGCCTGCGGCGCAGGTGGTGGCGAAGGCGATGCAGAAGTACGGGATGTTTCTTGCCGATGGCGGAAGCATCGCGCTGACGGCGCAGAGCGATCAGGACACGCAGACGAAGTACACGGATGTGGACTTCGGGACGCAGGATCTGTCGTCGCTGAAGGTGACGGACTTTGAGGTGGTCACGATGCCGACGCCGATACCGAAGACGAACAACTGCGTGCGGAATAACATTCCGTAGACGTGGTTTAGAGGACGGGAAAAGGGCGGGCCGTAAGAGGTCCGCCCTTTTCTTTTTAAGAGCAAAGGCGGTTTCTGTTGAGGTTCGAGGGGCGAGGTTTGGAGGTGCGAGCGGCAAAGACAACAGCAGGTTTCTCGCGTTGCTCGGAATGAGAGAAAAAAAGCAAGTGCAAACGCAAAGACACTCGCGCGCTACCACGCGCGATGCCCACCTTAGCGTCCGCTGCGCAGCCGCGAAGATGGGGCACCCGGATCGTCGCGGGTCTTAACACGAGACACCCCACCCTGCCGCTACGCGTCGAGGGTGGGGCACCCGGATAGATGGGGCACCCGGATCGTCGTGGGTCTTAACCCGCGATGCGTCAGGCGCGCTGGAGGGTGAAGTGGGTGATTTCGGCGGGGCAGTTGAGGCGGAAGGGAAGGCCGACGGTGCCGAGGCCGCGGTTGACGTAGAGCTCCATGTGGTCGAACTGGAAGCGGCCTTCGATGTACTTCTTGCCCATGGGTGGGAGGATGAGCGGGCCGATGGCGGGGATGCGCACCTGGCCGCCGTGGGTGTGGCCGGAGAGCATGGCGTCGATGTGGCGGAAGCGCGGGTGGCGGATGACGTGGTCGACGTAGTCGGGCTCGTGGCACATGAGGATGACGGGCGCGGTGGGATAGGCGGGGATGGAGAGATTGAGGTCGGGGGTGCGGGTGCCGGCGTCGTCGGAGCCGCAGAGCCAGATGTAGTCGGAGCCGCGCTGGATGGGGATGTAGCTGTCGATGAGCATGGGCGTGCCGTGGGCGCGGAGGGGATTGATGACGTGCTCGGCGCCGACGGAGACGTCGTGATTGCCGAGGCAGGCGAAGCGCTGGGGCGCGCGGAGCTCGGAGAGGACCTCGGCGGCGACGCCGGCGGCGCGCCAGGCGACGCGGTCGGTGGCGGGGCCGCGGCTGACGAAGTCGCCGGTGAGGAGGACGAGCTCGGGGTGGAGGTTGTTGATGGTCTGGACGGCCTGGCGGAGGAACCAGGGCTCGGTGTATTCCTCGAGGTGGATGTCGGAGAGCTGGACAAAGCGGAAGCCGACGAAGGCGTCAGGGAGGTTGCGCAGGGCGAGGGTGCGCTCGGTGACCTCGATCTCATGGCGCGCGTGGGTGCCGGCGTAGGCGGCGAGCGAGAGCCCGGCGGCGGATGCACCGATGAGGAAGCTGCGGCGGGTAATGGACCGCAGGTCAGGATGAGGATGTCCCGGAGAAACTGGGGGCATATTGCATGATACCGAGGGTTCCACCCCAGGGAACAAGTTCCCTGGGGACCCCGGGGTTGGACGATGGAGGTAAACGTTCGGCAGCGTTGCCCGGTAGAATCAGTTAGATGCAGCATCAGGTGAGACGGCAGGCAGCGCTGGAAGCGGCGAGGGGTGCAGGGGTAGATGCGCTGGTGGTGACGCATCTGCCGGATGTGCGGTGGCTGAGCGGATTTACGGGGTCGAGTGGGGCTGTGGCGTTGGGGCGTGCTGGGGCCGCGCTGTTTACGGATGGGCGGTATACGACGCAGGCAAAGGCCGAGGCGGCGGGACTGCGGGTGGTGATTGGGAAGGGGTCGCCGGTAGCGCAGGCGGCTGCGTGGCTGGCGGAGCGCAAGGCGAAGAAGGCCGGCTTCGACGCGGTGAATACGACGGTGGCGGCGCTGGATGCGATGCGGAAGGTGTTGCCGGCGGGGCAGCGACGAAGTTTTTTTGTTGCGACGCAGGGATTGGTGGCGAAGCTGCGCGAGGTGAAGGATGCCGATGAGATTCGCAAGATGCGGCGGGCTGCGACGCTGGGCTGCAGGTTGTTTGAGGGCGTGCTGACGAATTTGAGCGCGGGCGAGACGGAGAGTGAGATCGCGCTGGTCATGGAGCTGGAGGCGCGGCGCGCGGGCGCGGAGGGGATGAGCTTTGAGACGATTGTGGCGAGCGGAAAACGCAGCGCGCTGCCGCATGGACGGGCGAGTGCGGCGAAGCTGCCGCATCGTGGATTTGTGACGCTGGATTTTGGTGTGTTGCTGGATGGGTACTGCTCGGACATGACGAGGACGGTGCACCTGGGGAAGGCCACGAAGCGCGAGTGGGACGTGTATCATTCGGTGCTGGAAGCGCAGCAGGCGGGTGTGTCGGCAGTGGCGCCCGGAGCGACGTGCGGCGATGTGGATGAGGCTGCGCGGTCGGTGCTGCGAAAGGCAAAGCTGGAGCGGTGGTTTACGCATTCGACTGGCCACGGTGTCGGGTTGGAGATACATGAAGGCCCGCGGATCGCGGCGAAGCAGAAACAGGTACTGGAACCGGGGATGGTCGTTACGATTGAACCGGGTGTTTATCTGCCTGGGGAGTTTGGAGTTCGCATCGAAGATATGGTGCTGGTGAGGGAGAAGGGTCACGAGGTGCTGACGAGGGCGAGCGAGAAGGCATGGGTGGAGTTGTAAGGCGAGTCAGCAAGTCAGCGGGTCAGGAAGTTAGAGGGTCAGGAAGTTAGAGGGTCAGGAAGTTAGGGAGTCAGAGATTAGGAAGTTAGAGAGTTAGGAGCGAGTGGATGGCGGCAGAGGATCTGCAGCAGCTCAGGGAGCTGGTTGAGTTTTTGAAGGCGAATGGTATCGCCGAGTTCGATATGGAGCGGACGGACCTGAAGGTCCGGTTGAAGTTTGCCGGGCTGCAGCCGTCGACGGGTGTGGATGCCTCGAGCCTTTCGAACCTGGCGAGCGCGATTGCGGCGCAGGGAGCGGCGCAGGTGGTTCCGGTGGCTGTGCCGGCGGCGCTGCCGTCGGTGCAGGCTGCGGCGGGGCAGGCCAGCGCGCCGCCTGTCGCGGCGCCAGCGGGGGGTGCTGCGGCGGCGGAGGCTGGCCCGGAGGCGGGTGCACATATTGTGAAGTCGCCGATTGTGGGGACGTTCTACGATGCGCCGTCGCCGGACGCGGACCCGTTTGTGAAGGTGGGCGATCGCGTGTCGACAGGGCAGGTGCTGTGCATCGTCGAGGCGATGAAGCTGATGAATGAGATTGAGAGCGACTTCTCGGGTGAGGTTGTGAAGGTGTACGTCAAGACCGGGCAACCGGTGGAGTATGGGCAGGCGCTGTTTGCGATCAAGTAAGGCCAGTGAATAGTGAGAAGTGAATAGTGGATAAGGCAACGGCTGCAGAGATCGCGGCGATGAGAGTAAAGGCGCTGAATGTTTCGTAAGGTTTTGATTGCCAATCGGGGTGAGATTGCGCTGCGCGTGATCAGTGCGTGCAAGGAGATGGGGATTCGCACGGTTGCGGTGTACTCGGAGGCGGACCGGAATAGTTTGCATGTGAAGTTTGCGGATGAGGCGATCTGCATTGGGCCGCCAGCGTCGAAGGACAGCTATCTGAATATTCCGTCGGTCATTTCGGCCGCGGAAATTGCGGGCGCCGATGCGATCCATCCGGGATATGGGCTGCTGAGTGAGAATGCAAACTTTGCGGAGGTGTGCAGGGCGTCGAACATCAAGTTCATCGGGCCGAAGCCTGAGGTGACGCGGATGATGGGCGAAAAGTCCACGGCGCGGCAGACGATGAAGAATGCGAAGGTGCCGATTCTGCCGGGATCGGACGGCATTCTGGAGAACGAGGATGAGGCGCTGGCGTATGCGGAGAAGATCCGGTATCCGGTGATCCTGAAGGCGGTGGCCGGCGGCGGCGGCCGCGGGATGCGGATTGTGCGCTCGAAGGAGGAGCTGCCGGGGATGTTTGCGCAGGCCTCGACGGAGGCGCAGAACGCCTTTGGTAATGGCGCGCTGTACATGGAGAAGTTCATCGAGCGGCCGCGGCATATCGAGTTCCAGGTGCTGGCGGATGAGCACGGAAACGTGATGAGCCTGGGGGAGCGCGAGTGCTCGATTCAGCGGCGACATCAGAAGCTGATTGAAGAGGCGCCGAGTTTGCAGGTAACTCCCAAGCTGCGTGAGCGGCTGGGAAAGACGATCGAGCGGTCGCTGCGGGATATCGGGTACTGGAATGCGGGGACGATTGAGTTCCTGATGGATGAGGATGGAGAGATTTACTTCATCGAGATGAATACGCGCATCCAGGTGGAGCACTGCGTGACGGAGATGGTCACGGGTGTGGACCTGGTGAAGGCGCAGTTGCGGATTGCGGCGGGTGAGCGGCTGCGGGATATCGTTCCGGAGGTGCCGGAGATTCGCGGGCATGCAATTGAGTGCCGGATCAATGCGGAGCATCCGGAGAAGTTCACGCCGAGCCCGGGGAAGATTACGGTGTTCAATTTGCCGGGCGGCAACGGCGTGCGCGTGGATACGGCGCAGTATGCCGAGGGTGTGGTGCCGCAGTACTACGACTCGATGATTGCGAAGCTGATCTGCCATGGCAAGGACCGCGAAGAGGCGATGGACAAGATGCAGCGGGCGCTGAGCCAGTTTGTGGTGCAGGGGATTCACACGTCGATTCCGCTGCACCAGGCGATCTTCGCGGATGAGGAGTTTCGGCGTGGAGAGTTCGATACGAAGTTTATGGAGCGGTTTTTGGAGCGGCAGAAGGCCAAGGGCAGGGATTAAGGAACAGGGATCAGGGATTAGAAAAGCAAGCCCGGTGAGAGCCGGGCTTTTGTCTGCGTGAGTGAGCGCAGATCAGGTGGTGGATTGATCGCGGACGATGAGGTGGTCCACGGTTAGCTCGGAGACGTGCAGCTTCATTTTTTGGCCGAGCTTTGGCTGGAGCTTGCCGACGGCGAACTTGCTGACGGCGATGACTCCAATGGCGACGGCGCCTACGGCGATCGCACCCGCGGTTGCGGCGGCAGCGGTGGCGAGGCCTGCGGCCGCGGTGGTTTTCACGATGCTGGATGGGCGCGGCAGAAGTCTCATGCGGCGATTGTAGACCTGCGGTGTGATTGCGGTAGGGTGTGGAAATGGGTTTGCCGAAGCTTTATGCGGTTGTGGATCGCGCGACGCTGGATGCGCGGGGAGTTGGTGTCGGAGAGTTTGCGCGGGAGTTGCGCGATGCGGGCGTGCGGCTGGTGCAGTATCGCGACAAGGTGAATGGTCCGCAGGAGATTTTGCGCACGGCGCGGGAGATTGATGCGGCGTTTGAGGGCGCGGAGGTGGTGCGGATCATGAATGACCGTGCGGACCTGGCGGTGCTGGCGGGGTGGGAGGGCGTGCATGTGGGGCAGGGGGATTTGGCGGTGGAGGCGGTGCGGCGGGTGGTGGCGCCAGTAAATTGGATAGAGCACCGACCTTCTAAGTCGGGGATTGCGGAAAGTGCACCCCACCCTGCCGCTTCGCGTCGAGGGTGGGGCACCCGGGTTGGTGGGATTGTTGGAATCTCGACGCACAAAGAGGAGCAGTTGCGGGCGGCGATTGAGAGCCGGCCGGATTATGTGGCGGTGGGGCCGGTGTTTCGGACGGGGTCGAAGGCGAATGCGGAGCCGGTGGTGGGACTGGAGCTGGTGCGGCGGGCGCGAGAGATGACGGAGTTGCCGATCGTGGCGATTGGAGGGATAACGGTCGAAAACGCGGCGAGCGTCTTTGACGCCGGGGCCGATTCGGTGGCGGTGATCGGCGGACTGTTGGTGGAGGGGAGGAGTACCGGGGAGATGGCTACTCGTCTGCGATCAGTCGGGGAGCGCTTCTAATGGACGGAGGCCCGAAACGCAGATGATGTTGTAAACCGTACCGTCGTTTGGCTGTTGCTGAAAGAAGGGACGCGAGAGATCGGTGATCGAGTCACCGGTCTCAGCGACAGTAAATTGAAATGGCCGAAGGGCGGCGATTGCCTGAAGGATTGTGATCGGATCGATTTTGGTTTGTTCGAAAACTTTAGGGTGCGCTTCAATGGAAAGGATCGCCGTGCGGGCTTGCGCGATGGAGCGGGCGGCACCACGTATTACAGCGATTTCACCCCTTCCACATCGATTTTTATCAGGAGATTTGGGGTGTCCAAGCGTTGATCGTCGACGGTGGTTACGGGAAAACCGCCTTCTGAAACCTGGACGACATAACGCGCATCGTCGCTGGAATCGTATGAGGGTGAGCGAAGCTCTCCTCGTCCGTTGAGATCGCTCACACCCGTCTGGATTGCTTCGGCTGAGAAGGGAAGCTCGGCAAGGTTCTGCCGCAGGATTGGGAAAAGGGTTTCGCTTGGTTCG
The DNA here is from genome assembly GCA_035651235.1 of Acidobacteriaceae bacterium. Lineage (GTDB taxonomy): Bacteria > Acidobacteriota > Terriglobia > Terriglobales > Acidobacteriaceae > Granulicella. The sequence goes on from DASRGC010000073.1 coordinate 61,031, forward strand.
AAGGCGACAAGCCTGACAGCGGCATGGAGCCGGGCTGCTAAAAAGACCGAGATGAGGCCGATGTTTGCACCGCAGTCGACGATGGTGAGGTCGCCGACGCACTTGGAAGCAGCTTCAACCAACGCTGATATGACTCGATGTTCGTAGTTGAGGAGGTCTAAGCCATCCCACCTGTCCTGGCTGTAGATCGGCACGAACACGGAGTAGTTTTGGTTGACTGGATACTTGACGAGCTTGTTATTCAGATAACCGACACGATCGAGCGCGGTAAAGAGCTTCCATCCTCCGGGAAGATTGCGGCGCACCATCCCTTTCGCCACTCTGAAAAGGAAAGGGCTGCGGTCGAGCAGCTGGAGCGTATCGGTCCCGGGCATACTGCATTCCTCTGGCGTACTGGTTTATGCAAAATGCTGTGATAGAGCAACATCGTAAGGATGCCAGAGACTGGAGATTGCTGAGAAGCACAAAATCGGGCAGGGTTCCTGAGCCGTGGACCGGTACGGAGGTTGCGCGGGACTTTCTCGAGATTTTGGGGTAGGGTACGGGGAAGTGACTCCAGAGACATCAGTGGCGCCCCGAGATGCAGGTCTCTCCACTCCGGTTGCGGAGGGCGCAACTTCCGGTCGAGATGACAATTCGGTAGGTGGGCAGGGAAGCCCCCACTTTGTGCAGGGGCTGGGGTTGTTTTCGGCGACGGCCATTGTGATGGGGTCGATGATTGGGTCGGGCATTTTTATTGTGCCGGCGGAGATGAGCCGGGTGGTGGGATCGCCGGCGCTGCTGATTGCGGCGTGGCTGGTGACAGCGGTGATGACGGTGATCGGCGCGCTGAGCTATGGCGAGCTCGCTGGCATGATGCCGAAGGCCGGTGGGCAGTATGTGTACCTGCGGGAGAGCCTGGGGCCCATCTGGGGATTTCTGTATGGGTGGACGCTGTTTACGGTGATCCAGACGGGGACGATTGCGGCGGTGGGCGTGGCGTTCGGGAAGTTTCTGGGGGTGTTTTTTCCGAGCATCAGCCAGACGAACTGGATTGTGCATGTGGGTTCGGGGAATGTGGGACTGAGCACGGCGAACCTGGTGGGGATTGTCGTGATTGTGCTGCTGACGTTCACGAATACGCGCGGAGTGAAGACGGGCGCGGCGGTGCAGAACGTCTTCACGACGACGAAGGTGCTGGCGCTGCTGGGCGTGATTGCGGTGGGCTTGATTGCGAAGAATGCGATTGCGCACGCGGCGAATTTTGGCGCGGGCTGGCAAGCGTTCTGGGCCGGAGCGCACTGGGGAACGCCGCATGTGGTGCAGGTTGGGTCCTTTCTTGGTTTGGGCGGCGGGACGGCCGTGGTGGGTGTGCTGACCGTGGTTGCGGTGGTGCAGGTGGGCAGCCTGTTTTCGAGCGATGCGTGGAACAACGTGACGTTCACGGCGGGCGAGGTGCGGAATCCGAAGCGGAACCTGCCGCTGTCGCTCGCGGTTGGGACGGGTGCAGTGAGCCTGCTGTATATCGCGTGCAACTTTGTTTACTTGAGCGTGCTGCCGTTGCATGGGATTGCAAATGCACCGCAGGACAGGGTGGCGACGGCGGTGATGCAGACGGCGTTCGGGCCGGTGGGCGCGAAGCTGATGGCGGCGGCGATCCTGGTGAGCACGTTTGGGTGCGTGAACGGGATGGTGCTGGCCGGGGCGCGGGTGTACTACGCGATGAGCCAGGATGGGCTGTTCTTCAAGAGCACGGGGAGGCTGGACAGCAGGGGCGTGCCGAAGAACTCGCTGTGGATGCAGTGCGTGTGGACGTGCCTGCTGTGCCTCAGCGGGCAGTACGGCAACCTGCTGGATTACGTGATCCTGGCGGCGCTGGTGTTTTATGCGCTGACGATCATTGGCTTATTTGTGCTGCGGCGGACGCAGCCAGATGCGGCGAGGCCGTACAGGGCGGTCGGGTATCCGGTGCTGCCGGGGCTGTATATCGTGATGGCGGTGTGGATTTGTGGCGTGCTTTTGCGATACAAACCCCAGTACACTTGGCCGGGGCTGATTGTGGTGCTGCTCGGAGTGCCGGTGTATCTAGTGTGGAGATGGGCCGGAAACAGGGATCAGGGATCACCACCCCAACGAGCAAGCTCGCCGGGGGCCCCGGGAACAGGGATCAGGGATCAGGGAGCCGTTAACGGCTAGGAGAGTACGAAACGCATGGCGAATTTGTTGGCGGTCAAGCCGCTGAAGGCCTTGATGCATGAGGCAGAGAACGAGAGTAGCGGCGGACTGAAGCGCGCTTTAGGCCCGGTAAACCTGATTACGCTGGGGATCGGCGCGATCATCGGGGCGGGAATCTTTGTATTGACGGGAACGGCGGCGGCGCAGTTTGCCGGACCGGCGATTGTGCTCTCGTTTGTGGTGGCGGGCATCGGGTGCGTTTTTGCCGGGCTCTGCTATGCGGAGTTCTCCGCGATGATTCCAATTGCGGGCTCGGCCTACACCTACGGCTATGCGACGCTGGGTGAGTTAGTGGCGTGGATTATCGGCTGGGCGTTGTGCCTGGAGTATGCCTTTGGCGCGGCGACCGTCGCAGTGGGCTGGAGCGGCTACGTGAGCAGCCTATTGGGATACTTTGGCATTCGCATGCCGTTCAATCCGAGTCCTTCAATTTCCATGACGCTGTTCGGGCACGCTTTGTCGGCAAAGGTGGATGTGTTCGCGTTTTGCGCCATTATCGTCGTGACGACGGTTCTGGTTGTGGGTGTTCGCGAGTCGGCGAACTTCAACAGCGCCGCGGTGATGATCAAAGTTTCGGTGGTGCTCTTCTTCATTGGGATTGCTACGGTGTTTGCGTTTGGGCATCCGGCGCATATGGCGGCGAACTGGCATCCGTTTATTCCGAAGAACCTGGGCCACTTCGGGCAATACGGATGGTCCGGCATCATGCGAGGGGCGAGTGTGGTGTTTTTTGCCTATATCGGGTTCGACGCGGTTTCAACGGCGGCCCAGGAGGCGAAGAATCCGCAGAAGGACATGCCGTTCGGCATTCTCGGTTCTCTGATCATCTGCACCGTTCTGTACATCATCGTTGCCGGCCTGCTGACGGGGTTGAAGCCCTATACATCGTTGAACACGCCGGCTCCGGTGGCGGACGGCGCGGCGGCGATCGGGGCTACGTGGGGCGTGTGCCTGATCGATCTGGGCGCGATTGCCGGTCTTGCTTCGGTGATGCTGGTGATGATCCTGGGGCAGACTCGCGTGCTCTACACGATGTCACGCGACGGTCTGCTGCCGAAATGGGTGGGCACGATCCATCCGCGCTTCCGCACACCGTGGCTGGTGACCATCGCGGTCGGCGTGCTGGTTGCGTTTCTGGCGGCGTTCTTCAACATCTCTTTCCTGGGCGAGCTGGTGAGCCTGGGCACGCTGCTGGCCTTCGCGATCGTGTGCGTGGGGGTTTGGGTCATGCGGAAGAGGCAGCCCGATGCGGCGCGGCCGTTCCGCACGCCGTGGGTGCCATTCGTGCCGATTATGGGCATGCTCATCGCGCTGGCATTGATGGTTTCATCGGACACGCCTGCGAAGATTGGTTTTGTGAGCTGGCTCATCATTGGCCTGGTGATTTACTTCGGGTACTCGACGCGGCATAGCAAGGTGCAGCGTGCGGAGCGCGAGACGACGGCCGCGGCGGATTAGCGGCTGACGATTGAATAAGCGAAAGGCCCGGCGAGTGCCGGGCCTTTTTTGCTATCTACGCGATCGGGCTATTCTTTCGGGGGCGGAGTAGCCGAGGCGGCAGGAGCAGTGTTCGGCGGCTTGGCCGTGGTGTTCGTGTCGGATTGGGTCGTGTCCTGCTTGTTCGTGTCCTGCTTGTTCGTGTCCGGTCTGTTCGTATCCGGCTTGGCGTGCTGGGTTTCGGTGGTCGAGTCTGTCGAGTTGGTTTCGGTGGTGTTGCTCGCACGCGTGCTCTGAGATGCGGAATGCTCCGACGGGTGGCGAAGACGAGCGCTTGTTGTCGGGCGCGGCGACGGCGGGGGAGTGGGTGTGGGGATGTTGGCGGCGTCGACCGGGTTGGGGTCGTCACGGAGCTTGAGGAAGAGGGTGCCTGCGGCGGCCGGGTGGGGCACGCTGAGGGTTGAGCCGGTGTAGCCGTCGGGCACGTGTGCGGGGTTGTCGAACGCCGGGTCAGGCGAGATGGAGGCGATCAGGTAGAGGCTCGAACCGGAGAGCGTGCAGGAGGATGTCGGGTCGGTGGGGCACTGCAGCGTGGAGAGCTCCGGGAGCCGCACGAGGGTGCCGAGCGGCAGCCAGTCGCTGGAGGATTCGTCCTCCGCAGTAGCGTTTGCGGGATTGGTTTCGGTGGGTTCCTGGCCATGCTTCTTGGGGGGGAAGATGGCGCGAACGTGCAGGGCGCCGAATGCGCTGGGACCGAAGGCGCGGAGCGGATCGAGGGTCGCGACGACGGTGTGGGGGTCCTGCAGGACGAGACCGCCGGAGGGCGCGAGCGTGAGAACGGCGCGGAGGGTGCCGTCGAGGGTTTCGACTTCGACGCGCCCGGAACGCGGGAAGGGCTGCGCGGTTTTGAGCGTGAAGGTTAGCGGAGCGGAGAGCGGGAGGTCGTCTGTGCTGGAGAGGGTGATGGTGGGGGCGTTGGCTGGCTGGGAGCTCTTGCTGAGCAGCGTAACGGACGGGCGCGCGGCAGAGACGGTGACCGGAACGGTGAGGGTGCGGCCGTCGTTCAGGGTGATGCGGGCGGTCAGCTTGTCGCCGACCTTGGTGGGCGGTACGGGCGCGTCTGCCGGCAAGGCGAGGCGCAGGGAGTTGGAGCTTTCGGCGGGCTCGGCGGCGTCGTTGGGGTTGGGCGGCTGCGGCTTGAAGGTGAGGTCGCCGAGTGCGAGCCGCTCGATCTCATTGAGGCGCTGGCCGGACAGAAGGATGGTGCGGTCGGCCGCGTGGAGCTCGACGGAGTTGATGTGCGCGGGCTCAGAGAACGTACGCGCGGCGAGCTGGTCGGCTTTGGGCTGGCCGAACTGCTGGATGGAGAGATTGAGGTCGCCCGGGGTGACGTCGTGCTCGAGGGGCAGGGTGAGTGCGAGCAGGTTGGGCTGGTCCGGCGTGGGCGCGGGCTTGAACGCGATATTGAGCGTGTTGCTGGAGCCGTGAGGCTCGGCGGTGATGGTGTGGACGCAGGCCGATCCGGTGGAGGTGATGAGGAGCTGCGCGGATTTGCCGGCGATGAGATTGCTGTTGTCGCTGGCGTCACCGTTGGCGATCTGCCAATCGCTGCCGGGGAGCTGCTGGAGAGGAACGGTGGGACCGGTGAAGGAGTCGAAGCCCCACTGTCCCTGGATGGTTCCGGTAAGCCGGATCGGTTCAGGCTGCGGCTTCGCGGGCTTGCTGTTTTTGCCGTCGGGTTTGGTGGTGGCGGATTTTTCATCGCGCAGGACGTCGTGAATGGGCACGTGGTGCTCGGGCGAGCGCTGCAGGACGAGGCCGCCCTGGTAGGCGTCGGCGACGAGCGGAATGTCGGGCTCGGCGGGAGCGCCGGGAGGCGTATTCAGGTGCAGGACGAGGTCATGCGCGAGCGAGGTGGAGAAGACGAGCGGAGCGCCTTCGATGGGGAGAGTGACCGACGGCTTGATGAGACAGGAGACGTGGTTGGGGTCGGTGGGCCGCAGCGGAGGCGAGGGTGACGCCTGCACGGCGGGAAGGCCGATCACGAGCACGGATTTGGGGTTGTGGAAGGAGGGCGGCGTGTTGAGCCGCAGGTTCATCGCGTCGTTCTGGGGGAAGGCGATGGCCGGGATGTACTGGTATTGTGCTGTGTGCAGGTTGGCCATCACGCGGACCAGGTCCACGACGGCGCCGACGTAGGCGGAGTAGAGGCCGCCACCGCCGAGGCTGGTATAGCTGGCAGCGGCGATGAGGTCGGAGTTCGGGCCATAGGAGAGCGCGGCGGCGATGGTCTGGCCGTGGCCGTCATCAAGGAGGGTTTGCGAGCCGGTTTGGGTGAGGCAGGTGAACTGGGTGTCGACCGGCTGCTGGAAACAGGCTTCGTTCGGCTTGAGCGCCAGTGTGCGGGCGAGCAGATTGGAGTGCTTCAGGAGCTCGGCGGGGTCCCCGGGGGCGACGCGGCGGATGTCGGCGAGGTAACGCTCGATGCGCGACTGTTCAAAGCCGGCTTCGGCGAGATCCTGGGAGGCCCGGACGAAGACGCCGGGACGGCCGCGGACGGCGGATTTGAGAGTGGAGAAGTCGCCGCCTGTCTCCGGAGCGAGGAAGAGCACGGCCTGCTGGGCCTCCTTGGGCACGGTGACGAAGACGCCTTCCTCGCGAACATCCTTCTGCCAGGTCTCGATGCGGTGGAACCAGTCGTCGGGGGGCGGGTTGGTGGTGCCGCGGAGAAAGGCGCAGATGAGGAGGTAGTGAACGGACTGCGTAGGGGGTAGATCGGGGTGCAGCCAGATGCGGTCGCCGGGCTGCAGGTTCGGGACCTCTGCGATGGGGAGGGTGACGCCTTTGCGGGTGACGCGCACGTTGATGCGCGGACCGACGAGATCGAACCGCGCGTCGACGGCGAAGCTCGGCCGTACGAAGGTGAGCAGAAGGATGATGAGGGGGATCAGACGGGCGAGCCGCCGCGCGCAACGGGCCATGCTTAAGTTTAGATGCGCCAGGGGAAAGGCGGTTAGCAGGGGAAATGACTCTCTTGAGGCATGTTATTGAAGCCTTTACCTTTCTTTTCTGTTATTCGCGAACCTGCTGTTGCGATTGCAGATGCAGATTGAATCGCGCTAACTGTGCTTGCGGCGCGTGCTGGGGGCGTCGGAGAAGACCATGCCGTCGCGGATGGAGATGATGCGGTGGGCGAAGTCGGCGATGTCCGGCTCGTGCGTGACGAGGACGATGGTGTTGCCTTTGGCGTGGAGGTCGTCGAACAGGGCCATGATCTCGACCGAGGTTTTGGAGTCGAGGTTTCCGGTCGGCTCGTCGGCGAGGATGATGGAGGGCCGGTTGACGAGAGCGCGGGCTATAGCCACGCGCTGGCGCTGGCCTCCCGAGAGCTCGTTGGGCTTGTGGCCCATGCGTGAGGCGAGGCCGACCTGGTCGAGCACCTCCTTGGCGCGGGCGATGCGCTCGGCGGCGGGGGTGCCGTTATAGATGAGCGGGAGCTCGACGTTGTGGAGGGAGGTGGCGCGGGCGAGCAGGTTGAAGGTCTGGAAGACGAAGCCGATTTCCTTGTTGCGGATGCGGGCGAGCTCGTCGTCGTTGAGCGAGGAGACGTCGTGGCCATTGAGCCAATACTGGCCCTGGGTTGGCGTGTCGAGGCAGCCGATCAGGTTCATCAGCGTGGATTTGCCGGAGCCGGATGGGCCCATGATGGCGACGTACTCGTTGTGGCGGATGCGGATATCGACGCCGCGGAGCGCGTGCACCTCCTGGTCACCCATCTCGTAGGTCTTCCAGAGATTGTGGGTGACGATGACCTCGCCGGAGTGGGGCGGCTCGAAGGCCGTGGAGATGGTGGGCTCGGCGGGAAAGGTTGTTGTGGCCATCGTGGTCTCCGGAAAACAGACAGTAGAGAGTAGAGGATAGGAGGATAGAGAAGCGTGACCCTAGCTGGAGCTGTTGTCGGTGGCGATGGTGACTGGCGAGTTGTCGCGTTTGACGGCGGTGCCGCTCTTGAGGGTGCGAAGGACCTTGTAGCGGCCGGTGACGATCTCGTCGCCGGGTTTGAGACCGCTGAGTACTTCGATGTCCGTGGAGCCGACCACGCCGGTGGTGACGGGGACGAACTTCACGCGCAGGCGGCTGCCGTCGTGAACGAGGACGTACGCGCCCTGGGTGTCGCTGGTTTTGGTGGCGGCGGAGGCGGTGGCCCCTGTGGGCTCTTTGCCGTGGTTTTTGAAGAGCGCCTCTTCCGTAGGCAGGTCACGTTCTACGAGGGCCTGAATCGGGATGGTGAGGACGTTGGGCTTGTTGGCTGTGGTGATCTTCGCGTTGCAGGAGAGGCCGGGGCGCAGGTCACTGGGCGGGTTGTCGAGCGTTACGACAACCTTGAAGTCCTTGGCCTCTTCGGTGCCGGTGGTGGACTGCGAGGTGGCGAGGCCGGTGGTACGAAGCAGGGCCTGGTCGCCGACTTCGGTGACGTGGCCCTTGAGGCTGCGGCCGGGGAAGGCGTCGATGGTGACTTCGGCGGGTTGGCCGAGCTTGACGTTGACAATGTCCGTCTCGTCGACCTTGACCTCGGCGGTGATGATGCTCATGTTGGCGAGGGTCATGAGGGTTGAGCCTTCGGCGTTCTGGATGCCGACGACGACGGTTTCGCCCTCGCGGACCGGGACGTTGGTGACGAGCGCGTCAAAGGGGGCGCGGCTCTCGGTGAGGCCGAGCTGGTAGGAGTTGCCCTTGAGCATGGCGACGGATTGGTTGACCTGGCTGCGGGCGGAGGCGGTCTGCGCCTGGGCCTGGGCAAGGGCGGCCTGGCGCTGCTGCACCGTAGCGACGTCGACGTCGTAGAGGGCTTTTTTGGCGTCGAAATCCTGCTTGGCGACGAGCTGCTCTTTGTAGAGCTGCTGATAGCGCTGGAAGTCGAGCTGCTTCTGTTCGAGATCGGCTTTGGCCTCGGCGAGATTCGCCTGGGCAGTTTTTTCGGCGGCGATGTAGGACTGAACGGTGGTCTTATTCGCGGCGATAGTAGCCTGCTGGGCCTGGACCTGGGAGGCGGGCTGCTGGCTCTCGACGGTGGCGATGAGCTGGCCCTTCTTTACGTGGTCGCCCTCTTTCACGTAAAGATGCGTGATACGACCGAAGGCGGTGGCGCCCACGTTGACGTAGGTAAGCGGCTTGATCTGGCCGGTTCCACTGACGGTGGCGATGAGGTCCTGCTGCACAGCCTTGCCCGTGGCGACCGCGGTCACGCTGTTGCGGCTATGGATGATGGAGCCGACGACGACACCGGCGACAACGATGAAGGCTAGCACTAACAGCAGGATCTTCTTCAGGCTCATACGGCTTTCCCCCGGAGCATCTGCCCGGGTGTGGACGAGGTCCCGGCGTAAGGTTTGGACTCCAGGTTGTAGTCGAAGATACGCAGAACGAAGGCCCGTGGTTCCGAGGGTTGCTGCGGCAACGGGCCTTGCGGGGCGGCTTCGATAGCTGGGATCTCCATCCCAGCAAGCGAGCTCCTACCCTGGCAAAAAGTTCGCCAGGGACCCGGAGCTCGCCGGGGACCCCGGGGTCTACGCGGATTCTAACAGGGAACCCGGCCGCATTGCCTTGTCTAGAGAGATGAAACACACGTAAAATGGGAGCGTCTTTATCTTCAGGAGCCCGGCCCGATGCGACTGCGTGTTTTGTTGACTGGTATCACCGCCCTAACCCTTGCAGGATGGGGGGTGGGGGTCCACGCGCAGGCTACGGACACGACCGCTCCCCCGGCCATTCAGGACAACGGCGGTGTGGTAAAGAGTCAGCCACAGGAGGAGAAGCCTGACCCGCTGAAGCGGCGGCTGAGTGACTCGCAGGAGAGGCAGCGCAAGAAGAACGTCATCGGTGAGTTGAAGGGCCAGTACAAGACGTGGCTCGACCAGGATGTGCGCTGGATTATCACGCCCGAGGAAGAGAAGGCGTTTAAGGCCCTGAGCAACGATGAGGAGCGCGACCAGTTCATCGAGCAGTTCTGGCAGCGGCGCAATCCGAATCCGGACTCGCCGGACAATGAGTTTCGCGATGAGCACTACGCGCGGATCGCGTATGCCAATGAGCATTTCGCCGCGGGCAAGCCAGGCTGGATGACGGATCGCGGCCATATCTACATCGCGTACGGAAAGCCGGACTCGATCGATTCTCATCCTTCGGGTGGACAGTACGAGCGTCCGATGGACGAGGGTGGCGGCGAGACGTCGACCTTCCCGTTTGAGGTCTGGCATTACCGCTACATCGCGGGCATCGGCGACAACATCGATATCGAGTTTGTGGATACGTGCATGTGCGGCGACTACCATGCGACGATCGACCGCTCCGAGAAGGATGCGCTGAAGCACACGCCGGGCGCCGGCCTGACCCAGTACGAAGAGATGGGCATGGCGGAGAAGAAGGACCGCTTCAATGGCGGGCTGGAGCAGTTGGGCACTGGACCGATGTCGACGCAGAATCAGTCGAAGGAGTTCGACCGTCTGGACACGTTCTCGAAGCTGTTTGCGCCGCCCCCGGTGAAGTATGCGGATCTGGATGAGTTCCTGGGCTCGGCAAAGGTGCTGAACGGGACGCCGTTCATCTTCGACGTGCGGACCGATTATGTGAAGCTGACGAACGACACGGTGATGGTGCCGATTACGCTGCAGATTCGCAATGGCGACATCACGTATAAGACGACTGACGGAGATTCGAAGGGCATCGTGCACATCATGGGGCGCGTGAGCAACATCACGGGCCGACCGGTGCAGAGCTTTGAGGACACCGTAGAGGTGGAGACGCCCAGCGAGCTGCTGCCGCAGACCAAGAACGGCTACAAGGTGTATTGGAAGGCGCTGCCGCTGCCGCCGGGACGGTACAAGGTCGAGATCGCGATCAAGGATGAGTACAACCAGTCGCACGTGGGCACGTGGAAGCGCAGCGTCGACGTTCCGAAGTATGACGATGACCGCCTGGCCAGCTCGTCACTGATTCTGGCGAGCGAGATGAACCGTGTGCCGACCAAGGATGTGGGCGCGGGGAACTTTGTCATCGGCAACACGCACGTGATACCGCGTGTGCCACCCACGGTCTCGACCCCAGTGACCTTCCACCAGGGGCAGAACCTTAATTTCTGGATGCAGGTCTACAATCTGGGAATCGGCGACGATAAAAAGAACGACGCGAAGATCGAGTACCAGATTCTTGATCTGGCGACGAACAAACAGATTCTGGACGCGTCGGAGTCGGCAGCGAAGCTGAACCCGAATGCGGACCAGTTGACCCTGGAGAAGACGATGCCACTGGCGAGTCTTGCTCCCGGCAAGTATCAGGTTGTGATTAAGGTGAATGACGGCGTTTCGAAGCAGCAGATCGCGGAGAGCGCGCCATTCAACGTTGTGCAGTAACCGGCCGTTTTTTTCGGGACCGGACGAGCGTTCGGTTTTTCCGGTAGTGAGGGCAGGGTCACGCAGGACTGGACAGTGATGACCCGCTCGGCGTAAATATCCCAGGATGATGTTTGTGATGTTCGGCAGCTTGGGATTTTGGGAGAAGCCTTCGACGCGCGTAAGGAGTCTCAAAGCGCGGTGAGACGAGCTGTAGCAGGTCTGATACTGACGGTGCTGGTGCTCGGATGGACAGGGCACAGCCGAGCTGCGTCGACCGATGCGGCGATCTCCGGTGTGGTGCGCGACAGCCACGGCACGCCACAGATGGGCGCGCTGATCGAGCTGCTGACCGCCGATGCCACGATGGTGGCGTCCGCGCTGACCGACGACCACGGGCGCTACATCATCCCCGCAGTTCTTCCCGGCAAATACCAGCTTCGAGCGTCTGCGGCGTTCCTCGTGCCAGTGACGCGCGGGAATCTGCGTTTGCAGGCCGGGGCGCAGGCGGTGATCAACCTGACGATGACCACCCTCTACGAGGCGGCAAACTGGCTGCCAACGCAGGGTCGCCGCGCAGGTGAGCCTGCAGATGACTGGAAGTGGACGCTGCGGTCGACGGCGAGCCGTCCGTTGCTGCGCCTGACCGACGAGAACGGGCAGGAGGTGTCCTCAAGCGGGGTGGAAGCGCGCCGGGTCGTTTCGCAGGGCAGGGTCGAAGTGACGAATGGGGATGGAGCGTTCGGTCAGGGCGGCTTGCACCAGGTGCTGATGATCAACCGGACGCTGGAGAACGGCGACAGCGCGGTGATGCGGGCGGACATTGCGGACCTGGGATCTATGGTGAGTCCGCGCTTTTCGGCCGATGTGAGCGCCGGATATGAGAAGAGATCGCAGTTTGGCAGCACGCGTCTGGTCGCGGCGATGCAGACGCATCCGGAGCTGACGGCTGCGGGCGGAAACGCCGGGTATGGCGTGCTGCGGATGGCCAGCGCGCACCAGATGTCAATGGGCGATGCGGTGATGATTGACGCCGGGACGCTCGTGGCTGCCGAGCGGCTGGCCTCGACGATGATGGATGCCGAGCCCTATCTTCGGGTCTCCGTGCGGCCAGGCGATGACCTTTTGGTGGTCTACCGGTATGCGAGCGGGCGTGAGCTGCAAAGCGCGGATGACCTCGACCGGCTGAAGCCGGTGAATCCATTGTTGGCGGATGCTAAAGGACGTCCTCTGACGGGGCGCGGCATGCATCATGAGGTGAGCGTCAGCAGGAAGATGGGAAGCCGCGTGATGACTGCGTCCGGGTACGTGGACCGGGTGAACGAGGATTCGGTTGGCGGCAGCGGCGTGCTGGACATGAAGGCTGAGCACGGAATGGCGCTGGTCGCGGATCCGGTGACGGGGACGTTTCAGCTGGCCACGGGCTCCTTTGCGGGGCGCGGCATGAGTGTGGAACTGGAACAGAGTTTGACGCCGCTATTGAAGGCGTCGGTTCAGTACGACCTTGGGACGGCGATGGAGCGCGAGAGGGATCTGGTTGCGCTGACGCAGGCAGCCGCGGAGTTGCATGCGCAAATGGCGCAAGCTGTCACCGTGATGCTGAATGGGAAGGTGGTGCGTTCGGGCACGAATGTGCGCGCCGAGTACCGCTGGCAACCGCAGGACACGCTGACCCAGGTGAATACGTACAACGCAGATCCGAATGGAGCGTACCTGACCTTCTATGTGCGGCAGCGGCTGGCGTGCGGACGCTTCCTGCCGAATGGGATGGATGCCGTAGTGGAGGCGACGAATCTGCTGGAGCAGGGATATCAGCCGGTTCTGGCGCCGGATGGGCATACGCTCTTTTTGGCACAGGTGCCGCGTTCGATTCAGGCCGGGCTCGCGTTCAACTTCTAGCTCGACAAACGTTTTTCAAAGTTCTTCTCGCATGGCATGGCGCGGCTGTACCATGTTGCGAAGACTAAGCTGCAGGAGCTGGAAGACTGCCCGATGGTGAAGACCCACCGCAGGTATCAGGAGATTGCCGGACGTATCTCGCGTTATATCGCAGAGAACAATCTTCATCCGGGGGCGCGGCTGCCTGGAGAGATTGACCTCGCGAAGGTATGCGGCGTGAGCCGACCGACGATTCGCGAGGCAATGATTGCGCTCGAGATCGCCGGAGAGCTGGAGATCCGCAGCGGATCGGGCGCGTATGTGCGCGAGGCGGTGAACCCGATGTCGCTGGTGCTGGACTCCGGCCCGGGACCTTTCGAGTTGTTGCGCGCGCGCTTATTGATTGAAGGCGAAACGGCAGCGGATGCGGCGCTGTATGCGTCGGCGGGTGATCTGAACAAGATTGAGAAGACGCTGGAGCAGATGCGGCGCATGGTCGATGGCAAGATCAATGCGCAGGTGTCGGACCGGCAGTTTCATGTGTCGATTGGTGAGGCTGCAAAGAACAGCGTGCTGGCTAGCATCATCAACGGGCTTTGGGCGGGGATGTTCGCGCCGATGTACCACCGGCTGAGTCAGCGGGCGGGCCTCGAACAGCACCAGGCGGCGGCGCTCGAGGATCATGAGGCGATCTTCAAGGCGATAGCGGCGCGCGATCCCAATGAGGCTCGGCGCGCGATGCGGCGGCATCTGCAGCATGTGGAGGAGCACCTGACGAGCGATACGGACGAGATCGAATCGAACGAAAGGACGCATCCTCCTTCAAAGCGGGCAGGGCGCAGTTCGGGGAACGGCGCCGCAACGCCGCGGCGTAGCTGAAGCTGAACGGTCATGCGTTTGCGCGAATACAGCAGCAGTGATCTCAGGTCCATCTTTGCGTTGGATCAGGTGTGCTTTACGCAGCCGTTCCGGTTCTCAGAGCGGGCCATGCAGCAGTTTGCCGAAGCGAGAAATGCGCTGACGGTGATTGCCGAAGATGAAGCGACTGGCGAGATCGCCGGATTTTGCATTGCTCATGTGGAGAGAGCGCGCAAGGGACTGGTCACGTATGTGGTTACGCTGGATGTTGCTCCTGCGTACCGGCGGCAGGGACTGGCTCGACAGATGATCCAGAGCATCGAGCAGCAGGCGCTTGAAGTTGGCTGTGAGGCGGTGGAACTGCATGTGTGGGTTGAGAATGAGGCAGCGATTGCGTTCTATGAGCGCGAAGGGTACGAGCGTTCGCACATCGTGAAGAGCTTCTATGGACTCGGTCGGCATGCGTACGTGTATCGCAAGCCGCTGGAACGCGCAGCGCGGCAAGCTGACGAATGGACTGCGTTTCTAAAAGCCTGATTGGATCAAAACTTGAATCGATAGCGAACTTCACCATAGAGCTGACGCGGCTGGTTGTAGTGGAAGCCGCCAAAGGTGAGGCTGTTGTCGAGCAGCACGCGCGTGTTGCTGACGTTCAGTGCATTCACTGAGACGGTGCATTTCTCGCCGAAGTCGCGCGCCAGCGAAAGGTCTGCCGTGGTGTGTGAAGGAAGATAGTCGCCGCTGTAAGGCGATGGCGGATCGGTGTAGCCGTTGGAAAAGCCGGAGCCGTAGTAGATGTTGAAGGCTCCGAACATGTGGAACGGCAGGGTTGCATTCATGCCCAGGTTGAGCGTGTTGCGCTGATCGTGATCGAGGGGCGAGTAGCCCGGCGGAACGCCACACACGCCGGAGTTGTCCGGGTCGAAGCAGACCAGGCCTCCGGTAATGCCGCCGATCTGTTGTGCGATCTGGTTGGAGTACGAAAGGTGGATCTGCCCGAACCGCCACGAGTGGGGCGAGCGCAGGGTGAGCTCCCATGCCTGAATGAGCGCGCCTTGCACGCTGACTGGGATGAAGACGCTGGATTCGCCAATGTTGTTGTGGTCGAGGAAGTTGCGGGCCCTGGTCTGGAAGGTGTCCGCGTCCAGCAGCCATCCTTTGAATGGAATCTGCACGCCGAACTGATGCTCTTCGTCGCGTTCGCCTTTGAGCCGCACGTAGGTAGCGTTGCTGGTTTGGGCATATTCCAGCGCGGGGCCGCTGATGCTGGTCAGCGGCGGCGCCTGATAGTAGTGGCCGTAGAATGCGCGGAAGACCCAATTGAGCTTAGGGATCTGCAGCGCGATACCTATACGTGGATAGATTGCGTTTTCACTGGCGGCTCCTGAGAAGTGCGTCTGGCGCTCGCCGCCGATCAGCGTCAGCCAATTCGTCGGACGAAAGTTGTCCTCGATGTAGGTCTCTTCCACTGCGCCGTTGACGACAGGATTGACAGAGAAGTTATTCGCGCTGGCGTCGTTGAACGCGACGGCAAAAAGATCGTTCTCATGCTGCGCGTAGCCGTAAATGCCGGCTCGCAGCATGTTGCGAGCGAAGGCGGTCGAGAAGCTGGCCTGGCCGCCTTCGTACAGGGCGCTTTGGATTGCGGTCGTTGCGTTGGGAAGATCATTCGCATTCGGCTGATAGTTCGTGCGGTTGTAGTGGTAGAACGGCGAGACCTGCGCCACGGTGTTGACGCTGAAGGTATGCAGCCATGTGAAGGCGCCGTAGCTGTCAGTTTCGCGTTCGCTATCACGCACCGAACTAGAGTCGTAGAGCTGATTTTCCCAGTCGTTCGCGTCGGGATCGTAAGGCACCTGGTAGAAGTCAGTGCGCAATTGGCCGACATAGCGGAGTTGGTTAGCCGGATCAGGATTGAAGATGAGTGAAGTGAAGCCTCCGTAGCCGCTGTCGAGGTCGTGGACTGGTGAAGAGGTCGCAGGCTGCAGACCGTCGCTGGTGCGATTGCCGTTCACACTCGCGTACCAGGCAAAGCGCTCGCTGTGATCGCCCAGTGAGAGCTGGTCGTTGGTCTGATAGAAGTTGCCGGCGGATAAAACGAGCTCGGCATCGCGATTGCGCTCGAAGCCGGTGCGGGGAACGACATCGAAGATGCCGTAGGTGCGGTCGCCCAGGGAGGCGTTGTAGCTTCCGCGGTTTACCTCCAGCGTATCGATGTCCTTGGGGTCAATCTCGGGCGCGATGTTGGAAGCGACGTTTGTGTTGGGAATCTGCACGCCATCGATCAGCCAGGAGAGTTGATGACCGCCGCGCACGTGCAGCATGTCATGGGTTACATACGCGCCGGGCACGAAGTCGGTGATCATCGCGAGCGAGTTGGTGAGGTCGGCGCCCGGGGTGCGCGCGATGTCGACGCGGTTGATCTGTGTCTCTGGCGTTACAGAATCGACATTGGCTGCGTCCTGAATGGCCGAGACACTTACTGCCTGATTCACAGAGGCCACGGAGAGCATGTAGTGGAAGACCGGCGCCGAGTCGCTGCTGACCGTGACCGTTTCATGCAGAGCTGCAAAACCTGGTTTGGCGATGGCGATCGTGTAGTCGCCGAGCGGGACAGCAGGCAGGTTGAATTCGCCGGACTGATCCGAGGAAGCAGAGAGTTTCAGATCCGAGTGAGCAGCGCGGAGAACGATGGAGGCGCCGGGAATGGGGCGATGTTGCGGGTCATGCACGATGCCGTGCACTCCGCCGAACACGGTGGCACGCGCGCAGAGAGCGCTAAAAAGAAGAAAGAAAGAGCAGAGATGGAATGTTTTTCGCATGCGATTCCGGCGCCGGTCTGGCGCTGCTTGGAGCGGATAAGGGACAGCGTGCACGCGAAGCCGCGTGCAAGTGCTGCTATGCGAAGGGAAGGGACTCTGTGGGAGGGCCGCGCTTGGGGTGCAGGCGCTCGCCGGTTTGGAGCGGATGCGCGTCAAGCGTCGCGGCGGTGACAATGATTCTGTCGAGAGAAACTCCGGAGCGCGGCACGCGTCCGAGGAACGGATGGGAGACAACCCAGGCTGGAACCGCGCGTTGCGGCCACGCAGGGCAGACTGCGCCGACCTGGTGCGCTGATGGATCCTTCTGCCGCTCCAGCATCGCGCAGTGGTGCCGGCCATGACGCCGGCAGCACGCCGGAAGGCCGGCGTCCGGATCCTGCGCGAGCGCGAGCGCCGGCGCAACCAACGGAAGCGCGAACGCCGCGAGCAGCAGGATGGAGAGCAGACGTCTCATGTGTCCAGATACACCAGTGTACGGCTTCGTGCGGAGGTACGCGGTGTTCCTTTTCTGACTTCGGATGCAATAAACGGAAGCTGTCGTGGTCTAAGCTAAAGGGTAAATTCGCGAGGAGGCACGATGAACTTGCGAGGCCTGGGTGCAGCACTTTGGGCTGGCGCGTTGGGTGTGGGCGTGGTCGGCGGAGCCGCCGCGATTCACGGACGAAACGGTGTGGAGCTTGGCCCTCCGCCTGAGGTGGCCATTGAGCCGGTGACGGATGTCGTCGGCGGGCAGCCGATCACGGACAATTATCGGTGGCTCGAGGACCAGAACTCTCCGCAGACGCGAGCCTTTCTCAAAGCCGAGATGGCCTATACGGATAGCTACTTTGCGCAGCTGAGCGGTCTACGCGAACGCATTTCGAAACGGCTGACGCAGTTGAGCCGCGTGGATCAGATCGGCATGCCGCAGGAGCGGAGTGGCTTGCTTTTTTTCACGCGCCGGCTCGCGGAAGAGAACCAGGCGTCGATCTACATGCGGCCATTGCGGTTTGAAGTGAAGGGCGGGGCGTGGGTGCAGCGCGGTGATGTGCGGCTGATCGATGCACGAACACTAAGCAAGGACGCGAATGCGTCCGTGAACATTGCGGCGATCTCACGTAAGGGCGACCTGCTGGTCTACGGCGTTCGTCACGGCGGCGCGGACGAACAGACGATTCACTTCTACGATGTGCCGAAGCGTGCAGAGATTGAGGATGAGCTGCCGCTGGCAAGGTATAGCGGATTTGGGCTCACGCCGGATGCGAAGACGCTCTTCTACTCGAAGGTAATGAGCGACGGAACGGCGGCGGTTTTTCAGCACACCGTCGGAACGCCGACGGATAAGGACACGGAGATCTTCGGCGGGACCTTTCAAGGCGAGATGCTTGGCCCGCTGGACCTGATCAATTGCCGGGTGAGCGAGAACGGCCACTGGCTGATTATCTCGGTGAGCCATGGAGTGCCGGCAACACGCGAGGACATTCTGTTGAAGGACCTTCGCAAGCCGAACTCGCAGTTGGAGCCGCTGGTCTATGGTGTGGATTCGCGCTTTCAGCTTCACATGTACCACGACGAGATGTTCGTCAGCACGGATTTCAATGCGCCCAACGGACGCATACTGCGCGCCAGCTTTGGCGACCCCTCGACGAAGGGCTGGCCGGTTGTGATTGCCGAGAGCAAGAGTCCAATTCGTGCCGTGTCGATTGTGGACGGGGTGTTTTTCGTCGGCAGGTTGAACGATGTGAAGACGGAGACGAAGATCTACTCGCTGCACGGCAGGGAGATCGGCGAGATCAAGTATCCGACGATCGGCACGGGCGGCATTGTGGAGGGGCGCGAGGACTCCGACACCGGCTACTACACGTTCTCATCGTTCACGGTGCCGCCGACCATCTATGAATACAACGTGGCGACGAAGGAGAGCACGGTCTGGTCGGAACCTAAAGTGCCGTTCGACTCCAGCCAGTACGAGGTGCATCAGGTCTTCTTCACGTCGAAAGATGGAACGCGCGTGCCGATGTTCGTAGCGGGCCGTAAAGGACTCGCGATGGATGGCAAGGCCCCGTTGCTGATGACGGGCTATGGCGGCTTCAACATCTCCGAGACGCCTGCGTTCAGCGCGGAGTACGCGTGGTGGATGGAGCAGGGAGGATTCTTTGCGCTTCCCAATCTGCGCGGCGGTGGAGAGTACGGCGAGACCTGGCACGAGGCGGGGATGTTCGAGCACAAGCAGAACGTGTTCGACGACTGGTTTGCTGCGGCAGAGTATCTGCTGAAAAACCACTACACGACGCGTGAGCGGCTGGCGATTACAGGGCGCTCGAACGGCGGGCTACTGATGGGTGCATCGATGACGCAGCGGCCGGATCTGTATGGAGCTATCCTGTGCGGCTATCCGCTGCTCGACATGAGCCGCTATCAGAGGTTCCTCGTCGGACGTTGGTGGACAACGGAGTACGGATCTGCGGAGAAGCCCGATCAGGCCGCATACATCCTGAAATATTCGCCGTATCAGAATATCCGGCAGGGCGTGCAATATCCGGCGATCATGTTCCTCTCCGGCGACAGCGACACGCGGGTAGCTCCGCTGCACGCGCGCAAGATGACTGCGGCTATGCAGGCGACGGTGATGGATGAACCCGAAGCTGAGCGCAGGCCGGTGCTGCTGCACTACGACACGCGCGCCGGACACAGCGCGGGCGTCAGCGTGGAGCAGGGAATCCACGACACTACGGATGAGCTAACGTTTCTGTGGAACGAGACCGGAGGAAGCTAAAGCGCTCAACTGCGAATCTGGTTGTGCTGCTTTCGCTTCATAACTGCGGTTGAAGCGCAGCACAACCGCCCACTCACCATCGAGGTCCGGCGACCTCCAGACAATCTGCCCGTGCAGAAGAGCGGCGATCTCCGAGGGCGAGAGGTCAGGGTTGGTCGTGAAGGCGCGGCCGATTCGACTGGCAGGGTGGGACAGGATGTATCGTTGCAAGCTCGGGGCGACATAGTGCGTCGTGAAGACGATTGCAGTATCGAAGTTCTCCGGGTGTTCCGCCGCCTTTTGAATTTCGGCTAGCGAGAAGTCTTCTACCGGAGTCACTCGTATTCGACGCGACGTGTACCCGAGCTCCGGATTGGCCAGGTCGTTGGACACAGGCCAGGCAGTCAGCACCGTTGCGTCGGGATAATGCTGATTCAGAAACGCTATGGCCTCCTGGTGCACCACAATCATGTCGCGATAAACCAGCGTGTCCTCAGGCGCGAATGCTGTCGGCGGATTGATCCAGAGGCCGGTCAGGAACATGGCTGCGGTCGCAGCGGTAAGCCATGGAAGCCAGGCTGTGCGCTCGCGCCATGTGTCAACACAGAGCAGAAGGATTATGGGGTACACGGGCAGAAGATAGCGCGTGAGCAGCGCGCCACCCAGTACCGAGAACGCGATCCAGTTGGCGAGAATCAGTAGCGCGCAGGTGAGCCGTGTTGTGGTGGTTAGCGGCTGCACCTGATTGCGGGGACGAGACGATAGCAGCAGGCAGGCGACTGCGAGCAGGATGGGCAGCCATATGTTGCGCTGCCAGACGAGGTGCAGGAAGCGATATCGCAGCGACGTGAGGATGTGTGCCGCCGTGAAATTTGCCGTGGCGTTGTAGCGCAGGTAGACGGGATTGCCGAAGATGAAGCCGGTGCGGGCGCGATGATAGGCGTACCACGCGATCAGCGGAAGGAAGGGAACAGCCAGAGCGGCTATCCAGCGAACGCGTTCGCAGCGTTCTGTGGGTGAGCGGCGTTGATCGATGAAGCGACCGGCCTCAATGGCGATCAGCGCGGCGGGTTCTACGATCGCCGTCTCTTTGGAGAGCGCTGCAAGGGAGAACAGGACAGCCACTGCGATCCGATTGCGGCGCTGATTGTGCTCGGTTCCGGTGGGAAGCTGCGAGCTCGTCGCAGGCAGGTAGACGGCGAACGCCCAAACCGTGAATGCTGCCGCGAAGATGTCGGCGTGCGCGAGTGTGCTCTGCGCAAACCAGATCGGGTAGACGGCGATCATCAGCGTGAGGCTGATCGCCGCGGGGGAATCCAGCAGGCGCTGCGCGAGTCGGAAGATCGCGGTCAGCGCCGCGGCGGCAACAGCGCACACAGCCAGCCGGGTCGCAAGGATATGCAGGCCCACGATGTGCCACAAGGTGCCGAGCAGGATGTTCGGCAGCGGGGGATGCGCATTGGTGAACTGCGGGATGATCCAACCGTGATGGTAGAAGTCCAGCGCGGCGGGGATGTAGTATCCGCCCTCGTCCCAGTAGTAGGGAAGCCGCAGCAGTGTCAGATGGGCAAGCGCAACGCAGACGAAGAGCAGAAACCAGAGCAGCCAGGAGGGCAGCTCTGCGATGCGGTCGGTGATGGGACCTGACGTGCGCGCGTTCACTGCGGGCTAGTGAACCGGACCGCCGGGAGGAGTGGCAAAGCGCGCGTTGCTTGCAGGCGAGGGCTCGAGCGCAATGGGGCCGAAGGTCTGCTCGTATTGGGCGAGATTCATCCCAAGAACATTGTGCAGCGCCTTGGCCTGTTGCGGGCTGAGATAGATGCCCTGAAAGTTTTCAATCTCGACCTGTTCCGGTGTCTGTGGCGAGAGAGTGCCGAAGACGAGCAGGAAATCCCATACGGACAGGCGCACCTGCACGCTGTTCGCATAGGAATCGCGATAGTCTGCGGTGCGTTTGAGGAGGATGCGCGGGTTGTCGGGCGAATTGGGCTGATTCATGCAATATCCTGCGGCTTGGTGCGGGGAGAGGGACTTGAACCCTCACGCCTTACGGCACAGGCTTCTAAGACCTGCGTGTCTGCCATTTCACCATCCCCGCTTGAATGGCCGTGACCCCCAGCGTATCGGGGATGGAGCGCGGGTGCAATGCGGTTAACCGATGTCGAACTCGCAAACCCGGTCTATTGCGAGGGTGGAATATAAGATTCCGGCTAAGGTCCGACGCCAATCGGCTGGCCAACACCTCTTGCTCGACGCGGAGTTTTGGCGCGGCGCCGAAGCTGAAGCCGACCGGGGGAACGTCGTTTGCTAACAACGTGACGTTCACCCCGACAATCGCCGGAACCGACACACCTTCGGGACCATCCAGCTCACGGTGTATCCCGAGGTGTGAACGTGAGGTCCGGCTTCGACATCTTAGGAAACACCCCCCGAATCGAGCTGGGGAACGGGTTGGCCGGGGCTTACGTAGGCGTATCCAGATCTTGCGACCGAGGCAGGGTCTAGTGCATCCTATGCATGAAAGTTGATAAGGACACACTAAAGATGCCAAACGAGTTTGTGAGCGTAATCCGGCCGACGGGCGAAAGAGAAGGTGAGGGAAAGGTGGACGGGACTTCGTATCCCGTGCTTCCTGTTAGAGATACGGTTCTGTTCCCTCACGCCGTTCTGCCCCTGACCGTAGGTCGTGAGAGCTCTATTCAGCTCATCCAGTCTCTGGGCGAGGAGAAGACGATTCTGGTGGTCGCGCAGCGCGACGCCCGCCAGGATGCCCCTCTCGGGACCGACCTGCATTCTATAGGCACACGAGCGACCGTTCATAAGGTCGTTAAAATGCCGAATCAGAGCCTCTTTGTCTTCACTGAGGGCACGGAACGCGTGAAACTGACCAATTTCACGCAGGTGCAGCCGTTCCTGACGGCCGAGTACGAGACAGTTCACGAGACCGTTCCGCCTGATTCGGCGGAGCTTGAGGCCTTGCAGCGCAACGTGGTCAGCCAGTTCCGCGAGATCGTCACCTCGTCGCCGACCCTGTCGGACGACCTGCAGACGATCGCGATCAATATCGAGGAACCATCCCGTCTGTCCGATTTCATTGCTTCCAGTTTGCCGTTTCTCACCACCGCCGAACGGCAGGAGCTGCTCGAAACGGCTGATGTAAAAACGCGCCTCGAGAAGCTGAACAGCCATCTCGCGAAAGAGATCGAGGTCCAGCAGCTTCGCAATAAGATTCAGAGCGAGGTTCAGGACTCGGTTCAGCAGTCGCAGCGCGATTACTACCTTCGCGAGCAGATGAAGGCCATCCAGAAGGAACTCGGCGATGTCGACGAGACCCAGAAGGACGTCCAGGAGCTCAAGGAAAAGATCGAAGCCGCCGGCATGCCGGAGGAGGTCAAGAAGGACGCGCTCAAGGAGCTGAATCGGCTGAGCCGTATGAACCCTGCCGCAGCTGACTACTCACTCACGCGCAACTACGTCGAGTGGCTTGCGGTTCTTCCGTGGTCCAAACACTCCGCCGGCGAAGTCGACATCAAGAAGGCGCAGGAGGTTCTCGACACGGATCACTACGGCCTGAAGAAGGTGAAGGACCGGATCCTGGACTACCTGAGCGTGCGGCGTCTGAAGCCCGACATGAAAGGCCCGATCCTCTGCTTCGTCGGGCCTCCCGGCGTCGGCAAGACCTCGCTTGGCCGCTCGATCGCCAGGGCACTCGGCCGCAAATTCTCGCGCATCTCGCTCGGCGGCATGCATGACGAGGCGGAGATTCGCGGGCATCGCCGCACGTACATCGGCGCTCTGCCTGGCCAGATCATCCAGCACTTGAAGCGTGTCGAGGTTCGCGACCCGGTTTTCATGCTGGACGAAATCGACAAGCTCGGACGCGACTTCCGCGGCGACCCCGCGAGCGCGCTGCTCGAGACGCTTGATCCCGAGCAGAACAACACGTTCCGCGACAACTATCTCGATCAGCCGTTCGATCTTAGCCACGTGCTGTTTATCTGCACAGCCAACCAGCTGGACACGATACCCGCGCCGCTGCTCGATCGCATGGAGATCATCGAGTTGACCGGCTACACGGAGGAGGAGAAGGTCAACATCGCGGAGCGCTATCTGATTCCGCGCCAGATTAAGGAGAACGGCATCACGCCGGAGGCGATTGAGTTCCCGACCGAGAGCGTCGCTCTCATCGCGCGTCACTACACGCGTGAGGCTGGCGTCCGCCGGCTCGAGCAACTCATTGGTACCATCGCTCGCAAGACCGCGCGCCGCGTCGCTGAAGGGCAACTCGACCTCGAGAAGGGTGAGAAGCTCGTCGTCATGCCGGAGATCGTGCACGAATTCCTCGGGGGCATCAAGGTGCGGGTCGATACCGAGATCGCCGAGCGCACGAAGCGTCCCGGAGTCGCCGTGGGTCTTGCCTGGACGCCGGCCGGAGGCGACGTCCTCTTCATCGAAGCCAACCGGATGAAGGGGAAGGGCAACTTTTCCATGACCGGGCAGATCGGCGATGTCATGAAGGAGTCCATGCAGGCCGCGCTCACCTGGGTGCGTTCCAACGCCGCATCTCTGGGGCTCGATGAGGATGTTCTGAAGGACACGGACATTCACATCCACGTGCCCGCGGGGGCAATCCCGAAGGACGGTCCGAGCGCCGGCGTCACGATGGCGACGGCTCTCGTCAGCCTGCTGACGGACAAACCTGTTCGCCCGCTGCTGGCCATGACCGGTGAGATCACGCTTAGCGGAAATGTCCTTCCGGTCGGTGGCATCAAGGAGAAGTTCCTCGCCGCCAAACGGGCGGGCGTTCGCGACGTCATCCTTCCCATCGAGGTGAAGACCAATGTCGAAGAGGATCTCGCCGCCGACCAGATCGACAACGTCGTCATTCACTATGCCTCGCGCATCGAGGACGTGCTCGCTGTTGCCCTGCCACAGACGAACCAGGAGACCGTGCAGGACGAAGAGATTCGCGAAGAGGTTCTCGCGTCGGTGAATTGATCGGCGCGAATGCTTTTGTCACACAGCCGGGGCAAACCTGCCTCGGCTGTTTGCTTTTACGCTTGAACCACACGGCCAAGGATATCCTGAGGACAATGACCGCAGGTAGCACACTGTTGCTGCTCGACACCGTCGGCGATGCGCCGGGCGCTGTGTTGACGCACGGCGGTCGCATTCTCGCCAGCACGGAGTTTCCACTGCGCTCCGCTTCCGCGGTGCTGTTGCCGAAGCTCCGGTGCATGCTTTCCATCTCGTGCGTCACGGTTCGCGATCTCAATGGAATCGGCGTGGTCTCCGGGCCCGGCTCGTTCACCGGGGTGCGCACGGGTCTCGCGATGGCGAAAGGTTTGTGCGAAGTCACCGGCATTCCGCTCGCCAGCATCTCGCGGCTTCAAATGCTCGCCGAGGCCGCAGAGCTCGACGCAGGTTTCGCTGTACTGGACGCCGGACGCGGTTCGCTCTACGTTCGCGAGCAGCGCCGCACCGAACCTGCGCGCGAGTGGCTTGCCACGCTCGAAGAATTCGAACGCACCGCCGCCGGCGCGCCGATCGTCGTTGCGGAGAAGCGCTGCGCGGAACTGCTCGCTCGCCTGGCTCCCGTCATCCGCGAGCTTCGTCCCATCGATCTTCTTCATCCAGTAGAGCGCTGCGTTGCCGCGGGCGGAACGAACGTCGTTCTTGCCGATGCAAATTACGTCTTGCTGGAGAGTGAAATCTACACTCGCCCGCGACACTCCCCGACAGCCAAGGCGAAGCAGGACTAATGGCGCCGCCCGGCATCGTCCTTCGCCCTGCGGATTCAACCGATCTGCAGCGGCTTCTCGCGCTCGGCGAGAATTCTCCCGGCGCACCGCGATGGTCGTCGTCAACCTGGCAGAAGATTCTTGAATCTGCCGGCACGGGAGCACAACGCCTGGTCCTCATCGCCGAGTCCGCAAACGAGTGCGTCGGCCTTGGTGTAGTGGGTCTTGCAGCAGACACTGCAGAGATCGAGAGCCTCGCCATCAGCGCCGATTGGCGGCGGCGGGGCATCGCCCGTCAGCTCTGCGCCGACCTCCTCAACTGGGCACGCGCGCGCCATGCAATGGAAGCTTCGCTCGAGGTGCGCCTCTCAAACCTCCCCGCGCGCGCTCTGTATGAATCGCTCGGCTTTCAAAAGAACGCCGTACGACGCGGTTACTATCGAGATCCTGAAGAGGATGCACTCGTGATGACAATGGTCCTTTAGGCAATGCTCCTCTCGGGTGCTCAAATGGCCCAGCCATGGCGGGTATAATCGTGTGGCTATGGTGCGTGATGGGCTTTTCTACGGGCTGGCGCTGATCGTCGTCGCAATCATCGTCTGGTTCTCGACGCACATCTTTGCGTTGACGTTAATTCCGCTTCTGCTTGCGGCTTTCTTCCTCTGGTTCTTTCGCGACCCACCGCGCACCATCCCACAGGGCGCAGGCATCATTGTGTCGCCGGCGGACGGCAAGGTTGAAGAGGCCGACTGGATCGAGACCACCTCAGGCAGCCGCGTTCGCGTGACTATCTTCCTCAATGTCTTCGACGTCCATGTGAACCGTGTGCCCTCTGAAGGCGTCGTCAGCCTGGTGGAGTATCGTGAAGGCCACTTCCTCAACGCGTTGAAGCCGGAGTCCGCCGTGCACAACGAGCAGACCCTCGTCACTATCGAGAACGAGCACTACAGCATCAGCTTCAAACAGATCGCCGGCCTGCTCGCTCGCCGCATTGTGTGCAATCTGCAGGTGGGCCAACGCGTCGAACGCGGCCAGCGCATGGGCATGATCAAGTTCGGCTCGCGTTGTGACGTGCTTCTGCCCGCAAGTGTCGACCTGCGCGTCAAGGCGGGCGATCGAGTGAAGGGCGGAACTTCTGTTCTCGGCATCGTTCCCATCGCAGGGCAGACGGACGGACGCGGATGAGCGCCGAGCCCGCGAAGCTCCACCCAATACGACATGGCATGTACGTTCTGCCGTCGCTCTTCACGGCGGGCAACATCGCGATGGGCTACTATGCCATTCTGCAGAGCATCCGCGGGATCCACACCAACAACTCAGCCTGCTTCGATCATGCAGCGATCGCGATCGTGCTCGCCGGAGTGTTCGACGGTCTCGACGGCCGCATCGCACGCCTCACCAACACCTCCAGCGCCTTCGGCCGCGAGCTCGACTCGCTTGCCGATGTCATCACCTTCGGCGTCGCGCCCAGCCTGCTCGCCTATCTCTGGGGCGTGCGCCAGGTTGTCCCCTCGGGCTATCCCATCATCGAAAATCGTGTCGAGCACTTCGGTGCTGTCGTCTGCTTCCTGTTCCTCATCTGCGGAGCGTGCCGGCTCGCGCGCTTCAACATCAGCATTGATCCCAAGCCGCGGAATCCGGGCCGTCCGGGCCGCAAATACTTCGTCGGAATGCCCATCCCGGCAGGCGCCGGCGTCCTCTGCGCAGTCATCCATTTTGAGGCCGGCTCACCCGTGCACGACGTCTGGCTCTCCGCTCTCTGGATCGCGCTTGTCGCCTTCACCGGCTTTCTTATGGTCAGCAGCTGGCGCTTCTGGAGCGGCAAGGAGATTGATTTCAGCTCACGCCGGCCGGGGCGCCTGCTCGTTCTGCTTCTCGTTCTGCTCGCAGTGATCTTCGAGTGGCACCAGTACGCGCTCATCGTCCTGGCGATGATCTATCTCGTCTCTGGAGTTGTGGCACGGTTGGCCTACTCCTGGGGTCGCAGCTCCGCCAGGGCCGCATAGCGTCTAACGACAGACCTACGTAATATTCAACAAGCGAAAGGAGAGCAGCGATGGCGACCACTCTTCGCGCCGTGATCGTCGGCGCCTCGACGCTGCTCGGCAAGGAGCTTATTGAGGAGCTCAACAGCTCGCATCCCGAATGGGATCTGCGCCTCGCCGACACTCCCGAAATGAGTGGCCAGCTCGTCGCTGGTGGCGACGAAGCGCTCGTCATTCAGCCTCTCACCCCCGACATTTTCGAAGGCCGCGACATCGCTTTCTTTGCCGCCGATCCGCAGATCACGCGCGCACATTGGCGCGAAGCGCGATCGGCCCGCGCAACCGTCATCGATCTCACCTCTACGCTGCAGGACGAACCGGGAGTCATCGTACGCTCTCCCTGGATCCAAACAGCGAGTGCCGCGAACAGCAGCGCAGGTGTCATCATCCCTGCGCATCCCGCAGCCGTGATGCTCGGCATCGTTGCCTCTCGTCTATCGGGAGCATTCAATGACGTGCACCTAACCGCAACGGTCCTTGAACCTGCGTCACAACAGGGAAGCCGCGGACTGGATGAGTTGCATCAGCAAACCATCAATCTGCTCGGCTTCCACTCGCTGCCGCAGGAGGTTTACGACGCACAGGTCGCGTTCAACCTCCGCGTCTCCGTCGGCGGATCCGCGAAGCTTGACATGACCCAGATCTCCTCGACGATTCGCAGCGATCTGAACACAATCATTGGCGACGCACTCGCCTCCTCGATCTCATTCCAACTCATCCAGGCACCTGTGTTTCACGCTTACACGATGTCGGTTTACGCGCAGTTGCCCACGAATCCACACGCTGCTGCAGTTCGCCACGCACTCCACGGCGGCCTGGTTCACCTCACCAACCCTCACGAGGAAGCGCCCACTAATCAAAGCATCGTCGAGGAGCACGGGATCGCGGTGGCGCTCACCGAAGAGGCTGCGACTGAGCACGACCCACGCGGCTTCTGGCTCTGGATGGCCGCAGACAACCTCAAGCTCGCCGCGCGCCACGCCGTAGCCTGTGCCGAAGAGCTTGCCGCCTCGCGCACACCGAAACCTCAGTAGCTGCAACCGACTGCGGTACACTCGAAGAGGTGCGCCGGGATGGCGGAACTGGCAGACGCAGCGGACTCAAAATCCGCCGATCCTTGCGATCGTGGGGGTTCGACCCCCCCTCCCGGCACCAACAAAACAAAGAGTTTAGATCGAAATTGGCCTCTCGGAAACGAGAGGCCAATTTTAGTTGGTGGCTGTTCTGATGGCTGTTGGTTTTTACGAAAGTGGCCGAATGGCTGTCTGCGAGCGCTATGGTCTGCGATGAATCGCAGAGAGCGACATTCTCCGGATTCCCGGAGCGTAGCCGAGGTCGGATCGGAGTCAAGGCCGCGCATACGCGCGCCGCTTCGCGGTCGCAGAGCCTTGACACCGACTCCTGAACCTCGGCAGATCATCTCGACATCCGGGGAATGTCATCAAGAGGCAATGGCCTAATCGTGCCAAATGCCATCCGTCACACCACCGACGGATCACACACCTTGTTGAAAGAGCCACTCTCGATGAGATCGCTGAGTGCATTGGCGATTTGGCATCAATTGAGCTTCGTTACACGGCCAAACTCCCATATTGTCGACAATACGTCCGAATACGTCCTGGCGACGAATTGTGTCAGTCTTGGAAGTGTCACAAATTGAGTCTCTGTCAATCTGTCACGCAATACACTCACCGTCATGAAGAACATGAAAAGGAGGACAGCATGCGCCCTTTGGCTTTCGTCTGCCTCCCCGCGTCGTCCCTCTAACGACCCGCGCCGAGTGGCGAACAAGACCATGTTTTTGCTGGTCACGTTCCTAGCGATAGGCACCGCTGCGCTTTGCGGTTGCGCGGGTTCCCCAAATATATCTGGGGGCTCTGGTGGTTCAGGCGGCGGAAGCGGATCCAGTCAGATAACCCTCTCGATCGTCTCTGCCTACAACGCGACCCATTCTGGCGGCAGGTGGGTTGTCGCGGGCGAACCGGGTTTCACACTTCTCGTCAGCGGTACTGGGTTTACTGCAAGCAGCGTAATCCAATGGAATGGGACGAGTCTCGCAACGCAATTCGGTTCGAGCACAGACATGGATGCCACCGTCACAGCGGCGATGATTGCCCAGCCTGGCACCGTATCTATCTCCATTCATGACAGCTCCTCGGGATATACAACTGCCGTTCTCCCCTTTGGAATCGCGTCGCCCGCTGCGGCGAGCGCCGGTGTAGTAGCTCTCGTAACCGCGGCACCGGACGGCACTCCGGCGAACGCGAGCAGCCTGGTAGCGCCCTCAATAAGCGCCACGGGCCGGTATGTGACTTTTCAGTCATCGGCAACAAATCTCGGCGCAGGGGTTGCGAGCGGATTCCAACAAATCTATGAACGCGATACATGTATCGGAGCGCCAACCAATTGTGTCCCTAGCACGATTCCGATCACTGTCACCTATACCGGCAACCCAGTCGATAATCACAGCCGTAATTCTTCGGTGAGCGACGACGGGCGCTATGTAGCCTTTGACTCGCAGGCTTCCAACATAGTCGCCGCCGAGCCTCCATTTTGCTTCGCTGCCGCTGGCAACAGTTGCGTCTACGTGCGCGATACCTGTATCGGCGCAGCGTCGTCGTGCGTACCAACAACTACGCTAGTCTCGCGTTTGCCGGATGGGGAGATCGCAGGTGGAGGAAATCCGGCGATCAGTCCAGACGGAAGGTATTTGGGCTATAACTCAACCGGCACGTCCCCCGGCACGAATAACGTGTATCTGACTGATACCTGCATTGGGGCACCGGCGGGTTGCACCTCATCCACGCTTCTGGTCTCTCAATCAACTTCCGGCACTGCCAGTAATCAGTTGAGCGCATATGAAGACGTGAGTCTGGGTGGTCGTTACGTGTCGTTTGTTTCCTACGCCAAAAACCTCACCACGACGAGCTCGAACGCTGGTGATCCGGACCTTTTTCTGCGCGATACATGCCTTGGAGCACCTGCGGCCTGTACTGCGAGCACATTGCAGGAGGATGTCTCAACTGCTGGTTCGCTGGCAAACGGAGGTGCACTCGATACCTTTTCAAATCCGTCGATCAGCTCCGACGGCCGGTTCCTCGCATTCTCAACACTGGCCACGAACTTGGTGACCGATAATGTCAATGGCTTGGGGAACGTCTATCTGAGGGACACGTGCAACGGCTCAGCCACCCCTTGCAGTCCGTCAACCGTGATAGCGTCCCGCGGCAATGATGGATCAATCGCAAACGCCAGCCAAGACAACGCCAGCATCAATGCCAGCGGCCGTTTCGTCGCATTTGCCTCGCTTGCGAGCAATCTGGTACCAGGAGATACATTTTTGCCCAATAGCTGGAAAGATATCTTCGTTCGTGACACTTGTTTCGGCGTGCCAGTTGCATGTACTCCAAGCACAGTTAGAGTTTCTGTCAGCAATGCCACCGGATTTGCAGATCAATCCAACGCTGTCAACGACTACCCGAAGATCAGCAGAGATGGCCACTACATAGTGTTTCTTTCATCTGCAACCAACTACCTGCCAACTCCTGGCAACGGACTCGAAATGGTATTCCTGGCAAAAACCGGGTTCTAGTCGGGTCCAGTGGAACCAGACAAGTCGTACCCGAGCGTAGTGGCGATTGACCGCGATACGAAAATTTCGCTTTCAATTGTTGAGAACAGGGCAACGCGCGCATCGAGCCAAAGAGTGCCAAGGCTGGCAGTGAGCAGCGTGTAGAAGATCAGGGGCGTAAACCCCATTTTTCAGTACCTACTCGCACGAACAGGAACATAGGACTTCAGATCTTAGAGTTTGACTGGGTTCTCTCCAAATGAACTTTGCGAGCGTGCTCTTCGGACTTGATGGCCTGTTTTATCCGGAATGAGATGGTGCCCCACGATTCGTAAGGGGGAGGAATAAGCGCTTCTAACTCAAATTTGTCGATGCAGATTAGGGCTAGCCTCAGACACTTCGACGCTCTGTGCAGAAATGTGTTGAACAGGTTCACAGGAAGCTGACCTTCGCGACCCCACCAATCATTAACGTCATCGTTCAACGCATGGAGAGAATCGTAGTAGGCGATCAAGGCTGTCGCATCTCCCTCGGCAAGATCCCGGACCTGTGGCGCCTCGGGATAAAGTTTTGGCCAATGAGGAATGAAATCTTGCTTCAGATCAGTTGGCTTTACCTTAGTATCCGCCGAGTGAGAGACAAAGTTAGCGAGAGCCCTCCCGTGGATGTAGAGCACGCGATCGATCGTGCGCTGTAGCTCGGGCGCGAGGCAGCGCCGCGCCTCGGAATGTCGGTTTGCTGATTGTGCTGTTGCAGCAGGTACCTCGGAAGCCGAGTTCGAGGATCGGTCAACGCTGCTTAGATTGAGCCGCGCATTGGGTCCGTAGAAGTTTGCTTGGATTACCCGAAGCGGCAGAGCCAAGGTATCTGAGTTGAGGCGCTGTTCAGCTTGCCGCAGTTCGGCGAGCCTTGCTTGTACCCACTCCCACCAGTTTGATCCAGGGTCGCAAGTGGTCAGGCTTTTTGTCCAATATGCGGCCTCGAAACGAATCGCGTCTAGGGTTTGGGGAATGGGGTCCTCTAGTTTCGGCTTCTCTCTGACCAGTTGATCAGCCGCTTCAATTCCCTCTGAACTAAACGCTATGATTTGGGTCGTCTCAGGCTGGAATGCAATGAGTTTGTTGCTGAGCAGATCCCTGATCGCTTCATTTCGCGACTGATCCGACAATCCCGCTTCCTTCGCAATCGCGACCCATTCTATCGGCTTAATGCGAGCACCCAGACGCTGATCGCCAGCGAAACGGCGCAACTCGGCAAGGAGTACGCGTGCGGAGGTGCCAAGGGCATTCATGTCGCCGCAACCAGCAAGTTATGCACCCAATGCCCCAGAGCAGGTAGGTATGGTCCGATGAGGGTCATGTGGTTGGCTGCGGCAGCGATGAAGGCCTGATACCTCTTAGCTCCGGATTCGCGATCGTTTGCCGCCTCAAGGTCAGATAGTCTTTGAAGAATAGCGGCGCGCTCGGCGCCGTCCGAAACACCCGATTCGATAGCCTTCCGCAGTTCCGACAACGGCACACGCTGGTGAACCACGTTCGTCGAATTGTCAATGCTATCGATATTGACTCGCGCATTAGGTCCATGAATATTGAAGGTCTGACGCATCGGGGATTCCTTGGTCGAAGCGTGACTAATCGGGGGTTCGATCAATTCGAGATTGCAACCGGGCTCGCGTCGCTCTCCATATTTGGTTTTGATGGTGTGCCAATACTCTGAAAGAGAAGATCTCTCGCTGTCCAACTGCGTGACAACGCCCTCGATACCAGGGTTCTTTATCCGAATCGAGGCGCCAACAGCAAACCGTTTTGGTGACTTCATGGCTCGAATCCTGCTGAGATGGAGTGCGGGACGCTGTAACTCGCGCGCCGCCCTCAGGATATCAATGCCGATTTCGTTCCGGGTCTTATTGGGATTACCCCAGCCCGGAAGTTCGCCAGTTGCGATGTCGACAATAGCAGATAGCGAACCGATCTCCCCCGCTAGTTCGACAGCCACATCCCTAAGCGCCCTGATCTCGGAGGTCTTTACATTTGCGGCTTCACATCGGTCAGCCAATTTGGAAATCGCCCGCATTGTCCGCTCGACCTGTCCTGTCAACGGAACGGCCCTCGAAGAAAAAGATTGGGCCTCTTCTGTTGAGAATGGCGTGCCAGCGGCATTCCTCAGTTCAATGCCCAGCGCCGCTAGGGCATATTCGTCCGATTCAACTCTTTCGATCAAGCGATCAAGTTCATCTTCCATTTTGGAGTTCATCTTTTGCAGCCTCACTCCCTATCGACAGGGCGGAAGAAACCTCTCCATCCTGGTCGTTCCGAATCCAAGCGATTCCCCTGATCAATTGTGGCTATTGGCGCACGCCGGAATCAAGAACATTGGTCCGCAGACTCCGGAGGCAGCGATCCAACCAGTTTCGCTTTTAACTGATGATTACAGGGCAGTGCGCTCATGGAGAAAGGTGCGTCAATTGTCGGTCATGCCCACTGATGCCGAGATTAGCCAGTTATAAAGATGGTATCGCTCCGTATACCCCCGAACATTGACGAGAGAGGAAAGCGACAAGCCGAGGCCGATCACGCACTTCACTGGCTCGAGCCACTAGGGTCCTGGGTTCCATCTGTCGGGAGGTAATCTAGAAGGCTACTTAGTTCCGGATGCGATCCGCTCCACGACCGACAACCGGTGTGCTGGTGAGAGGTGGCTATACCGGGCTGACATTGTGATGGTCTTGTGCCCGGCAGCTTCCTGAATCTCCTTGATGCTCGCTCCCGCCATGGCCAGCCACGAGCAGAACGTGTGGCGATTGCAGTGCCACACGTAATCACTGATTCCGGCCTCCTCAAGGCATGGCTGGAACCAGGACCGGGTATCAAACCTGCCCTTGCTGCCTTCGCGGGGGAATACCGGATCGGAAGAATGCTGTCTGGGGCGCTTGAGCGATTCAAGAGCTGCTATCGCATCGGAGTTGAGGTGGACGGCCCGCGCTGATCCGTTCTTTGTCTTCGTGAGCTCGATTGTTTTCCGATCCAAATGCACCTGAGACCATGTGCAGGAATACTGCTCACTGAGGCGCATCCCTGTGTGCACGCTCACGACGAATTCTGCGATGTGCTCTGGGAAGCGTTTAGAGATGACCTTGTGTAGCCGGTCATAGTCTTCCCGGCTCAGGAAGCGCAGGCGGCCTGCGCCTTCCTTGCGCTGACGAACCAGACGAGCCGGATTGACTGAGACCTTACCGTTCCGCACGCCTTCGCGGTAGCAAAGGGAGATGAACGCCTTATACCGATTGGCCGTCGCCGCGGTCTTGCAGCGAGCACGAAGCCAGCGTTCCAGTTCCTGCGGAGTCAATTCCGCAGCGGGACGTGCGCCCAACGCTTCGCGCACGATCTCACCCTTACTCTTGTATCCGCGCTGATCCTTATGGTGCGCAGTAAACTCCAAAGCGTCGTCGATCAGCTCGCTCAGGGTGAGCACCTTGGAATTACGCAGCTCTGGCAGCTTACGTCCAGCCGCAGCGTCTGCCTTGCGCGATTGATAGAGCTTGATGGCGTCCGACTTGCGCCCTACCTTTTCGCGGTGCCGCTTTCCTGCCGCGTGGTAGTGAATCCACCAAATGCCGCTTCCCGCTGGATTCTCGTATACGCCTCGCATGGAAGTCTCCCTGATGGCCGTTCAGGCGGATATAGAATATCAACACATCCGATAAAACAGCCACGAAAGCTCTTTGCTACCAAAGCACGGGCGAATTGCAGATTACTCCCAGCCTTTTCCATGCAGGGCTAGCGCAAGAAAGTTAGAATTGTCCTGCAATCAATCAGTTGGGAATCCATGGCACCAAATTGAAGAGAACGATGCCCCCTGCAACGCAGAACCAAACCCCCGAGCAAATCGCCCGCGACCAGATCGATAAGAAACTGGCCGCGGCTGGCTGGCATGTTCAAGATAAAGACAAAATCAACTTCAACGCGGGGCCGGGCATTGCCGTGCGCGAATACCTGACCGATATCGGCGAGGCCGATTACGTGTTGTTTGTGGATCGTCAGGCCGCCGGTGTCATAGAAGCAAAACCTGACGATTGGGGCCATAAGATCACGACGGTTGAAGAGCAGTCGGAAGGCTACGC
This sequence comes from Acidobacteriaceae bacterium, assembly GCA_035651235.1. Taxonomy (GTDB): domain Bacteria; phylum Acidobacteriota; class Terriglobia; order Terriglobales; family Acidobacteriaceae; genus Granulicella. The sequence continues at coordinate 95,839 of DASRGC010000073.1, forward strand.
AATCGCCAAGCTCAAATGGGTTGCGAATGAAAAGGCCTTGCCCTTCGTTTACGAAAGCACCGGCGTCGTGACCCGCTTCACCGACGGGCGCGATCCTAAGCCCCGTTCGCGCGAAGTCTTCACCTTTCCCCGGGCCGAGACACTGGCGGAATGGCTTTCCAAGCCCCAATCGCTCCGCGCAAGCCTGCAGAGCATTCCGCCGCTTGACCCCGCAGGTTTCCGCGATTGTCAGGTCAGGGCCATTGAGAATTTAGAAAGATCCTTCCAGGCAAACAAGCCCCGCGCCCTGAT
>DASRGC010000074.1:0-2469 GCA_035651235.1 Acidobacteriaceae bacterium
CGAGCCCGGGCCCCCACCAATCATCGCTGGAATGAAACTCCTTCCATAGTTGCCAGATTTTGCGGGAGCGGTCGGTGAGCAGGTTCTCGCGCGGAAAGCCCATGGCGAAGCCGAACTTCTGCGCTCCCTCGCCCACCAGCATTACGTGGCCGGTGTGCTCCATGACCGCTTTGGCCAGCAGCGAGACGTTCTTGATCTCACGAACGCCGGCGACTGAGCCGGCCATGCGCGTGGGGCCGTGCATGCAGCAGGAGTCGAGTTCGACGACGCCGTCCTCGTTGGGCAGCCCGCCCAGTCCTACACTGTCGTCATTGGGATCGTCTTCTGGGCCGGTGATGACCTGCATCACAGCGTCGAGTGTGTCGCCGCCGCCGGTGAGCACGGCGTAACCGCGGTCCAGATAGTTGTAGCCGTTGGCTGCGGAGACGATGATGGGTTTTTTGGGAGTTCCCGTCGCCGGCTTGGGTTGATCTTGTCCTCGGAGGTTAAGTGCGAGTGATGCGGAGGTGACGGCGGTAGTAGCTATGAAATCGCGACGCGAAAACTTCATTCCGAAACCTCAGAGGGCACGGTCAAGGAGGATAGCACGGATGAGCGCCGGCGCCCGGGATACAGCCGGAATCGGACAACTCTACCGGCGCTAGTCGTAGCGTTCGAAGACGATCTGCTTTTTGTCCCAGCCCATTTCTTCGGTGAGCATTTTTCGGTTGTGGTCGACCATGTTATTCAGGCCGCAAATGTAGGCGATCATGCCCGGACGGCCGCGCACAATCTCGCGCACGTGGTCCTGCACGTAGCCGCGACAACCCTGCCAGTCGTTCTGGCAGCGGCTCAGGGTGCAGACGTAGTGAAAGTTCTCGTGCTCGCGGTCGATCTGCTCGAACTCATCCTTGTAGTAGATGCCGTGCTCGTAGCGGGTGCCGAACACGAGCCAGATCTGCCGGCCGCGATTACGCTCGGGATCGGCGAACAGCCATTGCACCATGCTGCGGAAGGGCGCAATGCCGGTGCCGGTAGCGATGAAGACGGCGTCGTGTTTGGGCTCGCGCAGGGTAAACAGCCCGTGCGGTCCGTGGAAGGTGACGTTGGTGCCAACCTCGATATCGCAGAGCCAGTTCGACATGAATCCGTCCTCCACCCGGTTCAGAACGATGTCGAAGGTACCGTCGGTGCGCGGCGGCGAGGCGATGGAATAGGCGCGCGTGTGCCACTTGCCGTCGGGCCGCATCTCGCGGATGGAAACGAATTGGCCGGCCTTGAATGGAAACTGCTCCAATTCGTTGACCTTGAATTCCAGGTGTTTGGAGTCGGGCGATACGAGAAGAGACTTGGTCAGCCGTGCGGTGAGTATCTTTTTTTCAAATCTAGCTTGTGCCTGGGGCTGAGTTGTCATGGTCCGTGGTTGACGGCGAGTAGGAACTCCCAGAAAAGGGTCGCATTGTGAGGCGGAAAATGCAAATGGCGGCGTGATGTCGGCGGGAAGGCTGCTATGACGTGAGCGTTATGGGATGAGTGTGCGGTTACGATCGGAGAGCGACGAAAGTCAGAGTGCGACAGACTGGAACGGGTTATGGGATTGTGCTGCCCAAGAAGGTTGCTGAGAGGCTGGGCATTACGGAAAGTAGCGAGATGACAATCTCAGTTACCGACGCCGGCATTCAGCTTTTGCCAATCGATCGTGACTTTCCGAACAGCTTGCGGCCTTCTGCCGCGTCGAGTGCAAGCGCCGGAAGAGCTTCCGGCAATTGGCGAAGTAACGGACCCCGCCACGTGCGGAAAGGTTCGGTACATCTACTCGACCGTCACCGACTTCGCCAAGTTGCGCGGCTGGTCCACGTCGCAGCCGCGACGGACGGCGATGTGATAGGCCAGCAGCTGGCAGGGGACTACTTCGAGGATGGGCGCCAGCAGCTCCGGCGCTTCGGGAACATAGAGCACGTGGTCGGCGGCCTCACGAATTTCCTCGTCGCCTTCGGTGGCAATGGCAATGACCGTTCCGGAGCGTGCTTTCACTTCTTTCAGGTTCGATAGCGTCTTCTCGTAGCGCAGCACCGAACCGCCATCGTTCAAGTCGCGGGTGGCAAGAATCACCACCGGCAGGTCTTCGTCGATCAGCGCGTTGGGGCCGTGCTTCATTTCGCCGGCCGGGTATCCTTCGGCGTGGATGTAGGAAATTTCCTTCAGCTTCAGAGCGCCTTCCAGGGCGATGGGATAGTGGACGCCACGCCCGAGGAAGAGAAAATCGTGCGCGCGATGGTATTCCTTGGCCAGGTCTTCGGTCTCTTCGTCGCGCGTGAGCAGCGCCTCCAGCTTGGCCGGGATGCGGGTCAGCTCATCGAGCAGTTTCTTGGATTGTTCGGCATCGATGGTGCCGCGCACCTGCGCGAGATAAACCGCAAACAGGAACAGAGCCGTCAATTGCGCGGTGAATGCCTTGGTGGAGGCGACGCCGATCTCCGGCCCGGCGTG
>DASRGC010000075.1:0-12939 GCA_035651235.1 Acidobacteriaceae bacterium
TGCCGCCGCTGCCCGGCCACATCGATCCGCCCCGACCAGTCAATCGCAATCAGCCGCAGCGGCGCGGTGCTACTCGGTTTGTTTTTCACTGTCTTCGACATCTACCTCTTCAATGTCCGCTCCGGCCCAGTCACGCAACACAGCCCACACCGCGCGCGAGGAGAAGCCCGCAGCAACCAGCCGCCGCATGATCTTCGCCGTCTCCTTCTGCCTTTGCTCGCGATCCCCGCTCGGCTGCTTCAGCCGCTTGCGCTCTATATATTGTCGGGCGAGCGCCACCTCATCCACATCCTCGTACTGCTTCGTCACCGCCTCACTCACCACCGACGACGCGATTCCCTTCTGTATCAGCCCCTGCTGCACTCTCCGCTGCCCAAACTTCTCGTTCTCCTGCCGCAGTCGCGCGAAGTCGGCGGCGAAGCGCTGATCGGATAAGTAGCCGAGTTCTTTGAGTTTGGCGATGACCTTCTCGACGTTCTCGCGGCCGCTCTCGTCCGGAGACACGCGTTCCATCAATCGACGCCTCAAGTCGCGTTCGCTCTTCATCTTCGCGCCCAGCGACTTTGCTGCGTAGTCGAGCAGCTCGGTTTCACTGAGCGGAGGCTTTGTTCTGGCGGATTTTTTCTGGAATGGCATGGCCCTCCCCCCACCCCCCAATGTTTTTGCGCAAAATCTTCAGGAGAAACGACTTAGGCTTGGACCAAAGTGCAAAAATCCCTTATTTTGGTGCGCTTTGGCTGCAAAATCTTCAAAACAAAGGAGTAGAGCTCACAGGTGGATGCACTCGCGGCGTACAAAGCACCGGGTTTCATGGCTTTGCGGAGGCGGGGTTTTTCTCGGGGCCAGCCTTCGCGTACTTGTTCACACCCAGCCACTGGTCGCACCAGTCGTCCACGGTCTTGTACCAGAGCTGGGAGTTCTGCGGTTTCAGGACCCAGTGGCCTTCGTCGGGGAAGTAGAGCATTTTGCTCGGGACGCCGAGGAGTTGCAGCGCGGTGAAGAGCTCCATGCCCTGGCTGACGTCGAGCCGGTAGTCGCGCTGCGAATGGATGATGAGCGTCGGCGTGTGCGCATCCTTGATGTACCGCATCGGCGACCACTTGATGAACGGATCCTCCATCTCCGGCTTGCCGTAAAAATCCCACGGATGCGCCGGCTTCGTCTGCTCGACCACCGCATCCGGCCCACTGCCCGCCAGCGGCCGGAACTCCCACTCGTTGAACCACAGCTCCTCGGTATCGCCGAACGCCGCCGCGGCATCGCTCATCCCGTCATGCGTCACGATGCACTTGAACCGATTCGTATGCGTCAGCACCCAATCCGCCATGAACCCGCCATAGCTCGCCCCCAGCGCACACTCGCGGTCCTTGTCGATGAAGCTGTAGTGCTGCTCCGCATAATCCAGCCCCTTCATCAGATCGACATACGCCCGCCCACCCCAATCCCCCGAAACCTCCTCAACAAACTTCTGCCCATACCCCGTCGACCCACGCCGATTAATCCCAATCACCACATACCCATTCGCCGCAAACAGCTCCCAGTTCCACCGATACGACCACGAATCTCCCCACGCAGTCTGCGGCCCCCCATGCATCAGGAATTTGACGGGGTATTTCTTGGACGGGTCGAAGTTCGGCGGCTTAATCAGGAAGCCTTGCACCTTCGTGCCGTTCGCTCCAGCGAAATGGAAGGACTCTAGTTTCGAGAGATCAAGGTCAGCAAACAAATCCTTATTGGGATCGGCGAGGACCGAAGGCTCGCTGTATCCAATCGACTGCACGTGGAGTTCGTTTCTCACAGGAGTCCACCCACCATTGGCGTTTTGCCCCGCAACAATGGTCGCTGCGTGGTGAACCGTGACTCGCGTGCCTGTCCATCTATCACGTACCAGCTGCAGATCCGAATACTCGCCTTCCAGTGCCGAGATTTCAATTCTTGCGTCATCCAAGCGGACTCTGAATACCGGCTCCTCTCCGTGTAGAGGGCTAGTGAAGTAGATGTAATGAACATCGGCAGACCAATGGAACTCGTCGACCCAATTGTCAAACTTCGCCGTGAGATTTCGAATCTGCTTAGTCCCGCGATCCATAACCACCAGATCGAACTTGTCCGACTCATACCCATCCCTTGCCTGCGACCGCCACGCCAGCCACTTCCCATCCGGCGAATACTGCGGCCCATCATCGCTCCCGGGGCTCGTCGACACCTTCACCGCCTTCGCACCAGCCTCATCCAGCTTCAGCGTAAAGATGTCGTTATTCGTCGATTCGCCGGGCTGTGGGAAGACGCCGGGTTTGGCGAAGCCGACCTCGAGGTTGGTTTCGTAGGCGATCTCGTGCGAGTCGGGCGCCCAGGCGTAGCCGAGCGGGCCGCCGAGCGAAAACGTCGGCGTCTCCGCATCGCCTACCGCCGAACGTGGCGTGAGGTCGCGGAGGTTCTGGCCGTCGGCGTCGACCACGGCGATGTGGCTGCGGCGGTCGCCGAGGTAATGATCCCAGTGACGGTAGAGGAGGTGCGTCCAGATCTGCGCTTTGACGGGCGAGGCGTCGGCGGCCTTCTGCTTGTCGGCGTTGCAGGCGTCTTCTTTCGCCCAGTCGCCGAGGTCGGAGCATTCGGGATACACGCTCACCACAAACATCAGCCGCCTGGAGTCTGGTGACCAGATGGCGCCGTCGGCCCCTCCATTAACCTTCGTCACCTGTGTCGGCGAGCCGACCGTGCCCGCGGCGTCGTCCCAGGGCATGGTGTAGATCTGGTCCTTCCTCGTCAGCGAGATCGATTTGCCATCAGGAGCGAAGCGGCCGTTGGATTCGCCGTCGCCGAAGGTGAGCTGGTGTTCCTTCGCCGACCCGTCGAGCGGGACGATCCACAGGTGGTTGGTCTTCGTGTTCTTCTCCAGAGAGACATCCGTGACGGAGAAGAGGACCCATTTGCCGGAGGGCGAGATCTGCGGGTCGGCGACGCGCTTCATCGCCATGAGGTCGGCGAAGGTCATGGGGCGCTTTTGTGAGACCGCCTGCTGGGCGGCGAGAGGCAACGTGAGGGCGGCGAACAGGAGGGCGGCGAGAAGACGCATCGGGGGTAAGTGTAGCGCGGTCATGCCCTGCCGGCGCATTTGAGCGGCTATTGTGGAGCGCCGGCGGGGTTGCAGAACCTTTTTCACCGGCCTACCGTCTAGAACAGTAGGAACTTCAGGCCAATGTCTCGCAGATTGCTCACTCTCGCCATCGTTATTGTTGTCTCAGCCGCCGCTGCGCCCTGCGCGGCACAGTCGAACTCCGCCAAGGGCTTCGGCCCGCTCGATCCTTCGGCGCCGACCGGCACGACCGTCGAACAGATTATTCAGAGGATGGGCGAGCGCGAGGCGGAGTTCGAACAGGCGCGCAACCAGTATGAGTTTCGCCAGACAGTGAAGATCGACACGATCAACGATGACACCGGCCGGCCGGATGGCGAGTATGAACAGGTGACCGACATCACCTTCGACCCGACGGGCAAGCGCATGGAGCACGTGGTCTTTGCGCCGCAGAACACGATTGAGCGCGTGATCCTGACCGAGAACGACATGAACGATGTGAAAGAGCGCATTCCGTTCATCCTGACGACGGCGCAGCTTCCGGAGTACAACCTGACCTACCTGGGCAAGGAGCGCGTCGACGAGCTGAATACGTACGTGTTCGACTGCGCGCCCAAGGTGCTGGTGAAGGGACACCGCTACTTCCAGGGCAAGGTGTGGGTTGACCAGCAGGACGATGAGATTGTTCTGGTAAACGGATTGAACGTGCCGCAGGACACGCGGCGCGGGCATGAGGACCTGAGCCCGCCGTTCACCACCTACTACCAGCAGATCGATGGGAACTACTGGTTCCCGGTGTACACGAAGGAAGAGGGCATTCTGCACTTTGCCGCGCAGAACGGAGCGGTGAGCCAGGACGTGCACATGCTCGCGACGGTGAAGTTTACGAACTACAAGAAGTTCAACTTCCACTCGAATATCAAGATTACGTACGGCAACGACACGATTGCTCCCGGTGCGCAACAGCCGAGTGGCAGCTCTGAACAGCAGCCTGATTCGCAGAAGCCCAAGCCTTAGTTACTAAGTCCGCTCGAGCGCCATCGCCACCGAATTGCCGCCACCGAGGCAAAGTGCAGCAACGCCTTTGTGCGCGTTGCGGCGCTGCATCTCATGCAGCAGCGTGACGAGCACGCGCGCTCCGCTGGCGCCGATGGGATGACCGATCGCGACCGCGCCGCCGTTGACGTTGACGCGCTCGAGCCCGAGGCCCAGTTCCTTTGTGACGCCGAGTGCCTGCACGGCGAAAGCTTCGTTGAGCTCGAAGAGATCGACGTCGGAGAGCGCCCAGCCGGCGCGCTCGAGAACGCGGCGCACACCGGTGACGGGAGCGAGCATGACCCAGCGCGGCGCAACGCCGCTGGTCGCCTGCGCGCGGATTGTTGCGAGCGGAGTGACTTTGAGCTCGCGCGCTTTCTCGCCTGACATGACGACGACGGCAGCGGCCGCGTCATTCACGCCCGGTGCGTTGCCGGCGGTGACGGTGCCCTGCTTGCGGAAGGCCGGTTTGAGCGCGGCGAGCGCTTCGATGGTCGCGTCGTCGCGCACGCTCTCGTCGCGTGTGACAGTGGTGCTTCCCTTCTTGCCCGGAACTTCGACGGGCACGATCTCGGCATCGAAACGGCCTTCCTTCCAGGCGGCCGCCGCCTTGCGATGCGATTCGAGCGCGTACTGGTCCTGCTGCTCGCGCGTGAAGCCGTGTTTGTCGGCGACGAGCTCCGCGGTCTCGCCCATGTGCCAGTCCTCGCACGCGCACCACAGGCCGTCGCGCACCATCGAATCGACTGCGGCGCTGTCGCCCATGCGCATGCCCTTGCGCGCGCCGGGGAGAAGGTACGGCGCGTTCGACATTGACTCCATGCCGCCAGCGACGGTGATTTCGCTGTCACCCTGCGCGATGGATTGCGCCGCGAGGGCGACGGCGCGAAGCCCGGAGCCGCAGACCATGTTGATCGTCAGCGCGCTGACTGAATCGGGAATGCCCGCGCGCAGTGCCGCCTGGCGCGCAGGATTTTGCCCGAGCCCGGCGGGAAGAACGCAGCCCATGATGCACTCATCTACTTTGGTGGAATCGACGCCGGCGCGATCAACCGCCGCGCGCACAGCGATGGCGCCGAGTTCGACTGCGCTCAACGATGACAGTGCGCCGAGAAATTTTCCGACCGGCGTGCGAACGGCGCTGACGATGACAACTTCCCGCATTGCTGCTTCTCCTCTGCGTAACTTCGCGACGAAGTATACGTGTGGTTTGGATGCGTTGGCCGCGCACGCGATGCGCGAGTGAACGCGAGCGCCGGAGTGTGAGAGCAAGTTGGAGACCGATGGAGAGACCGCGAGGCTGTGCAAAGCAGGGCAGAAATTTCGCTCTTAATCTTCTTTTTTCTCTTGACTACAAGCCGCAGGAAATCTATACCTTCGTTAGCTGCATTGCAGCGTCGATGATGTTCATCGATTGGGAGCGCAGGCAAACGCAACCAAGGCAAAGCATCAAACCAAGGCAACACACTCGGGGGACGCTAACAAAGAGCGTCCCCCGAGGTGTTTTTCGGCCTGTGTTCATGCGGGTTTCCGCGCACTCTTGTTAACTTGCACTTCGCAGTATTCTGAGAGGCAATGACACGCCGACGCTGGATCGCCGACAAGTTCACCGACACAACCGCATCCCTCACCGGAGATCAGGCGCTCCACCTCGCGCGCGTTCTGAGGGCGCAACCCGGACAAATTTTTGACGTGGTGGCGAACGGATTCCTGCGGCGTGCCACCGTCGTCAACGTCTCCGAACAGGAGGTGACGTTCGCTCTGGGCGAGGAGTTGGAGACCGAAGCCGCACTTCCGGTGCACCTGCTGCTCGCCGTCATCAAGTTCGATCACTACGAGTGGGGACTCGAGAAGCTGACGGAGTTGGGCGCCGCGCGCATCACGCCGGTGATTGCGCGGCGCACAGAGAAACACCTCGCGCAGGCTGCGGCAAAGCGTGTGGAGCGCTGGCGCAGGATTGCACTCGAGTCAGCAAAACAATCGCGCAGAAGCGACCTGCCGCAGGTCGATGGTCCACTGCCGCTGAAGGAGGCGCTCGCACAGGTGAACGCGCCGACGAAGCTGTTGCTCGCCGAGACAGAGCAGGAGAATTCCCTCGCCGCTGCATTGAAGGAGGCAACCGGCGAGATTGCGCTTGCGATTGGGCCAGAGGGTGGATGGACCGCCGAGGAGATGGCGCTGTTCAGCGGGAGCGGATGGCAGCACGTGACGCTCGGCCCGAGGATCCTACGCGCGGAGACGGCAGCGATTGCGGCGCTGAGCATCTGCTCCGCGCTTTCATGAACCCGAAAACAAAATCAGCGGAAGGCTACGCCCTCCGCTGAGTCCGGGCTGAAGCCCGAACCTACCCTCTCGTTACGAGAACATCTCCTTGACCTTGTCGAAGATCCCCCGCGACTGCGGCACGTTATCGACCTTCATGGACTCGCTGAGCTGACGCATGAGCTCCTTCTGCTGCTTGGTGAGCTTTCCAGGGGTCTGCACGCGGACCTCGACGATGAGATCACCGCGGCCGTGTGAGTTGAGGTGCGGAACACCCTTGCCGCGCAAGCGGAACTCCTTGCCGCTCTGCGTGCCTTCGGGAACTTTCAGGGTCTCAGGGCCATGCAGCGTTTCGATCTCAAGCTCGGTGCCGAGCGCCGCCTGCGGGAAACTGATGGGCATCACGCAGTGCAGGTCGTCGCCATCGCGCTCGAAGAACTTGTGCGGACGGACTTCGAGCACAACGTAGAGATCGCCCGACGGTCCACCCCACTTGCCCGCATCGCCCTCGCCGCCGTAACGGATGCGTGTCTCGTTCTCGACGCCCGCCGGAACCTTGACGAGAATCTTGTGCTCGCGCCCCACGCGGCCGTCGCCGCGGCAGGTCTTGCAGGGATGACGAACAACCGAGCCGGTGCCGGAGCAAACCGGACACGTGCGCGCGACGGAGAAGAATCCCTGCTGCGTGCGAATCTGCCCGCGTCCGCCGCACTGCTGGCAGGTTTCCGGCTGGCGTCCGCCTTCGCTTCCGGTGCCGCTGCAGTCGCTGCACGCCTCGGCGCGGCGGATCGTGATCTCGCGCTCGATGCCGAACACGGCCTCTTCGAACTCCAGCCGCAGGTCGAACTTGATGTCGCGTCCACGCTGCGCTCGCGAGGCACGGCCGCCCCGCGAGCCCATGTTGAACATCTCGCCGAACAGGTCGCCGAAGATGTCGCCGATGTCGCCTTGCGCAAAGGGACCGCCCGCGAACGGATTGCCCGCTGCACCCGCAGCGCCCACACCGGCGTGCCCGAAACGGTCGTACGCGGCGCGCTTGTCCGGGTCGCTGAGCACCTGGTAGGCCTCGCTGCAGGCCTTGAACTTCTCCTCCGCATCCGGATTATTCGGATTCCGGTCGGGGTGGTACTGCATCGCAAGCTTGCGGTACGCGGCCTTCAGCTCCGTGTCCGTCGCCGTGCGCTCCACCTGTAAAACCTCGTAATAGTCCATCTTCATCGTTGCGGTCGCCATCTACACACTTCCCATCATCGCTCGCGAGCCGTTTCGGCGCGCGGCTAACCTATTTTTTGCCAGTGCTCTGCTTGTTTTCCTTTATTCACTAACCTGCTTCGCATTGGTCGCAATCTTCACCAGCGCCGGCCGCAGGAGCTTATCGCGCAGCTTGTAGCCGCGGCGGATCTCTTCGGTGACCTGATGGTCCGGCACATCCTCGCGCTCTTCGCTGCCCAGCGCCTCGTGCACGCGCGGATCAAACTGCGCGCCGACGGACTCAACGGGCTGCACGTTCAAACCGCGCAGCGCCTCCTCCATCTGCTTCAGGATCAGCTCGACCCCGGCACGAAGCTGCTCGACCGATCCCTGCGACTTCATCGCAAGCTGGAAGTTGTCCATCACGCCGAGAAACGGCTCGACCGCTGATTGCACGGCGTAGTCGCGCGCGTCCTGCCGCTCCTTGATCTCGCGCTTGCGTGCGTTGTCGAACTCCGCCTGCAGGCGCGCAATCCGGTCCTTCAGCGCGTCGCGTTCTTCGCGCAGAGCTGAAATTTCGGCGGCCTGCTGATCTGGCTGTTGCGGCTGCTCGGCCGCTGATTCAGCCTGCGCATCTGACGCGTTCACGCCGTCCTGCGCCTCTTCTACCTGCTGCATCTCTTCTGTCTCCGCCATACGTCTGTCCTTTCCAAAAACTCCCGGCCGCCCCCACCGCGCAGCTCGATCTCGAATGTTGCTCATGGCCAACCTCTGTTGATCCGCCAATTTCTGTCTTTCTTTCGATCGCCAAATGTCTCTCTATCTACTGATGCGCCTACGAGCTTCGCGGCATCAACGCGCGCTCCAGCATCTGTGCCACGTAGGCCACGGCGCTCATGTTGCTGGGATAATTCATCCGCTTCGGTCCAATCACGCCAACCGACCCCAGGTTTTCGCCTGCAACGCGGGCCGGCGCCGCGATCAGCACCAGGCCGGCCATCTCGGGCGCCTGCTGTTCCAGATCAAATACGACGCGGACGGACTCCTGCCGCGCGTCGACATAGGCGTTCAGCAGCTCAATCAGCCGCTCCTTCGTCTCGAGCGCCGTCAGCATCTCGCGCAGCCGCTCGCGATCTTCAGGCAGACCCAACAGGTTTGCGACACCGTCGACGAACACCGCCTGGCTGCCGGCCGCCGCGCCGACGGTCTGATTCCAGAGCTGCTGCGCGGCCTCCATCATCTGCTGGTAGGCGCTGCGCTCGGTCTCGATCAGCCGTGCGATCTCCGCGCGAATGCGTTCCATGCTCCATCCGCGGAAGTGCTCATTCAGGAAGTTCGCCGCCGTCTCGAGCTCCAGCATGGTGAGGTCCCGATCGAGCGCCAGCACGCGATCCCGCACCATGCCGCTCCGCGTGACCACGACGGCAAGCACACGGCGCTCGGCCAGACGGCTGAAGTGCACATGCTCCAGCGTGTCGAACGAGCTCGCCGTCGACATCGCAATTCCCACGCCGCTCGACAGCACCGCCAGCACATGCGATGTGCGCTCCAGCAACGCCTCCGCCCCGGCAATTCCTGCAAGGCTTGTGTCGATACGCGACTGCACGTCAGCCGCGGATGGTCCGATCAGCCCCGTGCTGTTGCGCTGACTAAGCTGTTCTACATACAGCCGGAACGCTCGCGCCGACGGCACCCGCCCGGCGGACGTGTGTGGTTGTTCAAGCAAGCCCTGCTCGGCGAGCTCCGCCATCTCATTGCGAATCGTCGCCGAACTGGCCGGCCCCGAGGCGAGATTCTCCAGCCGCGCAATCGCGCCCGAGCTGACCGGCTCGCCCGTCGCAATATATTGCTCGACGATCGTCGTGAGGATCTCGCGCTGCCGGTTTGTCATCTCGTTCCGCATAATCCCTGCCGTGCCTGACTCCTAACCCCTAACCCCCACTTCGTCCTACGAAATCTCCAGCACATTCTCACTCTGCGCCCCAACCTGCTCGGCACGCTCTTTCACCTTCTGCGCAATCGCCGCAAACTCACGCCCGCGCGCCGACTGATCTCCCGCGAGCGACGCCGGCAGCCCGCGGTCGCCGCCCTCGCGCACCTGCGGATCGAGATCCACTGCGCCGAGGAACGCGATGTTGAACTGCTTGGCCGTCTGCTCGGTCGCACCCGCGCCGAAGACATCGATTATGGTTCCGTCGGGCAGCGTCATCTGGCTCATGTTCTCGATCATGCCCAGCACTTCGACGTTGACCTGATGGAACATCTCCAGCGCCTTGCGGGCATCCTGCAGCGCCACGCTCGATCCCGTCGAGACAACCACAGCTCCCGTCAGCGGCACAGTCTGCACCAGCGAGATCACCACATCGCCCGTTCCCGGCGGCAGGTCCACTATCAGGAAGTCGAGCTCGCCCCACGCGACCTGCTGCAGAAACTGCTTGATGATTCCGTGCAGCATCGGCCCGCGCATCACCATCGGCTTGTCGCCGGGCGAGATCAGCCCCACCGACATGAACTTCACACCGTGCGCCGTCAGCGGCTCGATCAAATTGCCCGGCAGCACCGAAGGCTGACGCGTCACGCCCAGCATCGTCGGCACATTCGGCCCATAGATGTCGGCGTCCAACAATCCCACGCGAAAACCCTGCTTCGCAAAACTGACCGCGAGATTCACTGCGACCGTGGTCTTGCCGACGCCGCCCTTGCCCGAGCCGACCGCCACAACATATTGCACGCCCGGAAGCGGCTGCGGTCCCATCGGCTGTTGTCCTGTGTGTCCCACTTCTCTCACGCCTTTCGCTGACTTGCTAACTCGCTGAGTTCAGGCTAAAGCCCGAACCTACCGCTCGCTCTAAACATGCCACTCAGGCGGCAACGTCGCTCTCAACTCCCTGCGCCTCGCCACCTCGCCGCTGCGCATCTCTCGCCTCCGTCCCGCATCCTCGAACCGCCGCTTCTGGTGCTCGGTCTTCGCGATCACCTGCGGCACCTCGATCCGATTCCCGCTCGCGTCTACCGCCACGAACGTCAGGTACGCCGAAGCCACCTGCCGGAAGCCGCCCTTGCGAACGTCCTCCACCATCGCCTTCACGCCGACCTCCATCGAGGTCCGCCACGCGCGGTTCACACTCGATTTCAGAATAAGCAGGTCGCCAACCTTCACCGGCGCTACAAAATCCAGGTGGTCCATCGAAGCCGTAACCGTGTACGCCCGCGCATGCCGGCTCGCGGCCATCGCGCCAACCAGGTCGATGAACTGCATCAGCCGCCCGCCGAACAGGTTCCCAATCGCGTTCGCGTCACTGGGAAAGATAATCTCGCTGCGCTCGGACTGGGACTCGGAGACCGGCCGCGCGGCCACACCTTCGCTCATCCTGCTTGCCATACCTCCGCTCAGATTTCTGCGCACACTGCGCCTCTCTATATTCTAAATCTCCGGCTCCAGCCGCGCTCGCGTCTCCTCCCCCTGCCGGAACCGCTGAGCCTCCAGCAACTTAGCTGGGTTTTGCCGGGTGCCCCGTTCATCGCGGCCTCATCGCGATGAGCGGATTGCTATCCCTGCCATCCACACCGCATCCTTAATTGCATGGACAAGATCGCGATGCTCTCCGACATCCTCGCGCAGCACCCCACCGACGCCTTTGCGCGCTACGGCCTCGCCATGGCCTACGCCGCCGACGGCAAAAACGATGACGCTCTCCGCGAGTTTGCGACCACCATCGAGCACAACCCCGACTACGTGCCCGCCTTCCAGATGTCCGCGCAGACGCTGCTCAAGCTCGGCCGCACCGACGAAGCCCGCCAGCGCCTCAACGAAGGCCTCAAAGCCGCCGCCCGCAGCGGCAACGCCCACGCCGCAAGCGAGATGCAGGCCATGCTGAACGACATCGGTTAGCTCATCGTTTACGATGCCGCATGCGAATTCTCTCCGCGGCCCTGGTGTTCAGCATCATTCCGTCCTTTTGTCATGCACAGGAAGCCCCGAGCGACGCCACGTTGTTAAAGCAGGCACGCGCGAAATACGACGCTCCCTTCGAGCGAGGTCTCAAGTCCTTCGATTGCGCCGTGGACTTCAACTGGAAGCAGCATTGGGCGGACACCTGGCGCGTCGGCGACGAAGGAACAGATGACGAAATCGAAACGTTCATCCAGCCTATTCACAACCGGGTTACCGTCACGCGCGAGGACGCCATCCTGTCCTCCGGCATGACGGACGAGCAGGTGCAGAAGCTTCCTCACCAGGGAATGGCCGAACTCCTCCTCCAGCATGCAGTCCGCTTCAGCCTGCGTACCTGGCTGGTCGCAAGCAATAACGCGTTGCTCCCGGCCGCGGACACACCCATCCACTTCGAACCTGCCCCCTTCGGCTACAAACTCCAAGTCAAAATCAAGACCTTCGACGTGGAGATGATGCTCACGCCCGAGATGAGCCTGCAGAGCATGGGCGTCAAAGGCTCCGATGACGACCGCCAGGAACTTGCCTTCCATCCGGGGCCGCAGGGTTTCGTTTTGACTTCGTGGACGATGGGTGAGGACGGAAATTTCAAGCCCGGGAATCGCCTCATCTTCACCTACACCTACCAGATTGTCGACGGCTTCCAAATCCCTGCGCACATGGTTGTAAACCGGGAAAGTCACCACGAGGTCTGGCGCTACACGCTCAGCGACTGCAAAGTGACGACCGGCAAATAGCTGCGGCGGCTCCGTCGACCGAGGTGTGCCCGCGCCGAATCCCCGCCCTCAGCGCGACATCTATACTTGTATCTATGCCGCACACCGCGCTTCCGAGCACACTGGGCCAGCTTCGCACCTCTCCTGACTTCACTCCCGAGCGCGTCTCGCGCTCCGTCAAGGACGAGCTCCGCGACAACCTCATCGCCCGCCTGCGTCAGATCTCCGGAAATGGCGCCCGCGGCAATGGAGAAGAACCCGAACCGCTCTTCCCCGGCATCGTCGGCTACGACGACACCGTCATCCCGCAGGTCGTCAACGCCATCCTCTCGCGCCACAACTTCATCCTGCTCGGCCTGCGCGGCCAGGCGAAGTCCCGCATCCTGCGCGCACTCACCACGCTGCTCGATCCCTACGCGCCCTTCGTCGCCGGCTCCGAGCTCCGCGACAACCCCTACGCTCCGCTCAGCAAATTTTCGAAAGATCTCGTCGCTTCCCTCGGCGACGACACGCCCATCGCCTGGATGACGCCCATCGAGCGCTACGTCGAAAAGCTGGCCACACCGGACGTCACCGTTGCCGACCTGATCGGCGATGTTGATCCCATCAAGGCCGCGCGCTCCGGCCACGAGCTCGGCAGCGAGCTCACCATGCACTACGGCCTGCTGCCCCGCGCCAACCGCGGCATCTTCGCCATCAACGAGCTG
>DASRGC010000076.1:0-62764 GCA_035651235.1 Acidobacteriaceae bacterium
GCTCTTCCCTCCCCTCGTTGACGCAGGCGTTGACCGCTCTGTCGTGCTCGGAGCCAAAACCTATCTCTCCGGATCTGCGGACTGGCTGGCGCCCTCCTCTCCACGACGTGTCCGCTGGAGCAAGCTCTCCGGTCCCGGTCACGTAAGCTTCGCGGACCCGGTGGCTACGGACACCACCGCCACCTTCTCTGTTCCAGGCGAGTATGTCCTCGAGCTCACCGCTCTCGGCAAGCCCGACAACAGCGTTTCAAAGCTTGTCGTGCATGCGGAAAAAGCCCCGCCCAAGGACCGCCTCGACGTCGTCTACACCACTCCTGTCTATGCCATCGACAACCCCATGTGGAATGAGCGTGCCAGGACCCTGATCGTTGACTGGATTCCGCACGTCGTTGCGCAGTGCGAACGCACGGATCTCACCATCGGTCAGGGCGGACTCGACAACTTCATTGAAGCCGCCAAGGCATTGCGTGGCGAGCCTCATGGCCGGCACAAGGGCTACGTCTTCTCCAACGCCTGGGTACACCAGACCGTCGAAGCCATGTGCATCGCGCTCATGGTCGATCCCCAGGGCGATCAGGACATCATCGACGCGCAGCAGAACATGAAGGTCACGCTCGAGAAGTGGATCCCGATCATTCTCGCGGCGCAGGAGCCCGACGGCTATCTGCAGACCGCCTACACGCTCGCCGACCGCAGCCGTTGGCCCAGACACTGGATGCCCGAGCACCGCGGCAATCACGAGGGCTACACCGCTGGCTACTTCATCGAGTCCGCCATCAACCACTACACCCTCACCCAGGGACAGGACCTTCGCCTCTACAACGCCGCGAAGAAGCTCGCCGACTGCTGGGCCACAAACATCGGCCCCGGCCCCGGCCAGCAGAAGTGGTATGACGGTCATCAGGAGATGGAGCAGGCCCTCGTTCGCTTCGGCCGGTTCGTCAATGACATGGAAGGCAGCGGCCACGGCGACCGCTACATCGCACTCGCAAAATTCCTCATCGATTGCCGCGGCCAGGATCCCGGCGGCACCGACTACGACCAGACTCAGGCGCCGGCGATCAAGCAGTACGAAGCCGTCGGACACGCCGTCCGCGCCATGTACTTCTACTCCGGCATGGCCGACATCGCCGCGGAGACCCACGACCCCGACTACCAGAGTGCTGTGCTCTCGCTCTGGGACAACATGGTCAACAAGAAGTATTACGTCACCGGCGGCATCGGTAGCGGCGAAACCTCTGAGGGCTTCGGCCCGAATTATTCGCTCCGCAACGAGTCCTACTGTGAGTCCTGCTCAAGCTGCGGCGTCATCTTCTTCCAGTACAAGATGAACCTTGCCTATCACGATGCCAAATACGCGGACCTGTACGAGCAGACCATGTACAACGCGCTCTTTGGCGCCGTTGATCTCGCGGGAAAGAACTTCTGTTACACCAATCCTCTGATCAACACCCTCCGTACACCGTGGCATGTCTGCCCCTGCTGCGTCAGCAACATCTCCCGCACGTTGCTGATGGTGCCCACATGGAGCTACACCAAGGGACCGGATGCGCTGCACGTCAACCTGTTCATCGGCGGCCGCGTCAACGTCGGCAAGATCGCCGGTACTAACGTACAGGTCGTGCAGAAGACTGAATACCCGTGGAAGGGTACGGTCGGCATCACCATCAATCCCGAGCAGGCGCAGAGGTTCAGCGTGCACGTGCGCGTCCCCAACCGCACCACCTCGGCGCTCTACACCACCAGCCCGGCGGTCAGCGGCCTCAAGCGGATTGCTCTGAATGGTAAGGCGTTCACACCACACATCATCAACGGCTATGCGGTCATCACCCGCCGCTGGGAGCCTGGCGACACCATCGACCTCGAGCTTCCGATGGAGGTGCAGCGTCTCAAGGCTGACCCGCGCATCAAAGCCGACGTGAATCTTGTTGCGCTGCAATACGGTCCGCTCGTCTACAACGTCGAGACTGCCGATCAGCACAATCTCGATCAGCCCCTCAGCAACGATTCCCTGAAGGCCGAATGGCGCCCCGACCTGCTAGGCGGCGTCATGGTCATCACCGGCAAATGGCAGGATGGAACCCCCATGCTTGCTATCCCCAACTACGCCCGCATGAACCGCGTCGAGCATGATCACCCGGCCGTTGCCGGCGACAGCTCGGTCAACTATGCTCCCGGTTCAACCAGCGGAACCAGCAACAGCGCGGCCAAACCAGGCGCAGCCTTCCAGGGTTCGACAACTCCGGCGAATTCGACCCCCCGCCGGTTCCGCGGTCCGCGCAGGATCGATTCGAAGGTCTGGATGCAGTCCGCAACCTAAAAACACATCACTCGATCCACAACCAAATGGCCAAGCCCTCGAGGGGCGTGGCCATTTTTGCACCGCTTAATCAACCGATTTACCCGTATCTAAAGGACTTACAGCCCTACGCACCCCAATCGCGAGCGCATCCCCCCTGTGAACTCTACCCCTTTGTTTTGAAGATTTTGCGCGTTTTGGCACGGTTTGAACCCTTAGGTCCACCCTCATCTCCTCTGTTTTGAAGATTTTGCGCAAAAACAGGGGGAGGGGTACCCCCCCAAACCTAAACCTCCTGCAGAGCTTCCAGCGAACTCGATTTCACCGCTGGACGAGCAGCCAGCGCCTTCTCCAACACCGCCTTGGCCTCGTCCAATTCCGCGCCGACAAGTTCCAGCCGCGGCGGACGGACCGAAGCGCGTCCCGTCCCGGTCTGCTCCTGCACCCACTTAATCAGTTGTACGAACTTCGGCACCGTATCCATGCGCAGCAGCGGAAGAAACCACTGATAGAGCGCATAGGCTTCCTTCCGCTTTCCGGCCACTGCCAGCTCAAACAGCTCGACCGACTCACGCGGGAAGGCATTCACCAGCCCGGCGACCCATCCTGTCGCACCGGCATCCACCGCTTCTACCAGCACGTCGTCCACGCCGACAAAGATCTTCAGCCGATCGCCCAATACCTCGCGAATGGCCATCACCCGGCGCACGTCCGCACTCGATTCTTTTACCGCCTGCAGGTTCGGGTGCTCCGCAGCGAGCTCGGCAATTTGCGTGGCAAGGAAGTCTGTCTTGTACGCGATCGGGTTGTTGTAGAGCATGCACGGCAGCTTCGTTGCGCGCATGATCTCCGCCACATGCTGCTTCATCTCGCGCCAGTCCGAGCTATAGACATACGGCGGCAGCACCATCAGTCCGCTGCAACCCGCCTGCTCGGCCTCCATCGCCAACTGCACAGCATTACGTGTTGAAAGTGACGAGATCGCTGCCACGACTGGCGTTCCTTTAGCCTTCGAAGCTTTCACGGCAGTCTTGAGGATCGCGACCTTCTCCTCCTGTTCCAGCGTTGCGCCCTCGCCCAGAGATCCAGGCATGATAAGGCCGGTGCAGCCGTTCTCCAGCATCCATGCCGTGTGGCGGGCCAGAAACTCGTGATCGACCTTGAGGTCTTTGTCAAAGGGGGTGGTAACCGCGGGCATAACGCCACACCAATTCATCGGGAGCTCTCCTGTGATTCGAGGATGGAAACTTCACTGTCTTGTACCGGCGCCGAACATAGTGCGGAAATTGGAACGGGAAAGATCGGGGGACGCACCGAAGCGTTGCGCCATCCGAAGATCGCCTCCAGCGCTGGCCCGCAGATGCGGCCCTGGCAGGGGCCCATGCCGCAGCGTGTCTGCAACTTTGCATCGGTCCAATTTCTGCGGTCCATCATCTGTCCATGCAACGCGCCAAGGCGTACGTCTTCGCAGCGGCAGATAATCGTGTCCGGCGCTGCGAGTTTGAGAATCTCCCGGCGTAGCGCAAAGGCACGGCTCATCGCATGGCCGAACGCAGCTTCGGCATCACGCCGGCTGTACAGCTTCGCGGCGGCTTCGATCTTCCCTGCCGCAGCCAGCCCTGCGATCTTGCCCTGCAGGCTCGCGGCATCCACGCCCGCGATGCCCGCCGGTTCCCCCGCGCAATAAATACCTGCCACAGAGGTCTGCTGCTGGGCATTCACCTCAACCACCCCTGCCTGCGTGATACTGCACCCGAGCAAGAACGCAAGCTCAGTGTTGGGCACGAGATGAAAACCACACGCCACAAGGTCGCACTGTTCTGTCCACGTCCGCGAGCCGTCCGTGAGGCGCACAGCCGTCACGGCCTCGCTTCCTTCCGCCGCGGTGACCCAGCATCCAGTCCGATAGGGCACTCCACTGAGCTCCGCACGCAGCCGCAAACCTTGCAGCACCTTTCCCGGTCGCGCAACGAGACTTACGCCGAATCCGGCCATCTGCCCCATCGACGCCTGCTCAGCGATGGTGACAATCCCGGCTCCATCCTGCTTCAGGTGTGCAGCCACGGCCAGCAGCAGAGGCCCCGTCCCAGCCACCACAACGCGCTTTCCGCGGATGTCATATCCTCCGCGGACGAGTGCCTGCAATCCGCCTGCACCAAACACACCGGGCAGCGTCCATCCTGGGAACGGAAGAAATCGTTCTCGCGCGCCGGTCGCAAGAATCAGTGCTTCAAACCCAAAGCTCTCGATCGTGTGCTCTGCTGCGAACCACGCCTCGAGCGTTCCTTCGGATGCTGTCGCATCCACCACCTGACGCCCTGCAAACAACTCCGCGCCCGACACCTGGAACGCCGCGACAGCCTGCTCGCGCCAACGGTCTGCCGCGGATTTTCCTGCTCCACTCCGCCATATCTGGCCACCAACGCGTGGATTGTCATCCAGCACCGCCACCTTGCGACCCGCGGTAGCGGCAGCGGTCGCCGCCCCAAGCCCCGCAGGCCCAGCACCGACCACAACAATGTCATACCGGCGGATCATCGTTGCGTCTCCACCGTCATGCCCTCTTTGCAGACGATCTGGCACGTGCGCTGTTGTGGCACACCATCCACGCTCGCGCGGCACTCGAAACAGATTCCCATCCCGCAAAGCGCCGTACGCTGTTCTCCGCTCTCCGAGATCCGGCACGGAACGCCGACCTCCAGCAGCGCTGCTATCAGCATCGCGCCCTGCGGTAACGTGACCGGCTCGCCATTCACCCGCACTGTAACCGTTCCGCCGACAACATTCAGGTCAGACATGCAACGCCTCCGGCGCACCCACACGACTCGGAAGGAACGGCCGCGGATCGAGTGCGATCCCGGCTTGGGTAATGTGGTGCAGCACAAGCCGCGCCGCACCCGGAGCATTCGTAATCCCGAGCCCCTCAAATCCCATCGCAAGCAGCACAGAATTATCCGCGGTGGGGCCGATCAGCGGAAGCTTATCCGGCGTTGCCGTGCGAAAACCCGTCCACACACGGATCACAGAAAGGCCGGCCAATATAGGCATGTACTCCACCGCACGGTCGAGCATTCTCCCGAGCATTTGCGGTTCGACGCTCCCGGAAGGTTCGCCGTACTGGCGCGACGATCCGATCAGCAGTTGCCCCGTCTTGCGCGGCTGCACATTGAACGCCACCGAATCTTCGCTGATGGAATGAGCGCTCTTGAGATAACCCAGTTCCACAAGCTGATGGCGCAGAACGCCGGGATATCGATCCGTGATGGCCAGGTGTCCCTTACGCTGATGCACATTGATCGATGGACAGAGACTGACATCTGTGCCCGTTGCGATGACAATGCGGCCAGCGCCCAGGCGGGTCGAGTCCTCCAGAACTATCTTGCCGTTTGCCGCCTTGATCGCGCGTTTGCCATAGAGCAGCGTTGCTCCCATCCGTTTCGCACTCGCTAGAAAGTGACCTGCCGCGGCGGGAGGATAGATCACGCCATCGTGAGGCACACGCAGCGCCCCGGCTAGTCCTTCACGGAGGTGAGGCTCCGCATGGCCCAGCCCCCGCGCGTCCAGCACCTCAGACCTCACTCCGGACGCCGCATAGGCCTTCTGCTTCGCGAAGACCGACTGCATCTCCTCATCGTCAGCCGCAACCCAAAGCGTGCCGCACTCTTCAAACTCGACCGCATCCGGCAGCGTTTCGCGCAGCTCCCGCCAGCATTCGCGGGAGTAGTGCGTCAACGCAAGCTGCGCGGGTGAGTCATCCATGACCACGAGGTGCCCCATTCCGGCGGCACTGGCTCCCCCGGCAGGTACACCGGGCTCGACGACAGCGACGCGCAGCCCTGAAGCCGCGCACTCGTAAGCGCACGCCGCGCCGACGATGCCTGCCCCGAGAATGATTACGTCGAACGTCTCCATCAGAACCCAATGCCATCTGCGAAGGGATCGTCCTGCTCAAAGAGCAGCTCTGACTCACCGGTGATCCACGCCCGCCCTCGAATCGTCGGCAGCACCCCGTCACCCTGCGCCCGAATCGTACCAACGAAGTGCGTCCCGAGGAACCCCTCCTGCCGCCACACCTCGCCCTCCGCCAGCTTGCCGTCCGCGTAAAGACATGCCATCTTTGCGCTGGTTCCAGTGCCGCACGGCGATCGGTCAAAAGACGCGCCCGGGCACAGCACAAAATTGCGGCTCGAGTTCTCCGGATGCTCCGGCTTCCCGAACAGTTCAATGTGGTCGATCAGCGCGCCATCCTTGCCCGTGATGCCCGCGTCAGCCAACGCGGTGCGGATCGCCCGCGTCGCCGCGACGAGCTCACCGCGCCGGTCCATGGTCAGCTCAAACGGGTGATCGCCGATGAGAAAGAACCAATTGCCACCCCAGGCGATGTCGCCCGCGAGCCGCCCGATCCCGGGGACATCAACGCCAACGGCGCGGCGATAGCGGTAGCTCAAAACATTCGAGACGGAGACACTGCCGTCCGGCAGCAGTTCCACCGAAACCTCGCCCACAGGTGTCTCAACGCAGCTGTGTCCCGGCTGGATGCGGCCCAGATGGGCTAACGAGCGCACAACTCCAATGGTGCCGTGCCCGCACATCCCCAGGTATCCCACATCGTTGAAGAAGATGACTCCCGTAGCGCAGTTTGGATTCACTGGCTTGCAAAGCAGCGCTCCCACGACGACCTCGGAGCCGCGCGGCTCGCAACTGACGCCGGAACGGAAGCCGTCGTGCCGTGACCGAAACACCTCCAGCCGGTCGGCCAGCGACCCTTCTCCGAGATCGGGTCCGCCCTCCACAACAACTCGGGTCGGCTCGCCCTCCGTGTGCGAATCCAGCACTGTCACCCGCTTGTTCGGCGAAGTCATCGGGTTATTGTAGACTATTTTGAATACAAAACAAGGCTTTGTTTTGGAGACAAAGTACATTCGCCTGATTCGGTGCGCTAAATGGCTAGGATTCGATGCGCTCGAGTGTCGTTTCGCGCAGTCGTTGCGGCCGCAGACCGCGCCCGCGCAGCCGCATTCGCATGCTAACCGCAGCCACGGTTACAAGATAGTGCAAGCGCCGCCAAAATGGCCGGCCACTACGCGTCCGCAGTTCACAACCAACGGCGCACGGTCGTCGCGAGGCGCTGTTTGCAGCCGATGGCGCCAATGCGATCGACATGTGGGGGCGGCAGACCATCTTTACCAACATCTCCTGTGATGGCCGTCGATCAGATGGACCGTTTTGACGAACAGCTTCTCGGCCGAACACGGCGCCTCCAGGGGGAGCGTCGTCAAGATCGTCACGCGCAGCGGAGGGGATCGCTGGCATGGACAGTTGCTGGAGCTATGGCGAGATTGCTCATTAGAAGACTTCAACCACCTGGGATCGATGTCAGCGGAAATGCAGAGAATCTACCATGCAATTGCGCTCAATTCCACAGCGCGTCGTGCATCCCGGAAGCTGGAGAAGCAAGGCCCCACGTTGTCCATAAACGCATTTTTACTCGCGCTTCGTGCGTCCTTAATTGCGGCAGAAATAAATGGCATTCGACTCCCTTCTTGAGAGTTTCAATTAGCCAAGCGCTGGCATCTCGGGCGCAAGGATTCGCAAAGAGGAAACCGTGAAGAACATTCGTACTCTCGTCGCCGTTTCGCTCGTCGCGTTCGGCTGCCTCACCGCCGCGCACGCGCAGGACACTCGCGAGCAGGCTATCAGCAAGATGCGCAAGGTTGAGCCTAAAGAGATGGACTCGACCTATCACAAGAGCGCACCGCTGGCCCAGAAGCTCGTGGACGACGAACTCGCCAAACACCCCGAGGTCATCCTGATGGCCATCCACGCCGGTGCGCCCAAGTTCGACATCATCGCCTCCAATTTCGGCCGCATAGGCAAACTTGGCGACGAGGATGACCTGCGCTGCATTCACACCGGCAAGAAGAACCTCGAAGTCGACAAGACCGGTACACACTATGAAGTCGAGTTCCCGCTTAGGGACGAGGCCGGCAGGATCATTGGCGCGGTTGGAGTCGTCTTCAACTACAAGCCCGGTGACGATAAGAAGGCCCTGGAAACAATTGCCGACGAGATCGCTAAGGATATGAGCGCTCGCACCCGCAACGCCGCCGCTCTGTTTGGCCCTGCATAAGCTGGGTGACGCCTGCCGGCACCGAAGAGCTGATACTCCAGTCACTCTTCGGTGCAGGATTTTTCTCCTTCTCTCCGCACCACCAACGGACCCGCATTATGTTTTCTGCCCGGACCACCATCCTCACCACACTTGCGCTGGCCGTCGCAGGCGCCTGCGCACAGGAACCGGCTCCTGCGCCTGCACCCACGCTACCTCCCATCGGTACCGCAGACTCCAACGCCGCCTTCACTCTCGTTGATCGCATCCCTGTGCCCAACATGACGGGCACCTGGGACCACCTCACTCTCGACGCCGCAGGCCATCGCATCTTCGCCTCTGCGCAGGAAGACAACCAGGTTCGCGTTTTTGATCTCGCGGCACGCAAGCCACTCTTCACCATGGCCGACGGCTTCAATCGGCCGCAGGGACTCTACTACGTCCCCGGCGACGATACGCTGGCCGTCACCAATGGCAAAGACGGCACCTTTCGATCCTTCAACGGCAAAACCTACGCGCCTATCAAGATCGTTCCACTCTCGCTC
Source organism: Acidobacteriaceae bacterium (assembly GCA_035651235.1). GTDB lineage: Bacteria > Acidobacteriota > Terriglobia > Terriglobales > Acidobacteriaceae > Granulicella. The sequence goes on from DASRGC010000076.1 coordinate 8,954, forward strand.
GGCGCCGACATGATGGACCTCGATCCGCAAACCGGCTATCTCTACGTTGACCACGGCGGTACCGACTCCAACCGCGGCCCTGGCGGACTCGCCATCATCAGCAGCAAGGACTGGAGCAAAATCGGCGAAGTCCGCACCGATCTCCGCCCCGCTGCGCTCGCCATGGAAAAGCACGGCAACCGTCTCTTCCTGCTCCTACCCGGCCTCGCACAGGTAGCCGTCATCGACCGCGGCACTAACAGCATCTATGCGCGTTACCAGCTCAAAACGCCGGCGCAACCGATCGCGCTCGCGCTCGATGAAACGCACCATCGCCTCTTCGTCGCCAACCGCCGCCCCACATCCTTCAACGTCCTTGATCTCGACACCGGCCGTCCGGTGGCCACCCTCGACGTGATTGACGGTGTCGAGAGTATGTACTTCGACTTGAAGCTGCACCGCATCTACATGACCGCACTCGATGGCTTCGTGCAGGTCATCCAGCAAGTCGACGCCGACCACTACAAAACCATCGCCCGATTCTTCACTGGCCATCACGCAGGCACATCGCAGTGGGTGCCGGATATGAACATCCTCGCTGTCGCCGTTCCACCCGTCGAAGGCCAAACAGCCGCCATCTGGCTCTTCCAAGCCAAACCCTAAAGGCAACGCATGATCAGGCGCTTCGTACAATTCGCGCTATTCATCGCGCTTCTATACACCGCGGGGGGGAACGCACAATCCACTCTTGCACCTTACCAGCCCCAACCCGTCGAGCCCGGCGTTATCCGCTCCTGGGGGCACGTCTTCCTGACCAAGATCATGAAGAGCTGGGAAGAAGCCTTCGCCGCGCAGCACCCCGGCGTCACCTTTTCTGACAATCTGGTCTCCTCCGCCGCTGCCACTGGCGCGCTCTTCACTCACACAGCAGACCTCGGCATCGTCGGCCGCGAGATTCGCCCCATGGAAGTCGCTGGCTATAGCAGGGTCATGAAGCACAAGCCCTTCCCTTACGAGGTTTTTACCGGCTCGTGGGCCAACGCGGACAAGAGCGTTGCCCTCGGTATCTTTGTCTCCGATAAGAACCCGCTCGCCAGGCTTACCTTTGCGCAGCTCGACGCCATTTTCGGCGCTGAACATCTCGGCGGCGCTCCTGCCAACATTCGCACCTGGGGTCAGCTCGGCCTCACGGGCCCACTCGCGTCGCATTCCATTCACACGTACGGCGGTGAGCTCGATGCCGCGCCCGCATTCTACTTCTCGCAGACCGTGATGCACGGCTCGCTCCTATGGAACGAGCAGCTTCACCATTTCGATGACATCGAGCGCCCCGACCACACCACATACGTCGCGCAGCAGCACATTGTCGACGAGCTCGCCAAAGACCCCGACGGTATTGCACTTTCCGGCACCGGCTTCAAAGCCCCTGGCGTCAAGCTCCTGGCCATCGCCGTCGCTGCCGGCGGCCCATACGTCATGCCCACACCCGCCACCGTTGAAGACCGCACCTATCCCCTTTCGCGCTCCGTCTGGATCTATACCAACCAGGGACCCAACGAAAAACTCGACCCGCGCACGCGCGAATTCCTCCGCTTCATCTTTAGCCGCGAAGGCCAGGAACTCGTCCGCAAGGAGGGCGAGTACCTTCCGCTCACACCCGCACTCGCTGCCGCCCAACTCCGCAAGCTTGACAAGTAACCTTCTGGCATCCGGGAATTCACAACCGGAAACTCAACACCGAGGCCGCACCTTGACCGCACTTTCGTCACCGCCGACAAGTCCACCAAAGCCACGCAGCCCTTCTACAAGTCGCTCTACTTCCGCGTGCTCGGCCTGGACTGAGGACTGGATTGACAATGAAGCCGACGCGACCCTCGTCCCCTGACTTGCATAGTGAACCGCACATGCTTCTTCGTCTCACAAAGATCTTCGTGGCCGCTCTCCTCACTTTCAATGTGAGCGCCAACGCGCAGATTACACCCCCGCTGACCGGTTCGCTCCGCATCGTCGGCACCGACACTATGAAGGACCTTCTCACGCGTTGGATCGACGCCTTCACGGCCCGGCACCCAGGCGTGCATATTGAGCTCACTGCCAACGGCGCACTGACGGCTGCTCCTGTGCTCGCCTCAGGCGCAGCTGACCTCGTCCCGCTCGGCCGCGAACTCACACCCTCCGAGCTCAAGCTCTTCAGGGCTTCGCATAGCTATCTGCCCACCGCCATCCCAGTCGCGCTCGGCAGTTATGACATCTCCGGCAAGACCGTTGCGCTCGCCTTCTACGTCAACAGCGCCAACCCCGTTTCCCACCTCACCTTCCAGCAACTGGATGCAATCTACTGCACTTCGCTCAAGCGCGGCGAACCGCACCCCATCACTACCTGGAGGCAAGTTGGCGTCACCGGCAACTTTGCTGACAAACAAATCCATCCCATCGGCGTTAACTTCCCCGATGGCATTTCCAACTTCATCCGCCTGCGTGTCTGCTCCGATGGCGATTTCCGCATGGGCATCCGCGAAGAGCATACCGGCGGAGCCATCAATGTCCTTGACCGCATCGTCTCTGATATTGCGCAGGACCCCACAGCGATCGGCTACGCCGGCTTTGCTAACCTCAAGCCCGGGACAAAGCTCATCCCAATCTCTGAAGACGGTGGACCCTATCTCTCCGGTTCGCGCGCAGAAGTTTCGAGCACCCACTACCCGCTCACGCGGACCATCTACCTCTATGTCGACCGCTCACCCGACCATCCACTCTCACCCATCGCTGACGCATTCATTCATTTCGTAATTAGTCCGGCAGGTCAGGCGCTCGTCGCAACCGACGGTGTCTACATGCCGCTGCCTCTTAACGAAGGTCCGGTCCAGCGTGAAGTCCTGAAATCCCCCGCCGACTCAGCACTCCCGCACTACAAAAAGTCCGCGCACCTCACCGCACACCTTGTCAGCTTCGGTACCGACACCATGGACGATCTGATGAAACTATGGATCGCCGGCTTCAACGCACAGCAGCCCAACGTTGCCATCGACCTTCAGTCCAAAGCCTCGATGTCCGTTCCCGCCGCGCTCACGGCCGGCACCGCGCAACTCTCGCCGCTCTCGCGCGAGTTCAACCCTGCCGAAATCGAAGCCTTTCGCGCCAAACACGGTTACGCGCCCACTGAAGTGGCGGTCGCCCTGGGCAGTTATCGCACGCCCACACGTACCGTCGCACTCACCTTCTACGTCAACGACGCCAATCCCATCCAACGGCTCACGCTTCCGCAACTCGATGCCATCTGGTGCACCACACTCCACCGCGGCGCGCCTGCCACCATCACCACCTGGGGCCAGCTTGGCCTCGCCGGTGAATGGCGGTACCGTCCCATTCACCTCGTCGGCGTGCAACCGCCCGACGGCGTTCCGAACTTTATCTCTCGCCGCGTCTGCTCCAACGGTTCCCTCCGCGACGGCATTTTTGGCGAGAAGAACGGCGAGCCGCGCTCGGTCCTCACGCGCATTGTCGAAGACGTGGCCCGCGACCCTCTCGCCATCGGCTACGCCGGGTTCCACAACCGCCAGCCCAACACGCGCCCAGTCCAACTCGCCGAAACCGCCGCCGGCCCATTCCTCTCTGGCACATTCGACGAAGTCCGTACCGCCCGCTTCCCGCTCACCCGCTTCGTTTACGTCTATGTCGACCGCAATCCTGCGGAACCGCTCAACCCCGCCGTTAAACAATTTCTCACTTACGTCCTCTCGCTAGAAGGCCAGCGGAAGGTCGAAGAAGAAGGCATCTTCATGCCACTCCCTTCGTCCACCGCCGCCGCCCAACGCGCCAAACTCAACTGATCCTGCCTAATGCCTGTCGCGGAGCCACCATGAAAGCCTTCATTACAACCATCGCCTTCGCTGCCACCCTCCCGCTCCTTGCGCAGCAATCGCAGAAATCGAAAGCCGAGACCGACGCTGAAGCTAGCGCCTTGCAGGCCGCGCGCGCCAAATCCGTCCTTCGCAAAGGTGCCGAAGTGCACTACCCGCCGGACCGCTTCGATCTTTCCGATCTCCCGCACTACAAGCCCGAAGTGCAGGTTTCCGGAACTATTCGCCAGTGGGGCTCCAACTACCTCGCTGACTCTCCACTCGCCGGTTACCTTGAGTCCGCCTTCCAGAAGTTTCAACCCAACGTCAAATTTGACGACCACCTTCATACGTCGGAACACGCGATCTCTGCACTCGTCTTCAAAGTTGCGGACGTCGGCATCATGGGCCGTCAAATCATGTGGGACGAGCGCCTCAGCTTCCAGCGAGAGTTTGACTACCAGCCGACCGGCATCATCGGCATGACTGGTTCGTATGACGTGTCAGGCTGGAATCCGCCAATCGGCATCTACGTGAATGGGAAAAACCCTCTCGCGCATCTCTCCATGTCGCAACTCGATGGCATATTCGGCGATGTGCGCACTGGCGCCTACGATGGCCTCATCTGGAACACCAAAGCCGCGCGCGGCGCGGACAAGAATATCCGTACCTGGGGACAGCTTGGTCTCACTGGCGAGTGGAAAGACAAACCCATCCACGTACTCGGCTATAACCTGGAGTTCCACTTCACTGAAGAGATGGAGACTCGCGCGTTCGGCGGCGTCACGTCGAAGTTCAATGGTGGCCTCATTGAATATTCGAACGACACTAACCCGGATGGGACGCTGAAGATCGCCGGCCAGACCATGATCGAAGACGTCGGCAAAGACCCTTATGCCATCGCCTATGTTGCCGGCGGGGAACTGTGGAAGACGCCTGCAGTCAAAACCCTCGCCATCGGCACAGCGGACAATGGGCCCTTCTATCCGCTCACGATGGACAACGTGCGTAACCGCACCTATCCCTTCTACGCGGATGTCTTCTTCTGGGTAAACCGCGATCCGAAAAAGCCGCTCGACCCCAAGCTTCGTGAGTGGCTCAGGTTCATCCTTTCTCGCGAAGGTCAGGAGCAGATGGTGCGCGACGGCAAATATCTGCCGCTCACGCGCGCGGTCATCGAGGAAGAACGCAAGAAGTTGGATTGACGCTTGGTGAGCGGCGTCTCGAATCGCGAGACGATTCGCTAAATGAAGTTTCATATTCGATTCAATCTTCCCTCATCTGGCGGCATTAAACCTTGTGTGCCCCTATAAGACTGGCCGTGTGCACGTCTGCAGGGTTGTACGGGGCAGGAGAATCTTCCCGATGTCGCTTCGCCATCTTTTGCTTTTGATTACACTTCTCGCCCCAGTGCTTCATGCGCAGGGCGTTCCGCCAGGGACTGATGAGGATCGCAGCAACCTTCCAAACTATCCGGCGCAGGAGCCAAACTACGTCCCCGGCCCTCCGGTACCCGGCACGATCCGCGTCTGGGGTAATGACTTTATGGCGAAACTCGAATCCATTTGGGAAGAGGGTTTCCACAAATACCACCCTGAAGTAAAGTTCGACGACACCCTCAAGAGTTCCGCGCAAGCCGTAGCCGCGCTCTACACAAACGTCGCCGACATCGGACTCCTCGGGCGTGAGGTCTGGCCCACTGAAGTCCTCGGCTTTCAGAAGATGTTTCAGTATGAACCGCTCGGCATTGCCTGCGCCACGGGCTCGTTCCACACCGAAGGCAAGACGTGGCCATTCATCATTTTCGTAAATAAATCGAACCCTGTTTCGAAGCTGACCATGCAGCAGCTGGATGCCATATACGGCACACAGCTTCGCCGCGGAGCCAAGGAGCGAATTACCACTTGGGGACAGCTCGGCGTTACCGGGCCGCAGGCTTCGCACCGCATCCACGTCTACGGCTATGACTTCATCGTCCCTGGCTTTACCTACGGCTTCCAACAGGTCGTGTTCAAAGGGGCTGATCAGTGGACTGGTGAGCTTCGCGAGTACACCAATGCGCATCAGCCGGACGGCAAGCTCATACACACTGCGGGTGATCTGATGCTGGACGATCTCGCCAAAGATCCGGATGGCATCGCCTTCACCGGCCTGCAGTTTGCGAACCCCGAAGTCAAAGTTCTCTCGATTGCTGAGAACGAAGGCGGCCCCTACATTCAGCCCACGCTGCTCACCACCGCCAATCGCACGTATCCGATGGTACGGTCCATCAACATCATGCTCAACCGCAAGCCCGGCACGCCCGTTGACCCGCGCGTCAACGAGTTTCTGCACTACGTTCTCAGCCGCCAGGGCCAGCAGGACGTGCAGAAGGAGGGCGATTTCCTTCCTCTCACGCCCTCACTTCTACAGGAGCAGCTCCACAAACTCCAATGAGCTTGCGCTAGCGCCCTATCTCCCACACCATCGACGTTCGATCCACACCAATGGAGACCATCAACATGCCGCATACCTCTTTCCGCTTCGCGCTGCGTTCTGTTTTCGCCGGCCATGTCCTCGCCGTGCTCATCGGGCTCAGCGTCGCGATCGTCGCGGCGTCTCCCGCAGGTGCGCAGATCGCCGGTGGCAGCATAACCGGCACGGTCACCGACCCCTCCGGCGCAGTCATTCCCGGTGCTGCCGTGACAATCACGAACCGCGGCACAGGCATTTCCGTCAGTCTCACCTCCACGTCGTCGGGCATTGTTAACAAACCAAACCTTGACCCCGGCACATACGACATAACAGTGACGGCGCCGGGTTTTGCGACGATCAAGACGCAGGCACTCGTCGACATCGGACACGACACTGTGCTTGAGCTTAAGCTCCCGGTCGGCTCCGGCGATCAGCAGACTGTAACCGTCACCGACAGCACGCCCTCTGTTGACCTCGGCTCCACGCAACTCAATCAGACTGTTGACGGCAAGACGCTGCGCGAGTTGCCGCTCAATGGCCGCGACTGGACCTCCCTCTCCACACTTGAGCCCAACGTTCACACCGTTGACAATCAGCTCTCCATCTCTGCTGGCGATAACTCGCGCTCGAACCGCGGCATCGGTACGCAGATCTCGATTGGCGGCACGCGACCCGCGGCCAATAACTACCGGCTCGATGGCGTCACTACCAACGACTACTCCGGCGCCGGTCCTGGCGGTGCACTCGGCGGAACGCTAGGCGTGGATGCCATTCAGGAGTTCACGGTCGTGACATCCAACTCCACGCCGGAGTATGGTCGCACGTACGGAGGCGTTATCTCGGCCGTAACACGGGCCGGCGCCAATGACTTCCACGGCACTCTTTACGAATTCATCCGCAATAGTGCTCTCGATGCACGTAACTACTTCTCCACCAACACCGCACCGTTCAAGCGCAACCAGTTCGGCGGCACAGTTGGCGGTCCTATCCGCAAGGACAAAGCATTCTTCTTCTTCAACTACGAAGGGCTGCGCCAGAGCCGTACCACCGCTACAATCGACACGGTGCCTTCGCCGAATGCACGGAAGGGTTACCTGGTCTGCACACAAGCTGCAAAAGCGCCCCTGAACTCAGCGTGCCTCACTGGTATCGGTGGCGCGCAGGCGCCTGCAGGTTCGACCGGCATTCAGCAGTACACCATCGACGGAAACGTTGTTCCCTATCTTGCAATCTTCCCGACTAATGTCACCAATATTTCCGGTGACACCGCCACATACACTTTCGACTCCAACGCAGTCGCCAAGGAAGACCTATACACCGGCCGCGTCGATTACACCATTTCACCGAAAGACACCATCCACGCCACGGCGCTCAACGACGCCTCGACCGACACGCAACCAGATCTCTATGACTTCGTCCTGACTGGCCTCGACGTCACTCGCCGCGTCTACTCCGTGCAGGAGCAACACACGTTCTCCTCGAGCATCGTAAACTCCGCGCATGCAGGGTATGCCTATACCTTTGCCGTCGCGCCTGCTTCCAGTGCCGGCATCAACCCGTTAGCTTCGACCCCAAGCCTTGGCTTCGTCCCCGGCAACAACATCGGCGAAGTGCAGATTGGCGGCCTGAGCACGTTCTTCGGCGGCGTGAATGCTGAAGGCGTCTATTCCTTCCACTACCATAGCTATCAGGCCGGCGACGACGTTTACTGGACGCACGGAGCGCACTCCATCCAGGCAGGTATCTCCTGGGAGCATATCGAATCCAACGACCTCGGCAACGTTACGAACGGCTTCTATACATTCGCTAACTTCCAGTCGTTCATCACCAACGCACCCACCAGTTTCACCTCCAACATCCCCGGCAAAAGCATACCCATTTACCTTCGTCAAAACGTTTACGGCGCGTATGTGATGGACAACTATCACCTCACAAAGAACCTGACTCTCACCGCGGGCGTCCGCTATGAGCCTATCTCCGCCGTCAGTGAGAAGAATGGACATCTTGGCGTCATGCTGAACATGACAGATCCCGCGCCCACGGTAGTCAGTCAGCTCTATCACAATCCATCCTTGCTGAACTTTTCCCCACGGCTAGGCTTCGCCTGGGATCCCTTCGGTCAAGGCAAGACGAGCGTCCGCGCCGCCTACGGTATCTACGACACACTTCCTCTCACCTACATGTTCACGCTGGACACAGTGACGGTCGCGCCGTTTGGTTCCACCGCGAATCTGTCACCGGCGCCGGCAAAAAGCTTTGGTGCGTACTCCAGCAACAGTTCCAATCCCAACCTCGCGTACAACCTCGCCATCGCAAATCCGACCAACAAGACAGCCTACATACAGCAGAACTTCAGCCGTCCATACGTGCAGCAATACATTTTCAACGTTGAGCAGGAACTGGCGCACAACCTCTCCCTGGAGATCGGATACACCGGCTCCAATGGCGTTCGTCAACCGGTGAAGAGCAACGACGGCAATATCGTCAATCCGATTCCCGGCTCCAATATCAAGAACTTAATCTGGCCCGCTCTCGCGCTGAACTCCAAGGGAGTGTGGGTCACTACGGGCACGAAGACCAACCCAAACGTGGGAGCCATCGACACCCAAACGTTCAATAGCTCTACGGTGTACGACGCTCTAAACGTCGCGCTGCGCGGTACCGCGAAAAACTATCGTCTGGGCATCGCGTACACCTGGTCGAAGTCCATCGACGAGGCGTCGTCCTCCAACGGCGGCACCAACTTCACCAACTCGCTTATTGCGCCGTTCAACTTCTACATCGCCCGATTCAAGGGCCTTTCCGACTTCAACATCGCTCAGAACATCACCATCAACGGTCTCTACACACCGCGCGAGTACAAATCGGACAATGCTTTCCTGCGCGAGGCGCTCAACGGTTTTCAGATCGGCGGTATCGTTCGCGTCGCCTCCGGCCTGCCGTTTACACCGCTCATTTCCGGCGATCCCCTCGGTCTTTCCAGCGCCAATACATTCTCGCTGCCTGACCGCGTCTACGGTCCAGGCTGCTCCGGCAACCCCACGGACATGAGCCAGAAGCAGACGCCGTTGTTTCTCAAGCGGCAGTGCTTCGCCTACCCCATGCCCATCGCGAATGCCAACGGAACGTACTCGCCCCGCCTCGGCAACCTCGGCCGCAACTCCGTCTTCGGCCCGGGGATCACAACTGCCGATCTATCGATCGTGAAGAATACCGCCATTCCCGCATTGGGCGAGCTTGCGCGCTTCGAGTTCCGCGCTGAGGCATTCAATGTCCTCAATCACCCTAACTTCCAAGTCCCATCACGTGCGAACTCGGTTGTCTATTCGGGCTCAAAGAATCCTGCAGTCGCCGGAGCGCAGACTCTCTTGCAGCAACTCACCGCTACGTCGACCACCGAGCGCCAGATACAGTTCGGCGCCAAAGTTGTGTTCTAACGCGCGAACTGAGCCGCAGATTCCTTGCCGTTTTGCATTCTCAAGCCAAGAATGTGCGGTTCTTCCCGCTGAGTTGACTTCGGATTTTTTTTGCGTCCTTCGGTTCGTTTTGGGGCAGTCTATGCTGACTCTTTTGACTCGCCTGGTTTCTCCTCGCGCAAAAACTTCACACGTTCGACTTGGCTTCCAGGTCGCCAGGGCCATCTTCCTCAGCATTGGCTTCTTCGCGCCCGCCCTTGTGGCGCAGCAAACAATCGAGCAGAAAACCGTCGATGCATTCCCCGCCTACGTCCCCGAGCAGCAGGTCTCTGGCGTGATCCGTGTCTCCGGGCACGGCTCTGCGAAAAGCCCTTGGATGAAGGTCCTCCTCGAAGCATGGCAGAAAGATTTCCAGCGCTTCCAGCCGGGCGTCAGGCTCGAGTACCGCATGTACGGCACCTCCTCCGCTGTTCCAGCGCTGTGGAACGGTGTCGCCGACATCGCAATTCTCGGTGAAGAAATTGATCCCGTCGCCGTACGCACTTTCGAGCGCGTCAAGCACCACCCGCCGCTCACCATTCAGCTTTTTACCGGCTCTGTCGACCTCCGCAACATGGACTACGCGCAGATGTTTTATGTCCACAAGGACAACCCGCTCACGCACATCTCGCTTCAAGAGCTCGACGCGATCTTCGGCGAAGAGCACCTGCGCGGCGCGCCCGCCAACATCCGCACGTGGGGACAACTCGGCCTCTCCGGTGAATGGAAGAACAAGTCCATTACGCCATACGGATGGCGCATCGATGACAGCTTCGGCTACTTTCTGGAGCAGTACCTGCTGCAAGGGTCACACCATTGGAACTGCGCCCTCGAGGAGCGCTCTCACATCACGCGTCAGGACGGGACCATTTACGACCATGGCCAGCAGATCCTCGACGCTCTCGCGAAAGACCGTTACGGCATCGCGGTCTCCAATGTGCGCTACGCAAATCCTGAAGTGAAGCCCCTCGCCATCGGCATTCTACCGAGTGGTCCCTTCATTCCAGTCACGAAAGAGACGCTCATCGATGGGAGCTACCCGCTTACTCGGTATCTTCCAGCTGTTATCGATCGTGAACCGGGCATGCCCATCGATCCGAAGCTCAAAGAATTTCTTCGCTTCCTTCTCAGCCGCGAAGGCCAGCAGATAGTTGTCAACGATAACCGCTATCTCCCGCTCTCGGCGACGCTCGCCGCCCGGGAACGGAGGAAGCTCGACTAATGTGCCGACGATCCTATCTCTGGACCGGCCGAGCCTTTCCTTCTCGGTCTCTGGGTTCTGTTTGGCGCGGGTCTTTAGCCGTGCTCGTCCTCGCCACGACAATCCACGCCCAGCAGCCCATCCGTATCTGGGGAGATACCGACATGGGCGCCATCCTCACCATCTGGGAAGCGGCCTACCAGCAGCAGCATCCCGAAGCCCGCTTTGACAATCACCTGCTCGGTACTGACACTGCGATACCGGCGCTGTATGGCGGCCTGGCCGACATCGCACTGCTCGGCCGCGAGCCCAACCAGACCGAACATGACGGCTTCCTTCACTCCAAGCAGTATGAGCCGCTGCGAATAAAGATCACTCGCGGCGCACTCGACGCACCCGGCCACTCGTACGCACCCGCAGTCTTCGTCTCCAAAGGAAACCCGCTCCAACACCTCACCCTCACCCAGCTTGCCTTGGCGTTTGGCTGCAGCCGTTTGCACCCGCCGGCACGAAGATGGGCCGACCTGGGGCTGAACGGCGCCTGGGCGCATCGCCCCCTTCACCTCTATACCTTTGACATGGAATCAGGTCCAGGCGGCTTCGTTCTCACCCGTATAGAAGGACCCAGCCGAAAAATGAACTGGGCCGCCGTTCGCGAGTTTCAGGATATCGAGCGCCCTGACGGTACGCTCCTTTCGGTTGGCGAGCAGACTATGAAGGCCCTACTCGCCGATCCCGACGGCCTCGCCATCTCCGGCCTTCGTTACGCGGAACCCGATCATTTCACCCACGTCAAAGCGGTCTCGCTTGCCGCCAATGCTCTCGGTCCTTACGTCTCCCCCACTCGCGACACAATAATCAAGGCCACCTATCCACTCACCCGCACCACCTACGCCTTCGCTGACAAGCCGCCCGGTAAACGCCTCCGCACCGACGTCCGAGATTTCCTGCGGTTCCTTCTCGGCGCTGAAGCACAGCAGAGACTCCTCTCGTCGCAGCCGAATTTTTTGCCGCTGTCGCCTGCTGATGCAGGCATCGAACGATCTAAACTCCCGTAATCTGACCGGATGTCTATAGTCGCCGGCCGCATCCGGTCCTGCTGTAGATACACCAAGTGCGCTTCTCGGAGGTTCGGCCGAATCCAGATGGGCAGTGCGACCATTCCGGCGTCCATTGATTTATTGCCATTCACAACTAGAACCCGCACCAGAGGCTGAGAATTGTTTCGGTCAAACGTTATCCGTGCACGGCAGCCCGATTCTCTAACGTGAGGGGTCACGCGCAAAAAACGGCGGACATCCTTCTGCGGTGGATAAGTGGTCCACTTGTTCACACCGCTTGGCACCTGTTGTGATGCGGCCCCACTAATTAGGCTTTGAAATATTGAACAACGCGTTAATCGCTATTGACATGGATAATTGCTCTGGTATAAGTTCCGGGATGCCGATAAATTTGTCATCCAGAAATAACTTAAGTAGTCGGGCCTCGGATGTCGTTTCAGTTTGTTGTATGCAACAGCTTTTGAGGAGGTTAGCTCGATGGAAAGTCTAAACTGCGCTCCGACATTGAACTCTGGTCTACTCGCGCACACCCCAACATCCCCCTTCCTTACCCGAATCTTCCACGGTGTGAGACGTTGGAGTCTCGCATTTACCGCCGCTTTCGCTCTTCTCTTTCTGGGGTCTGTATGCTCCGCCCAGACCACGGCCCAGCTTACCGGCACCGTGGCCGACGCCTCCGGTGCTGTGATCCCGGGCGCGGACGTAACCCTTACCGACCAGGCCACCGGCCTGTCGCGGAGCGTGCAGACGAACGGCGCCGGCCTGTTCGCGTTTCCCGCGCTCACCCCAGGCGTGTACAAGGTGAAAGCGACGGCCAAGGGATTCATGTCCAAAGAGGTCACCGGCATCGTGCTCCATGCCGGCGACCAAGGCGCTGTTCCCACCATGGCTCTCCAGGTGGGCGCGCAGGACACGACAGTCTCGGTCGAAGCTGCAAGTGAGATGATCGCCACTGATACCGGCGCGCGTTCCGACTACCTCGACTCCAAACAGATCGAGAACCTCGCGCTGCAGGGTCGGGATGTGACCGAGCTGCTGAAAGTTTTGCCCGGCGCGACAACAATGTCCGGTGGTCTTACCCAGACCGCTCCCGCTTACAGTGACCTCAATGTGACGGTGCAGCAGAGCGCTGTTGGATCGGGCATCGATATCAACGGCGCCGTCAATCGCGGCGGCACAGCACTGCTCTCGGACGGCGCCAATGTCATCGACCCGGGCGACATGGCCTCTTCCCTCACCATTATCAACCCTGAAATGACCGCCGAAGTCAGTGTGCAGGCCTCCGCATTCGGCGCGGATACCGCCTTCGGCCCGGTTGTCGTTTCGGCCATCAGCAAATCCGGCGGTGACAAGTACCACGGCGAAGCCTATTTCGACGCTCGCAACAGCGTGCTCAACGCGAATGACTGGCAGTCCAATCACCAGCACGTCCCGCAAGGGCCGCAGCACTACTACTACCCCGGCGGAAACTTCGGTGGCCCGGTCCCACTCACGCACAAGCATTTCTTCTTCTGGGGCGGCTATGAGCGCTTCCTCCAGAACCAGGGCAACGCCAACGTCCTGAAGTCCTACATTCCCACACCCGAGATGATGCAGGGCGACTTCTCAACCGACAATCCCGACAACCTCGCACTCTGCCCCAACGGCTTCTTCCCTGCACCGACCTCGGGGTATCCGCAGGGCAATTGGTGCAATGATCTCGGCGGCCCCAATCCTGGAGAAACAACCATCACCCCCGACGGCACGGCGTTACTGCCCTCCTCCGCCCTCGCTCCTTATGGCAGCGCCGGCGGTGACATAGGTCAGAAGATTCCCTCGAAGTTCATCGATCCCGGCGCCGCTGCACTCGCCAAAATCTGGCCGAAGGCGAATGCCAACCCGGCCACCACACCCGGCGGCTACAACTACTATCAGCCCATCCCCAACATCAACAACGGCTGGCTCTATCGCGTTCGTCTCGACTACCAGCTCGGGGAAAACACCAAAATCTACGGCACCTACTCGCAGGCTTATAACTCTGACCTTGCACAAGGCAACGGCGCCCACCTGTACTGGACGCCCGGCAATGCCATCCCGTACCCGGGCGGCGGCGAACAGCAGTCGTTCGACGGCAAGACAATCGCGGGACATTTCGTGCACAGCTTCAGCGCGTCAGCAACCAACGACTTGATGGCTGCGTGGGCTTACGGCAGTTTCCCGTTCGTGCAGCCGAATCCGGCTGCCGCGTCGCGTGCCAACCTGGGTTACACCTACGGCAAGGTCTTCCAGACCTCGTCCCTCGCAATCCCGGCCTACAGCAGCGCCGGAAACCAGACCTTCCCGGACTTCTCGCAGGCCTCCATCTTCGAGAACCCTCCGGGCAAGTACGCCGTGAAGAAGGAAGCTCCGCAGTTCGCAGATACGTTCACCAAGGTATGGGGCAATCACACCGTCAAGATGGGAGCATTCGCCCAGAACACCGATAACTACCAGAGCACCTTCTCCACCTATCAGGACGGCAATCTCTCGTTCAACGCCACCCAGCACCCCGATGCCGTCACGGGTATCAACCAGGGCTCGCCCCATAATGCTGTCGCGAACTTCGTGATGGGCGTCGCCAGCAACTACAGCGAAAACAACGCCTCGCCCATTGCCGACACCGCCTACCAATCCAATGCCCTCTTCATACAGGACCACTGGAGGACGACCAGCCGTCTGACGCTCGATCTTGGCGTCCGCTTCGAGCACGATACCCACTGGTATGACCGCGGCGGCATCGGTATGGCCGTCTTCTACCCGGACCGCGTCATCGCCGACTACAACGCCGGCAAGTACGCTCCTGGCTTCTACTGGCACGCCATCGATGAGGGCGTTCCTCTAAGCGGTCAGCCCAATCGTCCGGTTTACGTCAACCCGCGCTTCGGTCTCGCTTACGATGTTCGCGGCAATGGAACCACTGTGGTCCGCGGCGGCTTCGGTGTCTACCGCTTCGTCACCCAGACCAATGACGTCGCGGCGGCACTCACCACCGCACAGCATGTGTTGGGCTACAGCTTGCCTAGCAACTCAACCATCCAGTTGTCCCACATCAGCCAGCTCTCCGTACCTACCAGCTCGGCTCCGCCGGCCGGCATCCCTTGCGCTCATAATAAAGATAAAAATGGGAATCCGGCGCCGACCTGCGCTTCCTCGCAGACCGGTCTTGATCCCAGCGACTACAGCCAGCCGATCTCCCTGGCCTATAACTTCACCATCGACCACCGGCTCAAGTGGAACTCGCTTCTCGAGATCGGATACGTCGGCAGCCAGACACACCAGCTCTCGGACAACAGCGAAAGCGTCGAAGGCAGCAACTTCAGCGCCCTCGCCGACCAGAACAAGACGCCGATCGGTGCCCTCTTCAAACCGGATCCGCTCACGGGCGTCCAGTCCACGAATCCGGAAAACGTTGCGCTCAACCCAACCCCCGGAACCTGCGTTGCTACCACTCTTCCCAACGGCAAGATCCAGTACACAGGCTGCGCTACGGCGACCGGGAACTTCCTTGAGGACTACCATCCTTACGGCTACGCCTACGGAAAGAACTCCGTGTACATGAACCAAGGCACCTCGTACACCAACTACAACTCTCTGCAGGTGTCCTGGAGCAAGAACACCGGCCACCTCGGCTATAACATCAACGGCACCTGGTCCAAGACCCTCGCCACCAGCCTTCAGGAGAACCCCTACGACGTTCGCCTGAACTACGGTCCCGCATCCGTCGACCGGCCGTTCGTCTTCAACGCCAGTTACTACTACTCCACCGGAAAGATCCACGCCTTCAACGAGTTCATCAATGGAACTCTCGGCGGCTGGACCATTTCCGGTATCTCCACCTGGCAGGCTGGCGGCTACATCCCGTCCTTCCTCGGCAATGGCGTCCCGAACTTCGGCCTGGGCCTGCAATATACCAATTTGCCGGTAAACGCGACCGGAGAGGGCATCACCAGCGGTATCGGCTCCGCAACCTACTTCGGTACCGACGCTCCACTGCCGATCATGCCCGTACTTACTTGCAACCCAACATCCAACCTCAAGGTCTACCAGCGCGTCAATGGCAATTGCTTCGCGCCGCCGCCGGTCGGCCAGCAGGGCGGACAGAACTTCCCCTACATGAGCACAACCGCTTACTTCAATAACGACCTCGCTCTCTACCGCTCATTCACCATCCATGAAAACAACCAGATCCAGTTCCGCATCAGTGCGTTTAACTGGCTCAACCACCCGCTGCCGGGCTACAGCTCGCTGCAGCCGCTCACCCTGGCTTACAAGGTCGACTACAACAGCAAGGCCTTCACGCCCAACTACAACACCAGCGCTTTCGGCATTATGGACACCAAGTCCGCAGCTCCCTATCAGCGAATCATCGAGCTCAACGTCAAATACTTCTTCTAACCAGCTACACTCCCTCCGCAGCGGAACGGTCAACGCAGGTTGACCTTCCGCTGTTTCTTTTTTGCGCGTAGTAACATTTCACCCACGAGCCTCACATGCTGCTCCGTTCCGGACTCCTCGGCCTCTCACTGATTCTTCTGCCATCCGCTTCCGCCGCGCCACAGACCGCCGGCTCTCTCCAGCAGGACTACCTCAGGGCGCAATCGTTTCAGCGCGATGGCAACCTTACCGCAGCCGCCCAGCAATATCGCGCCTTTCTCGCGTCGGCGTTGACCGAGCTCGCCATGGGCTACGCCGTAGTCCCCGACTACAACCGTGCCTTCTCACTGTTCGACGACGCCCTCGCCCTCAAACCCGACTCCCCCGCACTTCTCCTCGACTACGCGCGTACTGCCCTCGGCGCCGGCAATTTCCCCCACACGCGCACGCTGGCCTCCGCAGTCCTCAAGAATCCTGCCGCGACTCCCCAGCAGCTCGCGGAAGCTCACCAGCTCCTCGGGCGCGCGTTCCTCAAACTCACCCGCGACCAGGACGCGCGCAGAGAGTTCGAAGGCGCCGTCGCACTCGACCCTACCTTTGCCAATGGCTACGATCTAGCCGTCGCATGCCTCGACCTCGACGACGAAAAATGCGCCTCCAACATCTTCGCCGAAATACAGCGTTCCTTCGGCGACACCGCAGAGCTCCACTTCGCGTTCGCTCGCGCCTACGGCGACTCCGATTTCCAGCCCCGCGCCATCACCGAGCTCCACCGCGCCATCGACCTCAACCCTCGCCTCCCCGGCGAGCATTACCTGCTGGCCGCACTCCTTCTCGCCACCACCAACGACGCGGCTCCGCTCGAGGCCGCTGAAGCCGAGCTCAAAAAAGAACTCGCCATCCAGCCGAACGACGCAACCTCCTACGCCGCGCTCGGCAAGATCAAACTCACCGAAAAAATCTACCCAGAGGCCGAAAGCTTCCTCAACAAATCCATCGCCCTTGCGCCCACAGATCCAGATGCCTTCCTCTACCTCGGACAGCTTTACTTCGAAACCGGCCAGCCTGACAAAGCTGAAGCTGCCCTCCGGCAATCCATTGCGCTCACGACAGACGTCTCGCGCAATCGCTTCCAGGTCCAGAAGGCCCACTATCTTCTCGGCCGCATCCTCATGAAGCAGGGCAAGCCCGACGCCGCACACGCGGAGATGACCATCTCACGGGATCTCGCCGACAAGACCCTCGCGCAGGACAAGACCAAGCTGGCCGCCCTGACCGACTCACAACAGGACGCCACGCCATCCTCACCCAACACGCCGAACTCCTCAAGCACACGCGATCGCGCCGCCTTCACCCGGGTGGAAGCGGCACGCAATCGCGTCGCACCTGCGCTGGCCGACAGCTACAACAACCTCGGCGCCATCGCCGCGACCAACTCCGACTACGCCTCTGCCGTTGGCTTCTTCAAACAAGCCGCCCTCTGGAATCCGACGCTGGATGGGCTCGACTATAACTGGGGGCGCGCTGCGTTTGCGGGCAGCCTCTTCGCCGACGCGATCCCCCCACTCTCGCGCTACACTCACGCCCACCCGGACGACACCGGCGCGCGCAACGCTCTCGGCTTCAGTCAATTCATGACCGCGGACTATCACGCCGCCATCACCACGCTCGAACCGATCGCAAACAACACTGATCTCACACCGCAGATCGCCTACGCCTACGCGGAATCACTCATCAAAACCGGCTCACTCAAGGAAGGCCTCACCCGCCTCACGACCCTCGAGCATTCCCACCCCGAAATCCCCGACGTCCACCAGGCCCTCGCGGAAGCGTACGACCTCCAGGGCAATCACCAACGCGCCCAGGATGAACTCACCACCTACAACAATCTCAAATCAAAGTAAACATCTCGTTCTCCCTAACCACTAACTACTTGTCCTTCGGCCTCACCCTCTCCGCCGCCACACTCCCCTCACCCTCGAGCACGTAATAAAACTTGTCCGCCGCCAGATTCTTCAGTTGCTCCGTCTTCCCGGACGGCCAGCGTATCTCCACGCTGTCCACCTTCGTCGCCGAGCCGAGCCCAAAGTGCACGCGCGTGTCATTTTGTGAAAGATAACTCCCGCCGCTGTGAATCTCATCCGTTTGCGTGGCGCCGCCGGCGATAATCTTCACCCGCGCATTCAGCGCCATCCGATTACTCTTCACGCCCGCCAGCTCAAAGCTGATCCAGTGCCGCCCCGCCACCCCCTGGTTCCGCAATACCACCGGGCTCCCATCCAGCGTCTCGATCACCACATCCAAATTCCCATCGTTGAACAAATCGCCAATCGCCAACCCACGCGATGCCCGTGACTCCATCAACGCCACTCCTGTCTCCGCGCTCGCATCGCAAAAAGTTCCATCACGCTCGTTCAAATGAAACAAGCCCGGCTCGCGATACCGTGGCCCAACCTTCAGCTCATCCACCTGGGGATATACATGCCCTGCAACCGCTATCAAATCCAACCACCCGTCATTGTCAAAATCCCCAAACGCCGTGCCCCACTTCACATAAGGCAACGACGGCACCGCAACGCCCGCCTGGTAGGAAACCTCCGAAAAATTCCAGTCGCCGTCATTGCGATACAGGTCGTCGTTCTCATCCGAGAAGTTCGTCACATAAATATCCGGCCGTCCCGTGTGCAGATAGTCTCCTACAGCAATGCCCATTGACGCCTGCTCCGCGCCCTCTTCGCTCAGCGCCGTGCCCGACTCCAACCCAATCTCTTCAAACTTCCCCTTCCCATCATTCTTGTACAGGTATTTTGGTGTCGAATCATTTGCGATATAGATATCCGGCCGCCCCGTGTTGTTGAAGTCCGCCCAGACAACCCCCAGACCGTAATAGCCGTGCGGATCACTCACGCCCGCACTGTCTGCAACATTCGTAAACGTTCCATCGCCGTTGTTATGAAACAGCGAATCTCCCGCACCCTTCAGGCCACGCGGCCCACACTGCACATCCAACCCGCGATACTTGCAGTAGGAAGTGCTGCCAAACTTCGGCAGATCGTCCAGGTGAAAGTCGACGTAGTTCGTAACCATCAGGTCGATGAAGCCATCGCCGTCATAATCTCCAAACGCCGCACCCGTCGACCATCGCCCATCCGCCACACCGGCCTTCGCTGTGACATCGGTAAAGGTGCCATCGCCGTTATTGCGATACAGAACATTGCCTCCCAAACATGTCAGGTAAATGTCTGGCCACCCATCGTTGTTGTAATCGCCCACGGCACCGCCCATCGCAAAGCAAGAACTGTTCAGTCCCGACTTCGCCGTCACGTCCGTAAACGTTCCGTCATGGTTGTTGTGATACAGCGCGCCCGAGCTTCCCTTGTGCTCGATCGCCATCGCAACCGTCGGCGCATTCGTAAAGTAAATGTCTGGCCACCCGTCGCGGTCGTAATCGACCAGCAGCACACCGCCGCTCATCGATTCCGCGATGTACTTCTTCTCCGGATCGGACGTGTGCTTGAAGCGGATTCCGGCCTTCTGCGTCACATCCACGAACTGTGGAACCGGTCGTCCCGCACACTTTACCGCTCTCGCACCCGGCGGCGGCGGCGGCGGCTTAGGATGGCCTTCCTGCGCGACAATCGGACTAAGAACGCCGGCACCACTCAAGATGACCACCACCATCAGCCCAAACTTCACACATCGGCCGCAGCCTAGACCTCCTGTGCGTCGACGTTTATGCCGTTGCGAACAAGATCCCTGATCCTCGAACATGCCCTTCTCATGCAACAAATCCATAATCTGCTAAAGTTCTGTGGAAGTTACGTACTTCCGCGTTTCGGAAAGGCCTCGTTCAAAGCCTGGAGCTGCTCAAGAAATGGCCCAGTAATGGCGCCATCCAGCTCGACAGGAACATCCCACGTAACCGAACCGCCGAACCTCAAAATCTTCCCTGTAAACTCAACCACCTGATCAGAAGTGAACCGGGGCGCGCCCGAACCCCACTTCTCCCCCAGGAAGCTCAGCATGTGAACCTGGGTTCCATCAATAAGTCCATCTTCTGCGCGCCGAATAGTGACTAGTTCCGGTTTATCGATCTCTCCGGCAGTGAAATCCTCGTCGGGAGTCATGGATATGACGCGATAGATTACCCCCGGATTAAACGCCACGCATGAGTCAGGATTTCCTGCCCGGGCGGCAGCCGCAAAGCTGGAGAAGTTCGGCGGAGTCACCGAGCGATACATCGTGTTTGGGAAATAGCAACCGTCGAACCACCAGCCGGACACCTTACTGCCCCATCGACGAGACCACTCTTCAATGATCTCTTGCCATTTGAGTTGAAAGCTTCTATTTGGCTGCGGGCCGTTGGTCCACTCCAATGCGCCGACAGCGGCTTTGTCCTGAGCTGGCGCACCCGACGGGAGATAGACCATCAGCTTGATATCGCGGCGGTGAAGTCTCCCGTGGATGTCCGCGACAAGATCGCGATCGGAGCACCTGCTCGGACGAATGCCAGTGAGTTTGTCATACGTTGCATTCGGGGACAGATAATAACCGGAGTTCTGTCCCATGCTGAGCTGATAATGTCCGGCACCCACCGATTCGAGGCGGCGCGCCATTGCCTCAACATCAAACCCGTCGATCAGCTTATTCCATAGGTCCACATCCATGTCCAGTTTGTGAATGCGGGCCTGCCAATCCGCGAGGTAGTGGGTCATGACACCCCAGCGGTAACGCGGATCCTGCATCCAGGCTGCGCGATGGGAGCCTATAGCAAATTGCTGCTCTGGCGACGCCGCTCCCACTGACGGAGGAGACTGGACGGCCTTAACTGAGGCCGCACTTGCTGCCAACGCGGCCACGCCCGTTGTAATGAGGCTTCGACGGGATACGCTTTTGTTCATCATCGTCCTCCTCGAGTGTTCGCTGGAGAGGCTTGTCTGCCGGGGTTCATTTCGGCACGTCGTATCCGATATTTCTGAGCGCCTGCTCGCCGAGTCGATCTTTGAGCTGCTGGAGATACAGGCTGGAGGGCACGACCGGAGTGCCCTGTGATTCGATAATTCCGTGCGGCAAAGGAGGAAGCTGCGGACCGGGGCCATAGGTTTTCATGTTGCCTAGCAATTGATCCCCTCGATTTCCTATCGCCCAGTTCGCGGCCCCTGGCGGCATCTGAATGACATACGATTTCGCGAGATTATTCCAGGCCACCGCCCATCCCATCGTCCAGCCATGGCCCGATCCCATCTCCCCACGGTTCATCAGATCGATGCCGCCTTCGGGTACCTGACAGCTGTCGATGAGGATTCCAGTGGACCAGCGCTGGTGTGGTTGGATATGCCCATTGCCATGGAAGACGCAGTTGAGTACAACATTTGGCCCCTGCATGGCTGGTCCCGTAGCGATGTAAAAGACGCTGTCGCCAGTTGCGCTACACCGATCGACCAGGAGCTGGGTTCCATTGAGGGAGAAATCGGCGGGCTTCGCTGAGCCCTCGATAGCAACGCTTTGCTTCACCTTGACGTCTTCGACAGTAATGCGGCGCGCATCGTTTCCGACGCTTACTGCTTGCGTGGTATCAACGAACTGCACATCTCGCACCCAGCCATCGACAATCCCGTTCAGTTGCATGCCATTGAATGATTTGTCGGAGAGCATTATCTTTCTAGCCGGTGCTACGACTTCGAGGTGTTCAACTCCGACATTTGTAATTTGGCCTGTGTCCTCGACCTTGATGACGGAAGCGCCATCGGGGCCGAGATATTTTGCGTCGTACGAATCGGTGAGTGGAACATCGAAGATGAGCTTTCCACCGGCGATCGCTGCAACCGTTCGTTCGGTCTTGATGTCGCCCGATACCCAGGTCTCCTTCTTCCCATTGCGAACCATCGCATCCATCCCCATAAAGCGGACCCACTCAGGAGTAACCGGGCGGATGATCTGAACGCGATCGCCAACTGCGAACTTGGAGGCATCGCTGACGGTCAGAGACTGCGAACCGGACGGGACATAGGAATCAGAGACTCGTACCGAAGCGCCGACCGTCTGGACTGCACTCTTGTTGCCGACCCGGATAGCAAGGTGAGGATCTCCGGTCATTTCAAGGAT
The DNA here is from genome assembly GCA_035651235.1 of Acidobacteriaceae bacterium. Classification (GTDB taxonomy): domain Bacteria; phylum Acidobacteriota; class Terriglobia; order Terriglobales; family Acidobacteriaceae; genus Granulicella. The sequence continues at coordinate 31,440 of DASRGC010000076.1, forward strand.
TGTGCCCTCCCCGTCGTTGCCGCTTCCCCGCAGGACAATTCCGTCGGCATCCAGCCACAGTGTTGTACTGCAATGGAAATGCCCCGTTTGCAGAAGAACCGCGCCTCGTACTCCATTGACGAGGGGCAGCTTCGAAACCTCGTCGATAGCGCGTTGAATGGTCGCAGTGTCGTCTTCGCCCGACGGCGCGACCGTTTTCCTCATCGGAAATTCCGGAAGAGCAACTCCCCCCTCCGCCGTATCCCGCGTACGAGAAGTCGACGATTTTGTCGCCTCTATTGGTCTGGGCATACGCGAGCTTGCCTGATTCACCTTGGTGCACCCATTTAGTGCTCTGCGGCGATGGTGCTTTCGCGACAGCATTTATGCCGACTAAAACGAATAGAACAGCGCACGCGAATTGTGAAGTCACTGTGTAATTGGACGGCGATTGGTTCATGAGAATGGCTCCGGCCATGACGTTCGGTTGCAAACAACCGCTGCCGCTCACGGCATTGGCATTATAAAGAATGAAATGATAGTTTCATTATCTAGAATTTGTTTGCGGTTGCAATCCGCGACTGCCCGGACTGTCTGATTTCCTTCCTGGAGAGATATAAGCCCATGAAACTTTGCATCCTGGCAGCACTCGCTTTTGGGCTATTTCGCCTTATGGCCGCGCCGGTCACTGAAGCAGCGTCGCCAGACGCTCGGCCCTGGATGAATACATCCTTGCCTCCTATGAAGAGGGCGGAGCTTCTTGTAAAAGCGATGACTCTGGACGAGAAAATAGAGCAAATCCACATGGCAGATGTGAAAAGCCGTCCGCGTGAGGTGCCAGGTATTGAGCGGCTCGGTATTCCAACGTTCAAAATCACGAACGGGCCCGCCGGAGCAGGTCCGGGTGACAGTGCAGTCCCAGTTCCCGCAACGGCCCTGCCGTCGGCGCTTGCTCTCTCTGCCACCTGGGATCCGAAGCTTGCAGCCATGTTTGGGCAAGTTGCCGGAAGGGAGACAGCGGATCGCGGGGAGCATCTGATTGAAGCGCCTGGCGTGAATATCATCCGAGTGCCACAGAATGGGCGCAATTTCGAGTACTTCGGCGAAGACCCCTACCTTTCCGGACAAATGGGTATTCCAGAAATTGAGGCGATCCAGAAACAGGGCGTTATCGCAGAGGTCAAGCACTACGCCGCCAACAGCCAGGAGACCGACCGTAAGACTGTCAACGAAGTTATCGATGAACGGACTCTCAGGGAGATTTATCTGCCCGCATTTGAAGCTTCAGTGAAGCAAGGTGATGTGGGCGCGGTAATGTGCGCATATCCAAGTGTTAATGGGCAGTTCAATTGCGAAAACGTGCACTTGCTTAGGGACATTCTGCGTCGAGAGTGGGGTTTCAAGGGATTCGTGCAGTCAGACTATACGGCTACCCACAGCACCATACCTGCTGCTCTGGCAGGCCTCGATCTAGAGATGAAACATGACAGCTTTTACGACGCGGATATGAAGGCTGCCGTTGTGAGCGGGAAGCTACCCGAGTCGGTGCTGGACACAATGCTCCTTCGCCGATACAGCGAGATGTTCCGTATCGGCACCTTCGATCGGTCGTTCGCGATCACGGCAATCCCGGCGCAGAGAGATGGACAGATCGCCCGCGCGATTGCTGAGCAGGCTGCGGTGCTGCTGAAGAATGCCGATCATGTGCTGCCCCTTCAGGCGGCCAAGCTTCACAGCATCGCGGTGATCGGGCCCTATGCTGCGGCCGCTCACACCGGAGGCGGCGGCAGCTCGTCCGTAACTCCGCTATACACAATCAAACCCGTGGATGGCATCAAGAGCCACGTAGGCGCGAATGTAACGGTCACCTACAACGAAGGCACTCAGTTGGCTGAAGCGGCCGCTCTCGCGCGATCTGCAGACGTGGCGATCGTTATGGTTGGAAACAAAGACCGGGAAGGTCGCGATCGCCCGAACCTTTCACTCCCCGAAGGACAAGATGCTCTGATCTCGGCGATCGCGGCAGCAAATCCGCATACCATCGTCGTGCTGAAAACGGGCGGGCCGGTCCTGATGCGCTGGCTTAGCAAAGTGCCAGCAGTGCTGGAGGCATGGTACCCAGGTGAAGAAGACGGCAATGTCGTGGCAGACTTATTGTTCGGAGCAGCGAATCCGTCCGGGAAACTAACCGTCACGTTTCCACGAGCAGAGTCGGACACACCGGCACACACGCCACAGCAGTACCCGGGGGTAAATGGTACGGCTGTGTACTCGGACAAGCTGCAGGTAGGCTACCGCTGGTATGACACGCAGTCCATCGATCCTCTCTTCCCCTTCGGTTTTGGTCTCTCGTACACCTCATTCGCGTTTTCTCACCTGCACGTCTCAGGACCTGACGCTGACGGTCGTGTAACAGTCGCTCTCGATCTGACCAATACCGGGCCCATGGCAGGTGCGGACGTTGTTCAGGTTTATGTAGGAGGACCCACTTCAGCAGGTGAACCGATTCATCAGCTAAAGGGATTTGCGAAAGTCAGCCTTGCACCTGGCGAGACGCAGCCGATATCGATCACGCTTCAACCGCGAGCATTTGAAATGTGGAGTACACCATCTCATCGATGGGAACTCATAGCCGGCACACACCAAATTCTCGTCGGTGATTCCTCCCGAAATCTGCCGGTGCATGCCGCCGTTACAGTTCGTGAGTAGATGGAACTGATGTTGATGACGCAGGATTGCAGTGATTTCAGCTGTCAAAATCTGGATGTTGCATATAGAATCTGCTTCTCTGGGGATCTTATGAGAAACGTGCGCATTACGGTTTGCCTCCTGATGTTGACCTTCGCGGGTTCGCTACCTCTGCTAGCGCAGGTCACCACAACTTCTATCGTGGGTGTTGTGACAGATCCGTCAGGCGCTGTTATGCCCGGAGTCAAGGTGACAGCTACCGATGTTGATCGCAACCAATCCAAGACTGCACTCACCGGCAGTTCCGGCGAATACAGGATCGACTTCCTGCTGAGCGGCAACTACACCGTTACGGCCGTATTCAGCGGCTTCAAGATGTTCAAGCAAGCCGGTATTCAGTTGAATGCCGGTGCGCCTGCGACAATCGACATTCGCATGACCACGGGTAGCGTGGCGGAACAGGTGGAGGTCCTCAGTTCCGCGCCACTGATCAACACCGTCAATGCCGAAGTCGGTACAACCATCGACTCAATGGAGATGGTCGAACTACCCCTTGTTAATCGCAACCCTTATCAGCTGCTCGACCTTACTCCGGGCGTTCAAACCAACTCCAACATTCAATCGTTCGGCGCGCCCGCACAGGTCACTTTGATCAACGGCGGCTCTGATAATGGAGCTGGCTCCGTCAATTACTTCCTGGATGGCGCACCGAATCTCACTGGCCTGCGCAACACCGGCAACATCTTGCCGAACCCTGACGCGTTGCAGGAGTTCCGCGTTCAGACAAGCAACTATGGCGCTCCCTACGGCCGGTTTGCCTCCGGCATCGTCAATGCTCTCGTCAAATCGGGAACCAACACCGTGCATGGCACCATCTTCGAGTTCGCGCGGAATCAGGCCTTCACCGCTCGCGATTGGGGCTCTTCACCGACACTGCCCAAGGCCCCCCTGCACCGCAATCAATTCGGCGCTACCCTCGGCGGCCCCATTATTCACAACCGCACCTTCTTCTTCGGCTCCTATGCCGGTCTGCGCCAAACCAGCGGAACCTTCCTCAATAACGCCATCCTGCCGACCGCGGCCGAAGCTTCGGGAGACTTTCGCAATTCGGCGAAAAAACCCATCAACCCGCTGACAAACTCCCCTTACTCCTGCCAGGGCGTGCAGAACGTACTCTGCGCGGCCAATGAAGACCCGGTTGCGATCAATCTTCTCAAGGCATATCTTCCTGCGAGCAACACGACCATCAACGGCCTGCCAGCATGGCAGGGTTACTACACTGCTCCCTACAACACAGACGATTTCCTCATCAAGATCAACCACACCTTGAATCAGAATCATCAGTTGGCCATCACCTACTTCAACTCCAGCGGGTTCACCTCTACCCGTGGCGGCTCGAGCAACGTGCCCTACTCGTCGCAGCAACAGTTCTGGCGCCAACAGAATGCGGTCATCAATCACACATGGACGATCTCTCCCACGATCGTGAACAACATCTGGGCGTCCTATACCCGCTTTCTCTCCAATCGCGTCAATACACCGCAGATATCACTGGCAGATTTCGGTTCGGCCTTCACCCCGCAAGGCCTCCATGCTTTGCCCAACATCTCCATCACCGGCTACTTCACGCTCGGCGATTCGAACGGTGGCCCCGGCTTCACAGACAACTACGCATTACGGGACCTTGTCACGTGGACGAAGGGCAACCACAACATTCAATGGGGTGGCGAGTCCGTTCTCGACAAATCGCAGAAGGTCGCGAACCTGACGAACTTCGGCAGCTACAGTTTCAACGGCGGCGCCACAGGGAACGCATTCGCTGACTTCCTCATTGGCAAACCGAGCTCGGCACAGCAGGACGCCCCCGCCTACGTCTCCGCTGTAACTCTCACGAGCTCGTTGTTCCTGCAGGATGACTGGCGCCTGAATCCTCGATTAACGCTTAACCTCGGCGTGCGTTGGGACATCCAGACACCACCGGTGGACACGGCTAACCGTGAATCTGCCTTCGTACCCGGGCAGCAGTCCACAGTTCGTCCTAATGCTCCAGTCGGACTTCTTTTCCCCGGAGACAAAGGGATTACGCGTGGTATCGTGCCAGTTTCGTATCGCCACTTCTCGCCACGCGTCGGCTTTGCGTTGGATCCGTTCGGAAGTGGAAAGACCTCGTTCCGTGGCGGCGCGGGAATCTTTTGGGGATCTATGTCCGAAGAGAGCTGGATGGCTAGCGGAAACACAATTCCGTTTGCAATCCGCTACAGCTTTGTAAACATCTCCAAAACGACCGGACCAACTCTAAGCAATCCATATAAGGACCAGCCGTCGGGAGACATATTTCGATACAACGGCAGCTTCTATCCGGTTGCGGGACCGATCCAGCCCACCAGCCCGAAATCTCGCTGGCCGTACACGCTGCAGTTCAACGTTTCCGTCCAGCAGCAGCTTACAAAGTCCATCTCTTTTTCCTTGGCATACGTGGGCTCTCTCGCCAAGGAACAGCCCTTCGCGCCTGACTTCAACTACCCGTCTCTGAACACGAACTATGGTGCTGTTGCCGGCTCGTCAGGCTGCACTGGTGGGTCGACGATCACTCCGACAACTGCGAATGTTCAGTGCCGGCGGACGTACCAGCCCTTCGGCACTATCTACATGCTCGGCAGCCCGCAGAACTCCTCGTTCCATTCGCTCCAAGCCACATTCACGAAGCGGATGGAGAAGCACCTGTCGGTTAACGGTTACTACATGTGGGCGAAGTCGCTCTCGACGGTAGGCCTTGAGAGTTCCGGCGTCGGAGGCTCCACGGCCCAGAACGCCACCAACCTGCGCGAAGAAAGAGGCCGCACCGACAACGACTACCGTAATACCGCCACAATCGGCATCGTCTGGCAGCCTGGCTATTACGAAGGACAGAACAAGTGGGTGCGCAATCTCGCAAACGGCTGGGAGATCTCACCCCTGGTTCGCCTCCATTCCGGTTCGCCCTTCACTGTCGGCAACTCGCTGGACGCCAATCTGGACGGCAATACCAACGACCGTGCCAGCGCCGTCGGCGATCCCAACGCCGGAAACCACACTCTGAATCACTGGTTCAACACCTCAGCCTTCGTGCAGAACCCAGTCGTCAGTGGTCATCCCGTCGACGGTAATTCGCCCCGCGATTTTCTTACGGGCCCCGCTACTCATACGCTCGATCTCAATCTTGCGAGAACCTTCGACATCATGGAACGCGTGAAGTTCCAGTTCCGCGCCGAGGCGTCGAACGCTTTGAACATCGTCAATTACTCGAATCCTGGAACGACGGTAAACACAACAACCTTCGGCCAGGTAAGAACTGCTGGAGCCACACGACAAATTCAATTTGGAGGAAAGATTCTGTTCTGATGCACACGGGTCGTGGCGACTCTCTCATCATGGATGAGCTTGCTGCTCAGTGGCGCTTGCACGTTGTCTTGCTTCGCCGACGCTTACTTCCGCCCGCGAGACAGCGCCATGGATGCCCGCGCCGGTCCAGTTGAACTTCGCACAACAAGCGAAGTCCTGACAGAGTACCGCCGCCCCTGGGCGTGAGGTTCTTTAGCTGCAGCCTCAAGGGCATCGACAAACGCTTGGGCAAGTTCATGTCGCGAAAGCCGTATGGTCGTAAGTGGCGGGAAGATCATGTCACTAAGCTCAATATCATCGAACCCGACGATTGAAAAATCACGAGGGACTGAGATTCCCTCTCTGTGAAGCACGCGTAAAGTCCCGATAGCTGTCAGGTCATTGGCTGCCATCACTGCCGTCGGCGGGTTTCTCATCTTGAGGATCTCCGCCATCGCGACTTCTCCGCCGCTAACGCGATAGTTTCCGATCAGCAACAACGATTCGTCGACCCTCAGGTCGCACTTTTTCATGGCCTTAATGAAGGACTGTTCGCGATGATCCGAGATCGAAAGTCCGGCCGAACCCCCGATATACCCTATCCGACGGTGCCGAAGCTTCTTCAAATGAGCGATCGCCTGAAGCATCCCACTCGGATAATGCACGGAAACATCACTCGACCCGCGCCCGATAATCCGGCGATCCAATGTGACGAGTGGTACTTTGTTCCGAATCAGCGTCTCGATCGGCTCCGTTTCGATCTCCGAAGCAAGCAATGCAACGCCATTAACCTGCCGAGCGAGCATGCGATGAATCACGTTCTGCATCCGAGAGGCATGCAGATCAGTCGTTGCAATCAGCATGTCCTTATTCTTGGTCTCCAGAATCGATTCGAAGCTGCGGATGAACTCCGGGAAAAACGGGTTCGTAATATCCGGAATAATCAGACCGTAGCTGCTGCTCTTGCCCTGCTTCAGCAAAGAGGCGTTCCCATTCGGAACAAACTTCACCTCATTGACTACCCGGCGCACACGCTCCGCGGTAGCCGGCCGAACCTCGTTTGAGCCATTGATCACCCGCGAGACAGTCGCGATCGACACGCCGGCCAGCTTCGCGATGTCAACTATGTCCATCCTGGCCTCGTGGGGTGATCGTGGGAACTCCCAAACTTAACAATATTCCGGCGTGAAACATCCACATCGCGTTATCTCTCAGCCAGATCTTCGACGAGAGCGTGATGCGTTCAGCCCACTATACTTCACCGCAGCATGGCAATAGTTGCAGCACAACGGATACGTTGCCGCCGAAGTCACCTTTCCACTGACTCCGGCGCCTCCGTTAGTTCAATCCGGCTAAAAATTGATTCTTCCAGCGAGTTGAATTACGCGCGGTCCATTGCTGCCGCTGATCTGACCGAATTGAGCATTGATCTGGTTGCTGACACCGTTGATCATGAGCGGTCCGTTAAGGGTGGGCACGGTTTGTCCACCGGTGAAAGCGCTGAACTTGGCGGTGGTGTTCACAGCGTTGAATTCTGGACTATTGAACGTGTTATAGGTTTCCAGACGAAGCTGCACATCGAATCTTTCCTTCACTTTGAAGTTCTTGAACAGCGCAGTTTGGAAGTCCATATAACCTGGCGAAATGATCGGATCCATCGGCGATACTCCGTTGGAAGAGATCAATTGACCTGTAGCTGTGTCGTAAGCACCGGTGGTTGGCCTCTGGACCACGCTGGTATCGAAGTACTGAAGAAATGTTCTCGGTGCCTTCGCCATCGGGTCCCCTGTCAACACCACACGTGCTCCATCACCGCCGCCTGTCATATTCACGCTGTCCGCAGTCGAATAGCTGATCGAGTGGGGCGATCCACTGATATAGGACACGATGCCGGAGAGCTGCCAGCCATCCAGAATCCCCTTGACCGCGAAGTTGTTCCAGAGGCGGCTCGCCTTCGGGATGTCCCACAGGTAGTTAATGACGAGGTTATTGCGATGGTCTTCCAGGGCGGGCCCGTAGTTCCACAGGCGAAGCGGCTGGTACGTCGCCACTCCGGTGTCATACTCATCCGCATAGTCCATATACTTCGACCACGTATACGCCAGCCCGTACTCCAGACCGCCGCGATACCGGCGCTGTATCTGCACCTGCAAAGAGTTGTAGTTCGAGGTAAATCCCGTCGTCCGATAGGTCAGCGTGCCGTAACCCGGGTAAGGACGGAAAAAGTTATCTGGAAGCGGTGAGTAAGTCTTGCAGGTCCCATTCGAGTTCAGAGCAGAGCAATACTGATTCTGCGGCAGGAACTCCGCTCCATACGGCACTTCGTTAATATTCTTTTCTCCGGTGAGATGTCGCGTGGCATTGCCCACATATCCAACGGAGAGGACCGTGCCGAAACCGATCTCCTGCTGAACCTGCAGGCCGGCGCCGTAAATCTTCGTCTCCTTCGGATTCTCCTCAAACGCGCTGCCAAAATTTGGAGGCCCAATATACCCCGTCGTGCTCAGGAAGTTATCGACGCTCCCGTAGTACTCCGTCGGCACAAACTCGATGGGAGGATTGTGGGTCATATCACCCTCCTGGCCCATCTGCGTCGCCGGATTGATGAATACACCGAAATGCGCGCGAATGGCGGTCCTGCCATTTCCGAACGGATCATACGCAAAGCCAACCCGTGGACCAGCCTCCAGTCCCATTCCGTGCACAAGGCCTTCCGGGTAGCCGTTATGGTTCTTCGTTGAAATGATGCCGTTGGCCAAATTGCCCGTGTTCGGCACGATCAAGCCGGCAAACGTCTTCGGGTATAACTGGCCGGTCGTCGGGTCTACCGCATTTTTCCCATCGGCCGAGTAGCGGAACAACGTAGGGGCCTGCGACGCGCTATATAGGTTCGGAAGGAAATTCGCACCCACCTGAAGAGATGGCGGACGAACCCATGCAAAACGCACGCCATAGTCCAGCGTCAGCTTCGGTGTAACACGCCACTGGTCCTGCCCAAACCACTCGTATACATAGATTCTCGGGTTGTAGTCGTTCCGGCCGGTCGGTTCGCTGTAAGTCTGAAAGAGTCCCTGCAAGGCGTTCGCGAATGGGTTGTAGCTGTCGTTCGGATTATTCGAGCTCGTGCCATAGTTGAATGATCCTTCTGGCGTGCCCGAGGAGGAATGCGACTGCAGATAGTGGTCCGTCGCCCAATCCACACCGAACTTCAGATTATGCGACCCAAGCACCTTACTCAGGTTATCTGACGCACTCCACCAGCGTGTGCGATCGAACATCGGAAAACGTGAATCCCAACCGAAGGAGACGGCGTCGGTCACTCCGCCAAAGCTGAATGCCGGCAGGAGGTTCAGCGGATTATTCGCCGGATAGAGCTGCCCCAGGTTGTAGCTGGACGCACTCTTCTGCGCGAGCGCCAACTGCGCTGAATCATAGATCTGGTTCTCGCCGAAAGTGGACGTGCCGAATGTGAATTCGTTCAACATCGTTGGACTCAACTGATACGACACGTTCAGTCCGATATTCTGACGCGGCGTCTGGTAGTTGACCTTCATCAGCCATGGAAGATCATTCGCGGTCGAGTTGTAGCCATCGTTATTGACGACCGTGAACAGAACGCGACCGTTGATGCGCAGTTTCTCCGTTGGATCGTAATCGATACGTGCGATCTCCTGCGTAATAGGCGTGTTCTTCGAGTAGTTCGTGATGTAGTTGTAGTTTCCGGCGCTGATCGTTCGATCCGTGAAGTTGGGCAAAGGAATGAGGTCGAGGAGCGCCTTCATCGATGGGTTAATGGCCGAGGCCGGCAGCTTGTTCCCCGGATAGCATCCGCTCATATTTCCGCTTGTTCCGGAGGTAGGGCACGCGCTCGTCGGCTGCCCCGGCATTTTAACGTTGATGTACTGGTTCGCGGTCGGCGATATAACACCTTGGAGAGGTGTCTGCGAAAAATCACCGGTACGCTCAAGCGCAGTCGGCACCATGTACTTCTTCAGCCCACCCGGGCTTTTGTCAGGCCAGTACTCCTGCGAATAGAAAAAAAACAGCTTAGTCTTGTTCGCGTTGAAGTGTTTCGGAATGTAAATTGGGCCGCCGATATTGCCGCCGATCGTGTTGTACCGATACTGCGGCCGCGCAACACCGGTGTAGTTGTTGAACCAGTCATTCGCGTTGAACGCCTCATTTCGCACGTAGTAATACAAGGTTCCATGAAACTGCTGTGTACCCGATTTCGTAACGGCGTTGATTACAGCGCCGCCCGCGCCCTGGCCATACTCTGCCTGGTAGCCGGCCGTCAGCACTTTCACCTCACCGATCGCATCCAGGTTCGGTGATGTGTCCATCGACTGCCCCGGCCGGGGAGTGCCGCTCACACCGTCCAGGTTCGCCGAGTTGTAAACATTGCGGAGACCGTTCACGTAGGGAGTCGTCGATCCGCCCAGCGAGCTGGAACCATTGTCCCCCACGACACCAGGCAGCGTCCTCACCAGCGCCATGAAGTCCCGCCCCTGCGCTAGTTCATTGTCGAGCTGGTGCACATCCAGGTCCCCTGAGTTCTCCGCGCTCGTCGTCTGCACGGGCGTCAGCGCCGCCGTTACCTCCACAGACTGCGTGTCCGAACCCACCTGCAGCGTAAGCGTGCCCGCATTAAGCCGTTCGTTCGCGGTCAGCACCAAGTCGCGCTTCACCAACTGCTGGAACCCTGGCGCCGTGACAATGACCGAATAAGTTCCCGGCTGAACCACAGGAAAGACAAAGTCTCCGTTCCCCGCCCCTTTTGTCGTGGCCTCGACGTGCGTCTGCTGCTCAACCAGCTTCACAGCCGCACCGGGTATGACGGCTCCACTCGGATCAACCATGCGTCCGTTGATCGTGCCGCTCGAAGACTGCGCGGAGGCCGAAACCCCAAAACACATCGTAACTAGCCACACCGAAATTGCAATCAATCGCAACATGGATTTCATCCGTCTGGCTCCTGGTCCTGTGGTGCCCGTTAATTCAACACCTGAACACTTGATTTTGAATACTGGAAACGTTTACAGTTTCGAGCGAACCAATAGTGCGGCAGTACACGTTGGCCTGTCAACCCCCGTAGGTTGGAATGAAAACTATTAGTCGTCGACGTTTTGTGCAGGTAGGCGGAGGGGCGGTGAGCTACGTCTACGCTGGCCTATGCCGCGCAGATCCAACCTCTAATCAAATGACCTCTTTGTTTGATGGCCATTCGCTGAATGGATGGATACAGATCGAAAGCAACACGACAGCCTTCTCCGGCGACAGCATTATCGATCCCGCAGCACTCAGTCACAATTTGCTGAGTAGCACCGACCGGGTCTCCAGTTATATTCGCAGCCGCCTCGACCAACAGCTGATGAACACGCTGTCGACATACTCGGCGGCGGATCAGGCCGCTACAAAGGAGTTGCAGGCGAACTTGGCGAAGGCCCTGAACGTCATCGTCTCCGGGCCAGCCATCTTTGAGAAGGATCGTTTTGAAGGAATAAATCTGCGGCCTGGCACAGTTGCACTCCTGCAGCACAATCCGCACGGCTATCAATTAGCTCGGCTGAACAAGCTCCTGCTAGAGGATGCATATCCCCAAGAGACGGCGAGGAGCGCGTCCGAAGGTTGGGCGGTGAAAGACGATGCGATGGCAAGCACGGGCAGCGGTCGTGGCGTAATCTACACGGCTCACGATTTCAGTCGCTATCGCTTGATGTTCACCATGCGGCATGTCTCCGGCGCTCCTGACCATCAGGCCTGTGTCCTCATCTTTTGCTCACGACCCCGCCATGATGAGAAGCCGCTTGATGCACTGGGTGGTATTCAGTTTCAGGTTCCGAATGGCGGTCATTGGGACTACAGGCCAGGTAAGAACAACTCCGGCGGGCAGGAGTTCACGACCATAGTAAAGCCCCAGTTTGATGTTCACAACTGGAGCCGCGTCGAAATTCTCGCTGACGCGTCCGCAGGATCAGCGCGGATGGCGGTAGCACAGCCGCCCGGTAATAAAGGGATAGAGGTGCTCGACTTCAAAGATCCATCCGCTGGCAAGGTAGGTCCAATCGCATGGCAGATGCACAATGCCGGGCTTTTCGACGAGTACAAGGACATAATGATTGAGGTAAATCCCACGAACAACGATCTACAGCTCCTATCCTGAGTTCTCAGAAAATGCTTTTCACTTTCTAAACTCCTGCTGCCGAATATTGAGTCTCACCTGAAATATTTCTGACCGCATTCCAGCCACCACTGTGGCTACAAATCCAAACGCCGGAGTTCCCTTGAAAATCTCGCCAGGAAAACACAGCTCGAGACAGACCGTCCGTACCGGCGTTCAACAGCATTTCGATACCATGTCGCGGCGGCGTTTTTGCGCAACCCTCCCACTTCTTGGAGTAATCAGTGGCGCACGGCATTCTGCTCTTGCGCAACTCGTCACCGGAGTAAGTAAGCTTGCTCCACAGACGCGCGGCACGCAATCAAAGCTGGAACTCGATTCTTCCAGTAATAAACTGATCGACGTTTTCGAATGGGCCTCACGGCAATCCATGGCCTATGCCTTCGATTGTGGCGATCCAGTCGGGCCGTGGTATGAAGCAGTCGAGCCAGGCCGTGAAGGCTTCTGTATACGTGATACATGCCATCAATCTGTCGGCGCGCATGCCTTGGGCTTGGCCCGCTTTACCCGGAACATGCTCCACCGGTTTGCTGAAAACGTTTCCGATTCCAGGGACTGGTGCAGCTATTGGGAGATCGACCGCTATAACCGGCCTGCACCGGTTGATTATAAGAATGACGCCGAGTTCTGGTACAACCTGCCCGCGAATTTCGACCTCGTCGACTGCTGTTATCGAATGTATGTCTGGAGCGGCGATAGAACGTACATTGAAGACCCTGTGTTTCTCAACCTGTACGATCGCACGGTGAAGGGCTACGTCGAGCGCTGGGGACTGGACGTGGACCACATCATGCAGCGGCCACGGTTGTTGAACGTGCGCGGCATCTATGACCCAACAAAGAAGTTCGTACGAGCGCGCGGTATTCCCGGCTACAACGAAGGAGACCACACCTACCTTGTTGGGCTCGATGTGCTGGAGACGCAGCGGGCAGCATATCTGGCATACGCGCACATTCAGCAGGCCCGCCAGAACGCCGAGGCCGCAGATCTATATCTTCGCAAGGCCAAAGCCGTTCAGCAATTGCTGCAGACGAGATGGTGGAACAAAGCGCAAGGATGTTTTTCTGCTCGCCTCGAGCCCGATCACACGCTGATCGGCTGCGGTGCGCGACGCGAGGACGCCGGCGGTTCGCTTATCTGGCGAAGCGATGTGATCGCCGATCCGTCGGACCTTGTGGTCCCAACAGATCAGGATGCTGTCGTCGAAAGACTGCTGGACCTGAGCCATGCTCGCCTTGAATATCCCGAGGTGCCGTTCACACGCATAGGCAACATCGTGACTCGAATCCTGGGGCTGACGCTTGAGTATCGTTCACCACTGCTCTCGACCACAGAAGGCGGCTGGGTCGAGATGACAGTGGTTACGATGTCTGGTCTCGGCGCTAACATCGCCTGGGCCGAGATACGGAATCTCCCAGTCCGGGATTCAGTAATCGCGCTGCGTCATGAGGGTAGGCAACGAACTATTCTCACGAATCAGAGCGGCCCGGCTCTCATTTGGCGTCCGGTATTTGAGGGCGAACACAACACAATCGTACTGAACGATAGGCCCGTGAAAACCACAACCGCAGTCGATGCGAACGGAAAGCCCTTGTCTTTTGTTCGGGTCGCCGTAGGTGCAGGTGATTCCGTGGAGGCAAGGCTGAACCTATGAAGCAAATCCCATGCAGCTCTTTTCTTTCTTGCTGCGCCGGATTTTCGGCAATCTTTGTCATGTTCCCTTTATTGTCTGCTGGAGCTCAGACAAACGTCCTGACGCAGCACAATAACCTGTCGCGCACCGGAGCCAATCTTCACGAGACAGTCTTGACTCCTGAGAACGTGAACGTTCATGACTTCGGCATGCTGTTCAAGCGCATCGTAGACGATCAGGTTTACAGTCAACCGCTTTACGTCTCGAATCTGCTTGTACGCGGCGGCACTCACGATGTGGTCTATGTCACAACCGTGAATAACAGCGTCTATGCCTTCGACGCCAATGAACCCACCGCCGTGACGCCGCTGTGGCATGTAAATTTTGGCACTCCTGCCAGCCTAAGCGACGGCAAATTCGGGTGCACTGATATTAACGGCAACATGGGCATCATTGGTACGCCCGTTATCGATCTCGCCCGTCACGCACTGTATGTCGTTTCTTTAACGGAGTCCTCTACCGGCTTCACGCAGCGCTTGCACGCACTGGATCTCGCAACCGGCGCGGATTTACCCAACAGTCCTTCTCTCGTTCAGGCGCCGGCCTTCGATGCGCTTGCGCAGAACCAGCGTCCCGCACTGGCGTTGTCGGATGGCAAGGTGTACGTCGGATACGCCTCTCATTGCGACAAGGAACCATACCACGGCTATCTCTTTGCATTTGATCAGAACACATTGCAACAAGTCGCCGTGTTAAATACAACACCCACAGGGCGCGAAGGCAGCATCTGGCAGTCCGGGCAGGCTCCGGCGATAGACAATGCCGGCAATCTCTATGTTGTAACCGGGAACGGCTCGTGGGATGGCAAAGCCAATTTTGGTGAAAGCTTTCTGCGCCTCAGCCCAGTGCTCAAAGTGCTCGACTGGTTTACGCCCACGAACCATCTCGACCTGGACAAAAAAGATAATGACCTGAATTCATCGGGCGCAGCCCTGATACCCGGAACCCATCTCGTTCTCGGCGGAGGCAAAACTGGCGTCATCTATGTGCTGGACCGCAACCAACTCGGTCATCTGGGCGACGAGCATGCGCTCCAACATTTTCCCGCGACCACGTCTCATCTGCACAGCATTGTTTATTGGAATAGCGACAAACATGGCGGGCTCATTTATATGTGGGGCCAACGTGATCGGACCAAAGCTTATGCGCTGACCAACGGAAGGTTTGACCCGGTTGCGGTAATGGCGCGACCTGAGGTGAATGAGGGCCATCCGGGCGCGATGATTTCCTTATCCGCAAACGGTGGCGTTGATGGCATCCTGTGGGCGGCCATCCACGCGACTGGTGATTCATGGCATGAATCGCGGCCAGGAATTCTTCACGCCTTCGATGCGGACGATATCAATCATGAACTCTGGAATTCGCTCGAGAATGCACAGCGGGATGACTGTGGCTTTTATTCGAAGATGGCGCCGCCAACCATCGCGAATGGCAAGGTCTATCTCGCCAGTTTCGGTACAGCAAATACCGGCAGCGGTCAGCTTTGCGTCTATGGATTACTACCCGACGGGCCTCCGCCAACTGCACCGCAGCAACCGACGGCAACAGCCAGCAATGACCGCGTCGTGCTCAACTGGGCCGCTGTGCCAGGTGCCAGGACCTATACCGTGGAAATTGCTGAGAAGGCTGACCAGGCCTTCACAACGATGGCTAGTGGGCTCACTACACCACAGTTCACTGACGAGGCCGCTCTGAATGGGCATTCCTACCGTTACCTTGTTGTCGCAGAGAACTCAAACGGTGCAAGCGCACCCTCGCCGCAAGTATCTGTCTCGATGCCTCGCCACATAACATCTACCCACATGATGCACTGACCTTTCCAACACGATCGAGGAACACATGAATTTTTTCCGCAGGGATTTTTTGAAACTCCTTTCTCAGGGCGCGGCCGGTACAGCTGCGGCGACAGTATTATCCCCCGGTGCTCACGGGCAGGCTGCTTCGATCCCCAACGCCAGCGTCATTGCAATCTTTGACGTGAAGAGCTATGGCGCCAAAGGAGACGGCACGACCATCGACACACCTGCCATCAATCGCGCGATCGAAGCCGCGAATGCGGCTGGCGGCGGCACAGTTCGCTTCTCTGCCGGCACATACGCGTCTTACTCCATCCACCTCAAGAGCAACGTCGCTCTGTATCTCGAACAAGGCACAACCATACTCGCTGCGGACGTGCCTGAAGGAGGCGGAAATAGTTATTACGATTTGCCGGAACCCAAAACTCCATGGGATGCCTATCAGGACTACGGTCACAATCATTGGCACAACAGCCTGCTTTGGGGAGAGGGGTTGGAGAATGTAGCAATCCTCGGTCCCGGCCGGATCTGGGGCAAGGGCCTCACGCGCAGCGATAAACCATCGCAAATTCCAGGCATGGGCAACAAATCCATCGCACTCAAGAACTGTCACAACGTTCTGCTGCGCGACTTTTCGATCCTGAAGGGTGGCTGGTTCGGCATTCTTGCCACTGGCGTGGACAACCTCACAATCGACAACCTGAAAATTGACACCGATCGCGACGGGATGGATCTCGATTGCTGCCACAACGTGCGGGTCTCGAACTGCAGCGTCAACTCACCATGGGACGACGGCATCTGCCCGAAGAGCTCGTTTGCTCTTGGGTATGCCCGAGCTACTGAGAACGTAACCATCACCAACTGCTACGTCACCGGTGCGTACCAACTGGGGACTATGCTCGACGGGTCCTGGAAGCGTTGGCCCGCCGACAGCAAAATGACCAGCCCAACGGGCCGCATCAAATGCGGGACGGAATCGAATGGCGGCTTCAAGAACATCACCATCTCGAACTGTGTTTTCGATGGCTGTCGCGGCTTCGCGCTCGAAAGTGTCGATGGCGCATTGCTCGAAGACATTACGTTCACCGGCGTAACAATGCGAGACTGTACCAATGTGCCGCTCTATCTGCGCTTGGGGCGGCGTATGCGCGGACCTGAGGGTGTTCCGGTTGGCACCTTGAAACGCGTCATCATCTCCAACGTGGTGAGCTACAACTCCATCGCCACTTTTGGCGGAGCGGGCCTTATCTGGGGACTGGCGGATCATCCGATTGAAGACGTTAAGATCCATGACATCTACATGGAACATCGAGGCGGTGGCACTCCAGAAATGGCTTCTCGCGTCTTCCAGGAAAAGGACACCGATTATCCCGAACCCTACCGCGTAGGCAGTGTGCCGGCCAGCGGGTTCTATGTGCGGAATGTCAATAACATTGAGTTCACAAACGTAGAACTTGCCTGGAAGCAATCCGACGCGCGTCCGGCCATTGGCTTGTACAACGTGCAGGGGGCAGATTTCTTCCGAATCAAAACCCCCAAAGAGCTATCAACACCTGTCTTTGCTCTGACGAAGGTCGAAGACTTCAAGGTCGCCTCTTCGCGTAATGTGGTTGACACGCAGCTAGCGAACATAAGTCAAAAGACGTTCTAGCTGAATGCTCAGTCAATGTGGCTCATATGCTTCAATATGTGACCATTTATTCAATACATACCACCGCACAACAAATTCATTTGGGGAAGTAATTATGCACCGTGGGTTTCGCCTTTCGATCGGGCTGTTTGTTGTTGCGACTGTGGCTTCCGCGCAGATCTACGTGTCGCCGCGAGGCAGCGACGATAACCCTGGCACTTCCGCCAGGCCAGCGCTTTCGATTCAGCACGCTTTAATACTTAGCCGACGTTCTAACAACCACCACATCGTACTGAGCAGTGGGACCTACAGACTCACTGAACCCATTCATCTATCTGCGTCGGATTCAGGTGTCTCGCTGATCGCTGCAGCGGGCGAACACCCAGTCATCAGCGGAGCCGTTCGGCTTTCAGGTTGGCGCCAGGTGGACTCTGCCCGGCACGTGTGGACGACCGCCGTGCCGGCGTCTGTCCTGAACGCGCGCCAACTCTATGTAAACGGTGTTCGAGCAACTCGTACACGCGGCCGCGTTCCTGTCGAACTTTCGCAGACACCGACCGGCTATATCGCGGCAGACACCACGATGTCGGCGTGGAGAAATCCGTCAGACATCGAGTTTGTCTACACCGGAGGCAACAGCATCTGGTCTGAGCACTCTGAAGGACTGGGCTCGTGGACGGAGCCCCGTTGCCCGATCCAGTCCATCAGCGGGACGACGATCACCATGGCCCAGCCGTGCTGGGATAACTCGACAAAGCGCGTGATGCTCCCGAACGGCGCTCGGACCGCGAACCTTGTCGGTCCGATGAGTGTCGGCAAACGCCCCGAATACGTAGAGAATGCCTACGAGTTGCTTGGCACTCCGGGGCAGTTCTACTTCGATCGGCCCAGCCATACGATCTACTATGTCCCGCGTGCAGGAGAGGACTTGAAGACGGCAGATGTCGAACTGCCGGTTCTCGAAACCTTGGTGGAAGGCTCGGGCACCGCGTCTCAGCCGATCGACAACATAACCTTCTTCGGCATTCAGTTTTCTTATGCGACGTGGCTCGCTCCGAGCGGACCTGATGGGTTCTCCGAAATTCAGGCCAACTATCAGGTGACCGGCCCCGATGGATATTCACGCCAGGCGCTGTGCCACCTTGTACCGGGTGGTACCTGTCCTTACGGCGCGTGGACTCAGGCGCATGGCAACATCACTCTCTCCTTCGCGCATCACGTGCAGTTTCTCGACGACGACTTTATTCATTTGGGTGCGTCCGCACTAACGCTCGGCGACGGCGCGCAGAATGATGTCGTGCGGGGCTGCATCTTTACCGACGTCTCAGGCAATGGCGTTCAACTGGGCGGAGTGGACGCGCCGCTTGCACCGATCGCTGAGTTTACCTCCGACAATCAAATTGACAACAATCTGTTTCGGAACGTCGGAGCGGAGTTTCGCGGAGGCATTCCGATTGTCGTCGGGTATGCGCGGAACACGGTGGTCGCACACAACCAAATCGATCACATCCCGTATGCTGCGATCTCGATGGGATGGGGCGGATGGCCTGACAAGATCAAGCAAGCCGGGCAGGCAAACAATTCAACTGGAAACGTCATACGCGAGAACCTGATCCACGATCTGATGATCGACCTCTCCGACGGTGGCGGAATTTATACGCAGGGACTTACGGGAAAGAGCCTTGCTGATGGCGAGAAGATCACTGGGAATGTCATCTACGACCAGTTCAGTTCCGGCCACGAGATCTATACCGACAATGGCTCATCCATGATCACCGTGAGCGGCAACGTTATGTTCAACACGAACCATGACAACTGGGGAAGCCGTCATCACGACTACTACGACGGCCAGGACGGAACCAACTTCGATCCACTCACGATTGAAAATAACTATTGGCAGCAAGGGGATGCGGACTCCTCAAAGGGCAATGTAACGGTGAGCGGAAATCAGCTCATCGCTTCGCTCGACGAGGTGCCACCTTCTATTCTTGCGAACGCTGGTCTGACCCCGGAGTACAAGAAAGCACTCGAGAAGCGATTCGATGCACTCGTTCCAGCGCGAGCACCTGAGGCTCCCGCGCGAGTCGCCGCAGCTTCGGGAAATGGTTTCGCACTGGTTACATTTAGCCCTCCCGTAAATACGGGGAACTCGGCCGTGCGCTCTTACACGGTCGTTGCATCCACGGGACCTTCCGCCACCATCTCTGCCGAGGACTTTGCGAGGTTCGCCTACTTGCGCGTGCCCGGCCTGACGATTGGGAAGCCCGTCACATTCACAGTTACAGCTACAAATGCGGCAGGCACGAGCACAAGTTCATTGCCGTCGCTTTCCATCACACCATCGGACCGGCAGGAGCAACCACTCCCGGCGCCCTCCGCGGTGTCTGCTCATCCCGGCCACAACGGCGAGGTGAGCATTCATTTTCAGCGTCCCGCGGTTGATCGCCCAGGAGCGGGCGAGGATGCGATTACGGCCTACGTTGTGACAATCGAGCCGAGCGGGCGAAAGGTTACGTTCACCGGCCGAAACGTCATCACCCTCGAGGGCAAGCACACAACGTTCAAGGTCATCTCAGGTCTGAAGCCAGGCACATACAACTTCCACATTGCTGCCGTAGACGAAGCCGGAGAGGGTACGGCCGCAACTACAGGACCTGTGGCCGTCCAGTAGACGCGCCACCTTAACAGCCGAACGGATGGGTACCAAGAGTATGGGTCTTAGTCGCAGAAGTCTTTTGAAGCTCGGCGCTGCGGGTGTAGCGGCGGTGGGAAGCAAGAAAATGTTTCCGCAGCTCGCGACGAATGCTGCTGGACCGGCGCAGCCTTTGGTCCTGCGGAATTCATCGCTCGAGCTGACGCTCGATGCTAACTATGGAGTGCCGTGGTCCTATCGGCTGGTCCGCTCCGGAATTGTATTCCACGGCGCCGACCCGGCCGTTCCGCTGAAGACTCGCATCTGCCGTCTCTCGCCGTGGAGCTTCGCCGATGTCGACCTGAAGCCGTCAACACACAGCGCAACCGCAGCCAGCGCGGACTTCAGATTCACCGCGCAACATGACGGCGCCCCCGCCGCGGACTTCACGCTGCACTACGCTCTCGAAGGAAGCACCGTGCGCGTGACGCTGGAAGCCATGAACGAGCACGACGGCTTTCAGCTGATCTCGCTCTCCATGCCTTCCCTGGTGTCCGTGGACGAGACCGACGCTGACGCATGGCTCGCGCACGGCGATGACGGCGGCGATCTCGTCGCATTGAAAGACGCGAAAGAAGCGAAGCTTCCGTTGAACTCCTTCTGGGGAGAGATCAACGGTATCTTGCCCGTCATCATGACAGGTCACTCGGGTGCGGTCTGCGTGCAGGAAACCACCGCCTATATGGATGGCACGCTGTTGTCCGTTTCCGGTGAAGCTCCGTTGCGCCGCGCGCGCATGGGAACCACCAAGGTGCATCGCGTCGACGGCAGCGCGTGCTATGACATGAACCTCGGCAAAGGCGCACCGAAGGACTGCGGCAACAGCACTACGCCAAATCTACTCGTCGAACAGCAATCTTCCTGCAGGCTCGATTTCCTTGAGCCGCAGACCGCAGGAGCAGCGCTCACCTGGCTCGATGGTGCGCGCCTTGTCCGCTCCCGAATGCCAGCGATTCCGAATCACTTCTACGACGACAAGCTCATCTACGGAATTCGCGTCGACGAGCCGAAGTTCCCACAGCCCTCGGCAACCTTCGAGCACTGCGCAGAGATGATTCGCCAGATGCATGCGCTTACTGACGGCGCTCCGCAGCTTGTCCATCTCTGGGGCTGGCAGTTTCGCGGCAAGGACACCGGATATCCGGCGGTGAATGTCGTAGACGACCGCATCGGCGGCTACGACGGCATGATGCGCCTGATGGAGACCATGAAGCCGCTGAACGCAACGATCAGCCTCTCAGACAACTACGACGACGCCTATCGCAGCAGTCCTGCATGGAACGAGGCCATGATTGCGCGCAAACCGGACGGCGATCTATGGCAGAGCCGCGCATGGACCGGCGAGGTCTCCTACATCCAGGGGCTCGCGAAGTACATGGAAGGCCCCGGCCCCGCGCGCGTAAAGTACACCTGCGAGCGCTACAGGCTGCCCGGCACAATTCACGTCGATGTTCTCTCCTACTACGCCATCCGCAACGACTGGGACCGCAAGCGGCCCGCGAGCGGCATCCGGAACCTCGTCGCCGGCCGCTATAAGGTGCTCGAGGATTTCAAAAAGCACGCCGTCGACGTCACCTCCGAGGGCCTGCGCTATCCCTTCATCGGCAAGATGAGCATGTGCTGGTATGCCGGAGGTCCAAAGCCCTGCCCGTTCGGCGGTAAACCCGTTCCAATGCTGTCGATGATCTATCGCAAGAGTGCGGTATGGGGACGCGCCGGCAACTCAGGTGAGCTTCCGCTGACTCTGATGATGTTTTATGGCGAAGCCCAGCACAGCATCTTCAACGGCGACGCTCCCATCGAGCGCCGTCTCGACTCCTTTTATCTTGCGATGGTCCCCTGGTTCAAGCTGCACATGCTCAACATCGAAGACTTCGAGCGGACCGGCGATCGCACCGTGACGACCCTTGAAGGCAACGGCAATCGCGTCGAGATCGACTGGAACAATCAGAGCTACACGGTGTTCCTGAATGGTGCGGAGGTCGCGCGAGAAAATGCGGTCTACTGCCCGCTGGGCACCGGCCGGATTGCAATGTACTCCATCGCCGACGGTCCGCTGACGGCTACAATTCCCGAGGAATGGGACGTGAAGGAGGTCACCGGGTACGCTCTGTCGTCGACGAACAAGAGGCCGGTAGAGCTAACCTGGAAAGGCCGGACCGTGACCGTCGCGATCCGGGCCCGCCAGCCGGTAATACTTTATCGGCGCAACCCGAGCTGACACGGACTCTGAACCAGGGAGAGCGAGATGAACCGCAGACGGTTTTTGGAGGGCTGCCTGAGCGCTACGGCCGCTGCCGCGCTCGGCTCTGCAGCACCGGCGGAAGTGTCTGGCGCAACTAATACCAACGTGCCGCAGCCTCTGTCTCCGGACTCACCGAACATCCTCATCTTCATGCCCGATCAGCAGAACGGCGCCACGGTGCTTTCCGAAAGCCCGGTTCTCAAGCCGAATCTGGACAGCTTTCGCCGGCAGGCAATCACGTTTCGCAACGCCCACTGCCCTGCCCCGCATTGCTGCCCATCGCGCGCAAGCTTTCTCACCGGTCTCTATCCCTCCGAACACGGTGTGTTCAACAACGTCACCACGGACACAGCGATTCATCCAAACCCTTTCCCAGGAGTGCAGTACTGGAGCTCGTGGCTGAAGGATGCAGGCTACAACATGGGATACGCCGGCAAGCTTCACGTCGGCCGCACGGTGACCCCCGAGACCTGCGGCTTTCAAAACCTGAGTCATCTCGAGCAGGATTCGCTCCAGGCGAATGAAGGCCGCCGTAAAATGATGTGGACGCGATCACGCGCGGAGAAGACCGTGCCCTCATCGCGCATGCCCGGAGAGATTCTGCGGCCCGATTGGACGAACCTGCAGCTTTACCGCACGCTGCCCAACGGCGGCCCCAAGGGCTACGAAGGTCTCCCGGACTACAAGATCGTACAGGCGGGCGTCACCGGCATGCAGAGCTTTGCGGCAGCCGGCAAGCCGTGGTGTCTGATGGTCTCTAACAGCGGCGCGCATGATCCGTACGACGCGCCGCAGCGCTTCGTCGACATGTATGACCTCGATCACATTGAGATACCTGCGAGCTTCCGCGACACAATGGATGACAAGCCACGCATTTATCAGCGCCAGCGTTATCAAACGTGGTCACAGCTTTCCAACACTGAGACGCGTGACTGTCTGCGCCACTACTACGCCAAATGCACGATGCAGGACGCCATGTTCGGCGAGTTGCTCACGGCGCTCGACGCCACCGGCCAGCGCGAAAACACGATTGTCATTTACGTCTCCGACCACGGCGATTACGCTGCCGCGCACGGACTCTGGATGAAAGGTGTACCCAGCTTCCGCGAGGCCTATCACATTCCTGCGATCGTCTCCTGGCCGAAGATGCAGCGCGAGCCCGGACGAACCATGGACGCGTTCGTTGATCAAGTGGACTGGGCGCCGACGATCCTGGAAGCGTGCGGCGTGGCCCCGCGCGCGGAACTCTCCGGTGCAAGCCTGTTGCCGTGGCTGCGTGGCGAGACCCCTGCTGCGTGGCGCACCGCAACCTGCACGCAAATGAATGGTGTCGAGCTCTACTACACACAGCGCATCGTGATGACGCACGAATGGAAATATGTCTACAACGGCTTCGATTACGACGAGCTCTATGATCTTCGTCGCGATCCGCACGAGATGGTGAATCTCGCCTTTCCTGACCTCGCGCGCAAGAAAGCGACAGTGCTCAGCGGCGAAGGGCTGTCGCGTGATGCTTCCCTGCCCTGGCCGCCGCTCGCCGGAGATCTGGAGACCGCGCGCCGGGCCCTGTTGGAGACCATGTGGACCTTCGCGGCGAAGCACGCAGACATCATCTTTAATCCCTACGGTACGGTTGCGCTCGCGCCCTTGGGTCCCGGCATCGGCGCTGAACCGGTACGACTTCCGCCGCAGCCATAAGCTGGCGGGAACGCCCGGCCCGCACGCCCCGCTTTAGAAGTAGTACTTCCCACTGAGCTGGATCTCGCGCGGATCATTCGGCGCGTCACGCGTCGAGGTGATCCTCGCAAAGGTCGATGGCGCGGTAAAGTTCAGCGACCCCGGCTGACCGAAGTTCGGCGTGTTGGTCACATTGAAGACCTCTGCGCGGAACTCGAGATACGTCTCCCTCACGACCGGGAAGCGACGGAAGAGCGACAGATCCAGCCTGCGAAACGGAGGTCCGGTGACCTGGCCGCCAGGGCCGCCGAGATTCGCGACAGTGCCGGTCGTACCGGCAGCTACCGCCGGCGGATTCGCGAACGCTGCGGGATTGAAATACTGGAGCACATTGTGAGGACCGGCATAGAGTCCCTGGCCGGGTACTTTGAGCGCGAAGCACCCGAGGCCGGACGCGGTTGTGCTGCTGCATGCCACTGACAGCGGCTGGCCGTCCTGCGCCGTGAAGATCCAGTTCACCGACCATCCACCCGCCAGCCACGCTGCGGTGCCGCGCTGAAGGAACTTGCGATTCGGTCCAAACGGGACTCATAGATTCCCGACGTATGCACGATGCGCCGGACATCAATGGTGCAGAGCGTGTAGTCGGCGTTGATGCCCATGCCAGGCACATACGGCGCGCGATAGCCGCCGAGGCCGTTATCCAGCAGATCTCTTGTATCGCCCAGGCACTTGCCCCACGTCATGTTCGCGATGAACGAAAACCCATTCGAGAAGCGCCTTTCGCCACCAAACTGCAGCGAGTTATAGTTCGTCTGGCCATCGCGTCCAACGTAGCTGCCGCCGGTGGCAACCGTCTTGAAGAACGCAATGCTCGCGAGCGCAGTGCTCGGCGGCGCGATAACCGTGGTCGAGTTGGTATTCATGTTCGTCTCGACGTGGCGCGTGTTTCCGCCCACATAGCCCGCATAGACAATTGTCTGCCGCCCCACCTGATACTGAATCTGCAAGTTATACGCTTCGCCATACGTCGTCTTGGGATGCGGTGGCTCGCCGTTAAACGAGAGGCTGCCAAGTGACGCGGCCGCAGGCGACAGTGAGACGTTCTGCAGTCCCTCGTATACCGGTCCCACAGTTCCTTCCGGTGTCGTGTCCGTCGTTGGGTTGGCGATGATCGCTTCCTGCGCGCTTTGTGCCGTATAGCTGGCAGAGACCTGGAACGGGAAGTCGACGTAGGGAGCGGTCGAGAGTCCATGGCTCTCATTCGGCTGATAGAAAATGCCGAAGCCGCCGCGGACCGCGATCTTTCGCTGCGGCTGGAAGGCGAAACCGACGCGGGGCGCGAAGTTGCTCTTCTGCGCGCTGCCGATCGAATTGCTACTCGGCGTCAGAGCGATGTTGTTGTTGGACAGCAGCGTAAGGAAGTTCGCCGGCAGCCCGCCGACATTCTCCGACGGCACATAGTAGTGACTCTGGCCGTCGGGACTGTCGCCGGTATATGAGCTGACCAGGCTGCCAAATCGCCCTGTCTTTTCCGTTGGGGAGCCAATGTACTCGTAACGCACGCCGAGGTTCAACGTCAGACTCTGCGTCAGGCGATAGTTGTCCTCAACGTACGCGCCATAGTAGCTGCGGATCGGATAGTACGCTGGCGGGAAACTGCTGGCAGTCAGTGAATTCGCGCCGCCGAGATAGTTCTGCTGCGGCGCATACGGTGACAGTACCGGTATCAGCAAAAACTGCGCGCGATCCGTCGATCCATCCGTGCTGTTGAGCACCGACGTGAAGACGCCATTATTCGTAAAGTTTCCGCGCGGTTGCGTCGGCGTCAGCATCGGATACGCGACGTGCTGATACTCAAAGCCCGTACGCACCTGGTGCTTGTCGCGGTCGATCGTGATGTTCTCCGTCACCTGGAACACGTCGCTCGCCTTGTCACTAGGATTCGTTCCAGCCGCCCCTAAGTTAGAAAGCTGACTGAAAGTGAACAAAGGCAGACCGCCGTTCTCCGGAATCTGCG
Source organism: Acidobacteriaceae bacterium (assembly GCA_035651235.1). Classification (GTDB taxonomy): domain Bacteria; phylum Acidobacteriota; class Terriglobia; order Terriglobales; family Acidobacteriaceae; genus Granulicella. Next base: position 57,401 of record DASRGC010000076.1, read on the forward strand.
GCACGCCAGGGATGCCATACTGCGCAGGAATACCCAATACGTTCGCGTCATTCTGGAACCGCTTGTCATAGATGCGGCTGTAGCCGACGCGCGCCTCATTCACAAGGTGCGCCGTGATCGTGTGAGTCCAGCCAAGCGCACTGTTCTGAGCCTCTGTCTGTCCGGTGCCCGGACGCGAGGCCGCGCCATCGGCAACACCCGGCAGCGGCGACGCCTGGAACTGCGTCTGATACAGATAGCTGTAACGGAAGAAGATTGAGTCTGACGCGCCGATCTGCTGATCGAGGCGCGAGTCCATGCTGTCGGTTTGCTGCGTGTTATTGGGGCTGACCGTGTAGTTGCTCACCAGCCCCTTGCCGTTCGGGTTTGGGTATAGCCGCAGCAGCTTCAACGCAACCGGGCTTATGCGCGACTGCGGAATGGTATTCATCTGCGCTTCCGCGGTTGGGTTCGTAAAGCTCGTCATACCTACAAGTGAGCCGGTATAGAACGGGTCGCGCACATAACCGGTCGCAGTCGCCGTCAGATGAGTCACTGGATCCACGACGCCCTTGGTGATCGCGCGCGTCGTCGCCGGATCGAAGACGGTACCCTTCGGGAACGTGCGCCCGAGCAGATCTGTTGTCGTGCCCGTCTGCAGCGCAACCAGGTCCTGCAGGTTCTGGAAGCCGCTGTTCTGTTCGGCAAGCGTAGGCACCGACTCCGTAAAGGTCTGCCCTTGCACCTGTCGGAATCCCTGGTAATCCACGAAGAAGAACGTGCGATTCTTGCCGTTGTAAACGTGCGGAATCGTGACGGGACCGCCAAACGTAAATCCAAACTGGTTCAGCCGGAATTCAGGCTTGCGCTGCGAGGAGAGCACGAAGTAATCCTTCGCGTCGAAGTAGTCGTTGCGCAGGAACTCCCACACATCGCCGTGAAAGGTGTTCGTTCCGGACTTGGTGGTCACGTTCAGCACCGCGCCGGCTGAGTGACCGAACTCCGCCGAATAGTTGCTGGTCTGCACCGTGAACTCGCGCAACGCATCCGGCGGCGGCAGGATGACATACTGCGTCTGGTTCACCAGGTCTCCAATCTCCGAGTTGTTGTCCATGCCATCCAGCATGTAGTCGTTCTCGGTACGCCCGAAGCCGTTGGCCGTGAACGAACCGCTCGCCTGCAGGCCGCGTGCGTCGTTCTGTGCAAACGTAACGCCCGCCGAAAGCTGAGCCAGGAAAGTTGCATTGCGCCTGTTGAGCGGAAGATCGTTGATCGGCTGCGTATCGACGAGCTGTTGCAGCGACGATGTCTGCGTCTCCAGAACCGGCGCAGTCGAACTCACCTGGACGCTCTCGCTCACCGCGCCGATCTGGAGCGTCGGATTCACCTCCAGCCGCGACTGGATCGTGACTTCGATGTGCTGCTCCACGCTGACCTTGAAGCCCTCCTTCTCTGCCTTCAGCGTGTACCTGCCCAGCTTCAGCGGACTGATAATGTAGCTCCCGTCCGCATCGCTGCTGACCGATGTGCTGACCCCAGTCGATTCTTCCGTGACCGTCACCTTGGCGCCCGGTATGCGCAAGCCTGCCGAGTCCGATAAAGTGCCGACGATCGCACCCGTATCAACTTGCCCACCGGCTGGCGGGGTAAGTACAAATAATGCGGCGGCGAGAAGAGCTACGAACGGCAGACGGCGCAAAGCGGTCAAAGCGGTCATCTGAAGACCTCGTAGATTTCTAAAACACTTGCAATATATTGGAATCGATACGGCTAAACGTTTGTAGTCCCGCCTGCTATGAGTGTCAAGAATACAGTTCATCCCCTCTGATCTGTGTTCGCTTTCTGTCCGCTTCTTGGGAAGGACCATCTGCTTATGAACCGTCGAGAATTTGTGAAAACAGTGAGCGCTGCCAGCGTGGCCTCTGCTTCCAGTCGGCTTGCGCCGGCGCAACAGAAGCGTAACGCCGGTTCTCCCAGGCAGATGATTGTCCTCTGCGGCGAATCGGTCCGCTACGACATGCTGAACTGTAACCGTGCGACAGGCCTGAAGACGCCGAATCTGGATCGCCTCGCCGCGCAGGGAGTGCGTTTCGAGCGCGCGTATAACTGCCAGCCGGTTTGTTCGCCGGCGCGCTCCGCCCTTTGGACAGGCCTCTATCCCCACTCCAATGGAATGTGGGGCAACAGCATGCAGATCGGAAATATCACGCACTCAACCGGTCAGCGGCTGACTGATCAAGGGGTCCACTGCGCCTTTATCGGCAAATGGCACCTGTCCGGCACCGACTACTTCGACACCGGAATTCCGCAGCCCGGATGGGATCCTCATTACTGGTACGACATGAGAACGTACCTGCAGGAGCTCACGCCCGCGGACCGCCTTCGCAGCCGCAAGCCCGCTACCGGCACCGATCCCACGTGGACTGCCGACATGTGTTACGCGCATCGCTGCAGCAACCGTGCAGTCGATTTCCTCTCCAAGCACCGCAACGAAAGCTTCTTACTCATCGTTGCATTCGACGAGCCCCATGGCCCCAGCCTGTGCCCCATCGAGTATCGCGAGATGTACCGGGATTACGTCTTTCCGCGCAGCAAAAATCTCGACGACCCGCTCACCGACAAACCTGTCGAGCAGCGTATATGGGCCGGCAAGCGCCTGAACGAGCTTCTTCCGCCCAGTCATGCGGCGCAGTACTTCGGATCGCATACATTCGTTGATCACGAAATCGGCCGCATTCTCGATCAGATCGACGCGACAGCGCCCGACGCTCTCGTCATGTACACCGCGGACCACGGAGTCTTTCTGGAGTCGCATCGCCTTGTCGACAAGGGCCCCGCGATGTACGACGAAATCACGCGTGTGCCTTTCCTGGCGAGATGGCCCGGACGCGTCCCTCCCGGCAGTGTTTCAGACAAGCTCGTCTCTCACATCGACATGGCCGGCACCATGATGCAGTTCTTCGGCTTCCCTGTGCCGAAGACGCTTGAGGGGGGCAGCATGCTTCCAATGCTCGAAAATCCCACCGAAGAGGGCCGTCGCGAAGTCTTTATCGAGTGGGGACGGTACGAAGTGGATCACGATGGCTTCGGCGGATACCAGCCCATTCGCTGCATCTTCGACGGCCGCTATAAATTGAGCATCAACCTGATGGTCACGGATGAACTCTACGACCTGCACGACGATCCGCAGGAGCTCAACAACCTCATTGACTCAGCAGATCATGCTTCCATTCGCAACGATCTGCACGACCGGCTGCTGAACCACATGGACGTCTCGCGCGACCCATTCCGCGGCTATTACTGGGGCCGCCGAGCCTGGCGGCCGGACTATCCCGAGCGCTGGGAGGGACACCGCATGACGCGGCAGCGCGAAGACGATGGCTATCTGCCACGCGAGCTCGACTACGACACCGGCCTGACCATGACAGCCGCCACGCGGCCCAAGTGACCGGAGCCGAAACGTTCATCTCCGCCGCCGATCGCAGCATCCGCTGCAACGCGCTTAACGCTACCCACGCGTCGCATCACTCGTAACCCCGCACCTTACTGCCGCGAGCGCACGAACACCGCCGTGTTCTTGTCTCCGGCCTTTGCGTACGTCACTCGCACCTGCCATCCCTTGTGCGGGTCATAGCTCCGGCCGCCGGCGACGCTTTCACCGGTATCCACCACCAGGTGTTCACCCAGCTGGAACGACTCCGACTTCCCCGCATCGTCCTTCACCGTCATCGTGCGGTTGTGCTTGTCGTAGCTCGCCACCGTACCGTCGATCTTCTCGAACGGCCCCGCCCCGAGGTCTTTCACCGCCACAGCCGTCTGGTTGTCGTCGTACCCGTAGTAGTACACCACCACGTAATCGCCAACATGCTGAAACTTGTCCGCGTTCACCGAGTCCGACTGGAGCGTCTTGTCGAAATCCAGCGCCACCTTTGCGCCCGACGCCAGCTTGAACTGGCTCGTATCGCCGCTGTCGACCGTGAGCTGCATCGTGTTTGATTGCGGATCGATCGCCTTCACGATCCCGCTCACCGCATGCACAACCATCTGCGCGCCCGCGCTGGCGCACAGCATCGTTAGTGCGATCGTTGTCACTGCAAAACTAAGTTTGCGTTGCATCGAGAACACCTCCTCCTTTAAAGAAGGTCGCGAGGCTCAGGCAGCCGATTGCCCAGCCGCATGAGGATCGCCATATATCGGTGCCCGACATAATACACCATTCGAACTATCTTGCAACAGCACAGTGGTCACTCCTCAGCGGATCACCTTCACCACCTGCGCATCAGGCACGCTCCACGCCGCCGGCCCTGTATGCGTCAGCTTACCGCTCACCTCATCCCACTTCAGCCGGGTGATCGCGTCCTTCCCCTGCTCATACGCGTAGGTCTTGCCGTCATCGCTGTACAGCGTGAACTCCCCATCAGCGCCCGGATAAACCCTCACCTCGGCAATCGCCTGCTTCTCGTCCGTGCTCAGCACCGGCGCTCCCAGCGGCACAATCGACCCAGCCTTCACGAACACTGGAATCGTATCGATCGGAGCATTCACCCGCACCGTCTGCCCGCCATGTACGCGCTCATTCGTCCAGAAGTTGTACCAGTCCGTCCCCGCCGGCAGATACACCTCGCGGCTCGTCATCCCCTGCTCCGTCACCGGAGCAATCAGCAGCGCCGGCCCGAACATATACTCGTCGCCAATCTCAGCCACCTTCGGGTCACTCCCGAAGTCCATGAACAGCCCACGCATAAACGGCGCACCCGTCTCATGCGAGTACCACCCCAGCGAGTAAATGTACGGCATCAACTGATATCGCAGCTTCAGGTATTTTTCGAGAATCGGCTCCGCCTGCTTGCCGTAGCTCCACACCTCATTCTCTTTGCGGCTCCCGTGCGCCCGCATCGTCGGCTGAAACGTCCCGTACTCGAACCACCGCACGTACAGCTCGGCATAATCCTCGTAGTTGCCGACGTTCTCCTTCGCATCACCAGCATCAATTAACACCGGCCGCTCCCCCTTATGCGACTCCGGCAGATACTGCCACCCACCAATGTCCGTGCTCCAGTACGGCATTCCCGACGCCACAAATCCCAGTCCCGTCGGCACCGATCGCCGCAGCGTATCCCACGTTGGATAAATATCCGACGACCAGAAAATGGCGCCTTGATGCTGCGCGCCAAGATACGCATCCCGCGCCAAGATCAGCGCCCTGCGATCCTTCAGGTCAGCACGAAATCCGTCATAGATCGCCTTCGTATGAAAGTACGGATACACATTGAAGTACTCCGTCCCCGGCCCGATATGCAGATAGCTCCCATTCGGCGGCAGGTCCGGCTCCGTCTCATCCGCCCAGAAACTGTCGAACCCCTTCGCCACAAAGTTCTCGTTGAT
>DASRGC010000077.1:0-57746 GCA_035651235.1 Acidobacteriaceae bacterium
ATGCTGGCCGCCGCCGCCGCCAATCTTGGTGTCCTTGGGCGCCACCGGCGGCGTCGGCGGAGGCTCCAGCAGCGCCGTCACGGCCTGTTTCACCGGTGCCGCAATCGGCACCTTCGCCGCTATCAGAATCGCGATGATCGCAATGATCACCGCGTGAATCCCGACCGCGACCGCCGTCGACGTCGGACTGCGCTTCACCGCCATCCGGTCGGGCACGGCGATCGGCTTCGATTCAAGAACGAGAGGTGGAAGCTTGGGAGCGAAGAAAGCGTCGCGAATGTTGGAGATCAGCGATTGAAAGACACCTTCTTCTTTAATCTCCCCGCTGATATGAGGATCTTCGGTAGCCGGGCGCAGAGCTGGGGCCGGAGTGCTGGAGTCTTGCTGAGGCGGGAGAACGGTTAGATCAGCCATGGGGAGGATGGGCTAGAGCTTCAGGTATCTTCTTTCCTTCTGCGGCCTACACCATCAACGTCGTGGGCGCCGCTACCCCGGCACTGTCATTGTATGACGGGTCCCGGTTTTCGTGCTTTCTCATATAGACGTAGACGGGGTGCAAGATGTCGCGTGCACCACAGCCCCCACTTGCCCTGTGGACGCCTCTAACCTCCGCCCGCCCTTTACAATAAGGGTTTGGCCGCAATGCCCGGCGGAGGCTCCCTGAGGCATTGCCGCCACGGAGAGTTCATGCCCGACGCGCCCTCGGCTGCAACCCAGCCCCCGAAGATGCAGCAAGACAAGCAGGAAGACAAGAAAAAGCGGCTGAAAGACACCCTCAATCTGCCCAAAACGGACTTCGCCATGAAGGCGAACCTGCCCACCCGCGAGCCCGAGCGCCTCGCGCAATGGGAAGCCGCCGGTCTTTATCACCAGATTCGCCGAGCCCGCGCCGGCGCCCCGCAGTACATCCTGCACGACGGCCCGCCCTACGCCAACGGCGCCATCCATCTCGGTCACGCGCTCAACAAGTGCATCAAGGACTTCGTCGTCAAGACCAAAACCATGGCCGGCTTCGACGCGCCCTACGTTCCGGGCTGGGACTGCCACGGCCTGCCGATCGAGATCAAGGTCGACGAGCAGCTTGGCGGCCGCAAGCTGGAGCTCAACCCCCTCGAGGTCCGCCAGGCCTGCCGCGAGTACGCGCAGAAATACATCGACCTGCAGCGCACGCAATTCAAGCGCCTCGGCGTCCTCGGCCGCTGGGATGACCCGTACTCCACGATGAACTTTCCCTACGAGGCCCGCATCGCCGAAGCCTTCTTCGGCTTCTACGAAAAGGGCTTCGTCTATAAAGGCCTCAAGCCGGTCTATTGGTGCTGGCACGACCACACCGCGCTCGCCGAAGCCGAAGTCGAGTACGAGCAACACACCTCGCCCTCGGTCTACGTGCGCTACAAGCTCACCTCACCGCCCGAGCACATCGACCCGCGACTCGCCGGCCGTGAAGTCTATACGATCATCTGGACCACCACACCATGGACCCTGCCCGCTTCCATGGCAGTCGCCTTCAACCCCGAGATCGAGTACACCGCAGCAGAAGCGTCTGACGGCGCAGTGTACATCGTCGCCTCCGCGCTCCTTGAAGAAGTACAGGCGGCACTCACTGCACCCGACGCCGCACATCTCGCTTCTGAGGTGTGGGCCCGCACCACTGTGAAGAATCTCAGCTCAGAGTCGATCACCTTCCCCGGCTCCAAACTCGACCGCGTCGCCTTCGCGCATCCCTTTCTCGACCGCTCGGTTCTGGGCGTGCTCGCCGACTACGTCACTACCGAGCAAGGCACTGGCGCCGTCCACACCGCGCCCGCCCACGGCCCTGACGACTTCGCGACCGGCCAGAAGTACGAGCTCCCGCTCACCTGCAAGGTCGACCCGCACGGCAAGCTGCGCAGCTACGACGGCCTTCCCTTTGACGGCCTCTTCGTCTTCAAAGCCAACCCCGTCATCGTCGAGTTGCTGCGCGAGCGCGGCGCGCTTATGGGCCACAACAACCTCGAGCACTCGTACCCGCACTGCTGGCGCTGCCACAAGCCGCTGATCTTTCGCGCCACGGAGCAGTGGTTCATCGGCATGGACACCCCGGTGCTCTCGCCGAAGGAAGGCAAGGAGCAGACCACCTTCCGCCAGCGCGCTCTCGACGAGATCAAGCGCGTCGCCTGGGATCCGAGCTGGGGCGAAGAGCGCATCTCCAACATGGTTGCAACGCGTCCCGACTGGACCATTTCGCGCCAGCGCATCTGGGGCGTGCCCATCGCGGTCTTCCTCTGCAATGCCTGCCACGAGCCGCTCAACGACTCTAAGATCAACAAGTCCATCGTTGCGCTCTTCGAAAAAGACGGCGCCGACGCCTGGTACAAGCACGACGTCGCCGATCTCCTGCCAAAGAACACCTCTTGCGCCAACTGCGGCAGCAAAGACTTCCGCAAAGAGATGGACATCCTCGATGTCTGGTTTGAGTCCGGCGCCTCCTGGCTCGCCGTGCTCGAGCAGGAACCCGAGCTCAAATTCCCCGCCGACATGTACACCGAAGGCGGCGACCAGCATCGCGGCTGGTTCCAATCCTCGCTCCTCAACGCCGTCGCCCTGCGCGACTGCGCGCCCTACCGCATGACCATCACCTCCGGCTGGACGCTCGACGAACAAGGCCGCGCCTTCTCCAAATCGCTCGGCAACGGCGTCGACCCCGTCGACATTGCGAACCGGCTCGGCGCTGAAATCGTGCGCCTTTGGGTCGCCAGCGTGGACTTCCGCGAGGACGTCGCCGCCAGCGAAAACCTCATGCAGCGCGTCAGCGACAACTACCGCAAGCTGCGCAACACGCTGCGCTTCCTGCTCTCGAATCTCAGCGACTTCTCGCCACCGCAGCACGCGCTGCACTTCACGCAACTACAGCCTCTCGACCAGTACATCCTTGCCCGCACCGCGGAGCTCGACGCCGCCATCCGCCGGGCTTATGACGAGTTTGAATTCCACCGCGCCTACCAGGCCCTCAACGAATTCACCAACACCGACCTCAGCGCGCTCTACCTCGACGTCATCAAAGACCGCCTCTACACTCTCGCACCCGACGCACCTGCACGTCGCTCTGCGCAAACAGCTCTCTGGCGCGTCGCCGAAGCCCTCACCCGGCTCATCGCGCCCATCCTCAGCTTCACCGCCGACGAAGTCTGGCAGCACCTGCCCGCACTCGAAGGCCGCGAACCCAGCGTGCACCTCGCGCTCTTCCCCGACGTCGCCGACATTGTCCCCGGCCGCGTCGCGGGCCTCGAAGAAGATTGGGCAGAACTCCTGCGCATCCGCGAACTCGTCAACATCGAGCTCGAAGCCCTTCGCGCCAACAAAGCGATCGGCAAAGGCCTCGACGCCAGCGTCACGCTCATCACCACGCAGGGGTCCGACGAAAGCCTCATCCTCCGCCGCTACGAAGACGCGCTGCCGGAGTTCCTCAACGTCTCGCAGGTAACCGTGCAGTCCGTCGCCGCAACCAAAGACGCCGTCGCCATCATCGTGCGCGCGGAAGTCGCCGCCGGAGCAAAGTGCGAACGCTGCTGGCGAGTCGTCCCCGACGTCGGCACCGACAACCGCTGGCCCGCGGTCTGCGCGCGCTGCGCCGAAGCCCTCGACGCCATCGGCTTCCCTCCGACGCAGGAGGCCGCATAGTGCCTGCACCAAAAACCAGGGGCCTGCTTCGCGACGGCCGCGCCCTCGCGCTTGTCATCGCCGCCATCGTCATCGCGCTCGACCGCTGGTCCAAGCTCTGGATTGTGCACAACATCCGCATGGGCCACGCGCGCACCATCGTCCCCGGCGTCTTCCGCCTCACGCACGTGCTCAACACCGGCGCGGCCTTCAGTCTCTTTGAGGGCTCAACCTCACCCGCAACGGTCCGCAACCTGCTCATCGCGTTCTCGGTCTTCGCAGTGATGGTCGTGCTCGTGCTGCTCTGGAAATTCGCTCGCGAGTTCTCGCTCGTCACCTTCTCCCTCGCGCTCATCCTCGGCGGCGCGCTCGGCAACCTCTACGACCGCGTGCGCTACTCCCACGTCGTCGACTTCCTCGAGGTCCACATCGTCCACTACCACTGGCCCGACTTCAACATCGCCGACTCCGCCATCTGCATCGGAGCCTGCCTCCTGCTCATCGAAATGTTGCGCCCCCAGCACGACGCAAAAAGGTAATTCGCAATCCTCATGAACACCGTCGACACCAACGAGGTCCTCACCGCGCAGTCGCACATCACCATCCGCGGCGCGCGCACCCACAACCTCAAGGGCATCGACGTCGACATTCCCCACAACGCCCTGACCGTCGTCAGCGGTGTCTCCGGCTCCGGCAAATCCTCGCTGGCCTTCGACACCGTCTACGCCGAAGGTCAGCGCCGCTACGTCGAGTCACTCTCTGCCTACGCCCGCCAGTTCCTCGAGCGCATCGAGAAGCCCGACGTCGAGCACATGGATGGCCTGGCCCCCGCGATCGCAATCAAGCAGAAGAATCAAACGCGCAACCCGCGCTCCACCGTCGCCACCGCCACCGAAATCTACGACTACCTCCGCCTGCTCTACGCCCGCTGCGGCACCGTCACCTGCCTGCACTGCGGCGGCACCGTCCGCCGCGACACCGTCGACGAGATCGTCACCCGCGTCCTCGCGCAACCGGAAAGCACCCGCGTCTACGCACTGTTCCCGATCCAGCGCCGCGAAATAAAACTCGAGCCGATGCAGGGCCCCGCAATTTCCACTGGAGAGATCGAGCCCGAGCCAAAACCAAAGCGCGCCGCAAAATCCGCGAAGAAAAAAGAACCCACCACACCCGCCTTCGACATCACCGAAGCACTCAAAGAGCGTCTCGCCGAACTCCGGCGCCGCGGCTACAACCGTCTCTGGCAAGCCGACGCCGATCCCAACTCTCCCGGCCACATGGTCGAGTTCTCCACCCCCGAATCCCTCCTCGAGCTCGACTTCGCCGCCGCTGCACGCACCGACGAAACCGCCCGGCCCATCTACGTCCTCGCCGATCGCCTCGCGCTCTCACCCGACATCCGCTCGCGCCTCGTTGACGCCATCGAGACCGGCTACCGCGAATCCGGCGAGATCGTTTTCCGCAGCCTCCCACGCGAAAACACCGAGGCCCCACAGACACTCAGGTTCTCCACCGCCTTCGAGTGCAGCTCCTGCCACCGCGCCTACCGCGAGCCCGAGCCGCGCCTCTTCAGCTTCAACAACCCGTACGGCGCCTGCCCCCGCTGCCAGGGCTTCGGCAATACCATCGACTTCGACCCCAACCTCGTCATCCCCGACCCTTCGAAATCCCTCGAAGCCGGCGCTATCGACCCCTGGACAAAGCCCAAGTACCGCTCGCCCTGGCACGCCGAAATGAAGCGCGCCGCCAAAGCCGAAGGGATCCCCACCAACGTGCCCTGGTACGATCTCACCGACGCCCAGCAGCGTTTCATTTACGACGGACGCGGCACCTACCCTGGTATCCGCGGTTTCTTCGAAGCACTCGAGCGCAAGAAGTACAAGCTGCACGTCCGCGTCTTCCTCTCGAAATACCGCGGCTACGCCACCTGCCCGGAGTGCCGCGGCCAGCGCCTCCGCCCGGAAGCGCGCGCGGTTATGCTCACCAGCGACCCCGATGCGTGTAATCCCTCGACCAGGAACATCTGCGAAGCCTCCGCTCTCACCATCACCGAGGCCCGCGACTTCTTCAACGCGCTCAAGCTCACACCCTCGCAAGAGCAAATCGCCGGCAAAGTTCTCGAAGAGGTCCGTCAGCGCATCCGCTTCCTCGAGCAGGTCGGCCTCGAATACCTTACGCTCGACCGCCTCGCCTCCACGCTCTCGGGCGGCGAATCGCAGCGCATCCAGCTCGCTACCTCACTCGGCTCGCGTCTCGTCGGTGCGCTCTACGTGCTGGACGAACCCTCCATCGGCCTGCACACACGCGACACCGCGCGCCTCATCCGCATCATGGAAGAGCTCCGCGATCTCGGCAACACCATTCTCGTCGTCGAGCACGACCCGGACGTCATCCGCTCCGCCGATCACCTGCTCGACCTCGGCCCCGGCGCTGGCGAGCTCGGCGGCAAACTCCTCGCCGCCGGCACCGTCGACGAAGTCCGCAACAACCCCAACTCCATTACCGGCAAATACCTCTCCGGCCGCGCGCAGATCGCCGTCCCCAAACTCCGCCGCGAACCCGGCCGCGAGAAACTCACACTCAAAGGCGCGCGCATCCACAATCTTCGCGGCGTCGATATCGAAATCCCACTCGGCCTCCTCTGCTGCGTCACCGGAGTCAGCGGCTCGGGCAAATCGACACTCGTGCATCAGGTCCTCTACCGCGCACTCCTGCAAGCGCTCGGCCAGGGCGACAGCGGCGACATCTCCAACACCTACCGCGAGCTCTCCGGCACGCACTTCCTCAACGACGTCGTGCTCGTCGACCAGTCGCCCATCGGCCGCACGCCGCGCTCCAACCCCGTCACCTACATCAAAGCGTTCGACCCCATCCGCGAGCTCTACGCCGCGCAGCCCGACGCACGCCGCAAGAACCTCACCGCCGGCTCGTTCTCCTTCAACGTCCCCGGCGGCCGCTGCGATGTCTGCGAAGGCGACGGCACCGTCACCGTCGAGATGCAGTTCCTCGCCGACGTCGAACTCCCCTGCGAGGAGTGCAACGGCACCCGCTACAAGGCCTCCATCCTCGAAGTGAAATACAAGGGCAAGAACATCCACGACGTCCTCAACATGACCGTGCGCGAGGCCATCACCTTCTTCGCCGGCCACCCCAAAATCGTCGACAAGCTCGCCGTTCTCGACGAGGTCGGCCTGGGCTACGTTCGCCTCGGCCAGTCCGCCACTACGCTCTCCGGCGGCGAAGCCCAGCGCGTCAAGCTCGCGCAGCACCTCGCCACGGTCCGCTCCTCGAGCTCCACATCATCCAACGGCCAGTCGCGCCGCGCCGCCAGCCGCATCCTCTACATCCTCGACGAGCCCACCACCGGGCTCCATTTCGAGGACGTCGCCAAGCTCCTCGCCGCCTTCCGCAAGCTCATCGACGGCGGCGGCTCCCTCCTCGTCATCGAGCACAACCTCGACGTCATCAAGTCAGCAGACTGGATCATCGACATGGGCCCCGAAGGCGGCAGCGGTGGCGGCCAGATCGTCGCCACCGGCACCCCCGAAGAGATCGCCGCCAACCCAAAGAGCCACACCGGCCACTGGCTCGCTCCCGTGCTCAAGCCCATCAGCACAAACTAATCTCGCGCAACGAACAAGTGCGTCCTTCGCGTCGCATGTGAGAAAATCCCATCCTTTTCGCACAGGAGAACGACGCCAAGTGCGGCGTTGCGTGCCACAAGGGCGCACAAAATCGCGACTACGTTTGGACCCTCTACATGCCGAAGTGAGCAGCAATGCAGTCCGCATGGAAAGAGACTCGCCTCGCAGGCTCATCCCAGTCTTTCCGAATCTCGTCACTGCAATCTTGCGTCTCGCACCACGCAGTCGTATCGTGCGGCGCATGAACCGCACACAACTTCGCCTCACCCTTGTCGCGATCGCCGTTCTTGTGCTGCTGCCGCCGATGCGGCTCTACGCTTCTCCCTCGCTCACGCCTGACACCCCGCCGACCCAGACCTTCGCACTGACCGACACCAAAGACCTCATCGAGCAGGGTCTCCACGCCGAGCCCGCGGAATATCTCGGCCGCAAAGCCGTCCGCCTCACTCGCCCCGGCGAAGACGGCGCCGGCATGGTCATGCTCAAAGGATCGCAGTTCCACGACGGCACCATCGAGGTCGACCTCGCTACAAAAGTCACCGCGCCTCCCGGCCAGCGCGCGCCCGGCTTCACCGGCATCGCCTTCCGCGCCGCGCCCGACGCCTCACACTTCGAGCTCTTCTACCTGCGCCCCGGCAACTCACACGCGCAGGACCAGGCCATGCGCAATCACTCCGTCCAATACGTCTCCGAGCCATCGTTCCCCTGGCAGAAGCTTCGCCGCGAGTGGCCCTCCGTCTACGAATCCTGGGCCAACCTCCAGCCCGAGCAGTGGACGCATATCAAGATCGACGTCCACGGCCGCAAGGCGCGCCTCTACATCAACAACTCACCCGACCCCAGCCTCACCATCGACGGCCTCAAGGGCGACACCCTCGATGGCGCCGTCGCTCTCTGGGGATACACGCGCGAAGAGTCCTACTTCTCCAACCTTAAGATCACCAGCGACGCGCCTGAAGCCATCACCAACGACGGCGAGATCGCCGGCACATGGACCGTCACCTGTCTCGGCGACTACGGCAGCTTTGCTGGAACCATGAAGCTTGTGCGCGAAGGCTCGACCATCGCCGGTCTCTGGTCCGGCGGCCTCGGCCCCGATCAGCCCGTCAGCGGCACGTGGCGTGACGGCTACGTCGAGCTCACCGTCAGCGGCACCTGGCCCGAGTTGCCCGGCTCTGTCACCGCAACTCTCGCCGGATGGATCGACAAGAACTCCGGCACCGGCCGCATGAAGATCGAAGGCCTCACCGACGGGCGGTGGTCCGCGACGCGCAAGCAATAAGGAGCGTCGTTAAGCGGCTTCGCTCAGCGTCTCCTGCCCGCCCCGCAGGGCCGAGTAGCACTTATCACACTCGATCTCTGCGTCCGCGAGCCGCTTCTTCATCGTCTCCTTCAGGTCCGTGTCGCCTTTCTTCACCGCAAGGAACATCAATCCCACCAGATAATCACGCTCTCGCACGAGCTCCGAGTAGCGCGCAGCAGTTCGCCGCAGCCTTTCGAGCTCCGTCATCGTCGGCGAGTCCAACGGTCTACATGCGATTAATTCGTTCATTACCGCTCCGTTCAGCCGGTGCACAACATTCCTTTTGACGCAGATTTCCGACTTTGGGTATTTCCACGGTGATGGTTTTCTCGTCCAACTTTACGACCGGAAATGCGGCTTCTTCATAATCCACACAAACGGCGCCGCCGCAAATAACAGACCCGCCATCACACGAAACCCATCCAGATAACTCAACGCAGCCGCATGTTCGAGCAACTGGTGGTACAGCAGGGCCATCCCCTGATGCGTTCCACCCGAACCGCCGCCCACCGCACCATGCAGCCTGCCGAGCAGATGCGAGATCGGCGACTGCTCATTGCCCGTCTGCGCGGACAACCGAAGCTGATGGAACTGCTCCCGCCGCGCCTCAAACGCCTCAAACACCGAAATCCCAATCCCCGCGCCTAAGTTCCGCGCGAGCCCAATCAGGCTCGTCGCATATCCCATCTCCTCCTGCGGTATGGGATCGACCGTGATCGTCGCCAGCGGCACAAACATGAAGGACAGCCCCGCGCCCATCACCACCTGCGGCCAGAAAAAGTTCCACGGCCCGGCATTCATGTTCAGGTACGAAAACATGTACGCGCCGATGCCGGACACAATCAACCCACTCGTCAACAGTGCGCGCATGTCCCAGCGCTTTCCAATCAAGAAGCCCGCCACCGGCATCATCGCCAGCGTCGCAATCCCGCGCGGCGAATTCCACACCCCGGCCGTCACCGCCGGAAATCCCAGCAGCTCCTGCATGAACAGCGGTAGCAGCACGATGCTTCCGTACAGCGCAAAGAACAGCATCATCGACAGACACGTGCCCGTCAGAAACGTGCGATACCGAAACAGATTGAAGTGCACGACAGGGTTACGCGTGTGGGTCTCCCAGATCGCAAACGCAATCAGAAACACCGCCGCAATCACCGTCATCGTGACAATAAAATGCGAGCCGAACCAGTCGGCCTCCTGGCCCTTGTCAAACACAATCTGCAGCGCCGCGATGCCAATGCCCAGCAGACCCACGCCCCAGTAATCGATCCGCGCCGTCCCGCGCCGAATGTACGGCGGATCCGACACATACATCCACACCAGGAACAACCCCAGCAGGCTGATCGGCAGATTGATAAAGAAAATCCATCGCCACGAGTAATCCGTCGTCAGCCATCCGCCCAGCATCGGCGCCACGATCGGCGCAATCACAATGCCCACGCCCCACAGCGCCATCGCCTGCCCCCGTTCCTCGCGCGGAAAAGCCTCCAGCATAATCGCGCGCGTCGTCGGCTGCAGCGACCCGCCGGCCGCTCCCTGCAGCACACGAAAGAAAATCAGCGACGGCAAGGACCACGCCATCCCGCACAGGATGCTCGCAATGCTGAACCCCGCAACGCTCATGATCACGAGGCGTTTGCGGCCAAGATAATTAGCAAGCCATCCGGAAAGCGGCAGCACAATCGCATTCGCCACGAGATACGACGTCAGCACCCACGTCGCTTCATCCACCGATGCCGACAAATTCCCAGCAATGTACGGCAAACTGACGTTCACAGCCGACGTGTCGACCAGCTCCATCACCGCCGCTACCATCACGGCGAACGCAATCATCCATCGCGTCCATTTGTCAGCCTGTACGCCAACTTCCTGGTCGTTGCCCTTCGAATTACCCGATATCTCCGCTGCATTGCGCTCTGCTACAGCCACAACTCAATGTTATGGGACACATCCCGCAAAGCGAAGACACTCGAGCAGCTCAGACCGGCTCACCCCACGCATTTACAAAGTCCAGACACTCCAATGACAACTCCACTCCCTCCTGCGGCGTATCCCTGAGGCTGCGCCCATCCGCGCACGCACGCCCCACAGGAGGATGCACATGCAACATTCGCTCATACTCCGGGCCCGTGGGCTTACTCTGCTGACGCTGCTCGCGCTCACCGGAACGACCCTCGCGCGTGCAGCCAGCTCGTTCATCGGGCCACTCAACACCGTCACCACGCTCAGTTCCACCGTTCCCTCCAACGGTGACGTCAACCCCTACGGGGTCGCGCAGGTCCCCGTCACCAAAGGTGACCTCGTCGCTGGCAACTTCCTCATCAGTAACTTCAACAACTCCTCTAACGTCCAGGGCACCGGCACAACCATCGTTCAGATCTCGCCCTCTGGCGACTTCAGTCAGTTCGCCCAAATCAATCCAGACCGCGTCTTCTGCCCCGGCGGCGTCGGCCTCACCACCGCCCTCGTCGCTCTGCGTAGCGGCTTGGTCATCGTCGGCAGCCTTCCCACCGGAGACGACGGAACCATCAGCGGCCCCGGCTGCCTCATCGTTCTCAACGACCGCGGCAAGGTCGTCGACACCATCACCGGCAACCACATCAACGGCCCATGGGACATGACCGCCGTTGACGACGGCTCGCTCGTCACTCTCTTCGTCACCAACGTGCTCAACGGCACCGTCGCCGCCTGCGGCAACACCGTCAACCGCGGCACCGTCGTCCGCCTTCTCCTCTCTGACGTCGGCCCACGCCCCTTCGTCCTTGAAAGCACCATCATCGGCTCCGGCTTCCCCGAGCGCACCGATCCTGCCGCGCTCGTCATCGGCCCCACCGGCGTGGCCTTTGACCCCGCCACCGGCACGCTCTACATCGCCGACAGCCTCAACAACCGCATCGCCGCCATTCCCAACGCGCTCTTCCGCTTCTTCAGCGCGGGCACCGGCACAACCGTCTCCTCGGATGGTTCACTCAACGATCCCCTCGGGCTGACCCTCGCACCCAACGGCAACCTCATCGCGGCCAACGGTGACAACGGCAACCTCGTCGAGATCGATCCCTCAACCCACATCCAGGTCGCCACCAAACTCGTCGACAGCTCCGGCAGCCCTCCAGGCTCCGGCGCGCTCTTCGGCCTGCTCGCCACACCTGCCGGCGTCTACTTCGTCGACGATGCAACCAATACCTTCAACCTGCTGCATTGAGTTTTACCTTCAACCTGCTCCACTGAAGTATTTCTCCTGAAGGTGTCGTCAAGGCGAAGACTGTGGGTGTCGTTTTCTCTCAAGGAAAACGACCTTCACATAACTGTCTCGGAGCCATGTGTCAGGAGAAATACTTTAACCCTCAACCCGCGCAAGCCTGCGAGCCGGCCAATCCCCAGAGCGGCCGGCTCGCCGGGGACCCCATCCAGGCGCTACTGGATGGGGTTATCTCGTGCCCAGCGGCGCAAACCCTCCCGCACACCTCCAGCACACCGCGACATCGAGGTCGCCTTGCGGCCGATCTATACTTTCGCCATGCGCCGGTTTGGCAGCGCCGTGGCAATACTGCTCATGTGCCTCATGATCGCACCTGCGGTCGCGTGCATCGCCGGCCTCATGACCTCAGGCGAGAGCGCCTGTTGCCGCTCCATGCACGGACAGTGCGGCAATATGGCGACGCAGAGTTGTTGTCGTCCGGAGGTCCGCAACGACCTCAGCCAACTGCCCTCTCCTGTTACGTCCGCGCCACCGGCTTTGCCTCTCATAATTGAGTCCATCGTCTATCCGCCGGCCCATGGGCTCTCCGCCCTTCAGGGCTATCGCCAGCGGCTGCCGTGTCAGCACTCTCCACCCGGGCTGCTGATCGTGTCGACCGCCGTTCTGCGTATCTGATCGCTCCCGAGCTGCTGACCTGCACACGCGTGGGTGTGCCCTATTGGTCGCTATCACCAGGAGCGTTCTATGAAAATCTGCTTTGCATTCGCCGCAGCATTCCTGCTGTGCGCTACGGCACGAGCGTCGGACCACGGTCCGGTCTTCAGCTATGCCACGCCCGTGAACTCGCAGGGTGAGTTCAGCTTTGATTCCGGAGTCTTTGGTCGCTACGGCTCCACAGGCACGCAGCTTTCCACCGGCAGCCAGATCGGCTACGGCATCACACCGCAGCTCACCTTCACCGCCTTCGTGCCCGCTACCTTCGGCTCGGGAAGCCTGCCCGAAACCCGCATCTTTCCCGGAGGAGAGTGGTCTGCAGCAGCGTCGTGGCGCTTTCTGCACTCCGTCACACAGGTCGGAAAGCGGATCGAGGCAACGGGCACGGCAGGGCTCGTTGTGCCCGGGCCACAGACCGACTCCGGCATCCTCGGCCAGCTCGCGCGGGCTCCCGGCCTCACCAGCAACATGGCCGCAGGCGTGGCGTCCCGAAGCCATTATTTCTGGATCGGCGGCGGTTACACTTGGTTTCCCGAGCGAAACGGCAGCCGGCGCCCCGATACCGTCTCCTGGAGCACCGTCTACGGCTATCGCCCTCCAAAGCTTCGCCGCGGATTGGACCAGTGGGACTACCGCGGGCTGCTCGAGCTCACCGGGGAGCATACCGGAGACCTTCGTCTTCACAATGCCCTGGTTCCGGACAGTCGCAGCACCTCACTGTGGCTGGGGCCTGCCGTACTTGCCATCTTCAAGGACGTAGCCATCGAAGCCGGCGTGCAGGGTCCGCTGCATCGCGATGTCTCCACATCCGTGTACGGACGCGAGATCGTGCGTTTCGCCCTCAACTTCAGCTATCTCAAATACTCCTCGCGCGCGAGTGCGCACTGAAAGGATCTGCTCGTGAAAACCGCTCTGTTTGTAAGTCTTCTCGCTCTATTCCCTTTGGCAGCCAACGCCGAGTACGAGAAGGTCGATATGACGGTCTTCGGTATGGACTGCGCTCCGTGCGCTCACGCAATTCATGTGTCAATGAAAGGCATCACGGGCGTCGACAACGTAGACGTCGATCTGAACACTGGCCTTGTTTCCATCCAGCTCACGCCGGGTAACGTGGCGACCATGCACCAGTTCAACGAAGCCGTCGAGAGAAATGGCTTCACCCATAAGGATGCAAAGATCGTCGCGAAGGGCCGCATAACCGGGACGGCGTCGGCTCCTGTCCTCGAGGTCACCGGAACCGAGGATAAGTATGCTCTCGCAGCTTCGGCAGGAGCGCCCAATGCAGCATCTTTCCTGGGAAAGACTGTTACGGTTACGGGCGTATTGCCGCAGGTGGCCAAGGGCAAGATTCCCGACGCACTCCGTTACGCCGCAATCACGGAGGCACAATGAGCGCTGCCTCATCACCTCTTGCGCCCGAGCGAAGAGCCCGACGAGCGGCGTTGCTCAACTACTTCTCACTGTTCGGCTCGTTCAGCACACTGATCTGCTGTGCGCTTCCTTCTGTGCTCGTACTGCTCGGTATGGGCACAGCGGTTGCCTCCTTGCTCTCGGCCGCGCCCTGGCTCGTAAGCTTCTCCCGGCACAAGGTTTGGACCTTCAGCATTGCAGGAGCACTGATTGCATGCAGCTTCGTGATGACGTACGTGATTGCGCCTCGGCTTCGGGCGGGTGAGGCATGTGATGCCGACGATCCGACGACTTGTGGCGAGATCAGCAAACTGAGCCGTGTGCTGTTGTGGGCCTCCGCCCTGATCTATACCGGCGGGTTCTTCGTCGCCTACCTGCTCGGACCAATCCTGGAGAGATTGGATAAGAGCTAGCCCTCAACATTACGAAACAGGAAGACAATGGAAAGCCGGCATTGAAGCCATGCCGGCTTGTCCTTTACTCGGACTTCAGCGAAGCCATATCGATCGAGAACCGGTACTTCACATCCGACTTCACCAGCCGCTCGTATGCCTCATTCACCTTCTGGATCGGAATGACCTCAACATCTGCCGTGATGTTGTGATCGCCGCAGAAGTCCAGCATCTCCTGCGTCTCCGCAATGCCTCCGATGATCGAGCCCGAAAAACTGCGCCGCCGGAACAGCAGCCCGAAGACGCTCACCGGCAACGGCTGCTCCGGCGCACCGACCATTGTCAGGTTCCCGTCCCGTGCCAGCAGGTTGATGATCCCGTTGATATCATGCGGCGCGGCCACCGCATCAAGAATGAAGTCAAAGCTGCCCGCCTGCCTGGCCATCGCATCCGCGTCCTTGGAGATCACGACCTCGTCCGCGCCCAGCCGCCGCGCGTCCTCTACCTTGTTCGGCGACGTCGTGAACACCACCGTGTGCGCTCCCAGAGCATGCGCGAACTTCACCGCCATGTGCCCCAGCCCGCCCAGACCCACAACCCCGACCTTCTTTCCCTTCTTCACACCCCAGTGCCTCATCGGCGAGTACGTGGTAATCCCTGCGCACAGCAGCGGCGCCGCCCCCGCCAGATCCAGGTTCTTCGGCACCTTCAGGACAAACCGCTCATCCACCACGATCGAGTCCGAATATCCGCCATAGGTAATCCCACCAGTGTGTTTGTCCGGAAAGTTATAGGTCAGCACGAAGTTTGGACAGAACTGCTCCAGCCCTGCCTTGCACTCCGGGCACGTCCGGTCGGAGTCGACCATGCAGCCGACGGCGGCAATGTCTCCCTCCTTGAACTTCTTCACCCCCGGGCCCACCTTCGTTACGCGACCCACAATCTCATGGCCAGGAACGCACGGATAAACCGTCGGCATCAGCCCGCTCCACTCATTGCGCACCTGGTGGAGATCGGAATGACAGATCCCGCAGTACAGAATCTCAATCTGCACATCCGAATCGGTTGGATCGCGCCGCTCGATCGAAGTTTGGGCTAATGGCGAAGTCGGACTGGCAGCTGAGTAAGCCTTTGCGTTGTACATAGGTTCGGTTGGATGCGGCGCCCTCGCCGCCGTCGCAAAAACTAACCGCCACACTTGACACCACAGTTACGATTAAGCCTAGAAGTGTTCTCGACCGGTACTTGACGAGCACACCAAAGTCCAGACCTAAATTCCCTTTTTCGAAGACTTTGCATACTTTTGGTAGGGGGAGGGGTCTAACCCTAGAATGCAACTTTTCCTCCTCACCGCAGCGCTGCTGCTGGCCCTCTCCGCGACCGCACAGAACCTTCCCGCCGGAACCCGCGAGGCCGATTCGCCCTCGCCCGCGGACGCCACAAGCGCCCAGATCCGCTCCGCCGAATCCGCCCTCGAGAGCGGCAACTACGCCGCCGCCATCACCGCTCTGAAGCCCCTCGCCGCAGCCCAGCCGAAGAACGCCCACGTGCTCTACGACCTCGGCTTCGCTCAGGAACACACTGGCGAGGACACCGCAGCCGCAGCCTCCTACACGGCCGCCATCGCCGCCGACGCATCGCTCGCCCAGCCGCAGCTCGCCCTCGGCCTGCTGGACGCCCGCAACGGCCGACTCGACGCAGCCCACCAGGAACTCCAGGCTGCCAGCAACCTCGCGAACGCCTCTCCCGATCTCCGCGCCCGCGCCCTGCGGTCCCTCGCCGTTCTGGACGAGCACGCCAACCCTGACGCTGCCCGCGAGGAGCTCCTCGCCGCCCTCAAGCTCACGCCCGAGACGCCGGCGGATATCCTGCTCTCCGCCCGGCTCGCCGAGCACGCCAACGCCTTCCCCGAGGCCGAGTCAGCCTACCACCGCCTGCTCGCCATCACCCCCAACGACCCCGCCGCCACCGCCGGCCTCGCCCACGCCCTCGCCGCCCAGGGCAAGACCGCCGACGCCGAGTCCGTCCTCACCGCCGCCCTCAAAACCACGCCAGCGGATCCGCGACTGCTCTCTCAACTAGCCGCCGTCTACGGGGCGGAGGGCAAGAGTGATGAGGCGGTTCCGCTGATCGAACAATTGCGCGCGTCGGACGCGAATGCAGCGGCGAACCCGGCCATCACCCGGCTGTTGGCTCATCTGTACACGCTCACGGGCGACTTTGGGAAGGCGGAGCCGCTACTGCGTTCTCTTGTGCAACAAAACCCAAATGATCCGACGCTGCTCGACGATCTCGCCAGCTCGTTGGTGGAGCAGCAGAAATTCGCCGAGGCGCAGACGCTCCTGACCAAAGCGGTCGGAATGCGATCAAGCTTCCCGTCAGACGCGGAATGGGGTAACGCGGCCGGACACCTCGCCTTTGCCGCTTCCCGGAACCATGATCCAGAACTGACATTGCACGCGCTGGCCGAGCGTGCTACAGTTTTGCCCAACTCGCCTGCATCCCTCTTCCTTGAGGCAACGGCGCATGACACGCTGCATCAGAACAAGGACGCGGAACGAGCGTATCGTGCATTCCTGGCGCTGGCCGGCGGGAAATACCCGGATCAGGAGTTTCAAGCACGCCACCGACTCATTGCCCTGGAACGCGAGAGGTAGAGCACGAGAGATAGAGCATCGCTGCACTCGAAAGGGGGTGCGCTATGGTCACTCAATCCGGGTCACTGAATTGGGTCCGTCGGGAAACAGGTCTTATCCTCACCACTGCAGTTCTTCTCATAACATTTCCATCCTCTGCGCGGGCGACTCACGTTGATGAAGCTCCGCTGGACGCTGCTGCCTTAACGCAAATGGAGCAGCGTGCCGAAGAGGCACAGCCTCGCGATCAGTGCTATATGTTCGCCGAGGTGCTGCACGGCCTGACGGAGCTTGCGGGCCGTCAGATTGCTGCAGGCGACGACACCGACGCGAATGTGACGCTGTCGCACATCGATTCGGTCGCGATAAAGATGGAGAAGTCCTCAGCGGCGAACGCGAAGCGGTTGAAGAATGCCGAGATGCTGCTGGAGCACATCACGCGCCGGCTTACGGACATGGCGCATGTCGCATCCTCCGGTCAACGCATCGCTACGCAAGCGGCCCTTCAGCGGATCAATCAACTGCACACGCAGGTCCTGGCGGTAATCTTCTCCAAATGACTCTGCGCACGACAGTTCGCCGGCTTGCAGTGATCTCCTGTCTGCTCGTCGTGTTTGCACCGCCTATCCGCGCGCTTGCGCAGGGCGACGACACGATGAGCCAGAAAGAGATTGAATCTCTTCGCGACGCCGCGTACATCCCGAATGATCGCGTCATGACCTTCGTGAAGATTCTGGACACACGCGAACGCGAGATTGAAGATCTCCTTTCAAAGCCGAGACGGCCCGGGTTCGATCAGGACATGCACGATCTGATTGAGCAGTTTTCTTCGATCTCCGGTGAGTTCAACGACAACCTGGACGAATATCAAAGCAAGCATCGCGATATCCGCAAGTCGCTGCCGAAGCTCGTGAGCGCCATTGAGCGCTGGAATACCGCTCTGCGTGCGCCTGCTGAGGACGAAGCCTATAACGTCGTCCGGAAGATGGCGCTCGATTCGCTGAAGGACATGCGCGACACCGCGACGACAATGCAGACCGAGCAGGCAGAGTACTTCAAGGCGCACCCCGATGCGGCGAAGATGGAAAAAGAGCGGGCGGACCCTGAACATACTCCGGTTCCGCAGTAAGGCAAGTAAGTAGTGAATAGTGAATGAAGCAAGCCCAGCGGCAAAGGTGTCCGGATCGGCCGCGTGTTAATCTGGCGTCAGCGTGTCCCGTTCTGCCCTGCCCCCTGCATCTGCTGATCTGGTCTCCGTATTTGCGACGGAGTACCGGGCGCTCCGTCCGCGTGCGCCGATGCCGCCGCTGGAGGTGAAGTTCCGGCGGTTTACCAGCCTGAACACGACCATCCGGCTGCGCGAGGGACGGCTGATTGTGCGGCTTTCGGATCTCCTGGAGCATGCGCCGGAAACGGTGCATCAGGCGATTGCACACATCCTGCTGGCGAAACTGTACCGCAAGCCGATTCATCCGCACTTTGCTGACCGCTACCGGCGATACACGCAGTCAGACGCCGTGTTGAGACACGCGGAGCGCATCCGGCAGGAGCGCGGGCGAAAGCGCATCAGCTCGGCGCAGGGTCATCATTATGATCTGGATGAGGTGTTCGAGTCGCTGAACCAGCGCTTCTTTCACGGACTGCTTGGACGGCCGACGCTGACCTGGAGCGCGCATTATGCGAAGCGAATGCTCGGCCACTACGACGCCGCGCACAACACGATTGTGGTGAGCCGCGTATTTGATCGACCGAACACACCGCGGTACGCGATCGAGTATCTGCTGTATCACGAGATGCTGCACCTGAAGCATCCGGTACGCGTGCGCGCGGGACGGCGATGCGTGCATTCGCGCGAGTTTCAGGCGGAAGAGAGACTCTTTCCGGAACTGGAGCTCGCGCGCGAATATCTGAAGCGGCTTTAAAAGGATCAGGTTCGGGGATCCGCAGCCAGTTGCGGAGCCCACTGCCACTGGGCCTTCGCTGCCCAAACCATCACAAGAGCACCGGCAACGATGCTGCCGACCGCGGCCACCTGTGCGTTGGACATCGTGTGACCGAAGTAGAGCTTCGGGTTGATGCGAACGAACTCGACGAGGAACCGGCCGATACCGCTCAGCAGAAGATACATCCCGGTGAGCCAGCCGATGGGTTTGTGGCGCTCGCCGAGCTTCCACAGGATCCAGAAGATGAGGATCGAAAACAACAGCTCGTAGATGGGCGTGGGCTGCACGAGCGCGTTCGGCGGATTGGGCGGGACGAGCGCGTCCTTGGCCATGTGCACGCCCCAGGGCAGCGTGGTGTTGATGCCGTAGTCGCCGTCGCCTGAGAGCAGGCAGCCGATGCGGCCGACACCGTAGCCGATCGCAGCTGCGGGCGCGGCGAGATCCAGCATCCGGAGCGAGCCGACACGTTCACCTTGTGTTCCTTCCAGCGGTCCTTTGAACCGCGCAATGCGGCCCTGCCACAGCAGCACGGCAATTCCGGCCAGAAGGCCGCCGAACCAGGCGAAGCCTGCCTGGAACCAGTGCAGGAATCCGAAGAGAACGTTGCCGCCGGCGTCGCGGACGGCGTAATGGATCTCGGGCATGATGCGAGCGGGGTCCTGCAACTCGTGCCATGCTTTGGCGCCGAGGATGCCCGCGACGACCGCCAGAGCGACGACGTTCAGGGCGTCGGCATCGACGCCATTGCGCTTGAAATTAAAGTGAAGAGCGACCGTGGCACAGACTGCCGCCAGCCAGAGCAGCAGACCAAACGTTCCAATGTGCCACGAGCCAAGGTGAATGTACGGATACATGCAGGTTTAAGTATATCGGCGGTCGCTTCCTGCTTTGCCCGGGTGCGCGGGGGTTGGACGATAGTGCGGCTTTTCCTCATCCCATCAATCCGCTACCCTACGCATAAGCATGTCTTTGCCTGCCTACATTTCGCCCCAGAAGATGGAAGTTCTTTTTTCGCGCGAGCAGATCGCAGAACGCGTGCACGTGGTGGGCGAGCAGATATCGGCCGACTATGCGGGCAAGGCGGTTGTGCTGATCGGCGTGCTGAAGGGAGCCGCGATTTTTTTGTCGGACCTAGCTCGTTCGATCACGGTGGACAACACCTTCGACTTCGTGGCGACGTCGAGCTACGGACGCGCGCGCGTGTCGTCGGGACAGGTAAAGCTGATCAAGGACATCGACAATCCGATTGAGGGCAAGCATGTGATTCTGGTCGAGGACATTCTCGACACAGGATTGACGCTGAGCTATCTGCGGCAGTTGATGCTGCAGCACAAGCCGGCCTCGCTGAAGATTGCGACGTGCCTGGACAAGCCGGACCGCAGGCTGGTGCCGATTGAGGCGGATTATGTCTGCTTCAAGATTCCGAATAAATTCGTGGTGGGATATGGGATGGACTTCGCCGAGCGGTATCGCGGGGTGGGGGACATCCGGATTTATCCGGAGACGCCAGCGGGACATTAACGCGGCTTTGTGACAGCGGGGAAAGTGTCACAAGCGAACCATTAAAGACCGCCGTTCAGCGCCAGACTCGTTGGCATGAAGACGCTAACGATTGCACTCTGCATGCTTCTCGTAATTCTTCCTGTCAGCGCACAGCAGATCGCGGCTGTGCACGCGCCGAACTTCTATGTTCCGTATGGCGTTCGCAATGTTCCGGTAGCAATGGAGTCCTCCTCGGATGTGGTGAGGATTGCGGAGCCACCTCAACGAGGGGGTGTGCGGCCGATCCCTCGTCCGTACCCAATGCCTCGCGGACGGAATTGGGGGTACGGACCGGGCTATGGGCCCTATTGGCAACCTCCCGATTCCACCGCGGAAGCGGTGGTAGGCGCCGTGATTGCGGTTGTCGTTCTCGCGGTACTGGCTGGAGGCGACCGGTAGGCGTGCGCGGCTCATCTTACAGTCGCAATGGCTGAGAAGAGCTCTGCCGCACCGTTCGTTCCACCCGAGCACAAGCTGCCGATCCTTGCGGAGGCGATGCCCACGTGCAAAGGATGCGACTTGTATAAGCATGCGACGCAGGTAGTGCCGGGCGCCGGTACGAGCCGAGCGCACCTGATGCTGGTGGGCGAGCAGCCGGGCAATGAGGAGGACAAGCAGGGCGAGCCGTTTGTGGGGCCGGCGGGCGGTATGCTGCGGCGGGCGATGGATGAGCTGCACATCAAGCCTGCAGAGGTGTACGTCACGAACGCGGTGAAGCACTTCAAGTTTGTGCAGCGCGGCAAGCTTCGTCTGCACAAAAACCCGAGCATGGGCGAGATCAACGCGTGCCGCCCGTGGCTGCAGGCGGAGATCGACGCAGTGAAGCCGCGGGTGATCTTGTGCCTGGGCGCGAGCGCGGCGAAGTCGCTGCTGGGTGGCACGTTTTCGGTGATGAAACAGCATGGGCAGATTCTGTCTACGCCGTATGCGGAACGCGTGATGGCGACGGTGCATCCGTCGGCGATTTTGCGCAACCGCGATGAGCAGGACCATGAGCGGCTGTATCAGTGGCTGGTTGACGATCTGGCGCTGGCGTACTCGACGGCGTTAGGTGGTAAGAAGTAACGAAATCATCGGCCGCCGCTACAATGGTGGCAATGGCTTCTGCGACACATACGAACTCTACGACACGCGTTATTTCACCGGCGCGCGGGCTGCGGGGCTCGCTGATGCTGCCCGGCGATAAGTCGATCTCGCACCGCTATGCGATGCTGGCGGGATTTGCGAAGGGGACTTCGCGGCTGACGAACTTTTCTACCGGCGCAGACCCGCACAGCTCGCTCGCATGCATGCAGGACCTCGGTGCCGAGACAGCGCGTGTTGGCCGGACGATTGAGGTGACCGGGACTGCGGGGGAGTTTCAGCAGCCGAAGGGCGATCTCGATTGCGGCAACTCCGGCTCGACGATGCGGATGCTCGCGGGATTGGTTGCTGCGCAGCGAGGAACGTTCCGGTTTATTGGTGATGAGTCGCTGACGAAGCGGCCGATGGAGCGCATTCGCAAGCCGCTGGAGCAGATGGGCGCGCACGTGTCGCTGACCGATGGCCATGCGCCTATGACGATTCACGGCGGCGAGTTGAAGGCGATCGATTTTGAGGCGCCCATCGCGAGTGCGCAGGTGAAGACGGCCGTGCTGTTTGCAGGGCTGCAGGCGAAGGGGACGACGTCGTTCGCGGAGAGCATTCGCACGCGCGATCACACGGAGCACGCGTTGAAGGCGTTTGGCGCGGAGTTGACCCGGCGTGAGGATCGCGTGTATATCGCGGGCGGGCAGGAGTTGCATGGGATCGACGCGACGGTGCCGGGGGATATCTCTTCGGCAGCGTTTTTCTTGTCTGCGGCGCTGCTGTTTGAGGATTCGAATCTGGTGCTCGATTCCTTGGGACTGAACCCGACGCGCGCTTCCCTGCTCGATGCAATTACGACGATGGGCGGACACATCAAGGTGCTGGATGTGCAGGAGCAGCACGGCGAGATGATCGGGACAATCCAGGTGAACCGCAATCGTGCACTCAAGGGTATTTCGATCGCCGGTGCGATGTCGGCGCAGTTGATTGATGAGCTGCCGGTGATTGCAGCGATCGGACCGTACACTACGGAAGGTGTGCGGATTCGCGATGCGCGCGAGCTGCGCGTGAAGGAGTCGGACCGGATTGCGCTAGTGGTGAAGAACCTGCGCGCGATGGGCGCGGAGGTGGTCGAGCATGAGGATGGGCTCGACGTGCCCGGCAACCAGCAGTTGCATGGCGCGCAGATCGATTCCGGATCGGATCACCGGATTGCGATGGCGTTCTCGATCGCGGCGCTGCGCGCGAGTGGGGACACGGCGATTCATGGCGCTGAGGCGGCGAGCATTAGCTTCCCGGAATTTTTTGACTGGCTGGACGAGCTGGCGATTCGCTAAGCTCAAGCGAACCGATGCCCTCCTCGCCGCCACCAGACTCGCGCATTATTGTCCTCACAGAGATTGAGGCAATGGGGGGCGCTGAGCGGAGCCTGCTGGCGCTTGCGCGCTGGATGTATCGGCAGGAGATTCCGTGCCACGTCGTCACGTATGTCGATCACATTGGACTGGCGAAGCGTGCGGAGCATCCGCTCGAGGTCGTTGAGCTGAAGCCGCAGATGCGACCGAGGAAGAAGATTGCGGGGCTGCGGCATTATTTTGCAGATCGCCGGGGCGCGCCGAAGCCGCTGATGTCGGGCTATCAGCCCGCGCTGCATGCGACGCTCGCGGGCGTGCGGGGCTTCCACTGTCTGATGCACGATACGCCGAGCCTGTTTGAGGATGCGGCGAATGTGGGCCTGAAGCAGCGACTTGTGCGACGCGTGTCCGACACGATCATCGGTTACGGCCTGCGCAGCGGCGGCCGAACGATCGTCACGAGCGAGTATCTGCGCGGCGAGTGCAGTCGGGAATTCAACGTGCGCGCCGAGATCGCGCGCATGGGCGGGCTTACCTCAGCGAATGCCTTTCGGCCGCGCCCTGTCACGACAGAGCTGCGTATGCTGAGCGTGTCGCGGATCGAGCCGAATAAGCGCATCGACTGGGTTTTGCGGGCGCTGGACAGGCTGGAGCACGAGACCCCCGCGCTGTCGAAGCGCGTAGACTGGCACTTCGATGTCGTTGGCAAGGGATCGGCGCTGGAGGCGATGCAGCAGCTTGCGGCGAAGCTCGGCCTTGCGGCACGGGTGCATTTCCACGGCTACATCAGCGACGCCGAGTTAGCAAAACTATACGAGACGACGCACCTCTTCCTGATGCCGGCTGTGCAGGGTTATGGCATTCCGGCGATTGAAGCGCTGAGCCGCGGCATTCCTGTGCTGCTACACCGCGAATCCGGCGTCAGCGACATCCTGCGGCGGACGCCGTGGGCGGTTGTGATCGAGGGAAAAGAAAGCTCAATGCTGTCGGCAGTTCGGAGCGCGATCGACGGCACGATAGCGGGTGCGCAGCTCAGTGCTCCGCTGCCGCATCTACCCACGGAAGATGAGTGGGCCGAGCGCGTCGTGCGGCTATGTAACTGGGGTTAGTTTTCAAGCGGCAGGGATAACGCTACATCTTGTAGCGGCCCATTTCGTCGTCATTCAGGCCTTCGAGCCAGCGGCGCAGGTCCTCGGCGGTCGGGTTCAGGGCTCCGCTCGCCGCGAGTTTCGCCTGCTCCAGCACCTGACGGCTGACAAAGATGGGGCAGTCGGCGCGAAGTGCCAGCGCGATTGCGTCAGACGGACGCGCGTCGAGCCCAATCACCTCTCCGGCCTGGTCCATCCAGATCGTCGCGTGAAAGGTCTCCTCACGCAACGAGCCGACGACGACGCGCGTAATGCGCGCGTTCAGACCATGGATCGCGTTGCGCAGCAGGTCATGGGTCATCGGCCGGGGCATGGTGGCCTTTTCGATTTCGAGCGCGATGGCGTTCGCCTCAAAGAGGCCGACCCAGATGGGGAGAACGATCTCGCCCGCGAGGTCGTTCAACACCACGATCGGCTGATGTGTGGAGGGGTCCATCATCAGGCCGCGAATCCTCACCTCGATCTCAGCGTCGGAGGTCTGCTGCGCCTCGGGCTCCGGCTTGAATCCAGGCAGATTCATGGCGCTCCCAGTGTAACTCGCTACGCCGGTACGCGCGCATTCAGCGCCTGATGAGCAAGCAACGCAGCGGATGGAGCGACCGGCACCGACACGGCCTCGCCCACAAGCGAGTTCGGGAAGATTTTGGTCACCCGAACATCAACATAGCTCCCGATTGCGGGGATGTGGTCACACGTGAAGTTCACGGTTTTGTTCTGCGAAGAGCGGCCGATCACCTGTCCGCGGGCCGTGTTGTACCCCTCGACCATAACCTCCAGCACCTGATCGAGATGGCGTTGATAGTTTGTGCGCTGGATTTCACGCTGACGGTCGTTAAGGATCGCGAGCCGTTGCGCCTTTACCTCGTCGGCGATCGAGTCATGCATGTGGATGGCAGGCGTGTTGGGCCGCGGCGAGTACTTGAACCCGTAAACACCGTCGTAACCCACGGCATCGAGCAACGCGATGGTCTGCTCGAAGTCGCGATCGGTCTCGCCCGGGAAGCCCACGATGATGTCGGTGGTGAGCGAGATATCGCGGTTTGCGTGCTTGGTCCACTGGATACGCTCGAGATACCACTCGCGCGTGTACTCGCGCTGCATCGCGTGGAGGACATCCGTTGAGCCTGACTGCACAGGCAGGTGGATGTGGTTGCAGAGCTTTGGATGTTGATCGATCGCGTCGACGATGTCCTTGGTGAAGTCGCGGGGGTGCGAGGTGGTGAAGCGCACGCGCTGGATGCCGCTAATCTCACTCACGGCGATGAGCAACTCGGCGAAGGTGCGGCGGCCGCTGGGATCGCGGTAGCTGTTCACGTTCTGGCCGAGGAGCTGAATCTCGGTGTAGCCGAGCCCGGCGATGCGCTGGGCTTCGGCGAGCACGGAGGCCGAGGAGCGCGAGCGCTCTTTGCCGCGCGTGTACGGAACCACGCAGTAGGCGCAGAACTTGTCGCAGCCTTCGATGATGGTGATGTAACCGCGGTGCGGGTTGGATCGCGCGGTGAACTCGGTATCAAAGGTCTCGTCGGTCTGCCGGTCGTCCAAGCCTGTCACGCGATTCTCGCCTGCCTCAAGACGGCGGAGCATCTCAGGTAGATTGCGGTAGCTGGCAGAGCCGGCGACGAGCGAGACATAAGGTGCGCGCTCGAAGATGCGCTGGCCCTCCTGCTGGGCAACGCAGCCGAGCACGCCGAAGCGCTTGCCTTGGGCCTGAAGGCGCTTGTAATCATTCAGCCGGTGGAAGACCTTTTGCTCCGCCTTGTCGCGGATGGAACAGGTGTTATAGAGGATCAGGTCGGCGTCGGTCTCTTCGGCGACCTGGGCGTAGCCCTCCTGCTGCAGTGTGCCCACGACCTTTTCGGAATCGTGCGCATTCATCTGGCAGCCAAAGGTTTCTAGATAAAACGTCTTGCCCATTTCCGTTCACTCTTGTCCTGAAGCAAGTATAGCGGCGGGCGATTTGCGCCGAGGAAGACTGCCGCTGGTTGACGCAGCCGGCTCCGCCCAGAGCTGAGATCTGATGAAAGGCACGGGATGCGTTGCTGCTGCCGGTCACCGTGGGAAGTGGCTGATCAGGGACCATGCCGACTTCAGTGGGGATTCCGCAGACACCGTGATTGCAGACGTTGCCGCCCGATCCGTACTGGATGTGTGGCGTGTTGTAGAACGAGGTGTAAGGCTCTGATTGGGCAGCACTGCTGGCAAGCAGAGTCTTCCAATTGTTGGGCGATATCTGCCCGTTCTGCACAGCGACTCCGGCCGCTCCATTGTTCACCATCTGTACCGCTACGGCGTTGATTGCAGTGCCTCCATCAACAGGAACAGGCCCGTGTATTCGATTGACCCTTCGGTTGCTGTTGAGCCATCGATCGTGTAGAAGATAGCGGCACCTGGCAGCGAGGTCGACATGGTGACCTGGCCGTCAGCGTAGCTGAACGCGAGATCGCCAGGTTTCCCCGAATCGTAGTGATTGCAGGTGGTGTTGCTCGGCGGAAAGTTGAGAGACGTGGCATTGGCACAGATTGTCTGAATGGCGGTCTGATCCATATCGATGTGGACTGGTCGCATGTATTGATGGGGCGGTGTGCAACTGCTGTCCTTCTTGGTGTAGCAATAGAGGATCGAGGCTGCCGACGTTAAGTCGGCGATTGTGGTGTTCGTCGGATTGACATAGGTACCGGAAGCAAGGGTAATGACCGGGTCCGCGGTGTTGGGCGGTTGCGCCGCGTAGATGTTGCAAACACCGCACTAATACTGTTGCCGAAAGCTGTTGCGTTTGCGCAGATCGTCTCGGTAGTTGCCGGATTTATACAGATTGAGCCTGAGTATGCGGTGGCCGGAGTGCAGCTGCCTGTTCCGAACATAGCAGTTGGGCCCGTGTTCGGAGTTGCTGTGACACCCATTGGCAGTAAATCCACGGAAACCATTCGTGCCCAGTTCATAGGAGTTGAAGTAATTATCGGCGTCATAGGTTTCCGGCATACGAATGGCGTCGGCGCGTTCTACCCAAAAGCGAATACCTGTAGTGGGGAGGTCTTTTTGAGCATGAATCTTGGGTGTCAGGAGAAGCAACATCGTTGAAAGAGCTAGCAAGGTTGCTTTGACTTTCATTTCACAACTCCTCTCGAATGTTAGGGAGGCTCCATAGGCGCAAGCTCGCCTTTCGAGCGCAAGCAGACGCCCGCTTCTACGTCCTGCGACGTGGAGAAACGCGATTTGTCCATGTGATCGCCCGGTGAAACCTGTTGCTATCTACCAAGCGATCTTTGAAGACGAAGTACTGCAACGCCGATGAAGAGCGATTCGGACCAAGAATCGCCTAGAAGTTGAAAGTGGCTTCAATCTGTCCTTGGCGATTGACGGGAGAGAACTTGCTGGTGACCTGGCCGAAGTTGGAGGACCCGAGCGTCGTGCTCGGGAACGGAGCCTGAACGCGGTTGAGCGCGTTGAAGTAGTCCATGCGTACCGTGAACGAGGTTCCCTCGGTGATACGAAACAGCTTCTTCACGCTCAGGTTCTCCACCGGATACCAAGGCCCGCGAACTGCGTTGTAGACGCGATTAGCATTGCCCAGCACATACTGGCTATTCGTAGGCGCTGTGAGGGTCCACGCGCCGGTGCTGAACAACAGCGGCGCCGGTCCTTTGCCCTCGAAGAACTGCGTGATCTGACCGTAGTTGCCAGACCAGAGCTTAACCGCGGGATTGAAGTTAGGCCGGTTGGTGCCGTTCAACGGGCTACCACCAGTCTGAGTGATCGCGAGGGGCTGAGAGTTGTTGTAGGTCAGGATCCCCGAGACCTCCCATCCGCCGAGCAATCTGCCCGTCTCGCCCCGGTTGAGCCAGCGCTGGCCCGGGCCGACCGGAAGCTGATAGAGGAGGGCTAGCTTCGATTCGAACGAGCCGGTCGAGTCCTCACCCCAGTCTGGCTTCTGGTTGTACTTATTCACAGTCGTGACGAGGTTGTCGTATAGCCTGGGCAATTCGATGTTGGCCAGGAAGTTGATGTTGTTCGACAGATGCTTATCGGCCTGTATCTGGAAGGCGCTGAAGTAGGTTGTTGCCGCCTGATCCCACGTCCGCGCCACGTTGGAGTACTGCGGGAATGGTTTCAACGACTGAAGGACCGTGGCACCGCCTTTGAACTGTGCCGCGAAGGTCGCATAAGGAGCCTTAAGACCGGCTGCGATTGCCGCCGGGTCGTTGATGTTTTTTGTCAGTAGCGTTCCATACTGCAGCACTGAAGGATCCGGCTGACTGATGGGGTTGCGGTTATAGCCCGACAGATGGGTGACTCGGTTGGCGGTGTAGTCGATGGTTAGCATCGTATGCCAGGGGATTTGTCGCTGGACGCTCAAACTCCACATCTGGAGCATCGGCGCCTCGCCATTCTTGTTGTAATCCAGATAGTAGATGGTCTGGCCGACACCCAATCCCGGACTGAAAGGCGTGGGGCTTACGGCGGGAATGGGATTCGCGGTGCCGGTGGCTGGGTTGTCCCACTGGCCGTAGGAGGATGTATTGCCTCCCGTCGAGTTCAGGGTATAGCTGCCGCCCAGCAGGCCTGCCATGTTGGTAGGGCCGGAGTACGCGCCCTCGCCCTGGCCGTAAGCGCCGCCGTAGCCAAGGTAGGTAAGCGTATATCCGCCCTGAATCACCGTGCTCCTGTCGATGCTATACGCAAAACCCAGGCGCGGAGCAAAGTACAGACCATGAATGGCTATCCGGTTGTAACCGGCGCAGCCCTGGCAGTGGCCATATTCCGTGGCAGCGCCGGGCAGGTTGCCGGCTGCGGGATTTGGAGTGTTCGGAGCCAGGAAGACATTGTTGTTCGCGGCCAGCGTGTACGGCATCATCAGGTCGTAACGCAGTCCGGCATTCAGCGTCAGCTTGCTGGTGACCTTGAAGTCGTCCTGGATGTACGCGCCGAACGCGTTTGTGTTGATGGCGGTGGTGGTTGATGATGTGCGCCCGGCGGAATCGGGCAGGCCCAGCAGGAAGCTGGCGAACGAGCTGCCGTACTGAGAAAAGTTCGGATCGGAGGGATTGGTCGAAGTCTCCGCCTGGCTGAAGGCGAAGTGGCCGGCGCTATAGTTGCTGAGACTGGTCGCGTAGTAGTGGTGGTATTCGCCGCCGATGTTGAACGTATGCCGGCCCTTGTTCCACATCCAGTTGTTGAACAGGTTCCAGCCGATGTTGTCGACGTAATTCTGAATGTGCTCACCGTTGCCGTTGCCCCAGCTGGTGGGTGCGTTCTGGCCGTTGAAGCTGATGTAGGCCGGGCCGTTCACGACCCCGGGGAAGCTCGGGGTGTTGCTGTTCTGGTAGTTCTGCATCTTGTTCTGTGCAGCGATCCCGGCCGTCATGACGAGGTTGGGGGTAAACGTCTTGGAGTAGTTACCGAGCCAGACGTCAGCGGTATCGACGCCCCATTGCTCAGGGCTCAAGGGATTGCCCGGCCCTACAATGGCAGTGGAAGTATTGAACGACCCATTAGTAACGCTTTCTTCCTGAACCACGTAGTAGTGATTCCGCCACCAAGTGAAAGCAACGTTCTGGCTGGGCGAGATCTGGTGATTGATGGTCACTCCATAAGCCTGCGTCTGGAACGGAACTGACTTGACGGCGGAGGCTTCGTTGCTGTCCATCCCGAAGTTGGTTCCCGGAGAGTTGGGATCAGGAATGTACTGCAACAGGGTTTTGCTGAGCGGGTCGATGCGGCTGGGGCAGATCACGTTCGGCTGGTTGCCATTGCATCCCATGAACTGCTTTCCAGTCAGCGGATCGTAGATGGGAATCAACTGGTCCTTGGAGTTGACATAATTGCTGAAGTCGCCCTGCTTCTCAGCGGCGGTGGGGACTGTTCCGAAGGACGCGAGACCTTGGTTCTTGTTGAAGATGTCGAGGCTTACCAGGAAGAAGGTCTTATCGTGCCCGTTGTAGAGCTTGGGCAGAACCACGGGGCCGCCGAGAGTGCCGCCCCAGTCCGTCTCCTGATCCACCGGCGCACTTGCCTTGCCCGCGCTGTTGAAGTTCGACGGGAAAAAGCCGGCCGAGTCGAAAACGCTGTTACGGTCGATGAAAAAGGCGTCGCCGTGCAGCTTGTTGGTGCCTGAACGCATGTTGTAGTCGACCGCGCCCTGCACCATGCCGTACCGCGCTGAAAAAGCGTTGCGGATGACTCGGAACTGGTCCACCATTTCGAATGGCGGGTCCGAGTTAATGTCGGATGCGGTATCGATCTGTAGGCCGTTGTAATAGTTCCCGGCCGAGTTGATCTGAGATGGCGCGCCGCCCTCGACCGTTACGCTGCCGTACGAGCCGTTCCTGACGCCCGGAGCCAGCGTTGCAAAGCTGGTGATCTGGCGCATGTTGCCGTTGATCTCAAGCGGCAGGTCCGAAACCTCCTGGTCCGGCAGCATCGAGTCAAGCTGGGGGTCGGTGGTATCCATATGGATGGAATTGAGCGAGGACACCTCCACCGTCTGGCTGATTGCACCCACCGTGAGCTTGATGTTGTCGGTCACCTGGGCGCCGACTTCAACGACGACATGTGTCTGCTCGAACTTTTGAAAGCCTGACGCTTCGACAATGATGTCGTAAGTTCCGGCGGCCAGAGGAGCCGTATACAGACCTACAGAGGACGCAGCAGACTGCGTCTTGATGCCTGTGGCTTCATTGAGGAACGTTAGGTGCGCACCGGGAATGGCGGCGCCCGATGGGTCTGTCACCCTGCCCGTAAGGCCTGCGTTGTTCTGGGCGTGCAGAGACAGGCACGAAACCAGGAGCACGCATGGCACAACAAAGGCCAGCCGGTTGAGAGGCACGCAGATACGATGTCTTCGCGACGCTGTGTCCCGCTGTTCTGCAAACAGGTTCTGCGACCCGCTTAGATTCTGTGGTTCCTGGTTTGTCATGGCTCGTTCTCCTCAGAGCTTCGTTCTGCTTCCTGCTGTGCGGCCTGCTGCAACTCTGTCTTTAGTCATGGGCCGATATATTGATTTCTTTGCGGTGCGGAGGTCTGACTGCACCTTCTTCCGCAGAGTTCTGTGCAAGTGCCGCCTTATTTTCGGGAACATCCTGTTCGGGAAAATTCCAACCGCGCAGGGAAATGCGTGCATTGCCGGGTCCGGTAGCACTCAACGGGGACTGGATAGTAACTGTCCGCTGTTCTCCGGGAAGTAAAGAGAGATAGTTATCGCTGTAGTAAGCCGGAAGGATGCGTGTGCCGTCGGCATGGAACAGCGTCAGCTTGAGTGCGATCGCCGCGTCGTCGCCGGTGTTGCGCAGGTGCACACGCCACACCTTCTCTCTTTCGCCGTCGACGGTCGCGTCGGCCGCAGCTTTCACGTCGCTGCTGACGGATGCGGCAGCGAGCTTGTCCAGCCCACGGTAACTCTCGGCGTCCTTTGCCACCCAGTAGAAGTTGTCGGCGACCATCGCGGCCTCTGTATCGCGCAGTTCCAGCCGGACGAACACCAGGGGGTTTTTCGCGAAGAGGTCCTCTACAGGAAGGACGAAAAGCGGCGTGGTGACATTGGCGGCCGCATCTACGGTTAAGTCTTTGGATGCCAGCGTCTCGTTCTGCGGTGAAACAACGATTGCGTGTATATGCAACCCGCGCACCGTGTCGCGGGTGGTGTTCACCATTTGCACCGTGTAGTCGGAAAGATCCATCTGGACATGTAGCGGCGCGTTGGCTTTGCGGATGCCGTAGAACGATGCCTGCGTGTCATAGTCCGAGCTGTACATCTGCCACATCGTGCTGGGCCATGCCGGCTGCGTCATCCAGATCATGCGGCCGCTGTTGGGCTTCCACAGGTGCGCATACATCCCTTCGTAGATCGCTTGGTGGTCGACGTAATTAAAGAGCTGAATGCGACGTTCGAATTCGTTCAGCGAATCAAATGGTCCGAGTTGGAGCGCCAGCTGGCGCATCAACTCGTGCGTATTGCCGCCTTCGCTCTGATGCCAGTCGTGATAGGCCCACGCATCACTCACAGGCCAGCGGTCTGAAGGAGCAACTGTGTGTTCGAACGCCTCGCGCGTTGGGAAGGATGAGATTCCGAGCTCTACGGAGAAGCCACGATTCAACTTGCTGAAGTACAGTGTCGGATCCACCCAGTGATATGGCCCGCTCGGGCGAAGGTTTACCTGGTTCGAACTCGGCGAATAAAACCGCGTTCCGTCCTCTTCGTGGAACATGCGAATCAACTTCTCGTTCAGGAAGGGTGCCGGTACGCCTTCATTTCGACCGCACCACACCACGATCGATGGATGATTGCGATAGCGCCGCACCGTGTCGCGCGCATTCTCGAGGAACAGCTCCGGATCTCCCGGCTCAGCGTTGTAGTTCTGCGTCGAACCCCAGAAGTCGTTCCACACCATTAGGCCGTACTCGTCGGCAAGTTCGTAAAACACCTCTTCCGTGTTCTGGCCGACCCAGTTGCGGATCATGTTCAGATGGGCTTCGCGGTGCAGACGGAAGTACGGTTCCAGGTGCGCACGGCTGATGCGCTTGCGCGTATCGTCCATGCCCCAGTTACCCCCGCGAACCGCGATCCGCACACCGTTGACTTTGATCACAAGATCTGTGAGGCCGTCTTCATTTGTCACCGGACGCACAGCAGGAGTGTTCTCTGCAGCGGGGTCGATGGTGGAAGCCCAGCCCGTTGCGGTCTGCCGCATGTCTTCATGGCGTACGTCGACGGCATCGTAGCTCTTGCCGACTGTGAGCGTGGGGCTCACCTCCACACGGCGGAGGTGTCCCGTGTGATCGAAGAGCGTGAGCTCATACGTGACTTCGCGCACGCCGAAGGTGAGAGTGCGTTCATCCGAAGCTGCGCCGCCGGCCGAGACCGTGAGGTGCAGATGATATAGATTCGGGTCGCCATAACCATTCGGCCACCACAGTCGCGGATGCAGGAGGTGCAATGCGCCGAAGTGATCCGGCGTCAGATGCAGTGTCGTATCGCCCGGCGGCACAGTCGCGGTTGTATGCACCTGCACGCCTTCAAAGGCCGCGTTCAGCACGATACTGCGCGCGACCGTCCCAGCGTTGTGCACTGGCACGTTGATATCGACATCCGCAGTGGAGATATCGGGTAGCGGCAGACGCGTGATCACCTGCGGATCGCCCAGCGCGACCGTTCCTGTTTCTTCCAGGCTGACGCTCTGCCAGATTCCGGTATCGCGATCGCGAATCGCCGGCATCCAGTCCCACCCCTCCGTATCGACGAAGGTGGGGCCATCGATGAGCATCACGCCACCGTCATAGCCTGGACCATCCTTTATGGACTGTTCGGCCGGAATGCCTGGATGCGGCGGCGGAGCAACTCGGACAGCTAGCGCATTCACGCCTGGACGCACTAACGCGGTCACATCGAAGACTCCCCGTTCGAATGCGCCGCGTATCACGCCCACCTTGTGCCCGTTGAACCACACATCGGCGCAGTAATTAATTCCTCCGAAACGCAAAGAAAAGCGCCGCCCGGCAGCCCGGGCGGCCGGAAAAGGAAACTCCACGCGATACCAGTAGTCGTGCTTATTCAGTGACTCCGGAATCGCAAGGTTATTCAGACCGAAGTCCGGGTCCGGATACAAGCCGCGATCGATCAGCGTGGTAAGCACAGTGCCGGGCACCGTCGCTATCAGCCACTTCCCTTCGGAAGGATTGGAGGAACTCAAATATCCGGGCGTTGAGATCTTCGCTCCTTCCTCCGGCAGAACAGATTTATCTGCGTTGGAATAAAGTCGCCAATTCGCGGCGATCTCCCACGCGCCGGACCGTGTCTCCTTCAATGTGGGCCCGAGCGCAGGGAGAGGTTTGGCATGTGGACGCTCCGGCGCCGCCCCATGCGGCATCAGGTCAGGGTCCTGGGGCGCCCGGTATCCCACTTGTTGCTTGGTCTGCACGGGCCATGGCTTGGCATTCTCCTCGCGAAGCTGCGAGTCGAAGTCCGGCGGCTTCGCGAAGTCGTGCGCGATTTTGGCGGCGGACTTCGCCCCCTCGCTTACCGAAAACCCGCCGATATCGCCGCTGAAGCGAACCGAATCTCCGCCGGGGTCAGGAGCGAGCTCAATCTCCGGGTTCAGATCTCCTTTCGGCGAATGTGCAGTTCCCACCGCCGAGCCATCGACGTAGAACGTCATGATCTGGCCGTCATCGCTGAGAGCGAGAAGGTGCCACGCATTTGCGGACAGCGTCTCCGTCGCAAGCACCGATGGACCCGAAGCCGAACCTACACCCGGATGCCCGCGCTGAAGCTCGAAGTAACACGAGGCTGAGCTGGGATCTCCGATACCAGCAATCAGCGCATCGACGTTCGGTGTGTCTGTCCACAACCAGACTTCTTCGGTACGGGCATCCGTTCCGGACAGTGCTTTGGGTAGCGGCTTTACCAGTGCTGGTCCACCAGCGAGAAGGTGCGCGAGGTAGGGTCCCACCTTCGTGGGCTGCTGAGCATCGCCCGCCCCCGCAGCCAGGAGCGCGATTCCAGCGAATGCCCAGAGAAATGGTCGCGACCGAAACACGCCAGCCCAAAATCCCGATCGCGTCGTCGACACAACCCTTTCAGACATTCCCACAAACTCTCCGAGAATCGAACTCAGCGTACGAGTCTCTCAGCAAGTGGTCGACAGTTAGATGGGTTCGGCTGCGTTCAGCCTTTGCGCAAAACTATTTTCCCCCGGCTCGGTTGAATGCACGGCAACAGCAGCGTCCTGACGAACCGGCGCAAGATCTTCAGAGCCTTATAGTTGGGTCAAATCGATCCGCAAGCTGGTCACCGAAGGGTTGAGGATGAAACCGATACGGTGGTCTAATGGTGCGGCACCGCGGATGTGGATTTAACGGGACGTTAGCCGAGTTAGACGGTACCCGCAGCTATACTCGGGGCGAGTTGGAAGCATGTTGACTAAGGCATATCAGCGAAACGAGGCAAAAGCAAACGCATCGGTAAGTACACCGTTGGACGTCACTGATATCCGCGAACACCTTGACGTGATCCTCGCCAGCGACGAGTTTGCCTCAAGCCGACGCGCCTCCGAGTTGCTGCAACATTTGGTAGACCGTGCACTCGCCGGGGATACGCCGAGCCTCAAGGAGCGTCTTCTCGGCGTCGACATCTTCCACCGCCGCAGCGACTACAACACCAGCACTGACGCTATTGTGCGCGTAA
This sequence comes from Acidobacteriaceae bacterium, assembly GCA_035651235.1. Lineage (GTDB taxonomy): Bacteria > Acidobacteriota > Terriglobia > Terriglobales > Acidobacteriaceae > Granulicella. The sequence goes on from DASRGC010000077.1 coordinate 35,170, forward strand.
CTGCGAATGACGTTCGCCGTCGTCTTACACAGTTTTACTCGCGCCATCCTGACCAGCCCCTCCGCATTTCACTGCCGCTCGGATCTTATGTTCCGGACTTCATCCGGGCCATGGATCGGGAAGCCGATCCGCATCCGGAGGCTCACCAGATTGCAACGCGAGAGCCCGTTCCTCCTGCGCTTGCTTCAGTCGGATCGGAGATGCAGCCCGGCGCCGAAAACTCTTCAAGGAACGTAGGCAGCCGCCTCTTCCCATTTTCCTACGCGGTTGGATTGCTGCTCGCGGCAGTGCTCGGATGGGCTTTGCACACCATCGCGCACATGCGCAGTTCAACTCAGGACAGCGCTTACGGATTCTATGAGGATCTCCTCGGTCCTATCGGCTTGCCCCGCGAGACCACCGAGATCGCGATGACGAATCCTCACGTGTTGCTCTATCTCGGTCTCACTAGCCCCGGCCCAGCACTTGGATCGAGCACCAATGACATCCCCGTTCCTCAAGACATGGCCACCGTGCTCAACAAAACGGCAAATGATAATCAGGCTGACTTTCCGTATCATCACTTCTTCGTGGATATAAGCAACTACACCGGAATGGGCGAAGCGAAGGCCGCTTTCGGACTCGCACGCACACTGCAGGCCAGTGGACGCAGTGCGCAGCTCACTGAGGAACGCTTCCTCAACTGGGAAACCGCGCGGCAAGAGCAACTTGTCATTTTGGGCGCGCCGCACGAGAGCAAGTTCGTGCAGGACACTCTATCGGCGGCCAACTTCACCATTGGGTACAACTCCATCCACAATGCCCATCCCTTGCCCGGAGAACAGCCCGATTATTTCCGCTCGCCAGACGGCGATGTACTAAATGACTACGGTCTCATCTGGATGACCCAGTCTCCATCCGGAACTCGAATTCTTGTACTCGCGGGACTAACCAGCGCCGGCACAGCAGGAGTGGGCGAGTTTTTCAGCGATCCTCCACGCATGAAACCTATATACCAGCAGCTTCGTGCCATGGCCGGCTCTGGCCACTTCCCAGATTCTTGGCAGGTGCTGCTTCGCATTCAGGCGAGGCAGGATGTTCCCGTAAGCGTGACGCCCGTAGCGATGCGGATCACTGGAAAGCCTCGGAGCTGAACAATGAAAAGGCAGATAAGAGCGTTAAGCTAACGCACTCGGATTTCTCTGCTTTCAATCGTCGCTTTTGAACTAAGCGCTGATTTCCCTCGCTCCTTATCCAGATATCCATCGAGGATTGGGTCCTGATAGCGAAGCGCGGGAGTGCCCATGCGTCAGCTCTCCATCCACGGCTGACCGTCAACGAAGGGAGCACCGCAGCCGAGGTCTTCAGCAGGTGTCTTCTCGTCCAGCGAGTTTGGCGTTCGAGTATTTCATTGCGACCTTTACCGGCTGCCGACAATGTGAAGGATACTGCTGTCAGGCGTATTCCAGGCGCGATATCCGGTGTGCGTGAATTTGTGTTCCCTATCCGACCATCGCAGCTCGGTCACCTCGAACTTCCCTTTTTCATACGCATACGTTTGGCCATCGTCGTTGTAGAGCGTGAACTTGCCGGAGGCTCCAGGATAGATCCTGATCTCTTGAATAGCCTGCTGCTCATCCGTACTGAGCACTGGCGCTCCCAACGGAAGGATGGAGCCCGCGCGAACGAAGATCGGCAGCGTGTCAATAGGTGCCGCGGCCGTGATGTGCCGGCCGCCGTGCTGGCGTTGCCCGGTCCAGAAGTTGTACCAGTCCGTGCCTGCCGGCAGGTAAACGTCGCGCGATGTCCGGCCCTGCTCTGTAACCGGAGCGATGAGCAGCGCGGGACCGAACATATATTCGTCTCCGATGTTGGTGACGTTCGGGTCGGAGCCGAAATCCATGAACAGCCCCCGCATGAAGGGCGCGCCGGTCCTGTGTGAGTAATAGCCGAGCGAGTAAATGTACGGCATCAGCTCGTAGCGCAACTTCAGATACTTCTCAAGAATCGGCTGCGCCTGCTTACCATAGCTCCAGACTTCATTGTGCGGACGGCTGCCGTGCGCGCGCATGTTCGGTTGAAAGGTCGCATACTCGAACCAGCGAACGTACAGCTCGGGATAGTCCTCGTAGTGGCCGACGTTGTCGCGTGCATCTGAAGGATCGAGCAGCGGCGGCCGATCCGGCTTATGCCGCGATGGAAGGTACTGCCATCCGCCGATATCCGTGGACCAGTAAGGCATTCCCGACGCCGCAAAGTCGAGCCCGGTTGGGATCTGACGGCGCAGCGTGTCCCACGTTGGATAGATATCGCTCGACCAGAAAATCGCCCCATTGTGCTGCGCGCCGAGATAGGCGTCGCGCGAAAGAATTAGGGCGCGGCGATCGAGCAGATCGTCGCGGAAGCCGTCGTACAGAGCCTTCGTGTGGAAATACGGATAGACATTGAAGAACTCCGTACCTGGGCCGACATGCAAGTAACTGCCGTTCGGCGGCAAGTCAGGCTCCGTTTCGTCTGCCCAAAACGCGTCGAAGCCCTTCGTCACGAAGTTGTCACGAATGACGTTCCAGTACCACTTCGCAGCCTCCGGATTGGTTGTGTCGATGTCGGAGCCGGCGCGATCATAAGGTAGCCCGTTCGTTGGTGTGCCATTGGCAAGATGCTCGAACCAGCCATGATCGAGGAGCGTCTGGTAGTAACGGTCCTGCTGCACAAACCGCGGCCATACACTGATCATCGAGTGGAATCCCATGCGATGCAGCTCGTCATTCATCGCTTTCGGGTCCGGCCAGTATTGCGGGTCCATGTCCATCTGGCCCATCTTCGTGAAGTAAAACCAGTCCACCACCATCACATCGGCGGGGAGATGGCGTTCGCGGTAGCCGCGCGCCACGTCCAGCACCTCTTCTTGCGAGCTGTAACGTTGCTTGGACTGAATGTAGCCATAGGCTGACTTCGGCAGCATGGGCACGCTTCCCGTCAGCTGGCGATAGCCTTTATAAAGCTCGTCGTATGTATCACCGACGATGACAAAGAACGAAACGCGCTGGCCTACTTGGGACGTCCACTTGGTCTGCTCATTCAAAGCGAAATCCACGCGGGTGCGCGATGGATTGTCCCACAGCAGCGCATAGCCTTTGTTGGTGACGACAAATGGAACGCACACGCTTGGTCCTGCCGCAGCCGTGTAGTCATGCGCGCACTCGAGGGACCGGCCCCGCAGATCCAGCACGCCCTGCTGGTTTTGCCCCAGTCCGTAGTACTGTTCGTCGTCGGGCGCGGAGAAAGTGGCGCCCACCTGAAAGAATGGATCGTCTCCCTTGCGGCGATCGTTCAAGACGTCTGCATCGCCATCCTTGTGGTTGGGCACGGACATCTCCCAATCCTGGAGGCGCAACACCGGCCGGCCATCCGCGCGATCGATCGAGAGCCCGACATACGGTGTCGAACCAACGAAGTACTTCGCGATCTCGCCAGAACCGTCTTCGTCTGTATGAGCCGGTGTAACGTGAACAACCATGGCCGAAGAGCGGAACTCATCCCCGCTTGTTGTCGCTGTATGCATCCAGCCCGAGGCCGAGGGCTCACCTGAGATGCCAACACCTGGACTGGCGTGCGCGAACTTCGCATCGAGGCTCATCGTGACGCGGACGATATTCGGGCCGTAGCCTTCCAGCGCGACGGTCGCCTTGCCGCGGTTCAGAAAAAGTGACTGTGCCCCTCCAATCCGTGCGAAGCCGGCTAAGGCAGCCAGAACGCACATCGTCGTGGCAAAGGCTCTTCGATTATTCATGTTGCGGGTTTCCTTTACTCGCGGGTTGGCTTTCGTAGCCTCCCGGCTCGCGCATCAACTTCAACAGCACGATGTCATTGCTGTTCATCGGTATCGTGGTTTCAATAGCGCCATCGCGTCCGCTGTGCATGGTCCGGTCGACAGCCGGCATGTCCCGTGCAACATACTCCAGATGAGCGATCTGGGCTGGACTCAGATTTTTGGGTGCACCCATCTCCAGGTATGCCGAATAGGCATCGTTCTCCTGGAAGCCGGTGCGGTACACCTTCAGTCGATATGCGGCGCCCGGCGCAAGGTGCATGACCGTAAGCTGGATAGGAGCGACAGAGTGCGCAGGGACGATTCTTGTGTAGAAGGACCGGTTGCTGAGCTTCTGCACCGGCTGCTCGAAGTCCCACACGAGTGCGGTGAAGTTCCCTCCCTGCGTCGCCAGCATCGACTGCGGATCGGAAGATTGAATCGCATCGCCCTGGAGCGCGTGCAGGTATTTGTATGCGAAGAAGGCCGGCTTGGGAATTCCGTCGCGGGTGGTAAGGCCAAATCCTCCGTAAAACGCCGCCGGAGGGGGACCGGCCTCTTCAAACAAATCGGAATACGTCCAGTAGCTCATGCCCTGTGCCAGACCGCCGCAGGCTTTTAGCTTGGCGAGTATATAGGCGGCGCTGATGTATGAGTCGTGCACCGGATCCACCGGCGTGTAGCTCGTGCTCCACTCCGTTATGTACAGCGGCAAATGCGGAAATGGCGAAGCCGCGATCTGATGACGCACCCGTCGCACGTCCCCCAAAATGGCGTCAGGGGAGGGCGACAGCATCACGTCGCTCTTCCCATTCGCATCCAGAAAGCCGCCATCAACTCCGTAGGTGTGCGTCGTAACAAAATCGACCGCGACACCGCTTTGTTTCGCGTGTGCCAGGAATTCCGGAATCCACGCAGCACCCGCCGTGGCCGGGCCGCCGACCCGCAGGGCGGGATCGATGGCTTTGATCGTCCCGGAGGTCACATCGTAGAGCTGAAAGTATGCCTGCTGGTCGGCTCCTTCCCAGAACCCGGAAAGATTGGGTTCATTCCAGACCTCGAAGTACCAGGAATGCACCTCTTCTCGCCCGTACCTCTCCTCAACGTGGCGAATGAATGCAGCGACCAGATCGTGCCAACCCGCGAGATTCGGGTGTGATGTGTTGCCACTCCAGTAGAAGATGCTTTGGTTCGACGTAGCCAGAGCCTTCGGCGTGAAACTCAGCTCGACAAAGGGCCGGATGTGCCGCGCCAGCAGATCGTCGTAGAGTTGATCGATCCCCGACCAATCGTAGGCGGTCTTGCCGTTCTTCACCTGAACGGTTCCCAAGGCATCGTGGAAGATGGCGTGGAACCGTACATATCGAAAGCCGAGTTCGTCTGCCGCCATCCTGAGCTGCGCCTGACTATCGGGACGAATCAGGGTGCCTGGATAATCAGACCCTACAGAAAAATCAAAAAAGCGATCGACCGGACCCGATATATGGTCGACGTCCGCGACGATGCGTCGGGCAGAGATGCCCGCCGATTCAACGGCACGGGCTGACGTGGTGAAAAAACACATAGCCGCAAGAACGATCGCCGTAAGGTGACCGCGAATCGAGCCGAACATAAATCCCTTGCTTTCCTCATAAGTGGTACTTGATTTGATCGAACGAGGTGGCCTTTTAAACCGACGTGCGCAAGTCCCCGACTCGCCGCAAAGCAGCGGCTTGATTCTGGCTTCCTCATTTCGCACTGGTCCCCCAGATAATTCCCCTTCCGCCCTCAGTTCCCAGGTAGACCGTCCCAAATGTGCGCATGTCTCCGCATACCACGCCGATTCCGCCCCATTGATGGGCAGCATCGTTGATCTGGATCCACGAAGAAGCACTGTCAGTCGACCGATACAGCCCCCATTGCCCAGCAATCTGGCCGTCAAGAAAAAGCGTGAGCCGGGATGAGCCTGGCGCCGCCTTCCCGAAGCCCAGGTGATAGGCATCCTGAACATTGGAAACCGCCGCGAGGTTCGGAGCCGTTGAGGATCCGGAGTTGGAGTAAAGCCCGCTACCCTGCCCTGCAAGCCACAAATCTCCTTGGGCATCCGGCAGTACGCTTAGAACGCCGTCCGCGGGCAGGCCCGACTGCAGAGTCGTGAAGGTCGCCCCGCCATCAATGCTGATCGTGAGCTTGCCGTTCGAAAATCCATAGTAGACACCCGCCTTCACGCGGTCGCTAACCACCTGTGCCTGGGGGCTGATTCCCGTTGAGGCAGTCCAGGTATTGCCGTGATCCTTTGAGTACCAGACAAAAGACGTGTCTTCCGTTGCCCAGATCATGGAAGAGCCATCAGGCGCAATAGCGATGTTGCCACCGCCCTTCGTCCCCGATGGCACAGAGGCAAAGGCAGTCCACGTCTGACCACCGTCGGTAGAGATCACACCCAGCGGCGTAGCTCCATCGGTTCCGTCCGTCACGCGTACCACGGTCGTCGGCGTATTTTGCTCGAAGTCCATCGATGTTGGAGTCGCTCCGGGATTGCTGAAGTTCCTCTGCGGAGAGGTCGTCAGGTCCTGATGAGCAAATCCGTAGACATCTCCGATGGAGCTAAGCAGGATCGTCGTTCCGGAGGGAGGAGCCCACAGGCCTTGCACTGCGGTCTCCTCCACGCCATTGGCGCCGATAGTCCAGCCAACAACGCCGGTTGAACTGGCGCTGGGAGCGGCCTCGGTGAGATGGTCGGTCGACCAGATCATCCCTCCGGTGCCGTACATGGCGCGATCCTGGTTGAATGGATCGATCGCCAGTGCAGTAACCCAGTTTCCCGTTGTCAGCGTGTTCGTCGTGCCATTCCAGGGCGCAAGCGAATCATCATGCGTCGCAAGATTCGGAGAAACCGAATAGGGCAAACCAGGGGTCCGATGCGACGACACGTCCCGCCAGGTGGCGCCGTCGTCGGTGGAGTAATAAATCACATCGCCGGTGGCCCAGTACTGATCGAGTGTGCTCAACAAAAGATATCCGGCATGGCTTGGGTCTACCGCGATCCCCCCATAACCATTGGAATCGTTAACGGTCAAGGCCTGATTGGGCAGCGTAATCTGCGCCCAGGTTCCCGAGGTCCAGTTGGAGCCGGGCACGAACTTCCAGAGCTGACCGGTGGTCATTACGTTCGGGCCGGCATCGTCGCCGTACAAGATGTAGATTGAGTCGTTAGGGCCGAGCTTCGCCTGGAGTGGAGCGAGCGGTGTGGCCGCTGTCGCGAACGATGGCTGTCCGGCAACTGCAGTCCACGTGCTCGCCGTGGACCCACCATCGGTCGACACGTAGATTCCCAGCGAAGTCGCTGCGGTTCCCGTGCCTGCTAAAACGGCATAGACCGCAGGAGTCGCCGACCCCGAAGAGCCGCTCGATCGGATTGGAAGAACCGAGACCACCCCGTCCGATTCGGTCCAGCCGCCGTCCGGATTCGAGGTTGTCACCGGCAGGCCTGTCACCCGCTTCCAGGTGTTTCCGGAATCTGTGGAGATTTGCAGCCCCGCATCGCGAGTGCCGAAGTAAATAGTGCCAGGCAGGTTGGGATCTACAGCGATTCGATCCCCAGTCCCGCGGCCCGGCTCATTGGATCCATTCTTAAAGCTTAGCGGGACGGTTTTAAATGTCGCGCCCTGGTCGGCCGATATCAGCATCGCACCATTTCCCGCCCAACTCGCGTCATACTCACCCACCGCAAGGTAAAGTTTGTTGGCGTCGGTAGGATCGAGTCCGAGCGCTTCGACCCCCGCCCAGTTGTTGTCTGCCCGCGATGTGAAATCGAGTAATGGCACCCATTGCTTGTCATTCGGTCCCCAGCGGTACGCACCGCCGATGTCCGTCCGCGCGTACATCAAACCCTGCTGGGTGGGGTGGAAATAGAGGCCAGTGATATAGCCTCCGGCAACGATCTTCACGTTCGTCCACGCGTAAGAAGGTCCGTTTTCATTCACGATGAGAGATACGCTGGAGGTCGCGGAGTTGTAGTCGGCGCTGTCCGCGGGCGTGAATGTCCCGGATAGCGTCTGAACTCCAGCGGTGTTCATTGCCGTGCCCGCGGCGGGCGAATAAGCAAAGGTGCCGGTGACGCTTGCGGTGGCGTTCAGCTGCGTGCTGCCCAGAACCGCCCCCACAGACACCGGAGCGGGAGCAGCCCACGTGATTGCCGGCGTCGCTTTGTTCACGGTGATTGTGGTTGTCCCTGACGCCGCAACCTGAGAGGGATCGCTCGGGGTAAACGACACACTCAGCGTCTGGGTTCCAGCGCCAAGGACAGCTCCCGCGGCCGGCGAGTACGTGAATGTCCCAGGAGAGTTGGCCGTGGCGTCCAGTTGATTGGGACCCAATGCGGTGCCATAGGTGATTGCCGCAGGAGCCGACCACGAAATCGCGGGTTCGATGGAACCGGATCGTGAGCTGCTGCCTCCGCAGCTACTCATGAACGCGAGGAGGACGCATCCCATTGAAGGAGGGAGGACAGTTTTCATCTTCAGAAGCCGCTTCCTTTTGCGCGCCAGAGCGCCTGAGCAACGTTGGTGGCGAACCTTACCCCAGTTCAGCCGCAGGCGCAGACCAGACCCGAAAGCTGTCCAGTCTGCAATCTTTTCGGTGACGCTGATTCCTCCCTCACTTCACCGCGAGAGAGATCTGGAATGCCTGCTGTGAGCACGGTGTGCCAGTTGGGACATTCCCGGCGCAGGCCTCTGTAGAAGGCGTTGCTGAGCTGGATGAAGGCGGCGCCGTAAACGGGTCCGCCGAAGCGTACACCGTAATGTTGCTGGTCCCGGCGGGAGTTACGTTCTGCGGGCTGCTGCCGCATGCCCCCAGGCCCAGTGCCGAAACGCCAAGCAGAAGGATGCCCAGAATTAGACTGGCCGAGGCCCACGCTCGCCGCGCAAACCGGCGGCGGGTGAAGAACAGCAGCAGCCCGGTCGGTCCCGCCAGCCACCACAGAAGGGAGCCCGCCGTAGGTGTCTGTGGCGGCTGATCGATGGTGACGCTCAGGGTGGCAGGTAGGTTCTGCACCGGAGCTGCAGGCGTGCTGGACATCACCTGAATCTGCCCCGGAGAGAACACGCAACGCGCATTGGCCGGTAGGGAGGAAGCCAGGCAGCTGAACCCGACAAGTCCAGTCCAGCCGCCATAGCTTGTAACCGTGAAATTCACTGCACTGCTGCCGCCCGTGCTGCTGCTGATGGAGGTGGTGCTGGGAGTGATCGTCACCGCAGCAGAACTAACGATGGCCACGGTGGTAGACGTAGAAGTGGAGGCGATGTAGTTGGCGTCGCCTGAATAACTCCCCACTATGGCATCGTTGCCCACTGAAAGCGACTTAGTGGAAATCGTCGCTGCGAAGGTTCCTGCGCTTGCTGGGAGTACCGGTGCGGTACCGAGCGAGGTGCCGTTGGAGGTGAAGGTCACCACGCCTGTGGGGATACCCACGCCCGTTGATTGAATCTGGGCCGTGACCGAGACCGAGCCTCCGGCCAAAGCGCTGGGAGGATTCGTGAACGGAGTCACTACCGTGAGCGCAGTCACGGTGGGAGCTTTCGTCACACTGATCTGCAGCGCCTGGGAGACGCTGCCGCTGAACCCGGAGGTTCCATCGTATATCGCAACGGCCGTATGCGTGCCGCCCGTCAGACCCGAGGAAAGATTAAAGCTGGCTGTCCCGCTGGAGCTAAGCTTGACCGTGCTGGTCTGGACGCCATCGATCAACAGAGTGGTCGTGCCGGAAGCCACGCCGGTAGCCGCACTCACGATCGCCGATAGCGTGATCGGTTGCCCGAAGAACGGCGTCCCGTTGGCTGGCGAAGATATCGTGAGGGTGGTCCTGGTAACAGTCGCTGTGCTGCCGCTGCCAGTCAATATGACCTGCACCGGGGAGGCATTGGTCGCATTACTCGCCAGAGTGAGGACTGCAGAGCGTGCCCCTGCCACAGTCGGGGTGAAGGTTGCGTCGAGCGAGCAGCCGTCTCCTACCGCCACGCTACCGCCTGGCGCGCAGTTGTCCGAAGCCGCCGCAGAGACGCTGAAATCGCCGGTGTTCCCTGCACTGCTGTACCAGGGATTGCCCAGCGTCAGCGGCTGGTTCCCCTCGTTTTCCACCTCCAGCGAGAACGGGCCGCCGCTCGCTCCCACAGCCCAGCTGCCGAATGCCAGCGTCACATTCGCTCGAGCCACCTCGTAGGCCGCTCCCGCGCTGCTGTCGGAGACGTAAAGATTTCCCGAAGGATCAACCGCCACGCCGTAAGGCGCGTTGATACCAATGCCCGCCTCTACCTGGGCATTCGGGTCAAGGTTGCCGGAGATATTCGGAATCCGCACCAGTTCGCCGCCTGCGGAATCAGCAACGAACAGGCTGCCCGAAGCGTCAACGGCCAAGCCCGAGGGCTTCCCAAAACCCACCGCGACGAGCTGGAGAGTTGGCTGGGTGAGTGGATAGAGGATCTTGTAGATCTGCCCGGCTCCGGAATCTGCTACATACAGGTTGCCTGACAAGTCCGGCGTTACGGCGAGCGGCGCGTTCAGCGACGAAGCCGCAGCCGTGGCCGCGGAAAAGTTCCAGCTGCCGTTGTACGGAACTGCGACGACACGGTTGTTGCCCGTATCGGCGATGAACAGATCGCCTGCTCCATCAAGGGCAAGGCCCGCTGGCCCCTGAAGCGCCTCGCCGTTCAGCGTCGCCGGAAGCGCGATCTGTGCGGAGTTGCTCAGCGCCCCGTTGACGACAGGCACTTCCACAACCCGGTTGTTCCCGGTATCGGCAATCAGCACGTCGCCTGTTCCGTTTACGGCTACGCCAGCCGGTTTGCTGAGACCGGTTCCGATCGAAACCGGTGTGGAGCTGCCAGGATTGAACTCGAGGACAGCGTTTTTGCCTGCATCCGCGTAGAAGGTGTCGCCGGCCGCATCGATGGCGACCGACATCGGCGAACTGAAACCGCTCCCAACGCTCGATGGCACCCCAGGGTCCAGCGTCAAACCAGCGCCCAGGCCGGTGCCTTCAAGATAGACCGTAGCCAGAGCGGCCCCACTCGATCCCGCCAGCGTAATGCCTCCGGTGAAAACTCCTGGACGGGCGGGAGTGAACTGCGCCGTGATGGTGCAGGAAGACCCTGCTGCATAGGCCGTCCCGGCGGCGCAGGTGCCCCCGCCCATGCTGCTGATGGCATGACTGGGAGCGAACGCAATCGACGCCGGCGTTTCCGCCGTGTTGAACGCTACATTCACGGTCGCCGACGCTTTGCTGCCCACAGCCACCGTCCCAAAGCTCCCGCTTCCCCGCGTCAACTCATACAAGGACGCGCCCAGGTCCGTGAAAAACATATTTCCGGCTGGAGCGATGGCGACCGCATTCGCAATGGAAACGCCCGTGGAAACGACGAACTGATCGCTTGGGTTCAGAGAGCTCGTCTCGACCGGGATTTCAAAAATCGTTGACGAACCTCCATCGGCGATGTACAGATTGCCTGCGCTGTCAAAGCTAACTCCCACAACCTTCGAATAGCTGCTTCCGAACAATACAGGCGTTGGGTTGTATACAGCGGCAGCCGATGATGTCGCTGGTGTGGTGACCTTCAGTTCATAGAGCGCACCGCCGGAAACATAAAAGATGTCGCCGCCGGAGTCAGCCGCCATCGACGTGATTGGATTGGCCAGCGAAGCCAGCAGAACAGTCCCGGATTGGAATTTCTGTGCCGCATACTGCTCGAGCAACTCGTTCTTCGCGCTACAACACGCGTCACTGGTCGCGATAAACAAGTTCCCGGATGGATCCGTGGCTACTGTGGAACCGCCCCAGTAATAACTAATAGCGCCAAGATTTCCGATTCCAATACTCGACTTCGCCGAGGTCTGCGCCACGCAGCCTGAGATCGGAATCGCGGTTACGCTTCCTGTGTAGCCCTGAAGAACATACAGGTTCGCCTTCGCTAAATCGATCGCAAGGGATGCGGTTCCGTAGCTTGCCGCACCCAGAACCGTCGTCGCCGGTCCTCCGCCATAGGGAACTTCAACCACCTGGCCGGTGCCCGGATTGATAACATAAACGTTCCCGCAGGCATCCAGAGCCGCGTCGCCCAGCTGTCCGGGTAAACCGGTCGCGGAAACTGCCACCGTGGATGTGGTGACAATCGGCGGCACGTACGAGCTTTGCGCCCTCACAGTCGGCGCCGTCCAGCACAAACTTGCCAGAACCACCAGCGCCGTCAACTGTGTTCGATTTTTGATCCCATTTCTCCTCAACATCTCGAGCCTCCAAATGCGGTCGTCCGCCGCGTATACCTGGTTTCGTGTTCCGCTGCCAGCCTCAATCGCTTCGGCACCTTCTGCCCGCGTGGTGGAAGGGCGCGGTCAAACCGCTCCTTCCCCGCTGCGGATCAGAAGTTGTACCTGAATCCAAGTTCCACAATGCGCACGCCGTTTCGGAATGCCGTGGAACCAAAGGTGTTGGCGTTGGTGATCGTCGCGTTCTGGAGCGCCTGCGAGGGCGTCGTGTATTTGCAGGTAATGCAGTCTCCGGCCGCGAGACTCAGGCTGCCGAGATTGTTGTTGTTGAACGATGTCAAGGGATGATTCAGGAAATTGAATGCGGAAAAACGGAACTGCACGTTCTGCCCCTCCCTGATGGTGAAGCCCTTGGTAGCCGTGAGATCTGCTTTGAAAAATGCTGGGCCGTGTACGTCGGGCAGATTCCACCAACCCTGTGTGCCTAGAGGCGACAGGCCGAAACAGTTGCCGTTGACATACTGATCCTTCTTCAGATTGGCCCGCGGATCGCAGGTGACAACGGGCTGGAGCGTGTAATCGCTCGATCCCAGCCATTCCGCTGCCCCGACAGGGATGCCGATCGTCGTCGCACCCACCGTATAGTTCACTCCGCCGCTCAGCCCGAAGTTGGTGCTCCCATTCACAACAGCGAGGTCCATGCCGCTCTGAATGGAGTCGATTCCGGAAATCCCCCAGCTGTTCAACACCGAGGCGACCATACGATTGCCGTGATATTTCTTTCCTTCCTCCCACGAGTACGTCAGGTTCAGCACCTGAGGACGGTCGAACGAGACGATCCCGTAATCGTGGTGAAGATCCACCGGGTCGGCGATGTATCCGGTATCGTAGTTGCCGCGCACCCCCATGGCCTTCGACCAGGTGTAATTCGCGCCCCAAACCACAGTGCCGCTGGTCCGGTTCCATTGCGCCTGGAACGAGTTGTAGTTGGCCCACGCGATGTGGTTGGCCACATTGACCGATTGATAGTTCGGATATGGCCGGTAATCCGACGTGTTTGGAATGCTGTTGGGGGGATTCACCTGTCCCGTCATAGGATCAGGTGCAAAGAACGCGCCGAGCGGCACTACATTCTGGTTCTGCAGATTGCCCAGTGTCGCAAGGTCAGCACTCTGGCTGCCCACATAGGCGAGCTCGAACGTCGACTTCCACGGGCCCTTTTGATCAAGCGTGAAATTGTAGTTATAGGTAAGCGGCATCCTGTCGTCCTTTGGATCCATCGCACCTACGTTGAAGGGCGTGATCGAACTGGCCGTGGATGACGAATACGCTCCGCACGGAACGTACTTGCTGGTGAAGAGCTGTCCGAAGCTGCAGGCAATATTGCTCGGATTCGAGTACGTCTGCAGGCCGATCGCGGTCGAAAGGCCGCCGGCGATTCCCGCCGAGTCGTGCGAATAGTACATGCCCCAGCCGCCGCGGAAGACCGTGCTCCCGTTCCCGTAGAGGTCGTAAGCCAGACCCAGGCGCGGCGAATAGAACAGCGCGCGAGTAGGAACCCCGGCGTTGGGAACGCTCGGGTCTTTCTTATGCCAGGTGATTCCGGGCCACGTCGTATTGTCGGCGGTATCGGAATAGAGCACGTGCTGGCTGATCGTCGAGGGATTCCATACCGCCAGGCCCACTCCGTGCGGGTCCGACCATGGCTCCAGATGTGAGAAGCGCATGCCGACCGTAAGTGTCAGCTTCGAGTTAACCTTCCACTCATCCGTCAGGTATCCCTCCATCGTTCGGAAACGAAGGTTCTGAACGGGATCAAAGTTGTCTTGCGAATAGCCCAGCGGGCAGCCCATCAGGAAATTTCCGACGACGTTGCCCAAGTTCGCGGTGCTCGGCGGAGTCGCCGTCGCCGGTGGAGTCTGGTTGATGTAGCAGCTATCCCACCGCATGAAGGTCAGCGTGCCGTTGACCTGGCTGCCCAAGGTCGCGTTACTGTTGCCCGTCTGCTCGATGTAAACTCCAGCCTTGAATGTGTGCGTCTTGTGCACCTTCGTCACGTTGTCCTGAATGGTCCAATCGAACTTTCTCAGAAATTGCGATGTCGAAGGAACATAGCCAAACGCGAAGCTCGGCAGTCCCACGGTTTCGTAGTTGATAATCCGCGGCAGCTGCGTCTCGTTCAGTTTGAGATGGCCCCCTCCATAACCAGCTGCGCCCCAGGGTGTGCCGGTGGTCTGCACCTTGGCGGGGTCGGCAAACTGCTCCGGTTCGGAGTAGTAGACCCCCGAGACCATCAGGTCATTCGTGAACGAAGATCCAACTGTCTTCGTCAGGTCGAGAGTCAGGGAGTGGGAGTGGCCGTACGAGAGCAGCGGCGTCGGATACGGGACTGTTCCACCAGGGTTGTAATAGATGTTGTTCATGGGAGATTGGTCGTTTACACGCTCCCAGTTGTAGGCCCCGTGGAGCTTCAGCGTGCCCGTGAAGCTGTCGTCCACAGTGGTATGCAGCTGGAACCCGTTGTGCGACGACAAGACATTCTTCGTGTAGTTAATTCCGTCACTCGCATATTGCATCTGTCCCGCGGTGATAACTGGCTGCGGCGTGCGGTTGGGGGCCGGCCACAGGCTCGAGATCGCTTGGGTTGCCGGATCAATATTCATCAATTGGCCATTGCTAACCTTCGCTCCCGTCTGGTCAATCGATCCGTTCGGCGAATAGCACAGGCCGCCCACATTGGTGTAAGTCGCCGACTGGCTGTAATCGGCTGGGCAGTTGGTCGCCATGTCCGTGGGCGAAACGTTGAGCGCCCGCGCGATCGTCGCCGTGCTCAGGTCACCGCCCAGCATGGCCGAGTTCGGAACAAAAGCGGTGGCCAGCGCCTCAGGCTGGTGCTGGTCGTAGTATTCGTATCCGACGAAGAAGACAAGACTCTTCTTGCGGTTGAAATTCGTATGAGGAATCAGCACGGGCCCACCAAGAGTGCCGCCCGGATAAAAATAGCGGAACTCCGGCCGCGAATCACCGTAGTACTTCGACAGCCAGTCATTGGAATTCAGCGCGCCATTTTTCGCGTAAGCATAAAGTCCACCATGAAAGTGGGTACCACCCGTCTTGCCCACAGCGTTGATAACGATAGGCCCTTTGGATTCAGCGGCGCTGAAGTTCGCAGTCTCGACCTTGACTTCCTGCACTTGGGCAACATTGACATTGGCGACCTGTCCACCCATGTCGCCGGGATCGATGATATTGCTGCCGTCGGAGGTTATGTTCACCAGACCCTGTTGAGGGGCGGCTCCGTTGGAGCCCAAGCCGCCAAGGTGCGAGTTGCCTGGACCCGTGGTTTGGTAGCCGTACAACCCACCCGCGCCTTCGTTCTGAACATCCGTCCCGCCATTGATGACAAAACCTGGAAGGATATTGACCAGCTCGCTCACATCTCGGCTGATCGTTGAAAGCCGATCGATCTGCGCCGACGTGATCAGCGTGCTGTGCTCCGGTGAATCCAGCGTGACCCCAGCGCTTTCGGCCGTCACTACAACGGAGACCTCCGTACTGCCTACCCTCAGGGAAATCTTGGGCACCGTCAGACTGTCGCCGGGGTGAACAACAATCCCGGTTACCGTCCACGTCTGGAAGCCCTCGTGGCTGACGCGCAGCGAGTAAGTTGCCGGTTGAATCGAAGCAAAGCTGAAGAACCCTGAACTGTCGCTGGAAAGAGACCTCTGCGCTCTGCTCGCCTCATTGGTGACGAGCACACTCGCCCCCGGGATCACGGCCCCGGTCGGGTCCTTCACCGTGCCGGAGATGGATGCCGTGCTCTGTGCATGCACCGAACCGGCAAACAACACCAGGAACGCCGCTCCGCAGAGTCCCCATGTAAACGTTTTCCCCACCTTCAACAGCCGGCCGCTGCAAGAGAAGTTCGCGAACTTTGACAAGATATGCCTCCAAGAATCCTCAGAAACCGTGTTCACCATCGCTCCGCGAGAGCAGTCTTTCCATCCCAGCCAAGCGCTCAACCCTGTCTGCCAGCGTCCTTTGCCGCTCGGAGATCCGCAGATCAGTGGTTCGCCCGCGTTGCAGGCTCCGCCCAACTGCTCCTTTGCTCCGCTTCCGCGACAGGATTATTTAGAAACAGCGCAAACCGTAAATCCGCCGAGAAGAGACGCGAAAGGTTTATCCTGTACGATCTCGTACGGACACGTTTCAGCAGCCGATGTAACGGAGCAATCTTATTGATTTATGGAAACTTACGTACGTCAGCAAGAAGCTCGCCCGGGTGACGTTGCAATGACGTACAAGGCGCAGCTATGATCGTCCTTCTAGGAGACAGTCGTTGTTCAACCGCAGTCAGGTTATCTCCGAGCTTCCTCGGTCTGAGGCTCAGGAGGACGAGCGCCGCGAACTGGGTGCTGTAGCCGCGGCCTTGGAGAACTCTTCGCGCCTGCTCCAACTCGTTACCTATATTGGCGACAAATATTTCAAGGGCGAAACCGATAAGCTGCATGAGTACGAAATCGCCACGGAGGTCTTTGGCCGGTCGAAATCAACCTTCGATGCCGGTGAGGACGCGATCGTGCGGGTCGAAGCGCACCGCCTGCGAAAACGGCTGAAGGAGTATTACCAGAACGGCGGCAAAGATCATCCGGTTCAGCTCACGATTCCGCCCGGGTCCTACGTGCCCGTTTTCACCCGCCGCTCAATCCCCCTCGAAACTCCGGAGCCCGAAGCTGACCCGTCGCAGGGAAGAAGAACTTTCCTCCGGTCCTACGTCGTCGCAGCCACCGCGCTGATCCTTACCATTGCAGTTCTGTATTTCGTATTGCGCGAAAGACGCGCCGTTGGAGCCGCTTCAACGATCGCAGCTTCCACCGCTATCCCGCCGCCGGCGGCGGCTTTAGCGCAGACGCCCGTGCGCATCCTGGCGGGCTACACTGGAAAGCCGCAGATCGACAGTGCCGGGGCCGTCTGGCAACCCGACGAATTCTTTCAGTACGGCGGAACCTGGAGCCGCCCAGACGTCGTCGTCTCGCGAACCAGCAACCCAATGTTGTATCAGCACTGGCGCAACGGCAATTTTTCGTATGACATCCCACTGAGTCCCGGCGTCTATGAGCTGCATCTTTACTTACTTTCGCAGGACCCGAACCCCAGTTCCGCATCGTCCTTTTCCGTCTCCACGAACGGAAAGCCGCTTCTTACTGGCTTCGACATCGACTCCGACGCTCTCGGTCCAAACGTCGCCGATGAGCGCGTCTTCCGCGATATCAGCCCAAAAGCCAATGGACTCCTGCGCTTGGACTTCGCCAGCGAAAGCGTGCCCGCCATGCTGAATGCGATCGAGATCCTGCCGGGTCTGGCCCACCGGCAGCTTCCCATCCGCATCGTTATGCAGCCGACATCCTTTACCGACCACGACGGCAATTTCTGGCACCCGGACAACTACTACATGGGCGGCTATACGCTGAAGAGGCCCGAGGTTGTCGCAGGAACATCCGACCCAAGCATGTTCGCCGCCGAGCGGTACGGTCACTTCAGCTATGCCATTCCCGTGGACACGCGCGACCGCTACACTCTCGTCCTTCACTTCGCCGAGTCCTACTTCGGTCCGAACGCATCCGGAGTTGGGGGCGTGGGAAGCCGCGTGTTTCGCGTCTTATGCAACGGCAATACGCTCCTCGATGATTTCGATATCTACAAGGAAGTGGGAAATCTCCATGCCGTTACCAAAACGTTCTACCACCTTAAGCCTACCGCTCAGGGCAAGCTCAACATCACCTTTGAGCCCATCGTGAACAACGCGACCGTCTCGGCCATCGAGGTGATCGACGAATCGCGATAGCGGGTCCAGCACACACCAATAAAGGCGAAGATATGGCGCGGGGATCTGGATGCCGAACAGATGCCCGCGGGGATCTGGTGAAGCGTCGGAACCTTCTGCTATCTGCGCCACCAACAGAAGGGTTTCTGATTTCTGGTTGTGGGAGGCGTGCGGCACTTAACAGGATGAGTGCACCGTGACCCCAAGCGAAGTGTGATGAGATTTCATTATCCAGGTTCTCTCTGGGGGCGTTCGTACTCCCGCTTGGCTCCGCTGTTCGTCAATGGTATTAGTGCGTTAGATGGGCGCCCTTCACGCGTGGGTGGCTTTCCCCGCGTCGATCACTTAGCAGCGTCTCCCCGCTTCTATCCTGAGAACATCTGCTCGATCGTCTTCATCGGAAGGAACATGCGATTCGGAGAGGATGGCATCGGTGTGAAGCCGTGCTTCAGGTAGAAATCGCGCGCGCCCTCTTTGGCATCAACCACGACAGCCGATGAAGCCACCGTTTTGCTTGCCTGAAAGGCCTGATGCAGGGCGTCCATCAAGAGGTCGATTCCGAACCCTTTTCCCTGAACATCAACGTGCACGCCCATTCTCCCGATGAGCGTTGCCGGAATCGGAAGTCGCGAAGGAACTTTCTTCGCCAGCTTCTCTGGCAAATCGGAGCTTGTGATGGACAACGAGGATAGCGTGTAAAAGCCCGTGACGGCTGAGCCGTCGGAGGTCATTACGAAGGCAGCGGCCAGCCGCCTACTTCTGTCCTGGCGAACGGGATCCCCTTCGAACCTGCTGGAAACCAGGTAATCGAGAGCGCGGACGCTAATGCCGAGAGCAAAGGCAGCGATATGAACGCCAGTTCTGAATCGGTCAATAAGCTGCTGTATTCACGTAAGGAAGGTCAACCAAGACCCGCCGGATCGGAGCACGTGTGCTGATCCAATCGAGATGATCTTTTGAAATGGGTATCGAGAGATCACTTCAGTTCGGTAGTGGCATAAGCGAAGGTCCCGATCTTTTTGTCCCGCAGCCGTTTCTCATCTTCCGCTTCGGCTGCCCAATCTGCATTTGCGCGTGCAGATCAAAGGCGTTGCACCCTCACGGATTACAAAAACGTATTCGGTGCGCACCGAGGTGCACACAGTGGCAGGATGTGACAGTGAAAAGTGGCAGAATGCAAAATAGGGCAAAAAAGTGTCTTTCTCTTCTTCTGCAAATCAATGATTTTGCTGGGTTTTTGGTAGCGATATCGGGGCTCGAACCCGAACTCTTCGCCTTGAGAGGGCGACGTGTTAACCAGTTACACCATATCGCCACGGGAGCAGACCGAGCGGCCTGCTTGCGACCTGATCAGTATAGCAGAACGGAGAGAAGTCAGAGATGAGAGATCAGACGCTATGTGGCTCTCTCATCTTGTTCTCATAGCCCCAGTTTCTTGACCTCGTCGTTGTAGTACTTGCGGTAGAGAATGTCCCACTCCTGGGACCCCTCAGGGATGATGCGGCGCTGCGAGGCAATCTTCTGTCGCGCCGCTGCGTCGATCTTTGTCTCCTGGGTCAGCAGGGTCTCGAGTGCCTTGCGAGCCTCCTGACGGATCGTGTTGCGGTCCTCCATGAACTCGACTTCATCAATTTCGGCGAGCGTGTCGGCGACGGTATGGGCCAGCTTGTTGAGTTTGTCTCGGCTGATCCTCATAGCACCGCCTTGTACTTGCGCGCGAGCTCCATCTTTACCTTCTTGAACATCTCCGGGTAGCTGGCGCCGCTCTTCAGCATGTCATCCTGGAAGGCCTCCAGGATGACGCGAACCTCTTCATTAATCCGGTCTTCGAGCCCGAGCTCGTCAATGAGTGCGCCCGTGACGCGCTGGTTCACTAGATCTGGCTTGTCTGTTTTGATCATCTTGGCTGCGACCAGATGCTTCGTCGTCTGCCGCGCAAGATAGCCAATGTAGTCTTTCGAGAAAATCATGGGCAGCCATAGGTTAGCACGTAAATTCGGGTCGTCAGCCGAACTGGATCCGCACACCGCAACGAGCGCGCAATCTGCGAAAATGGATGCTTATGGTTCTGGATGATCTGACAACAGTGAAAGATGACATGATCGCGTTCATCGCCGGGCACGGCATGCGACGCATGAGCGGGTACGTCTCGGAGGACGTCCCCACGGTCATCTTTGAAGCCGATAGCGACGACGGCTGGAAGGATTTCGTCGAACATGCCAAAGCGGCCAGCGCTCCCTTCATCACCATGAGCGAGGTCGTGCTCGAACCTGAGGACGTGGCCACGCTGATGGAGCAGGTCCGCAGCCACAACTACCCGGACCAGGACGCGCCCGAGCTGCACGAAGCACAGGAGCTGACCGAGCACGTCGGCAAAACCGGCTATCTGCAGCTAGGGTTTTCGTACGGCGGCATCATGTATCTCTTTGAGACCGCAACCGACTGGTACGACACCTTCCAGAACCTGATGGAGACACTCACAGAGCTCGGTCATATCATCGTCGACGATGCCGACGACGACTGATCCCGTCCGCTGGACAGCAGCCGCTTCACCGTCCTCTGCCTCCGAACAGCTTGCGCGCCATTTGGGCCTGCCGGAACCTATTGCCAGGCTGATGATCGCTCGCGGCTACGCGGACGCGAGCTCGGCCGCAAAGTTCCTCAGCCCTTCCCTTTCGCATCTGCATGATCCGTATGCGATGCAGGGCATGCGTGAAGCCGTCGAGCGCATCCGGCACGCTCTGCTGGCGCACGAACCGATCCTCATCTACGGCGACTACGACGTGGACGGCACCGTGGCGACGGTGCTGCTAAAAACGGCCTGCCAGCGCGTGGCGGCCGCGCTCGGCGTCACGCCGGACATCCGTTACCACATTCCGCATCGCATCCGCGAAGGCTATGGAATGCGCGAGTCCCGCATCGCGGACGCCGCGGCCGAAGGTGTGCGGCTGGTCGTGTCGGTTGATACCGGGATCCGCGCGCACGCCGCCGCGGAAGAAGCAGTCCGGCTCGGGCTAGACCTCATTGTGACCGACCATCATCTCCCCGATGAACTGAACGGCACGCCTCGGGCGCTCGCCGTGCTGAACCCGAACCAGCCAAGCTGCACCTATCCCTGCAAGGACCTATGCGGTGCGGCGGTCGCATTCAAGCTTGCGCAGGCGCTGCTCGAAGCCGCGGCCCGCGATGATGCTGAGCGCGAGCGGCTTCGCACCAAGACGCTGCCCTCCTTCCTCAAGCTGCTCGCGGTGGCCACCATCGCCGACTCCGTTCCCCTGACGGACGAGAACCGCACCATTGCCGCGATTGGCCTGCAGCAGCTCCGCAGTCCGGCCCAGACCGGACTTCGGGCGCTGATGGAACTCGCGGGAATCGACATCTCTCATCCGATCTCTGCAACCGACGTCGGCTTCCGCCTTGCGCCGCGCCTCAACGCCGCCGGGCGCATGGAGGTCGCCAGCGACGTTGTCGAGCTGTTCCTGTCGCGCGACCCAGCCGCTGCCCGCGCCCTCGCCGAGAAGCTGCACCGGCTCAACGATGACCGCCGCGCGACCGAAGCCAACGCGCTGCGCGAGATCGAGCAGCAGATTGACGCGCTGCTCGCCTCGCCCGACGGCCTTCCCGCGTGCCTTGTTCTCGACGACCACCGAACCCATGCAGCCGGCTGGCACCGCGGTGTGGTCGGCATCCTCGCCTCGCGCGTCGTCGAGCGTACCGGGCGGCCCGCGCTGGTCCTCGCCCACGAAAAGACCACAGATTCTCCTGAAATTCCGCTCGCACATGGCTCCGGCCGCTCCGTTCCCGGATTTCACCTGCTTGACGCCATTACCGCAGCGCACGAACAAGCCGAAAGCACGCTCTTCTCCCGGTTCGGCGGCCACGCGCATGCGGTTGGCTTCGCTCTGCCCTCGGCCAACGTGCCGCGATTACGCGCATCGCTGGCCGGCATTGCGGCCGCTCAACTTGGGCCTACTCCCGAGGCAGAAGAACTCCGTTTCGACCTGGAGCTTCGGTTCGCGGAGATCACGCCTGAGCTTCTCGGCACATTCGAGCGGCTCGCACCGTTCGGCCTCGGCAATCCCGATCCGATCTTTGCGACGCGCCGCGCCCGACTCGTAAACCCGCCACGCATTCTGGCCGAGCGCCACCTGCGAATCTCGCTCGAAGACGAGAACGGCACCGGCCGGTTCAGCGGAGTCGCATGGGGACGCCGTACTCCTTGGGCCGACCGCTCTCGGAAACAGAACTGGTTGCCCGGTGAGTTCTTCGATGTCGCCTATCATCTGCGCCGCAACTGGCACCCGGATTTCGGCGGGTGGGAGCTCGAGATTCTTGCGCTCGAGAGATGCTGCTGAGCCCGCCGGGACTCAAGTTTGTAACGTCCCGAAGACCCTTGTAATTCATTCGTCATAAAAGTTTTGGACCTCAGAGCCATCTCGCGTCGTCCTATATACTGACCCTTTGCGTATGGCTCAAGAAGGAAAAACCCAATCACGTGCGTGGCTTTGGATTCTGCTCGCCGTTGTTGTCGTGATCGGAATTTTTTTCCTCATGCACCGCAAGCCTGTCGTCCAGGTGCGTGCCGCGCGAGTCAGCCGGCAAGACCTTACCAGCACGATCCCGACCAACGGCAAAGTTGAGCCCATCGTCGACTTCCAGGCGCACGCTCCGAGTCCCGGAGTGATCGCTAAGATTTACGTACATGTCGGTGAACAGGTCCAC